>JBJHBA010000005.1:0-205356 GCA_050485245.1 Verrucomicrobiota bacterium | reverse complement strand
CCCCTTGCCTGCCGATGCGCTCAACCAAGGCTATGTGGAACTTCGCTGGAAGTATTACTTTACGGGAGAGCGCCTCAGCGAGGAAAGTGGAGCCCGCGATGAAATCCGGCTCGATAATATCCGGGTGACTGCCGGTTCCGCTTTATGGGAAGATGCTTTTACGAGCAATCCCACCCGGTTTGAAAGTCCCTGGTTCGGCTTGTTCTGGATTGATTCGACTGGCTGGTATTTCCACTCGGAGCATGGCTGGTTGTTTCCTACCTTGGACAATGAAGAGGAAACCTTCTGGTACATGCTCGATCTTGGATGGACCTTTACCGGGCGACACACCTACCCCTGGTTTTTCCGCTATTCGACCGGTAGCTGGATGTATTACCTGGAGGGGACTGGAACCAGTGCGCGGAATGAGCGCTGGTTTTGGGATTCCGTCGAAGAAGACTGGTTCTTTACCCTGCGAAGTGGCTATTGATTTCGGTTGATCCAGCCACTGGATGCCTGCCAGTATAATCCTCTGCACTTCAATGGTTGGAGGTATGGCTGAGTTGAGGCTTATGAGAGCGCGGAGATGGTTTTATTTTAAACCGTTCCCCATCCGATTTGAGTTTACCATGCTCAGGTTGTGGGTGTTGCTGTTCGCTTGGCTGGTATGTGTTCCCCTGTTGTCAGCTTCCGTTCGTATCAACGAAGTTATGGCCAGCAATGGAATAACCCTGGCAGATGAGGATGGGGATTATGAAGATTGGATTGAGCTGATCAACCGTTCGGCTTCGGCGGTTTCCTTATCCGGGTGGGCCTTGAGTGATGATTCCGGCAACATAAGGCGCTGGATTTTTCCCTCAGTGGAAATTGGGCCGAGTGGGCGCTTGCTGGTTTGGGCTTCGGGGAAGGACCGTCGCGAGGTGGATGGGCCAATGCACACCAATTTTAGTATCAGTTCCGAAGGAGAGCCCATTTATCTGGTGAGACCGGATGGAAGCGTGGCGGATCACCTGCCCGCTAGACCGATCCCGCGGGATGTCAGTTATGGGCGTTCTCCAGATGGAGGAGAGTCCTGGGCTTACTTCATTGAAGTGACACCTGGCGGACCAAATGGGTTTTCGCCTTTCACTACTGTTTTGGAGGCACCACGACTGTCCCATGGGGCGGGGGTGCATGTGAATCCGATTGGAGTGGAGGCTTCGAGCATTGATACAGGGGTCACCCTCCGGTATACGGTGGATGGATCTACCCCAACGGAGGAGTCGCCGGTTTTTCCAGAAGTATTGGCAGTTGAAGACCGGACGCAGGAAATGGAGGTGTTTGCGCGGATTCCCAGTGGAGCAGGATTTCAGGCACCCCAACGCAGGATTTCGAAAGCGACCGTCGTGCGGGTGCGGGCATTTCGGGACAATGCCATTCCCAGTGAGACGGAAACGGCTACTTATTGGATTGGAGAGCAGTTTATCAATCGCTGGCCGCATCCTGTCATTTCGATCTCGGTGGATTACGATGATTTTTGGGGAGAGGAACGCGGGATTTATGTGCATGGGCCAGATCCGGAAGAACCCAATTTTCGCGAACGGGGGATCGAATGGGAACGGGTGGTTCATTTCGAATTCTTTGAGACGGATGGGACCCGTGTCCTCAGTCATCCCGTGGGGGCGCGCATTCATGGGGCAAGTAGTCGGAATTACGCGAAAAAGTCGCTCCGACTTTACGCCCGGGCAGGATATGGTGCGGGCAGTTTTGAACATGCCATCTTCCCTGATCAGCCATATTCCAGCTATCGGCGATTGATTCTCCGCAACAGTGGGAATGACCGCGACCGGACTCTTTTGCGGGATGGGTTTATGCAGACTTTGGTCGGGCACATGCGAATGGATACGCAGGCTTATCGGCCATCCATCCTTTTTATCAACGGTGAATACTGGGGTATTCATAACATACGGGAACGCTATGACCGGCATTACCTTGAACGGGTGTATGGAATCGATCCAGACAACCTGGACATACTTTCGAACTGGGTCTTTGAACCGGAAGGAGACCGGAATCACTTCAATGCCTTAATCAGTTATATGCGGACCAATGACCCCCGCGGATCGTCCTTTCTTGCCGAAGTCGAGCGGCGTATGGATGTGGACAACTTTATCGATTACAACGTAGCCCAAATTTATCTGAATAATCAGGATTGGCCGGGGAACAACTACGATCACTGGCGGTTAAGAGTCCCCTTTGTTCCGGATGCTTCACCTGGACATGATGGTCGATGGCGCTGGTTGCTTTATGATACGGACTTCGGGTATAATTTTGTGCGGAATCAAGGTGTTCGTAATGAAAATTACAATACGTTGATAATGGCGACCGAGCCAGGGAGAACTTCCTGGCCAAATCCCGATTGGTCGACGCGCCCCTTGCGGTTGATGCTGCAAAACGAATCCTTCCGTGACTCCTTTGTCAACCGGATGGCTGACCAGCTGAATACGGGATTCAACTCACGGCGTGCGCTTGAACTGTTTGAAGAGCAGTGGGATCGTATCTGGCCGAATTACCCTCTTAACAGACAGCATCCCGAACAGCCGGAAATTGGTCAATTTGAGGAGATCACACGCTGGCCGATGATTCTGCGCAACCGCATGCCGAATGAGTGGAATGTCATGCGGCTGTTTGCCCGCAAACGTCCCGATGCGGTGTTTCGCCATATTTCAGAGTATTTTCATTTCGAGCCCCCTTATAAGCTGACGGTGGACGTGCATCCGGCCGGAACCGGGAGTATTCAAATTAACACGGTGGAGATCAACAGCCAGACATTCGGCCTTGAGGATCGTCTCAACCCCTTTCCCTGGAGTGGTCGATATTACCACAGAGTACCGGTTACGGTGACGGCAGTCCCTGCTCCGGGATATGTGTTCGAGGGATGGGAAGGCCTTGAAACCAGTGAGCCCAGCCTTACTTTCAATGGAGAGGGTGACATCTTTTTACGTGCGGTATTTTCTCCCTCCGATGAACCTCCAGCGATTATCCCGCACCGCTTGAGAGAGGGCGGTTACATCTTTTCTTCCTGGGAGCCTGACCGACCCGAGGGAGCATTTCCTCCCCATATGCTTTTTCTGCAGAGTGAACAGGACGACCCCACTATACGGGATGCGGTGGACATTCCCTATTCGGTTACGGGCGATTACCATGGAGATGATACTGCTGGCTTCCCCTACAATAATACCCGTAGAACCCGGATCAATGGATTGGGGGAACGTGGTATCAGCTTTATCAATACAGGGCGCGGGCGGGATCTCGGTGCTGCCGTTTTGGCTTTGGATACCCGTGATTGCTATCACGCAACTGTTCAGTGGGAGGCTTCCACCGAGGAAGCCAACAGTCGCGTTTATGCCATTCGGTTTCAGTATCGGGTAGGAGGAAGTGCCGCTGAATTTATAGACTTTCCTCATCCAGCGGGAGGGGTCGTTGAGTATCGACGTAGCGAACAGGAAGGAGTGACTGAGCAGATCGGCCCCTACCCATTACCCGAAGCAGCGCTGGGGCAGGCTTATGTTGAGCTGCGGTGGAAGTATTATTTCACTGGGAAGCGACTCAGCTCCGAAAGTGGGGCTCGTGATGAGATCCGGCTCGATAACATCCATGTTCAAAAGGAAGCTGCCTCTTATGCACTTTGGAAGCATCGGAACTTTTCACATCCCCTGGATCGCAGCAATGCAGAGGTATCCGGTGCCATGGCTGATCCGGTCGGAGATGGCCTGAGCAACCTCTTGCGTTATGCGCTCGACATCGGATTGACCGGACGGGGCAATGAGCGCCTGCCAAGGATAGAGGCGAGTCCGGAAGGACGCCGGGTGGTATGGTCGGTCCGGGAACCCAAGCCGGACCTGCGCTACATGATGGAGTCTTCCTCTGACCTTCGCTCATGGACGCAGCAGTGGGAGCACAGCGGTTCGGAGTTGAGTGCGAATCAAGAGTTGACGCTTCCCGTCGAAGGGGCTGACGCATATTGGCGCTTGCGCGTTGAGTTCCAGGATTAGACGCCTGCTGCGGAGAACCGTGAAGACACCTAAGATGTGAAGAGGAAGGCGACGTTTTATTGCTTTACAGTAAAGTTGTAATCGATTTAATTCCTTCTTAAGGTGCTGGAAATTAACATTTAGTGAATTTGAGGGCAGATTTCCGGCTGAACTTGAGTTGGTGGCTCAGGGCGCAATGATGGACAGGTCGATCATCAAGATCGCCGTTTGAGAACGTGTTTGAACCCCTTATTATAACAGCCGTGAGATCGAGTCTATTCCTATTGAGCGCCCTGCCTGCGATGCTTTCAGCACAGTCGGCAATAGAAATCACTGCGCATATCGACGCCAAAGAGCGTGCGGATGCCATCAACCCGATGATCTATGGCCAGTTCATTGAGCACCTTGGCCGGAGCATTTATGGAGGCATCTGGGCAGAGATGCTGGAAGACCGGAAATTTTATCATCCGGTCAGCCCCGACTATAATCCCTATGGGGATCAGGTATTGGCCGACCCTGATTTTCCCGGAGTGATCGATGCGACGGAGTTTCCGGTGGTTTCGGCATCTCCCTGGGAGATCGTGGGTGACGCTTCCGGGTTGGAAATGGTGACGGCTGACAGCTTTGTCGGCAGGCACACGCCGCGGATCGAAGCGGGCACGGGTATTCGCCACAATGATCTTGGAGTATTGGCGGATATGAATTACCCGGGTTATATTTGGGCCAAGGCCCTCAATGGTTCGGCTGAGCTTGAGGTTCGGTTGATCTGGGGTGAAGCAGAGGAGGACATATCGACAAAGCGTATCCGTATTTCGGGTACGGATTATGTTAAAGAGTATTATGAATTTGTGCCGAGCAAGACGATTGCGATGGGTGCATCTTTGGAGGTCCGGGTGCTTGAAGGTGAGATCCTCCTGGGCACGCTTTCATTGATGCCTGGTGATAATATCGAAGGGATGCGTCGCGATACGATTGAGCTGCTGCGGGAACTGAATGCGCCGCTCTACCGCTGGCCCGGTGGTAATTTCGTCAGTGGTTACAACTGGCGTGACGGCATTGGGGACCGGGATCGTCGTCCCCCCCGGCGCAATCCCGCCTGGACTGGAGTGGAGCACAACGATTTTGGGACGGACGAATTTCTTTTGTTCTGCCGTCTGATTGGTGCAGAACCAATGATTGCGGCAAATACGGGCTTTGGTGATGCCTACTCCGCTGCCCAGTGGGTTGAGTATACGAACGGGGACACGTCCACTATTGGTGGAGGCTGGCGTGCCGGAAATGGCCATGAGGAACCATACGGAGTTAAATACTGGTGTGTGGGCAATGAAATGTGGGGCAACTGGCAGTTGGGTCACATGCAATTGCATCACTATGTGTTGAAGCACAATGAGGTGGCTCAAGCCATGTTGGATGCGGACTCCGAGCTGATCCTGATCGCATCCGGTGACTTGGACCGGATCAATCATGACACCGACCCGGTGCAGTCCCGTCGGGGCATTCCCTGGACGGAAGGCATGCTTTTGGAAAGTTCCGATTATATGGACCTGATTTCAGAGCACTTTTATGTTGGGCGGACCCCTTGGTCTGAAACCGGGAGGGTTTCACTGGAAGAGCATATCGCCAGCATGCAGTCCAGTATCCGCTCCAAAGCTGAAGGCCATCGCGAATTGCAGGCGCGGTTGGAGCATCTGGAAGGAAGAATCATTCCTATTGCCATGACGGAGTGGAATTACTGGCACCGGGATTATGTCTATGGCGAGCTGGGCTGTATTTATGACCTTGCAGACGGCTTGGGCGTGGCTGCGGGATTGCATGAATTTTTCCGTCATTCGGACATCATAGAGATGGCACTGTATGCCCAGACCGTGAATGTGATTGGCGCGATCAAGACGACGCGTATTGCCGCTGAACTGGAAACCACTGGATTGGCGTTGAGTATGTATCGGAATCATTTTGGGAAGCACCCTGTGATCGTGCAAGGAGTGGACGGACCTTTCGACGTCTCCGCAGCCCTGACGGAAGATGGCGAGGCGCTGACCATTGCGGTGGTCAATCCAACAACCGAGGAGGCGCTATTGAATCCCCGGCTGGAAGGTTTCAGCGTGAGCGGAGAAGTCAGCCGTTGGCATTTCACCGGCAAGGATGAATTTGCCTACAACGCCCCAGGAAGGGAGCGTTCGGTGGATATTGTCGAGACGGACAATCTGGATGTTGGGCAAGGGCTTCCGGTTCCCGCACTCAGTGCAGCGATCTTTGTCCTGCCGCTGAGCGAACCACTGCAGTAGAGTATCAGGGCGAATCCGAATGAATCAACTGATGACAAAAGCGGATCGTATTTTTGCGACGGTGCTAGTGGCCGGGATGGTCTTGCCTGCTTGGCTGGATGCCCGAAACCCGATTGTGCAGACCAAATTCACTGCGGATCCTGCGCCCATGGTATATAATGATACGCTGTATCTGTATACGACGCATGATGAGCATACTGATTCCGACTTCTTCACGATGCGGGATTGGCGTTTGTTTTCAACCAAGGATATGGTTAATTGGAGAGCCCATGGTGCCGTTGCCTCGCTGGATGACCTGGAATGGTCCCAGCGGGACAATGGCGCTTGGGCGGCTCAATGCATCGAGCGAAATGGGAAGTTTTACCTCTATGTCCCGATCCATGGAGATGGGATAGGGGTGCTGGTGGCGGATACGCCCTACGGCCCCTTCAAAGATGCCTTGGGGCGTCGATTCATCGAAAGTGCCAATATATGGGACGACATCGACCCAACCGTCTTCATCGACACGGATGGTCAGGCATATCTATACTGGGGCAATCCCAGGTTGATGTATGTGCGGCTGAACGAGGACATGATCTCATACGATAAGAGCATCGGTGATAATGGGATTGTCTATGTCGATATGACTGAAGAAGCCTTCGGTCCGAGGGAAAACAAGACCGAACGGTACACCACTAACTATGAGGAAGGCCCTTGGCTTTACGAGCGGCAGGGAATGTATTACCTGTTTTATGCGGCGGGCGGAATTCCAGAAGTGATTGCTTATTCAACCGCTCCAAGCGCAACCGGGCCATGGGCCTATCAAGGTGTGATCATGGACAGGCACCCTGGGCTTGCCTTTACGAACCATCCGGGGGTGGCAGATTTCCAAGGTCGAACCTTCTTCTTTTACCATGACGAGTCATTGCCAGGAGGAGGCGGTTTTAATCGCTCTGTCTGCGTTGAGGAATTGATCTTCAACGAGGATGGATCTGTCCCATACATAACCCCAAGCCGTCAGGCTATCGTGGAAGGTGTCGGGACACTCAATCCCTATCAGCGGGTGGAAGCCGAAACCATCGCCTGGTCGACCGGCTTGAAAATCGGAAACCATGACTCCGGCGGTGTTTACGTTACCCACATTCACAACGGGGATTTTATCCGTCTTCGCGATGTGGATTTCGCAGAAGGGGCTCAGCGCTTTCAGGCTTCGGTTTCCAATGTCAGCGAGGGAAGTGCGATTGAGATCCGTTTAGGAGGGGCCGAAGGTCCGCTTTTGGGGGTATGCGCACTGCAATCAATGGACTCTGCGGGTGAGTGGAAGCTCAATAAATGTGAGGTGGATGCTGTGGGCGGAATCCACGACTTGTATTTTGTGTTCAAGGGGCCTGAAGAAGTCGGGTTGTTTGATTTTGATTGGTGGAGTTTTGAGCCCAGCCAATAACCGAGGGGCATGCCTGCGCCTGATTCAGCATTTTCCAGATGAAAAATAACGTTTATAAGATATTCACGACTGGATGCCTGCTGGCATCCCTTTTCCTCACGGCCACGGTTCTTGCCCAGGACGGGAAAGTGCATCCTCTGGATGCACCGGAAGAACCCAATGCCATTGCCTTGCATACCGGAGGCGTTGAGGGGCAGGCGGTGGAGGAAAGTTGGTTTCGTCAGTGGGGCGAGCCAATGGCGCGGAATATTTCCAATGCCACCTTGACGCCATTTTTGCCTGAGCCGGAGAAAGCGACGGGCGCGGCGGTGATTGTGGCACCGGGTGGAGCCTACATGTGGCTTTCCATGAATAACGAAGGGTGGAGGGTGGCCCAGGCACTTGCTGACCGCGGGATCGCCGCCTTTGTGTTGAAGTATCGTCTCATCCCGACGGCGGAATCGTTGGAGGATTTTGAGGATCAGATGAACCGACGTTTTGCCGAAGCGGGCAGTGATTCCAGACCCCGACCTAGCAGTTGGGATTTGTCCAATCAGTTATCCGATGCCGAGGCAGCCTATGCCCTGATTGTCGAACGCTCTGAAGAGTGGGGCGTTGAGGTGGATCGCATCGGGATGATGGGATTCTCCGCCGGTGCCGGCTTGACCATTCACAGCGCACTTCAGTCGGACAGCATGAAGCTCGCTTTTATTGCACCGATCTACGGATTTATGAACTCGGTCAAAGTGCCGGAAAATGCGCCACCGATGTTCTCCGTCATTGCCACGGATGATTTTCTCTTCAACGGAGAGTTTGGGATCATTCGATCCTGGTTTGATGCGGGGGTTCCGGTGGAGTTTCATCTCTATCAGAACGGAGGCCATGGTTTTGGACTCGGCTATCCGGATCGCACCAGCAACCGATGGTTTGAGGCATTCATGCATTGGTTTGAGGTGAACCGATTTTAGGGCAGGTGCCGCGGGAGGGGAAAAGAAGCTCTTTCATCCGCCAAGGAAACTTCAGGTATCCACCACGTTCGTTATTCTATTTATGAAAAAAATAATCTTTGGCTTCTTTCTCCTGATCACGGGAATGTCCCTATGGGCGGAGCAATTCATCGTTCACAGCCCTGACGGAAAACTGAGTGTCCTGTTGGCAGCTGAAGACGGGCTTCCTACCTATTCAGTCATCTATGGGGATAAGGTCTTCCTGAAACCTTCTCCACTGGGCTTGCGCACCAGCGTCGGTGACTTTACGCAGGGACTAAGCCTGAATACAGAAGTCTTGCGGGATCGGGTCGAGGAGACCTACCGATTGCCGACCATTAAGCAGAGTGAGGTTCGCTATCAGGCCAACTGTGCGGTCTTTCAGTTTTCGCATGATAAAGGTCCGGCCTTTGATCTGGAAATTCAAGTGAGCGACCATGACATCGCCTTTCGCTATGTGGTGCATCCGCAGGATGACTATCGCAGCTGTGTGGTGCATGAGGAAGTCACCGGATTCCTTTTTCCGGAAGGGACAACGACGTTTCTTTCTCCGATGATGGAGCCGATGACCGGATTTGCCCGGACTGGACCGAGCTACGAAACCCCTTATTTCGGGGATCGTGCGATGGGCGAAAACGGGTGGGGCTACGGCTATATCTTTCCGGGCTTGTTCAAAGTGAATGAGCGCGGCTGGGTGCTGGTCTCGGAAACGGGCGTCGACAGCAGCTATTGTGGAGGGAAGCTGGTGGGCCATCCCGGTGGGCTCTATACAATTGGTTTCCCCGATGAAGCTCAGAACAATGGGAATGGAACATCCTCCCCTGGGATCGCGCTTCCCGGAAAGACTCCCTGGCGGACCCTTACGGTGGGAAAGACGCTCAAGCCGATCGTAGAAACCACGATCCCTTTTGATGTGGTGGAGCCCTTGTATCCTGCCTCGCAGGAGTATCGGTTTGGAAGAGGGACCTGGAGCTGGATCATCAAGATGGATGATAGCATGAACTTCGATGAGCAACAGAACTACATCGATTTTGCCGCCGCGATGGGATATGAGTATGTCTTGGTGGACGCATGGTGGGATACCCGGATTGGTCGGGAAGGGATCCTTGAGCTGGTGGACTATGCCAAGGAAAAGAATGTCGAACTTTTCCTCTGGTATAATACGAATGGCTATTGGAATGATGCTCCCCAGACTCCCCGTGACCGGATGCATCGGGCGATTCCCCGTCGGGCTGAGATGAAGTGGTTGCAGGACATCAGGGTGAAGGGAATCAAGGTGGATTTCTTTGGAGGCGATAAGCAGGTCACGATGCAATTGTATGAGGATATTCTCTACGATGCCAATGAACATGGCTTGATGGTGGTTTTTCACGGCTGCACGCTTCCCCGGGGATGGGAGCGGATGTTCCCGAATTTTGTCTCCAGTGAGGCGGTTCTTGCCAGTGAGATGCTCCATTTTTCTCAAGAGCGCTGTGATGAGGAAGCGGTGCAGGCGAGTATGCATCCATTTATCCGGAACGCGGTCGGAAGCATGGATTTCGGAGGGAGCGCACTGAATCAGTTCTACAATGCGGACAACACCCCGAATGTGGGCACACAGCGGCGCACTTCGGATGTTTTCGCCCTGGCTACGGCAGTACTGTTCCAGAGTCCGATCCAGTTTTTTGCCCTGGCACCGAACAATCTGGAGGATGCTCCGGAGTGGGCGATCGAGTTCATGAAGGAAGTGCCAACCACTTGGGATGAGACGATATTTCTCGATGGCTATCCCGGGCGTTATGTTGTTTTGGCCCGTAGAAGTGGAGACCATTGGTATGTGGCGGGAATCAACGCCATGGATGAAATGCTTGAGTTGGAAGTGGGCTTACCGATGTTGAGCGATGCTTCCGGTGAGCTTCGGCTTTATGCGGATGATGCGAATCTGAAGGGTTCCTTGTCTTCTGTTCAGCTCAGTCCAGAAGGCAGCATCAAACTTTCCATTCCTCGCAATGGAGGAGCGCTATTGGTGGATTAGTCCAACCTGACCGGAGACTGTTTCAGGGTTGCTCTGCCACCAGGCGGAGGAACCAGTGGCTGTCCGACGAGGTAGCGGGGAAGTGGACCCGGAAGGACTGATAGTCCCCTTCAGTTCCAATCGCCACGACTTGAAAACCGGAGGGTACGTTTGCTGTTCCCTCGCGGTGCCATTCGGTCAGATTTGTAGAAATCTCCGCAAAGACTTCAACATCGCTTCTGGCTGTAAGTATCCTGTATTCGAAAAATGGATCACTTCCACTGGCCTGGATGACAGGGAAACGCGAAGATTCTGGTGTGGTAGGGGAGAGCCCAAGGGCGTAGGCCAGCAGGTTGGATATCCCGTCGCCGCTGAAATCCGCATCCGGATGATTGGCGAGGGTGCCAGCGGTGAGCCCGGCAGCCTGTTCGGCGTCTGAGGCCCATTGGGAGAAGCCGGAGCTGCCGGTTCCGGTCGTGGACAGTTGAAAAGTGCTGCCTGCGGGCCAGAGCATTCCGTGGTGTTCGGGTTGGGCCCTCAAGGTGTAGTGAGCGCCCGCCAGCGGAGTCAGGTCAAAGGCTTCGCCCGCCGGGACTGTAACGGTTTCCTCGTGTATCTGTCCGTCGGCTTCCCGGATGAGCTCAATACGAAAGGCGGTGGCACCCGGAACGTTGGAGATGGTGTATTGTTGTGGGATTCCGGCAGGAGGCTGGCTGGGTCCACTCAGGGTCGGAGCCTGATAGGCGAGGCCAAAGTCCTGCTTGTGGTTTTGATCACTGGAAAAGGAGACGCTGTCGGTGTGGGAAAAACCGAGACCGGAGAGGTTGACGCTGCGAGTAGTGGAGCCGGTCGGGACGGGGATGGCAAAGCCCCCCGCGTCGGCGGTGCGGGTATAAAAGGCAGCATTGGTCACATTGACTTCAATGCCTGAGATGCCCTCGCCAATGTCGTAGCGTCCATTGCCATTGAAGTCATAGTAGACCACTCCGACCAGGAAGCGCTCTGGAGTGGCGCCGGAGCGGGCAAACTTTTGCGTGGCCATGAGTGCATTGTATGTTGTTCCGTTTGAGTGGGTGAACTCGCCCTCGAGAATGCCCACTCCCATCTCGTTGAAACCGTTGTTCATCAGATTGAGGCGATGGCCGGGGCTGCGAAAGAGGCCATCATGTCGGGCAATGGTTTCTTCGACGGGGTCGATGGGCCCGGTCGATCCACCCCATGAAATATTCTCTCCCCATGTCCAGCTCCCGGAAAAAGTATAACCGGCACTCTCCATTCGATCCCCTGGGTTTGAACCATTCACTCCCGTATGACTGAACACGTTGTTATCGAGCATCCATTGGGAATGGCTGCGGGCGGCGGCAATCAGGTTGGGTTGGAAGGCCAGCGGTTGTTTGGGTGTGTCGGCGATGGATTGGGATGGCGCAATATTGTCATTAAGCCCGATTCCAAGGCGGGCGGCCTCGGCCCCTGGATTTGCGCGGGCCCGGTTGATGTATTCCAGCATCAACTGCTCAAACACGGTGGGGTTGCCGTGGTCATAAAAGGGGAGGTGATCGGACAGCTCACGCCAGGAATGAGCGGCAGGAGATTCCAAGGTGGGCCCGGTCCATCCGCTGCTCCATTGGGGCTCGCCATATTCCTCGATGATGTGCTGCCCCTGCAGGCTGAAGGCAGTGAGCAGGCCGACCGAAATCGAGTAAACGGTGCATAGCATCGTTCGCTTGTGGTGTGTGCGGTCTTTCATCAGCAGAACGGGGTGCGGGTGAGTTTTGAGCGAAAGTGTTGATCTATTCTCCGCAATTTCCCCGTTATGGCGAGGGAGAAGTCGTTTCCTAATGGTGAGCAAGGAAATCGGGGCTTAAGGGATTGGGCAGGTGGGTCGATGAATGAGTTGGTACCGAAATTTTGATAGATGAAGTTTTTCCAGAATCATCCTCTGCTTGTCCCATTTTGGACCCTGTTTGCCACGACCATCGTCTTGTTTACGGTCTATTTAGGTTGGGGGTTATGGGCGAATCCCGGGATATGGACAACCGCTGGCATCGGTCCGGAAATGGCCCGGGCCTTGGTCTTTGTGGTACTCTCGGCTCTGGTCGGGGGCTTTGTTTACTGGGTGTTCTCCGCGCAGGTGAAAGCGGATATCACTGCAGCAAAAAAGGAGCAGGAGCCTGTGCCGGTCGTTCCGGTTGAGGTTCCTGATGCGACCCAGTCTGAGGAAACGGCTGCCCGCGATAAAGAAATCCGCCTGCGAATCACGCAAATGGAAGAGGCCCTGCGAGTGGAGTCTTCCCGCCGGGAGCGGGCTGAGAAAAAAGTCCGCGAGCTGGAAGCCCTCAGTGGTCCGTCTGCCCACCACAACCGTGGAGTCTTTGAGGCATTTCTAAGTGCTCTTGATGGGCAGGTCCAATCCCGGCTGGATGCGGAGGAGGTGGTTCATCTTTCTTTTTCCACCACATCTACTGGTCTGGGGGACGTTACAGCCCTGCTCAAACGCTGGACCAGTCTGGCACCGGAACTTGTCACGGACGAGCTTGAGGCGGCTGCCCCGGATGTTTCCAGCGGGCTGGAGAAAGATGAGCGTCCGGGGATTCTGGTGGCCGAAGACGATCCTGTATCCCGGCAGATCCTGAAAGGGATATTTTCGCGTGAACCGGCTTGGAATGTCCGTTATGTTGCCAACGGGGTGCAAGCATGGGAAGCTCTGGTGGAGGGATTCGACCCCTCAGTTTGTGTGTTTGATCACTTGATGCCGGGCCTGGATGGGCTTGGTGTTGTCCAGCGGATGCGCAAGGATCTGCGCTTCATGGAGACGGGGGTCATTATGTGTACTGCCAGTCGCAACCGCGATAACATCTCAAAGGCTGGCTCTCTTCGCATCGCCCATTATCTGGTCAAGCCTTACAAGGCGACTGCCGTGCTGGAAACGGTACGTGAGGTCCTGCAGCGGGTGGAGTCCACCCGCAATGCCACTGTGGAGCAGTTGGGAATGAGTTCCGGAGAATATGCGGAGATGCTGGAAACGCTGCGGAAGGATGTCGCCAAGGCGGCGGATGAGGCGAGGGCCCATTTCCTGGGCGGACGCACGCAAAGGGCAGTCTTGAACTTGCAGAGGGTGCAGAGTGCGGCCATCAGCCTCCGGCAGGAGGTGCTGGCTTCCGGACTGGGCAAACTGGCAACAGCCTACGAGGAGAAGAGCTTTGAGGATGCTGCCCGGCAGTGGGATCAGCTGCAGCTTGCCCTCGGAGAGCTCGATCTGGCGGGCACAGTTGATTGATCGACGGGCTGAGTCTAAAGAGAGTCTGTCCTTCAGCTGAATGTTGCCAGCCTTGGGAGGAGTGTTTAGAAGTGGAGGGTGGCTCCCAGTTGGATGCTGCGGCCGGGCAGAGGGGCAACATCTTTGAGGAAACTGGTATGTTGGCGAGCTTCGGTATGGAGCAGGTTTGTCAGCATCAAGCGGACTTCCAAATGACTTCGTGTGCTGAGCGCCCATTCCCTGCCGAGCCCGATTGAGAGCAGTGAATAGGCGGGGCTCGGCGTCTGATAGGCAAGCGTTCCAAATGCGGCGGAGGGGACCCGCTTTTGGGAAAAGGCGTGGAGCCATTGGATGTTGCCTGTCCAGGGCCCTTCCTGTCCCTTCAGGGTGATCCCGGCTCGCATCGGAGGCATGCGTGGAAGCGGTTCGCTTTCATCCAGATTCTGTCCCCTCAAGTAGTCAAAGAATGTTTCCAGATCCAGGCGCCGGTCTGTGCCCCGGAGCAGATTCCAGTGCAGCTGAATTTCACCGCCGACAAAGCTGGCATCTCTCTGGGCCTGAGCATAAGCCGTCAGCCCATCCACTTCGAAACCTTCATTTTGCAGGAAGATGAACCCGTCAAAGCGGCGATAAAACACGCTCATCTCAAAATGGCTGCGTTCTCCACTCCGAAACAGCCGGACTTCGGCTCCTTTGGACCGTTCCACTTCAAGGGCGGGGTTGGGAATGGCATAGACTCCAGTGGCACCGTGGGGTGCTTCAATGAAAAGTTCCTCTGGATCCGGAATCCGATTGGCGAGGGTGAGGGAGGTGGCCAATCGCCAGGTTTCGGAGAGGACTTGCTCCACCTCAAGCGAACTGCTTCCGGTTGTGCTGGAGCGGGAGAGATCGGTTCGGTCCCGGCGGCGGGCGGATTGATGCTCGGCCCGCAGGCCCACCCGGACAACGGTGGATGCCCACTCGACTTCCTGCAGGCCGAAGAGTGCCAGCTGCTCGCCGGAGGTTTCTAATCGGTCCTCGTCGGCCCGCCCGGCCCCATAGGAAATGTTGCGGTTGTCGTAACGGTGGGCGTTAAAACTGCCTCCGAGAAAAAGCCTTCCCCGTTCACCGATGCTCTCCGTCTCGAGACGGCTATTGACGGTTTCGCGTTGGAAGGCATTCCCAAGGAAGCTTCCTTCCCATTCATCCTGTCGGTAGTCCGTATAGCTGAGTTTGGCGTTGATGCCATCCATCCAGGTCTGGTCAAGCGGGATGTGCGCCTCGGCAAACAGGCGGTTTTGCTTCAGGTCAATGGTGATGACATCATTCGGGCCGGGGCCGGTGATTCCCGCCTGTCCATAAGGATTGCCATGGGTATGTCCGTCCGCAGGCACCCCGTATTCCATCGCGTAATGGAGAAAACCCACGGTGATGGCATTGGCGCCCGGAAACCATCCGCCACCCATTCCAACAGCCCGGGTCGAGGAATGGGTATTGGGGACCCTGCCTTGTGGATTGGGTGCCACCTGCCCACGAACCGCCGGAGGAAGCCGCAGGCGGTTGTTTCGATCATAATCCTCGGTCCGGGCGGCCCCCGGGATACGATAGTCCTCCGTTTCGCGGGAGAGCAGGTTGATCCGGAAGGCAAAGTCTTCCTGCCGGGAGTGATGACGGATCAAGGCGGTTCGTCCGGAGGTGGCCGAGTCGAAATGTCCCTGCAGGCTTCCACCGGATCCAGGGGACTCGGAACGGAGGGGGATATAGTTCGGGTGGATATCCACTGCCCCGCCGATGGCCCCGCCGCCATGATAGAGGGCGGCAGGCCCTTTGAAGAGGCGGATGCTTTCGATAAAAAGGGGCTCCACCGCGACGGCGTGATCGGGGCTGCTGGCGGAGAGGTCTCCCGTGGCAAGGCTGTTTTCAAAAATGCCCACCCGATAGCCCTCCATTCCCCGAATGACCGGACGGCTGGCCGCTCCCCCATAAAAGCTTGACGAGACGCCACTCTGCCAAGCCAGCATCTCCCCGAGGGAGCCGGTGGTTTCCCGCAGGGTTTCAGTCGGGCGAACAGAAGTGACGCCTACCGCAGCAGCTTGATCCGCCGCGGTGCTGGCTCTGGCGGCGACCGGAAAGGGCAGCAGCTCGGTACCTGGATCCTCTTCTGTTTCCCCTTTGGCCGTAATGACTGCAAGCAATGTGCAGAAGAGAACAAACCTGTTTGTCCGGATATAAGGATGCCGCCACCGTAGAATGCCCGAAGCACGCTGAAATACTGTGTCGAGGGAATAGAAAAAAACTGCCTTGCAACTTGACATACCGTCTTCTTATCGCAAATAACTTTCAATAAATGGGGATGATTTCCAGAATTTTCTTAATACTCTCAATCATTGCGCTGCATTTCATCCAGCTGAGCGCACTGTCGGGGCGGGAAGTGTTTATTGATTCGGGGCATTATGACCTTGCCGTCAACTATCTTTCGGAGAGCGGTTGGCATCCCTATGTTTTCGATTTTGAGGGGAAGGCGGAGTTGGAGCCCTGGCGGGTGGTGTTACAAGTGACGGAAGCGAGTGAGCGAAACATCCCTGCCAGTGCTGCGTTTTCCTTTTTGGGGGAAGCCGGTGATCCCTTTTGGGTGATTCCTGAAGTGATCGAGACGGACGAGATCGATACCCGTTTATGGCTGGGATTGGGCAGTCCGCTTTTGCAGCGAGGGATTTTTGCCGGAGGTTTTGGAGGCAGTGGCAGTCGCGGGAGGATTACTTTGCGGCTGGTCGAGGTTTCGGGGACAGGTCCGGATAATGGCGGGGAGGTTTTCTTGTATTCCATGCAGCCGGGGCCCGTGATCCACTTTTCCAGCAGTGAGCAAGCGGGTGGGGAAGGCGTGCTGGAACTGGTGGGCGGAGGGCATACGCATTACAACTGGGCGTTTACCGCTCCAGGGCTCTACCGGGTGACCTTTGAATGGGCTGGAACCCTGACGGAAGAATGGGGCGGAGCAGCTACTTCCACCAGGGTCACCCATGTTTTTGAAGTGCTCCATGCTGGTTCCAGCAGCCCCTTGCGCTATGCCTGGTCGCTGGGCGAAGGATGGCAGTGGTCCTCCTGGATGGGAACGGTTTACAGCGCTCAACCACCGTGGGTCTTTGCTCCCGGGGTGGGGTGGCTTTATCTCCCGGACGGTGATCCGGAGCTGTTCTGGATCTGGTTGGAAGAGCACGGCTGGAGCCTGGCTTCGCAGCAAAGCTATCCTTGGATTTGGTCGGGAAGCTTGAACGCTTGGGTGGAACTCTAAGGAGAGCCGCCCAGTAGACTCTTTTGTATCTCATACATCTCTCAAACTCATTATTTATGATGAAACCCACCATGAAACCATTGCATTTGTTGTCCTTGTCGCTGGTCGGGCAGCTATTACTGGGAACGCATCTCAGCCTTTCGGCCCATTCCGGGGAAGAGCATCACCACGATCCTTCCCATCGAATGGAACTTCGGGCCGGGCATATTGATCTGGAAGTGCACTACAATAGTGAAGAAGGGCTGCACTTCGTTTACGCGACTGCAGGACATGCCCATTCGCATGAAGAACATGCGGACCACTCCCACGATCACGACCACGATCACGACCACGACCACGACCATGATCACGTGGAAGGGCATTTTGAACTGGATGAGGCCGTGGTCGTACTGGGCTTTTCCGGACGGCAGCCCGTCCCCGAAGATGAAGCCTTCCATTTCCTCGGAGCACCACGAGCCTGGACCTATCAACTGCCTCAAGCAGAGCAGGAAGGTTTACCCTTCCTTGGATTGAGCACGGAAGCCTTGGATGCTTCAGTCATTACAGGCCCCCTTTTGCTGGAATTGCTGGAAGTTGAAGGCCCGGGGGGCTTTGTGCTGTATCAGGTCGATGCGCTCGGGGAGCCCATCGTTTATTTGCGGGAAGCGGGTGATGTCCTGACGCTTCCGGCCGCAGGACATGTCCATCACAATTGGGCGTTTACTCATCCGGGTGCCTATACCCTTTACGTGCAATTGACGGCAAACCTGGCCACGGGGGAAACCGTAACGAGCGAGCCGCAGGCCATAGGTGTTCAGGTTCGGGGACAACCCATCTGGGTTCGGAGTGGTCATGCGGGACTGGCGCTGAGCTATAGTGAGTCCCACGGCCTTGGAGTGGTGTTTGCCGCCGAGGTGGAATCGCATGGATCTGGTGGGCATTCTCATCATGCATCTCACGATCACGACCACGATCACGACCATGATCATGATCACGGGCATGGCGGAAGCCTCTTCCATCCGGCAGATGTGATTGTGCTGCTCGGAGGGTACGCTCTGGAGTTTGTCGAATCAGGTGGTTCTCTTTCCTTTATTGGGGAGGTGGGAACCCCATTTTATCGGATAGCCCAATTCAGGGAGCACGGGGTACCCTTTTTTGGATTCGAGGCGGATGACCTGGAACCGGAAGACTTCGAAGGGCCGATTGAAATTGAGCTGCATGGAGTTGAAGGACCCGGTGACGTGTTCCTCTACACCATCGACTCCCTTGGGGAGGTGGATCTGTTCTGGGATTCACGAAACGCGCACTCAGGAGATTATCCTCTCCCGGCCGGAAGCCATCGCCACTTCAACCTGGCATTCACCCAAAGCGGCTTTTATACACTGTACCTGGAGATTGAAGCTACCCTCGCGGGAGGCGAAAGGGTACATACCGAGACGACTCTCTCCTTTCAGGTAGGGGGATGGGAAGGCTATCTCCACCAGTTTGAAGCAGTCACCCCCGACTGGGTACAGGTGGAGGGAGCTGGCTGGTTTTATCTGCAAGTCTGGCCTTGGGCTTATCATGAAGTCAAAGGCTGGATATATGCAGCTGGAAGCGGCGGCCCATCCCAGTACTGGTATCAAGCCGCGAGCGGGGGCTGGGTTTGGACCTCGTCGGATCTGCTGCCCTGGCTCTGGGACTGGAGCACTGAGGATTGGCAGCACTGGCAAGAGTGAGTATGTATATGAATACATCTGGCACGTCCGTTCAGTTCTGTGCTCAATGGGCTTGCCATGCCAGTGAATAACTGTAATTTTTTGAAATTGCTTTATGGAAGATGACTCTGCTTAGCGACTTTCTCCGAACAAAGTCTCATCCATGGGCGGTAAACGCATGCTAAGAATGCCTGTTATTCGACCTGAGAATCCTCAATTATTCACTTTCAGCCTCTCTGATATGGTGAAAATTTACGTTTGACTGGACGAAGATAGGCCCTAGAACCTTACGCAGAACTATCCATGTTCTTGCATCCATAACTCATCGATCTTATGTACTTAAAATCCTATATCTCAAGACCCGGTCGGAGGGCGTCTGCTGTTGCCGCTCTTTTCGGTGCCATTGCACTGCCGACCGCCCTAACCGCCCAGCCGATCGCTTCGCACGATGTTACGGGTTGGGCTTTCGATCTCCCCGGAAATCAAGGCTGGACCATCGGTGCCCCCGCTACCGCGAATCCTGTGATCAGTGGACCGGCAGCCGTTTCCAACGGTGATTCGGCCACCCACCTCGCCTGGTCCGCCACTTTCCCGGAAGTCGAACTGGACATCGGTGAATCGATTCGCCTGACCGCTGGCATTGAACTTCAAGACGCCTGGGTTGGCTGGAATTTCTTCCGTCTGGGCCTGATCGGTGGAACCTGGGACAACGCTGACGGTGGATACGCTCTTTTTGTCCCCACCGGTGGTGCTCCCGGCCCGATCCGTTCCCCTCAGGGAGGAACGTTTTACTCGGGTAGTGCAGGTTACCTGGTAGCCGAACCCCCGACCAACGATCCGGGCAATCTGGATGCTGGGCAGGGTGTGGTCGCTTTGACGGTCACCGTTCGCCGCATGTCTGCTGACCAAAACCGCATTCAGTACTCCTTTGTGAGCCCGAATGAAGGCGGCTACAGCTGGTCCGGAACCGTATTTGACAACGACGCCAATGTTGTCGACAACGACACCTACAACCGTGTCACTTTCGCACTCCTTGGTGACAACACCACCGGTATCAACTTCACCAACGTGCAGGTCCAGCACTTGCCGGTCCCCACGCCTCCGCCCCCGCCGGATGATGAAGATGATGCCGACATTTATGTCATCAACACCTTTACGGGAGACTTGGAAGGCTGGACGAACAACGGCCTGCCGAACATCTTCTCCGTAGCCGTCTCCGATGACGACCGCCTGGCCGTCAGTGTTGAAGGTAATTCCCTTGAAGCCAGCGGCTTCCGTCGTCCGGCTCGCGTCACCCTCACCGGTGCCGACTTCGACGCCATCAAGGATGCCGCTGAAGGCGAACTAGACGCGGTTCTCCGCTTCGAAGTGTTCTTCCCAGAAGATGTCGATTACGACGGACCGGTCAGCATCAGCCTGCGCGTCGATGCCCCGGGTTCTTCTAACCGCACCAACTTCGGCGGGATCATTGATCTCGACGAGTGGCCGGAAACGGAAGGTCCGTACACGGCTTCCGCTCCGATCAAAGGCCTGAACATCGCCGATGGAGCGGATGAATTGACCCTCTATCTCGGCATCAGCACAGACTGGGGCAGCTCGGATGTGGACTATACTGTTGAAATCGACAACGTTCGCGTCGTCGTCTTCCCGGTTCCGGTTGTTCCCCCGCTCGAAGGAACGGGCGCCAATGCCTGGGGCTTTGAAGGCACCTTCAATGGTGGTACCCGCCTGGTGAACACCGGTAACGGAGTTGCCACCTTGCAGCGCATCACCCCGCTCTCCACCAATGCCGGTGATATCCGCCTGCGGGCAGGACTTGAAGAGCCGGTTGAAATCGAATCCGGTGACACGGCTGTGTTCTTCGGTCAATTCACCCTCGGCACGACTGCCCGCCAAGGTGAAACGATGATCGAAGCTTTCGAATCCCTCACTGTGGGTACAGGCGAGGACACTGAAATGCGTTTCGTGGTTGATCCTGAAACCACCATCCTTGGACTCGACACTGACGAAAAGGTCGAAGGCAGTGCCTCGCTGCTGGTGGGTCACGACGGTTCGGTTACCATCACCCGTAATGCTAACCTTGACCTCACCGGCAAGTCGCACCTGATCATCCGCTACAATGTAGAGTCGGCAGGTGATGTGGATGTTGAGCTGATCATCGCCAACACCTTCAACAACAACGCCGAAACCTGGCACATTGATGCAGAACTGACTGCAGATGGCGAATGGCACGAACTGATTATTCCGGTTGATGCCCTTGAACTCAATGGTTTGGGTGGCAACTCCCTCGCAGTGGTCGGTCGCACGCTCAACGCCGTCAGCTCCTGGACGCTGGACGTTGTTGACAGCGACGGTGCAGGCGAATTCCACCTCGACTTCTTCACGGCTGCTGAGAGCCTTGATGATGCCGCTGTCCGCCTTGAAGGTGTGGAAACCCGCTTTGCCTTGATCAACACCCAAGGCAACGGTGGCACCCTTTCTGGCACCGGCTGGGTCAACGCTGAAAATGCACCTCTCGCCCTTGGCAACGCTTCCGGTTACATGACCGTTATCCGCACGGGTGGCGACGTGAACTGGGCAGGTGGCGTTCCCGGAGTGCTCGGTGCTGTTGTGAACAGCAACTGGCTGAGCACTTTCGGTAACAACGTTGGCCTCGGTGGTGGCAACCAAAACATCATCGAAGAAGAGCCGGAAGAAGAAGGCGGCACTCCGCCGATCCGCTTCGCCCAAGCTCTTGCCGGTACCTACGACTTCGAGATCCGCGTCCACAACCTGTGGGACAGCCGCTCCATCATCAGCTACAAGATTGAAGGTGGTGCAGATGGTTATGTCCTCGAAGGCAGTGAGTTCATGGATCGCGGTGTCCGTCCGGATGGAACGGTAGCCGCTACGGTATTCGATGCCGTTGGTTTCCGCTTCAACAACAGCCCATTCACCACTGTGGTCTTCAGTGGTGTCCAAGTTGCCACGATCGAAGGCGATGCCATCGATCCCTGGACCCTCTTCACCTTCGATACGGATGAAGAAGGCTGGATTGCTCACGAAGGTGACAACGCAGAACTCGACTGGGTTGACGGCCAACTGGAAATCACTCCTGCCTCCGGAGGCTTCCTCTGGTCCGCACGTGCTGATATGCCGGTAAAGAGCGTTCGCTACGAGGCGATCCGCGATGCAAAGTCGATGAATACCGACCTTGCTCCGTTGGGAATCACCTTTGACGTGACCCTCGATCCGGCCCGCTCCGGTGGTTACGATGGCTGGTTCCAGATCTTCGTGGCCCTGCAGTCCGGTGACAACTGGAATCAGTATGACCAAGTGATCGATGTCAGCTGGCCAGTTGCTGCTGAAGAAGGTGAAGATGCCCCGCAAACGACCTTCAAGGCAACCCTGCCGCTTGGTCGCTTCAACCTCGACGAAGCGGGTGAGAGCATCAACCTCATCCTCGGCGTGAACAGCGGAATCACCGATGAAGAATACTCCATCTTGGTCGACAACTTCGTGATCGAGCAGCTGGAGCCGACCGCAGCCAACACGCGTGCTGCTGCCGGTGCGTTCTTCGGAGTTACCGTTGGTGCGGACTTCCTCGCCGCAACTCCGGTTGGTTGGTACTACTGCCAGTACTTCCCGTGGGTATTCAGCTACAGCTTGGCTGATGTCCGCCCGGGCAACGTCAATGGCTGGCTCTATGCCTACGCTCTCGGTGGTGCAACCTTCGAGAACGGTGCATGGTTCTGGGATCACGGTGTGCAGGAATGGTGGCTGAGTGCGACCGCCGTCTATCCGTGGGCCT
This sequence comes from Verrucomicrobiota bacterium, assembly GCA_050485245.1. Taxonomy (GTDB): domain Bacteria; phylum Verrucomicrobiota; class Verrucomicrobiia; order Opitutales; family Oceanipulchritudinaceae; genus JBJHBA01. The sequence continues at coordinate 182,708 of JBJHBA010000005.1, read as the reverse complement.
ACTCCACTGCAACGTCTGACTGGGTGAACATCCACGTTTATCCGTTCCAGAACTAAAGGTTCTGCCGAGTAAGCGGCACTCGCTAACCGCGAAATCAAAATTGCAAGGCCTCCCTTCGGGGAGGCCTTTTTTTGTCCACACCTCTATGTCCCGTTGCGTTGGATGAAGTCAGCCTGACTGAATGACCAGATGGGAAAGTCTTTGCTGCAATGGATTCAGGGGGAGGGCCGATTCACCCCGCAACTGTTTGCCAGGGGGAGGGCTTGCAGAATATGGATAGGGCTTTACCGCGCAGACAGAAATGACTGTGGCAATTCAGTGGCTCAGCGCCAGGTGGGGAAGAGGAAATGCGGCCCAATCTTCACTGCCTTGGTTTGCAAACATCCCCTGAACCATGCCCCTTGAATCCCCCGTCGCAGGTCTCTGCCAGCCGTCTTGTTTGCCCAAAAATACAAAAGTACAAAAAGCTGCTTGCCATGCGGAAAATCAGCGACATAACCCCCAGACTTTTCCAAACGAATCGTTTCGCAGGTCGGAGCGCGCTCTAGGGAAAATGAAGAATCTGACGGGAAAGGGCTTGACCTCGATTGTCAGAAGGCGCAAGGTTTGCGGCTTTGCTTCATTTTTTCGGAGCTTCCGGAAAATGCCCTTGTAGCTCAGTCGGTAGAGCACTTCCTTGGTAAGGAAGAGGTCGGCGGTTCAAATCCGCTCGAGGGCTCCATTTCCAGAAAACTTCGTTCCATTAACTTCAGCAAATCACCTTCATTCAACCCGAATAGCACCCATGTCCAAAGCTACGTTTGAACGTACCAAGCCTCACGTCAATGTGGGGACCATCGGTCACATTGACCACGGCAAAACCACGACGACGACCGCCATTCTCAAGGTTCAGGCCGACAAGGGCTTGGCCCAGTTCAAGTCCTATGCGGACATCGCTAAGGGCGGAACGGTTCGTGACGAAACCAAGACGGTGACCATCGCCGTGGCGCACGTCGAGTACGAGACCGCCAATCGTCACTACGCCCACGTCGACTGCCCCGGTCACGCTGACTTCGTCAAGAACATGATCACCGGTGCGGCTCAAATGGACGGCGCCATTCTCGTGGTCAGCGCCGCCGACGGCCCGATGCCTCAGACCCGTGAGCACATCCTGCTCGCCCGCCAGGTTGGTGTTCCGAAGATCGTCGTTTTCCTCAACAAGGTTGACCTCCTCGACGACGCCGACCTCCTTGAGCTGGTCGAAATGGAAGTGCGCGAACTCCTTTCCAAGTACCAGTACGATGGTGACAACGCCCGTGTGGTGCGTGGTTCCGCTCTCGGCGCACTCAACGGCGAACAGCAGTGGGTGGACAGCATCAGCGAGCTGATGGATGCCATCGACAGCGAAATCGAAGAGCCGGTCCGCGAAACCGACAAGCCCTTCCTCATGTCAGTCGAAGACGTGTTCTCCATCACTGGGCGTGGAACGGTGGCAACCGGACGTATCGAGCGTGGTATCATCAAGGTCGGTGACGAAGCTGAAATCGTCGGTCTGACCGATACCCGCAAGACCACTGTTACTGGTGTGGAAATGTTCCGCAAGCTCCTGCCGCAAGGCCAGGCTGGTGACAATGTGGGTCTTCTCCTCCGTGGTGTGGCCAAGGATGAAGTCGAGCGCGGTCACGTCCTGGCCAAGCCCGGTTCGATCACCCCGCACACCGCTGGTAAGGCCGAAATCTACGTCCTGACCAAGGAAGAAGGCGGCCGTCACACCCCGTTCTTCACCGGTTACCGTCCGCAGTTCTACTTCCGCACGACGGACGTGACGGGTATCCTCAACCTCCCGGCTGGTGTCGAGATGGTGATGCCCGGTGACAACCTCGCAGTGGACATCGAACTCGGCAAGCCGATCGCGATGGAAGCTGGTCAGCGCTTTGCGATCCGTGAAGGCGGCCGCACCATTGGTGCCGGACGTGTGACCGAGATCACCAAGTAGTTTTTGTTCTTTTCATTTCCGGTGGCCGGATGCTCTTCGGGGCATCCGGCCGACCGGTTCTTTTTCCAGGCAACCTATTTAGGGCAGTAGCTCAATTGGTAGAGTAGTGGTCTCCAAAACCATTGGTTGGGGGTTCGAGTCCCTCCTGCCCTGCCACTTTTCCCTTCCGGGGAGCTGGGTTCGCTCAACCTCCCGAAAGTTATTCTTCCCGGCGAATCGCCGGTTTTTCCATTTCCGTTTTTATGAATCCATTCCGTCGTATCCGCCACTTTTTCGGCGAGACCAGTCAGGAGCTGAAAAAGTCTGTCTGGCCGACCATGCCCGAATTGCGTGACAGCACCATTGTCGTGCTGATTGCCACGTTACTGATCGGTGGGTTTGTTGCCCTGGCCGATTTTAGTGTTTTCAGCTGGGTTCAACTTTTGACGAATGCTGCGCGATAAGACGCCGTGATGGCTGTCCCGAATTGATTCTATGACGATGGAACCCACGCCCGACAATCAGACGACTTCAGCCCAACCGCACAATCCGGTTCGGGTGGGGCAATGGTATGTCGTCCAGACCCTCTCCAACAAGGAGCAGGCCGCCAAACGCTATATCGATCGCTACATCGCGGAGAACGAGCTTGAAGACCATATCTTCGAAGTGCTCATCCCGATGGAGACCGTTTCTGAGGTCAAGCAAGGCAAGAAAACCCAGCGCAAGCGTAAGCTCTACCCGAGCTACATTTTCGTGCATTGCCGCCTCTACGATGAGGACGGTAAGGTCATCCAAAAGGTATGGTACTATATCAATGGTGCCGATGGCGTCATTGGGTTTGCCGGCGGAAAGAACCCTGCCGCCCTCAAGGATGACGAAATCGAGCGTATCCTCACCCAGGTTGCTGAAGCCGAAGGGAAGGAAGTCCCGAAGGTGCAATACGAAGTGGGTGAAGAGGTGAAAATTACTGATGGTCCGTTCGCCAACCTAACCGGCGCGATCGAGGAGATCGACCCCGACGCAGGCAAACTCAAAGTTTCCGTATCCATTTTTGGACGCTTTACACCAGTCGTTCTCGAATACTGGCAGGTGGAGCGTATCACAGAAGAAAATTAATCCCGTTTATTTCGACCTCCCATGGCGAAGAAGATCACTAAGACGATCAAACTGCAATTGCCCGCTGGCGCCGCAAATCCTGCGCCTCCGGTCGGTCCGGCCCTCGGTGCGGCCGGGGTCAACATCATGGCCTTTTGCAAGGACTTTAACGCACGGACCAAAGACCGCGCTGGCACGATCCTGCCGACGGTAATTTCGGTCTATGCCGACCGTTCCTTCTCTTTCATCACCAAGTCGCCCCCGGCTTCCGTTCTTCTGAAGAAGGCCGCCGGTGTCGCCAAGGGTTCCGGCGTTCCAAACAAGGACAAAGTGGGCAAAGTGACCCGCAAACAGGTCCTGGAAATCGCTGAGATCAAGATGGCTGACCTCAATGCAACGACTCCCGATGCCGCCGCCCTTGTGGTGGAAGGCACTGCCCGTTCAATGGGGATCGAAGTCGTCGACTAAACTTTTCACAACGTCTGTACCTCATACGAAGGGAGTTGTTTATCATGGCAAAACTATCAAAACGACAAAAGGCGGCCCGCGAACAGGTCGATCGCCTGAAAACATATTCACTGGACGAAGCCGTCTCCATTCTCGCCAAATTTCCCAAGGCGAAGTTTGACGAGACGGTCGAGTTGAGCGCCCACCTCGGGGTGGATCCCCGCCAGAGCACGCAGATGGTGCGTGGTGTGGTCACCTTGCCCAAGGGCAGCGGCAAGAAGGTCCGGGTAATTGCCTTTACCGAGAACGCTGAAGAAGCCAAAGCGGCTGGTGCGGATGAAGCCGGACTTGATGATCTCATCAACAAGGTCCTCGAAGGTTGGACCGATTTCGATGTGGCGGTTTCGACTGTTTCCGCAATGAAGGAAGTCCGCAAGGTTGCCCGTGTCCTCGGTCCCCGTGGCTTGATGCCAAATCCGAAGTCAGGCACTGTGACAGATGACGTCACTGCTGCGATCAAGGAGATCAAGCTGGGTGGTCGGATCGAGTTCAAAATGGACAAGACCGCCAACATCGGAGCGGTTGTCGGCAAACGCTCTTTCGCTGATCAGGATCTGGCAGAAAACATTCAGACCGTCATTGATGCCATTGGCAAAGCCAAACCCGATGGTCTCAAGGGGGCCCGTTACATCAAATCGATGGCGATCAGCGGTACCATGACCCCGGGCGTGCGGCTCGACCCCGCCCTTTACAACCACTTCTAATCCGATTCCGCGTCATGCAAGAAGAAAAGAATTACCTCGTAAACGAGATTGGTGAATGGCTCGACAAGTCGGACTACGTCTTCCTCGCCGACTTCACCAAAATCACCGTCGCGGAGACGGAAGAACTGCGTAAGATTCTGGCTGCTCTGGGCGCCGAATTTCACGTTGTCAAAAACCGGATTCTCAAGCTGGCTGCCGCACAGCGCGAATACCCTGACCTCGGTGACGTGCTTACCGGGCCAACTGCGATTGTGGTTGGTGGGGACAATGCTCCCGGCGTGGCCAAGGTTCTGAAGAAGTTTTTCAAGGACAAGCAGAAGCTGGAACTCAAAGGCGGGGTGCTGGAAAAGAGTGCCCTTACTCCAGGGGACATCACGGCACTCTCCGACCTTCCTTCCGCCGAAGTGCTCAAGGCCCAACTGCTCGGTCTTTTCAACCAGCCCGCTACCATGCTCGTCCGAGTGGTACAGGCAGTTCCGCAAGGCGTTCTCAACGTCCTTCAGGCCAAGGTCGACAAAGAATCTTAAACCGCGTATTTTATTCACCTTTTATCCTGAACGTAGCAGTTAGGAGGAACAGCCTCTTAAACGACGAAAGCACAAGTCGGTGCAAGTAGCGCTAACCGCTTCAAACAGAACAAAACATCATGGCAGACATCACCAAAGCAGACGTCATCGAATGGCTGAGCAACCAATCTGTTCTCGAGATCGCTGGTCTCGTGAAGGATCTTGAAGAGAAGTGGGGCGTAAGTGCCGCTGCTCCGGTCGCCGTGGCCGCAGGTCCGGTTGGTGGCGGCGAAGCCGCTGCTGAAGTCGAAGAAAAGACTGAATTTGACGTGATCCTGAAGGAGCATGGCTCCAACAAGATCGCCGTCATTAAGGAAGTCCGCGCCATCACCGGCCTTGGCCTGAAAGAAGCCAAGGATCTCGTCGAAGGTGCTCCCAAGCCCATCAAGGAGGCTACCTCCAAGGATGACGCCGAGGACATCAAGAAGAAGCTCGAGGCCGCTGGCGCCGTCATTGAAATCAAGTAACGCTGAGAAATTCGTCTCACAGTACACATTTGCCTGGCATCCAGACCGGTTCCCTTCGAACCGGTCTGGAATGCCTGTTTTTTGCCTGAAAGCCCGTGCGTCAGGCCGAGTGACGTGCCCACCGGCACGTCTTTCCGCCTTACGCACCTGCGCATTGCTTAAGAATCGATTCCAAACCAGTTCCATATGTCCGACCGCATCAACTTCGGTAAACTGAAGGAAGTCATTTCCCCTCCGAATCTCATCCAGATTCAGAGCGACTCCTTTAAAGAATTCATTCAAGCGGATGTCGCCCCGAATAAGCGGGAACATCGCGGACTGGAAGCCGTCCTCCGGGAGGTATTCCCCATCGAAAGCTATGACGGCCGCTGCCAGTTGGAGTATGTCTCCTACCGCCTTTCGGAGCCGAAGCTGACCGAGATGGAGTGCATCCGTGAGGGCGTCACTTACTCGATCTCACTCTACGTCAAACTCCGTCTGAAGGAAGAGGATGCGATTAAGGACGAGGAGATCTACATGGGCGAGTTGCCGATGATCAGTGAGCGTGGCTCGTTTATCATCAATGGTGCGGAACGTGTGGTTGTGTCCCAACTGCACCGCTCTCCCGGTATTGCCTTTGAAGTGGCCCCGCACACCAGTGGCAAACTGCTGCACAGCTTCCGGATCATTCCTGACCGGGGAACCTGGTTGGAAACCCAATTTGACCAGAACGACCTGCTCTATGTCTATCTTGATCGCCGCCGTCGCCGCCGGAAGTTTCTGGTGACCACTTTGCTGCGGGCAATGGGCTATGGCAGCGACTACGAGATTCTCAATTTCTTCTACGACATCACCGAACTGAAGGTGAAAGAAGCGCTCGACATGGAGAGTGTCAGCCGCCTCGTGCTGGTTGAAGACCTGGTCGATGCGGAGCGGGGTGCAGTGCTCGCCCGCAGCTTTGAGCCCCTGACCAAGACGATTGTGCGCAGTATTGAAGCTGCCGGGATCGATACGGTTCGGGTCATTGATACCACGGTCGATGATGGAGCGATCATTCGTTGCCTGAAGAAGGATCCGACCCGCAATGAAGAAGAGGCCTTGAAGGATATTTACAAGCGCCTCCGCCCTGGCGAACCCCCGACGACGGCCAATGCCCGTGCGCTGCTGAAGCGACTTTTCATGGATCCCAAGCGTTATGATCTCGGAAGAGTTGGACGCTACAAGATCAATCAGAAACTCAATCTGAACACCCCGCTGGAGGCCCGGGTGGTGACGGTGGAAGACATCGTTGAAGCCACCAAGTACCTTGTTCGTCTGAAGAAGGGTGAGGGCATCGTCGATGACATCGACCACCTCGGCAGCCGCCGCGTTCGCACCGTGGGTGAGCTTCTGATGAATCAGTGCCGGATCGGTTTGGCCCGGACGGAACGTCTGGTCAAGGAGCGGATGACCCTCTATGATCAGTCGGTGGATTCGATCACTCCGCAAAAGCTGATCAACCCGAAGGCGCTCAGCACGGTGATCCGCGATTTCTTTGCCCGCAGCCAGCTCAGCCAGTTCATGGATCAGATTAACCCGCTGGCGGAAGTGACCCACAAGCGTCGCCTTTCCGCTCTCGGACCGGGTGGATTGAATCGGGAGCGGGCCGGGTTTGAGGTGCGTGACGTGCATCCCTCTCACTACGGGCGTATCTGCCCGATTGAGACTCCGGAAGGTCCGAACATCGGTCTGATCAACAGCCTTTCCGTCTATGCCCGGGTCAATGAGTTCGGTTTCATCGAATCGCCTTATCGGGTGGTCAAGAATGGCACGGTGACCGATGAAGTGGTATACCTCAATGCGGACCAGGAAGAGGGCAAGATCATCGCCCAGGCCAATTCACGCATCGAAGGAAGCAAGCTCGCCGGCCGGGTGACCGCCCGGAAGGGAGATGACTTCGTCGAAGTGGATCCGACGGATGTCCACTACATGGATGTCTCGCCCAAGCAGGTGGTTTCGGTTGCTGCCGGGATGATTCCCTTCCTTGAGCACGACGACGCCAACCGTGCACTCATGGGTTCGAACATGCAGCGTCAGGGTGTGCCGCTTCTTCAAACAGAAGCGCCCTTTGTCGGAACCGGGATTGAAAGTATTGTCGCCCGCGACTCTAAAACCGTGACCGTGGCGGAAGCGAATGGCATCGTCGCCAGCGTCGATGCAAACCGCATCATCATTACTGAAGACGGTGAAGTGCCGACTAAGCTTCCGAAGAAGCCCAAGAGCGACCCGAAAAAAGGTTTCTACTACTACCCGCTGCGCAAGTTCCTGCGTTCCAATGCCGGAACCTGCTTCAATCAGAAGCCTGTGGTCGAGCGTGGTCAGAAGGTCAAGGCTGGTGATGTGATTGCGGACGGAGCGAACACCGACCATGGTGAGATCGCCCTCGGCCGCAACGTCCTGGTGGCCTACATGCCCTGGAACGGTTACAACTTCGAAGACGCCATCCTGATCAGCGAGCGTCTGCTCAAGGACGATGTCTATACTTCGATCCACATTGAAGAGTTTGAGGTAACCGCCCGTGATACCAAACTGGGACCGGAAGAAATCACCCGGGACATTCCCAATGTCGGGGAAGAAGCCCTCCGCAACCTAAATCATGACGGTGTCATCCGGATTGGTGCCGAGGTGCAGCCGGGAGACATTCTTGTGGGTAAAATCACTCCGAAGAGCGAGACGGAGCTGGCGCCGGAAGAAAAGCTCCTGCGGGCTATTTTCGGGGAAAAAGCTGCGGATGTCAAAGACACCTCCCTGCTCGTCCCTTCCGGCACATTTGGTATCGTGATGGATGTCAAGGTATCCAGCCGGGTGGAAGGGGAGAGCGAAAAGCTTTCCGCCTCTGACCGTCGACGCCAGATCAAGAAGATCAACGAGGAATACCGGACCGAGGCGGACAAGCTCCGTGAGGCCCTCACGGAATCGCTTTCCAACATTCTGCTGGGTGAAAAAATCCCTCTGGATGTCATCAACAGTGAGACCAACGAGGTTATTATCCCCGCCAACCGCAAGATCACCAAGACCCTTCTCCGCCGCCTTGCTGCGGTCTACAAGAGTGTCGAGATCGATCCTTCGCCAGTGCGCATCAAGATCATGGAGATCATCGACAGCTTCAAGTCGAAGTTTGATGAGCTCGATCAGGATCAGGAGCGCAAAATCGAAGCGGTGGAAAGCGGCGAAGATGTCGAATCCGGCACGATCAAGAACGTTAAGGTCTATATTGCCACCAAGCGCAAGATTCAGGTCGGTGACAAGATGGCTGGACGCCACGGGAACAAGGGTGTGATTGCCAAGATCGTCCCGATCGAGGACATGCCTTATCTGGCCGATGGCACTCCGGTGGACATCTGCCTCAACCCACTGGGGGTTCCCAGCCGGATGAACGTGGGGCAGGTCTTGGAATGTCACCTCGGTTTTGCCTGTAAGCGACTGGGTCTGAAGATTGCCACCCCGGTCTTTGACGGGATCGAAGAAGAGCAGATCAAGAAGTATCTCAAGGATGCCAACCTGCCTTTGAGTGGTAAGAGCTATCTCTTCGATGGCCGCACCGGCCAGCGTCTCGACCAGGAAGTGGTGGTGGGCTACACCTACATGTTGAAGCTCAACCACCTTGTGGCGGATAAGATCCACGCCCGTGCCGTCGGTCCCTACAGCCTCATTACCCAGCAGCCGCTCGGTGGTAAGGCCCAGTATGGCGGTCAACGTTTCGGAGAAATGGAGGTCTGGGCTCTCGAAGCTTACGGGGCCGCCTACACCCTCCAGGAACTGCTCACCGTCAAATCCGACGACGTACAGGGCCGGACCAAGATTTACGAAGCATTGGTCAAGGGCGATAACTCTCTCCAGGCGGGCACCCCGCAATCCTTCAACGTTCTGATGAAGGAAATGCAGGCGCTCTGTCTCGACATTCGCCTTGGTGACCAGGATCCCCTCGCGTCGGCTTTTGCCTAAGCCCTCGCCGTTTCCACTCTACCGACTCTACATTTAAGAAATCCACAGCACGGGATCGCATATTATGAGCATGACGACAGAAGATATCGCCTCAAGGGAGGCACGTGAAGCCCTCGGCTTCGAAAAGGATCAGTCGTTTGATCAGGTTTCCATTACCGTCGCCTCGCCGGACGTTATCCGGTCGTGGTCACGGGGTGAAGTGAAAAACCCCGAGACGATCAACTACCGTACCTTCAAGCCCGAGCCGGGCGGCCTGTTCTGCCAGAGAATTTTCGGGCCGGTCCGCGACTACGAGTGCTCCTGCGGAAAGTACAAGCGCATCAAGTACAAGGGGGTCATCTGTGACCGATGCGGGGTTGAAGTGACCGTCGCCCGGGTGCGGCGTGAACGCATGGGGCACATCGAACTGGCGGTTCCCTGCTCCCACATCTGGTTTCTCAAGAGCATGCCGAGCCGCCTTGGTCTGCTGCTCGACCTCACTGCCCGCAATCTTGAACGGGTTATTTACTACGAGAACTACATCGTAACCGATCCAGGCAAGACTCCGCTCGAAGAAAAGCAGTTGCTGACCGAGCAGGAATATCAGCAAGCCATGGACGAGTACGGTGAGGACTCCTTTGAGGCCGAGATGGGTGCGGGTGCGATTCGCAAGATTCTCGAAAAGATGGATCTCCCCAGCGTTGTGGATGAACTCTACGACCAGTTGCAGAACACCCGTTCCAAGCAGATCAAGAAGAAGCTGTCCAAGCGGCTCAAGGTGATCAACGGCTTTATCAACTCCGAGGCTCGCCCCGAATGGATGATCCTTGAAGCCGTCCCGGTGATCCCGCCTGATCTGCGTCCGCTCGTTCCGCTCGAAGGGGGCCGTTTCGCCACCTCCGACCTCAATGACCTCTACCGCCGGGTGATCAACCGGAACAACCGTTTGAAGAACCTCCTCCTGCTGAAGACTCCGGATGTCATCATCCACAATGAGAAGCGGATGCTCCAGGAAGCGGTCGATGCCCTGTTTGACAACGGACGTCATGGCCGTGCCGTTACCGGTGCGGGCAACCGCCCGCTCAAGTCCCTCAGCGACATGCTCAAGGGCAAGCAGGGTCGTTTCCGTCAGAACCTGCTTGGAAAGCGCGTCGATTACTCCGGTCGTTCCGTCATTGTGATCGGGCCGGAACTCAAACTGCATCAGTGTGGTCTTCCCAAGAAGATGGCGCTGGTTCTCTTTGAACCGTTTATCATTCGTCGCCTGAAGGAGCTGGGCTTTGTTCATACCGTGCGGGGTGCCCGCAAGATGATCGAGAAACGTGCCCCCGAAGTGTGGGATATTCTCGAAGAGGTGACCAAGGGACACCCGGTGCTGCTGAACCGCGCCCCGACCTTGCACCGTCTGTCGATCCAGGCCTTTGAATGTACCTTGATTGAAGGGGATGCCATTCGTTTGCACCCGCTGGTCTGCTCTCCTTACAATGCGGACTTTGATGGCGACCAGATGGCTGTGCACGTGCCGCTTTCACTGGAAGCGATCCTTGAAGCGAAGCTCCTTATGCTCGCTCCGAACAACATCTTTTCGCCCTCCAGCGGTGATCCGATTCTGACGCCTTCGCAGGACGTCGTATTGGGTTCATACTACCTGACGCTGGAGCCGCGCAACCCGCCGAAAGACGAAAGCAAGTTGCCGCTCTTCGGCTCCTTTGAAGAAGTCATCATGGCAGAAGCCGATGGAGCGGTTCGCAAGATCGACTGGATCCGTCTCGCCAATCCGGATTATGGCCGCAAGACCGTTTATGGCCGCAGCAAGGAAAAGGTTATCGTGACCACTCCTGGTCGGGTCATTTTCAGCGGGATTTTCCCCGAGACGATTGGCTTTATCAACTTCCCGGTTCCCAAGAAGAAGCTGGGTGAGCTGATCAATAAATCCTACGAGACGGCTGGACACGACGAATCGGTCCTCCTCCTCGACCGCCTCAAGGACCTCGGCTTCACCATTGCTACTTACGCCGGGATATCCATTGGGATGGAAGACATGATCATCCCGCCGGAGAAAAAGGATATTGTGGACCGTGCCCGTGAGAAGATTGCCGAAGTGACCAATCAGTACCGCAAGGGTATCATTACCGGTGGCGAGCGCTACAACAAGGTGATCGATATCTGGACTGCGGCCACCGACGAAATTGCCAAGGCGGTCTTTCAGCACCTCGACCACAACAACGGCAAGGAAGAAGTGAACCCGGTTTATCTCATGATGGACTCCGGTGCCCGTGGTAACAAGCAGCAGGTCCGCCAGTTGTGCGGAACCCGTGGCTTGATGGCCAAGCCTTCCGGTGAAATCATTGAGCGCCCGATTCTTTCATCCTTCCGGGAAGGCCTTTCGGTTCTCGAATATTTCATCTCGACCCACGGTGCCCGCAAGGGTCTGGCCGACACCGCGCTGAAGACAGCGGACGCTGGTTACCTTACCCGTAAGCTCTGTGATGTCGCCATGGATGTGATCATCACCTGTGAGGATGATGGAAACCGTGACGGCATCTGGAAGAGTGCGATTTATGAGGGTGACGATGAAATCGTTCCCTTGCGTGAGCGCATCACTGGTCGTTGTGTGGCCTTGGATGTAGTCAATCCGATCGATCCTGACGAAGTGGTGATCAAGGCCGGTGAACTCGTTACTGCGGCGCATGCCAAGCGGGTGGACGAACTCGGTATTGAGCGGGTCAAGATCATGTCGCCCCTCACGCATTCGCGCAAAGGCAACATGCCAGCCAAGGCATACGGAATCAATCCTGCCACCAACAAGCGGGTTGAGATCGGCACGGCGGTCGGAATCATCGCGGCTCAGTCGATCGGTGAACCCGGAACCCAGTTGACCATGCGGACTTTCCACATCGGTGGAATTGCTTCGGCTCTCGCCCAGTCCGCGGAAATTCAGGTTCGCAACACCGGTATCGTGAAATTTGATGGTCTGCGGATCGTCGAAGTGAATAATGGAGCCGCTCTGGTTGTGCTGAACAAGACCGGTAAAATCTCTATCTTTGACGATAAGGAAAAGGAACTGGAGAATTACAATATTCCGGCTGGTGCCGTCCTCAGCGTCCGCGACGGAGATACCATTGAGTCAGGCACCACGCTTGCCCAGTGGGACCCGCATAATGTGCCGATTCTCTCCGAAAAAGCTGGAACGATCCGCTTTAAGGACATGATCCCCGGCGTTACTGTGAAGCGTGAACTCGACCCGGCGACCGGCCGGATCGGGACTGTGGTGGTTGAACACAAGGAGGACCTTAATCCATTGGTGGAAATTACCGATGGCAGCGGCAAGGCCATTGCCACCTATGCTGTCCCGACGGGTGCCACCGTATCTGTGGTGGAAGGTGATGAAATCACAGCCGGTGCCCTCCTTGCCAAGACTCCGCGTCAGGCCTCTAAAACGCAGGACATCACCGGTGGTCTTCCCCGAGTGGCCGAGCTTTTCGAAGCCCGCCGTCCGAAGGAAGCTGCGGAAATGGCGAAGATCGATGGTATTGTCTCGATGGGTGGAACCCTCCGGGGCAAAAAGCGATTGGTAGTCACCGACGAGGAGAGCGGACAGGAAGAGGAACACCTCATCCCGCACGGCAAACACATTGTGGTGCAGCCCGGAGACCGCGTCCACAAGGGCCAGCACCTCACTGAAGGTGCCGCAGATCCGCATGAGATTCTCGACATTCTCGGGCCGAATGCAGTTCAGGAATATCTCCTCTCTGAGATCCAGAAGGTTTACCGCCTCCAGGGTGTGACCATTAATGACAAGCATATCGAACTGATTATCAGCCAGATGTTGAGCAAGGTCCGCATCACTGAACCGGGTGACTCAGAGTTCTTCTGGGGTGAACAGGTCGACAAGGAAACCTTCATGCGCGAGAACGAGCGTCTGATCGAAGCGGGTGGTCAACCTGCGGAAGGTGAACCGATCCTGCTCGGTATTACCAAGGCCTCGGTCGAAACGGAAAGCTTCATTTCCGCCGCTTCTTTCCAGGAGACGACACGCGTGCTCACCGACGCCTCCACCTTGGGTAAGGTAGACAAACTCGAAGGCTTCAAGGAAAACGTCATCATGGGTCACCTCATCCCGGCTGGGACGGGTCTGCCCAAATACCGCCGCCTGAAGATCAATACCCTTGGCAGTGCACTTTCGGTCGAAGAATCGGAAGTGGCTGGCTGATCAAGCGATTGAGTCCCAACCAGCTTTCGAACCCGGGTGCCCAGTCCATTAGAGGCACCCGGGTTCTTTTTTTGTTCTGAGGAAGAAGCGATGGACGGTTACGGCTCTGGTGATCTGACATCTGAACACACCCTGGAGGAGAAAGCTTTGACCTTGCCTTACTATCGGATGGACTCCGTAAATGCGCAGTGTGGGCGAAGGGAATGAACTTAGAAAAGTGCAGGATGCGGTCGGCGGAGAGCTGGCAGCACCGCTCCCTCAGTTGCGTCAGTTAACCTGGTGGTTTCCTTTGGTAGCGGTGTTAGGGCATTTCCTGCTCTATTTTTCCTGGCTCAAAGTGGAATGGGAGATTAATGCCAACTATGGATTTGGTCCCTTGATTCCGATTGCGGCTGGAGTGCTGATCTACCTCCGACTCGATCGGTGGAAAACGCCCGCTGCTCCAATTGCAGTAGGGAAGTTTGCGCTCGGAAGCATCCTTGTCAGCTTACTGCTGGCCCCCATTTTCCTGCTTTCCGAGGTCAATCCGGACTGGCGACTCTTGATGTGGGGGCATGCGCTCGTGCTCTTTGCCTTGACCGCAATCGTCTTATACAGTCTGGGTGGCTGGCCCTGGCTGAGGGCAGGTGCCCCGGTACTTTTACTGCTCGCGCTGGCAATTCCCTGGCCGGTGCGTTTTGAGCAATGGTTGCTCGGGATTCTCCTGGATGCGATTTCCTCCAGAGCTGCAGACTTGTTCTATGTCATTGGCTACTCTGTCATCCAGCATAACAATCTCCTTTACGTTGAAGGGGTTGCCCTTGGAGTGGATGAAGCGTGCAGCGGAATCCGCTCTCTGCAACTGACCCTCGTCCTGGTGGTATTCTTGCTCTTGTGGCGTCCTTTATCTCCTATGCGAACTTTGATTCTGGCCGTGGGCGGGAGCTTCGTATGTTTGCTGGGCAATCTTGGACGGATCCTGCTACTGGGAATCATCGGTGTTCGCAAGGGGAGTGAAGCGATTGAACACTGGCATGACATGGTTGGTGCGGTGGCTACCACCAGCATAGTTCTTGGAATTCTGTTGTTTCGATGGCTGGTACATCCGGTTCACCCAAGGGGACATCGTGAGAAGATCCCCTCCCGCTTTGCTGCATTCCAGTCTTCCATGGCATGGAAAAGTCGCCAACTGGCCAACTGGCCACTTGCCTGGTCAATTCCTTTTCTGCTGACGATTGCAGTCCCTCATTTTTCTCTCTGGCTCTATTATCCTGATGCCATAGAGGGCGATGGGGAACACTACCGGATTCATTTTGAGTGGGATTCTGCCTTGCCTGGATTTGAGGAACGTTCGATTCCTTCTGCGGTTACCGAACAGATGCGCTACACCAAAGCTGAGCGATTCAGCCTGGGAGAGGAAGGGCGGTGGTCCTTACAAGGCTATGCTTTTTTCTGGGAGGATGGGCGGATTTCTTCATTTACCTCTGTCCACCGGCCGGAGAACTGCCTGCCTTCGATCGGATATCAGATGCGTGAGCGCTTGCGGCCGTTGGTCCTTCCTATTGAGGACAAAGTGATTCCCCTCTATCGGTATGTGTTCGAGCTGCAAGGGCGTGAGTTTTATGTCTACCACGCTTTTTGGGATACCGCCAAAGGGGAGGATGCCCTTGGCAGGATGTCTGCCCAGGACCGTTTTCAGGCGTTCAGAGATCGTGACCGTTTTGGCCCCCGACAAGCGATCCTCTTCATGGTAGCAGGCGATCTCAACCCGAATCAGGCCAACCGAATCGTTTCCGAAGTCCTCCAGCGTTCACATCCCTGAGGGGCATTATCTCCTGCGAGCGTTGGTTTTTTCGGTTAAAGTATTAGCAGAAATATTCATGAAAATAAGGGAAATCTTTTATTTCGCTTGACTGGATTTGGAGTCTTAATAGGTATTATAACCTACAAACAACCCTGCGGAAAATAACTATTCATGCTGGCAGGTTTGCTTTATGGTTAGTCGATTTACCGTCAGTGACTTAGAAATTTCATCCCTTTCCGTTATGAAAAACTCGCTCCATCACCGCATCCTCAACTACTTCCGTTTGTCTGCCTACAGCCTATTGCTGGCTGCTGCGGTGATAGGAGTTTCCCTTCAGGCCCAAGGGCGAGGGAACAGCGCTCAGGCTCGTGGGAATCAGCCTGGCAATCAGATCTCATCTGCACCGACGGTCCTGCCAACGCAAGCCCCCACAGTTGAAGCCTGTGCGCTTTATCCCATCACTTTTCCCATGACCACACTTGCCGGTCTTCAGCCTGGTCAAACGCTCGATATCTATGCAGGGAGCAATCCTGGGAATTTCGGTTGGCTTTCCTGGGCAGGCTCTCCCAACGAACCGACCATTCGGAAAAGCCTCGAGATCCCCGGCGACAGCCACACCTATGTCAATCCGCATGACCCGTTTGACAATGTGCTCAGTGCTGGCGACTGGGTCTATGGCAGTCCTGGCATTTCCAACTCGAAGGGCGTGCGCGATAACCTGGATGCGTTGATCAATCGTCCCATTCTTATCCCGGTCTATGGCAAAGTGATCGCTGCAGGCCGCAATGTGAAGTATGAGGTAGTGGCCTTCGCCGAAGTTGCCATCCAGAGCTACCGTCTTCCCGCTCAGAACCGGATAACCGCAAAATTTCTCGGATTCAAGGACTGTGGAGGTCCCATTGAAGAACCCCCTCCGCCGCCGGTCAACCAACCACCCGTTGTTGAAGGCCAGTCGCTCAATCTGTTTCAGGGAGAAACCATTGAAATCATCCTCGAGGGTAGTGATCCCGACGGGAGCAGCATTGAGTTTGAAATTGTCGATGTCCCGCTGAACGGCAGCCTGAAAAATCTTGGCGGAGGATTGGTCGAATACACCCCGAAGGCCGGCTTCATTGGTGAGGACTCTTTTACCTTCCGTGCAACGGACGGTGAGCTATTCAGCGATTTGGCAACTGTCCTTCTTCTGGTTGCCTGCCCGGATGAAAACGGTGGGGATGCCGTTTTCTGGTCCCGCTTTCCGGCCTCTATCGATGGCACGGTTGAGGGCTCCATTTACCACCTGACCGGACAGGGCTTCAACCTCAACAGTTCCGCCAACATCTCCGGCGATATTCTTGTTCCGGGAACCCCCAACGTGAATGTCAATGGCACTCCCAACTGGGAGGGCGTGGTTCAGGGAGACGGCTCGCCCAGTCCATCCGGCTATTGGATCACGATCAACAGCGGGGCCACCCTTCGCAATCTTGTCACCCGAACCGATCCACAACCGCTTCCGGATGTGACGGCACCGACGGCTCCTTCCAATTGGAACTGGGCCAATATCAACAACGCATCTGACCCCGACCCGAACTGGTCGCAGGTGGGTAGTGTCAATTTCAACAGCAACTCCGGCGTCCGTGCAGTTCCGGCCGGTGCCTACGGCAGTTTCAATTTGAACAACGGCACGGGCATCATCCTCGGAACCGCCGGTGCCACTGAGCCGGAAGTCTACAGCTTCCAGCAGCTCAATGTGAATTCCGGCGCCCAGATCCAAGTCGTCGGCCCGGTCATTGTGCGCCTCGCCAATCAAACCTCGATCAACGGCCCTGCCGGTGCCGAAGGCAAGTCCGAGTGGCTCCGCATCGAAGTCAACAACGGCGGATTCACCGCCAACTCCCAAGGCCAGACCATTTACGCCCACGTCTACGCCCCGCGTGGCGAGATCATTGTCAATAACAACAGCACCCTCTGCGGTGCCGCATTCGGACAACGCATCCGCGTCAACAGTGGTGGCCTGCTCCGTTACTGCGGACCGATCGGCGGCGGCGACTGCGGAGAGGTCAATCAACCGCCGGTAGCGGAGGATATCGAAGCCGCTACGGTTCGAAATGAACCAGTGGAGATCACCCTCCTCGGTTTCGACCCTGACGGCGACACCATCACCTTTGAAATCGTTTCCGAACCTTCCAACGGTTCGGTCAGTCTCAATAACGATGTGGTGACCTACACGCCCACCACTGGATTTGTCGGAACGGACACCTTTACCTACCTTGTCAACGACGGTGAACTCGACAGCGAAATCGCCACGGTGACAGTGGAAGTGGCATTTGCCAACAATCCTCCAGTGGCTTCCAACGTGACTGCCACAACCCCGATGAGCACTCCGGTGGAAATCACTCTGCAGGGCTCGGATCCGGACGGAGACCCGATCACTTATATTATCACACAGAATCCGACTCGTGGCCAGATCACTCTGGACGGAAATATCGTAACCTATACGCCGAACGCCGGATTTCATGGCACGGACGGTTTCCTTTATCGAGTGAGTGATGGTTTTGCCGAAAGCAATCAGGCTTCGGTCGTGATCACGGTGACCTACGTCAACCAGCCGCCCACGGCCAATCCGATTGAGGCCACGACCTATGTGGATCAGCCCGTTACGGTGCAACTTTCCGGTGCGGATGTGGAAAATGATCCGCTGACCTTCTCCATCGTTTCTGAACCGACCAACGGGACGCTTGAACTGCTGCCTGGCTATCAGGTGGCCTACACCCCTGGCCCGGGATTCGAAGGCGTGGATACCTTTACTTACATTGCCAATGACGGCGAGCTCGACAGCGTGCCCGCCACGGTGACGATTTCAGTGGTTCCGGTTCCGAATCTGCCGCCGGTGGCAGATGCAAAGAGCTACACGTCCAGTCCTAATGTTCCCTTGGATATCGTACTGAGCGGAACGGACCCAGAAGGTGAGCCGCTCGCATTCTTTATCACCAGCGCACCATCCAACGGGGAAATCATTTCCCAAGATGGAGCTTTTCTCACCTACATGCCGGATGTGAATTTTGTCGGCTCTGATTCTTTCACCTATATTGCTAACGATGGTGAACTGGACAGCGAACCCGCCACGGTTTCAATCGAAATCACCAGCGGGGGTAACCTGCCGCCGGTAGCAGATGCGGGCCCGGATGCCCTCTATGGCTTGAATTTCATAGTCGATGGCCAAGGCCGGGCGGTCTTCGTCCTTGATGGGGTTGTAACCGACGATGGAATGCCCATCGGTTCGGTCCTGACCTCGAACTGGACCCTGGTGAGCAGCCCGGCTGGTGCAAATGTTGAAATCGTCGATCCGGCTTCCCCTGAGACCACTGTCAGTGTGAGCAACCCGCAGGCGGGTTTCTACACCTTCGAATTGACGGCGGACGACAGCGTCTTCACGGACTCGGATCAGGTTACGATTGAGCTAAGGATTCTAAATGAGCCGCCCACCGTGAAGACGGCAAGAAATCTGCAGGTGCTTGGGATCAATACGCCGCATGCCATTACCGGCACGGTGACGGATGATAACTTCCCGGGGAATCCCCTGACGACGACATGGCGCTACATCCATGGTCCAACTCTAGGCGATGGTTCTCCGGCGATCCCGACGATTACTTCCCCCAACACTGTCAGCACGACGGTAAGCTTCCCGGCAACAGGTATCTATATCCTTGAATTGGAAGCAGACGACTTGGAATACACGGACAGCGATGTGCTCATTGTGTATGTTTCGGTGCCTTGCCCCATCATTCTTCCCTCCAGTGCAGTCGCTTGGTGGACGGGTAAATATTCGATCGGTGACTTTGCTCAGCGCCTCCATGACGGTCAATATGTCGGGGATCTGGTCTATACCCCTGGCATGGTTTCTCTCGCCTGGTATTTCAATGGCATCGATGCGGGTGTCTTTGTCCCTCGGACCGGCATCTCCAATGTTGGTACTTCCGCGAGCGGATTCACGATGGAAGGCTGGGTCAGTCCGGATAGCTTGCACGACGGTACCCTGATGCAGTGGTCGGCCGAGAACGGTACGGGCGTGACCATCGCGGTCGGAAGTGCAGGTCAATTGATTATCACACTGCCGTCTACCAATCAGTCTGCCATTGCCTTGGGCAACTCCTTCAACAATTCCACTACAGTGGCGACAGTAAACGGGTTCCCAACGGCTACGATGGTTGTGCCCAATGTATTTGTTCCCGATACGGAAGGAACGATTCTGTTCACCCACATCAATGTCACTTACAACCGCAGTCAGGGAATCGTTTTTGTCTATCGAAATGGAGGAAGTGCACCTTTTGCCGCACTACAGTTGGGCAATCATGCATTCAAGGCCAATGGCGATATCTGGCTGGGCCGGAATGCGGAGGGCACCCAACACTATGGTGGAGTGTTGGATGAATGGACGCTCTACCGGGCACCGCTCAGTGCCTCCCAGAACAATACGATCTTCAATGCTCAAGCAACTGGCAAATGCCCGCTCCCACCCAATCAGTGAGCATTTGCTGATGAACAATTGATGTTCGGTCGAGGAGGGCATCCCGCAAGGGGTGTCCTTCCGCCTCTCTCTAACAACGACACCACATATGAACTATATTAAGATTACCTGATATATGTCATAATTGGTTATTATGCTTGAGATGAACTCCGATTCCACAATTCTTGCTAAAGTCGCATCTTATTGAGCACTTGCTATGTTAGCCGCTACGACAACTTTTCGGGGGTCCAACCCACAGCATGATAGTGGACGGGAGCGTCATTCTCGCTGGTTTCCTCCTATGATTTGCGGGCGGATGAGGGCGATTCTACATTCTGGAATTCTTGGATTGGCTTGTCTTGTGTTTTCACAACCGGCCTTGGGTTCCTTGCTCGATTGGACTGAAAACAGCGTGGATTCCTTCGGGTTATGGGATGAGTTTTTTGATTTTGAAACCTTTCAGACTGTTTATCCAACCAGTAACCAGTGGACTTTTACCAATGTATCCGGGACCGGGATCGACGTGACGCTTGTCATCACAAGGACGGTTGATCCCGGCAGTTTGGTTACCTTTCAGGATGGATATCCCGCCACCTCAACCCAGCCGATCCAGCCTGAGTTTCCTCTAAATTCTCCGGATGCGCGGGATTACCTTCAATTGGCGATTGATAGTTTTGAGCCCGATGCGATCGTGACGGTGCAGTTCATTTTTTCCGAACCTGTGCAAAATGTCAGTTTTACGCTCTATGACGTCGATTTTGGACCACCCATTTTAGATGGTGACGATAGCGAAGTGCGCAGGTTTGACGACATGGTGAGTGACTTTTATCGCAAGGCGGGGGACTCGGACTTTAAGCACCGTCCCGATGCCAGTCTAAGTGACTATGACGACGAGTATGTCCTCCGGCATAGCTCTGACCCAAACGATCCAGGTTACTGGACTTTTTCCGGAGCGGATCAGGCTCCTGACACATCTGGATCGGACACTCCCGGTGAAATCGGCCGAGGGTGGGTGACGATTAATTACGGAAGTGCCTGGGGTACGGAATTCGGGTTTACTTATTCCTCGGGACCTGAGGCTCCGCAGTTTTTGAATTCGCAGCTACATACCATCGCTATGAGCGATCTCACCTTTTCACCCATTCCCGAGGTGGGGACACTGGCGGGTTTTGGTGCGTTTCTTTTTCTGGCGATGGGATTCGAATACCGCAGGCGCAAACGTCTGGCCCGGCAGCCTGTGGACACCGGTGAGCTGTGAAGATCCGGCTTTGGATTTCCGTTGCCTTGGGTATTTCGTTCGTCGCCTTGGCGGTTGTCCTGTGGTGGGCACACATCGAGCGTGCTCACGAAAAGACAGTATTTGAAGCTGAGAGGCTGCTTGCGGAAGGACGATATCATCATGCTCTGAATCTGGCCGAAGAAGCGTTAGCCGCACGTCCCGCCTTGGTAAACGCCCACCGCATTCGGGTGGAATCCCTCTCTCGTTTGGGAGAACGCAGGGAGCTGGAAGCCGCCAAAGCGTATTGGGAAAAGACCTACGGAGGTGATGCTCTTGTCCGGTTGATCCAGGCTGCTATGCGCTGGGATGTACCGGAGGCCGCTTTTAAGCCCCTCAGCGACGAACGATCGCGGGTCGCTGTGTCTGATGTCAACCGTGTCGCTTTGTTGGCTGTAACTGCCGCCCGTTGGGGTGATTATCAGAACGCTGCGAACATGTTTGAGCTGGCCAAGTCGATGGGCTATCCCGAGAACGATCAGTCCCGTTTTACCTCGGGTATCCTCTTGATCGAAAGCGGAAATGAAAAGGAGGGGATGGAGCGGTTGGAAGGCATTCCCCCTGAGTCCGCTATGTTCTCCGAATCCTTGCGCGTGCGTATGCGCCAGTATCGTCAGGCAGATCGGATCGACGCGGCACAGGGTATAGCCGAACCTTATTTCAATATGCCGAATATTCCCTTGTCGGAGAAACTCACGACACTGGAATTTATCTTCGATCAGGTTTCGGAGGCCTGGAAATTGGCGGCGTTGGACTGGATCCGGCGTTCGGCGCGCTCCGGAGAGGCTGTCGCTGATCTTCTCATCTGGGCCTACAAGGAAGACCGTGCTGTCGAATGGGCGGATGAAGCCTTGGCGGCGCTGCCGCCGGTGGCGTTCACAGTCGAGGCACTCGAACTGGTGGCGGTGGCGAGAGAATGGCAACTGCGGTCGTTGGGATCACCTGATGATGTGCTCCCGCAACGGTATCTGGCGGATTTCGAGAAGCGCGAAGTTGCCTCGATCGAAAGCCCTTATGCGATGCTATTGCGGCTTGGCATGCTTGCGGATGAGCGTATCGCCGCGACGACCATTCAGCACCGGGTGCTGGCGCGAAACCTTCATGCTCACCTTGTTCGAAACCCGAAAAACATCAGTGGGCTCGATCATTTCGCACGGGCTTTATCTTTGATGCCTGTTTGGGAAACTGCGTTACTTGACATCATGCGTGAAACTGGAGCATCAGCTGATTCTGCCGCAGGTATGCTTTACCGAATCTACTCCGACCGTGGGGACACCCGTGCTCTCTTTCGTCTGATGGAACAGGTTGTTAAGCGCAAACCCGACAACATATTGGCACAGCACAACTATGTACATCTTGGATTATTGCTGGAAACAGACCCTCCAAAGTTTTTTCAGTTGGCAGAATCGATTGCTAATTTCCTTCAGCTTGACGTTCGTTTTGCCAATACCGTGGCCTTCGCTCTGCATCTGCAAGGGCGTAATGAGGAAGCGTTGTCGATCCTGGAAGCGCACAGTGAAGAAGCCCGAAAAACCGGGGCTGTGCCTTTGTATTACGGGATGATCTTGAAGGAGCTTGGAGAGGAAGACCGTGCCCGATCGGTCATTTCCGGTTTGGATAAAGACGCCTTGCTGGATCGCGAGCGGTTCCTCGCCGATCAGCTTTCCCTTTCGCTGGGACAGTCAGCGACCCAAAGGTGAGTTTGTCAATGAGGGACGGCTCAGCACATCGCCAGCACTTCCTTCACCATCGCCTCGATGCCCTGGCCGATTTCCGTCAGGCTGGCTTCGCACATGTAGGCGGGGGTGGAGACGATTTTCTTCTGCCGGTCAACGTGGGCGGCGGTGACGGGGGTGGTGATGTGGCGGGCTCCGAGTTTTTCGAGGCCTTGAGCCGTTCCAGCGTCATTTCCAATCGTCAGTTCCGGGCTCTCGGAACCGAGGGCTTTAGCGGCGACCGCCGGTGCGATACAGGCGAAGCCGAGGGGCTTTCCGGCGGCATGCAGCTTCCGGATAAAAGTTTCGGTGGCAGGATCGATGCGGGCTTCCGCACCGTCCACGGCAAAGGTGCAGAGATTCTTGGCGGCTCCGAATCCGCCGGGGAAAATGGCGGCATCGAGGCTGTCGATATCTGCCTGGGCAATGTCTTCAATTTCACCGCGTGCAATCCGTGCGGATTCCACCAATACATTGCGGGTTTCGCCCTCAGCCACCTCTCCCTTGAGGTGATTGATGACGTGCATTTGAGGAATGTTGGGGGCCAGACAAACGGCCTCCGCCCCCTGCTGATCCAGGTAGAGCAGGGTAAGGACGGCTTCGCGGATCTCCGCACCGTCAAAAACACCACATCCGGACAAGACGACTCCAATTCGTTTTTTCATGGGCAAATAGTATGCGAAAAGATCGCAACGTGGCAACCCAGACCGAATGTTCGGAGCAATTCGGTGGATTCGATACCATTCCTCTACGCTGATTCCGGCAGACCCAACAAGCTTCTCCCTCCATTGGAGGAATGGAATCTACGATGGTGTGATTGATCTGCATGGAGGGCCCGGCGCTGTCCGGGCCTTTGGACTCAAGCCATCGGAGGGACTTCCGGAAGAATGCGAAAGCAGTCTTTGACGGACTGGGGGATGGCTTGGGGGCGGCCGCTTTCCTTATCGATAAAAACCCACTCGGTTTCACCCAGCACGAGAATGCGTTGATCGCTCACTCTGGAAAAGCGGTATCTGCGTTTGGAGCGGAATCGCTGCATGTCGCCGACCCAGGTCTCAATCCGGACCAGTTCATTTTCAAAGGCTGGAGCCTTGTATTCGACGAAATGGGTGCGTGCAACCCAGGTCGCGCCGATGCGTTCACAGATGGCGGCCCCACCCATCGCGGTGAAGTGACGAACCGCGATATCCTGCATCCACTGAACATAGACAACGTTGTTGACGTGGCCATTGATATCAACAGCTGACGCCGGGACAGTGAGGTATTCCTCGAATACAGCGGAATCGTGAGAATCCATAACCGACTCTTTCTCTTTCTTGTTGCCCTGGCAAGTTCGCGGGCGGAGCACCGATCAAGTATCAATAACCGAAATGGCCCAGCCAAGCAGACGAAGCTTCGATCACCCCGCGCTGTTCGCGGTTTCCGGCTTTCGAAAGGGCCACCTTTGCGAACATAGCTGATCTCTTTGGACCTTTTGCGCGTTGGGAAATGAACAGCTACATGGCGATAAACGCCCACCGCTGCATCGCAGGCTTGCCCTGAGGGGACGGCCTCCATTTGATCAATAACGTGAACCCCACACGCCTTACTTTTCTTGGCGCAGCCGGAACGGTGACCGGATCGCGCCATTTGCTGGAAACGCGAAATCGCAGGATTCTCATCGATTGCGGTTTGTTTCAAGGCCCCAAGCGTTTACGTGAAAAGAACTGGGATCCTTTTCCCGTCGATCCGAAGACGATTGATACCATCATATTGACCCATGCCCATATCGACCACACCGGTTTCCTGCCGACGGTGGTTAAAGCGGGCTTCATTGGAGACATCTTTGCCACGCCTGCCACGGTGGATTTGGCTGGGATTCTTTTGCCGGACTCCGGACACCTTCAGGAGGAGGAAGCGAAGTGGCGCAATAAGAAAGGACGGACCAAGCACCGTCCGGCCAAACCGCTCTACACCGAACAGGATGCCCGGGCTGTGCTTCCACTGCTCAAACCCATTCCCTACGGAACCAATTTTGAGGTTGCCCCGGGTGTTAAAGGGAAGTTCCGGGATATGGGACACATTCTCGGCGCAGCTTCCCTCGACCTGAAATCCACTTATCTTGAGCGCACCCGGAAAATCGTTTTTACGGGAGACATGGGCCGCCCGACTGACGTGATTTTGCGACCACCTTCGCAGGTCTATAATATCGATTACCTCATTATGGAATCGACCTATGGGGACAGACTGCACCCGGATGCCGACCCGGTTTCCGAGCTGGCACGGGTTGTCAATGAAACGATGGATCGCGAAGGCATTGTGGTCATCCCGGCTTTTGCCGTGGGCCGTGCCCAGATGCTGTTCTATGTGTTGCGTCAGTTGGAAGAAGAAGGGCGGATTCCGGAAGGCATCCCGGTCTATCTGGATTCTCCGATGGCGGTGGAGTCGCTTCAGGTGCATCGTCGCCATATCGCAGATTTGAACCTGCATTGCCGGAAGGCCTTTCTCTCCGGTGAGCACATTTTCCAGCCGCGCAATCTCAATCTCAGTGTGACCCGCGACGATTCGATGAAGATCAACGAGCTGCGTTCGAAGGCGATCATCATTTCGGCCAGTGGGATGGCGACAGGCGGGCGGATTGTGCATCACTTGCGGGAGCGTTTGCCCTTTGAACGGCATACAATCCTCTTTATGGGCTATCAGGCCGAAGGCACCCGGGGTCGGACGATTCTGGAGGGCAAACCATCGGTGCGCTTGTTTGGCGAGGACGTCGAAGTGAAGGCGCGTATTGAGAATATCGACGGTTTCTCGGGGCATGCCGATTATCAGGAAATGATGGCCTGGCTGATGGGCTTAAACCGTTCGCCGGAGCGCATCTTTCTGGTGCATGGGGAACCGGAGCAATCGACCGCTTTGGCCGGGCACATTCGCCAAAAGTTCAAGTGGGATGTCACTGTAGCGGAAGAAAACGCCCAGCACATCCTCGACTTTTAATCCAAGCCCCGTTCATCCTTCCTCGCTGATCTTTTCGAGAGCGTAACCGTCTTTGCGGTCGAGGACTTTCCATCCAGCCTCCGTCAGCTCCGCCCGAAGGGCATCGGCTTCGGCCCAGTTGCGGTTCTGCTTGGCTTCCCAGCGGCGGGTGGCCAGTGACTGGATCGCTTCAGGGATTTTCGCCGGTGTGGGATCCCCGGATTTTTTTGCGGTCGTGAAAAGCTGGATACCGAGCACGTCAATCAAGCTGGCAAAGGCCTGGAGCGAGTTGCGTGCTGATTCTTTGGATACACCTTCGCGGCTGGCATGTTTGAGGCCACGATGGAGCCCGCCGAGGGCGGATGGCGTGTTGAGGTCGTTACGCAGGCTGTCCCAGGCTTGGGTAAAGGGACCAAAGTCTTCCGGTGTCGGTTCCGCGGCGAGTTTGCTGAGGGTTTCCTGGCCTGCTTCCATCCCGGCAGTCAGGCAGAGGCGGGCCGCCCCTTTCTCCAGTTTCTCCAGAGCACTGCGGGCGGCACCAATCGCATCAAGGGTGAAGTTGAACTGCTGTCGGTAGTGCCCGCCGAGCATGGTCAGACGGATTTCCCGCGGAGAGTAGCCTTTGGCGATGAGATCATCCACGGTGAAAAAGTTGCCGAGGCTTTTGCTCATTTTTTTACCCTCTACCAAAAGGTGCACGCCGTGCATCCAGTGATGGCAGAAGGTCTCCCCAGTGGCGGCTTCACTTTGGGCAATTTCATTCTCATGGTGGGGAAAGCAGAGATCTTCGCCCCCCCCGTGCAGGTCGAAGCCGGTGCCAAGGTATTTCATCGCCATGGCCGAGCACTCAAGGTGCCAGCCCGGCCGCCCGCGCCCCCACGGGCTCTCCCAGGCGTTGTCTCCGTCCTCCGGCTTATGGGCTTTCCAGAGGGCAAAGTCGGCAACGGCATCCCGATCATATTCGTCGGCCTGATTGGTTTGCCCGGCGCTGTTGGTGTCCTGCGAACGAAGGGCTTCCGGATCAAAATGGGAAAGGCAACCGTAGGGTTCGAATTGACGCACAGAGTAATAGACAGAGCCATCCTCGGCCACATAGGCAAAGCCCTTGGCGATCAAGTCTTCGACCAGCTTGATTTGCTCGGGAATGTGATCGGTGGCCCGCGGCTCCAGATCGGGTGTGCGCAGGTTGAGTGCGGTGCAGTCTCGGTGAAACTTTTCCGTCCATTTTTCGGTGAAAGCCTTGAGACTTTGGCCTTCTGCCTGTGACTGACGGATTGTTTTGTCGTCCACATCGGTGATGTTGCGGACATAGAAGGGACGAAATCCTGCCGCCTGGAGGAGACGGTAGAGCACATCGAAGCGGACAAAGGTGATGAAGTTGCCGATGTGGGCGGGTCCGTATACAGTGGGACCACAGACATACATACGCAGGTGTTGGCCGTCTCTTGCTTCGAGCGGGCGCAGTTCGCGACTCATCGTATCGTAGATCTTCACCGGGTGCATAAGCCTCCCAAGCGTTGCGTGCTGCGGGCCTGAGGCAACGGCAAAAACCGGCGGAGGTCTGCAAATGTTCCGTCTTGGCGAAAGCCCGCTTTGGCCTATGGTCTATGGAATGGAAATGTGGATGCCTCGCCGACCCCGCCGCTTGCGCCGGACCCCTGCCATTCGTGAGATGGTGGCAGAGACCGGATTGCGGGCGGCCGATCTCATTCAGCCTCTCTTCGTGATTGAAGGCGAAAACCGTGCTGAACCGATTGAGTCGATGCCCGGTCAGAAGCGCTTGACCATCGACCGTCTCCTCTCGGAGGGGCAGTCCCTGTATCAGTTGGGGATTCGGGCGGTGGCCCTTTTTCCCAAGTTGGAGACCTCCCTGAAGACCCCCGGCGGAGAGGAAGCCCTCAATCCGGAAACGCTGGTTCTCCGGGCAGTGAGGGCACTCAAGGCGCATCTTCCGGAGCTGCTGGTCATTACCGACGTTGCCCTCGATCCCTACACCGACCACGGGCATGACGGCGTTCTGACCGCAGATGGCCAGGATGTCGCCAATGATGAGACGGTGGAGGTGCTTGCCCGGATGGCGGTTTTGCAGGCGGAGGCAGGAGTCGATTTTGTGGCTCCCAGCGACATGATGGACGGACGGGTTGGGGCAATCCGGGCAGAACTCGATGAGGCCGGTTATGAGTCTGTCGGGATCATTGCCTACTCGGCAAAATTCAACAGCGCCTATTATGGACCCTTCCGGGATGCGGTGGGCAGTGCCCAGGCTGCCGGAACCCGCCTCCTCGGCAAGGACACCTATCAACTGGATCCGGGTAACCGCCGGGAAGCGGCCATTGAAGTGGCCCTTGATGTGGAAGAGGGGGCCGATATGGTGATGGTGAAACCGGCCGGACCTTATCTTGATATCATTCGCGAAACGCGTGATACTGTAGCGATTCCGGTGGCCGCTTACCAAGTCAGCGGAGAATATGCCCAGATCCATGCGGCTGCCCGCCTCGGTTGGCTCGACCTCAAACGTACCCGGGATGAAAGTCTGATTGCCATCAAGCGGGCAGGTGCGCACCTGATTCTAACCTATTTCGCCAAGGATTGGGCGGCAGATGCGGCGGGAGTGGTTGTTCCCAGTGATTCGGTCGAAGCCCTGCCGGAATACGGTGAATCTGGTGGAATCTGAAGCTTCCGTCAGTTGCGCGTTGACGCGCTTGCTTTGCCCTTTCTTTTTGCAGGAATGAAAATCTCCCTTGGAAGTGACCATGCTGGCTTTGCGGCCAAAGAAACGGTAAAAGCGCATCTCGCCTCACGCGGCATCGAAGTGATCGACTTTGGCACGGATACCGATGCCTCCTGTGATTACCCAGACTTTGTGCGTCCGGCGGCCGAAGCGGTGGCGAAAGGGGAGGTCGATCTTGGGGCGGTTTTTGGTGGCAGCGGTAACGGTGAAGCTATTGTCGCCAACAAGGTCAAAGGCATTCGCTGTGGGCTCTGTTGGAATGTGGAGAGTGCCCGCCTGACCAAGCTGCACAACAACGCCAATGTCATCGCCATTGGTGGACGAATGGTCCCGCCAGAGGAGCTGGCAGCAGTGGTTGATGCCTGGCTTGATACGCAGTACGAAGGTGGCCGCCATGACGCCCGCCTGGCCAAGATTCATGCTGCTGAGTGAGTTGACCGCGCACATTTTTGAAATTGAAAAGGCCCGCCATGTGGCGGGCCTTTTCAATTTATTGCGCAAAATAACTCAATCGATCCGGGTAGTTCTAGTTGCGTAAATCATCATCTTCGACCGGCTCATCGAAGTCATCCGGGCGGTCTGAAGACTCGTCGAAGTCATCATCTTCCTCGTCCTCATCTTCATCCCATTTCATGGTCTCATCCTCTTCGATCTTTTCGTCCGTATCGGCATCATCGAAGTCGGGGAGGTCGTCAATGTCTTCATCCTCACCCTTGGGCCGATCATCTTCTTCAAGTTCGAAGCCTTCGGGGGTATATTCGAGGATAGAAATGATTTCGGTGAAAAAGTGGACGGCTTTGCCCTCCATGAATTCCTGATTCTGCCGTTCACGGATTTCCTCCTCCAGTTCGTCAACGGTCAGGTTCTGGTCGAACTCAATCAGGTCATTGAGCATGCGGACCCTCGCTTTGGTGATTTCGTCGAGGAAGTCGGCATAAGGGCCTTTTTCCTCATCCATCACATCGGGCAGGGCAAACAGCGGGGTGGGATCCTCCACGATGGATTCCTTGGAGCGAATGAGGCGGATGTTGCCGTTCTTTTCCTCCCGATCGATGGAGAAGGGGAAAAAAGCCCGCTCAAAAATATCCGGGTCAAACCCGTATTCGCGGAGGGCATCGCACTGTTCAATGATGTATCCCATCTGTCGGGGATCGATGATGCCGAGACCGTCCACGTCCCAGCGGACGGGGTCGGAGATTTCATCGACCCACCAATTTACGTCTTCGCCGAGGCGGACAACGCACCATTCAAGTTTTTGGCTGCTGACTGGCATAAGTTCAATTTGCTTTTGCGACGTTTTCAATCAGGGGCGCGAGCGCAACCCTAAAACGCAGCTCAACGCGCCAAAGGTTTCAGCCCTTGGCAAGCCCTTTCACCCAATAATTTACAGATAGGGGAATGACACTTGAAAAAAAGCAGGGAGCTGCCAGCATTTCGCCGAATGGGTTTCTACTACGAGAAGCTGATCCGTCCGGTCCTGTTTCGACAGGATCCTGAAGCGGCGCATGATCTAGGACTGACGGCTCTGGACTATCTGGGCCGGATTGGGCCGCTTTGCCGGATGATGGAACGCTACAATTCCCCCCGCAAGGTGGAGCCGATCAAGCTCTGGGGACTTTCCTTCCCCAATGCGGTAGGTCTCGCCGCAGGCATGGACAAAAATGGCCAGATTTGGCGTGCGGCCCCCGCACTGGGTTTTGGGTTTGTGGAAATTGGGACGGTGACCTTTCACAAGCAACCCGGCAACGAACGACCGCGCTTGTTCCGTCTCCCGGAGCATGGAGCCATCATCAACCGGATGGGCTTTAATAATGAAGGGGCGGAAGCAGTCGCCGCCCGCTTGAAGCGGACGATGGACAAAAGCCGCAAATCGATTCCGATCGGGATCAATATTGGGAAGTCCAAAGTTACTGCACTGGAGGAAGCCGCCAGCGATTATCTGGGCTCATTCCAGTTGTTGGCGGATTATGGGGATTATTTTGCCATTAATGTGAGCAGTCCGAATACCCCGGATCTGCGTAAGCTTCAGGGGGCAGATTTTTTGCCTGCACTGCTGGGAGAACTGGTGAAAGCCAACCGCAACCGGGCAAAAAAACTCGGAAACCAGCCCAAACCGTTGCTGCTGAAAATTGCGCCTGATCTCTCGTTTCGGGAAATTGACAGTGTCCTCCAGACACTGATCGATGCGGAATTGGATGGGATTATTGCCACCAACACCACCGTTGCACGGCCTGGGGCGATTGCAAGGGTCGATCAATCCGGCGGGTTGAGTGGGCTTCCCCTCCATCGCCGCGCCTGCGAAGTGGTCAATTATATCTCCCGTTCAACCGAAGGAAAACTACCGATCATCGGTGTCGGTGGGATCGATTCTGCCGAATCAGCTGGTCAGATGGTCGATGCCGGAGCTTCCCTCGTCCAGATCTACACCGGTTTTATTTACCGTGGACCTTTCCTCCCCAAGGTGCTGGCTCAAGCTCTGGCACCCCGTCACCAGAACTGGGTCTAACCGCTTTCCGCTCCCGTTTTTCGGGAAGTGGTATTCCGGTCGGAATGTATCGGAGATATAATAGTAGTATATTGATTTATCATGAACAAAGAACTTTTGCAGCAGATCATCGACACGGGTGTAGTTCCCGTGATTACGATTCATGACGAAGCCCATGCGGTTCCTCTGGCCCGTGCCTTGGCCGCCGGTGGCATCCGTGCCGCCGAAATCACCTTTCGCACCCCTGCGGCCGAAGGCTCCATTCGGCGCATCGCCGCTGAAGTACCGGAAGTCCTCGTCGGCGCAGGAACTCTGCTGACCGCCCAGCAGGTGCAACGGGCTAAAGCGGCTGGAGCTGCCTTTGCCGTGGCTCCCGGCTGCTCGGAAGAGACGGTTCAGGCCGCCCGCGAGGTGGGTCTGCCCTTTGCCCCGGGAGTGATGACTCCTTCAGATATCGAACGCGCCCTTCGCCTGGGGTGCCGGATTCTGAAATTTTTTCCGGCGGAATCCGCTGGAGGACTCAATCACTTGAAGAGCCTGCATGCTCCTTATGCTTCGGCCGGAGTCCGTTTCATGCCGACCGGTGGGATTGATGTCGAAAAGGCCAAAGCCTATTTGGCTTACGGCGGCGTCGTTGCGGTGGGAGGTTCCTGGTTGACCAAGGACCTCGAAGGAGATTCCCCGGACTGGAAAGCCATCGAGCAGGCCGCCGCCGATGCCTCCGCCATGGTCCGCACCATTCGGGGATAAACCCTTTCCCAGCGATATGCTTTTTCTTTCAATCCGTTTCGACGGGATTTTTTTGACCTGTCTTACTTTCTCCCATTTCCCCCTCCGGATGGCGGCTTAACCACGACAACCCTAACGTGGCGTACGCCACGTTAGGGTTGTCGTGAAAAATAGACACTCGGTGCTTCAGTCCTGTGCTGGCTCGCTTTCTGAAATATGGAACCCCTCCAGAAATTGAGAAAATAAGCCAAGCTCCAGCCCCTTTGCTCATATCCCTTCAGGCTGGAGCAGGTACGCGAGGATGTGGCGTACGCCACGTTAGGGTGGTACTGAAATTGTACTGCCCGAGGCTGGAAGGGCGATTTTTTGTCTGAGCCGGAAGGAGATGAGGCTGCTCAGCTGCGATCTACCTTGTGTCGACTTTGTAGGGGGGGAGGCTTGGGGACCTTTGCTCCAAAAACGGACAAAAAGAAAACCCGACCTTGATTGGATCGGGTTAAAGGAGGGGAAATGGTGCTCAGGATGGGACTTGAACCCATACGCCTTGCGGCACACGCCCCTCAAGCGTGCGTGTCTACCAATTCCACCACCTGAGCTTGGACATTCGGAAATTCAAAGCGTGCAAGGAATGTCCGTGGGAAGGCTGGAGGCAAGTCTTTTTTCCGTTTTTCCTGCGATTATTGCTTTCCGACAGGTGCCTGTGCGGTCCCTCCCGAAAAAGAAGGTTTGAGTTCTGTTTGATGATTTCTTGACCCTGCCCCGTGAGCGTGCTGTCTATGCAGGCAACAGTGCTTGATCATGTCTGATGATTCCAACCGCCCGGAGGACGAAAATGCTTCGTCTGGGCTCGACCTTAGTGGCCTGACGAACCTTTCGCTTGGTCCGAATTGGGGCTCGGGAGATATCCCCGCGTCCAAGCAACCCCGTGCCCGTTCGCGAGAGCAGGATGAACGTGCGGGTGGACCGAAGCGTTCGGGACCTGATGGGCGACCACCGGCTCGCGACCGTAGAGGTCCCCGACCACCCCGGGCTGAAGGTGATGCGCCTCCCCGTGATCGCGAGGGCGGACAAGGGCGTGGCGAGCGACGACCCCGTCGGGACGGTCGAGGGGGACGGCGTCCCGCTCACGGTCAACGATCCGAGGCTCCCTTCAAGCCACTGCTCGAAGCAGACTTTTATCCGGATGATGCTGCCTTCAAGGCATTAAGCCATGCGATCAAGACATCTTGCCGTACTTTTGAGCTGTTCGAGATTGCCCAGTTGATTTTGGACAAACCGGAACGCTGGGTCTGTGTGGCACGCCATCCCGAGCAGAAGGAGGGGGGAGAAGCACTCCTTGTGGCGGCGATCAAGGATGGGCTGCCTTTCCTCAACGAGCAAGACGCGCTCAACCATGTCTTTGCGCATTATCTCGGAGACTTTTACGATATTGAGGAATTTGAGGGAGATCCTCCGTCTGGCTCTTTCCAATTAGTGCACCGCTGCGGGATGACCGGTGAACTGCTGGCTCCGCCCAACTATCACCGTTATGCGACGATTGTGCGGGATCATCATGCCAGCAGGCTCGCTCATGTTCCCTTTGAGCGCTTTCAGCAGCGGATCGAATCTGTCCGCGAGGAAGACGCGATCCAGTCCTGGCTGGAGAAAATGAAAAAACGGGTGCGATACACCCTCAAGGCTGAGTTTGTTCCGGAAGGGAAGGAAGCCCCGGTGTTTGAACAGGTGGAAGACGCCCGTATCTATTTGATTTCGCATCATAAGGATAAGCTGGTGCGACCAGCTTACTCGGTGCGAATCCTTGGCAAAGATGTCCACCTTCTTCCCCAGGGAGATCCGCTGCGGCGATCCATCGAAACGCTTCATGCCCAGCAAGTTCATTTTCCGCTCGATACTGCCAATAATTTGCGCGGTCGCTTGAGACGGATGAACTTTACCGTCTACAAGAAAGGTTCCAAGGGCGTCAGTTATGTTTGCGCGGTCAAACGCCATTTCCGTGAGCCCGGCGAGGTACTGGCTGAAAATCTTTCCGATCTGATTGCCTTCATTGAAGCGCATCCGGACATCAAGGCCCCCGATTTGCCGAGCAAGTACCTTGGCCTTTCGTTGGTAAAGGGACCGGAGCCCGAATCGGTTTCGGAAGAAGGCGAATCAGGGGAGGCGGTGGCCCCCGCTGCCGAAGCGCCTGCTGATCCCGAGCTGAAGGCCCCGCCTTCAGAAGATGACTCTGCTTCCGGCGATAAACCTGTCGATGAACCGACAACTGAGGAAGCGCCCAAAGTTGATGATGGAGGAAAACCAGCTCCGCATCTTTCTTCTGATCAGGAGCAGTTGCTCGCCCTTAAGCGTGATTTGCGCTATCTGGTGACTCAAGGGTATGTCATCGAATACAGCGACGGACGACTTTTTGTTCCGCCCCCGCGGGAAGTTGGGGATAGCGAAGGAGCGAAAAAATCCAAGCCTCCCCGGGAAAAGGCTCCGCGTTCCGATCGGGAGAAACAGAAAGAGAAACCGGAAGTTCCGGAAGCCGGTACCTCCGAAGGCTCTGCGAATCAGGTTGAAGAACCTGCCCAGCCAGATTCGGATGATACATCTACTGAGACTGAGCCTCCGGCCTCCGAAGAAGACAGTGATTCGGAAAAGGGTTGAGCGCGGACCTGTTTCCATTGAATAGCCCAGGTTTGGGCGGGGGGGCGGAAGTAATTAATCTGTATACTGGCTGCTGTGCAAAGGGTACGGTGGTCTTGGCGGCTTTGAATCCGATTTGAAGCTGGATCGCTTGCGGTCGGGTTCCAGCAGGTTAAAGTAATGAGTGAAAATTCACGACTACTAACCCAGACGCGCAGTGTGTATGAGGCCATGCAGTGGTCTTATCCTGTGTCCCAGCCCCGATTTGATTATGCAGTTCCCAATCTTCAAAACACTGTTTCACACTCTGGCCATCTTCCTGCTTGGCGCAGTATCCCTTCAGGCGGAAGAGGTTCGCCCTCTCGCTTTGGGCGAAAAGGCACCTCCTTTCACTTTGCCCGGAGTGGATGGTAAAACCTACACCCTGGAGGACTTCTCCGGAGCCGAGGTGCTGGTAGTGATCTTTAATACCAACCACTGCCCTACGGCTCAGGCATATGAAGACCGCATCATTCGCCTGACAGCAGACTACGCGGAGAAGGGAGTTGCGGTGGTGGTTATCCAGCCCAACGATCCTCAGGCCGTCCGCCTGGACGAGCTGGCTTTTAGCGACCTGGGGGACACCTTCGAGGAGATGAAGATCCGGGCTGCTCACCGTGGATTCAACTTTCCCTATCTGGACGATGGGAAAACCCAGGAGGTAACGCGGGCCTATGGCCCTCTGGTCACGCCACATGTGTTTATTTTCGATGCGGAACGGCGGCTGCGTTATGAGGGGCGGATCGATAACAACGAAGATCCCAGTCTTGTGCACACCCATGACACCCGCAATGCCATCGACGCGCTGCTGCGCGGGGAGACGCCTCCGGTGCAGAACACAACTGTTTTCGGGTGTTCTGTCAAATGGCCAGATGCCCGGGAACTGGGGGAGCGTTTTATGGCCCAGTGGAATGAGGAGAAGGCCGAGTTGCATGACATTGACCTGGAAGGTGTGGCCGGATTGGTCCGCAATGAAACGAACAAGACCCGTCTGATCAAGGTGTGGGCCACTTGGTGTGCTCCCTGTGTGGCAGAGTTTCCGGACACGGTGGAAGCACACCGTATGTACCGCGGGCGGGATCGTCTGGAGATTATAACCCTTTCCATCGACACTCCCCGTCAGCGGGAGCGTGCCCTGCGGATCCTGAACCAGCACAACGCCTCCACCACCAACTACATTTTCACCGGTGAGGATCGGGATGCACTTGCTGCTGCATTGGACAAGGAATGGCGCGGCCCCATCCCCTACACCTTGTTGATCGCACCGGGCGGGGAAGTGCTTTACCGGAGCAATGGTCCCAGCGACAAGCACGAGTTGCGCCGCAAGATTGCGGATCAGATCGGGCGGACCTATTTCGACTGATCCCTTGTATCCTTTAGGGATTTCCAGGGACGAACTGCTGGCTGCCTGACTTCATTACTGGAGGCGGATGCGTCGGCGATCACCATCACCCTGGAGAATGTCGATTTTCAGCCGAAGGCTGTCGGATGGAAGCCAACCTTCCACATTCTCCGGCCACTCGACGATCAGGCAAAACGGGGACTGGAGAAAGTCTTCTATCATGAGTGAATCCATGGCCATGGGGCCATTGAGCCGATAGGCATCCATGTGCACGAGTTGGCGAACCGGTCCCGGATAGATGCTGAAGATGTTGTAAGTTGGGCTGGTGATGTTTGCAGTGATTCCCCATGCCGCCGCCAAGCCTTTGACAAAGGTCGTTTTCCCTGCTCCCAGCTCACCGGAGAGCCCGATGCAGCAGTCTTCGGGCAGCATTTCCGCCAGCTCCCGGGCGACTGTTCCAGTGCCCTCGGCATCGGTTGTAAGGATGCCTGCTTCAAGCCTTTCCAAAATGTTCATATCCGCTGGAGATCTGGAGGGGGGCACCGGTGCGTGCATCGATCAAGGAGGCAGGCGAATCACTTGTCACCACTTCGCCGATACAAGTGAGTTTGGTGTCAAAGTGCCTGGCCCAGAATTCCTTGAATCCGGTCTGTCCGACGCAGGGATCGGTCATGAAGAGCAATTCGTAATCTTCACCATCTGAAAAAACATGCTCCAGGATGGGACGACCGGACTGGCGGGCGGCTTCATGGGCATCATTCCGTATTGGAAAATTGGATACATCTAGGGCTGCGCCGGACTTGGGCGGTAGCAGCGCGGGAAGGTCTTTGGCCAGACCGTCTGTGATGTCAATGACCGCATGAATGATATCACGGTCCTGTTGCGCCATCCATTGACCCTCAGCGAGACGCGGGGTGAAGGCATGGTGATGGAAGAGGAGAGAGCCGCCCAGTTCGCCGGTAACCCAGATCAGATCTCCGATCCGGGCACCGGTTCGGAGCAGAGGGCTGACGGTGTCGCCCAGCAGAGTTAGGTTAAATCCGAGAAAGGTGTCTGTCTGCGTCAGATCACCTCCTACGACCGGGACCCCAAACTGGCGGGCACAAGCGGCCAGGCCACAGGTGAAGCGCTTGAGCCAGTCGAGCGAGGTATCGGGTGGGAGGAATCCAGCCATGACGGCAGCACCGGGACTGCCTCCCATTGCTGCGATGTCGCTGAGGTTGCGCTTGAGCAGTTTGGCTCCGGCAATTTCCGGGGCGATTCCATCATCAAAATGCCGCCCGTAAACGAGGCTGTCGGTCGTGATCAGATTGGAGGGCGGTCCATTCAACACAGCGGCATCGTCTCCCATTCCCTCTGGACAGGGAGGTGCCACTGCCCCCAGCCATTGACGAATCAATCCCAACAGGGCGATTTCGCCGAGGCTGGCTACAGTGTCTTCAGGGCTGGAGGAAAATGGCTTCATTCCACGGGACTGCCCTTGGAAAAGAACAGAAGAATGAGGGTATTGAGGTTGAAGAGAGCGTGCATGATGATCGGCACCTTGATGTTCCCGGTCCATTCATAGGCCAGGCAGAAGAGGATGCCAAGGGCGGCCAGCGGCATAAAGCCTAGCAGGTGTCCATGCAAAAAGGCAAAGATCATTCCGCTCAGAACCATTCCGGAGGCGATTCCCATCCGGCCGCGGAACCATCGGTAGAAGCCGGCTCGAAAGATCAGCTCTTCAGCAATGGGAGCCATCACTACGGCAACAAAGGCCAGGGCGAGAAAGGAGAGTGGGTCGGAGGTTTGCTGAAAAAGCTCAATTGCCGTCTGCGGGGCGAGGTTGATGTTGAGCCCGGCATTTTTGCCCAGGGTGAGGATTCCCTGCCAGATCAATGCCACCATAATGACGAAGGGGTAGGCGGCCAGCATGAGGAAGAGCCCGGAACCGAATGCTGCAGGCAAGGACATCGGCCGGGTGCTGAGCACTCTCTCTTCGAGGGAACGGTGGATTTCCCGCCATCGCCAGAACAGAAGAATCAGGCCGCCGTGCAAAATCAGGTTGCCTGCGGCCAGAAGGAAGATGGAAGGCTCACTATCCTCAGGGGTCAGCTTGCGGGCCAGGACAATGGTCAGTGAGGAAGCGATCAGATACCAGACCAGGAACATGCAGACGAATAGAACAAAATCCGATATCCGCAAAAACCATGGTGTGGTTCCCGGCAGTCCCAGCCGCACCTGCTTGGGAAAGCCCGAGAGGAAAATGACCGCCGAGCCGATACCGGCCAGCAGTAGAATGGTGAGATAGCCCGCGAGCAGCGGATTGGCGATCAGGTCGTCAATACTGTTCATCAGCCGTTTGTCAGGATCTGTTCGCCATCCCAGATGATCTTTCCTCCCACGATGGTCTTCTTAACCTTTCCGCGCAGGGTGTGCCCATTCCAAGGGCAGTTGCGGGACTTGCTCTGGGACTGGAGTGGATCCACTTTCCAAGCTTCGTTCGGGTCAAAGATAGTGATGTCGGCATCGGCACCGATCGAAAGAGTTCCCTTGGGAAGCCCGACAATGGCGGCAGGCAGATGGGTCATCCGGGCAAGGAGGAATTTCAAATCACACCGCCTTGTGTGGTAAAGGACCTCCAGGCAGGCAGCCAAAGCGGTTTCCATCCCGATGACGCCAAAGGGGGCCTGGTCAAATTCACAATCCTTCTCATCCGGCGAATGCGGGGCATGGTCGGTGGCGATGACCTCGAGCGAGCCGTCGAGGACGCCTTCGATCACGGCATCCCGGTCGGCAGCGGTCCGCAGGGGAGGATTCATTTTAAAGTTGGTATCGTAGGTTTGGCAGTCCGCATCGGTGAAGAACATGTGGTGGGGCATGGCTTCGCCACTGACTTTGATCCCCCGTTTCTTGGCCCGCCGGATGATATCGACCCCATAGGAGGTGCTGACGTGCTGCATGTGAATGTGGGCCCCGGTATGCTTGGAGAGGACCACATTGCGCCCGATGATGCTGTCTTCGGCGGCAGCGGGCCAGCCTTTCAAGCCGAGGCGGAGCGACCAGTAGCCTTCGTTCATGACGGATCCCTGGGTCATGGAGGCATCCTGGCAGTGATCCATCACGACCAGTCCGAACATCTTCGCGTACTCGACGGCCCGCCGCATGATTTCAGTGTTCTGCACACATCGGCCATCGTCGGTGACGGCCACGATGCCTGCTTTTTTCATGCTGCCGATGGGGGCCATGGCTTCGCCTTGCATCCCAACCGTAAGGCAACCGGTCGGATAGACATTGACCACCGCGTGTTTGGCGGCCGCATCGAGAATCCGCCCGACGGTTCCAGGGTTGTCCACCACTGGGGAGGTGTTGGGCATGCAAACCACCGTGGTGAACCCACCGGCGGCGGCGGCACGGGTTCCGCTGCGGATATCCTCCTTGTGGGTTTGCCCAGGGTCGCGGAGATGAACGTGAATATCGAGCAGGCCCGGACAGACCACCAGCCTCCCGGCGTCGATGCTCACTGCCTCCTTGCGGGCGGCAGCGGAGAGTTGATCGACGATGCGGCCGTCTTCGACATGGATTTCGCCGATTTCGTCCCGGTCATTGGCCGGGTCGATAATGCGGCCATTGGTGATGATCAAATGACGGCTCATGACTGCGCTGGACGATGGGTGGCTGCGTTCATGCAGAGGTAGAGCACCGCCATGCGGGTGACGATGCCGTTGGTGACCTGTTGGAGAATTGTTGATTGAGGTGAGTCGGCGAGGGAGGTGTCGATTTCCACCCCGCGATTGACCGGGCCGGGGTGCATGATGAGTGCGTCCGGCTTCAGCCAGGAGGCTCTTTCTGCATTCAAGCCATAGAGCGCCTTGTACTCACCCAATCCGGGGAAATGCGCACTCGATTTGCGCTCATGCTGGATGCGCAGGAGCATGACGACGTCGGCATCGGCGAGCGCCTTTTTCAAATCGTGGCAGATCTCCACCCCGAAATCGGCGAACTCTTTCGGGATGAGGGTGGAAGGGCCGGCCAGTGTGACCTCAGCACCGAGTTTGCGCAGGGCCCAGATATTGGAGCGGGCTACCCGGCTGAAGAGGATGTCGCCGAGGATGGTCACCTTGCGCCCTTCGAGGGACCCCAGACGCTCTTTCATGGTGAAAGTATCGAGCAGAGCCTGGGTCGGGTGCTCGTGGGCACCGTCCCCGGCGTTGATGACCGGAATGTCGACGATTTTGCTTAAATATTGGGGTGCACCCGCCGACCGGTGACGGAGGATGATCATATCGACGTTGAGTGCCTGAATGACCTGCGCAGTATCCCGCAGGGATTCTCCCTTGACCAGGCTACTGCCCAGTTCTTCGACCAAGGTGACGTCTGCACTGAGCCGTTTGGCGGCGATCTCAAAGGCCATTCGGGTGCGGGTGCTCGGCTCGACAAAGAGATTGAGAATGGTCTTACCCCGCAGGGTGGGGAGCTTCTTCTGGGAACGGCCCAGGGTCTGCTTGAATTGAGCGGCAAGGGCATGGACCATCTCGATCTCGGAGCGGGAAAGCTCCTGGATGCCGATCAGGTCCTTGCGGGTCCAGTATTCCTCGGTTGGCTTCATTTATCCTCCAATGCAATCTCGATGGATTCGGGGTCGGTCCCGTTGGTGCTGACCACCACGACTTGTTGATCGCTTGTCTCAAGCTCCAAGCCGACAAAATCCGGGTGAATCGGTAAGCGGCGCATCCCGGTGTCGACCAGAACGCCCAAAAGCACCTGCCGGGGGCGTCCGTGATCGAACAGTTCATTGAGCGCCGCCCGCACAGTGCGTCCGGTGGCAAAGACATCGTCGATCAGAATGACGGTGGCGTCGTCGATGGGGAAATCGAGGTTCGACTGATGAAAATTCTTTGGGATCGGCTTGAGGCCGACATCATCACGGTGAAAGAGGGCATTGATCACTCCCCAAGCCGGTCTTTCCGGCAAGATGCGGGCAAGCATGGCAGTTAAATCGATGCCGCCGTTGGCGATGCCGACAAGAAAATACTCTCGCCCCCGGCACCGTTCGGAAATGGCCTCCGCCAGCTGCTCGAGAGCCGCCCTGACCTCAGATCTCGCAATGCTTTCGCCCATGCAGACAAGTCATGCGAGTCCTTCGATGGCGGCAAGTGCAAAGTCCCTTTCCCCGTTGCTCAGAAGACAGATGCATGGGATGGAAAACGGGAAAATGATTCCGAAGATCACCCAATAAAAAAAGCCGCCGGACACTCCTGCAAGGGTCACGGCGGCTCGATAAGGGGAATGCTGCTATGTTAACGGCGGGAGATCAGACTCTCGTATCCGTTGGTATTGCGGTGATGTCCATTGGGGGGGAAGAGCAAATCATCTTCGGAGGGTTGCGCGTTGAAAACGCGGGGCGATTTGAGGGAGGTGCGGGCAGATGCGGCCGCCTTATGCTCCTCGTGTTGCTTGGTTGGGCCAGACGGGCTGGACTGTTCCTC
The DNA here is from genome assembly GCA_050485245.1 of Verrucomicrobiota bacterium. GTDB lineage: Bacteria > Verrucomicrobiota > Verrucomicrobiia > Opitutales > Oceanipulchritudinaceae > JBJHBA01. The sequence goes on along the minus strand of JBJHBA010000005.1, from coordinate 141,629 downwards.
GGCTCCTCCGATCATGGACGCAAGATCTTCAACGATGTTGCGGATTTCCACGCTTTGCGCATTGAGTTCTTCGGCGGCACTGGCGGTTTCTTCGGCATTGGCCGCCGTGCTTTGGGTGACTTTGTCCATTTCGCCCACCGCCTGATTGATCTGAGTGATGCCTTGCTCCTGCTCTTTGGCCGATTCGGCGATGTCGCCAACGAGGGAATCGACTTGGCGGACTTTTTCCACAATCTCGGAAAGGCGCTTGGCCACGCGTTCGGAAATGACCACGCCCTCACCGCTTTTGGAGATGGCGGCCTCAATCATTTCCGCTGTTTCGCTGGCGGCTTCCGCACTGCGTTGGGCCAGATTGCGCACTTCGTCCGCAACCACGGCAAAACCCATGCCGGCTTCTCCTGCCCGGGCCGCTTCGACGGCGGCGTTGAGCGCCAGGATATTGGTCTGAAAGGCGATCTCATCGATGGTCTTGATGATCTTGGATATGTCGCTACTGGAGGCCTTGATGGCCTGCATCGCTTGGGACATTTCTTGCATTTCATTGGCACCGGAGTCCGCCGCCTTCCGTGCTTCGGAGGCGAGTTGATTGGCAGAAGCCGCATTGTTGGTGCTGTTTTTAGTCATGCTGGCCATTTCTTCAAGGCTGGCACTGGTTTCCTCCAGGCTGGAAGCCTGCTCAGAAGAGCCCTCGGCCAGCGACTGGCTGGCGGCCGAGACCTGGCTTGCCGCCGCGGCAGTCTGGGTGGCTCCAACGGAAAGTTGATCGATGGCGCGGGACAGTGGCCGAACGATGCTGCGCCGAATGATAATGGAGGACGCCACTCCGATCATCAGGGCAATCGACAAGCCGACGATCAGCGCGTTCTCCCCCCTTCCAAGCGCAGTACTGAGGGTGTTGACCTGTCGGCTGGTTCGCTCGCCACTGAAAGCCATCAGTGCCAGCATAGTGGCGGCGGCCTGTTCCCCGGAGCGAACGCGTTCAGTGTTGTTGGCCATCCTCTGGCTTTCACTCATGTATTGATCTGCAAGGCGACGGTATTGCTGGATGCCGCTTGCGACCAGATTGAGCTCGTTAATGTTGCGCTCCTGTCTCAGGAGAGGGCGGATTTCGTTTTCAATTTGGTTGAGAGCCCGGTCGAGTGCTGGTCGTGCCTCGGCAAAAATGATTTCGTCCCGTGCGGTTTGCCCCTGGAAGAAGGCGATCCGTACATCGCGCATCCGGTTTCCAACAGAGGAGGTGGTTTCCCGCAGATAAACACTATCAGCAAGAGAGTGTCCGCCATTTGCGGTGCCTTCCAACGCTGACTGATAGTAGCTGTTGAATGTGGAATAGAGGGTCTCAAGTGCGTCCATTGTCTGGATCGCAGTGGAGGTCATATTTTGCTGAATCTCGGTCAGACGTTGTGAGATGGCAACAGTTTCCCCCATGGCCTCTTCATAACGGGCCAAAGCTGTTTCAAAATTGCGCAGCAAAACGACCCCTTCACTCAGGATAGGGTGCCCATGGATGATTTGATGCATTTCGGCATCAAGGGTGCGGATGTTTTGCAGGTGATTTTGGGCCAGGTGAAGGGAGGCCTCATCGCGGATTTCACCAAACACTCTCATGTTGAGGCGAAATTCATCCATTTCCGCCAATAGCTCGGATGATTTGAGATTCAGTGGCAGGATATGTTCGGTAATGAGATCAGACTCATTATCCGCCTTCCAAGTATAATAGAAGGCCAAAAATCCCATCGAAAGCGTTATCGTGACAAGGAAGCCGAACCCTAGTGATATTTTACGGCCGACAGTAAGTGTATTCATCTGTTTTAGTAGTTTGATTATCAACGACTTCAAATTATTGGTACTTTGAAATCACTGCCTTATCGACCACAGACATGAGCACTTGAGTCTGATCGGCTTGATGCTTGCTTTTTTAATCTGGCCTGGCTGATGAGACATCGGATGTGGCGTTTCACGCTCCAATGTCTTAATGGGGGATCAGTATCCGGTCATCCGAAAACTTTTGCGAAGGCCTCCGTCACTACAGGTTTTACGGTTTCCAAGGCGATGGGCTGGCCAAGTTCTTTTTCCAGTGAGGTGACGGTGCCGTCGGTGATGCCGCAGGGAACGATTCCGGAAAAGTGTTCGAGCCTGGGGGCAATGTTGAGGGCAAAACCGTGGTAGGTGATCCAGCTTTTTACGGCTACTCCGATGGCGGCGATTTTGCGGTCATCGATCCAGATTCCTGTCTTGCCCTCGCGGCGTCCGGCATTCACTCCGAAATGGGCAACGGTGAGGATGAGGACCTCTTCCAGATTGCGCAGGTAGGCATGGAGGTCGCGGTGTTGCTGCAGATTGACAATCGGGTAGCCGACGAGCTGGCCGGGTCCATGGTAGGTAATGTCGCCACCGCGGTTGGTTTCATGGACTTCAATCCCCTCTTTGGCCAGTTGATCAAGATCCCAGATGAGGTGTTTGGCTGCTCCCATTCGCGCGCCGATGGTATAAACGGGGTAATGTTCGGTGAAAACGAGGAGGTCTGGAATACTGTTGGCCTTGCGCTGTTCCACGGCCACCCGCTGACGGGCCAGGGCATCGGGATAGCGGGTGCGCCCCCAGTCGCGCACTTCAAAGGCATAGGGCTCGGTTTCCATGCACATGAAGCTTCACCGGAATGACCTTTCTGGCAAGCTCACGCCGCAGGGGGCAGGGAGAGAAAGAAACCGATGATAATGGTCAGGGTGCAGAGCATCTTGGCGGCGAGCCCGAGAAGGCCGCCTATGAGGGTTCCCATCCCGGCGCGGGTGGCTTCACCGGAGGGTCGCCGCTCGATCAGTTCGAAACCGATAGCACCAATGATGGGGCCCAGCACCAGTCCGGGCAGTCCGAAAAAGAGGCCGACCATGCCGCCCAGCACTGCACCGATGGCTCCCCGGCGGCTGGCTCCGAAGTGTCGTGCACCCCACCATGTGGCCAGCAGATCAACAGCCAGCGAGAGCAGGGCAAGCCCTCCGGCCAAGCCGACAAAAGTCCATGAAACGGAGTTGTCTCCCATCCACAGCTTGTGGATGAGGACGCCGAGCAGCGCGATGACCGTGCCGGGCAGGATGGGTAGAACAGTGCCGATAAACCCGACCAAAAAGCAGGTTCCGACGATGCTCCAGAGGAGAAGGCTGTTCCAGTCAATGGACATGTTTGGCCGCTTGCCAGTGGATGAATAGGACGACCAGGAGGCGCCCGGAGGAGAGGCTGGTCCGGATCCAGTTCAGGGAGGAGAGGCGCGTCCACTCCCCGGGAGGAGGGAGGGTTTTCTGCAGCTTGTGGTGAAGAGGAACAAAGATGCCGAAAGTGACGGCGGCCCCTGTCAGGAACAGGGCCAGCGATGCGATTTGCAGACCGGCTTGGAGCGGAAAAAGGGTGATGGCCACGAGCACGGCGGAAATGCCTTCAAGCACAAACAGCGGTGTAACGATCCAACCCATGCGCCGCATGTGCTCACGATGGTAGCTGGCGAGGGCAGCGGGAGGAACCCGGGTGAACTGGGGATAGATGACAAGTTGCACCAGCCACAGCAGACAGCAATAGGCTGCGGTAGCAATGAGGTGAATCAAAAAGAGAGAGCTCAATCGGATCAATATCCCCCGCCTTGCGGATTGGACGACGCCCCCTGTGGTGTGCCGGAGCCGGGGAAGCCCTCTGCTCCCGCCCGCGGATAATGGGCGGCAGGCTGCATCTTGGCTTCACGGGCAGCAGCCTGCTGTATCCATTGGGGCACTACAGTTTCGAGAAACTCGTTTTTCTGCTCATGGAGGGCGTCCATGTCGAGACCGATATACTCCTGGGCTTGCGCCTTGGAGGTGAAATGCGGGATTTCGACCGGCTCATGCACGCCGTTGGCAGCGAGGATCCGAATCAGGTTTCGACGGGCCTGGCCGGTCTTCTCGATGGCAGACCCAAGGATACGGGCGGACTCCAGCGGGGAGTGGATGCCCATCCCATTGGCTGCGGCGACAAAGTCCCAGCGCCACTGGGCGTGCCGCAGCAGGGTCAGGACCGGCTGCATTTGCTCGGGAGTAGCCCCGGCATCCCAGGCGGCCTTGGCTTCGATGTGGGCAGCGGCCAGTTGCGGCTCAACGATGCGCCGCAACTCGAAAATGCGGTCTTGTCGGGCGTAGACATCCTGCCGGAGGGTTTCCTCACTTTCGCGGTGACAGGTCTGGCAGGCGTTGGCGATATTCTGCAAGGGGCTGGCTAGGTGGTGGTCGGTGAACTTGACGCCTCCTTCACGCCGATAGGGCATGTGGCAGTCCGCGCAGGAGACGCCGCGTTGGGCGTGAACGCCGGTGCTGTAGAGCTCGAAATCTGGATGCTGGGCCTTGAGCATGGGGGCACGGCTGAGGGCGTGGACCCAGTCAACATGCCCGACTTCATCGAAATATTGCTCCATCGCTTCGACCGACAGCCCTTTGTCGAAGGGGAACTTGAGATAGTTTTTCGGCTCTTTCTGGAAATAGTATTCCACGTGACACTGTGCGCAGACCAGTGAGCGCATCTCCTGATGGGTGGCATGGGTGATGTCTTTGCCCATCGCCTGCCAAGCCTCGACCAGGGCGGGACGCGTGATCTGCAGGTTCATGGTCTTGGGATCATGGCAGTCCTGACAGCCAATGTGGTTGACGACTTCGTGCCCCAGTTCCTTCCAGGTCGTCGCGTAAAACTCCTCGATCCCCATTTCATTCATCAGGCGGGGAACATCGGTGCTCTTACAAGTCCAGCAGGTGCCGGGCTGAGGCACATCGGTGCGCAGGGTTTCCCGGATATCATGGATGGAGTAATAGTGTCCCCGCCCCTGATAGTATTCGCGGGAAAAGGCGTAGCCGGCCCAAAGGACAACCATTTCGGGGTGGTTTTCCAGCCAGTCAATATGGGAGGAGCCTGCATAGCGGCTCTTGAAATCGGTCCGGGCGGTCTGGCGGTAACGATCGTATTGGCGGGGAAAGCTTTGTCCCCAAACCTCGTTGCGCGGCTCCCATTCGGCGATGGGGGCAAATTGATGGGTGATGAAGGCTTCCTGGCGGCGCTCGATAATGGAGGCTCCGAAGAGGCCAAAGAGGAAGACGATCAACAAAGTGCCGGCAAAGAGCAGCCAGCCTATCCAAGGCTTGTTATCAACGAGGTCAGCGATGCTTTTCATGGGGTCGATTCTCCTGATGGGGGAACGGTTCGGGGAGGAAGAGTGCGGAGCCATTCGGGAATGGCTGGATCCAATTGGGGAACGCGGGCATGCGGGGTGGAGGCGGGGCTGTGGACCCGGCCATGGGGCACCTCACGGTGGCATTCCCAGCAGAGCATACCCTCGCCATGACGGGCTTGCGAAGCAGTGATTTCACGCAGGCGAGTGCTCTGCAATTCGTGCTGATGGCAGCGCATGCAGTTTTCCATCACCACGTTCTGCCCAGGTTCATGCATGCGGATCACTTCCGGTTCCAGCCGGAAGGTAAACATATAGGCGTGGCGCCCGCCATCCATTGACTTGCGGTACCATTTATGGACGAACGAATCGTGCGGCACATGGCAATCGTTGCAAGTGGTTACCCGGCCGTGGCTGCTGTTCTGCCAGGTGGCATAGTGCGGAATCATGATGTGGCAGTTGATGCAGGCCCGTGGATCATCCGACAGATAGGAAGTCGCGTTGGAAATATGCAAAGTGGCAAAGCCCAGACCACAGAATGTGCCTCCGGCCACGAGGACCAGAGGCATCCAGTTTTTCGGGGGGCGAAGAAAGTGCAGGACACGGCCGATGTGAGCAGCAAGGGGCATGGGTTATGGATTGTAGTCAAATGATATGCCGAGGGGTCCGCAATGAAAATGGAGCTTAAAGTCGTTTGGGTGTAGGATAGCTGAAAGCCCTTTCAAGTAATGCTTCTAAGAAGTCCTAAGCACAATATATAGTGCATATTTAGTGGATGAAGACTATCTGTAGTGTTTTCTTCGATCGATACCCGCTAATCGGGATTCCTCAAACCCTTCGCTTCCTTTCCCCAATTCATATGAAAGCTACTGCATCCCAACTCCCCTTGTTTGGTTCATCGCCGGAGCGTTTTGACCTTACCTCCAGCGCACCGATCGGTTTGCGTCAGGTGGTCAAACGGGATGGCCGCATGGTGCCGTTTGATGGGATGCGGATCGTCAATGCCATTCAAAAGGCGGGAGCAGCCACCGGGGAATTTGATCAGGCGGCGGCGCTGAAAATGGCTGAAGAGGCTTGCCGTTTGCTGGATGCCGAAATGGGCGAAGCGACTCCCGAGGTGGAGCGGATTCAGGACATAGTGGAGGAAGTGCTCCTGCGCTCTCCCTTTCGGATGACGGCCAAAGCCTATATTATTTACCGGGATCAACATGCCCGGCGCCGCGAGATGATGGAGAAGAGCCGGACTGAGAACGTGGAGCAGTATCTGCGCAAGCTGGATTGGGAGGTGCGGGAAAACTCCAACATGGCTTATTCCCTGCAAGGGCTGAACAACTACATTGCCTCTGGCGTCAGCCGCAGCTTTTGGATGAAAGAAGTCTATTCACCGGCTATCGGGAAGGCACATGAGAGCGGGGACATGCATTTACACGACCTCAACCTGATCAGCGTCTATTGTGTTGGCTGGGATCTTTATCAATTGCTCAGCGAGGGGTTTCGGGGGGTTCCCGGAAAGATTGAAAGCGGCCCGGCGCGTCACCTGCGCAGTGCCTTGGGACAGGTGGTGAACTTCTTCTACACCCTGCAGGGGGAAGCCGCCGGGGCACAGGCCTTTTCCAGTTTTGACACGCTGCTGGCCCCCTTTATCCGCAACGACGGATTGAGTTATGCTGAAGTGCGGCAGATCCTGCAGGAGTTCATCTTCAACGTCAATGTGCCTACCCGGGTCGGCTTCCAGACTCCCTTCACCAACATCACCCTCGACCTCGTCTGCCCGGCGCACTATCGCGATCAACCCGTCATGCTGGGAGGAGATTTTCTCGAGGTGACCTATGGGGACTTTCAGGCGGAAATGGACCTCTTCAACCGGGCGTTTTTTGAAGTCATGACCGAAGGGGATGCCAGTGGCAGAATTTTCACCTTCCCCATTCCGACGATTAACCTGACCAAGGACTTTGACTGGACCAATCCCAATTTGGAAGGGCTTTGGCAGATGACTGGGAAATACGGGATTCCCTACTTTTCGAATTTCATCAATTCCGACATGAGTCCGGATGATGCCCGTTCGATGTGTTGCCGACTGCGGATTGACAACACTCAGTTGGAAAGGCGGGGCGGCGGTCTGTTTGGGGCGCACCCTTTGACCGGTTCGGTCGGGGTGGTTACGGTCAACCTCCCGCGCCTGGGGTATCTGGCGAAGAATCGGCGTGATTTCAAAAGTCGGCTGGCCAAGGTAATGGATCTGGCCAGGGACAGTCTGGAGACCAAACGGGCTTTCCTTGAAGATCTGACCGCGGCCGGTCTGTATCCCTACACCCGACACTATCTGCGGGATATGAAAACGCGTTTTGGAGCCTACTGGAAAAATCATTTTTCCACGATCGGCCTGGTCGGGATGAATGAGGCGTGTATCAATTTGTTCGGCAAGACGATTGCCTCACCGGAAGGGCAGTCCTTTTCCGCGGAGATACTTGACTTTATGCGTGACCGCCTGACCCGTTACCAGAAATCGACCGGGAATCACTACAACCTGGAAGCTTCCCCGGCGGAAGGAACCTCGATGCGTCTGGCGCTGAAAGACCGGTCGCTCTATCCCGAAATCATTGTGGCCAATCAATGGGATGCGGCCAATGGAGCGGTACCCTATTATACCAACAGCACGCATTTGCCGGTCAACTTCACCGATGATCCCTTTGAAGTGCTCGATTTGCAGGATGAAACCCAGACCAAATATACCGGCGGCACCGTCATCCATCTTTTCCTCGGGGAACGGGTTAATGATCCGGCTGCAGTCAGGGATTTTGTACGGACCGTAGCCGAAAATTATCACCTCCCATATTTTTCGTTGACCCCCACCTTCTCGGTTTGTCCGGAACATGGATACCTTTCCGGGGAGCATCCAAAGTGCCCCCATTGCGACGGTGAAACGGAGGTCTATTCCCGGGTGGTCGGCTATTTGCGCCCAATCTCCCAGTGGAACGATGGAAAGCAGAACGAATACGGCAAACGCCGGTTTCTGCGCATTGACCAAACACCCCGCCCCCCTCGGTTGAGGCGTAAATTGAGCACAGTGGAGCAATGCACCTTTCCGGACTCCAGCGATGCACGCTGATTGACTTCCCTGGCAAGACGGCTTGCGCGGTCTATACCCAGGGATGCAATCTACGCTGCCCCTATTGCCACAACCCCGGCTTGATCGGGAGACGGTCTGCGGACCCCCTGCCGGAGGCCTCCATTCACGCCTTTCTCGATAAACGGAAAAAGCTGATTGGTGCCGTCGTGGTGAGCGGAGGAGAGCCGACCGAACATGCCGATCTGGACCGCTTTCTGATGACACTGAAAGAACGTGGTTTGGAGGTTAAACTGGATACCAACGGAACACGTCCGGAGGTTTTGGCGGCTTTGCTTGAAAAGGGACTTGTTGATTACGTGGCGATGGACGTCAAAGCCAGTCCAGCCCGTTATGATAAGGCCGCTGGAGTCCCAGTGCTCCTCGGAGCGATTCAGGACAGCATCGATCTTTTGTGCGAGGGGCGGATTGGTTGTCACTTTCGAACGACCGTGGTGCCCGGCCTGCACGATCCCGATGAGGTGGAATGCATTGCCCGTTGGGTTCGGAAGGGTCCCCGATATGTGCTTCAGGGGTTTATCCCCGACAATGCACTGGATCCGGAATATCGGCAGAAAGCACCCGCCTCCGGACCGTTGCTGGAGGCCTGCCGACAGCGGGCACAGCGTTGGATCCCGACGGAGCTGGCTTAGCGAATCAGGATGGATCCACCGGGGGGTCAGCCGGTTTGTCGCGGTTGTCAAACTGGCTGAAAATAATCAGCCAGGCGGCCCCGATAACGATGGCGGTATCCGCGATGTTGAAGGTGGGCCAGCGATAGAACTGCAGGTCGAAGTCCAGAAAATCGACCACATGTCCTCTGGTGATCCGGTCGAGGGCATTCCCGATAATGCCGCCACCCATCAAGCCAAAGGCCCATTGATAAGGTACCCGCTCCAACTCCAACTGCTTGCGGAATCGGAAGATGGCGGCCAGTGCCAGCACGGCGAGGAGGACGAATGCCCAGCCAAATCCCGCGCCGATCCCCCAAGCTGCCCCTGGATTGACGGCATAAACCAGATTGAAGAATCCCGGAATGATCTCAAAGCCTCCAAAAGGAGGATAGGCACCGAGCGGCATGCCGGAGAAATGGACGACCCAGAGTTTGGTCAACTGGTCGAGGACAAACCCGCCCGCAGCTACCCAGAGAAAGAGCCGGTAGTCCCGCCAGCTTTCCCGGGGAGAAATGTCCAGACGCGGCGACTTAGTTGTCGCCATCGTCCTCGGTGCCAAAGCTGATATCGGCTCCGGCTTCGTTGAGGAAGCTGGTCCCGCCTCGTTGCACCCGACGGCGGGCAGTGGCTTCATATTGCCGCTGACCTTCGAGGGAGAATCGGGTGAATGGAACCGCTTCGAGCCGTTCGTGAGAGATCTTTTCTCCCGTAATCTCACAGATGCCATAGGTACCACTATGGATGCGCTTGATGGCGGCTTCAATTTCGCGGAGGGCTTCCTGTTCGGAGGAGACCACACTGAGGGCGAAGTCCCGGTCAAAGTTATCCGTGCCAGCATCGGCAGAGGTCGAAATGTCTCCCGAATCCTCTTTCTGCGAGCGCTTGAGGGTGTCCTCCGCATGCATGCCAAGACTCTCCCGGACATGGTCCCGCAATTCCAGCAGCATGGCGTAGTAGGGACGGAACCCTTTCGGAACGGGCTGATTACGGGGCGTTGCAGTCGGGGCGGCGGGACCGGTCGAAAACCCGAGAATATCGGCGAGACTGGCAGCACCGTGCTTGCTTTTCTGGGCCGGCTCCAGCTCTGGAATGGGCTTGGCTACCGGAGCAGGGGATGGGGCGACGGGAGTGGCAGCCTTGCTGGTGGCGCTCTTCTCAGACGCTTCCTCCTTTTTCTTCTTTTTTAGGATCTCGCGGACATCATCCAGACTGAAAACCACGGGTGCCTGTTTACGGGAGGATACCTTGAAAATGGCCGGAGTGTGATGCTGCTTGCGCTTGAGCAGTTCAGTCGCGGTTGGCTTGCTCTTTGAAGGTGCTGAGGACTCAGCGGAAGCAGCCTTGTCTGTCGCCGGTTGAGCAGACACTTTCACTTTGGAGGCGCCAGCCTTGGAAGCTTTCTTCCCGGAAGCTGCCTTCTTTGGCGTCGCCTTTTTCGCCGCGGCTTTGTGCGGAACCGCTTTCTTGACGTCGGATTTTTTGGCTGCAGTTTTCTTGGGTGCAGACTTTTTAGCCGCTGTTTTTTTGGCGGTACTCGCGGTTTTCTTGGAAGTGGTCTTTTTCACAGCTGTTTTCTTTGTCGCTGATTTTAAAGGTTTTTTTACTGCGGTTTTTTTGGTCTTTGCCCCGGTGCTCTTCTTTGCTGGCACCTTCTTTGTGCTTACCTTGGCCTGCTTCACTGCTTTAGTGGAAGCAGCCTTTTTCGCGGTTTTTTTGGTCGGTGTTTTGGAAGCGGCTTTTTTCTTTTTTGCGGGCATGACTGGGGTGGGTCGCAGTTTATCAGGTGGGTGCACCGTGAATCGCCTCGGCGCAACGGGGACAGACAGGTTCAGGTGAAGTGGACACCAGCTCAGCAACCCGCCGCCAGCAGCGCGGGCAGCGGACGCCTTCAGCTGGTGAAGCCTGCACGCGCAACTTGTCGGCAGAATCATCACTGTCAAGCTGCACCGCCGAAACGATGAACAACTCGGGCAGCGCATCGGCGTGTTTCTTCGCAATGCGGTAAAGTGCATCGGAATCGGAACCGGTCAGGCGGACGACAGCGTCAATCGACTTGCCGATTTCCTTGGCCCCGCGGAGGGCCTCGAGCGACTCATTGACCTTTTCCCGGAGGCCGAGGAGGGCATCAATCTCTTCTGCATCGTTAGTCGCTAGCCACGCATCAGGGATATCCGGCCAGTCGCTCAGGGCGAGGCGGGACCCTTCTTGTCCTTGCTGGGATAAGAAGGACTCCCACGCCTCGTCGGTGGTGAAGGCGAGGATCGGGGCGAGCAGTTGCAGCAGGGTATGGACCTGATGGTAGATCACGGTCTGGGCCGAGCGTCTTTCCGGAGAATCGCTCCGGAAGGTGTAGAGTCGATCCTTGAGGATATCGTGATAGCGAGCGGAAAGAGTGACCGTGTAGAACTGGTTGAGCAGTTGGTAAACCCGGTGGAACTCGTATCGCTCGTAGGCCTCCGTCACTTCCCGGGCCAACTGTGCCAGCTGGTGCAAGGCCCAGCGGTCAAGCGCGGTCAGGGTCTCGAGGGAAACAGCATCCCGCGCAAAATTGAAATCATAGAGATTGCCCAGTTGAAAACGAAGGGAGTTGCGGATTGTCCGGTAGGTGTCGGCGGTGGTCTTGATGATTTCCTCCGACATCGAGACATCATTTCGATAGTCGATGCTGGCCACCCAGAGCCGGAGGATATCCGCTCCGTATTTGTCGATCAGATCCAGCGGGGAAATGACGTTGCCGAGGGACTTGGACATGGCCTTTCCTTCGCCATCAAGGACGAAACCGTGGGTGAGAACTGCCTTGAAGGGAGCTTCGTGGTGAGCCCCCATACCCAGCAGCAGGGCGCTTTGGAACCAGCCTCGATGCTGATCACTGCCTTCCAGATAGAGGTCGGCCGGATAGCTGACCCTGGGATCGCTCTTGAGCAGGGCAGTGTGGCTGGCTCCAGAATCGAACCAGACGTCCAGAATATCATGTTCGCGCTCGTATTCCTCGACGTTCCAGTCATCCGGTAAAAAGCGTTGGAGGGGCTCGGAATACCAGGCATCGGTCCCCCGCTCGCGTACCGCCTCGATGAAGTTCTCAATGACGCGTGGATCGAGGATGGCCTGGTTGGTGGGCAGGTGGCGCACAGCGGGGATCGGGACCCCCCAGTGACGCTGACGGCTGATGCACCACTCCGGCCGCCGCTCGACCATGGCGCGGATGCGGTCACGCCCCCATGGTGGAACCCATTCGACCGACTCGTCGATCGCCTGAAGGGCCTCCTCGCGGATACCTCCTTCGGCCAGCTCGACAAACCATTGTTCGGTTGCCCGGAAGATGATCGGTTTACGGCTCCGCCAACTGTAGGGGTAATCGTGTTTGATCGTCTTGTGGGCCAGAAGCAGGCCCCGCTCACGCAGCAACTCCACCACCTTGGGATTGGCGTCAAAGACAAAGACACCCTCCATCTCAGGATACTCCGCCGTGTAGCAGCCCCGGTTGTCCACCGGGCAAAATACCGGTAAGCCATACTGGCGTCCAATGGTGAAGTCGTCCGCACCATGTCCTGGAGCGGTGTGCACACACCCGGTCCCCTGTTCGAGGGTGACATGTTCGCCCAGCATGACCAAGCTGGTCTTGTCGGGGAAAATCGGGTGGCGGGCCTCCGCCCGGTCCAGCTCGGTCGGGAGGAATTTGGCCACCACCGGGGCATCTTCCAGTCCACAGGCGGCGGCAAATCGTTCCCGCAGACCTTCCGCCACGATGAAGTTGCGGCCGTCCGGGCCTTGGATGGCCACATACTCAAACTCCGGATGGAGGGAGACTCCGAGGTTGGCTGGCATGGTCCAGGGAGTGGTGGTCCAGATCACAAATGCCGCATTGTCGAGCCCGGCCAGTGAGGGATAACGGCTTGGCTCGATCAGCTCCATCGCCACATAGATGGAGGGTGATTCATGTGGATGGTATTCGATTTCGGCTTCGGCCAGGGCCGTGCGGAAGACCGGATCCCAGTGGACGGCCTTATAGCCCTTGCGGACCAGGCCACGGGAGGCGAGGGCACGCAGAACCTCGAGTATCCCTGCTTCGAAAGTCGGGTCAATGGTCAGGTAGGGCCGATCCCAGTCGCCGAGGATGCCCAGTCGCTGAAATTGACGGCGTTGCACCTCGATCCATTCTTGCGCGTATTCCAGGCAGAGCTTGCGCAGTTCCAGCGGTTCCATGTCATGGATTTTGTCGCCCACCTTTTTCAGAACCTGCTGTTCAATCGGCAGGCCATGACAATCCCAGCCAGGGATGTAGGGAGCGCGGTAGCCACGGAGGCTCTTGTAACGGACCACGAAGTCCTTCAACACTTTGTTCAAGGTGTGCCCGATGTGAATGTTGCCGTTGGCATAGGGAGGCCCATCGTGGAGAATGAATGAACCTGCCCCGGCCCGCATCTCCTGAATGCGGCCATAGAGGTCTTCTGCCAGCCAGGCAGACAGACGTTCCGGTTCCCGCTGCGCCAGACTGGCACGCATGGGGAAATCGGTCACGGGCAAATTGAGCGTATCTTTGAATCCTTCTGCCATCACTAATAGGGACGCGGGCGCGTTCCGGCTCGTCGGGTGAAGGCGACGAAAATGTTGAGGACCGTCGTCAAGTCAAGAGTTAGTGTTTTCCCCGTCCGGTTTTGCCCCGCCACCGCCCACCGTGAGGCCGCGCAGGGACGCACCACCCTACCAGGGTCGTGATCCGCCCACCGCCCCGTCGGCCGACATTTCAGCTTTTTCAAAGCGGCTCGGCGGCGAAGCTGTCAAAAATGCGGGTATTGAACGCAGCGGGGGATTGCCAGTTGAAGGGGAATGTCCTTGCCTGCGTGGATGAACATTGGACTGACCGGCAGTATGGGTTGTGGAAAATCGACGGCGCTGGCCATGTTCCGGAACTTCGGGACACACACCTTTGATGCGGATGCTTGTGTGCGGAATCTTTTAACCGGCGATGAAACGGTAAAAAAAGAGATCCTTTCGGCTTTTGGGGAAGGGGTTTTTACCTCTGATGGAATGGTTGACAGAAAGGCTTTAGGGCATATCGTTTTTAATCATACTTCCAAGTTGGAAGTGCTGGAATCGTTGTTGCACCCCCGCGTGCGCACGGCGTGGCAGCAAGAGCTGGTCAAAGGCCATCCTTGTTTTGTAGTGGAGATTCCGCTGCTTTTCGAGAATTCGCTAGAATCCTGTTTTGACGCTACGGTGTGTGTTGCGGTCCGTCCGGAAGTCCAACGCAAGCGATTGTTGGCCCGAGGACTGGAAGAGTCCGATATCGATAAAAGACTCTCCCGCCAATGGCCACTTGAAAGAAAAATGCAAGCTGCTGACCATGTTCTCTGTAATGACGGTGCTGAAGCCCATCTCCGGGACCAGATCGAATATTTGCTGAAACTATGGGGTTGCCCTGTCAGCGACACTCCCACTCACCGTTGATTATTCATTTTGTCTGAACCAACCCATGGAAAACGAAGAATTGCCTCTTGAAGGAGCACCCGAAGCGTCCCCACCGAAAAAGCGGGCCGCCCGCAAAACCGCTCGCAAGGCGACCACCGCCCGCCGCCGGAACGCTCCCAAGGCCAAGACGAGCGAGGACCCTGGTGCAGCGGAGTCTTCGACCATCACTCCGGCCAGCCCGGAACTGTCGGACGATGCCGATGTTACCCCCAAAGTGGTGGCGGTGAAGGCTCCCAGCCTGAAGGCCCCTTCTTCTGTTAAGGAAGAAATTCCGATGCGCTATTCCGCCGATCCGGAGGAGGAGATTCCGGTGCCCGTCCAAGAGGACAAAGAGGAGGATGCGGACGCCGGGACCCCTCCGGCAGGCAATGAGCGTCCGGAGCGCGAACGCCGGGATACCCAGGCTAATGGTCGCAACCGGGATCGGCAGGATCGCTCGGATCATCAGGGGTCCCAGGGAAACAAAGAACGCTTTAAGCACAACAACCGCAACCAGCAGGGTGGAGGAAACCAATTTCAACAAGGTGGCGGGAAGAAGAACAAGTTCGGCAAGAAAGACCGTTCCGGTCCTCCTCCGCACCATCAGCAAGCCCCGTCGCAACAACAGCAGCAGGGCAAGAAGAAGCGCCGCAAGGCCAAGCAAAAGGCTTCAGAAGGATTTTTCGGGTCCCAGGACACCTTTGTGGTCGAGGTCGGGGATTTGCCGGAATTCGAGTTGCTGGCGGATCTTGAGGCAATGGCACGGCTTTCTGACGAGCGGGCCTCCGGTGAAGGGGGCCCTGTCGAGCTGAACCACCTGTTTACCATGCTCCTGCGCGAGTTGGTGGACTTGGCCAGGAGTGAGTTTGGCATCGAGTTGCAGGTTGCTCCGGTTCGGGAGCAAGTGATTGATTTGATTCTCACCAAAGCCTGGGCTGATCATCGACCGATTGAGGTCGAGGGCATTTTGGAAACAACCCAGGATGGATATGGGCTGCTTGTTTATGAGCATGATTCTTATCGGGTGAAGCCGCTCAATTCATTTGTCCCGAAGTCGCTGATTAAGCGATACGGGATCAAGCGTGGCACCATTGTGCGGGCTCGCCTGCATCCCAAGCGACAGCCGCTCCCGGAGGATGCGCTCAAGCAACTGCGGGCTACCCAGCAGTCAGTGGAAGCAGAAGAGCCGGTGGATGCATTGCCGGATCGCCTGATGGACGATCTGGCCGGAGAAGCGCTGGCTGCCCTGTTCCCGCCGGCCGACTTTCTTACGGATATCGAGGCGGAGGAAGAGACCACGCCCTACGTTCTGAAAATCGTCTCCATCATGGGGAAGGATCCCGAGGCCAACTTGCAAGTGACACCTTTTGAGGATTTGATTCCCTATTATCCGACCAAACGGATTATCATGGAGACCGAACAGGGGGTTCCGTGGGATAATATCGCCATGCGGGTGGTCGACCTGCTCACTCCGATCGGACTGGGTCAGCGCGGGCTGATTGTGGCACCTCCTCGCACCGGTAAAACGGTTCTGCAACAAGGCATGGCCAATGCCATCGCCCGCAATTCCCCCGATGCCCACCTGATCGTCCTCCTGATTGACGAGCGCCCTGAGGAAGTAACGGATTTCCGGCGGCAGGTGAAGAATGGCGAAGTGATTTCCTCCACCTTTGACGAGTCTCCTGAAAACCATGTGCACTGCGCGGAAATGGTGATCGAGAAGGCGCGGCGTATGGTCGAGGATGGGCGCGATGTCATCATCCTGCTTGACTCGATTACCCGTCTGGCCCGCGCATACAATGCGCTGGCGGCCAACAGTGGTAAAATTCTTTCGGGCGGGGTGGAAGCCACTGCGCTGCAAAAGCCCAAGCGGTTCTTTGGCAGCGCCCGGAATATCGAAGGCGGTGGTTCCCTAACCATCATCGGAACGGCTCTGGTTGAAACCGGCAGCCGGATGGATGAGGTCATCTTTGAAGAGTTCAAGGGCACCGGTAACATGGAACTGCACCTCGACCGCCAGCTTTCCGACAAGCGTATCTTCCCGGCGATCGAGATGGCTAAAAGCGGAACGCGTAAGGAAGAGCTGCTCTATCACAAGGATGAGATGCAGAAGGTCTACGGACTGCGCCGCGCCATGAAAGGAGTGCCGCCGATCGACGCAATGGAAATGCTCATTACGCGGATCAAAAAGACCCCGTCCAATGTTCAGTTCCTTGTCGGAATTAACTCCTGAGGCCACTCATTTCGTTCTTACCGAAAAAAACCGGCAGGATTGGGTTGAAAACAGCCCATTTCCCTGAATGCTGCATCACCCTTTTTGACCCTCTCAACCATTGAAGCCTGTGAGCCTTATAGACGACTGGAGTATCGAGCAATCGACCGACCTCTACGCCACCAATTTGTGGGGTAAGGAATACTTCGACATCTCCCCTGATGGAGAGGTGCGTGCCCTCCTTGATGATGGTGAAAAAATCACTCCGGTGAGCTTATCCGAGATCGTCTCCGGGCTCAAGGAGCGGGGTTTTGATTTGCCAGTGTTGTTACGCTTTCCGGATTTTCTCCGCCGACGGATCGACCTGATCAATGAAACCTTTCATTCCGCGATCCGGGAGCTGGGTTACAGGGGTGATTATCGCGGAGTTTATCCGATCAAAGTCAACCAGCAGGATCAGGTCGTCCAGGCCATCACGGAATTCGGCCGCAAGCACCACTTCGGGCTGGAAGCGGGGAGTAAAGCTGAGCTGATCGCCGCCCTCGGCCACATGCATGACCCCGATGCCTACATCGTTTGCAACGGCTACAAGGATGCGGAATTTGTCGATCTGGCCCTCTATGCCAACCGGCTCGGCTTGCGTTGTGTTATCGTCATTGAAATGCCGGAAGAGTTGCCGCTTATCCTCGAACGGGCGGAAGCCCTCGGGATCGAGCCGATCATTGGCGTGCGGATTAAACTCTCGGCCAAGAGCGCCGGCCACTGGAATGACTCCGGCGGCGACCGCAGCGTTTTCGGTCTCAGTGCGACTCAACTGGTCGACGTCGTCGATCGCTTGAAGGAAGCGGGTAAGCTCGGGTGGTTACGCCTGCTACATTACCACCAAGGCTCCCAAATTCCCAATATCCGGGCTATTCGCGACGCATCCGGAGAAGCTGTCCGGGTCTACGCCAGCCTGGTCAGAGAGGGAGCCCCGATGGGCATTCTCGATATCGGTGGTGGACTGGCCATTGACTACGATGGCTCTCAGACAAACTTTCAGGGCTCCTGCAATTACACGGTACGCGAATACTGCATCGACGTGCTCGAATCCTTCATGTCGGTGCTGGATGCGGAGGAAATCGAACATCCCACCATTATCAGTGAGTCTGGCCGGGCCACCGTGGCCCACTGCTCGGTGCTGCTCTTCAATGTCTTTGAAGTGACCCGCTTTGAGCCAAGGGAAGTGCCCGGTGAGCTTCCGGAAGATGCCCCGGAGATGCTGCAAAACCTGTTTTCCGTTTATCAGAATCTCACCCCCAAGCGTATCCAGGAGTGCTACAACGACGCCATCTACTATCGCAGTGAAATCCGCCGTCAGTTCAATCAAGGGATGGTCTCGCTGCGCGACCGGGCGAGGGGAGACCACATCTTCTGGAATATCGTGGCCGCGGTTGCCCGGGAGGTCGCCAAGATTGGGCGGTCCGCCCCTCCGGATCTGGCGGAGATCGGGAACGCACTGGTCGATATCTATCACGTCAATTTCAGCGTTTTCCAGTCCCTGCCCGATGCCTGGGCGATCGACCAGTTGTTCCCGGTCATGCCCATTCACCGTCTGAACGAAAAACCCACCGCCAGCGGGATCATGGGAGACATTACCTGTGACTGCGACGGCAAGATCGACAAGTTCATCGACTTTCACGGCGTGAAGAATTCACTGCCGCTTCACCCGCTCAAGCCCAACGAGGACTATATGCTCGGGGTCTTTCTGGTCGGAGCCTATCAGGAAACGCTCGGTGACCTGCACAACCTTCTGGGCGATACCAATGTCGCCAGTATCACGGTGGAAGAAGGCGAGCTGGTCTATGAGCGGGAAATCCATGGCGATACCATTGCGGACGTGCTGAGCTACGTGGAATACGATCCCAAAGACCTTGCAGAGGCCTTCCGCAATCTGGCGGAACGGGCGGTTCGTCAAAAGCGAATTACCGCACAGGAACGCCGCACCATTCTCAGCGCTTACGACAGCGGACTGCGCAGCTATACTTACTTCAACGATTGATGGTTCTTGCTCAGCTTGGCCACCTTCGGAGCGATCACAAACTGACAGTAGGGGACCTGGGGATTCCGGTTGAAGTAATCCTCATGGTAAGCCTCCGCCGGATAAAAGGTATCGAGTGGTTCAATCGTCGTCACAATGGGATCGGAAAAGCGGGCGGCAGCCGCCGCACGTGAGGCTTCAGCGAGGCGCTTCTGGGTTTCATCCTGATAAAAAATGACGGATCGGTATTGCGTGCCCACATCCTCCCCCTGGCGATTCAGAGTGGTCGGATCGTGCGCCTCCCAGAAAAACCCGAGGAGTGCTTCCAGGTTCGTCGCGGAGGGGTCAAACACCACTTTGACCACTTCAGCATGCCCCGTCTGGCCCCCGCAGACCTGCTCATAAGTGGGGTTGGGAAGCTGGCCCCCGGCGTAACCGGATTGGGCGGAACGCACACCCTGGTGCCGTTGGTAAAGGGTCTCCACGCACCAGAAGCAGCCGCCTCCGAGGACGATGGATGGAAAGGTTGGATCTTCGCTCATATGGCTGGTCTTTTTGGGCAACTTGTCAGTCTGCGAATAATCCGCAAGTCCGGAGCCGCAGTTTGCCTGGGCGAAGGCGGCGCAGGGAAGATTCGGAAACGCTGAAATGCTGACGGGGGCCAGATGCCTGAAGCCGGAGGGCGGAGGCCAGAATTTCGGTAGTCGGTGGTCAGTGGTCGGTAACTATATATGGAACGTTCCAAGGCAGGTAGCGCTGGGGCGTCCCTTAGGTTTGTACATGGTTCCTCGTTTTGAAGGCTCCGTCTTCCGTTCTCTGCCCTCTGGCTTCAGGCGCAACGCGCCCTACGGGAAACCGGGGACGGGCGGCTTCGGCTGACGGGAGGGGGATGGGACTGGTTCAAAATCAAACTGGCCCCCCTCACAGACAGGAATGTCTGTGTCACATTGATCCGCCTCCCACGAGACACAGGCATGGCTGAGCCATCTCCGCTGCGCATCCGTCCTGCGGGTGATTCGGTAATTCACATTACCGCAATAACTCCACTTTGGCGCTCCGGCCTCAGTCATCCGGTCTCTCGCTTTCGGGCATTGCGCCACCGCCCACCATTCCCTCCAACTCGTGCGGCTTTGTGTTTGCCATTGAGGATCGGGAAGTAAAGCGTTCCCAGTTACCCCTTTCCATTCTTATCGTGAAATCAGATTCAGTCACCAATCCCGTGTCGGATGGCGCGCGTCCACGTGCGCTCGACCTTGAAATTAAAGACGCCCAGTTGATCTTCAACGAGGTCTGGAACCACTTGGTCCAGTCCCGGGGAATTCAGGGGCTGACCTTTCCCCGCGAGTTCTTCTGGCTCAACGGTGCCCCCGGCGCGGGCAAGGGAACACAGACCCGCTTCATCATGGAATACACCGGGCTGACGGCGAAGCCCATTGTCATCAGTGACCTGCTGGACAGCCCCGAGGCCAGGCGGCTGAAAGATGCCGGAATGATGGTCGGAGACCGGGAAGTGACTTCCTTGTTAATGGAGGAGTTGCTGCGCCCGGAGAACCGCACCGGTGTGGTGATCGATGGCTACCCCCGGACCAAGGTGCAGGTCGAGTGCCTCAAGTTGTTTTATCAGAAACTTACTCAGTTGCGTCGTGAACACCTCGGATCCGAGTTGGAGAGTATTTTCCACAAGCCGGTTTTTCATATTGTTGTCCTTTATGTGGACGAAGCGACCTCGGTTCAGCGCCAGATCGAGAGAGGTAAGCGTGCGCGGCAGGCGAACGAACTGGCAGAGGTTTCCGGGACGGATGATCGCTCCGAAGTGCGCAAGACCGACTTGTCTGTCGAAAGTGCCCGCAATCGTTACCGCACCTTCAAGGAGGTCACTTACGAATCCCTGACTTCCCTGAGGGAGATTTTCCACTACCATTACGTCAATGCCCAGGAGTCGGTCGAGGCCGTCCAGCAGGCTATTGTCCGGGAGTTGGCTTACCAAAGCTCACTGGAACTGGATCAGGCGACCTATGATATGATCGCCCACATCCCGATCGCCTCCAGCATCGTGGTGCATGCACGCCAGGAGCTGGTGGAAAGGCTCGATCATTATGCCCGCCGGCAGACCGAACTCTTTGCCAGAGTCGTTGACTATATCAACCAGAAGCTGATGCCGATTGTTCACCGGCACACCATTTCGGGGAGAGCCTACATCAACTCGGAGGATTCCTTGTTTGAGGATCCGATGACTTTGGCAATGTTGATCGATGTGTTTTCCGAGCGGGGATACCGCGCTGCGGTGGATATCCGGCAGGAAGAAATTCCGGATAGGATTGATTTGCAGACAGGGAAGATCGAGACTCGTCGGAAACGCGTTTATCGGTTCAGCATTCATTTTGAAGGTTCGGTCATCCGGCGGGGCTAGCATAAACGCATCCCTTTAACTTTAGTGTATTGATATGATGGATCCACGTTTCGAAAAACTGGCCGCGAATCTCGTTGGCTATTCTGTGAATCTCAAGCGGGGCGAGAAGGTCTTGATCGATGCCTACGATGTTCCCGACGAGATGGTGGTCGCTTTGGTAAGGGCTGCCCGCGCCCGAAAAGCCATTCCCTTTGTCGAGATTCACCACAGCCGCATCAGCCGGGCTCTGATTGAGGGAGTGGAGGATGCACAACTCACCATTCGTGCGCAGCTCGAGTTGGCGCGGATGAAGAAAATGGATGCCTATATCGCAGTTCGCGGTGCGGCCAATATCTTTGAAACCTCCGACGTTCCTGCCGGCGATATGCAGCGTTCGATGGGGGCTATGCGCCCGGTCCAGAACTGGCGGGTTGATAAAACGAAATGGGTGGTTCTGCGCTGGCCCACTGCCTCCATGGCGCAACAGGCGCAGACAAGTACCGAAGCATTTGAGGACTTTTATTTCCGCGTCTGCAATCAGGACTATGCCCGTATGCTGCCCGGTCAGCGTGCCCTCAAAAAGGCGCTGGATGCCTGTGAGACAGTTGAAATCAAAGGACCCGGAACCGACCTTCGCTTTTCCCTCAAGGGGATGGGCGGGATCATGTGTACGGGTGAGCGCAATATCCCCGATGGGGAAGTGTTTACCGCCCCGGTGCGCAACAGCGTCGAGGGCATCCTCACTTATAATGCCCCCACCGTTTATCAGGGGGTATCCTTCGACAATGTTAGCTTCGAATTTGAAAAAGGCCGCATCGTCAAAGCTTCCTGCACCGGAGATCAGAAGAAGCTCAACAGCATCCTCGATTCAGATGAAGGTGCCCGCTATATCGGAGAGTTTGCCCTCGGCTTCAACCCATACATTCTGACACCGATTCGCGACATTCTCTTCGACGAGAAAATCGCCGGTAGCTTTCATTTTACTCCCGGACAAGCCTATGCCGGTGGACCGGCGGATAACCGCAACAAATCCCGCATTCACTGGGATATTGTCTGCATCCAGCGTCCAGAGTTTGGCGGCGGGGAGATCTGGTTTGATGGTAAACTGATCCGCAAGGACGGTCTCTTTGTGACACCTGCCCTCAGTAAGTTGAACCCCGATTATCTCCTCGGGAAGGATGGGGCTGCCGACAAGGCGCGGAAAAAGAGCAGTCGCCAGCCCACCCGGAAAACCGCCTCCCGCCGAACCAAACGTTGAACTGTGATCCGCTCATCACAATATGAGCCGGAGGCCGCCTTGGCTGCCTTTCTCAACGCTTTGCCCAAGACGGAGACCCATCTGCACCTGGAAGGAGCCCTGGCTTTTTATCATGTGCAGCAAAGAGAGCCGGTTCGTTTCTCCCGGCCTCCAGCTTCCTGGGAGGATGGTTTTCGCTTCCGTTCCTTCGCGCATTTTGAAGAGGAACTGCTCGATATGGTGGCTGCCTACCACGCATCACCGGAGGCCTACTATCGTTCCGCCAAAGAGATTTTTGCACGGCTACTCAAAGAGGAAAATGTTCGCTACGTGGAGTGCAGTTTCGCTTCGGGCGTAATCGAGTTTGTCGGAGGGGATGGGGCGGCCACCGCCGAGGCGATCAAGAGTGCTGCTCCGAAGGAGATGGACGTCCGCGTCTTCATGGGCATCCACCATTCCGGTTACAATGAACGGACGGTATCCTGGATCGACCAGTCCATGCATTGGCCGCATCTCGACGGGGTGGATTTGCATGGCCCTGAGGATGCACCCATTGACGGAGAATGGACCGTGGATCTGTGGGCCCGATTCGCGGATGCCGGTAAACGCCTCAAGGCGCATGCCGGGGAGTTTTGTGGTCCGGAGTTTGTCCGCTACGTTTTGGATGCTATGCAGGTGAAACGAATTCAGCACGGTGTCCGCTCAATCGAGGACCCTTCTCTGGTGGAGCGGCTGGTGGAGGAGCGGATCATTCTCGATGTCTGCCCGATCAGCAACCTCAAGCTGGGGGTGGTGCCGTCTCTCCGCGAGCATCCTATCGCGGAACTAATGGAGGCAGGGGTCCTTTGCACTGTCAGCACGGATGATCCGATCTCTTTTGGGAACCGTCTGGCCCATGAATACGCAGCGCTGCACCGGGAGCTGCATTTCGATTTCGCCCGTTTAGGAGAGGTGGCCGCCAACGGGTTTCGCAGTGCGGATATCCCGGATGCGGAAAAGCAACGCTGGCTGGCTGAGATCGACTCCGTAGTACAGCGCCATCTCCGGGGTATTTCATGAGTGAAAATACCACGGATTACCTTGAGGTTCCCGAACCATGCAAACGCGAACGGGCAGACAAGGTTTTGTCCGCTCATCTGCAGGAGTGGTCGAGGAGCCGGGTGCAAAAGCTGTTTGCCGCCGGACTGGTCTGGCGTGAGGACGAGGCCATCGACAAAAGCACCAAGGTCAGCGCCGGAGATACGCTTTCCTTCAGCATCCCTCCCGTCCGGCCCCTGGAACTGCGGCCGGTTGCCATCCCCCTGGAGGTGCTCTTTGAAGATGAGGACCTGATCGTCATCAACAAGGCTGCAGGCATGGTGGTGCATCCGGGGGCCGGTACCGGTGAAGACACGCTGGTGCATGCCCTTCTGCATCATTGTGACGGCCACTTGAGTGGAATTGGTGGGGTGGAGCGGCCGGGAATCGTTCACCGTCTCGATCGCGAAACATCCGGCGTCATCGTGGCGGCCAAAACCGACCGGGGGTATCAGGGAATGGCGCAGCTCTTTGCCACACGAAAACTGGCCAAGTTCTATTCCGCGATTGTCGCCGGACAGCTTCCGGAGATCGGGAGTGGAACCATTGAGGCACCGATTGGCCGACATCCGGTGCAGCGGACCCGCATGGCGATTCGTGAGGATGGACGTCCTGCCCGCAGTGACTGGCAAGTGGAAGAATACCTTCCAGACGGCTATTCCCTGCTCAATGTCCGCATTCATACCGGTCGCACCCACCAGATCAGGATACACCTTTCGCATCTCGGCACTCCGATTGCCGGTGATCCACTTTATGGATACAAAACCTCCCGCAGATCCCTGTCGTTTCCCCGCGTCATGCTGCATGCCCGACGTCTGGAGTTGGTCCATCCGCTGAGTGGAGAAGCAGTTGTCTGGGAAGCTCCCCTCCCGGATGACTTTGGGCAAGCCTTGAAACAGCTCCGCGAGGGAGGTGAGCAAAGCTGAAAAGCGGAGATGCCGCAGCATTGTCACCTTGATCCGCTTCACCCCCGTGACACAGGCATTGCTGCGCCATCTTCGCTTCACATCCGTCCTGCTTAACCGACCACCGTCACACCGACCACCGACCACCGGCGCTTCGTGCTAGTCCCTGGCGGGGTTTTGGGCAAACCACTCTGCCGCCACTCCGAAGCGCAGATTGAAGCGCGAATGGAGAAGTTCCTCCACGCCCGCCAGATCCAGCACCGTATCAATGATCAACATTCCGGGCAGGACGATGTCGGCCCGGGAGGTGGGCAATCCAGGAACGGACAGGCGCTCGGTCCAGCTCATCCGGGCAATCTTCTGGATCCAGCTCTGCAAACTGGCGCGTTTGAGGGTGGGGGAAAGCTCCGGAAGCGTGACATTGGCGGCATGCGCATCCATGGAACGCCAGACTGTAACCATTCCTCCCGTCCCGATGATGGGGCCTTGCGGGGTGAATCCGCTGGCAGTGATTTTTTCCCGAACATAGGTAGAGAGCGAGGCGATTTGTGCTTCGTCGGGCTTAGCCTTGGGATCCGAGAAAAACTTTTCTGTCAGTCGAACCGCTCCGAGTGGAATACTGCGGTGAGTATCCAGTTTTTCATTACGAAAAGCGATCAGCTCGAGACTGCCTCCACCGAGGTCCGCCACCACAAAGTCCTGATACTGGGCGTTGACCACAGGATCCTCAATTACCCCTTGCCCAATCAGGCGGGCTTCATCATCCCCGGAGAGGATCCGCGGCAGGGTTCCGGTCTGCTCATAGATCAGCCTCGTGAAATCGACGCCGTTGCTGGCATCCCGTACCGCGCTGGTGGCAACCATCAGGGTGTCATCAATCGGGCCATGGCGCTGGCACTCAGTGTAGAGCTGAAAGACCGCTTCCGAGCCACTCATGATGGCTTCGGTTGTCAACTTCGGCTGTTCCCCGGAAATTCCCTTGGAAATCCGGACGGGCAAGGTGTTTTCGTAGAGGCTAACGACGCCTCCCCGGCGCTGTTCGGCAGCGACCAGGCATTTGATGGAATTACTTCCTATATCAATAACCGCGATGCGTCTCATAATGAATAATCTTTCTTTGCAATAAGAACTACAAATTCGCCTTTACTGCTTCCCTGAGTCAACTGTTCCCGGACTTCCGTCGCCGTTCCAGTGAGGACGGTTTCAAACCGTTTGGTTAGTTCCCTGCAGACACAGAGGATACGATCCGGACCGAGAACATCGATGACATCATCGAGGAATTTGCTGATCCGGTGAGTGGACTCGTAATAGACGAGGGTGGCTTCTGCTTCGGCGTAGGCAGAAAAATGGGTTTGGCGGGCGGCTTTTCTGGGGGGCAGAAATCCGAAAAAGAAAAAGCGATCGGTGGGGAGTCCGGAAACGGCCAAAGCGGTGGTCAAGGCTGTGGGTCCGGGGATGGCGAAGACTGGAAGTTGCTCCTTGCGGCAGGCGCGAACGATGCGGAAACCGGGATCACTGATCCCGGGCATGCCCGCATCGGTGATCAGGGCAACCCGTTTTCCTTCGGCGATTTGGCGGACAAGGTTGAGGGCCTGGGTGCCTTCATTGTGCTCATGATAGGCCACCAGCGGGGTGTTGATGCCGAGCGGATCGAGCAGCTTGTGGGCAGAGCGGGTGTCCTCGCAGGCGATGAGGTCCACTTCCCGCAGGGTATCGACCGCCCGCAGGCTGATATCGTTGCGGTTACCAATGGGTGTCCCAACGACATAGAGCCCGTAGGGCAACGGCTCTCCCGCGAATTCGGGCTGCACGCTCAACCTGGGGTCGAAGGCATCCCGGGAACAGTCCCTTCCCATGAGGCGGGACGGGACCAGGGTACCAATTGCTCGTTTTCATCTTCGGTCAGGGTCCCACAGCCGGTCAGACCGGCCAACATGGCTGCACCGATGAGCAAACCAGCGAAAATCTTCAAAATCCTCTTCATTTCCGCGCACTAAATGGGATTTGCAGCCCTTTGACAAGCGCCGAAGAATGCCCCGATGGACGATTTAAAAGGGTTTTTACGCTGATGGAGCTGGGCTGATACTTCAGAGAGCGTGCCCATAACTGGCCGTGAAGGGGCAGCTGCCGGACCTTTTGACCACTCCTTTGGAGGGATTGGCCACCATGTGTTCCAGCAATTTGAAGAGGGTTTCCTCTTCACCGCTGGCTCCGATTCCGGCAGCGATTTCTTCGATTGAAAAACTTTTTCCGGGATGCCCACTGAGGAAGGCGACCAGTTCCTGTTTGCGCTGAAGGAATCCGGCAGCCGCCTTTTTCCCAGCTTCGACTCCGGGTTGATGGTAGGCATTGATACCCACAAGACTGGCATAGAAGCCGACTGCCCGCTCATAGAGTGCAATCAGCATCCCCACCGTTTCCGGGGTCACGGAGGGGATCGTCAACGTGATGGATTCGCGGTGGTTTTCGTAAAGGGCTTCGCGGGTTCCGAGGAGAAAGGCGTTGAGATAGTCACCCGAACTCACGCCAGGTTCCACTTCGAGGGAGGCCCCCTGACGATCTCCCAGTACCTCAATGAAGGTGGCAAAAAAGTTGTTCACCCCTTCGCGTAGCTGCTGCACGTAGGCGTGCTGGTCAGTCGATCCTTTGTTTCCGTAAACGGCAATCCCCTGGTGGACGGTCTTACCGTCCAGATCCTTTTCCTTGCCCAGGCTCTCCATGATCAACTGCTGGAGATACTTGGAGAAGAGGGCGAGGCGATCCTTGTAGGGCAGGATGACCATGTCGCGCTCGCCTTTGCCCGCAGTGCCATAATACCACATCGCGGCGAGGAGAGCGGCTGGGTTGGCCGAGGTGTCTTTGCTCCGGGTGGCTTCGTCCATCAGGGCGGCCCCGCGCAGCATGCCGCGGATGTCCAGACCTTGTAGGGCGGCGGGGAGGAGACCGACAGCAGCGGTCTCACTGGTGCGTCCTCCCACCCAGTCCCACATGGGGAAGCGCTCCAGCCAGCCTTCGTTTTCCGCTGTCTGGTCGAGTTTGGAACCGACACCGGTTACGGCGACCGCCTGTTGGGGAAACTCCACCCCTTCGCTCAGAAAGGCCTGGGCCGCTTCCAGCATGCCGTTGCGGGTTTCCGGGGTTCCCCCGCTCTTGGAAATGACCACGGCCAGCGTTGTGGCCAGCCGGCCCCGCAGCTCACCGAGCACCAGATCCATTCCGTCGGGGTCGGTATTGTCAAAAAAGTGAACCTTGAGGCGATCCTCTCCGGGGTTACCCAGGGCCTGTCCCACAAACTGCGGGCCCAGGGCCGACCCGCCGATCCCAATCACCAGCAGATCGGTGAAGGCACCGGACAGCCCGGCGATTTCGCCTGTATGTACTTTGCGGGCAAAGGCTTCGATCCGGTCGACAGTGGTTTCGATCTCCTCTTTCAGGGCGGGATCGGGAGCCCGTTCCGGTGCACGTAACCAGTAGTGCCCCACCATCCGGTTCTCGTCCGGATTGGCAATGGCTCCGCCTTCGAGTGCCTCCATCGCCGCGTAGGCGCTTTGCAGTTTCGGCTCCAGCTCTTCCAGAAAACTGTCCGGAAACTGCATCCGGCTGATGTCGAGCGCGATGTTCAGCGCAGCGTTGTGGTAGTAGTGCTTTTTGAAACGTTCCCAGGACATGATGCCTCCAGCCAAACAATCGTTGAGCCAAATGCAACTTGCGAAGTCAGGAACAGTGTTTTTCTCCGGAAATATTCCTCAGGCAAATCGGGGAGCCAGCAGCTCGTAGGCGTCGAGAAGCGCTTTCTCAGTCGTATCCCAGTCTATACAGGGATCGGTGATGGACTGGCCGCGAATCAGGGCTGATTTGTCCTTGCCGAGCGATTGTGCGCCGGCCACCAGATTGCTTTCCAGCATCAGGCCAATCGTCGGACTGTCCGGAACACGCATCTGACGAACCACTTCTGTAAAAACGTCCACCGAACGGGCCGGGTCTTTGCCGCTGTTGTCATGGCTGCAGTCCACCATCACCGCCCGGACCAGGCCTGCCTTGGTCAGGATATCCGCTGCTTCCTTGACCTGGGCTTCACTGTAATTTGGGCCGGATTGACCGCCGCGCAGAATCATGTGGCAGTAGGGGTTGCCGCGGGTGGTCACAACCGAAGCCATCCCCTGGTGGCTGATCCCAAGAAAAGTCTGTGACTGGCTGGCGGCACGGATGGCATTGATCGCGACTTGCAGATCCCCGGAAGTGGCATTCTTGAAACCAAGGGGCATGGAGAGACCCGAGGCCATCTGCCGGTGGGTCTGCGACTCGGTGGTGCGTGCCCCGATCGCCGACCAGCAGATCAAGTCGGCAATGTATTGCGGAGTGATCGGATCGAGTAGCTCCGTCGCAGTGGGCAGACCCAGTTCCAGCACATCGAGCAAAAACCGGCGGGCACACTTTAAGCCAGTGGGGATGTCACAGCTTCCGTCCAGCTGAGGGTCCATGATCAGCCCTTTCCAGCCGACGGTGGTGCGCGGTTTTTCAAAATAGACCCGCATCACAACCTCGATCCGGTCCTGAATCCGGGGCAGCAGGGCTTTCAGTTTTCGGGCATACTCCAGACCGGCCTCAGTGTCATGGATCGAACAGGGACCCACGACAAAAAGCACGCGGCGGTCGTCACCGAAAATGATGCGTTGCAGGCGTTCACGGGCATCGGCCACAAAGTTGACGATCGACTCCGGACGCTCGATCTCCCGGCAGAGGTATTCCGGGGCGGGCAAAACCGCCGTGCCGATCACATTGATGTCTGATACTTGTCGAAGTGGGCTCACTGCAGTGGGGGAGTTGGCTTGAAAGCAAAAGAAAGAAACGTGCCGCCCACCTCGGCATGGAGCAAGAAGGAAATAGACCCTCGGGCAGACCGCGCCAGCCGGGCGGATGGCTTTCAAGGGGCGGAGGCCAGGAAGCCGCAAAAGGCAGGGCTCAGAACAGCAAATACCCGAGCAGGGACAAGACCGTCAATAGGAGCAAAGTGGCCAGCACTTTGCGTTCATTTTGTGTCAGACGCAGCGACATATCCTCTCTCAAGGTGCAGAATCCCGAACGGGCGGAAAGTCCATTTTTCGGAGGAAAGGTCTTCTCTGCTTTCTGCGGATTATGCGGGCTTTTGCCGCAGATCCGCCTGAGACCTGCCAACGGGATGATTGGCTAAGTAATAGAGAAGCTTTCAACCACTGATGAACACTGATGCACACTGATAGGGAGGAGCCGCTTTTCAAAGCTGAGTCGCGGCAGATTGCGGGTCTCCGGTGGAAGGCTTGAACGAGATCGCGAAGTCGAGCTGATGATGACTTTCCTCAAGGTTACGGGACTCGTCGAATCCAGCCGCAGGCACGACTTGTTTCCCGGATGCGTTTTTTCACGAGCAAAAGAAAGAAGCCAGAGGAAATCAGACAGCCTCTTGTTAATTACTGTGTTCAATTAGATTAACAAAAGCTTGCCATCAATGCCCCAAGGTTTTCTTTTGCCGCGATGCTACGTCAAATTCGACTTCTCCAATGCTGTGCCTGGGCTGGACTGTATCTGGCAGGGCTGCACCTTACTGCCCAAAGCGAGGGGGAGGCCCTCCCCTCCGTCGAGTTGATGCCTTTTCCGGTTGGGGGAGTCTTCGCTGCCAACGAAGAGCCGGCGGCCAGCTTTGGAACGGTGGTGACCCGCCTGCGCTCGACACCGAGGATTGAGCTACAGTCGCGTGGACTGCCGGAAGCACAGAGTGATTTGATTGTCCGGGGAGGTGTCTTTGAGCAGACGGGCATGGCTGTTGGTGCTCTGCCGCTCTTTGACCCGCAAACCGGTCACTATGCGGCGGAAGTGCCCTTTGCCCCCATCATGCTGTCAGCTCCGCGGCTGGCGATCGGGACTGAAAACGCACTCTACGGGTTTAACGCCAATCTGGCTACGGTGCGGTATCAATGGGCCCAAATTGAGGATACCGGCTATGCCTCGCTCGGCTTTGGCAGTGACCGGATGCGGCACCAGTCCCTTTACAGCGGTTTTCATTTGTCGGAATCCTCTTCCGGCCGCTGGGCGACCGATGTCAGTCTGGCTCATGCCGAAGGCGATGGGACCGTGACCGATGGGGATTTTCGCTTCAAACGTTTTTCCGGGCGGGTCCAGTATCGCACGGCACAGGGACAAACCGATTTTTTTGCTGGTTATCTGGACAAGTTCTACGGCTGGCCGGGATTGTACATCGGCAACACCTTTGGCCAACTCTTTCCGGAAACGGAGGACTATCAAACCTGGGTGGGAGGAATCCACCACCGCCAGTCCTACGGTGAAGGCAGTCACTGGGAGGCGGGCGCAGCCTTCAGGGAGTTACGCGACACCTACCAGGTCAATCGCTACAATCCGAACAACAATTTCCAGCACCTGACTCAGGTTTGGACGGCTTCTATGGAAGGTGTCCATGCCCTCTCTTCACAGTGGAGCGTTTTGCACAACTGGACCCTGCTCTATGACGATCTAGTCAGAAGCACGGCTTTGACGCATGGCGATGCCACCACCGGGAATGATTTCACCAAGCGGACCTATTTTCTGGCCGGGCTCGCCCCGGAGTATCGCTGGATAACGGCAGATGATGCCCATTGGAGCTTGATCTTCGGGGTGAACACCCACCTCACTTCGGAGGATGGTGGCCACCTGGGAGGTGTCCTGCGCCTGAGTCGGGAAACGATGCGAACCAGTGGTCTCTGGTCAGCCTTTGTTGATCTTTCCAGAGCCTCTCAGGTGGCTGGATACACCGCCTTACGTTCCAATCCGAATGGCCTGTTCGGGGGGAATCCGAATCTGGGCCGTGAATACAGCACCACACTCGAAGCCGGTCTGTCCTGGGAGAGTGGGAGCTGGCAATCAGCGGTATCTGTCTTTGGGCGGCACGATGACGACCTCGTGGACTGGACCTGGTCTTCGGACAACGGAAATCGCGCCCGGCAGGCTAATCCGGTGGAGGTGGACACCTTGGGAGCTGAATGGCTGGTGCGCTACCAGCAGGGCCGCTGGGAGGCGCAGCTAAGTTATGCCTGGATCGATAAGTCGATCGACTACCGGGAGGCGTCAGTTGATGCCTCCTATTACGTGGGCAATTTCGCCCGTCACCGTATCACCTTTTCAGGGATTCTTCATCCTCACGAATCACTGGATCTGCGGATGGACCTGGGCTGGCGGGAGCAGGCGGCCAATGCACTGCGGACCAGCTCCGAGCAAGGGACACACCTCTCACTTTCCCTGGGGTGGCGTCCTGATTTCGCCCCTGGTTTTGAGTTCAGTTTGATGGCCGATAATCTCACCGACAGCGGATTCGAGTTTTTTCCCGGAACACCACCGGTGGGTCGACATTACGCCCTGCGCGGGACTTATCGCTGGTGAGCAATCAGGTTAAAAGGCACCACTTCGCCTATGCTGCTTTTTTAGAATGCTGACTGAGTAGAAAGGCCAGCATGATGAGGGCGGAGCCCAGAATAAATTGGATCCAGGCTACCTCCGTCCATTCCTGAAAGACGACCAGCGAGACAACGACGGCCAGCGGGACCTTGAGGTTGTTTAATACAGCCAGAATGGGAGGTGTTACCATGGTTGCGCCACGGTTCCACCAGAAAAAGCAAAGACCTGAAGCGATCAGGCCGAGGTAAACCAGTGCAGTCCACTGTGCGCTGTCGAGTGTCCCGAGTGCTCTCCAGTCCGATCCTGCGGCACCGGCCAACCCGGTAAAGATGACCGCCCCGAGAAAGACCCAGGCAAAGAAGTGCCTGTCTTCGATGCAGGCAGACTGTTGCCGGATTTGGTTCTGACAGCGGCGGTAGGCGATTTGGCCGAAAGCAAAAGCGGCGTTGGATGCTTGGAGCAGAACAAAGGCTTTCCAGTATCCAATCCCCATTTCGGTTTGCCATTGGATCACGCCAGCTCCGAGGACAGACAGCATGACGGCAAGCCAGGCGCGCTTCCCGCGTCGTCGTTCCAGCACCACAGAGAACAGCAGCACATAGATCGGGGTGGTCAGCGTGAACAGCGCGATCAGATAACTGCGTTGACCAATATACTGAAAAGCAGAGAACAGACACACATACATCAGCCCGTACTGAATCGCCCCGATCCCCATCAAGGCAGCTTTGCTCCGGAGGGAAATACGGCTCAATCCGGTAAAGGGTAGAAAGAGCAGCATCGCCAACCCCATCCGCAGGAATGCCAGCAGGACCGGGTCAACGTCCCCGAAACTGACACTGATGATGCCGAATGAAAAAGCCCAGATGACGGATACGAGAAGGAGGTAGAACACGGTGTTTAAGATGAGATCAACCGTTCTGTGGCGTGACCCAGTCCTGTGGACCACACTTCGGTCGACTGATCGGTGCTTGGGAAAGCATCATTTGTCGGTTGAAAACCTTCATTCAATTTTACCGGAGAGGGATGACAAGACCAAGATACTGACGGGGGGTGTGTCGGAAATCCGGGCGAAAAAAAACCCGCGTATCAACGCGGGTTAGGAAAAGCCCTGATGAAATCCGAGGCTCAGGTTGGCGTTCCCACCGGTGGTGTCGGCGTCGGGAGCGGCGTCGGTGTTGGGGTGGATACATTTGGAGGCGTTACCTGATTCTCATCTGTCTGGCGTATGCCCTGTTCAATGATATCAGGAAGGTAGACTACGTTGGCACTACCAATAGTCCGGACGATGGCACCAGGTCGAGTCGCGACCTGTGTGGGTGAGGTGGCCCCAATGGTATTGACCACAGCAACCCCATTGGTGATTTCAACACTGTTTTGGCCATTAATGATCACCCCTGAGTTGGCTCCGAGGTTGACGACAGCGCCCGAGGGGAGGCGCACGCGGATTGATCTGCTGGAAATGATGCTCGCACCGGGTGGAACATCCACATTGAGCTCACCACTGGCGGGAATGGTGACTGCTTCACCATTGATCGTAACCGTGCTGCCAGGAGTACCAACGATGGATACTGAAATAGGATCTCCGGCTTCCTGAGCCCAGATCGAGAGAGGCAAAAAGCAGATGGCTGCCAGCATAGAGAGGAAACGGGTTGTTTTCATAGATACAGCATTTTGAAATAATATGAGCGAGTTTGAAGCTTATAGCTAGAGCAAGATCTATCTGTTATCAAGCCTGATCTGAATCGACCCGAAAGAGAATGCCCAGGTGATGGATATCCTAATGAGGTGGAACATGGTTGGTCAGAGCGAAACGATCCCTTTGGAGTATGGTCCACTGCCTGTCAGAGGGAATCCGCAGATCGCAAAAAAAATCCGCCGAGAAGGCGGATTGAGGTAAAGTTTTGCCGAATCGATCAGGTGGGAGTGCCGACTACCGGAGGGGTAGTCTGGCCTTCATCAGTTTCTTCGATAATGCCATCAATCACTTGAAACCCTTCTTGACCAGTAGAAATTGACTGGAGAGATGCACCGGGAGCGGCGTTCACCGTAAACCCCGTGGTGGGAACGACGACGGCCCTTCCGGAAGTGATCAGCACCTGTGTACCGCTGGTAATTTGCAAGCTGGAGCTTGCGCCTAAACTGACTGTGCCACCGGAGGAAGGAAAGCTAAGCCTGACACCATTGGCCCTTGTGGTGATCGATGCGCCGGGACGGATGCTGACGGAGAGTTCTCCGCTGGCGGGAATGGTGACTTCTTCACCGTCGATTACGACAACACTGCCCGGAGCGCCACTAATCGAGATATCGACATTTTCAGCTTCTTCCTGGGCCAGGCCGAGGAGAGGAAGGAGGCAGATAGCTGCCAACATGGAGAGGATGCGAGATGATTTCATAGATACAGCAGTTGCTAGAATATGAGCGATTTTGAAAGATGAACTTATTATTTATGCCATGTTTCACCTTGCCTCAAGCCTTTTCTGATCGCTTATTCCTAACTGTGATCGTTTGCGGAGATCGATCAGGCCCTGTTATCCACCGCAGAGTGCATACCAATCCGGATGCGAGCAAGGAGGTTCGAAGGCGGCGCGGTTTTCATGGGCTTCTTCGACCTGCGATTTCTACCCCATCGTCCCGTAGGCTTCTGCTTTTTCGAAGGCTCCCCGTTCAGTGATGGCGTTGGGCCTTCAACCGCCCGAATGCCCATTCCCCTCCTCACAACCCCAGGATTGGAATGGAGTGGACGCAATCAGGTCGGTGTGCCGGTTGCGGGGGTTGGCGTGGGTTCGGGAGTGGGAACCTCAGCCGGAGTCTCCTGCTCATCTTGAACCTCATCTTGTATTTCTTCGATGACTGCTTGGAACGCCGAGCCGATCCTACTTTCAGTCACTCGCACGATCGCATCGCCAGATGCCGTGACCTGAGCGGGATCCGTGGAATCGCCATTGAAAACAAGGGCAACTCCGGAAGTCACTTCCAGGCTATTGCTGCTGAGTAAGGTCAGGCTGGAGCGGACTCCCATATGGATTACAGATCCAGATGAGAGGATAACACGGACCGGAGCGGTGGTAGTGGAAATGACTGCTTCTGTGCCCGCAATGGTGGTCAGCACACCACTGTCCGGAATGGTCATTTCTTCACCGTCCACCATGACCACACTTCCGGGTGGACCATGGATTGTCAGTTCAATGGTTTCGGCTTCTTCTTCGGCCAAACCGACCAGAGGAAAAAGGCAGATAGCGATGAGAATGGAGAAAAAGCGAGATGATTTCATCATTGCAGCAGGTTAATGGGATGAGCTTGTTACGAGGTTTTTACTTTATGGAGGGAGTTTATTCCCGGCAAGGGTTTTCTCTGACCCCGCCAAATCCCATCTTAGCACTCGAATATCCTCGCGTCGGTAGCTTGGTGCAATTTGCGTCATGGACTATGGACCTCGGTTCTTCTGCCCAGCCGATACAGCCTGATTCCCTCCCGATTCTTGATCAGCGCAGGGGTTTGGTCGCAGTGGAGAAACCAGCCGATTTGCTTACCCACCGCACCCGGCTATTCCCGGAAGATGGGGATGCTCAGGAAATCCTCAGCCGTCAGTTGGGAGTGAATGCACTTCCGGTCCACCGCTTGGATCGGAAAACTTCCGGGGTGCTGCTCTTTGCGTGCTCCTCAGCGGCGGCGAGGGAAGCGGCAGAGTGTTTTCAGAGTGATCTGGTGCAAAAGACCTATCTGGCTATTGTGCGGGGCTACATCGCAGATAGCGGAACCGTCGATCGTCCGTTGAAACATGCCGATTCCGGGCGGGAACAGTCGGCCGTCACTCATTTTTGCTGTTTAGGCAGAATCGAATTGCCCATCCCGGTGGGGGCGTTCGCTACAGCCCGCTACAGCCTGGTAGAAGTGAAGCCGGAAACGGGACGTCGCCATCAAATCCGGCGTCACCTCCGTGGGCTGGGCTATCCTCTGATCGGAGACACCATTTACGGCAACGGAGACCATAATCGCTTTTTCCGCAGTCACTTTGGTTGGTCCCGGCTCTTTTTGCATGCCAGCTCACTGGTGATGCCTTGGCCTGAGGAGAGTGGGGCGAAAAAGGATGATCCCGAGGGGCTTCTCTGGCGGATCAGCTCACCGCTTTCGGGCGACTTTGCCGCGGCTTGCGTGGCTTTTGGGTGGAATGCAGGGACACCGGATGTTCCGGGGCGAGACCGACCTCCCGTAACTTGAGAAACAGTTCCCGACTGACCCAGGCATCGGTGGCGGCATACTGAATTTGAGAGGGTGACAGCTCTGAACGCGACCAGTTAGAAACCTGTGCCCCCTTGGAGATGCGAAACTTCAGGAATATCGCTGCCAGACTGCGCAAGCCTGTGTTCACAATCCCGGCTTTCTGGGTGAAATCGGCAATTTCCACAAAGCCCCCGGCCTCAAATTTTCGGATTTCCTGCAGTTTGCGGATGTCGTCCCGAATCGCCACGCCCACCTTGATCGTCTGCGTATCCGACAGAACGGCAAAAAGGGCCTCTGGCATTTTCAATTTCTTCAGCTGAAACAGCCAGACACATTGGGCTCCTGCCAGTTGCAGCAGTGCCGGGGGATAAGATTGACCCCGGCGAAAAACCGGACGGGATTCCGTGTCAAATCCAAGGATACTCTCCGCCGCGATGGACTGCAGGGCTGCTTCCAGGCCACTGTCATCCTGCACCAAAACGATCTGCCCTTCATAACGCTGCAGTGGAAACTCGTTAATGGATCCTTTGGGAATGTTGATTTCGACCTTCGGGTTGACTAAATCCGCAACTTCAAAGTCGGGCGTGACCGCTTCACTCATGTAAATAAGGGATGCTGGAGTCGAACCGGAAAGGCAAACCATTTTCTGAGGACAATCACTGAGAATCGTCCCGCAAATGAGGGCGATTAGTTCCCATATCGCTTTCTCGTCAATAGCGATGGTACTGTGTTTTGGCATACACGATATGGGACACAGCGAATCTTGTCTGTGCACTGGGCAGCAACCCACATTGACCCCCGGTGAGTTTGAGGTTATGCATGCGTCAATTGGCAGGGGATCGAACCCATCCACAGGCAGGAATGCTGCACAAGCGGAGATGGCAAAGCAATGCCCGTGTCTGAACCAGGAGGTTCTCTTTTTTACCCGATGTGCGTTATTTCCAACCCAGTTTCTGTAACCAGTCGTCCGGAATAGCTTGCGCCTTAACCTGTCCGCTTCCGGCATCCACCCGGCTGAAGACGGTGGTCATTTGCCCGGTGGCGACGGCTTGTGGTGATTCTTCTCCGTTGATACGGGAAAATGTAAAAGAGTAATGGAGGGCACAGGAGCGCACACGTTCCAGCGTCAGGGTAATGAGTACCTCATCTCCAAAGCGCAGGGGTGCATTGTAACTGCAGCTGGCCTCCACTCTGGGAAACCCTTCCCGCTTCTCCGTCCCGTCAAACAAGGGGAGACCCGCTTGCTCAAAAAACACCCTTTCCGCCGTTTCCATATAGCGGAAATAGTTGCTGAAATGCACCAGCCCGGCGGCGTCGGTATCAGAAAACTCAATCGTGCGCTGCACGGTCAACGTTGGTTTGGTCATGCACTCAGATTGCTGTTTGTAGTCGGCGGCGCAAGCATCCCGGTGGTTAATTGTTATTGGTTAAGGGTTATTGGAGAATAGTTGTGGATTGGATTGAAATTCAAAAGAGGAGACGGGAAACGGGCGGCTTCGCCTGACGGGGGACGGAGCATCCATTTCGAATGCACCAAAGCAGGTAGGGCGGTGCGTCCCTGCGCCGCCTCGCTGGAGGCCGGTGGCCGGTGGTTCGGATTTTGATTAAGCTTCGCGCTGCCACATCAGTTCATGCCGACATGAGTCTACAGCTCACAGACAGGAATGTCTGTGTCCCCTGGGCGCTTGATCCTTTGTGACACAGGCATTCCCTGTGGAAGGGTTTCTCATTACCTTGACCTTACGCCTCCGTAATTGACCCCGGAAAATGCCTTGCATGTGTGCTGCGGGCTTCCCTCGGCAGTTGGATTTGCAGAAGGGACCACTTTCTTCGTCCATTTTACATGCCTACATGGGACTGCACCGCACAGACAGGAATGTCTGTGTCACTCTGGGCACTTGATCCTTTGTGACGCAGGCATTCCTGCCTGTGAAAGGAACGCTCGATTACGGCCTTACCCCAATCGTCATCGCTTCGATATTCCTTTTCGCGGAAACTCCCGGCAATTGCGATTGACCTGAGGGGAGGCTTGAATTTGATCACTTTGTCTGTCGACACAATGGGGCTGTAGCTCAGTTGGAAGAGCGCTACAA
Organism: Verrucomicrobiota bacterium; assembly: GCA_050485245.1. Classification (GTDB taxonomy): domain Bacteria; phylum Verrucomicrobiota; class Verrucomicrobiia; order Opitutales; family Oceanipulchritudinaceae; genus JBJHBA01. The sequence continues at coordinate 103,649 of JBJHBA010000005.1, read as the reverse complement.
TCGCACTGTAGAGGTCGTCGGTTCGATTCCGATCAGCTCCACCAATTTTCATCCGCATTGCCGCTTCTCCCCTTGAGGCGGCTTTATTATCTCCTCCAGGCAAAAAAAAGACGCCACCCGAGGGTGGCGCCTTGAAACTATTAGAAACTAACTCTGGATGAATTACTTCACAGCGTAGATCCAGGCTCCGGCTTCGGAGTTGGAGTCGATGGAAACATACATCCAGCCGAGGTCGAGTTGATAGACCCAGGGGCTGTGGGAGACATAAACGTGTCCCAGCCAGCCACCGGTGTTGGCCCAGCCGTTGTTGACGGTGTAGCCCAGCCAGTCTTGCGGAGTCGGCTCTTCGGTCGGCTCTTCGGTCGGCTCTTCGGTTGGCTCTTCGGTTGGCTCTTCGGTTGGCTCTTCGGTCGGCTCTTCACCGGTCCAGCCACCACTCGGTCCGATACGGAAGTTGTCGAGGATGTAGGCGTAGGTGCCGCGGGCGTTGTCACCACCGTGGTTGGCGGACATGATGATCTCAAGATCGAGGTCCGGATCGAATTCCACGAAGCGCTCGAACGGATACTCGACGGAATCGGGACCAGAGTAAACCAGATCGGTTTGGTCAGCGTTCCAGGTGATACTGTGCATGTTGGTGTCACCGTAGCGGTTGGCATCCCATTCATCTCCGACTGCAAAGGAAAGGAAGAGCTGGAACCAGCCTTCGAATCCTGCACGGAACTCTTCAAGATACATCACGTCGAAGTAGAGGGACATCGGAGTGCTGGACTCGCGAGCCGCCACAATGGCATCATACTCCGGTGTGTCCTTGGCGATCGTCGCGCGGGTAACCCACCAGCTGTCGGGCTGAGGGGTAATCAGAATGGACCCCGTACCTTCGGTCGTGTAGTCTTCGAAACCCGTGAGGTGCATGATTGTGGCGGAGCCTTCTTCGATAGCTTCCCAGCCTTGAACACCATCTTCAAAGTCGAAGATAACTTGAGCGGAGAGGCTCGTGGCCAAACCGAACGAGAGAGCGCCAGCCAGCGCTTTCCAATTTGTTTTTGAGATATAATTCATAAGGGGTGAATTGAGATTCGGTTACGTTGTGATAGCGCAATTGTGTGCCGCACCCAGCCCAGATGGGCTTCAGCAGTCAGTGATTGCTGTAAGCATTGGCACCATTTGCTGTTTGGTATCCTGCCCGGCAAGAGAAGTACGGTCAAATGGGCCAACAATCAAACATTAGAGCAGATAGAGGAAGGGCTATTCTTCATGATCATAAGCCTTTGTTTGAGTGAAGGATATGCGAAAAAAAAGCGCGACCCTTTTGGGTCGCGCTGAAGGCTAAAAGTAGAATCAATCAATGCGCAGAAAATCACTTCGGCGCGAACATCCAAGCTCCGGATTCCGAGACTGAGTCCGCGGAAACATAGAGCCAGCCGATGTTGAGCTGATAAACCCAGGGACTGTGGGGCACGTAAACATGCCCGATCCAGCCTGCCGTGTTGGCCCATCCTCCATCAACTGCGTAGCCAAACCAGTCCTGTGGAGTGGGTTCCTCAGTGGGCTCTTCCGTCGGTTCTTCAGTGGGTTCCTCCGTCGGCTCTTCGGTTGGCTCTTCCGTCGGGTCACCACCTGCTGGCTCGTCAGTGATGCGGAAGTTGTCGAAGAAGAGGAAGATTCCGTCGGGGGCGGCTACATTTTCCGCGGCTTTGATGCCGATGAAGAAGTTGAAACCGTCTTCGAAAGCTTCATTGGTAGGGATGAGGACAGAAACAGATCTGGTGAAGTCACTGTCAAGGGTGGTATCGTCCGGCCAGATGTTATCCGTTTGGACCCAGCCGCCCCCACCGGGCTGGAAGACAGAGAAAAGCTGGAAGACGTCATTATACCCTGGAGTCCAGTCCTGAACATGGGATACTTCAAAGGTGATGTATTTGCCTTGGGCATCATTGACTGCATCGGCAATCGGCGTATCTGCTTCCACATTGACACGGAAAGCCCAGACAAAGGGGTTTCCTTCAGGAGCAGGAATAAAGAGACTATACATCATGGCTCCGGAACCGGAACTGGCGCCGGTCCCGTCATCCACGTGATCAAGAGTGTGGGTTCCATCGAAGAGACCCGGATCTTCATGAATAAACCAGCCTTCGAGATCGGACTCAAAGTCCCATAATTGCTGAGCTGATGTGGCTGAGGCCAGACCAAAAAGGCCGGCGCACGTCAGTGCACACCAGCGGAGTTTCTTACTTTTTTGAGAGGTGTTCATATACTGGGAGTTAGATGAGGTTCATTAATTTTGGTGATTACGTAACGCGAAGATTACGTAACAGATTAAAATTTTGCGTCTCCCCGGAGGATGCGTCAATCCCTATTCTGATGGGATCAGGATGTTTTCATCCGCGTCATAGCTATAAAAAACCCGTTGTCCGTCCTGATTTCTTCCCAGAAAGTAGATCCAGCCATAGCTCTGGGAGTGGAGCAGGGGATAGGAGAGGTGGGTGGTATAGGTCCAATCCAAATCGAGATCGAAATACCACTGGTTGAAGCGGGATGCCGTTGAAAAGTCGTGATTCATCCAGAGCCAGCCGTGTTCGGGATGTAGCACCCAGGGATAGTCCAGGGTGTAGATCCAGCCGATGCCGGGATAGTCTGTCCATGCCTCCGCCGGATTCAGATCCGGCAACATGAGGATCTCCGGTTGGCGTGCGAAGGTGATGAAGCCGGGGGCGGATTGGTCAAAGGGGGTGGGGACATGAAATTGGTCTACTCCCCAGTTGGCCCAGCCAGCGATGAAGGCAATACCACTAAAAAGATTATTTTCTGCCAGAGGATTATAGACCGCATTGAGCCACCAGTTTTCGTCGGACATGGCTCCGAGACCAAAGGTATTGGTTTGCTGATTATTTCTAGGGTTTAAAATGGACCCGCTGGCCTGTGTCCCGACTTCGGTCAGGGCGGCGGGCAAGCCTTTTTCCTGGGCGACATCGATTAACACCTGAACATTGGCGGCAAAGGCGGCGTTGCCCCCTGGGCTGGTGCGGTAATAGTCCAGCCCGATGAGGTCGACATAGTCATCGCCCGGCCACCAGTTGAGGAAATTTGCGGCAGTGGTCTTGTCGGGGGAGTAGGCGTAAAGAATGTTGTGCAGACCCCTTTCGTCGCGAAGGTATTCGACCGTCCAGCGCCAGAGTGCGACGTAGTCGGCTACCGGATGCTGGGCTCCCCACCAGAACCATCGACCGCTCATTTCATGGTAGGGGCGGACGATGACCGGGACAGGGTTGCCTTCAGCATCCACCATCGCTGCGATGATGTCGGCGGCAAAAGCCCATTCAGCCAGCAGTTGTTCATGGTGCGAGCCTCCCGGTAAAACATCCTGCAGGGAGTCGAGGTTGGTGTCGTTGTAGCGTCCTCCGGTGACGGGGTTGGGGATGTGAAAGGAAAAGATCGTGATGGCTCCGATCGCATCGGCGGCGATGGCTTGCTGGATTTGCAGATCAGTGCTCCAGCGCATTTCGTCAAAGTCCCATCCGGTAATCGCGGGGTGCGCGCCAGTAATGTTTTTGGCATCTGAATAAGTCAACGGGTTGTTCAGATTGGTCCACGCAGAACCCGTTTGGGATATTCCCCGGAACAGCCCATACTGATAGCCCCAGGCGGCGGAGGGAGCCTCGGTCATTTCCTGCAATTGCTCAAAGAGCGCGGTGGTCCGCGGGGTTGCGTTGGGATCCGCCCGTCCATCTGAAAGTTGAGCGGATACCAAGGTAAGGGTAAGAAGAAGAATCAACTTTCTCATTTGATGAAAGGGGGGCTGGGAAACGCGTTTCGGCCCCATAGGGAAATGGAGGCCGAATCGTGCGTGCTGGGAAGGGGTGGGGCGGGAAGGGGCAGCGAGGCATTGATTCGGATAGAATCAGAATCTGCTCGCTGAGATGGGAGTATCATACACTGAATTAAGAAATTGCAGGATGAGAAATTTGACATCCTTTTTGAGAGATTTTGTCATATATGGCCCCTTTTTCCTAGGGCTCTTTGCAGGGACTTGCCTTTTTCCCGGGCGGAAGGCTTTTTCGGGGAATGTCAGGTAATTCCATCATCCGTTGCGGAGTAGTCGGAGTCGGCTCGCTCGGCCAGCATCATGCCCGTATTTATGCCGATTTGGAAGGTGCGGAACTGGTCGGCATCGTTGAAGCCAACCCGGAGCGTGCCCGCGAAATCGCCGATCGGTATGGGTGTGCCATTTATCCCGATGCCGCCAGTTTGGGGGAGGCCTGTGATGCCGTCAGTATCGTCGTGCCCACGGATCAGCACCGGGATGTCGCCTTGCCCCTGATCAACCAGGGGTGTCACCTCTTGATCGAGAAACCGATTTGTGCCAGCCTCGAAGAGGCCGAAGATGTGGTCAAGGCGGCCAAATCCGCCGGAGTCGTCGTTCAGGTCGGACACATCGAACACTTCAATCCGGTGATGAGCTATCTTGAGACGCATGTGGACAATCCGCGTTTCATCACAGCCGATCGCCTCGCCCCTTTTACCCCGAGGGGAACCGAGGTAGGGGTGGTCCTTGATCTGATGATTCACGATATCGGGGTCATTCTTGAACTGGTGAAATCACCCCCCGAGCGGATCGAAGCGGTGGGGGTCAGCGTGCTCTCACCGACCGAGGATATCGCCAATGCCCGCATCACTTTTCAGAACGGCTGTGTGGCCAATCTCAATACCAGCCGGGTCAGTCTGAAAAAGGTGCGGGAAATCCGTGTGTTCCAGCCGGCCACCTACCTTTCCCTCAACTTCATGGAGCAATCCGGTCACCTCATCCGCAAAATGGAGAACGGCCTCGATAAACAGGACATTCCGATTGAGCGGGACGAACCCCTGCGGCTGGAGCTGGCCTCCTTTGTCAACTGCGTGCGTGAACGCAGGGATCCCAAGGTCAATGCCGAACTCGGCAAGAGTGCGCTCGAAGTGGCGGTCCAGATCACCGAGCAGATCCGTGCCGGGATGGCTTTGGAAGGAAAAGGATGAAGGAGGAAGGATGAAGGATGAAGGAGGAAGGATGAAGGGGGAAGGTGCTGCTTCAGCACTCTTGGCGGAGCTTCCACTCTCGGGGCCGACTGATGTGCTCTGGCTGGCCGGTGAACATTCCGGTGATCAACATGCCGCTCTCGTCGCCGCGGAGCTGCGTGAGCTGCAGCCGGATTGGCAGCAGGTGGCCATCGGGGGCCCGGCCTTAAAGGCAGCAGGCATCCCGCTCTTGCACGACCTGACCGAAAGCTCGGTGGTCGGACTGGTCGAGGTCATCCGCCACTATGGGTATTTTAAACGGCTTTTTGATGAAGTGGTGGAATGGATACGCCGTCATCAGGTCAAGGTGCTGGTGCTGGTGGATTATCCCGGCTTCAACCTGCGTCTGGCCGAAGCCCTGCACAAGGCGGGCTTGAGTCGAAAAGCGGGCGGTCCTGTCGCCATTTATTACTACATCAGTCCCCAGATCTGGGCATGGAAAGGGCATCGTCGCTTCAAGATGGCCCGCTTCCTGGATGAACTGGGAGTGATTTTTCCCTTTGAAGTCGATACCTTCGCGGACACGGACTTACCGGTTCATTTCGTCGGGCATCCTTTTCTTGAACCATCGCATCATTCCGCCGTATCCTTCCATCCGGAAGGCGATCTGCTCCTTTTGGCGGGCAGCCGGATGCAAGCGGTTCGCCGGATTCTTCCCGTCATCCTGGAGGGCGTGAAACGGGCCATGGCGGAGGGATTCTTGTCTCCCGAAATCAAGCTGTCCACCTTGGTGCCCAATGACACTGTCCGATCGGTGGTGGAACCCTTGATCGCGCACAGCGGACTCAAGGTGGGGATTCATCCCTTCGGCACACCGATGGCGGCCCGGGCGGTGCTGACCAGCTCCGGCACCATGTCGCTCGCCTGCGCCCTTGCCGGGATTCCAGGGGCCATCGTCTATCGGGCGCATCCCTTTACGTATGCGATAGGACGCAAACTGGTGAAGATTCCGTATCTCGGAATTGCCAACCTCATTCTGGGCCGGCCGATGTATCCCGAATACATCCAGGGAGCTGCCCGGCCCGTCCGTTTGGCCGATGAGCTGGAGCGTTGTTTGTCTCCCGAACGACAGGCTCAAACCCAAGAGGATGCCGCCACCCTCCGCACGCAGTTATCCGCTTCCTGCAGCGAACGCCCCGCCTCCCGCATCGCCCACCTCGCCCTGCCACAGGCCTAACTAAGAAGCTGAAACGCTGAAAGGTCGACCACCCCGCCTACCGGCTGGAGGGAAATTTGAGATTGCAGATGGGGTCACTTGAAAATCGGATTGGACACTCCTCACAGGCAGAAATGTCTGTGTCACCTTGATCCGCCGCCCCCGTGACACAGGCATCACACCGTCACACCGACCACCGAACTCCGGCGCTTCCCGCCACGCGCCCCGGCCCTAGGCAGGGGCAGTGAGTTCGGGACCGGGGTGCCGGAGGAAAAACGGGGCAAAGGGCAGAAGGGCCGCGAAAAAGGCGATCGTGACAAAGCGGAGGGACCAGCCGTATTGACGCCAGCAGATCGCCAAAACCCCGACATAGAGCAGGAAGAGGACCCCGTGGGCCCAGCCGACGTAGGTCACTGCCAGATCCATCCCCATGCCATATTTCAGGGGCATGGCCACAAAGAGCAGCAGGAGATAGGAAATCCCTTCCCAGATTGCAACGCGTCGAAAAAATGTATCCATGATCGGCCTTACAGGATGGCAACTGTCGCCAAAGGCAAACCGGGATTAATTTTTTTCGGGAGAGGCTGGTGGGGGAGCAGGCACTTCAAGGATGGGCTCGTCGGCCGCTTTACCATCCATCCGGAGGGGAAATGGATCGGTGGTTTTGCCCGCATAGACCGTGAGGTGCGGAAAGGCGATCTCAATGCCTTCGACATCAAAGCGTGCTTTGATCTCCGGCATGATGCTGTTTTTCAGTTTTAAAAAGTTCGTCTTTTCAAACCACACCCCGAGGAGGAAATCGAGAGAGGAGGGGCCGAAGTCCTTGAACAGCACCAAGGGTTCCGGTTCGTCCAGGCTGAAGGGGTTGCTGTCGGCAATTTCCCGCAGCAGTGCCATTACTTTTTTCGAATCCTCGTTGTAAGAAACCCCCACATTGATATCCATCCGGCGGATGGGGAAACGGGTAATGTTGGTGACCTCCGTTTTAATGATGGTTTCGTTGGGGATGCGGATGAACAGATTGTCGGGAGTGCGCATCTTGACCGATAAGAGGTCGATCGAAACGACTGTTCCCCGGGTGCCATTGACCACCACCAGGTCGCCTACCTGAAAGGGTTTTTCTCCCAGCAGAAAAAGCCCGCTGATCAGGTTGGAAAGGCTGGTCTGGGCCGCGAAACCGATCGCTACCGTGAGGATGCCAGCGGCACCGAGCACGGCAGTGAGATTGACATTCATCTCGATTAACGCGGTCGAGATGACCAGCAGAATGCCGACATAGAAGATCGCCTTCTGCAAGAGCAGCGCGAGGTGCGGGGTTAGCTTTTTCCTGGCGGTGCGCCCTGCGGCCCGGGAGGCTATGATGACAATGCTCAACCCGATCAGCACGATAAGCAGTGCTTTGATCGCCGGGTATTCAGAAAGCTCAGGAATGATGGCGAGAAAGTGCATAAGGATAAATCAGAGACCCAGAGAGGCGAGACCAGTGTAGGCGAATGTGCGGCGGAGCAGCCCGCGCTGGGGTGGAGGGGTTTCGGCTTCCGCCACCAGGCGTGCATTTGACGAAGCTTCGGGCGGGCCCGAGTCATAGTCGATCGCACTGAGTTGACCGGTCCCCCGATAGCGAATGCGCACCGGTGAGGTCCACAGTCCGGTAGGGTCGGTCCAGAGTTTGCAGTGTTCCAGCCGCAGGCAAAACTTTTCACACCTCAGCGGGTCCTGAGACTCGTTGACAATATCGAGGGTGCAGATGCAACGGCTGGCCTCCCGGCTCCCCAGTTCCTCGCGGTCGCGTCGGGCCCGGCTTTTCAGCCCAAAGCAAAGCACCCCTTCCACCGTATCCCCGAACCAGGTGTCGGAGAGAATCTCCGAGGGCAGGCGCTCGATCCGGTGCTTTTTTGTCCCGATGGTGGCGTCGAGTTGTACTTCGATCGGAATCGTCACGAAAAAGAGAACCCGCGCCCCCGGTCCCAGGACCAGAGATTGCCGGGGGCGGACCAAAAGCGGGCGGCTGGGGGTGCGGGGATGCGCCTCCACCGTTTCCACCGGCTGGTCAAATGCATAGCGCCGGGCTGTCGATTCGTCGATATTGTCAACCGGCGCTTCTCCAGGCCCCTGAATGCGGGTTTCCCGGACCAGGAGGTCGCTTCCTCTGCGCAGACAACGAATCGCAATCCTTCCCAGCGGCAAAGTGATCCGCCGCTCGGTTCCAAATGAATGCGCACCCCAGGGGCTCTGTTTTTCCGACATGCCTACGGTTTTCATGCATTCAAGACAGGAGGTCAAATGCGATTAGCACATTTGAAAGCCACACAGCGAGTATTATGGGGTAAAATGCACCCCAGTTTGCGGTTTGATTCATGGCTTGAAACGTTACGCCGTTGAAAATAAAAGAGATCCGGAGTACGCTATTTTTCACGCTTTCGCTACGCGATAATATTGACATGACATAGGTAATTTTCTTTATATCGTGCCGATCCCTTTCCCGCACCCGTGTATGGCTCCTTCTTGCACGGGTGATCTCATAACACATATACCCCAATAATAATGAAACGTGTTCTCTCGTTCTGGATGGGAGTAGGCGCTCTCTTCGCTCTCCCCGCTCTGTCTGTCGGGCAAGTGTCTTTCTCCTTTGAAACCGATACCCAAGGTTGGGGAGCTACCACTTGGGATGGAGCTGGGACGCAATCCGTTACCACTTCTACGATTGGTGCAACTGATGGTACTCAATCATTGGCTGCATCTATTGGCGAGGGTGGCTACCGTTGGATTACCAATATTTGGTCAAATAACCCTGGCAATGCATTCTTCCAAACAATGGACTTAGTCTATTCCAGCGGATGGGCAGATGTTTCAACCATTACATTTGATGTTACAGTTGAAGCAAATACCGCGCCCGGAGCCACATACTTCGAAGTCATTTCTTTCCTGCAAGGAGATGGAAGTGCTTTCGAGCAAACGATTGTAGGTTCTTTTTCTGGCGCAGAGCTATTATCTGGTGCGACTAAGCAAATTCAGATGAGCTACAATCTCACTGGAGGTGCTACATCCATCGTAGGTGGTCATGCTAATTATCAGTTTGGTATTGGTGTGAACTCGGATTGGACTGGTGGTACAATTTACATCGACAATGTTCAAATGACTGCTGTCCCCGAGCCTTCGACGTATGCGGCTTTTGCCGGTTTAGGTGTGTTAGGGTTTCTCTTCTATCGCCGTCGGAAGCTACGGATGACGGAGGAAGAGACCGCGGCCTAGCTTGGTCCAAACTGTCTCTCACTACCTTGCTCGCTCGATCAGAGCCACCCCAGGACGGGGTGGCTCTTTTTATCTTCTGATCCGACTGGAACGGAGGCTGGTGTTGGGGAAACAGAGAAACTGTTATCGGTTAAGGGTTAATGGGGAAGGGTTGCATAACGGGAGACGGAAAAGGGGGCGGCTTCAGCTGACGGAGGCCCTCCGATTTGCCTGAGGCTGAGGCAAGAGAAGAGTTCTTGATCCCACCGCTGCTTGGAAGTTACAAGCTCATGCATGGATGGGCCCCTACCGCACAGACAGGAATGTCTGTGTCACCTTTAAGCGTTTTCGCCCTTCGTGACACAGGCATTCCTGCCTGTGAAAAGAACTCACGATCAAAGCCTTATCTTGGCCTTCCCTTCCCCCCGCCCCCTCCCGATGCCCCGGCATTTAGCTGTGCATGGGCTGCTGCAGGGCTGAGTGCCACCTGGGGTCAACACCATGCTCGCCTTTGATCTTAAAAGAGGAAAGATGCTTTTATGCGTAAGGGATATTTTTCGATAGTGTGTTTTCTCCGAAGCCTGCTTCTGTTGGCGGGGGTGACTGCGGCTCAGCTTCTGCCCGCACAATTGGAGCGCTTGGAAGGTTCTTTTCCCCTGACCGGAACCATTCTGGAGGCCAGGGATGTCAGCACTATCACCCGCGGGCCGGAGGGAATGGGGCTGATCGCCGCAGATGAGGGAGCGAGCATCCAGATCATTGCCTTTGCTCCCGACGGACAAAGTGCGCGTATCCGCGACAACGTGGCCCTGCTCAGCCCTTCCAGTCGTGAGGTCGATTTTGAGGCCTCTACCTGGAACGAGGGCTGGTATTATGTGACCGGGTCGCATGGTGCCGCCAAAAAGCGGGGCACCTACAATCCGGACCGGGCGAACATTTTTCGGTTTCGCATCGATCCGGAGCAGGCGGGGATCCAAGACCTCCAACGGGCGAGTCTGGCTGGCCTCTTTAGACGACATCCGGATCTGGCCCCATTTCATCGCCAGCCACTGCAGCAGCGCGGCCTTAACATTGAAGGTCTGGGAGCGCGCGCCGGTGATGCCGCACTCTATGTGGGGCTGCGCGGTCCGAATCTGGAGGGGCATGCGCTGGTGCTTCGGGTTGACCCAGAAGCCCTGTTTTCCGGTGAAACGAAGGAAGGTGCCCTCATGCGCATACCGGTTGGCCCTGGTCTGGGGATTCGGGCCATGACTGCAATCGGGGATGGATTTCTCCTTGTGCTGGGCAATGCCGGATCGGAGTCGGTCAAGCGCTTTCCCGAAACCGTTGATTACGAGGAAGGTCGACCCTCCGAACTTTTCTATTGGAATCCGGATTCCGGCCAGAGCAAACACCTGGGAACCTTTCCCCGTATTCAAAAGGGAAAAGAGGAGGGAATTCTGCTGCTTTCGGAAGAAGAGACGGGTGCATTCGAATTCCTCATCGTCTACGACAGTATCACCGGTGGGGGGCTTCATCGCTTCAGAGGCCGTCTTTGAAGTGGAAGGAAGCCTTTTCCTGAAGAAAGGAACGGGATTCGGTTGCATCATGGGGCGTCATTCCAACAATGCCCCTACCTTAGATGACTACCCCGACTGCTTCTCTCCGCTCTCTCTTTAGAGCTCTGGGCTCTCTGCGCCTGACAGTGGTGCTTTTGGTGTTTTCCTGCATGCTGGTGTTTCTCGCCACCATGGCCCAGACCGAGCTGGGCATTTGGGAGGTGATGAGCCGCTATATCCGCACGTGGTTTGTCTGGCATGAATTGCCCTGGCTGGAACGTCTCGTCCCGATTTTTCCCGGCGGCTGGATTCTCGGGGGCTTGCTATTGATGAATTTGATCGCGGCACACTCCACCCGCTTCAGAGGCAAGTGGCACCGTCGGGCTCCGCTCATATGCATTCACGGGGGCATTGCCCTCTTGCTGGTCGGGGAATGGATTACTGCCTTTTATGCCACCGAGGCCAACCTCGTGCTCGATACCGGAAGCAGCAGCGGCTACACCGAACACCCGCGCAAAGCCGAGCTGGTCTTGATCGACGTCACTCATCCGGAGCAGGACACGGTCTGGGCCATCCCCGAGGACAACATTCGGGTAGGCGTTCACCTGCAGCATCCGGAGGAAGCTTTGCGGATCGAGGTGCTGGAGTTTTTTCAGAACAGCCGGGTCTTTCTGCTTCCTCCCGAACATGTCACTGCTCCCGCAGATCATGCGATGGGAGATCAGGGGCTGGGGCCGCGTCTTCGCTTTGAAGCTGCGCCCCCCGTGGTGACCACCGATGGGCGTAACGTTGTCAGCGCGGTGGTCGCCCTCTATCAAGGGGAGCAGCGAGTCGGCTCCTGGTCCCTTTCAACTGCGGTGGGCGAGGCACAGGACTTCCGGATCGGAGAGCGCAGCTATACCATCGCCTTGCGTCCGGAAAGGACTTATCTGGGCTATCAATTTTTCCTCCACGAATTTATTCACGAGCGCTACCCCGGCACCAACATACCCCGCCACTTCGCCAGCCGACTGCAGCTGATCAATCCGGAGACGGGTGAAGACCGTGAGGTGCGGATCTCCATGAACCAGCCTCTGCGCTATGAGGGACGTACCTTTTACCAGGCCAGCTTCGCCAATGACAATCACACCTCCATTCTTCAAGTTGTCCGTAACCCCGGCTGGCTCTTGCCTTATTTTGCCTGTCTGGTTGTTACGATTGGGCTGATCTGGCAGTTCATCAACCGACTCCTTCAGTCCCGTGGGCGGCAGCGCACGCCGAAACTGACTGCCGATCACGGCCTCCCGCGCGAACCGATGGGCCGCCTCGATGCCGTCGGGTGGGGTATCTGTTTGCTGGCGGCGGTGTGGTTGCTGTCCGGGCTTTTCACTCCACGAGCCAAAGATCAGGCAGACCTCGCGCAGTTTGGCGCCTTGCCCGTGCTCTCGGAAGGGCGTCTCAAAGCGATGGAGTCGATGGCCCGAGGCTATCTCCGGGCGCTTAATGGCAAGGCTACGATCAAAGATGAAGACGGGCGGACCCTGGATGCGCGTGAATGGCTGATGATTCTCTGGGCCGAACCCGAGCGGGCCGATGCCTTGCCCATTTTTACAGTGTTCCATCCTGAAGTGCTCTCCCTTCTCCAGCGTCCGGAAAGTGGACGCGAGACCCTTGCTTTTAATGACTTCCAGGCCTTTGGACAGGCAATTGAGCATGCCGCCAGCCATGCCGATGAGACACCCCGCGAAGAGCGCAGCACCTTCGAGCGGGCCATTCTGCAACTTGACTACATGCTGACCCTGTACTGGCGCTTGCGCCACAGCCTGCACCTTGGCTCTCCCGATATGCTGGGAGATATGATCCAGGACTATGAGCGGGTGGTACAGCCGGGCATGCTCAGTATGCGGGGCCTCTCTACCGAAGGCGTTCCGGATTCCATCCACCAGATCCTCGAAGCGGAGGTCACCCGCTATTCCGTGCTGGGTGATTTCGCACAGGCCCGTGTCATTCCGTTCCGGAATCCGGACAAACCACGGGGAGAATGGGTCACCGTCGGGGATGGATTCTTGCGTGCCATCCATGCCGATGCATTGTCTCCCGCCATTCATCACTATCATGCCTTGCTCCAATCCTGGGCGGAAGGGGATGTGGAGGCCTATAATGCATCCCTTCGGGAGTTGCGCCAGTGGCTGGGCGTCTGGTTCCCGGAAGCCACCCACCGCGCCGAAGTCGAGGCGAAATTCAACCGACTCAACTTCTTTGTTAAAGGGATGGTTCTTTACATTGTGGCTTTCCTCTTTGTCGCCTTGTCCTGGCTGTTTTTCCCCCGGATGCGCAGTTGGGCTTTGGCCCTGACGGTGGTTGCACTCCTGGCCCATACCATCGGGCTCGGCACACGCATGTATCTGCAGGAGCGCCCGCCGGTTACCAGTCTCTATGCCTCCGCCGTCTTTGTCGGCTGGGTCGGGGTCTTGCTGGCTCTGCCGTTGGAACGCTGGCTGCGCAATGGACTGGGCATTGCTACCGGTGCCATGCTTGGCTTTGCTACTTTGATCGTTGCCCACAATCTGGGTGGGGATGGGGACACCATTGAAGTGATGCGGGCAGTGCTCGACTCCAATTTCTGGCTGACCACCCATGTTGTTATTATCACGATTGGCTATGCCTCGGTCTATGTCGCCGGTTTCTTGGCCGTGTCCTGGCTGGTGGCCCGACTGCTCCCCAATCCCCGCGCTCAGGCTGCCCTCAAGCCGCTCTATGGCGCCGTCTATGGCGTGATCTGCTTTGCCCTGCTCTTCAGCTTCGCCGGAACCGTCCTTGGCGGGATCTGGGCCGATCAATCCTGGGGCCGCTTCTGGGGCTGGGATCCCAAGGAAAATGGGGCCCTCCTCATCGTCCTCTGGATGGCGATCATTCTGCACCTTCGCATCGGTCGGATCGGCAATGAGGCCTTGCTCATGGCCTGTGCTGTTTTCGGAAATATCATCGTCGCCTTCTCCTGGTTTGGCGTCAATATGCTCGGCGTCGGCCTCCACTCCTACGGTTTTATGGAAGGGGCAACCCTCTGGCTGATAATCTTTTATGTCAGTCAGCTTCTCCTTATGGGCCTCGCCTTGTTCCCGGCCCGGATGAAGACGGTAGAGGCCTGAAACAGTGGTGTGAAGCGAGCCATCCCACTGGGGATTGAATGGACCGCATTCGGCCGCAAAATCCTTGAGGAAAATTCAACTTTTTTTGCCCGGTTTTTGGGGCAAATCGGTTTTTCACAGCCTCCTGACTAAATTGTTCACATTGAGTGGTTCCCTAAAGATCCCATCTCCAAAGGATTCCAGACTTATTCACAGGACGGTTTTACGATAGGTGAAAGATGTTCACAAGACACTGAAAAAGAACAATTTATGAAAAATCACTCTTGACTTTGAAGAGCGATTGTAGAATACTTCCTCTCAGTTCCTTGAAAGAACATAGGCTCAAGAACGGAGCACATGGAGTTTTCGAACTCGACCTAAGTAGTGTGCTTCGTTTCGAACCCTTGTGATACGCCCGGGTAACCGGGGAAAAGTCGTCCAAAGCGAATGTGGACGGCTCCTCTTGCTAATGGAAAGATGGCCCCTTTCTTCGGAGAAGCGGCCGGTCTTCCATCTGGATGGAGGCATATTTCACCCACTGCGCCAGGAGAGGTCGCACTCTCCTGACCTTGCGACAGCGCAAGTGCGGCGACCAGCCGTTCACCTCAAGAGGTGGCGAAATAACGGCAAGTCGAGTGATGGCGAACGGTCCTGTTTCGGGATCAATTCGCTGACACATGGTGACCCACGGGGTTCCGGAGAGAAACCATGAATTCGTCTGTCGGAAAATCACGGGTGGGGGCGATCCCACCACAAGCGACCGGTTAAGCGTCGGTGCAGCGAAAACGTCTTTTTCGATAGGGGGCCGGGCGGGCTGGCGCACGCGAAGTTACCCCGCTCAGGTTCAGCAAAACGATAGGCACGCAAATACGTGTCGATCGCCTGCGACGAATGACTCTCCCGCGAGTTGAGGTCAGACCCGTAACCAGTTGGATGTTGGCGCTTGAGGCGGTTGATAACCAGTTGGAGAAAGGTCGGGAAGCAGTTCGCAGCTGTATCCCGCCCGGGTGTGGCACATCTGCGTTGGCAAACGGGGTGTGAACCATGCTGAGAGGCCTCAGTCGTTGATGTGTGTAAGCAATTGCACGCACGGTCCTGCTATGAGACCGATAATTCCGAAGTGCCTCGGGAAATAGCGTCGGGGAGCTGGCGGCCTGGCCTTTGTTCAGGCGCCCAACGTCAGCATTGGGAAAGAGCGTGTGGCGAGCGCCGTCCCGTATTTCAAAAACCTCCGTTCCGGTTCTCCGGAGCGGGGGTTTTTGTATTTACAGACCTCCATCCCCCGCTCTAGCCCCGCCCCGCTGAACCCGTCTGCCTTCCCTTTGGCGTTTTTCAGCCTCCCTGAGCATGGCCTGGATCTTCTTTAATACCAAGAACATGCACGAAATATGTACAAGCCTAACGTGGCGTACGCCACGTTAGGCTTGTACAGGCAGAAAAGTCCGCTCAAGGGTTCTTGGCTGAGGTGGATCAGTGGGCCACTGGCAGTGGGGTGAGTGGGAGGAGCTGGTGCCGGGCACTTAACTTTTCGCTGCCGCAACTCATTCCCTTCCGCAACTGCAACTCCGGATTTCCGGCCTCTGTTCTGTGCCTCAAAACTCCGCTATGACCTTGGGTCAAGCAGCGTTCTTGAGGGGTTCGAGGTATTTCTTTTTGATCAATCGCCAGGCGACGACGAAGAAAGCGGTCAGGGGGATGGCGAGGATCATCCCCAACACACCCCCAAGGGCGGTGCCCCAGAAGAAGATGGCGATGATGATGACCAGCGGGTGGAGCCCGGTTTTCTGTCCCATGATCTTGGGGGTGAGAAAATAACTTTCCACCAGTTGCACGACGACAAAGACGGTCAAGGCCAGACTGGCGGTGACCAGTCCGCCGTCCGGCTGAAAGTAGGCGATGGGGAGAACGGAGAGCAGTCCAATGATGGTCCCGAAGTAGGGGATGATGTTGAGGGCGCCGATCAGCAGGCCGAGGCCGATGGCGAAGTTGACTCCGATCAGGCTGAAGCCAATCGCGAGGAGTACCCCCATGATCAGGCCGATGAGGATTTGGCCGCGGAAAAAGGCCTCCATGCTGGCGACAAATTCCCGTCCGAGAAAGATGGCGTCATCCCGCCAGTCATCGCGCATAAAGGAAAGTTGCTGTTTGAGATCGATGGTGGGGTCGCGTTCCGTTTTGAGAAAAAAGAAGAGGTAGACCGGAACGATCGCGATGCCTGCCACGATGGAAAAAATGGTGCTCATCTGGGTGAAGAGCTCATGAGCGGCTGGGATCAGGCGGGTAGCCAGTTGATTGGTCTGCTGGCGCAGCACCTCAGTGTACTCTGCGAGTCGTTCTTCGCCCAACTGCCTGACGAGAAACTCATGAACCACGGGGAACTGCTGGGCAGCGGCATTTCTCAGGTTCTCAATCAAGGTGGGCAAACGCTCAAGGAACTTGAGTGACTGCTCGATCAAGACCGGCGCGATCAGGGCGATGAGTCCTCCGGCCAAGGCCAAGACCAGCACATAGAGCAACAAGATGCTCCAAACCCGGCTCAATTTCAGGTGGTCATGAAACCACTGAACCACCGGTCGAAGAATCAAGGCGAGGATGCCGGCCACTGCCAGAGGCCAAAGCACGGTGCTGAACATTCCCACAAAACCCCGGAGGGCAAAAAGAATGAGGAGCAAAAAGCTCAGGATGATGGCAAAGGCCACCATCCCGGAAGCCGTTGCAATCATGCGTTTCTGGAGAGGAGAGAGAGAGTCGAAAAAATTCGGCGACGAAGCCATGAACCAAGTGTTAGGGAAAAATCCGCTCAGTTCCAGTCTTCTTCACTCCCGAATCCCAGCTTCTTTTTGACCTCCGGCACTTGTGAAAGTTGATCCATGAATTCATCGACGCTGAAATCCGCCACGATGAAATCGTCATACTCAAAAGTGGGAGTGAGGCTTTGCCCACTGACCTCGACCATGCGCTGGAGATTGGCCGGACTGGCCTGGATATCTTTCACATCCAGCTCGATACCATTTCTGGAAAAGAAACTCATGGCTTCACGGCACCAGGGGCAGCCGCGCTTGATATAGAGGATGGGGAGATGGCGCTTGGGCATGGGTCGATTCTTTATCTGCCAAACTAGCGGCATTTCTCAAAATGACAACGGATTTCGCCGCTTTCCGCTTTGCACGGATGCAGAGGATGCTAGGTTTAGGGCTATGGCGAACCCGGCAAGCGCGGCGACAGGCATTCACATCAAAGGGGCCCGCACCCACAATTTGAAGAATATTGAAGTTTTCATCCCGCGTGACCAGCTGGTGGCCATAACCGGGGTGAGTGGAAGTGGAAAATCCTCTCTGGCTTTTGATACCCTTTATGCCGAGGGTTACCGCAAATATATCGACAGCCTCAGCACCCGTGCCCGCCAACTGCTCGAGCAGTTGCCCCGCCCGGAGGTGGACTTTATTCATGGCCTCAGCCCGGTGATTGCAGTGGAGCAGGATGCCGCCCGCGGGAACAATCCGCGCAGCACGGTGGGGACGGTTACGGAGATCGCCGACTATGCCCGGCTGCTGTGGAGCCTGTTGGCGGAGCAAAGGTGCCCTGATGACGGTGGTCCGGTCGTGCGGCGGACCATCGACGATTGGGTTCAGGCCCTTCTCGATGAGTTTGGCGCGGGCGGGCCGCGGGCGGTTCTTCTGGCCCCCTGGATGGAGGCGAAAACATCTGTCATCCGGGGTGAGTTGGAGCATTTACGCCAGCGGGGATGGGAGCGCCTGCGCATCAATGGCGAACTCAAGCGCCTCGATGATGAGAATCTTCTGCCCAAAGGAAGGGAAACCGTCGTGGCGGAACTGGTCATTGATCGACTGGTGCTGCGCCCGGACCAGCGCAGTCGGCTGGCCGATTCATTGGAACTGGCCTTTCGCGAGGGGAACAAGCGGGCGGTCCTGCTGATCGAATCGAAGGCCGTTGCGGGTGGCTGGCTGGAGCGAGCCATCAGCCAGGATCTGGCCTGTGCCACCTGTGGGCGGACGTTTGAACCCCTCACGCCGAAATCCTTCTCCTGGAACCATCTCGATGGGGCCTGTCCGGTTTGCAGTGGAGTGGGTCATACCTTGCAGTTTGCGCCCGAACTGGTGGTGCCGGATCCCTCGAAGTCGGTTCGCAATGGAGCGATCAAGCCCTGGCGGCTGGGCAGCAAACGGATGATCATTCAGCGCAATGCCATCCTCAAGCAACTCTCGGAGCAACTGCCCTTTGACCGTTCGCAGCCCTGGCAGGATTTACCTGAAAGCGTGCGTCAGTTACTCTTGGAAGGCGCGGGAGAACGGGAGTTCCTTTTCAAGCTGAAGTCGGGAAACAGCAAGCCCGAACCCAGCCGCTTCGCCGGGGTGCTGGCTGATCTGGAGGAAACCCGACGTTCGACCAGCAGTGAAGGGCTCAAGGCCCGCCTGATGGCTTATCAGGTTTCAGCACATTGTCCGGGGTGTGAGGGACGGCGCCTCAATGCCCCTTCACGGTCTGCCTACATAGATGGAATGCCCTTTGATGGCTTTATGGCGATGACCTTGGAGCAGGCCTGGTCCTGGGCAAAGAAGCAAGTGGCGCTGAAAAGTGAAGCCGCGGAAGCGGAGACCGGGATTTCCGGCAAGGCCCGGGAAGTGATTCTAGGTCTGGAAAGCCGTTTGCGTTTTCTCGTCCAGGTGGGCTTGGGCTACCTGTCGCTCGATCGTCCCTATCATTCCCTCAGTGGGGGTGAAGCCCAGCGGGTGCGCCTGGCCACTCAGCTGGGAATGGGCCTGGTTGGCGTCGCCTATGTGCTGGATGAACCGACCATCGGCTTGCATGCCCATGATACCCGGCGGCTCATCGCTACCTTGCTGGAACTGCGCGACAGCGGGAATGCGGTTATTGTCGTCGAGCACGATCCCGATGTCATGCTGGCGGCGGATCATCTCATCGAAATGGGGCCGGGGGCCGGTGAGTCGGGGGGAAGAGTGATTTTTGAGGGAAGTCCGGAGGCAGCTGCTGAGGATGTGCGTTCTTTGACCGGCCCCTACCTGCGGGGACTGAGAAAGCTGGAGAAAAACGCCCTTGAAAAGCATCCGGCCGACCAATGGCTCAGCCTGCGTGGGGCGCGGGAGCATAATCTGAAAGCCGTCGATGCGGCGTTTCCGGTTGGGCTGCTGACCTGTGTGACCGGAGTAAGCGGGTCGGGCAAGAGCACCTTGGTCAATGGCATCCTCGGGGCTGCCGCTGCCTTTAGGCTCAACCGGGCCAAGGTCATTCCAGGTGCGCATGATGGTTTGGATGGCCTGGAGTATTTCGAACGGGTGGTGCGGGTCGACCAATCGCCAATCGGGCGCAGTCCACGTTCCAATCCGGCGACGTTCACGAAGCTTTTTGATGAACTGCGCAAGGTCTTTGCCCTGACCCCCTTGGCCAAGGTGCGCGGGTATGGGCCTGGCAGATTTTCCTTCAATGTCCGGGGTGGCCGCTGCGAGCGCTGCCAGGGGGATGGCCAGATCCGCCTCGACATGCAGTTCCTGGCCGATGCCTATGCGGTCTGTCCCAGCTGTCAGGGAGCCCGCTATAATCGGGAAACCCTAGAAGTGCGTTTCCGGGGCCTGAATATTGCAGAGATCCTTGATTTGTCGGTGGATCAGGCTCTGGAGATTTTTGTCCGTCACCCCAAAATGGTGACCCGGCTGGAAACCCTGCGCGATGTCGGGCTCGGCTACATCCGTTTGGGACAGGCGGCCAACACTCTCAGCGGTGGCGAGGCCCAACGCCTCAAGCTCTCCCTCGAACTCGGCAAACGGCAGCATGGCAACACGCTTTATCTGTTGGATGAGCCCACCACCGGACTGCACTGGATCGATATTCAGAAACTGATGGATCTGCTCTTCCGCCTGCGGGATGGGGGCAACACCATTTTGATCATTGAGCACAACCTGGACCTGATTCGCCTCGCTGACTGGGTGCTTGACCTCGGACCGGGGGGAGGGGAGGCCGGAGGACAACTGCTTTTCAGCGGCAAACCCTATGATCTGAAAAACGTCGCGGAGAGCGTGACAGGGGCCTGCCTTGGGGCTATGCTGAAGGGCTGAATTCCAACAGACGCACTCTTAACGCTTCCAATCATGAAAACCCTGCGCACCTATCCCACTTTGATTCCGGCTCAACTTGCTCAGTCCCGGTTGCGGGCGGCGGGGATTGAAGCGATTCTTCCCGATGAGGCCAGTGCCACCGCCGGCTATGCCGGATTCGTGGGGGGCGTGCGGGTGCAGGTTCACGAAGAGGACGTGGAAGCGGCCGAAAGCGTTCTTTCTGAGGACGGTGACCTGCTGGATTGATGCGCGGATGCGAGCTTTCGCCCTAGTCTGCCTGGTGAGATTGAAGCAGGGATTCGATTTGCTGACGTAAACGCCGCAGATTGCTTTCCCGGTCGATGCCCGCCATGGCATGGATCTCGGCATCCGTGCTGGCGTGGTCGATGAAGCGGTCAGGATAACCGATTCGCACCAAGGGGAGTCCCCCATGACCACAATCCTGCAGCGATTCGAGGACCGCAGTCCCGAATCCACCCGTGACGACATGGTCTTCAAAGGTAGCCACTAACTGGGTAGTTGCCGCCTGTTGTTGAAGCAGAGTGTGATCGATCGGCTTGGCAAAGCGGGCATTGACCACGCCGATTTCCACCGGAAATTCCTTCTCCAGAATGTCTGCCAGGCTGACGGCTTCCGCCACCCAGGGACCGAGCGCCCAAAACTGGATTTCCTTGCCGGGCCGGATGATTTCCGCCCGCCCGATCTCCAGCTCGACCGGATCTGCTTTGCAGACTTCTCCGGTGCCAGCGCCCCGAGGGTAGCGAACAAAGGCAGGGCCGTTGTGCTGGAGCGCGGTCCAGAGCATATCGGCCAGTTCATCCTCATTGCGCGGTTGCATGATGACGACGTTCGGTACGCACCGCAGGTAAGCGATATCGAAGAGCCCGTGGTGGGTGGCACCGTCATTGGCCGAGACCCCGGCGCGATCCATGCAGAACACCACCGGCAGATTTTGCAGGCAGACGTCATGGATAATGCAGTCATAGGCCCGCTGCAAAAAGGTGGAGTAGATCGCCACCACGGGCTTGATTCCGTCGCAGGCCATGCCAGCGGCAAAGAGAACCGCATGCTCTTCCGCAATCCCCACATCGAAGAACTGCTCCGGAAGGTTGTCACGGAGGTATGACAAGCCTGTCCCAGGGGGCATGGCGGCCGTAATCCCAACGATGCTTTTGTCCCCGCGGGCATATTTCAGCAGGTTTTTGCCAAAGGCATCCTGATAGTTTGGAGGCGTCGCTTCAGGGGGCTTGGGAGAAGATCCTGTCTTGCGATCAAAGGGTCCCAGTCCGTGGAATTTCTCCGGCGAGGCAATCGCCGGCTCATAGCCCTGACCTTTGTTGGTAAGCAAGTGGAGCAAAATGGGCTTCTTCTCTTTTTTGGCGAACTCCAGATGCTTGACTACCGCTTCGAGGTCATGCCCGTCCACCGGGCCAATGTAGCGGATCCCATAGGTCTCAAAGAGGCTTGAGCCCACGAAAAAGTCCTTGGTCTCTTTCTTCCACTTTTTCCCCAGTTCCAGCATGGGTTTCCCCCCCGGCATTTTTTCGAGGGTGGAAGTGATCTTGCGGTCGATCCGGTTATAGAGGGGATTGGTGATCAGTTCGTTGAAATACCTGGCCAGCGCCCCGACATTCTGGGCAATCGACCACTTGTTGTCATTGAGCACAATGATCAGGCGGTTGGTGGTGGAGACCACATTGTTCAAGGCCTCCATGGTGATCCCACAGGTAAAGGCGGCATCCCCCAGAATCGTCACGACATGATTGTCCTCCTCAAGCTGGTCTCTGGCCGCAGCCATGCCCAGCGCGGCGGAGAGGGCGGTTCCCGCGTGCCCGGCCCCATAGGCATCCCAATCACTTTCGCTGCGATTGAGGAAGCCGCTGTGCCCGTCGGTCTGGCGGATTTTATCAAAGCCTTCCCCCTGACGTCCGGTCAGTAGCTTGTGGACATACCCCTGGTGGGATACATCCCAGACAAATTTGTCCCGCGGACAGTCAAAAACCAGGTGCAGCCCGAGGGTTAATTCCACCACCCCCAGATTCGGCCCGATGTGCCCGCCGTTGCGGGAGGTTACCTCAATGATGCGCTCGCGGATTTCTGCCGCCAGCAGATCCATCTGATCGCGGTCGAGGGTACGTAAATCAGCAGGCTTTTGAATACTGGAGAGAATGGACATGGAACAAGTCAGGCCTCGGGACGAAACGGTTCAAAGGCAGTTTCTTCGTCGCTTGCCTTCAGCTTTTCAATCTTCAATTCGGCTTCTTTCAAGCGGGACTGGCAAATCTGCAGCAAACGACTGCCTTCTTCAAACTTGGCAACCAGTTTTGCCAGGGGAACATTACCGTCCTCCATTGCTTCGATCAGGGCCTCCAGTTTTTCCAGTGCCTCCTCATATGATAAGCGCTCCGCTTTTTTTTCCATGTCGTTTCCATCCTGCCGTCTTTAGCGCCCAAAACAAGGCCGGAAATCATTCTACTAAAAAAGAACCCATCGGCAGGGGCGTTGGTTTGGAAAATGGGCGTCTGGCCTCTCTGCTCTCGATCAGGTCGGGGTGGCGGGCGGAGGCGTTGGTATGGGTTTTGGAGCCGGAGTGGACCGGGCTTGCCCGGATGTTACACTTTCGAGTGATTTCTGCCATAACTGTGGAACCCGGAAAGCCATACTACTCATACACTGCATATACTGAACAGAAGCATTTCCGACGGTTCTTAATATGGGGCGTGGGACTCCAGGTGGCGTATTTACAATGGCTCTGCCTCGGTTGAGCGTCCAACTTGATGGGGGAGAAAAGCTTGCTCTGCGGTTGGGGCTGAGCACGATGCAAAGGCCTGTCTGGTGGCCGCAGCAAGATTATTCAATTGAAGGTTTATTGCGGGGAGTCTGACATCATGCCGGGTATCCGGTTCAGTTTAGAGGAGAGCCACCAGCGTATCTCTTCGACACGAAATCCCTCACAGTTCCAGAGACTCTTCACGCTGGGTTATTTGCCGGTATTGAAGAGTTCCTTCAGGACTGATGCACCTCGGGATTAGACCACCGTTATCCTGGTATCCAGCAGGCTCCTTTCACCTTTGGCCAATAAGCGATAAGCAAGCTACCGACCACCGTCACACCAATCATCGTCACGTCGGCGCATCGCGCCTCCTCCGGGTCCTACCCGATATGCGTGGATTTTCTGCATTTTTGCCGAGAAAATGCTTGCACGAGAGGGAAGGGCGTTGCTTGATGTGCGTTTTTCTCAAGTCAAAGACCACTTTCAGTTATGGGAAACCTCCGCAAAAAACGACGCCGTAAAATCTCGCAGCACAAGCGCAAGAAGCGTTCGCGCGCGAACCGCCACAAGAAGCGTACATGGGGTTGATGCGGACCTGACTCATTCCCGCCTGTCCCTTTTTACCGCTCTGGCTGAAACCAGAGCGGTTTTTTATTGTACTCAGGCTGCTTCTTTGGGGCAGAGATTAGTCAATCAAATGTTAAAATGTGTGGCGCTTGGAGCTGCGCTTCGGGAAATGAACGCACTATTCACAGAAAAGGGCTGTATTTATGCGGAATTGGGGCTTTTTTGCTTTCTTCTCAGTGGAATGCGCCTTTCGAGCTTTCTTTTGCGCTTGTAAAAAAAAGGCGGTGGGCTTTCGTAATGTAGCTTTCAAGCCGCCTGTCCTGTTCCCTGAAAGTCGGGCGGATGGATGATCCCCAACATTATGTTGTCTCCCAAAACCAAAGGCCTGTTTGTCGAAGTCGGCGACTTTTCGATTTTGACCGCAACCACTTCCTCGACGAGGGCACCGTTTGTCATCGAAGCGGTGAAGGAGTACCCTGTCCCCGGAGGGTGGGGCCCTTTTCGTGAGGACGTTCTGGCTTTGAACGGGAATAAGCGCAACCGCTTTACTCCTGCCCGGTGTGCGGTTTATCCAGAGTCCCGTTTTTTCCGACGCCACTCCATCGAGTCGACCCAAAAGGCCAAGGACCCCCTCTACTTTTCCAATCTCATCACCGATCAATATAAAATTGATCTGGTCAAAAACGTGGCCGCTGTTGTCAACGTGACCAACGGGACCGGCTTCTCCACCGAAATACCGATCAACAACCAGAAAGAATTACTGGTGTGCGGGGCACGCCGGATTGAGCTGGATGAAGATCAGGAGACTTTGGTCGATTGCGCCATCTTTCCCGAGACGCTGGAGCTGGGAACCCTTTCGACCCTGGGCGGGCTGGTGCACTACATGAATACGCAGGAGATGAACCGTCCCACCATGATGCTCGAACTGACTCCGGAGAATGCCTATCTCTTCATTGTCAGCCGCGAGCAGGTCGATATCTGCCGCCCGATTCCCTTTGGTCTCAATGTTATGTTTCCGACTATCCGTGAGGAGCTTGGTCTCAAGGACGATGAGTCGGCCCGAAAACTTTTTTATTCCAATACATTCGATTTTACTGAAATGGGACCGGCCCTGTTGCGGAAAATCCTGAAGGAATTGCAGGCTTCTATCGGATTCTATGAAGTGCAGACCGGTCAGACCGTCGGGCGTATTCTCGTGACCATGTTGCCCAGTAACTTAAATTGGGTTCAACATGTCATTTGTCGAGCATTGGGCTTGGAAAGTATCGAGCCGGATTATGAAGAGTGGCTTGGAAACTGGGGTATTACGGCTTCCGATGCGGTTGACCTCAGTGAGTGTGGATCACGCTGGATGGGATTGTTCAGCCTGATGGCAAATTATGACCCGGAGAAAAATGGCACGGAGGAAAAATAGGCACGTAACTCAGCCCGCCTGGCGGCCGAATTTCCGCAATCCGGAAACGCTCCCGGATATTAAAGTCGTCCGCACTGACTTCCTCGTCAATGTGTTCACCGTTTCCCTTGCTGCTGCACTTCTGTTGATGGTGCTGCACCGGGAAATGCGAATTACGGACTATACCAGCCAGTTGCAGGTCGCACAGCAAAACATAGACTCCAGTATCGGCAACGACCGGCGGGTGGTTCAGGCCAATAGTGAATTTCAACGCGTTCAGCGCAGGGTGACGGAATTATCAACTTTTCTCAATGTGCCCGTTGGGCCGGATGACCTTCTGCATGCCATCGCTTCTTTACAGCCCCCGGAGGTTATCTTGGAGAGCCTTAGCTTCAGTCCGAACGTGACTCGACAAGGGCGGCGCGAAATAGTCCGTTACCGTATCGTACTCAACGGAAGAGTCACCGATGGGGGGGCTCCCGATCGGCAGGCGACCGATATCATTACCCAATACCGCAATGCCTTCAGCTCTTTGAAAGTGTTGGCACCCTATTTCGAAAATTCGGAACTGACCGGTTTCAGTCGTAATGAGCAGACTGGATCCTTTAATTTCGCGATTACCGTGACGCTCTCGGCCGAACCCAAATAAACTTTCTTTTCATGGGCGAAAAACTGGAAGTCATTTTAAAAGTTATCAAGCAGCGTCCCACTGCCACTGTCTCTTTGGTCATTGCCTTGGTGTTGGGAGTTTTCTATTACATCCGTGGTGGCCATCTGGAGGCGGTCATTGAGGAGCAGGCGTTCGCCGAAAATGAATGGAATCGAATCGAGTTCAACGTGCGCCGGGCACGGGATTTGGAGCAGCACCTCGACCAGATGCGGATCGTTGAGGAAGAAATTGCTTCCCGCTTGATGAATCCCGCTGAAGTCGCCATCAACTACGATTATTTCTACAGAATCGAGCGCGAGACCGGTGTCCGGCTGGTAACCATTAATCAGACCGGGCAGGTGGATTCCAGAGGGGTCCCCGGTCTACCTGCTCTTAGCAATTATTCCGCCGTTGGCTATACCTTGAGTGTCGAGGGTAATTTTTCCCAAGTTCTGGATTTCCTTTCAGAAGTCGCCAATGGCCGCTTCCTCGCTCGGGTCAGTGCGATAAATATCTCATCCGCCGCCCAAGGCAGGGGAGTAACGGCCAACCTTCAATGTCAAATTCTCGGGGTTAAGGAATGATGAACTCTAAGTATTTCATTACAGTGATTCTTTCGTTTGTTCTTTGCCTGTCCGCCTCTGCTCAAGCCGGGCGGGTCAGCTCACCCGACCAGCGGGAGCAACAGATCAAGCGTGTGACCGAGCTGCTTGAAAGCATGCCGCGCCCTAGAGGGCAATTGCCCGAAGGCAGAGTAAATCCCTTTGCCCCCGTCCCCAGAGAAGTGGTTGCCGCTACTCCGCCTCCCCAGGTTGAACGCTTGACCGATGACCGTGCCCTGGTGGCGATTTCCCGCAATTTTAACCCCTCCGGCTCCATGATCGTCGGTGAGCGGCGGGTCCTTCGCTTGCGCGATGGCAGCATGCTGAGGGAAGGGGACTCCTTTAACGCCAGAATCGAAAATTTCACTTATCGCGTAACCGTCAGTACCATCGATACCGACGGATACGTACTTACCCTCGGTGAAGCCAGCATGCGCCGGCGATTCATTGAGGGTCGCGGGGAAGCGACTCCTTCCCCTCGTAACTAGCATGAGAAGATGGGTTGACTAATTCAGCCGAATCATCTCAAATCCGTTATGTTGTCTCTCCCTATTGACCCTCCGTCCCTAAACTAAATCTCATGAAAATCAGGCATATATACCCCTTCGCCGTCCTCTCCTGTCTAACGCTAAGCCTCTCCGCTCAGGACTTCGGTTATTTTGACGATGACTTCGATACTCCTGAGGTTGGATTGCGGGATGACTTTGGCACCCCCACCCCCACGCCCCGTGCCCCCGAGCGGGAAATACGGGATGTCCAGATCGACTTCGGTGACGGGGCCAGGCGTGCCGCCATTACCAGGGATGAAGATACCATCTCCGTCGATTTCCCCGATGAAGATGTCCGTACCATCATCCGCAATGTTGCCGATCTCTATGAGCTGAATGTGGTGATCCCGGATACATTGGTGGGCCGCGTCAGCCTGAAGCTCCGCGATGTGACCTGGGCTCAGGTCTTTGACGTCATCCTCGATGACCTCGGCTATACATGGATTGAAGACCGCAACATCATTCGGATTCGCAGCCAGGACGACCTTCTGGCCGAGCCGGTGGTGACCCGCGTCTTTGTCGTCAACTTTGCCCGTGCCAATGAAGTGCGCACCTCGATTGAGCCGCTTGTTCAAGAAGCCGTCGGCGGCCGGATCCGGGTGGATACTCGATCGAACTCACTGATCATTACCGAGCGTCCTTCGCGGATGAATGAGATCCAATCCATTATTGATCGCCTCGATGAGCCCACCCCTCAGGTAGCGATAGAATCAAAGTTTATCGAAATCAACAAATCCGATGCGGATCGCCGTGGACTGGATTGGAGAACACTCTGGGACTCCGAGAGTGGAGCAAGTATCGGGGTGGTTGAACCCACACGTCTATGGGAAAGGGATTCTTTGACTGGAGCGCAGAGCCGTTTGGACAGTGCTGTGTTTTCTGCATCCAACTTCCGGATATTCTTAGAGGCGCTTCAGTCTCAAACCAATTCAGAGGTCATCTCCAATCCGACAATTGTTACTTTGAATAATACGCCTGCGTCGATTAATGTCGGGGAAGAGTATCCTTTGCCAAACTACCGTTACAATCAGCAAACTGGAACCTTTGAAGTCAGTGGTTTCGAATACCGCCCGATGGGTATTTTGCTCACAGTGACGCCTTCTGTAAACAATGCTGGGTTTATCAATCTGGATGTTGTTCCGGAGATCAACGAACGCGGGGCTGATGTGACTTTCAACAATGCGAATATACCGATTGTGAATACTCGTCGGGCTCAAAGCAATGTGACCATCAAGAGTGGTCAAACCCTCGCAATTGGTGGATTGCTCAGGAAAAGTGACAGAATCAATGAGCGAAAAGTTCCCATCGTGGGAGATATACCGCTGCTCGGTCGTGCATTCCGGACGAAGAGCGCGAATGAAGACATCACTGACTTGCTCATCTTTGTAACTGCAAAAGTGCTCGATGTGCATACTTCAACTTATGAGGATGTATTTAGCCAAGAGCGTTTGAACAGCGCAGGAGTTACCGAGCGCAGTATCCCAAGTTTTGAGCCTTCACCTGAAGAGCAAGAGTTGCAACGCCAGCTGCGGGATGAGCGTTCCCGCCAGGAAACCCTCCGTCGTAAAGCTGAACTCCAGCTTGAGTTGGAGGCCTTGAACAACAGGTAATCCGGATTTTGTCCGGGAGGCTTCCCTTTCCCGGGGCGCCCCTACGCTTGACAGCGTGGCGGCGCCCCGCTCTTTTCCTTGGGTGCGACTCTCTCTGGAATGATCTTCGATTCGACAGGTTTTCTCATTCTTTGAGGAGCTGGTGCAGCCTGTAGCCACCAGCTCCTGTGACCGAACGCCCTTGTTTTAAACCGAATCGAATTTCCCCCCAAATTTCTCAGATGCCTGCTCAACCTTCCGTTCTGATCTATGATACTACCTTGCGTGATGGCACGCAGGGAGAAGGAGTTTCCTTTTCCGCCCAGGAAAAAGTAATCCTGGCCCAGCGCATGGACGCCTTTGGCTTTGACTACATTGAAGGAGGCTGGCCGGGGTCCAACCCGCGTGATATGGAGTTCTTCCGCCGGATGGCAGAGGTCGAACTGACTCACGCCAAGCTGGCCGCCTTCGGCTCCACCTGCCGTATGGGTGTCGATCCCGAGGAAGATGCCCAGTTGGCGATGCTGATCGATGCCAATACCCCTGTTGTGACCATTTTCGGCAAGACCTGGCTCCTGCATGTCACCGAAGTCCTCCGCACCACCCCGCAGGAGAATCTCCGGATGATCGAGGAATCCGTCCGCTTCCTCAAAAGCAAGGGGCGGGAAGTGATCTATGATGCCGAGCATTTCTTTGACGGCTACAAAGAAGATCCGGGATATGCCCTTGCTACTCTGGAGGCTGCCCGTAAAGGCGGGGCGGACTGTTTGACACTCTGCGATACCAATGGTGGGTCAATGGTGTCCTGGCTTGGAGAGACCGTTGCCACAGTTGTGAAGCAATTTCCCCAAATCCCCATCGGTATGCACACGCATAACGATTGTGGACTGGGCGTGGCCCTCAGTCTGGCTGGAGTGGAAGCAGGCGCACGCCTCGTCCAGGGCACAGTCAATGGTTACGGAGAGCGGATCGGTAACGCCAACCTGACCAGCATCATCCCCAATCTGGGCCTGAAATTGGGATTCCACATGAACTGCCAGGCACAGATGCACAAGTTGCGTGAGTTTGCCCTTTATGTCGCCAAAACGGCCAACCTCAATCTCAGTAATCGGGAGCCCTACGTCGGACAGAGTGCCTTCGCTCATAAAGGGGGAGTTCATGCCAATGCGGCTAATAAAGTAGCCCGGAGTTACGAGCACATCCGTCCCGAAGAAGTTGGCAACCGCCAGCGCATTCTTTTGTCCGACATGTCCGGAGGCAGCAGCGTGGCGATGAAGGCCCGTGAACTCGGTATCACCGTGGATGAAAAATCGTCGGAAATGCGTGATTTTTTGGCTCTCCTCAAAGATCTGGAGAATCGTGGCTACATCTTTGAAGATGCCGATGCCTCTTTTGAAGTGCTGCTCTGGCGTCACTTCCATAAGTATGATGATGAATTTCGTCTCGTCAGCTATCGGACCATTTCCGAAGTGGTTCGGGAGCAGGAAGAAAATATTTCGGAAGCCGTTGTCAAAATCCGGGTAGGGGAAGATGAGGACATCAAGATTGCTGTTGCCGAATCCACTGGACCGGTGGGGGCTCTTGACCATGCCATGCGTCAGGCATTTGGAGCCTACTTTCCCGAACTGCGCTCTGTTCAACTGGTGGATTACAAAGTCCGTATTTTGCAAACCGGATTGGGGACCGACTCACTCGTCCAAGTCTTGATCCTATCAACTGACGGCGAGCGCTCCTGGTGGACCTGCGGGGCCAACCCCAATATCATTGAAGCCAGCTGGGAAGCCCTCCGTGATTCCTACCGCTACAAGCTTTTGCAGAACTGCAAAAACCAGCTCATCGCCGAATAGAATTGGCCAAACCGGATACTCCCGGATTGCTCTACTTTTCAGTAGACTGTACTTAGCCTGTCTGGAGAAAGTCTGGCTGATAGGTGTACACAGGGAGATACTCCACTCCTTTGATAGGGGTTTACCCAGGGTGTTTTCTGGAAAAATTTGTAAATGCAAGAGGTTTGATTACCCATTTTCGGGTAATTAAACCTGTAGACGAATGTGATACACATCTGTTACACTCCGGCCACGTTAGTTGACAGTCTGTTTTTCCACAATCTGATCTCTGGCTCTGTCATGGTAGTAGCGCTCTTTGCGCAAGAGGATACGGGAGAATCCTCATTACCGTGCCTGTCGCGTGCATGTCCTATCTCTGTCCGACCTGGCAAGGGGGGATTGTGGAATCCCAAACAGCAGAAGGTTGCTGACGTTAAGCTACGGCTTATCGCTTGGGGGCCACCGGCAGATTTTCTGCCGGTCCCCAGGCACACTTTTCAGCGCGGAATGTCCGCTGTGCGTTGAAACCCTGAAATGAAAATGAGTGCAGGCCTATAAGCTGCGGACAACTGCCCGGGCCACGCCTTGCACTACAAGTTCCGAAACAGGATACAGCTCCGGAAAATTCTTGTTCTCGGCTTTGAGATAGGGGGGCTTGCCGGGTTTGTTGATGAAACGCTTCAAGGTAGTCTCCCCATCGATCAGCGCAGCCACGATATTCCCATCTTCCGGTGGGCATTGCTCGATCACAACTGTATCGCCGTCGAAAATGCCTGCGTCGATCATACTTTCTCCCCGCACTTTCAGGGCAAATGAGCGGCGCGAGCGGCGGATACCGGCGGACTGCACATCGATTTGCAGCCTCCCGATCTCACCTCCGGTCTCCACTCCATCCGGAAAACCAGCGGCGATATGTCCATAAATGGGAATCTCAACCACATCCAGCGATTCCTCCGGCACGTTCTCATCCGCCAGTCCAAGGTTGATCCGGAAGGCACGCGCCACCCCCGGAACCCGGCTGATATAGCCTTTTTCTTCCAGTGCATTAAGGTGGCCGGTGACCGCATTGGTACTGCGAAAACCGAAGTGACTCTCAATCTCCCGAAAGCTCGGCCAGTAACCGTTGTCTTTCATGTAGTTTTGCAGATACCCGAGAATTTCTTGTTGGCGAACAGTTAGATTTTTCATGTAGCCAGATGTTTAAATGCCCAGATGTTCACTTTCAAGCTTTTTCAGGTGATCCCGGTTTTTTTCAAATTTTTGACGCACGGACCACTTCCGTTTGCGGTGTATGGATTTTTCCCTAGGGTCGGAACATGTCGAGTGTGTTTCCTTGTATTGTCGCTCATCGTGGAGCTTCCGGGCTTGCTCCCGAAAACACTTTGGCCGCTTTCCAGGAGGCGTGGCGTCAAGATGCGGATGTGGTCGAAGCGGATTGTCACCTGACAGCAGATGGGCAGGTCGTCTGTATCCATGATTCCACAACGAAGCGGACAGGCCATCTCAATCTCACTGTGAGCGAATCATCCTTCTCTGCATTGCGTCAGGTCGATGTCGGAGCGTGGAAGGGTGAACGCTGGAAGGGCGAGCGGATCCCTAGTCTGACTGAACTCCTGCGGACTGTGCCTCAAGGGAAAGGTGTTTATCTTGAAGTGAAAACCGGGCCGGAAATTTTGCCTGCTCTGAGCAATGTGCTGCAGGTTTCGTCTGTTCCCCTGCACCGAATCATGGTCATCGCTTTTGATCAACGGGTAGTGGAAGGGTATAAGCGACTCCATCCGAAAGGAGAAGCATGTTGGTTGACCAAGCTGCGCCGTTGGCCCGGAGGATTGCGCCCTGGGCCGGAAAGCATCCTCCATACCCTTGAGCAAAGCGGTGCCGATGGAGTCGGCCTCGAGGCGCATCCCGCCCTCAGTGCCGATTTCGTCGGAGCCATTCTCGACGCGGGTTATGGTGTTCATGTCTGGACTGAGGATGATCCGCTGAGAGCCCGCCGCCTGCTCGACATGGGCGTGCAATCCGTTACTACCAACTTCCCCGGGCGTCTCAAGCAGGCCTTGATCGATTGATCGGTGGGTAGCTCTTCTGGCCAAATTTCTTATTTATGATAGAGTCATTTCATGAAATCGAAAAAAGCGTTTATCACCGGAGTCAGTTCCGGACTAGGAATGGGAATGGCGCGGGCCGTTCTTGAAGGCGGCGGAGAGGTATGGGGCTGCAGTCGCCGGGAGAATCCAGAGCTGGCCGAGGCCTTTCCCGGGCGGTTTCACTTTCAGTCAATCGACCTGAAGAATGCAGAGGCTGGTATGACGGCCTTGCGACAACTCCTGAAAGAAGTGCCTTCCCTTGACTATGCGATCCTCAATGCAGGCGTGCTTCCGCCCATTCAGGATATGCGGGATACCGACCTTGATTCACTTCGTGAGACCATGGAGATTAATCTTTGGGCCAATAAATGGATTATAGATGGGCTGGTGGAGACGGTTCCTTCCATCCGCCAGATTGTGGCGATTTCCTCCGGCGCGGCAGTCTCAGGCAGCCGTGGCTGGAATGGCTACAGCCTTTCCAAGGCAGCACTCAATATGTTGATCAAGCTCTATGCCACCGAGTTGCCCGATATCCATTTCGCCGCTCTGGCCCCAGGCCTGATCGACACCGCTATGCAGGATTACCTGACTGGGCTTCCTGATGATGAGCGCTTTTCAACTGTCGCCCGCCTCAAACAGGCCAAGGGCACTTCCGATATGCCTGATGCCGCCACCGCCGGGAAACGCTGTGTCGAACTGCTGCCAAAATTGGCACAGGTGGAAAGCGGCAGCTTTGTCGATATCCGTAAATTTCAGGGCTGAACGCGGCGCCTCCAGGAAGCCTTAGGTTTTGCCTGCTTTGGGGGGCAGGGTGGGCCCATCTTTCCAGCTGCTTCCCATCAGGGAGGCTCGGGGAAACGTGGGTGGACCCCGCTCCCCGCGCAAAATCATTCCGGCCAGCATGTCCACCGCCGCTTCCGCCGAAAGATCGTTGTGCTGCTCCATCCCAGCCCAGTCCGGATGCTTGGCCCTTCGCTCCAGTTGAGCCAGTCCGATATCCTCTGGAATCTTTTTCCCCAACTGTTCGAGCCATTCACGGACTTCGTGATACAGGGTGAAAATCATGTCCGGCTGTTCCCGTTGCAGCC
Source organism: Verrucomicrobiota bacterium (assembly GCA_050485245.1). Taxonomy (GTDB): domain Bacteria; phylum Verrucomicrobiota; class Verrucomicrobiia; order Opitutales; family Oceanipulchritudinaceae; genus JBJHBA01. The sequence continues at coordinate 70,351 of JBJHBA010000005.1, read as the reverse complement.
ACTCCGCAAAGCCGCCCGGGTCTTTGCGGGCCGCTTCCGTCTCGTAAAATGGATACAACCTCTGTTCGGGTGGCAAAAGCTGCTGACCCATCATGTAACCCGCGGAAAACCTTCCATCGACCAGAGCGTCAATCGTCCGGTCAAGGACCAGCCCAGGTCGCTGATACCCGAGATCCAGTGCGCGTTCAAAGGCACGCAATGCCAGATTGTAGTGGTCCACACAGGCAAAGGATAAAGCCGGTTGGCGGGTGCGCACACCGGTGACCACGCAGGGGTAGGCTTCCACAATCGGCATGAAATGCTCCGGAATCCGGTTGGTCTTCATCATCCCCACAATCAAAACACCCTTCAGCCCCCTGGATCGCATGATGCGTAACAGAGCCGGACCGCGCACATCAGGATCATGCATCCAGAATGGATCCAGGCCATAGCCGCGCTCCTCCGCCCGTCGCCGACAACCCGCCACATAGGTCGGAATGGTCGCATGGCGCGAAAACGCATCCCGATCCGGATGGGCATTGAACAGGGCCATCGTCGCCCGGGGACGGCTATCCTTTTTCCGGATCCGGGCCATCAGTTCCCCCGCCGAGGGATCGTATCGATAGCCTAAATCCTGCGCCACTTGTTGGATCCGCTTCCGTGTCTTCTCCGGAATCTGCGGATCATGACGCATGGCCAGCGACACCGCATTCTTGGAAACACCGGCCGCCTTCGCCACATCTGCCATGCTGATGGATTTGGACATCGCCGCCTAGATTGGAACATTCTGCGCCATCCACCAAGTCGAAACCAACCAAAGACGACAAGGGAGATGGAAGATAGTGGTCGGATTAACGGGTGGGTTGAGCAGTGCCACATCGAAAGTGCATTGGGAGGTAGGGCGGTGCGTCCCTGCGCCGCCTAGGATCGCCTTTGGGTGTCCCACGCTGATTGAGCCCTTCCCTTCACGCATTTTCTTTTGCCGCAATAGCACACACAGAGCGCAATAGAAGATGGCCCCGTGGGCCGGCGTGACGGTGGGCAGCGTGACGGTGTGACGGTGGGCGAAGGGAGGGGCACCGGTGCAACGCGCCTTCGGCAAACAAGCAAACCCAGTCCCGAAGGGGTACCCCATCACATCCCAGGGCAGCGCCCTGGGATGGGTTATTCCACTCCAACTAAGGGCTGAAAGCCCGTCCCAAGGTCGGCCCCTCGATAGATCGGGCCTTCAGCCCTCAGGTTTTATCCTTCCAACCACCCGGCGCTGCGCACTGGGCTCCCATCTTCCCCCCTAGCTTTCAACCAAGAACGAAGAACGAAAAACCACCCTTCCACCGACCACTGTCACACCGGCGCAACGCGCCTCTGCCCCCTGGCTCTTCAGTTGTTTCAATTTTTATTGAAATTTAGCTGAAAATGGCGATGCTTAGGGGATCATGCCTACGCCGACTTCAGCTGAGACCACTTCTGCCGAAGAACTGCTGGTCCGGCGTGAGCTGATTGATACGGTTCGGCGCATGGTCCAGACATTGGGTTTTCCCCGTTCCCTCGGAGAGATCTATGGCCACCTTTACGTTTCTTCCGAACCCCAGTCAATGGAGCAGATCCGTGAGCAATTGGGGATGAGTCTTGGTTCGGTTAGTCAGGGACTGCGTCAGTTGAAGGCGCTCAAAGCCGTTAAAGTCGTCTATGTGCCTGGTGACCGGAAGGATTATTTTGAAGCCGAAATCGAGCTCAGGCGCTTTGTCAGTGGTTTTTTCCGCGAGGTTCTCCTCCCTCAGGTCGAGGAATCCCGCCATCGCCTCGAAGCCCTCCGGCCAACGCTGGATACTGTCCCCGGCGAGTCGGAACACTACCGCAACCGTTTTGAAAAAATGTGCCAGTGGCACCGCACCGCCCTCCGCTGGATGGGGCCGCTCACCCGTTTTGTGAATCGTTAATTTTCTCTTTCGCTCATGCCCAACCTCTACAACTGCGAACTAGGCTGGTATTGCCTCAAAACCCATCCGAAAAAAGAACACCTTGCGGTGACCTTTCTTCAGAAGCGTGGGGAAATGGATGCCTTTTCACCCCGCATCCGCTTCACCAAAAAAACCGCCCGCGGCAAAGTGCGCTTTGTCGAAGCCCTCTTTCCGGGCTATGCCTTTGTCCGCACCCCGCTGAAGGATACCTTCCGCCACGTCATGTCGATGCAGGGCGTGCGTGGCATTGTCTCCTATGGGACCATTGTTCCCCGCATTCCCGATCGCTTCATCGAGGAAATCAGGTCACGCCTGCGGGAAGATGGGGAACCGGTCGAAGATGCGGATCCGCCCCCTCAGGTGGGCAGTGCGGTGACCGTCACCGACGGTCCCTTCCTCAACTGGAATGGTATCATCACCGGCGTCGTTCCCGCCAAGCACCGGGTCAAGGTGTTACTCGAGCTTTTAGGTCAACAAATCAATGTCGAGCTTCCGACCGAAGTCCTCCACATGGACGCCTCGGAATCTCCCCATCAACGCGTCTTGCGCTGCTGAGACACCCTCAGCACGCAAGCCTCATCGGTCCTTCATGGGACCCTTCACCCCAGTTCAATTTACCGACAGATCGGTTTCGCAGCCAAATTTGCACGAACGACCGAGGGCGGCAGCGTTGTGCCTTTTTTAGAAGCTGACACGCTGAAAAACTGAAACGCTGAAATCGAACTGGTAAAGACTCCTAAGGCCGAAAACAAAAAGCGAATCAGCTCGAATCGAATGAGGATTACAGAAGAATTGCGGGAAAGAACGACCCGGTTCGCGTCGCGGATCGTGCGTCTCTTTACGAAGCTCCCGCGCCAGAGGGATGAGGTGCGTATCTTGGGCTCGCAACTGCTGAGATCGGGCACTTCGGTTGCGGCCCACACCCGGGAAGCCTCCCGTGCTCGCTCCGATATCGAGTTCTGTTCAAAATTGGATGGTCTCTTACAAGAAGCTGATGAAACTCAGCTCTGGATCGAGCTGCTCCGCGATGATTGCGGCATAGACGATCCAGTGCTTCTTGACCTACACGCTGAGTGCGGCGAACTCCTCGCCATCTTTACCTCTATCATCTCCAAGGTTCGCCGAAACCTCCGTTAAGGCTGAGCCCAAACGGCTCCGCTCATTATTTCAGCGTTTCAGCTTTTCCCCATAATCCATTTCCCTCACAGCTTTCAGCGTTTCAGTTTTTCAGCGTTTCAGCTTTTAAGAAAGTGCATTTCACCGGCGAAATAGTCATTGAGTCCAACCGTCCTTGGTGGAAACCGCGGGTGGCGGAGTTGTGGGCCTACCGCGACCTGCTTTACCTCATGGTGCGGCGGGATTTTCTCTCCAAATACCGTCAGACCGTGCTCGGCCCGGCCTGGTACATCATCCAGCCGCTCATCACGGTGATGGTCTTTACCGTCATCTTCGGACGCTTCGCCGGGATCTCCACCGATGGCCTGCCCCAGTTTCTCTTCTATCAATGTGGCCTCCTCGGCTTCCACTTTGTCTCCAATATCTATACCGGAACCGCCGGCAGTTTTACCGCCAACGCGGGACTCTATGGAAAAGTCTATTTCCCCCGGCTGATCCCTCCGCTGGGAACCTGTGCCATCCAGTTCGTTCCCTTTGTCCTCCAAGGCCTCAGCCTCGCCGGGTTCTGGATCTATTTTCGCTATTTCACCGAAGTGGGTAATCAGCTAACGCTGACCGCCTACGCCTGGATGCTGCCCCTGATGCTCCTGCATCTGATGCTGATTGGACTTGGACTCGGACTTCTCTTTTCCTCGCTCACCGCCAAATACCGGGATCTCAGCCATCTGGTGCCCTTCCTCGCGCAGATCTGGATGTATGCCTCGCCCATCATCTACCCGCTCTCCGAAGTACCCGAACGCTGGCTCTGGCTTGCCCAGATCAACCCCGCCTCCCCCATCATCGAATGGTTCCGCCTCGCATTTCTCGGAGTGGGAACTTTCGAGTGGACTCACTACTGTATTTCCCTGGCCATTACACTGCCCATTCTCCTCCTCGGCTTCCTCACCTTCCAGCGCACAGAACGGACTTTTGTGGACACGGTGTAGGAAAACGCTGACGGAACAAAGTGGCCAGAGCGAAGAATAGCTGAAAACTGAAACACTGAAATTCAGGAAGCAGATACGCGAAGTGGTTCTCTCATTTCAAAACTGGATAGGAACCAAAGCAGAACGGTGGATTCCCGGTGCTGCGGCTTATTCTCTTATCCGGCAAACGACACGGATCTATCCGGATGCGGGTGCATGCGCAGCAGTTGGTAAGGGCCTCTACTTTATGCCGACCCATCGACGTGATGGAGTTGGGATACAGGCCATGCACAGGATTGGGGTGATGCATCTGGCCCGGGATATGGGAGCCCGCTATCTGCATCTGCCGTTTCTTGGTGTGGCCCATCAGGCATCCGATCCGAAAGGTGCCGGAATGGAACCGGATCAATGGGCAAACGACTGGGAGTGTTTTCTCAATCTGGGGGAAGGGGAGCTTGCACTTTCCGACTTGGTGTCAAGCCGGGGAAAATGGGATGTCATGACACACATGGATCGCAGGCCCGACCGTGCGGTTTTTGACGGGAAGGGTAAGAAAGCTTTTTTCGACGTGAATCAAAACCGGATTGTTCCGGTTTCTTTTGAATTCGTCCGTAACCCAGGGGAATGGCAGTACACGCTCTCACCGGATCTCGTGGACGCGGTAAGGGATCGCTTTGCCCGTGGCCCGGTTCGAAATCACCGGACTCTCTATGAGGGACATTTCACTGAAGTGGCCATTCACATCCGACGGGGTGATGTCTGGGATGTTGTTCGTGGCGGATCTGATCGCGATGAAGGGCACCTCGTGCGGTACGTATTGGAGGACTACTACATCGATCTCATCGCCAGAATCCATGCGAACATGTCAGCACATCGGAAACCGATTCGGTTTCATGTCTTCAGTGATGGCAAGAAGGAGGATTTCGAGCGGTTCGAGTTTGTCGACGACACCCATGCCCGCATTTATTTGGAAGGCGGTGCGATGATCGACAACATCCTTTTTCATTTGCAGGAAGATGCTTTCAACACACTACATCTCATGAGCCGGGCGGACATCCTGATCCCCGCAAAGAGTGCTTTCAGTGCTCTGGCTATCATTCTTGGCCGGGCAATGGTTATCTATGATGACTTCATATTCGATCTGGGTGTGTTCAGCCCCTTTCGCCAGTATATGAAGGGTGATTCACGGTTTGTCAGGATGGAACAACTGGTGTCTGGGACCATCGAATTCTGAGCCTTATCAGATGCCTGCTTATCCCCTTCCAGAATCGCATCAGATCGCACCTTTTTTCAAATCCTGACCACTGTTTTCAGCGTTTTAACTTTTAAGAAAATGCCCCCTATCATCGAAGTCGAAAATCTCGGAAAGCGCTACCGCCTCGGTAAAATCGGAGCGGGCAGCCTGCGCAATGAGATCGAGAATGCCGTCATGCGACTGCGCGGTGAACTGGTCAAAGAGGACGAGCGGGATTTCTGGGCACTGCGTGACATTTCTTTCACGGTGAACGAAGGCGAGGTTCTCGGTATCATCGGACGCAACGGCGCGGGCAAAAGCACCCTCCTCAAACTCCTCAGCCGCATCACCGAACCCACCGAGGGCCGCGCCATTCTCCGCGGACGTGTGGCCAGCCTGCTCGAAGTCGGCACCGGTTTTCACCCCGAACTCAGTGGACGCGAAAACATCTACCTCAACGGTGCCATCATGGGCATGAACCGCGCGGAAGTCGCCCGTAAATTTGACGAAATCGTCGAATTCTCCGGGACCGAAAAGTTCATCGACACTCCCGTCAAACGCTACAGCTCCGGGATGCGTGTGCGCCTCGGATTCGCAGTGGCGGCGCATCTGGAGCCGGAGATACTCATCATCGATGAAGTATTGGCAGTGGGAGATGCTGAATTTCAGAAAAGGTGCCTGGGGAAAATGGGAGAAGTTGCGCGGGCAGGGCGGACCATTCTTTTCGTCAGTCATCAAATGCCGATGGTGCAGCGGTTATGCCATCGTGCGCTATTGCTGAAAGAGGGGGGAGTGGAGCAAGAAGGGGAAGTTGATGAAATAGTTGAACTGTATTTTCGGGAGCAAGGGGTAAAACAAGGTCCACCCGTTCAACAGTTGAGTGCGTATCCACGAACAAAACCCGAGTATCGAGGCCTGACTGTTGCAGTTCTCGAAGGAACCAATAGCCCATCAACCAGTAAAGTCGCAATGGGCGGAGAATTCCGTTTGCGTGTTGAATTCGATTCACCCAGAGAGATGCAAAACGCAAAGGTTGGTATGATTGTTGAGAATGCGGCGGGGCTACGGCTATTCTCGCTTACAAGTAAGATTTTGGATACGGATAATAGACGCCTCGCAGGTCGCCGGGGTCGAGTTTGGTTCAGTATCGACGATTTTCCACTGCTCCATGGTGAATATTGGGTTACGCTCTCTCTCTCTGATGCTCAAATGGGAAAGTTGGATGTATGTGATCGCTGTCTATCTTTTACTGTCTACCCTCAGGATGTTTATGGCTCGGGTGCTCAATTCTCGGGTCGAAATGGACTGTTTTTTGTTCGGGCAAGATTCGATTTTGAAATGGATAAATAGTCCATTTTTATGAATAACTGGAATATATAATGGGATTGGTAATCGAATTTTTTGGAGTTCCAGGTGCAGGAAAAAGCACATTGTGGAGACATCTGAAATCGAGTGCCCCACGTGCTTGTGTTTTTGTTCGGAAAGATGCTTCTTGGATTCCCACTGCCCCTCCGACAAGAGATCTGCGGAAACGTATTGCTGATCTTGTTACATTTGGACGTATATCCCGGACTGCACTTTGCAATCTTAGCTTGGACGAAAGCCATCTGAAGTTGATGGATTTTTTTCTGCAGAGTACATTTCAGCAAAAAGAGTTATGTCGCGATACGTCACGTACAATACGGCTTTTTATGCAGAGCCTTAATGTTATGCAAACAGTTGATTCCCTTCGTTCGATTTGTCCCAAAACATTTGTAATTGATGAAGGACTTCTGCAGCGTGGTCATAGTTTACACCGGATGACTGGAGACAATGAAATAGTGCGGGAATATTTCAACATGGTTAGCCTGCCTGATATTGTCATTTGCTGCACCTGTGATCCCGATGTAGTTGAATCTCGATTGTCGACTAGAAATAGTGAAAAATTTAAAGATTTAATGGAGTTGAGGAAATCAGTAAAACAATCTCAGGTTGCTTTGGGGATTGCTAGTGATATTTTCCTTGGGCGAGGTTTAAGTATCCATTTTATTGATACAAATAGGTCTTTAAGTGAAATTTTAAATGATCTAAAAATGCAGGTGCCTCAACTTGATTGGTAGCTCCAGAACGGGTTCAGCTCTTTCGTGGTAATAATCACCTGGTTTTAAGTATAGATTATATGATTGAGATCCTGTTCGCATCCAATCGAAGATTCCTTTCGGGAACGGCTTTGACCATCGGGTCTCTTATCTGGAATTATCATGGGACCGAGCCACTACGCTTTAATCTTATAAGCAGTGATCTGCAACCTCATGATCTGCTTTCTCTTGAAAGCTATTTGAATTCGATCGCAGGTTCTTCAGGGCAGTTTTTACTGAACTATATTGAAGGTGAAAAAATCCTCCGCCGTGGAAGTGAATTATTACCTCGGTCCAAGCATTTTTCCGCTGAAGCTAATGCCCGATTATTTATCTTTGAGCTTTTTCCAGAGGCAGAGAAAGTCTACTATTTCGATACGGACCTGATGTTCAATATTAACCCGGCGGAGATATTTAATTTTCCACTTGATGAACAACCTTTGGGTGCTTGTCAGGGATTGGGGAATTACCTGTTTCGGGATTTTTCCCAGTCACGTCCCGATTTACCGATTCCGGAGGAAGTGATGGATCTGCCATATTTTAATTCGGGTGTACTTGTCTTTGACCTCAATCGAGGACGAGAGGCAGGTTTCGAAGCACACCTTTGGGATATCTTGGATGATGAAGATTGCCGCCTGGCGAATAGCGACCAGTATATTCTCAATCGTGTATTCGCTGGAGAATGGAAGATACTGCCTCGACGCTTTAATGAAAGGGTTTTCCTTAACCGTGGTCAGGATGTCGATCCGAATTTGCCCGCTGTATTCCATTTTGTAGGCTCTGAAAAACCCTGGGATCGAAGTGGGAATGAGCGCATTCTTCGCTATGCACAGCGTTTTCTGACTCGAACACATTGGAGTAGATTTTCACCTCCTGATTGTCCATCGTTGCCATCGCCTTCAATTTGGCGTGGAGGTCTTTATCGAATTCGACGGCTGTGGAAATGGATGCGCAATCGCATCTGTTGAAGCTTGGTATTGTGTTCTGTCGATGTTGGCACGACATAGAAAGCCATTTATCATGGGAAATGCTGAGATCAGTATTGCGGCTGCCGTTGACCAAAACTACGCGATGCCCTTGTCCGTGATGTTGTTTTCGCTGGGGTCACATCTAAGACCGGATGTATCGCTCAATGTCTATGTTCTCAATCGAACACTGGACTCTTCTCATCGTCGAAGGATTGAGCAGTCGTTACAAAAGGCTCATCTAAAGACACGCTTAGTTTGGCTCGCTCCGGAGGTATCAGCCTTGCGTGATTTGAAGATTCGGGGACATCTGACAGTGGCAACTTACTATCGATTGCTACTCCCAGACCTTGTTCCCGGGATTGAAAAAATTCTCTATCTCGACTGCGACCTTCTTGTCCGGCGCAGTGTGGAAGACTTGTTTAATGAGGACTCGGGTGCGTTCCCCGCCTGTGCCGTCCAAGGATTTGGAGCACCCTATGCTTCCTGCAAATATGGTATCCCGGAATATGAATCGCTTGGGATACCCGCAGATTCACCCTGCTTTAATGCTGGAGTACTCTTGATGAACTTGAAGCGGTGGCGGGATGAAAAGGTGAGTGAGCATGCCATTGATATGGCTTGGCGCAACTCCAGCCAGGAAATCAAATTGAACGACCAGCTGGCGCTGAATATGACGTTGCCCGGACGCTGGGGCAAACTCGATCCCCGCTGGAATCAAATGCACCCTGTTTTTCGATTTGATGAGTGGCCTGCCTCACCCTTTCGGGATGAAATTTCCGCACTCATGCCTGCACTGCGTGTCGATCCATGGATTGTCCATTTTACGAGTGCGAGCAAACCGTGGCAGCGTGGTTGCCGTCATCCGTTCACCGGCGAATTCCTCAGAGAACTGCGGCGGTCAGGATGGTTCAGAACGCCTTTAGGTTATTGGATCTGGTATTGGTTTGGGCGTAAACGGGGTCCGTGATTTTGGGATTGAAAGAATGATAGTTACCGATCGATTTGTTTTTGTCCATTTACCGAAGACTGGCGGTACGTTTGTATCCAAAATGTTAATTCGGGCTACCGGTGGAGACCGAAAGGGATTAAGGAGATTCCTCTTCCGACTGACTGCGAGGCCGCCATTACGCATTCTAGCCCAACTCAATAAACACGGGAAGCGGTGTGACATTCCCCGGCAGTGGCGCGACCTCCCTGTCATTGGCTGCGTCCGGCACCCTCACGATTGGTATGTTTCCAACTATCGTTTCGGCTGGTGGCGGAAGCGCCCGGAATCCTACCCAGGGCTTGCGAGGCACCCTTCCTATCCGAACCTGTCATTCACGGAGTATCTTGAAGCTTCCAATCATGAGTGGGTCCGGAAATATTTTCCTGACTCGGAGGACACTGGGATCGGTCGGTTCACGCTCCTCTTTTTGCATTGGTTTTCGAATGATTTTAGCGCAGACCTCATGGCGCTGAAAAACGGCTCCTTCAATCTTGAACGCATGCGTCAATCGGTTGCGGGTGTCAGGTTTCTGCATACGGATTCACTGAATCAGGATCTCGGTATCTTACTGGAGGATTACGGATTCTCCCGCGATGTCGCGACAAAGGTCAGGGATTCCGACCGGATTCTTCCCCATGGCAGTGAGCGAAAGAGCGAAGAAACCTGGAATTTGTTCTACACTCCGCGGGAATTAGCCGATGGGTACGAGCGGGATCGATGGATTTTTCAATTGTTTCCGCGTTTTCTTCGGCAGGAACCCGTTGATTGCTCATCATAAGCAAACGACTGTATTTTCAGGTCAATCGATGTGGAATGAACCATGGCGTAAACGGCAAACGACTGTTGTTGGATCAACTTTGATAAGTGACAGGCACCGCACATAAACAAGGCAACATGCGAGCATCAGCCTCGACTGGAATCACCTGCGGTATCATCATTGGCGCGGCAAAAGCGGCGACTTCGAGTCTCTTTTATAACTGTAAGGGGCACCCTGAAATCGCTTTGGCTTATCCGAAAGAGACAAACTTTTTCACAGCCGAAGAGGAGGGGCGCGACTACGATCGATTTTGGAGAGAGTCTGCCGGAACCAGCAGGGTGAGAATGGAAGCATCTCCCGCCTACACTTCTTCCCGGTCAACCTCCTCAATTGCTCGGAATATTCACCGATTCTCCCCGGATGCGCGACTGATTTACATTGTTCGTGATCCTTTGGACCGTCTCGAAAGCCACTTTAATTTTGGAGTCAAAAGGCTTCGTTGGAACCACTTCGGGGTCGTTCCGATAGAAGCGACCATCAGACCTTCGGCGTATAAGTTCCATCTTGAATCGTTCGAAAGTCATTTTCGGCGGGAGGCAATTCTTGTAGTTGCGCAGGACACTTTGAGTACAGATCCCGGGTTGACGATGCACAGGGTGGCAAAACATCTCGGAGTGAATCCTGATGGTTTTGTCAGTCATCCCCGGTTCCTCGCGAAAGCAGCACCTAAAAGGATGTGGGAGCATTTGGTGGATCGTTCGCGCCTGTTTCGATACCCGAAGCTGCTGAATGCTCTGGAGCGTTTGGGAATATCGAAACTGCCAGTCCTGGGTAAACCATTGCCGCTTCGAAAGCTCAGTCCGGAAGAGGAACTGGGCTTGGCCAAAGAATTTTGCGAGGATCTGAATTACATCGGTCAGTATTACGGCATTGACTCGACTAATTGGCGGACGCGCAGAATTCTGGAAGGCATGGATTCTGTGCGTGATTAGGTGCGCTCATCGGTGGGCGTTATTCCCATTTAACTGGCAAGTTCGTTTATTGTGGTGCGCTTAATCATCGATCACAGTGGTTATCACCTGCGGAACCTTGGTGATGTCGCCATGTTGCAAGGAGCCCTTCAGCGTATCCGCTCCATTGTGCCTCAAGCAGAGTTGCGGGTCATTACTTCGGATTCGGATCGTTTGGAACGTTTTGCTCCGGATGCATCGCCGGTTCCTCATCAACTGCCTCAGGTATTGGAGAGGCGGAGGCTGTTTCCGGTTCCCCATCGGCTGATTCCATCACCACTGCGGGGATGGGTTTTACAATGGGAACAGGAGAAGAGGGTGTTGAGGATGAAGCAAAACCTTGGAAGGATGAGTCGTGTTGATCCATCCGCTGCTGAATGGATTCACCTTCTCCGATCCTGTGACGCCATTATCGCGACTGGAGGAGGCTACCTGACGGATAGTTTCGCTGATCATGCCTTCCGGGTCTTAACGCACTTGAGTCTTGCCCAAGCTCTGGAAAAACCGACCGCATTTTTCGGACAAGGCATCGGTCCAATCAAAAATGAGCGTCTAGTGCGGGCGACAAAACACGTATTGAGCCGGTCTCAGGTCGTCGGACTAAGAGAGCCAACAATGGGCCCCGCTTGGCTCAAGGCGGAAGGGATCGATGGTCACGTTACAGGGGATGATGCCTTGGAGATAATGGACTTTGAGGCCAATGGAAAGGGGATCGACCGATCCGCTCCGATAGGTCTGAACATTCGGGCAACTGAATATGCCGGGATGGACGCAAGAGCGCTCGAACGGATTCAGGTTGAACTCGAAGAAATGGCCAAGGCAGACAAGCAAACCTTTCTGCCAGTTCCGATTGATTTTGTGAAAGATGCCTCGGATGAGCGGTCGGCACTTTCGTGCATCCCACAGGGCTGTCTTGATGCCGCTTACATCCGGCCGAAGACACCGAGGGATGTCATGGCTCTGGCCGCACGTTGTCGTTTTGTCATCACCGGCAGTTACCATGCTGCATTGTTTGCATTGGCGCAGGGAGTTCCGGTCGTAGGTATTGAGGCCACAAGCTATTATCGGGGGAAGTTTGATGGGCTCGAAGCGTTATATCCTGGTGGCGTGCAACGCTATCACTCCGGGGATAAAGCGGGAATCCCTTTGAATATACTCTGCAAGCAAGCGGAGGCCGTGGGTGAACAACAGCGGGAAGGGTGGCGGTGCGAGTCGATTCGCTTGTGTGAAAGCGGACGATATCTGATAGAAAACTTTTTGTCCGGCTTGTAAGTATGTTTTTTTGCAACTGTTAGATGCCTTCAGCGAGAAATTCATCGTAGCAAAACCTGGATTTGAGCAGTTATGGTTGAGCGTTGTTCAAAGCTTAAGTCTAGTGCCCGGACCCTTGTCCATTGGGTTCGCTGGCGCACGCGTGCCCACAGAATTCGTGCATTGATAAAATCTCTTCATCCGCGATCGCCCAGTCAGAAACTAATTCGGTTCGGTCCGATGGGGGATGGAGGGTATCTGATTCCGGATGACTTGGAGGGGGTTAGTGCGTGTTTTTCTCCAGGGGTTAACTTTGTTTCAGGCTTTGAACATGATTGCGCAGTGCGTGGGATGAAAGTATTTCTTGCTGACGGGTCTGTCGATGGCCCCCCTGACAAGCATGAACGCTTCTTCTTCAAAAAATGCTTTCTGGGAGGAGTGCGTCGAGAGGGATTTATGACGCTCGACGATTGGGTGGCTTCGTCCGTTCCCGATGAATCTTCAGATTTCATAATGCAAATGGACATCGAAGGTCATGAGTATGAAGTTTTTTTGGCCACCTCGGATGCATTGATGCGACGATTCCGGATTATTGTGGCTGAGTTTCATGGTTTGGATCACCTCGTTCGGGGAAACTCCCAGCTCTTTCGGGAAAAGTTTCTTACTTTCAACCGCATCCTGAAGACCCATTCCTGCGTCCACCTTCATCCTAATAATCACTGTGGCTCGGTGAAACGAGATTCGATTGAGATCCCCGGTGTGATGGAGTTTACGTTTTTGAGGAATGACCGATTTTCTGAGCTTTCGTATCGAACGGACTTTCCCCATCCCCTTGATTGTGACAACCGCCCCGTCCCGCCGCTCATGCTTCCGAAATGTTGGTATCGTCAGGAAGCTGTGACTGAAAAGGTTGTGAACCCATAATGTCTCCTCGGATTTGCGTTGTTTTGCCGGTTTATAATTGCCGAAGGTTTCTGCGGGAAGCTTTGGAAAGCCTGCGCGTTCAGACAGAAAACAATTTTGAGTGCCTGATCGTCGACGATGGTTCGGCAGATGGGTCGCTTGAGATGAGCCGGAAATTCGCTGCTCACGATCAGCGATTCCGTGTGATAGAGTTGGAACACGGGGGCATTGTCATGGCACTGAATCGGGGCCTTGAGCTGGCCCGCGCCCCCCTGTTAGCCCGAATGGATGCTGACGACATCGCTCTGCCTGAACGGTTGGAACAGCAGGTAAAGCGAATGCAAATGGAGCCGGAAATGGTAGCTCTCGGTGGGGCCGCATTGATGGTTGATCCAAAGAACCGGCCGATTGCGGATTCCCGTCCTCCTTTGCAGCATGAGGACATCATGAGCCTGCTTGCACGTGGGAAAGGTTCCGCGATGATTCACCCGACACTGATCGTGCGGACGGAAGTGGTTCGAAGAGTTGGAGGCTACCGTGAGTCCTATCGGCATATTGAAGACCTCGATCTGTACTGGCGTTTGGGACAGATCGGGAAATTGGGGAATTTGAGCGAGACTGTCTTACGCTATCGGCAGCATCCGGCCAGTGCGAACCTGCGCCATGCGGAAGCGCAAGCCGAGCGTACGGGGCGATGGCTGCGGGAGGTCGCCTATCGAGATGCCCCGGAGCAAGCACCGACTCCACAGTTTTATCGACCACATTCAAGGGCGCAACTTCACGCTGACTGGGCCGCAAAAGCGCTTACCGCTGGGTACCTCAAAACCTGTCGAATACATGCTTTTAACTCAATTGTGCGACGACCGTTCAACGGAACAGCTTGGAGGGTGTTTGCCTCCTCCCTTTTCCGCAGTATCCGTTCGGACAGGATTCGAAAGCCATGAATACAAGTGAAAAGCCTCTGATCGGTTTCTTCGGACACCATAAATGTGCGACCACATGGGTCGTGCATTTTGTGAACTATGTTTGCCGTCTGACTGGCCGAAAGACGGAGAGTTTGGATAATCCCCGTCAATACGGTGGTGACTTGGAAGCCTATCGGAAAGAGCAGAAGATTGATTTCCTCTTTATGCGGAATTCGCGGTGGAGTGAAGTGAAGGATGTCCCATTCACACGCGGCGTTCATTTGATCCGGGATCCACGCGATATTCTCGTATCCGCCTATTTTTCCCATCGCAACAGCCATCCGACCGAAGGCTGGCCGGAGTTGGTAGAACACCGAAAATGTTTACGGGCGGTTTCTCAGGAGGATGGATTACTGCTGGAAATGGATTTCAGCGCTCCGGACCTTGAGGATATGGCTACGTGGCATTATCAGGATGAACGCGTTCTGGAATTGAAGTTTGAGCAACTGATTTCCGATCCTTTTCAATCCATGCTGACGGCGTTTTCGCACCTCGACGTGTTAGATGATGAGATTCCTTCTGGATGGGATTGGTTAAAAACGCGCGGGTTCGACGAATTAAATCGTCGATTACGCCGAATCATCGCTCGCCTTCCGCAACCTCGTTTCCGACTCGAAAAAGTTCCAGCCGAATGGTTTCTGGTTGAGCTGCATCGGCACCGTTTTTCCAAATTGGCCGGAGGACGTCGTCCTGGTGAGGAAAACGTTAACAGCCATTTCAGAAAGGGAGTGGCCGGTGATTGGAAGAATCACTTTACGCCGAAGGTTAAAGAAGCGTTTGATGCGCGCTATGGAAAAAACCTTCAAGCTTTGGGATACGCAAATGCGTGAAGGCTTAACTCGTCTGTTTCCGAAACTCTTTGAGCAATCTCTTATCAAAGGTTTTTAGTTCGAGGCCCTCGGATTTCGCACGTTCCAAGATGAGATAATCAGCGAAATCTGCTTTGCCCTGGCGGTAATGCTTCAAGGCAGAGCGCACCTGCGCTGGGTTATCAAAGCTGAAAATGGAATCAGCCAGGAGGTCTTTCAAGATTTCCGACCAAGCATGACGGTCAAAGGCGTAAACGCTATGTAGAACCCATGATGTTTCCAAAAGGACGAGATCAAATATCCGCACGATTCGATCCCCGAGAGCTTCATCTTGCAGTACGCTTTTAACCACCTCGCATTGATGGGGGTTATCCTGAAGGATGTGGCGAACCAAGTGGTTGGTATCAAACGCGACCATTAGGAAAGGCCAGCGACACGGCTGTGTTTTTGGGTGAGTGTCTTTCGAATGGCTTCGTCCATTTGTTGAATCGAGACAGGATCTTGCCCGGGCTTTAGAAAGCGTTTTCCACAACCAGCAGAAGACCCCGGAGTCCGTTTTTTCCGAATAATTATATTGTGGGTTGAATCAACTGAAAACTCCAGCCGATCACCAGTCTGTATCGACAAGGATTTCCTCAATTGCTTGGGTAGTGTGACCTGCCCTTTTGATGTGACCTTCGCTTGAAGCGTTTCCATTCCTTACAAAATGCACAAATTTGTCGGAATTTCCAGATGATTCGTGGAATACTTCAAAGTGTGGCCCGGCGAATCATTTGTCCCCCGGGGAAGGTTCGTCGCATCTTGTGGGGGCCATTGCGAGGGTAGCAGTTTGTATCCGCTCCAGGGATGGCATCCAACTACATGCTGGGTGGCTCGCATTATCCGTTTAAGGAGCTTGCTGCGGCGATCCGCCATGGAATGACGATTTACGACATCGGTGCCAACCGAGGGCAAATGACCCTTTTTTTCTCAAAAATGGTTGGCTCAAAAGGATGCGTAATCTCATTTGAACCGGTAGCAGAATTGGTCGATGAACTGCGTCGAAATGTGGGGTTGAATGCTGTGGAAAACGTTGAGGTGATACCGGTCGCACTGGGAAGCGAGGATGGTATCGGCACATTCTGCTATCGACCGGAAGCGTCTACCCAAGGCTACTTGTCAGGTCGAAATTCAAATCAGAATGGGCATTCCGGTGGAGAACGCACGGTCGAGGTGCGTGCCCTTGATCACATGATCGATCTTCGTCCGCCCGATTTGATAAAAGTAGATGTTGAAGGTGGGGGATATGATGCCTTTTTAGGAGCAGGTGAGACTTTGGCCCGAACACGTCCCATGATCTACTTTGAGTTGCACGGACGACGTGAGCGTGAGGCAGCCCAATGGTGCCAGACCGAACTGGGGTATCGCATAGCTGACCGTAATCGACAGGTGATTTCCGATTTTTCGAAATTCTGGGACAACGTGGTCTGGCTGCTGCCCGGGTGAATGGATGAACCTAATTCGACTGTGAATCGCTACGGCTCATGAAAATCCTCATGCTTGCACAAAACCGGCTGGATCCTCGACTGGGAGGCCCCCGTGTGGTGATGGAGCTGGCGAGCGGGTTGCTGGCACTGGGATGCGAAGTGACGCTCCTTGGTGTCGATGATCTGACGCGGGAATTGGGAGAAACCTCCGCACACAATAGAGCGCACCTGTCCGCATTGTATGACCAGTATCTGAGGATGTTCGCATCGGAATACGATGTGGTGGACTACGATCACGGATATCTTCCATTCGCCCGAAACCGATATGCGCCGGAAACACTCTTTGTGGCGCGATCCGTCCTTTTGCAGTTGCACTTGAGACACATGAAGATCCCCGCCAGTCCGGAGTGGAAACATCGCTTGGGGCGCTGGTTGAAGCCTTGGAAGCATCAATGGAGTCTTCGACGGGCCGTTGCGTTTGCAGAACGGACTCTGAGTGAGGCTGACTGCTGCAATGTCAGCAACCAGCGTGATGTTCAATTACTGACAAAGAACTACGGTTTCTCTGCTGACAGATTGATCAACCTTCCTTTTGGGATTCGGCGGAGCACGGCGGAGTCATTGAGTTCGGCTCAACCACCTGAGAATGGTCGACTGGAACTGGTTATGATCGGGACGTTTGATTACCGGAAAGGGTGTCTGGATCTGGTCAGGATTTTTCGAAAAGTTCGAGAACAAGTGCCGGATGCTAGGCTGACATTGTTGGGTGCGAAAGGATTGTTTCAGGATGAGACATCGATTCGAAACCGCTTTCATCCATCGGACCGCAGTACGATCAGCATTGTCATGAGCTACGATCCGGAAGAACTGCCATCTCTGCTCGAGGGGAAGTCTTTCGGCGTTTTCCCATCTTATCTGGAAGGATTTGGAATCGGGGTGGTCGAGATGCTGGCGGCTGGGATTCCGGTGGTGGCGTATGATGCGCCTGGTCCGGAGAGTATTCTGGATGCGGATGCTTTGATCGAAACAGGCGATGTGAAGTCCTTTTCCGGAAAACTATTGGAGTGGGGGAGTGAAAGCACAGCTGGGCAGGATGCCCGTCGCGAAGCTGCACGTCGCCGTGCGGCGTGCTTCTTCTGGGAAGATATCGCCGCGGCAACACTCAAGGCTTATGGCGATGCGCTTGAAAAGCACCGGAATAGAAGAGGAGTCCAGCACTGATGCCACCACTTTTGACCGTTGTGATTTGCACGCGCAATCCGCCGCTGGATCGATTGGCGTGTATCATCGAAGGCTTGCGCAGACAAACCCTTCCGCTCCAGTCATGGTCCCTGTGCATCATCGATAACGGAAGCTTCCCGCCTCTTGAGGACCAGTTGAACCTTGACTGGCATCCCGGTGCGACCGTTGTGGTTGAGTCCTGCCCCGGTTTGACTCCGGCCCGCCTGAAAGGAATTCGCTCAAGCTCCGGGCATCTTGTTTTTGTCGATGATGACAATGTGCTGGATCCGGACTATCTGGAAAATGCTGCAGGTCACTTGGAGAACAATCCGACCGTAGGAGCCTTTGGTGGTTCCATTGAACTGGAATTTGAAACCTCTCCACCCGAATGGGTGGCTCCATTCCGGGGGATGCTGGCGGAGCGTCGAATCGAAAAAGACTTGTTATCCTATCAGCATGCGGGAAACAACGCGATACCCTGTGGGGCTGGCATGATTGTGCGTCGTGAGGTGGCGGATGCCTACTTGGCCATGATCGAATCAGATTCCCGTCGGCTGGCCATGGACCGCAAGGAGTCCTCCCTCATCTCCGATGGGGATACCGACCTCGCCTTGACCGCCTGTGATCTGGGCTTGGCTTGCGGCCAGTTTCCAGATCTTAAACTCACCCATCTGATTCCCGCTTCCCGCCTGACAGTAGAGTATTTTGAAAGGCTGGCCCATGGGATGGCGTTTTCCGGTGTCATCTTGCGTTCATTACGGGACAAAACCCGAGCTGAAGTACGTCAACCGACGGTGAAAGAGCGCGTCCGTGGTTTCTGGCAGGAACTCTGGATGTTGCCCGAACAGCGCCGGATCCGGCGCGCCTGGGCCCGCGGACGGGATGAGGCACTGAAGGAAATGGAAATTTGAAGATTGGTGAGGTTGACAGTGCTGTTTCCAAGTAAAACAATAGACATATGTTGCCGCGTAAAGATGTGATAGAAGTTGGAAAGGTGCGGGCCTCCCCGTTGGAACGCTTTGGGCGTAACCAGAGGCGGGCGCATCTGGTGGCCCCATCAGCAAGCGGTCAGTGTAAGGGAGTTGTTCGTTTTGCCTCGTGGGAGGAAGTTGAAAAATGGCAGAGCAATCACCAAAAAACGAATTAACCAGGCCTCCGGATGAACGCGACTTGGTTGCGCTCGCCCGTGAGCTGAATCGGCTGGGTGCCCGCTATTTGGTTATCGGTGGAGTAGCCATCAACCGATTGGGTTTTATTCGTGCAACAGAAGATATTGATCTGCTCATAGAACGAGAGTTATCGAATCAAATTTTGGTTAAGCGAGCGATGGAGATCTTGCCGGACAAAGCGATTCTCGAGCTGGCTGACGAAGATCTGGCCCAATGGGTGGTGGTAAGAGTAAACGATGAAATCACTGTGGATCTAATGACCGAGGCATCAGGAATTGATTATTCCCAAGCTCGTGAATCGATTGATTGGGTTGAATTGGATGACGTATCCATTCCATTTGCCAATGCAGAACTCATGCTCTTATTCAAGTCGCGTAGCCATCGGGATAAAGATGTGTTGGATCGTCGATTTTTAGAAAACCGGAATGAACCCGATGATCACAGGAAGATCCTTGAATGAGCCGTGAAATTTGATGGCTGCTTCCACATTCTCTGGGAAGAGATCATCCAGAGTCACTAGGTAATCCTCCTTGTTTCGTTTTTTAAACTGTTTGATCCTTACGAATTGACGTCAGCTTTTGAAAAAGCCGGTCATCCATATATCTCCGACCTACTTTTCCCCTGAATCTGTCATTGGGGGCGGAGAGCGCTATGTGCATGAGCTGTGCCGATTCATGGCAAAGCAGGCACCTGTCATCCTGGTTTCCTTTGGGGACAAAAGGATATCACAGGAGCAGGACGGCTACCGCCTGGAGGTGTTTCCTGCTGTCACCCGCAAATGGGGATTCACCCAACAAAATCCGTTGGCTTTCAGATTTCTGCCTCTCTTGCGGCAGGCGAGGGTGATTCATGTCCATCAGATATCCACGATGGTCGGAGATTTGGCCTGTCTGGCGGGCAAATTGTTTGGCATTCCCGTCTTTGTCACGGATCACGGTGGCGGCGGAGGACGTATCCTGCACACACGTTTGCCGATCATGCGGTGGTACCGCTCTGCGGTCGCGCAGTCAGACTATGCCCGGACCGCATTGTCAGGGCGTAAGGGTTTACGCATCACAACGATTCCCGGAGGCATCGACTTGGATCGTTTTGCCCCGGCCCCAGAGGCCACGATTGAACCACGCATCCTTTTTGTCGGGAGAATCTTGCCCCATAAAGGCGTCCACATCTTGTTGGAAGCATTTCGACATCTGCAGGATCTGGACCTGGAGTTGGCTATCGTCGGAAGGCATTCCGATCCTGAATACAGTGCTACAGTGCGGAAAGCTGCCGCCGGATTGAACGTGCGCTTTGTGGAGTCCGCATCCGACGAAGTTGTCATCCGCTTCTATCAAACCAGCCGCGTAACGGTCCTTCCCTCCCTCCATGATCCTTCACAGGGCGTGGTATCGGAGCTGATGGGTTTCACCCCTCTGGAATCCTTGGCCTGCGGTACGCCTGTGATCGTATCTGATGCGGGGGCTTTGTCTGAATTTGTCGAACAAGGAAAGTCCGGATTTGTTGTGCCTGAACACGATCCTCTGGAGTTGGCAAATGCAATTCGAAGGACTTCCATATCAGAAATTCATCTCACAATGCGCCGAGCCAGCTGTTTGTCTGTGCAAGCTTATTCATGGGCTGAAGTTGTCCGAAGACATTATAAACTTTATTACTCAAAAATTGATTTCTCCGCAAACTCCAATCGGGAGAATGATTAGCCAACTGTCCACTTTCCCTACTCGCTTATCAGTCAATTGGCGGAGGCAAATCGCACGATACAGAAGTCTGGATTTTGTATTGGGAGGAGCCTATCATGGTCAAAACCTTGGAGATATCGCGTTGCGAAATGGATTTCTTCATGAAGTACGAGAGCTTGGCGTGGACGCGGATTTTATTCCGATCCTGTCTAGTGACTTGGGCAGGATAATGACACCTGGAAGACTTGTCCTTGGTGGTGGCGCTATCGTTCTCCCTGATGTGGTTGTAAATCTCCGAAATCATTTTTCACGAAACCCGGACCGGGTCGCTATCTATGGTGCAGATTATGCGGATGAATCACTGAGAGGGGAGAATCGTGCATTTCTTCGGGAGGTCCCTTTTGTTTCATGCCGTTCTTCGCTCCACGCTGAGCGAGTCGCTGATCGGTTGGGAAGGAGCGACGTTCGAGTCGTACCTGATCTTGCTTTACATCATCGCATCCCAATAACTCATAACCACGGTAAAGGGGGTGAAAAAGTTGCCGGGATTAACGTAGTTCCATTTCTTACAAAATGGACGAAATATGGGTTTGAGGATAACGAATACTATCCCGGTGGAAATGCTGAGACCCGATTACAAGGGCGAGAACTTGCGAAAAGGTATCGAGGTGTAATGCGTCGGATAGCAGAAATGTTTTTGGACGAAGGCTGGCAGATAGTACACCTTCCCTTTACTCCTACCGATGCTGTAGTTGCCCGAACTGTTTTCAAGGGTCTCCGGATGAAGCACACCCATTACAGCCCTTCTGTTCGGAGAATGTTAAGTGAGTTTGGGCAAGTGAATTGCGTTGTTTCATCAAGGCTTCATGCATTGGTTTTTGGATTGATTTCAAGGAAGCCGGTATGTCCTTTCTTTTACTCGACGAAATGCGAGCAAATGGTGGCGTCCTTTCAAATTGAACCCTCAACTTGTCTAAGGCCATCTGGGTTACTGGATTTGAATGAAGATGATGCGGTTAAGCTTTTGCGTTCTTCAGCCCTTATGTTGAGTCATGATCAAATAGAGGATGTACAGACGAGATTGCGGGAATCGATCCGGCAGTGTCTTCTGTCGCTGGGAATTTCATCGTCGGGAACATGATCAAAATCATGTGGATCGTCCCGTCGCTTGAACCAGGCCTTGATGGTGTTGGCGACTATACGCGACTCTTAGGGTGCGCATTGAAGAAGCGAGGATGGAATAGTGCTATTGTGGCAGTTAATGATCCCTTTGGTTCGACGACCAGTTCGACATCGGATGTTAAGAATGAACTCCGACTGAATCTTGAGCTGCCATTTCACCTCCGAACCAAGACGATCAAGAATTTTTCCGAATTAAATAACTTCCACTCACTTAGCCTCCAGTGGGTCGGATTTGGTTACGAAAAGCGCGGACTCCCATGGGAAATGGTGAAATTGATTTACGAGCTGCGTCAGGGGCGTCGACTCCATGTCTTCTTTCATGAAATCTGGCTGGGCGAAAAACCGGGTCTGCCCTGGAAGCACCGCTTGCTTGGACATTTGCAAAAGCAGCTGACCTGTTATGCCGTCCAGAAGTGGCAGCCGGATGTCATGCATACCAGTAACCGCCTCTACCAGGAGGCTTTGAGTCGAGCGGGGATCAAGGGGGTCGGCATACTTCCCTTGCCGGGAAATATTCCAGTTCCGGATACCTGCGATATCCGATTTGCTGAGAATCAGGTCGTAATCGCTTTGTTCGGTTCGATAGATCTCGAATGGGAACCCACTCCATTCGTTACTACTTTGATTCGATGGGCTGAACATCGGCAGCAAAAAGTCTGCTTGATATCGTTGGGAAGCCAGGGAGCAGGGCAACAAATATGGAAAGATCTGGAAGCGCAGTATCAGAACTCCGCATGGCTGGAGTTGGCTTCCAGCGGACTGTGTTCTGCGGAGGCTATTGCGGAGCACCTCTTGCAGGCCGATTTTGGTGCGACAACCAAGAGCTTCGAACTTCTGGGCAAAAGCGGAGCCTTTGCCGCCCTGGTCGATTTCGGGCTGCCCGTGATCGCATTGAGGAGCCCCTCGGAATCCCGTCAGATGGTGGACTCTGAGTCTTGGGCCGTTCCTGTTTTGAAGTTCGATCCGGACCATACAGATGCGACAGAGGAATGGTTGAGCCAATATGTGGGCAAGCGTCAGAAACCCGCTTCGCGTTTGAATGAGATTGTGGAACAGCTCTTGGCTGATTTGAGCGCAGCATCATCGACTGACTAAATTTGAGTTATAGCCGTGAAAGTTCTTTTTCTCACATCGGTATTTTCTCCTTCAAAAGGAGGGATCGAAACCGTGTCAGCGCAGGTGGCAAAGGGAGTCTCTGAAGCGGGTGCTTGTGTCGTGTTGGTAACGGATACGCCCGGCGATTCGGACGATGATGCATTTCCCTTCTCTGTCGTACGGCAACCCTCCGGGGCAAAACTCCGTGAGCTGTTTGTGTGGGCAGATGTCATCTGGCATCATCAACCGTGCTTTGGGATGCTGCGTCGTGCGATGCGATTTCCTGACAACATGGGTCTGACGTGTCACACTTGGTTGCCCAGTGATCGGAAGAAGCCCTTGCGAAATCTGATGCTTCGTAGGTTCAAAGCCCGCCATGGTGTGAGCCGTGCAATTGCCTCGCACTTGCCAAACTCCAGCGGGGTATTGCCCAACAGCTTTGATCCTTCCACCTTTAAACTCCTGAGAGACATGCCGCCCTCGCCGATGAAACTGGGATGTGTTGCTCGGCTGGTGACCGACAAGGGTGTCGATTTGCTTCTGGATGCATTGTCGATCGTTCACGAGAAGAGAGCAGACTTGGTTTGTTCAATTGTTGGAGAAGGACCTGAAAGTGGGAATCTCTCCGCTAAAGTGAATGCTCTTGGTCTCAATCAGATGGTTGAGTTTTTGCCCTTCATGGAACCTTTAAAATTGGCGGATTTCTACCGGTCCTGTTCGTTTTCGATCATCCCCTCACGTTGG
Organism: Verrucomicrobiota bacterium; assembly: GCA_050485245.1. Classification (GTDB taxonomy): domain Bacteria; phylum Verrucomicrobiota; class Verrucomicrobiia; order Opitutales; family Oceanipulchritudinaceae; genus JBJHBA01. The sequence goes on along the minus strand of JBJHBA010000005.1, from coordinate 46,775 downwards.
GAAGAACCTTTCGGACTGGTTGCTCTTGAATCCATCGCTTGTGGTACGCCGGTGATTGCTGCGAACCATGGAGGTCTTCCTGAGGCCGTTGGAGAATGTGGGTTGTTGTTTGCGCCAGGGGATGCCACCGATTTGGCTGATAAAATCGGGACGCTTGTGGATGGGGGTGTGACTCTCCGGGAGACCTTGTTGAAGGGGCGGGAGAAACACCTTTTACAGTTTCAGCCACAGGTTCAAACAGCTGCCTACATGAAAGCGCTGGAGCGTATATCCATGGGTGGACGGTCTTGACTTGAGATTTTCCCAGACATCAGATTCGAATCGAATGCCCCCTCTTCCCAAAGTCGTGTATGTATCCCCAAACCGGTCCCACCATTACCGGTATGCGGAAGGCTTGGAAAAAGTCGGCTTACTGCATCGCTTCGTCTCCGGATTTCCCCGCTTCTCTTCGCAGGCGCGTGCGCTCGCCGTGCCGGAGGAAAAAATCATACGGGTCGATGCCTGGCAGTCGTTGTATGTTGGAGCGGTCCGCAGTAAGGTTCCCGCTTCGGTTCGTGAGTGGCTCAATGCCCGAAGCAAACGGTCATTGGATCGCGCTTTCGGTCGGGCGATGAGGGACGCGGATATCGGTCTGTTTTATAATGGAACGGGCCTTGCCACCCTTAAACGCTGGAAAGGTTCGGGCAAATTGTTTGTCTGTGAGGCGGTCAACGCTCATGTTCGTGTCCAACAGGCGCTCATGGAAGCTGAGGCTCGTCGCCTGAATGTGAAATGGACTATGCCGGATGCAAATGCCATTCCCCGGCGCGAAGATGAGTATGCCCTTTCAGATTACATCCTGTGCCCTTCCGATTTTGTTGTGGGGAGCTTCACCCGGATGGGATTTTCCGCCGAGCGATGCCTGAAGAACCCCTTTGGTATGCCCTTACCTGAAATCACTGTCGGCTTGCGCTCACGGGATGATTCAAAGGCAGCACTGCATGTCCTGTATGTTGGACAAATCCATTTTCGAAAAGGCATTCACTACCTGATTGAAGCCCTGCAGGCGTTAAAGAACCCGCGCGTGCGTTTGGATCTGGTTGGGCCGAGATCGGAGCCCACCGGCTTGGATTCGATGCAATTGCCCGACTGGGTTCATTTCCACGGGATTCTCAAAGGCGTGGACTTGGACCAAGCTTACCGCAATGCGGATATCTTTGTTCAGCCGAGCATGGAAGAAGGGCTTAGCTTGGTGATCGGTGAAGCCATGGGGCATGGACTGCCAGTCATTGCGAGTGACCATACTGGTGCAGAGGAAATCCTTTCGCATGGAGATTCAGGATTGATTTTCAAGGCAGGTGACAAGGAGCAGCTTGCAGTGTGTTTGCAGACGCTGATCGATGATCCCGCTAAGCGTGCGGAACTCGGCAAGCGGGCAAGGGAGCGGGCAGAATCTTTCAATGGTTGGGAGGCCAGTGGCGCGAATCTGGCTATGTTGCTTCAATCCGTTTGGGATAAGCATCTGACTTCCAGCGGGAGAGGAGCAAGCAATGTCCCGTAAGGCACTGCGAAGGTGGATCTACACGCTGATCCTGGTCCTGGTTCTGGAAGGAATCGTCCGGAAAATGGTCGGAGGCGGGCTGTCTTCTGTTTTGATTTTTGCCAAAGACCTGGTCGCTTTGATCATCACCATCGGCGTCCTGACCAAACCACTACCATCCTTGCTGAATCGCTTGAGAACGGCGTGGATGGTTTTTTCGATTGCCTTGATTCCGCTTGTCATTTTAACCGCTCTCAAGGATCCGGTTTTAGCGGTCTTTGGCACAAAACAATACCTGCTGTTCTTCTCCGTCGCTTTTGCGGTCCCATTGGCCTTTTACCCTAAATCCACTCAGCCAACAGAACTTCTAAAGCTGGCACGGTTCATCGGCTATTTGATTGTGCCAACGACTGCCTTGGCCCTCTTCCAGATCGCCATTTCTCCCACCCACTGGTTGAACCTGTCTGTTGCTGGAGAAGATCTGACTGGTTTCTCTGCGGGGGGACGGTTGAGAGTCAGCTCAACCTTTCCATTTATAGCCCAATACAATTTCTTTCTCACCTTTGTCGCTGGGTGGATGGTGATCGCCATGCGCTGGCGAGGAACGAGGTGGTGGCGGTGGGCATTGCTGCCATCAGTGATTTTACCTGCATTCATGGTCGGGCTGTTTTCCACCGGTTCCCGCCAGTCCGTCGTAGGTGCCTTGATCATCCTCATCGTGGCGGGTATCGTCGTTGTCATGCTTGGACGGCAGGTTGCTTTTCGTCGCTTCATCTCCTTCGGCATTGCGATGGGTATTTCACTTTTCGCCGCTCAAATACTCTTCCCGGATGCCTTCATCGCCTACGATACCAGAACACGTGGAGACACCTTTGGAGTTGAACACTCTGCCGAACTGGGTGGACGTGCAACACATGCCCTGTTCGGCTGGATGCACTTTGCGGAAAGAACCAATGCCGGCCTCTTCGGACGTGGTCTGGGGATGATGAGCAATGGCGTCCAGAATCTGAGCCCGTACGCGGCAGAAATGCGTTCCCGCTATGGCTGGGGAGAAGTCGATCTGGCCAATACGGTGGCAGAGGGAGGTTATTACCTCGTGCTTGTTTGGGCAGCGTTCCGAATCTTTGTCATCATGGCTTGTTTCTTCACCGTCTTGAAAATACGCTCTGGGCCTTTTGCGGTGGGAGGTGCCCTGATGTTCGGCTATGTCCTTTTTAACGGGTTGTTCGGGGCGCTGGGTATCCAGCCGCCTCTCTATCTCTGGTGGAGCCTGGCCGTTGGGGGGATTTTTCTGTTGCAGTTGTCTGAGCAGCGAATCCTTCAACTGAAGAAGAAGGAAAAGGAAGAAAGTCAAAAGGCCGCCTGATGATACTGATTTTCGAGTCTCATCCTGTGCAATACAGGGCTCCTCTCTACCGGAAAGTGGCCGGTATTCTGGGCGAGAATAAACTGAAAGTCATCTATGGTAGCGATTTTTCCATTCGTTCCTATCGGGATCAGGATTTCGGTGGGGATGTGGAATGGAATATGGACCTGACTTCAGGGTACCGGCATCAGTTCCTGCAGACGCTGCGCGATCCAGGGCTTCGCAGCTTTCGTTCTCTGGGGGGAAAAGGCATCAAGGGCTGTTTTGAAGAGAATGCCGTTGATGCCATCCTGCTCACTTCGCTCCGATTCGAATTCGACTTTGTCGCCCTTTACCATGCCAGGCGTCGGGGGATACCAGTGTTTTTACGGACCGAAACACAGGACCACGCCTTTGAGCGTTCCAAGCTGAAGGAGTGGTTCCGTAGGTGCGCCTATCGCATGGCTTACAGATGGATCGATCAGGTCCTTCCCATCGGGAAACTGAATGCGGAACACTACCGGAAGCATGGAAAATCCTTTCAGGAAAAGCACTTTGTCCGCTATTGTGTTCCCAACCTTTTTGAAGATGTGTCCAATGCAGACAAGCAAAGAAGGAGAGATCAATTTCGTGAAAAGTATAGCATCCCTCAAGAGATGTGGCTGGTGGGCTTTTCCGGGAAATTCATCCCCAAAAAAAATCCACAGTATGTCCTGGAGGCGATTGCCCTGTTGAACAAAGAGCGTAGCGCTGCGAATAAAGTTGGCGCATTAATGGTGGGGACCGGACCGCTTCAAGAAGAACTGCAAATGCTTGCAGATACACTAAAGGTTCCCACCTGGTTTCCGGGGTTTCTTGATCAAGAAGCCCTTCCTGATGCCTACCTCGCTATGGATGGCCTGATGCTTCCCTCCCGACGGATGGGTGAAACATGGGGACTCGTCGTCAACGAGGCCTTACAGGCAGGTTGCAGTGTCGTTGTCAGTGATGCCGTCGGTTCTTCCGCAGAGTTTGGGGACTGGGAACGCGTGCGTGTGACTGAGGCGGAAAATGTTCATGCAGGTGCTAAGGCTCTTCATGAACTAAGCGAATTCTCAAGAGACTGGAATGGGTGCCATGACGACTTGGCCGCTTATTCGATCTCTGAAGTGGCGTTGCGGATGGCTTCTGTCTTTTCGCAATATTCGAGCTAGAACAATGCGAGTTCTCCGTTGCATCCATAGTTTGGAAAGTAAAGCGGGTGGGACTGCCACGGCGACCGTTGACACCTCGTCATTGCTTATTCCCGAGGGCTTCGACATTACCATTGCAAGTTTGGACCCTGTTGGGGTTTCTTTGCTTCCAATCCCCGATGGATGCACTGTTCTAGCGCTGGGTCCTGGGTCTGGTTTTTACGGTTATTCTCCGATATTTAAAAAATGGTTACGGGAACACATCGCTTCCTTTGATGCGGTCATTGTGGAGGGGTGTTGGCAGTATCATGGCTTGGCGGTTTGGCAGGAGGCACGCAGGGCAGGGGTGCCGTATGCGGTCTTCCCGCATGGGATGCTCGACCCCTGGTTCAAGCGGACGTATCCAATAAAGCATCTCAAAAAGTGGCTTTATTGGCCATGGGCAGAGTATCGTATCCTGCGTGATGCCAAAGCTGTGTTCTTCACGACCGAGCAGGAGCGCTTGCTCGCGCGGCAATCCTTCTGGCTCTATCGGGCCAGAGAGAGGGTCATTCCTTTCGGCATACGGGATCCACAGGTGGATCGGGATGCATGTTTAAGCGCTTTTGAAAGTGCGTATCCACATTATGGAGCAGAGCCGTTCCTTCTCTTCCTCGGGCGGATTTACGAGAAAAAGGGGGTCGATCTACTGCTGGAGGTTTTTGCCAGGCATCCGCTACGTAAGCGTGTCCGTCTGCTATTGGCTGGTCCGATTGGAAACGCTTCGTTTGAGAGGCAGGTCAAGAATGCGCTCGGGAGCGGACGGGTGGATTGGATTCCGATGTTGAGCGGAGATGCCAAGTGGGGTGCCCTCGCTGCGGCTGAGGCACTGATACTTCCGTCTCATCAGGAAAACTTTGGATTGGTTATCCCGGAAGCACTTGCGATGGGGACTCCAGTCCTGACCACGCATCCCGTCAACATTGCCCCACTGGTTGAATCCTCTGGTTCAGGTTTGGTCAGTGTCGATGACCTTGCGGGTGTCCACTCCTTGCTGGATAGCTGGTCGGAGCTGGATGCGTCTGCCCGCAGTCAGATGAAAAAATCAGCCCGTCCGGCCTTTGAGCGTCATTTCAATATGGATACGATGGCAAAGGATTTCACCAGGGTGCTGATTGACGCCTTGAAAAGTGATTAAATGATGGATTCCTCCATTCGCCCCATTGTTTTACTTGGAAAACGGCGTGGGTTTTCTCCCAGCATGCACCGGTATTTTCGTCTGCTGCTGAATGGCCTTTTAGCGAAAGGTCACCCCGTCGTCGGAGAAACACCCCCTGATTATATCTCCAGATTTCTTCCCGCAGGAAAACTCCGCTACTGGGCGGAATATGCGGAGCAATACTTTCTTTTTCCGCTTCTCCTGAAGCGCCGTATCCGTCGATTGGAAAGAAAGTGGGCCGGGCTTCCTCCTCCGATCATCCATATTTGTGATCATTCGGATGCTCAGTGGATTCGTGGCCTGGGGGGGCGAACCTGCTCGATTACAGTCCACGACTGTATTGCGCGTCGGGTACAGTTGGGGGAGTTCCCAGGCCAGCACAAAGGTTTTCTGGGAAGGCTGCAGCAGGATGCGATTTATCGCGCCTTGAACCGCTTCACTACGCTGGTCGCGATTTCCGAAGCCACCCGCATGGATCTATTGCGCCTTTTGGAGCCAAATGGCCGCCGTCGGGTGGAGGTCGTGCCGAATGGTCCGGCCCATGTTTTTCATCGCTTGGAACGTGGCGAAGCCGATGCGTGCCTCAAGGCGCTTTCTGCTTATCGCCGCTGGGCAGATGCAGGTCGCCCGCCTTTGTTGCTGATTGTGGGTGGGGATGTGTTTTATAAAAATAGGACCGGTGCGCTTCAGTTGGCTGCGGGACTGGATCCCGTTCAGGGGCAACTCCCTTGGTGTCTGGTCATCGGAAACCAGCCAGCTGATTTATCGGGGTTTCCGGAAGAGCGTCTCATCTTGAGATCTGGCATTAGTGACGAAGAATTGGAAGCCTGGTATTCGCTGGCGGCAGTCTTGCTATTCCCTTCTTTGGCGGAAGGATTCGGCTGGCCTTTGCTCGAAGCCCAGCAGAACGGTTGTCTGGTCGTGACAACCGATATCGCTCCCATGAATGAGATCGTTTCGGAGGGTGCCTTGTTGCTTCCGCCCATGCCTGATCCGTTACAGCAGAGGAAAGAGTGGCTGGAGCAGGGGAGTTGCGCTATTCACGCGTTATTAAGTGAATCTGTGGAGGCGCATTCCGCTCGGAGGGAGCAGGGTTATGCAATGGCAGCCTGCTTTAGCCAGGACAAGATGATCGAGGGGTACCTCGACTTTTGGAACCGGCTTTAAGCTGAAATCTGCCTGCTTCGATTGACCAAGGGGGGCACTATGCTCAAAGAACATGAATCGACACACGCGCCTCCATTTCAGCCTTTCCGCTCTTCCGCATTTCGGTATTTTAGAATGATGGAAGGTCACTTCAAACCCTGCTTTTCCAAGAAGAACTGGATCGCCCGCTGGTTATGGGGTTGGGTTTGGCTGTTTATTTGCCGACCTTCACCACGTCGGGCACATGGGTGGCGGCGGTTTTGGCTGAGGGCCTTTGGTGCGAAGATTGGTCGCGGGACCCGCGTCTATGGGGATGTCCGGATCTGGGCACCCTGGTTTTTTGAGTGTGGTGAATTTTGTATTTTGGGCGATCGGGTTCAGATTGAGTCGATGGGACCGATTACACTGGGGAACCGCGTGATTGTCAGTCAGGAGGCTTTTATCACCGCCGGGACCCATGAACTGGAAACCCCTGAATTTGAATTGATCGTGAAACCTGTAGTCGTCGAAGACCGGGCTTGGATCGCCGCCCGTGCCTTTGTCATGCCCGGTGTGCGGATCGGGCAGGGCAGTGTGGTCGGCGCGATGGCGGTGGTGACGCGCGATGTCCCTGCCTGGGCCGTCGTCGCGGGGAATCCCGCCAAGGTAATCAAGGAGCGTGCATGGCGCGGATAGGGCACACAGAGACGAACCCTGCCAGCAAGGCGCCTGTCCGTCGTTGGCCCTTGCGCTGGAAGCTGCTATTTATCGGCTTGCTTGTTCTACTGGTCTGCATCCCGGCTTATTTCGGCCTGCGTCATTGGAGGGCTGGGCATTTGGTGGCCCAGGCAGAGGCCTTGCACCAGCAGAGTGATTCCGAAGCAGCCTGGGAGCGCATTCGGGCCGCTCGCCAGCTCTTTCCCCAGAATCTGGAAATGATGCGAAAGGCGGCCAACATTGCGGAGCGGGTCGATGTTTTTGAAGCAGGCCGCCTCTATCGTCTGGCGGCCGAAGCCTCCGGGAACGCGGCTGAGGACCTGATTGGGCAAATCAAGGTCAGCCTGACCATTCAGAACTGGACCGAAGCGGACCGCATATTGGAACAGTTTAAGGAGATACACGGTGAGCGTGTGGACTATCTGCTTTGGAGAACCCGCTGGCACTCGATGCGGGGCGAAATGGTGATGGCAACCCGGCTGGCCGGGCAATTGCTGGTGCACAAAGATTCAAGCCCTGAACATCATTGGATATACGTCGAGATCGCCTTGAACTCCCCGCGTCAGGTGGATAACTTCCGTGCTCGCCAGCATCTGCGGGATCTGGCCCTGTCCCAGCAGGATCGTTCGCTGGCGCGTCAAGCACTGCGTCGATTCTGCGAGTTATCAGACTTAACGGAAGGCGAGCGTGACTTTGCCATTCGGCGCTGGGGTGAACTTGCCGAAGATCGCGAGGATCAGCTCCTGGCTTTGAGCCTGCGTCTCCAGCAGCCCGATGTGGTGGAAGAGAGGATCATCAGTGCAGCGACTGCATTGTTCGCTCTCGGTTCTCCTGAGGAAAGGATGGAACTTGCCCGCTGGTTCAACCGGCAGCAACGCTATCAAGCAGCTCTGGAGATTGTTCCACAGGATCTGGCCATGACCCGGCGTGATTTGTTTCTGATCCGTTTGGATGCACTGGCCATGCTGGATCGATGGCGGGAAGTCCAACAGCACCTCAGCCAGAGCCGTGCTCCCTTACAGCCCTATCTGGAAGAGCTGTTCCGGATGCGTTCATTTTATGAAACGGGGGATCTGGGTAGGGCTCGTATCGCTTGGGAGCGGGCTTTGCAGGCGGCACGCCGTGAGCCTGCCCAGTTGCGTTTCCTCGCTCAATATACTTCCGCCTTGGGGCTATATGACTACACCTTAGAAGCTCTATGGTTAATGGTGGATCAGTCCACTTTGAGACGCTCTGCCTATGAAGGACTTTTGGCCATTCACGAAAGTAGGCGGGATACCAGGGAAGTACTCAGAGTTTTGGAGCGGATGCGACAAGATTATCCCTACGACCACGCTGTCCTTAATGATTGGGCCTATTACAGTTTGCTGCGTGAGCAGCAGATCGATGAAGCCATCCAACTCACTGAGCAACTGATCGAGTTGAATCCAGACCTGCTGTCCCACCGGATGACTCGTGTACTAGGGCATGTTCAGAAGAGAGAGTGGCAAGAAGCACTGGATCTGGTCGAATCGCTTCCGGTCGCGGATTGGACACGGATTGAAAGCTCCCGTTGGCGTGCACTACTCGCTGTCGTTTTAGCCCGTCACGGGCGTTTTCAGGAAGCTGACATAGCCTTGCGCAATATTCAGGTCGATCGCCTCGTGCAGGAAGAGCGGGATCTGCTTTCTGCCTCCATGCGACAGTAGTTTTTAACACTCAGGCGCAATCAGCGGGGGCTGGCCAGAGGCGGAACCTCAACCGGAATCGGCTCAGGATTTGGGATGGGGATACCCGGCAGAGGGTCGATGATGGCAAATTCAGCACTGGGAATTAGGCGGACATTAGCATAGTTGTCCGGAATCATTCCGATCAGGCTGAGTTCGGACAAGTTTATAGGTGAACCAGCAGGAGTGCCTGGATTCGGCACCCACCGGATCAATGCATAACGGGCATCGGTGTCCTCGAAAGTAACTTCGACCACATCAACCGGAGATTCATACTCACGGGAGGCAATTGGGAAAACTGTGTCGAAAAAATTTCCCTCCAAAACGACCGGCCCGAGTTCTTCTATTTCTTCTCCCTCCGCAGCTTCAAACTGAAGCTGAAGGGGAAGGATATTGAACAAATACAGATCCAGTCTGCCCGGTGCTGCATCCATCACCATGGTGAGTCGGTTCACTCGGAAGATGGCCTTCAGGTCGAGAAGAAAAATGAAGTCATTTCCATCGGATTCCACCTCATATTGAGTGGTGATGTCGTCGTCGATCATCACATGCGCATTGAGGATGGGGCCTGCATTGATCAAGGCGACAGAAGTTCCATTGAGTAGAGAAGCAAAATCATAGGGCACCATGTTGGCTTTCTCATCCTCTGGTATTTCATCCAACTGCTCTGCTGTAGGTGGGAGGGCTGAAGCTTGCTGGATGAACTCATTGCCCATTACTCCGAGGGGACTGATCTCGCCAGCTGAAGTCAGTTCGAACTCGAACACCAAGGTCTGTAGACTGCGGTCGGCAAAATCCTCGTCAAATGTGTCACCAGGGCCGAATCGAGTCTGCGGGACAAGGACGACCTGCTCCCCGGATCCCCGTTCAACACGGCGGTCTCCTCCCAATATCCGAACGGACCCTGCCGCACTATAACTGCGGAAAAATGTTCGATTGACCGAATACAAATCGGCAAATTCCATCGGAAGACTGGAAGGTCCGGATGGAAGGCGGACTCGGTCGGATTTGTCCTGCCCGATCGCTTTTGAGCCCTCTCCAGAAGCTAATCTACCATCCTCCAGTAAACCCGTGCCAAGAATGGAATTGCCCAAATTGGCCTGTATCTGGGCAGGGCTCACACTGCGTTCCGGCACGCGCTCCAAAATGATCCCTCCATCTTGACCGCATACAGCAAGGCTCGCAAAGAGTGCCCAGGAAATTGTTAAAAATTTATTAGGGTTCATTATTGATTTGCATCTAAATATTTTCCGCAAATTATCTATGGGGTATTTCACTTAATTGATCAAGCGTTTTCGTTCCTTGATGGATCATCAATTTCTAATCGTGCCACCTTCTGATAAAAAACGCGAGGAGGAATCGGATGGGTTGCACTATCGGTCAAATCCATGTGTTTTTTACGGAAAATGCGGACTTTTGAAGAAGTTAAAGTCATTTTTTTGTGACAGAAATGAAAACCAGTGTGAGACATCTTGCGGGTAATTCACGGGGTGTGCCTGCAGGCGCGATTAGCTTGTGCCTGCGCTTGGCACTGGCTGTCTTTTGGCTGCATTTGGTAATGGCACCTATAAGCGCTGAAGCTGGCAAACTCGGTCCGTTGGAATGGAGGGAATCCATCTCCCTCTCAATGGAATATAATTCCAATATCAATACCTCGGAAACGGATCCCGTGGACGACTTCATTTTTCAAGGTCGGTTTTCCGTGAGCGGATCCTGGGAGATGACACGCCAGCTGACTTTGTCTTATGGGTTTGGCATCGGCTATCGCCGCTATCTGGGGCGTTCTGGCTTCCAACTCGATAATGCAGCGATTCGTCTGGTGCCGGATACCACCTTCGACTTCGATATCCGCGTCTCCGATCAATTGACATTTAACGTCTCCAACAGCATCAACTTTCTGGAAAACGCATCTGATATCGTGGTTGTCAATCCGGATACAGGCGAGTTGGAAACTAATTTGTTCAGCTTTGAGCGAGTTCGTAACCGTGCTGCGGTCAGTGGGGTTTGGTCTGTCAACCAGCGCAATCAGCTGAGTGGTGAAATTTGGCGTTCGGATGTGATTCCCCTGTCTTCACGATTCGATGATTACCGCCGCATTCAACAAGGTGTCACTACGACCTGGACACGTTCTTTCGGACCCTCCATCCGGGGAGGTCTGTCCGGCTCCCTCTTTGAAACGCGCTATCGCACTGACTTGAATAATTCGAGCGACGGCAGGGCCTGGGGACCATTTGTCGAGTGGGGAGTGACCGATAACCTGACCCTCAAGGGCGACATCCGCTTCACCCGTATCGGCTTTGACCGTTCGACCCAATTGCCGGGAGTCGAGGATCATTTTGATTATGATGCCATGGAGTGGGGCGTCAGTTTGAATCATGCTTTCAACCCCCGGATGTCTTATACCTTGGAATATCGTGAAACCAGCGATTATGGGTTCATCTCGAATTTCAGAGAGCTTGAAATTGCCAGCGCGATTTTTGCCTGGAAGGCAACCCGAACGGGCGATGCCTTTTTCTCTGCCAGCTACGAATGGGGCAAAGATTCCGGTGGCCTTGCCCCGGACGATTGGGAGCGACTGTTCCTCGCCGCAGGCTACAGCCAGCCACTCTGGACGGATTTTGAAATTTCCTTCCGGGTCCGTTGGACAGATAAGGATTCCCGGGTAAACGGTCGCAGTTATGACCAATTCACTGCGTATATCGGTCTTGTCTATACCTTCCCCAATCGCTAAGCCTGTTATTATGAAAGGCATGACCCCAGTCCTTCGGAGCATCCTGCTGAGCCTCCTGTTGTGCGCGGGCACTCCACATTTGCTGGCCGAGCGCATCACTCAAATGGATTTACTGGATGACACCAGGATTATGCGAGTCGGAGATTATCTGGTTTATCAGATAATGGAAGAGCGCGAAGCGCCTCAGGTGGTGTTCGTGAATGACCTTGGTATGGTCGAGCTCCCTTTGATTGGCAATGTTGAAGCCGTTGGTAAAACTCCGCGAAGACTGGCTTTTGATATTAAAGAAATCCTTGAAGAAGAATTTTTCCACCGCGCTACTGTCATGATCCGCTTCCAACACGGGCAAAACTCCCGGGGAAGAGTGAATCTGGTGGGTCGCGTTGCCCGACCAGGTCCACTCAATATTCCGGCAGATGAGGTCCTTACCGTGAGTATGGCGATTACCCGGGGAGGAAATATTCTTCCAGGGGCGGATCTGTCACGGGTAGAACTGGTACGTGACAGCGTTGAAAATGAGGGAGAAGAAGAGCGTTTTATTGTCGATGTCCGCGATGTGCTCGAAAACGGGAATTTGGCCGCAGACGTAATCGTCCGACCTAACGATATTATTGTAGTCCCTGAGTCCCGCTCCATTGGCGGTCGTTACTATGTCACCGGCCGTGTCAATCGTGAAGGGGTCTACACTCTTCCAAGTGATGGGTCGGCCTTGACGGTCAGTGAAGCTATTCTCAATGCAGGCGGCTTTAGACAGTACGCGGCTCAAGATTCCGTTGAAGTCGTCCGGGCAGATCAGGATCTCCCCGATGATCAGCGCAAATTCCGGGTAAATGTCAGGGATATCCTGAGGGGTCGAAACGTCGATCAGGATGTCAAAGTCTTGCCGGGAGATATTATTCATGTCCGTGAAGTATTTTTCAGCTGGTAGCTTATGGGCGCAGACGATTTCGAAATTGATGATAAGACGGGCCAGTCCTTTGACTGGTCGGAAAAGCTGCATACCTACTACTTTATCGCCCGTAGATTGCTTCGGCGCTATTGGTGGATCCCTGTTCTGACGATTGCGCTTGGCCTGTTTTATCAGAGTTGGCGGGCGTCCAGAATACAGCCGACATATTCCTCCAATGCAGTGATTATGTTGAGCCAGTTCTCGGCCAACATGGGCACCGAATCGCTGCGGGAGCAGTATGGCAACTGGTTTGGGAATCAGGCCCTTATCCTGCGCAGTGATGAAGTGAGGGCAGCCGCACGGGCGAGAGTTTCTGCTTTTCGTCCAGACCTTTCTCCCAGCCCTGTCCAGATTTCCCCCTCCCAGGTTCCGGATACTACGGCCATTCGTATTGTCGCGCAGGGAGATGATCCCGAGTACACCCGCGAGTTCCTCAATGCATTGCTCGATGAATACATGAACCGGCGACGGCAAATGCGGGGTGAAACCTCCGATGTTGCCCTGACTGCTCTGACCGAACGCCTTCTTGCCTTGGAAGAGGAAATTCGCCAGAAGGAGGACGACGAAGTCGATTTTCGCCGTCGCAACAACATGATTTCTATCCGGGAGCAGGGGGATCAGGCTGGCTCCAACCTTGCTCGATTGCGTGCCCGCCAAGCCGAGATTCGCACCCAAATCCGCTTGTTGGATACACTGGGGGTTGATTACAAAATCCAGTCACAGGGCCTGATCGGTCAGCAGGAACTCCTCTCTACCGAGGGCGCGCTTGCTTTTCGGCAAACTGAACGCGAACTGAACCGGATTCGGGCTCAAAAAGCGGAGTTTGCAGAGTTTCTTCGCCCCAGGCATCCCAAGATGATCGGCTTCGATCAGGAAATTGAACGCATGGAAAGTCTTTTGCGGATTTACCGGGAGCAAGCCATGGAGCAAATCAATGACCGCAGAAGGCTGCTTCAGGCTGAGTTGGAAAACCTTGCTATTGTTATTTCCGAACAGGAAATCGTCGCACTGGATAACAGCCGGTTGGCCGCCGAATACGAGCGCATCCAGGCGAATTTAACCCGTTCCCGTAACCTATACGAAAATTTGCTTCGTCAGATGCAAAGCATTGAGACTGGGCAAGAGGTGGTTACTGAAATTGTTCGCATTTTTCAGCGAGCCAGTCCGGCTTGGCCCAACACGGTATCTTTGCGTGATATGTTGATCCAGGGGGGTATCTTTGGCGCAGTCATTGGCTTCGGGTTCATCGGCTTGATCGGTTTCATCGACAACCGGATTTTGACAGGGGATGATCTGAAAAAGCGTTTTGAGAATCCTGTCTTTGCCGTCATCCCACTGGAAGAAAGAAACGATCAGGGGCGCCTTGGTTTGCTTGCACCTAAAGACCCTCGGCACTTGTTTTCCGAGGCATGTAGAACTTTGAGATCGTCTTTGTTCTTCATGGGGAGTGAGAACGCCAGCCCCAATACCATTTTGGTGACCAGCTCCATCCCAGAAGAAGGGAAGTCCACCATTGCGGCCAATCTGGCTGCCGCCATTTCATTCACCTCGGCCAGCGTCTTGCTGGTCGATGCAGACCTGCGTCGGGGGCAGCTTTCCAGCACCTTCGGAACACCATCTGTCCCCGGACTGAGTGATGTTCTTCAAAAAGGTCGCCGATTGGATGCTGTCATTCAGAAGACCTCCTTGGAAAATCTGGATTTCATCCCAAGTGGAGAGTATCCGGAGCGTCCCGGTGAATTGTTATTGAGTTCAAGGATGGATGAGGTCTTGCGGGAAATGCGCCGCCTTTACGATTATGTGATCGTCGACAGTGCACCAATTTTGGCTACGGATGATACCGTCGGCTTCGCTGTTAAGGCAGATGCAGTGATTTTTGTCGCCAGATCTGGATACACCCAAGCGCGACAGGTTAAGACTGCAGTGGACCGATTGAAGTTGAGAGGGGTCGAGATCGATGGGTTTGTTCTCAATTGCGTCGATACCCGCGGTTCAGATTATTACTATTACAAGAAATACAACGACTACTATGCCCAGTCACCGGGATGATGTGTCGATATGAGCCTGGAAATTAAGCGCATCCCGATTCAGGACTGGATGATCTTCGCTTTCCTGGCAATTGCGCTGGTGCTCCTCGCTGGGGTGGGGAATATTTGGGGAGCGAGTCTATTTGTCTTTGGCGCTGGTACTTGGTTGCTGATAAGCCCCCCACGAAAAACACCGCATCCCTGGCTCAACTGGGCCTGCATTGGCTTGCTCTGCTGGACCCTGATTCAATTGATCCCAGGGCTTGCGCCAAGCGTAGAATGGCGCATGGCCATCGCGGATGCAGGTTTAACTTCAAATTCATCCCGACCTGCTATTTCTCCTGTTGAGCAACTATATGCCTTTCTCTGGATTTTTATAGCCATCTCATGGCTTTATATCGGAGTTAACTTCAGACAACTTTTTGATCGATCCGAACGTTTTCGATCTCTAGCTGCTTTCGTTGGAGCCATAGCAATCTTATCGGCTGCTTGCTTCCTCATGCAGTCTGCCGGTCATAAATACCCGCTGGCGGCGGACTCACACGTGTTTACTTTTCTCCCAAACCGCAATCATATGGCTTTGCTCGCAGCTATGGGAGGAGTCGCTGCTTTCGCCTTGGGATATGACACTATGCTCCGCAAACCATGGCAGGGGTTATTGTTCTTTTCAGCATGCGCCATCTGCCTGATGGCTGTGCTTAGCCTGACTTCCAGAGCGGCCATTCTCTTGTTCGGATTCGGCCTGGGTGTGTGGTTACTGGCTTCCTTTCAAAGAAGTTCTTTTGGAGAACGTTTCAAAATTGTCCTTCCCATGGGGTTTCTTCTGCTGGCGGTGCTCTTCGCGGTCGGGCAAATCACAACTCCCCGCCTCATCGTTGCTTTTGGTGATCCTCTGGCTGTCCGTGAAGCTGAAGGTCGTATTGCGATCTATTCCGATAGCTGGCAGATGTTTTCTTCAGTCTGGATGACTGGAACCGGATGGAATGGTTTTGAACCGGTTTTTTCTCACCACAGAGTTGAGTCGCTGAGCCCTATGGCGATCGCCCATCCCGAGAGTGACTGGCTTTGGTTGTGGATGGAAAGCGGAGTCCCGGGTCTGATCTTTGTCTTGGCAGGAATAGCGACCCTAACCTCCTTGGTATTGTGGGGTTCACGCCGAATTGAAAGGTATCGCCGGATCGCTGCTATCTGTCTTTTGATGGCTTTATTGCATGGGTTTGTCGATGTTCCACTACATAATGCGGCGGTATTTCTGTTTGTGGTATGGTTGTTAGGAATCGCCTTGCCTGAAATTGAACAGAATACTCTTGTGCGTGCGTTGTTTATCCCCCGTTTCATTTGGAGAGGAATAGGGGGAGGATTGGTTCTCTTTGGGGCTATTATGTGCTACGGAACAATGACATACCGTCCTTGGCTTCCGGATACGGTAGAGTCGCTGAGTTTGAAAATGCTGACCAGCCCGGATTCCGTTGGCTCGATTAACGATATCGACCAGTGGCTTGATGCCGCCTCAACGCGCTTTCCTTTTATCTGGCCCGTTCATACCAATCAGGCTCGTCGTTCGCTGGCCGAAGGTAATGTTGCTTCCGCCAGAGTAGCTTTTTCCCGTGCTCGAAATGCTCGCAAAGATGCCGGTGTGGTCACCTTTACTGAGGCTAGAATTTGGGCTCCTCTCTCTACTGCAGACGCATTGGATGCTTATCGGGAAACCTTCCTGGAACGTGATATGCATGATCGAATAGCACGTTTTCAGGCGGTGGTTAATAATGGCCGCCAGAATCCGGCTCTTTATGCCGGGCTGGGACGCATATCCCGTAATGACCTGCAGCTTCGACAGATTTTTCTTTTCGCTTGGAATGATGCAGTGGTTCAGCGGGAACTGCGTCATGAACTTGTTCATTATCCACGTCTGGAGCGTTGGCCGACCGACCAACACGCCGCTATGTTGTGGAGAGTGGGTGAAACGTTAGGGTGGAGGGTCCTGGCGGAGCACCTTTCCAAAGACCATGAATGGCAAGCCCGCTTCATCCCACTTTACGCCTATGCGCTGGAAGTCTCAACGGGCTGGAAATCTGCAGGTGGATTGCTCGTCCAGCATGTGACACCCGCTGAGTTTCCCCACTACGGCCTGGGGGAACCGGCAAGTCGTCTCGAGTTGGCTTATCGGAGAAATCCCAATGACCTCGCCAGCGCTTTGGCTTTTCTCCGAACCTTGGTCGAATCCAATAATTGGGAACGAGTGGTCGAGGTTTGTGCGCATTTCCAACCTCCCGCAGGAGTCAACTACCCTCCTTCAATGCACTATTGGAGGGCGCGATCTTTATATGAACTGAATCGTGGCAGCGAAGCAGAACGCTACTGGCGGGCATACATTAGGTATTTGATCCAATCCGGAGCCTTGCCCATTATTGACGCTTGATTTCTACCGCTTGCTCAAGAAACGAAAGCATACTTTGCTCCGCATCGGAAAGACTTCCAGGTCCAACAAGCACCATTTCCAATGACTGGCGGTCGCTGATGCGTAAACCATGCCAGGCATTCAGCAGCCGTTGCCGCCAAGTTCCAGCAAGTGGGATGCGATATCCCGGGCGACTGTCCCACATCGTAAAAAACACATAATAGATTCGGTCATTTGCGCGATAGACATGGCTGGAAAACTCAATTTCAACCCCTTGACTTTCCCAATTCAGAGGTGCCCCATGCTCAACTAGTGTAAAACCTGCTGCCGGTAGGCAGATGTCTGGGCGATGGACTCCTATATGGGAAGATATTTTACCGGAATCCCAGCGGAAAAGAAAACCAGTCCAGAGATAGGTTCTCCAACGGAATACTTTGTGCTCGCCATCAGTAAACCTGAGTTGTGCCCGCACCTCGGGTGATATTTCCCGATCTTCTGCTTTTGCAACAGCCTCCCAGTTGACTTGCAACAAAAGCTTTTCCTCTTGCGGATCTTCTGCCCAAACATACCAGAGGTGCCCGACTGCATAATGAAAAGCAAATAGCCCTAGGACGATGAGGGATGGAAGCATTTGCAGCGACGGACTGGGGATTCCCGATTGTTGGATAGGCGCAGGTTCTGGAGAATCTTCCCGTTCCCCTTGGCGGCGATGAATTAACCAGGCAAGAATGAAGAGAATCGCAAAAGAACCCAATGAGACAAAGTGCCCGATCGGATTATGAAGTACATTCATCGCATCCGTTCCCCTGCTAATCGCAACAAGAGTGAGGGTAAGGGTTCGGGCGAGATTGAGCAGAAGTGAAATCGTGCATCCTGCCAGTATCAATGCTGCTCGATGTAATAGCTTCCACCGAAAGAGTTCCCCTATAAAATACGCAGCCATCAGGGTAGACTGAAAAGAACGCACCCCACTGCATGCTTCCTCCACGCCTATCAACCCTCGGCTCAATCGGATCAGGTTGCCTTCCTGTACTGCGAAATGTCCCAGCATGTTTAGCGCTTCCACTGTAATGCTGGCTACACCGCGCATCAGCCACTGAACCATTGGCTGCTCAATCCCCATTGGCCAGGGTACGGCAAACAACATCAGCACAAGGGCTGGGGAAAAGTGGCGTACCCAAGTCCAGCCACCGATTGAACCCAACAATGATAAAGTTGCCAGAAACGAAATCAAAGCTTGGCCCCAAAGGGCCGCCCGCCATTCAGGATTCGCTCCAAGTATAACCCGAAGCGGAATCATCAAGAGAATACCTGTGATGGGGACAACCCACCACATCCATTCGGCCCCAGTTAACCCGGGAACCGGACGATCCGTCCAGCGCATGTAGAGCAGATAAGCTCCCAGAATCGGAACAAAGAAACCGTAGTTGTATTGCTCGTTGATCCACCACTCGTAGAAGAGAACATGACAGAAAACGGCCCACCAGATCCCCCAAAGCAGTCCAGTCAGTATTTTCTGGTGAATTGTAAGGTGTGGGGGTGCTGTCATCTGATTGGGTGGGTCCCGTTTCAGCCAATGAATACGGTCATTGAATCAAGCAGTTTTCAATGGTTCCAGCAATCCCCATCGTAAGCTGTTACATTCTAAGCTTGCACTCAAAGGAGTCCGCTTGCCCGTAGCCTTTTGACCAAAGGGACGACCATCTGGCTCCTGTTCATGATGTAGAGATGAACTCCCGGAACTCCATGACGGAATAGATCTTTAATTTGATAATACGCCCAATCAATACCAATCGCTTCGATCGCTTCACGGTTCTCAGCCGCCGCATCAAGTTTTTCGTCGAGTTCCGGCGGTATATCCCGACAAAATCGACGGGCGGCAGATACTGAAAAAAGCGGCATCAATCCCGGTATGATTGGAACAGTGATCCCTCTTTCCCGGCAGCGTTCCACAAAATGATGAAACCGGTCATTATTGTAAAATAATTGGGTCGTGATGAATGAGGCACCTTGATCCACCTTGTGTTTCAAGTGGTCCAAATCATCGTCTGAGCTGGAGGCTTCGGGATGGGTTTCTGGATACCCTGCTACTCCCAGACACAGATTGGGGAAGTGCTTGTTCAGCAAGCTAACCAGTTCTGAGGCATATTTTGGCCCATCAGGATGCGGGGTGAAACTAACAGAACCTTTTGGAGGGTCACCACGTAACGCCATCAAATTACGAAAACCCGATCTCTCATATTCCGAAACGGTCTCGATGATCTCATCATGGGAGGCGCCGACACAGGTGAGATGAGGCATCACGGTGAAACCATGATAGTCCTTCAATAGACAGGCATATTGGAAAGTCCGTTCACGAGTACTTCCATCAGCCCCATACGTAATCGACACATAGTCCGGCCGGACATGCTCCTTTAGCACCGAGGCCGTCTCCATGATCAATTCTGCACCAGCTTCATCCTTCGGAGGAAAAAACTCCACTGAAAATGTAGGCTTCTGCCCTTTTAAGCAATCCGAGATCAAGTATTCAACCATACAAATCAACGTATCAGGATTAATAGATTTGTAAAGCTCGTTTCGCCGCGATTATCTCTCAGACTCATAGTCGACTTTCCCGTGAAGCAATCACCCCGTCCCTTAAACCCACTGAAGGGCATGCCAAAAGTGGCATGACTCAAGATGGCTCTTCACAAAGCTGTGAGTCATGCCTCACAATTTCCCAGACTCATAGAGAGCACATAGATGGTCCCGGATGTGACGGGCGCATGTGAAATTTTTGTTGCTGAATCCTGCTGCACATTCACCAGCTGTTTTCCAGACTCAGGTTCAGTGCTATTCATGAGGGTATGGCACGGATGTGGCCACAGATGCATTTGTAGTCGTTTGTATTACAAGGGGAATTTTGCTTCGCTTTATCGTAGCTCTTTGCAATACACAAGAATCAGCTTGATTCATTCCGGTGGCTTTATCGTTACAGAATGTTCATATTCAGCACTATAAGTATGCTGCTGCCAAGTTTCCCAGTCGTGGCGGGCAGAGAAATCATCTGGGGAGGTCAAACGTATGAGAGAGGGCATTGATTAAGACCCGGCCACGAGTCGGGAGTGTTCACAGCCAGTCGTCAGGCGTCTTGCCCACTTTTTCCAAAGGGCCTATTCTCGGGCATTTTCAGCCTGTAATCTTAGTTGGCCGCATGCCGCGTTTATATCGTGCCCTTTTTCTTTCCTGATAGTATGAGAAACACCTGACTTCTTGAGGATTCCTGCAAAAGCGTTTTGCCGCCCAAGGGTAGGGCGCTTCCATGGTAAACCTTCCACAGTATTATAGGGGATTAGATTTACATGTGCATGCAGTTCTTTCGCAATCTTGCCCAAAGCCTCGGCCTGATCAAATCCATCGTTGATCCCTTCTATCAGAATATACTCCAGAGTCAGCATCCGGCCATGTTTTTCACTGAAGGCTGCAACCGCCGGAAGTAATTGATTTAGAGGGTATTTACGGTTGATTGGCATTATTTTTTCACGGACTACATCAGTCGCTCCGTGCAAACTGAGTGCCAATCTGAACTGAATCGGTTCATCGGCTAACTTGATTATTTCTGGGACAAGTCCAGAGGTTGAAACCGTGATTCTGCGCGCGCCAAAACCGAAGCCCCAGTCTGCGTTCAAAGTGCGGATCGACTCCACCACTGAATCGTAGTTTGCCAGTGGCTCACCCATCCCCATGTAGACAATATTGTCGAATGGAACTCTTCCATCTTCCCTTCCACGTTCCCTTCGCTCTTCGAGAAAGCAAACATGTAAAAATTGACCGATTATCTCAGCTGCCGTAAGATTTCTTTTCCACCCGGCCAGTCCTGAAGCACAAAACTTGCATCCATAAGCACAGCCCACCTGACTGGAAACACAGATGGTTCGCCTCGACTCTTCGCTTCCAACTCCTCTCTGCGGGTATCTGATCAGTACCGTTTCAACCAAACTGCGGTCTTCCAGCTCTAGCAGCAGCTTCTCGGTTATGTCCCCCGCCTTCTTGATCATAACTTCTTTTGAAGGAAGCACTTGGAAATGTTCAGATAGCTGCTTCCTCAGCCCTGAAGGAAGATTCTTCATCTCTTCGAATGAATGAACCCGGCGCATGTATACCCAATTTAGAACTTGCTTAACCCGGAAGCGAGGCTCCCCCCATTCAGCGAGCAGTTCCTCTAGCTTTGACGGATGAATGCCTAAAATGGATGGCTTGGATGGTGTAAATCGCACTATTTTGGTCTCTCAAAGCTGCGGCCCCCTTGCAATCGCAAGATTTCGGGTTTTTAAGCCAACTTCCCCCCCACCAGAAAGTTTATTTTAACGTTTCAGGGGTCTGCAACGTCTCCTTATCTACATCACTTCAAGTTTGATTATCCTTGCCCGTGCTGAGGCAGATATCCATCTTTCAGCGCTTAAGTCCCCTAACTCCTTTTAGAAATGAGCCGTCAGCGTAATATCAAGCAGACCGAAGAAAAGACCGATATCAACATCTCCCCGATGATTGATATGGTCTTCATCTTGTTGATTTTCTTCATCGTCACCACTGTGTTTGTGGATGAAATCGGAATCAGCATCGATAAGCCTCAACCAGCTCCCCCGGACAACCCGATGCAGGAGCGCGATGAACCGATTATCTTTCGCATCCAGGCAAATGGCCAAATCATGTTTCGTGGAAACCAAATTTCCACCACTCAGGTGCGGACCACTGTGGAGGAAATCCTCAGCCGCACAGATGTGCCGGTGATTCTTCAGGTCCAGCGGAATTCACTCTCGGGCTTGATGGTTCAGGTTGTTGACAATGCCCGACAAGGTGGAGCCGAGAAAATCAGTGTGACCGCAGTCGATTGATTATACACCGGGAAGATCCCCGGTAGCCTTTTTGCTGCTTTCCATTCTCTCTAAGAGGTGGAAAGCTTTTTTTCGTATGTATGTGGATTTCTTATTTTGAAGTGCGACATGCGACTTGAAAACTAATGCGGAACCCAAAAACTGAAACACTCTTATGAAACCGAAGAAAGTTGGGATACTCACTGCCGGGGGGCTTGCTCCTTGCCTGAACAGCGCCATCGGGATGCTCATTGAGCGTTACACCGAGATCGACCCCTCGATCGAAATCATCTGCTATCGCAGCGGCTACAAGGGCCTGTTGCTGGGCGACTCGATTGAGGTAACGGATGAGATCCGTGAGCACACTGCGGTCTTGACCCGATTCGGGGGAAGCGCCATCGGAAACAGCCGGGTCAAGCTGACCAATGTCAAGGATTGTGAAAAGCGCGGCTTGGTTGCAGCGGGTGAAGACCCGCAGAAGAAGGCTGCGGATCAGTTGGTCAAGGATGGAGTCGATGTGCTCCATACTATCGGTGGCGACGACACCAACACGGCTGCGGCAGACCTCGCGAAGTTTCTTGCCAACAACAATTACGGGCTGACCGTGATTGGACTGCCCAAGACGATTGACAACGACGTGTACCCCATCCGTCAGTCCCTCGGTGCCTGGACTGCGGCCGAACAAGGTGCTTTGTTTTTTGAAAATATCGTTGCTGAGCACAATGCCAACCCGCGCAAGCTGATTGTCCATGAGGTGATGGGGCGCCACTGCGGCTGGCTGACCGCTGCCACGGCCCGTGAATACATGGACCTGCTCGACCACGACGACTTTTTACCGGAGCTGGGCCTCTCTCATGAGCGCCTCGCCATTCACGGTATCTACATTCCTGAAATGGCGATTGACCTCGATGCCGAGGCCGAGCGCCTCAAGGAGATTATGGACGAGCTCGATAACGTGAATGTCTTCATCTCAGAGGGAGCCGGTGTCGATGACATCGTTCGCCAGATGGAGGCAAATGGCCAAAGCGTTCCCCGAGACGCTTTCGGACACGTCAAACTTGATGCGGTCAATCCCGGTAAGTATTTTGCCGAGGAAGTGGCGAAGAAGATCGGGGCGCAGAAAGTCATGGTCCAAAAAAGTGGATACTTTGCCCGCGCTGCCGCTCCCAATGCGGAGGACCTGCGCCTGATCAAGAGCTGCGTGGACCTTGCCGTGCAGTCGGCCTTCGAGGGTAAAAGCGGAGTGGTCGGACACGATGAGGATCAGAATAACGTCCTGCGTGCGATCGAGTTTGAGCGGATCAAGGGCGGGAAACCTTTTGATATCGATACCCCTTGGTTCGAGGATCTTCTCGAGGAGATTGGTCAGCCCAAAGGGGGGCCGGTCCAGCATTAATCCTAACTTTTTTTAGCAACCGGCGTTTAACGCCGGTTTTTTTATGCCCAAAAAAACGCAGGGATCCCTGGCGGAATCACCTGCGTTTTGATGGAAAATGACTGGCTTTCGGATCAGCGCGCGAGTTCACGGAAACTCCGCGCTTCCTTCCATTCCTGGATATTGGAGATGGCCTCGATCTGGTCTGCCAGTTCCCCGTGTTGACGGGCAAATAGATAGACCGTGCGGGAGCGGATTTGATCCGGATCGAGCACTTCGCTTAGGAACGCAATCACCGCCTCGCGCGTGACACCTTCCAGTGCTTCAAGCGCCTCAGCCTGGCGGTCCCAGTCTTCATTTAGAACGAAGGCACGGTTAAAGAAGATGGCTGCCTTTTCCGCGATGCTGGTCGGTTTCTCCAGCAATTGGGAGCGCACCGCATCCCGCGCCTCAATGAACGCCTCCTCCGGCATGGATGCGACCATCGCAGGCAAGTCCGCCAGCATTGCGTCAGAACGGCTTTTCAACTCCAGCGGATCATAGTCTCCGGACTGGATCAGGAACAGTAGATTGAGCTCGTCTTCACGGGAAAAGGCACCCGACCACACGACATAACCAAGCTGCTGGCGGGTGCGCATTTCCGTGAAGTAGGGGGCCTCAATCAGATTCCCCACAATGTTGAGGAGCATCCTTCGCTCAGGCGTATCCAGCCCCGCAATGATGTCCTGACGGAAGACGGAGTTGTTTGAAGGCAGGACCTCCTGCGCAATCAGCTGTTCCCCGGGTTCAACTTCGAGCAGCCTTTGACGATAGACTGCGGAAGGAGGCAGGGCCTCATAATCGAGAACCGAGCGCAATAGCTCAGCTTTGGCAATGGCATGATCCGCCGTGCTGTTCCCGTAGATCAAGGCTTCCAGCCTGCCTTGGGAAAAGAGGGTGTCCCTGAAGGCCAGAACATCTTCCAATCCGAGACTGCTGAGTTCGGCTGCTTTCATCGGGGAACGGAAAAAGTGTTCGAAAGCCATCTCATTCTGGTAGTCGCGGATAAACCGGAAAGCCTGACCGAAAATTTCACTTTCCCAGGCACGGCGCAAACGGTCATGGACCGCTTCAAACTGGGAAGGCTCCAGCTCAAAATCTTTCAGCCCCTTGACCAGCGCATCGCTCAACTGCTCAACAGAACCGGTATACCCTGAAATACTCAGCGTGATACCCTGAAAACCGGTTGATATCGAATAAGAGGCTCCTGCCATGCGGGCGGAATATCCGGTCTCATTCATCGCTTCATTAAAGGCCGCAGCGTACAAATCAAGAAGTGCCGCCTGACGTGCATCAATTACGTCCCAAACCGGACGAAATCTGAAATGCATCGTCAGCTGCGGACGTTGGAAGGTCGTGTCTTGGCCAAAGAACAGGGTGAGATCGTCACGGTCGATCAGCTTGACGGGTCTTTCGGCCAGGAACGCAACCGACTCGGGAATGAAGGGGTTGGGGGCGGGCAGTGTGAAGCGATTATGAACGGATACCTGATTGAAGCGTTCAAATGCAGCTCCGGAAATATCGACTGCCTGATACTCGGTGCCAAACCAGGGGTCGACCTGATCGGTCTCGACGTCCCGCGCAACCAGCAGCTTGATCATGTGACGCGGACGGGCGTGTTCGAGCAGCTTGTAGTAAAAGGCTTCATCTGCTCTGCGCATAATGAAATCCGCTTCAGCGGCATACTCCAGTGGCAGAAAATAGGCGTTGTTTGCCAGCGCAACAGCCCGCCGGGCACCTTCACCGCGATCGGCATAGAGCTGTTCCAGCTCCAGCATGGTCCGCATCTCCTCATGGATGTAGTGAGGAAATGGATTCTGTCGCATCATCTCCAGATAGCCGAGGACTTTCTCCGCCACGGTCTCATGTTGTGCGCGGCCATTCGGGGTCAGTTCGACCGAAACGTAGAGGATGGAATAGTCGGGGGATGGGGCCCAGATCGAGGCACCGATCCCACTGGCCAGATCGAGATCCTTGAGCACGGACAGCAGACTGCCTTCACCCTCATGCCCGATGATATGGCTGATCAGGTTACTGGTCTTTGCATCCCAGTCATCCTCGATCGAGGGCAGATTAAAAACCATCACAATGTTTCGGCGCTCCTGAATCGGGCGCATTTGACCGAAGCGAAACCATTTGTCCGGATCGACAAATGGCATCGGATAAGTGGGGCGCTCCAGATTGCGGTTTTCCACTCCCGCAAAATAATAGCGGACCCATTGTTCCATCTGATCAAGGGATACAGAAGATACCAGCGAGAGTGCCATCTGGTTTGCACTGTAGTAGCGGTCATAAAACTCCAACAGCGTTTCCCGGCTCACATCCTGCAGGGTTTCCCTGGACCCGATCAGAAAACGGGAGCGGGGGTGTTCCGGATTACCCAGGGCATTGATCAGCGACTGAATCCGCCAGCGGTCGTCCTCAATATTGGCCTGATATTCTGAATGGACCGCATTGATTTCCCGCTCGGTGAAATCCGGATCAAACAGTGGGGCAATGAAAAACTGGGAAAACCGGTCCAAGGCCCCTTCAAAAGCGTGATCATACACTTCAAAATGATAATTGGTGTGATCGCTGGCAGTGTAGGCGTTGCTGTAACCTCCGTTTTGACGAAGAAACCGTCCATAATCTGCCTCATCCGGGAATTTCTCAGTGCCGAGAAAAAGCATATGCTCAAGAAAATGTGCGATGCCCAGTGCATCATCGGTATCCGCAAAAGATCCGACTCCGACGGACATCGATGCCGCCGATGTATTGAGATCGGGATCCTGCACCAAGAGCACCCGCAGCCCGTTTTCCAGAATAAAAGTCCTTGATTCGGATTTGTCTGTCTGTCCCAGACGGGGATCATCCCAGCCAGTAGAGGCTCCTGCCCAAAGAATAAAGAAAACTGCGAAAGTCAGTATGCGTTTACTATACATGTTCATTATATTATTTTTCACCTCAGTTTGATGCCCTTCTCGGCACTGGCAAAGAATTTGCGCTTTTTTCCTATCATCCAGACTCATAGTCATCACCTTTTGGTTTGCTATCACCCAGACTCATAGATCTTGGATAGCCTCACGGATTGCCTTGACAGAGTGTCAGAATGTTCATCTCTTGGTTCGTCTTCTTAACCTGTCATCTTTTGTCTATGAAACGGTGTCTGACTGATTCAAACACGACCGGTGTATACCATTGTTATACGAGAGCCGTAGCCGGTGCCTTTCTTTTCAAACCACAGGATCTTGAGGCCTTTTCCCGTATCCTTTGGAAAGTGGCAGACTTTTGTGGTGTCGAGATTCTCTCATTTTGTTTTTTATCCAATCACTACCATGTTCTGGTAAAAGTGCCCCCTCATCCAGACATCTTGTCGATTGAAAATGAGGAGCTTACGAGACGCTATAGAATGTTGTATGAACGCAGCAGGACTCCCGGTTATCCTGATGCTGACAGGATGGAAGAGATCTTGTTGAGAAAAGGCCCGGATGCTTCCTTATGGCGCGCTCGCTTGCTTCGAAGAATGTCGAGTTTGTCTGAATTCATGAAAACGCTAAACCACCGGATATCAATTTGCTACAACAAGAGGCATGCAAGATTCGGAACGCTTTGGGCTGAACGTTTCGGAAGCGTGGTTATTGAGCAAGAATCCGAAATCCAAGCCATCGTCGCCGCATATATTGATTTGAATCCGGTCCGAGCCGGGTTGGTTGAAGATCCATCTATCTATCGGTGGTCTGGATTAGGCCAGGCAGTTGGAGGGATTGAGTCAGCCCGAAAAGCCATCATGAGAATTACGGGAAAAGAGACATGGGAGTCAGCTGTTACGGCATATACCAGACTCTTATTCGGTTCTACTTCAGGGGGTCGTATCCGGCGAGCGCAAGTTCTGGAAGCATTGATGCAAGGTAAACAGGCTACAATAGCCATGCTTATTCGATGTCGCGTCCGCTATTTCACTGCGGGACTTGCTTTGGGATCTGCAGATTTTGTGCGCCAGATCGGCGACTCGATTCGTTCAAAAGAAGGATTCAGCAGCCGTAAAACCCCAGTGAAAAGGCTACCTCTTTTAGATGGGTTGGCTGTTTTTTCATATCGGGCGCCAAGGATGAACCGCTTCAGCTGAGTGTTTCTTCAGTCCGAATGCTGGCACTGTTTGGTCCTTCAACAGGAACAGGGAGGGGGGCTTTGCTAATCTTCAAGTCCGCTAATAGCCGACGCAAAGCAAAGCTGATCATAGAACAGCAGCTTGGGAACACGTGTATGACGGTGTATGGCATGATGGCCCCGCCTGTATCACGATGAAATACTAGATCCCCGATATAAGATGGGTTCTGTTTTCTGCTGTTGGAGCAATCTACCAGACTGATAGATGAAGGAAGCTGGATCGAATAATCTACCAGACTAATATTAGAGGGTAGAGGGGGGGATTAGGGGTAGCCGATCAGTTCGATGCCGAGGTCTTTGGCTTGCTGGAGGAGGGCTGGTTTGTTGAGAAGAATGGTGCGGTCGGCTTCCAGGGCGGCGGTCGTAATGCCGCTGGCGTGCATGGTGGTGAGGGTCTTTTCGCCAAATACGGGCCAGTCAAAATATGGGTTTTGTGTTGGTTTGCTCGTTTTGACGAAGATTAAGCGATCCGTCTTGTATTTATTGGCTCGGCTCAACATGTCATCCGTTCCTTCAAAGGCCTCTACCGCCAGCACCGTTCCTTTGCGCACGACGACACCTTGCCCAATGTCGAGCGCGGCAATCTCACGGGCCATCCTGACCCCAAACTCCAGCGAATCTGGATCCGCCTTCTGCTTGCCTCCGGTCATGATCCCGCCCAATGCAAGATGTGCATCCATAAAGGCTCTGGCATCGAGCATCTTAACGCCGACTTTCTCTACTTCCGCGGCAATGCTGCCAAAGATAGTATCCGCATTTCGTTCTTTCAGCCGGGCTAACATGGAGAGGGCCTTCAGGTCGGGGGTCAGATCTTTAAATAGGCGGCCGGGAGTGATTTGACCGACAAAGAGCG
The DNA here is from genome assembly GCA_050485245.1 of Verrucomicrobiota bacterium. Classification (GTDB taxonomy): domain Bacteria; phylum Verrucomicrobiota; class Verrucomicrobiia; order Opitutales; family Oceanipulchritudinaceae; genus JBJHBA01. The sequence continues at coordinate 18,622 of JBJHBA010000005.1, read as the reverse complement.
CGTAACCTGCCTCAAAGCGTTTCAAGGCCTTCAGCATTTTTCCAATTTGACCGACCTTGATTCGTTCGCGGTGCCCGGGCTCGAAGGATTCAAACAGATCCTCCCGTGTTTCTCCGTCAAATGCCACGATGCGCACAGCAATCCCAGCAGCCCGCATGGCTTCAATCGCGAGCACGGGATAGTCCCGCTGTCCGGCGACAACCGCAACTGGTCGCGTCGGGTCGAAGGTTTCAGGCAGAAATCGTGAGATTATGGACATGCAGCGGGCTAGGGGTGATCGATCAGTTCGCGACTAGGTTGAGGATCTTTCCAGGAACGTAAACGACTTTGCGGATGGTTTTTCCTTCGAGGTGCGCAGCCACCTTGGGGTCAGCTTGGGCCATGGCCAGCACTTCTTCCTGCGTTGCCGTTTTCGGAACCTTGGCTTCTCCGCGTGGTTTGCCGTTGATCAGTAATCCGATTTGCACTTCATTGCTCTGGAGTAGGGCAGGGTCATACTGTGGCCAGGGCGCTTTGGCCACCGACGGAGCTTCTCCGAGTCTGGCCCAGAGTTCCTCCGCCAGATGCGGAGCAAAGGGCGCGATCAACTGGACCAGAGTGCGGGCAGTCGATTTTTGAAATTGCTCCACTTTTCCGAGGTGATTGACAAAAATCATCATCTGGGAAATCGCTGTGTTAAAGCGGATGTTTTCGATGTCCTCCGTCACCTTGCGAATCGTCTCATGGAGGAGCCTGAGGGTTTCAGGCGATTCTTCTCCCTGCGCCAGGATTTTCGGACCCAGTCCTTCGGTTTCGCCAGTGACTTCTCGCCAGACTTTCCGGAGAAAACGGAAGACACCTTCGATTCCCTGCGAGTTCCAAGGTTTCATGTCCTCGAGCGGCCCCATGAACATGAGATAGGCCCGCAGGGCATCCGTGCCGTGGCTGGCAATAAAATCGTCTGGATTCACCGTGTTTCCACGGCTCTTGGACATTTTTTCGCCGTCTTCTCCGAGGATAATACCTTGGTGGAAGAGTTTCTTGAAAGGTTCGGGCTCCTTGAGGACTCCGATGTCCGCCAGGAACTGATGCCAGAAGCGGGCATAGAGGAGGTGCAGAACGGCATGTTCCTTGCCGCCCATGTAGAAGTCCGGCACGCCCCAGTAGTCGCGGATCTTCGGATCGATCAATTGCTCCTGATTGGCGGGATCGAGATAGCGCAGATAATACCAGCAACTGCCGGCCCACTGGGGCATCGTGTTGGTCTCGCGGGTGGCGAAGACCCAGTCTCCCCCCGCGGCCTGCTCCGTGCGTGCCCGGGTTTCCCCGGTGCAAATGTTAAAGGCTACTTCCACCCAGGCTGGCTCACTGGCCAGCGGGCTTTGCCCGTCACCGGCCGGCTTGTAGCTTTTCAGTTCGGGCAGGGTCAGGGGCAATTGGCTGGGGGGAATCGCCACCGCATAGAGATCCCGTTCTCCGTCATGATAAGTGATGGGATCTGCAGGGAGCGCGGCAGCCACTTCAGATTCAGACTGGCGAATGCGGGCGTAGGCGTCGGCATCCACCCACACGATGGGGAAGGGCTCGCCCCAGTAGCGTTGCCGACTGAAAAGCCAGTCCCTCAAACGGTAATTGACCTTGGCTTCGCCCAGCTTTTTTTCCTCCAGCCATGCGATGATTCTGGCCTTGGCATCCGCAACATTAAGCCCATCAAGGAATACGCTGTTGATCGTGACACCTTCACCGGTGTATGCCTTGCCTGAAAAGCCTTCCGGGGGCTGCACGGTGCGGATGATGGGGAGGTCGAATTTTTCAGCGAACTCCCAGTCGCGTTCATCCTGCCCGGGGACCGCCATAATGGCACCCGTGCCGTAGGACATCAGTACGTAGTCCGCGATCCAGATCGGCACTTCTTTGCCGTTGACCGGGTTGATCGCATAGCTGCCGGTCGGCACCCCGGTTTTTTCCTTGGCCAGCTCGGTCCGGTCGAGGTCACTCTTGAGCGAGGCTTCAGCCCGATACTTGAGAAATGCGTCCTTGTGTTCCGGCTGCACAAGACTTTCCGCCAGGGGATGCTCCGGAGAGAGCACCATATAGGTGACCCCCAAGAGGGTGTCCGGGCGGGTGGTAAACACACGAAGGGAGGATTCGTGCCCTTTAATCGCAAAATTGACTTCGGCTCCGGTGCTGCGGCCAATCCAGTTCTTTTGCTGGCTCTTGGTGGATTCGGGCCAGTCAAGAGAATCAAGACCGGATAGCAGTTTGTCGGCGTAGGCGGTGATGCGCAGCACCCATTGACGAAGGTTGCGACGCTCCACCGGATGGCCGCCCACTTCGCTTTTCCCATCAATGATTTCCTCATTGGCCAGCACCGTGCCCAGTGCCGGACACCAGTTGACAGGGCGCTCATCGACATAGGCCAGCCCCTTCTGAAACAGCTGCAGGAAAATCCACTGGGTCCAGCGGTAATACTGCGGATCGGTGGTGTTGACTTCACGGTCCCAATCGAGCGCCAAGCCCAGCTTTTTCAGCTGAACGCGGAAATTGTCGATGTTTTGCGCGGTGGTAATGGCCGGGTGGGTGCCGGTCTTGACCGCAAACTGCTCGGCGGGGAGTCCGAATGCATCCCAGCCCATCGGATGCAGCACATTGAAACCGCGGGCCAGCTTGTAGCGCCCGAGGATATCGCTGCCGACAAAGTTCTCGGCATGTCCCGCATGCAGTCCGATACCGCTCGGGTAGGGGAACATATCGAGGATGTAATACTTCGGCCGGTCAGTGTTGTTTTCTGCCCGGAAGGTCTTGGCTTCATCCCAGAATCGCTGCCAGGTGGCCTCGATTTGGGCATGATTGTAGTCGGTGCATTGCGTAGCCATGGTGCGCTGAAAAAGAAAAGACCTTGGCGGCCGCTTTCCATCGCGTCAACGGTGCAGACACGCCTTCGGGCGAATCAGAAGTTGCGCCAAAGAAGCTTTCAGTTGAAAACAAGGATACCAAAATGACGACCTCAGTTCCAGATCCAGTGATCATTCTGGGAATCCCCTTTTTTCAAGGAAGCGATTCTCAGGCTGCGGATCGAGCCTTGGAGGGGGGGCTCGTTCTGGCACCCTCAGCTCCTGGTCTGGCCGACGACCTCAATAACCCTGCCTATGCCCAAGCCTTGAGGACTGCCGAAATGGTGATTCCGGACAGCGGATATATGGTTCTGCTCTGGTGGCTGTTTCGCGGTGTGCGGATTCGCAGAATTTCCGGATTGGCTTTGGTTCGGGCTCTGTTGCAGGAAAAGAGCGAGATGATGAGTGCTTCGACTCTCTGGGTGATGCCCGCTGAGCGCGATGCAGTGGCATTGAAGGATTACTTTTCAAATAGAGGGATAGATTTGGCTCGGGAATCCATTTACATCGCTCCTTTCTATTCCTCACCTGAGTTAGGCGATCCGGTTTTACTTGAGCGTATTCAATCTGAACGCCCCGCAGTAATTGTCCTGGCCATAGCAGGGGGTAAACAGGAGATATTGGGACACTGGTTGCGGGAACAACTGGGTTACCGCCCTGCGATCATTTGCATTGGAGCAGCCATCGCGTTTGAGACCGGTGCTCAGACCGCGATTCCCGGATGGGCGGATCGTTTATATCTGGGGTGGCTGTTGAGGCTGCTTTCTCACCCGCGGCTTTATACTCACCGATATCTCAAGGCTATCAAACTGGCCAAGCGTATGCTCCGAGACCGTTAATAAGCGGTGCGTGGTGGGCGAATGATCGCAGCGAATGTCTTGATGATGATGCCGATATCCAGCCAGATAGACCACTGATAAATGTATTGGAGATCATATTCCAGGCGTCGGGTCAGGTCTTCCGGTCGCACGATTTCGCCGCGGTATCCTTTGTATTGAGCCATCCCTGTAATCCCTGGCTTCACGTAGTGGCGGGTTCGATACATTTCCACCAGCCGCGCAAATTCCTCATCGTGCTCAATCAAATGAGGGCGGGGCCCGACCACACTCATACACCCGCGGACGACATTGAGAAACTGGGGAAACTCATCCAAACTCGTTCGCCGGAGGAATGCTCCAAAAGGATAGATGCGATCGTCTTGCTGGCTGGCCTGGCGGGCTTCGTCGCCGGTAGGTCGAACCCGCATGGTGCGAAATTTATAGATGGTGAAAGTCTGCTTTTCGGCCCCTGTCCGTTCCTGCTTATAAAACAGCGGGCCGGGAGACTGAACGATTTGAAACATCTTTACCACCAGGCACAAGAGTGGGAGGACTATCAGGCAGACAGGAATCGCCACCAAAATATCGAGAACGCGCTTCAGTAAGCGATTGACCGGATTTTGCAGGGGCTCATCCGAAAGGGCGAAGAATGTGTAGTCGCCCTCATTGATCGCCTGCATGGGCTTGTGAAAGAATTCATCCCAGGGATTGAAAATGAGTATGCGAACGCCTTCACGCTCACAACATTCCACCACAAACTGCACAAAAGCTTTGCTCTGGCGGGTTTCCAGCAGAATGACTTGCTGGATTTTATGATTCTGGATGAGCGCTTCCAGAATCGAAATATCGCCCAGCATTTTGAATCCTTCCACCGAGTCCTGATTGGGTTCAAAGCCAACCAGACCAACGACCTCCATCCCCAGTTGCTTCTGTTCAAAAGCCCACTCGGTCAATTTGTCGGCTCTTTTGGGTGAGCCGACAAAAAGTGTCTTCATCTGTCGTTGGTCGTCGAAGATTCTGTTGGCGAGGAAAGTGGGCAGGTGACGGTGAACCAAAAGCAAAACGCCCCAGGAAGCGACCAGATAGGCACCGACAAACTGTCGGCTGATGGCCTGATCCTTGGTAGCGTAGATGATGCCCAGCACCGTCAAGGTCAGAAAGATCATGTCGCTGTTTGCGTGGGCTGCCGCACCTGTCCACCGAATCCGGGCAGGTCCACTCAGCGATCTCGGTTTGCGGTAGGTGGAGGCAGCTACGAAGGCGATTCCAATGGCCGCCAAATAAACCGGATAGTTCACCTGATTATAATGCATCACCCTCCAGATTGAAACTGACAGCACTGTCGCCAGCCCAAACCAGAGCGGCATGAGTACTGCGAGAGTCAGCCCATAAAGGGTGTTCAATCCTTGGAGACGGGAGGAAAACATGAGGCCTTAACCGGATTTTCTGTTACGCATTCCATCGAGTCAGCGACTTCTTGGCAATGCAACAGAGTATTTGCTCACCTGTTTTCCATCAGATAGCACAGTCCGTCCAACCAAGCATGCTTTACTGTCAAGACAGGGGATGCTTTCTTTGTCATAAAAACTGGACTGTAGTCGATTTATGTCTTCCGTGACCCTTGGGATTGATTATGGAACCAACTCGGTGCGTGCCTTGATTGTGCGCTGTTCTGACGGTGTTGAACTGGGCACCTCGGTGTTTAACTATCCCAGCGGCGCGGAGGGGATTTTATTGGATCCGAATGACCCGCATCTGGCCCGCCAACATCCTGGGGATTATCTGGTCGGGCTGGAAAGCTGTGTGAAAGGGGCCTTGGAGGCTGCCGCAAAAGCCCATTCTGATTTTCGCCCGGAGGATGTGATTGGAATCGGTGTCGATTCGACGGGTTCCAGTCCGATTCCGGTCGATGCGAGCAATCAACCCTTGGCATTGCTTTCCCAGTGGAAAGAGGAAATGGCTGCCCAGTGCTGGCTTTGGAAAGATCATACCAGTCATGTGGAAGCTGCGGCCATTACCGAACTGGCCCGCAAAATGCGTCCGGAATACATTGCCAAATGTGGTCAGACCTACTCTTCGGAATGGTTTTGGGCAAAAATATGGCATTGTGCAAAAGTTGCTCCTGAGGTCTTCGATGCGGCCTACAGCTGGGTGGAGTTGTCGGATTTTATTCCATCGGTATTAGCCGGAGTGAAAGATCCGCTTTCGGTTGCCCGTGGCGTCTGCGCTGCCGGCCACAAGGCTTTGTATTGTGATGAGTGGGGCGGTTTACCGGACAAAGTCTTTTTGGCGGAACTCGATCCCCGCTTGGCCGATCTACGGGACCGCCTTTATGAGCAAGCCCATGATGCCACGAAGGCGGCAGGCTATCTATGTGCCGAATGGGCGGTCAAACTTGGATTGAACAAAGGAATTCCGATAGCGATCGGCGAGTTTGATGTTCATTACGGAGCGATTGGTTGCGGGGTGGAAGAGGGTACTTTGGTCAAGGTCATCGGTACCTCGACATGTGATTGCCTGGTCGCCAAAGCGGACCGCGAAGTCGCCGACATTCCCGGAATTTGCGGCATCGTGAAGGGAGCTATTCTTCCCGGCTATTACGGGATTGAGGCAGGTCAGTCTGCCGTGGGCGATATCTTCAAGTGGTGGGCTGAAAAGGTGTGTGGGGGCGATGCCGCCAAACACATTGAACTCACCCGCGACGCTGAGCAATTGCAGCCGGGTGAAAGCGGATTGCTGGCTTTGGATTGGAATAACGGAAACCGCTGTATCCTGGTTGATCAACGGTTGACCGGTTTGATTCTTGGCCAGACCCTTGCAACGAGCTCAGCAGAAATTTATCGTGCTTTAATTGAGGCGACGGCATTCGGGGCACGTGCAATTATCGAGCGAATTCTTGAGTATGGTGTCCCCGTCAACCGGGTCGTTTGTGCGGGAGGCATCGCCGAGAAGAACCCCATGCTGATGCAAATATATGCGGATGTGACCGGATGTGAAATGCGTGTTACCCGCTCATCACAGGCATGTGCACTCGGTGCCGCCGTCTCAGCTGCTGTGCTCGCCGGTTCTTCTGCCGGGGGGCATGATGATTTCCCCTCGGCACAGGTTGCGATGACGGGATTGCGGGATGTATCGTTCAAGCCCGATCCTGAACGCAAGGCCAGGTATGATGAGCTTTATGCGCTCTACCGGCAACTGCATGATGCTTTTGGGGGGCTCAACAAGCAGACCGATCTCTCCCAGGTGATGAAAGTGCTCCTGCGCATTAAAGAAAAATCCCGCGCTTAACCCCTTTTTGTATGATTGAATTGGATACCCCTGAAATTTGGTTCGTGACGGGCAGTCAGCACCTCTACGGAGAGGCTGCCTTGCGCGAAGTAGAGGCAAACAGCCGGACTCTGGTCGAAGGCTTGAATCAATCCGGAAAACTCCCGCTAAAGCTTGTTCTTCAGCAGGTCATGACGACTCCGGATCAGATCCGGAAGCTGGCGCTGGAGGCGAATGGGAGCCCCCGTTGTGCGGGATTGGTGCTGTGGATGCATACCTTTTCACCCGCCAAGATGTGGATTGGCGGCCTGACCACGCTGATAAAGCCGTTCCTGCACCTGCACACTCAGTTTCATGCCCGCTTGCCCTGGTCGGAGATCGACATGGACTTTATGAACCTGCACCAGGCCGCCCACGGCGACCGCGAAGCAGGTTTTCTCCACACCCGATTGAGGCTACCGCGCAAGGTGGTGGCCGGACATTGGAAAGACCCTCTCGTGCAGGACAGGCTTGCTGGCTGGATGCGTGTGGCCCGCGCCTGGCAGGACTGGCAGGGCGCACGGGTTGCCCGTCTGGGGGATAACATGCGCAATGTCGCGGTGACGGAGGGGAACAAAGTTTCTGCTGAAGCCACTTTCGGTTTTGCGGTAAACGGGTATGGAATCGGTGACTTGGTGGAGCATCTGCACTCTGTTTCGGATGGAGATGTCTCCAAGCTTTGTGCCCAATACGAAGAGGAATATGCGGTTGAAGAAAAACTGCGTAAGAATGGGGACCAGCATGACACGCTGCGCGAGGGCGCACGGATCGAACTGGCCTTGCGATCGTTCCTCGCCGATGGGCGCTTTAAAGGCTTTACCACGACTTTCGAAGATCTCCACGGACTGAAGCAGTTGCCCGGCCTGGCCGTTCAGCGGCTGATGGCGGATGGTTATGGCTTCGGGGCAGAAGGTGACTGGAAAACGGCCGCCTTACTTCGCCTCATGAAAGTTATGGGTGAGGGACTGCCGGGTGGAACCTCGTTTATGGAGGACTACACATACGATATGGGGCCGGATGGCACACGTGTGCTCGGATCCCATATGTTGGAAATCTGTCCTACGATTTCCCGCGAGAAACCGCGACTGGAAGCCCACCCCCTTGGCATCGGAGGCAAAGCGGATCCTGTCCGTCTGGTCTTTGAAGCTCGATCCGGACCGGCCCTGAACGCATCCTTGATCGATCTGGGCAATCGCTTCAGGTTGATTGTCAATGAAGTCGACGCCATGGAATCACCGGAACCACTACCCAATCTGCCGGTTGCGCGGGCATTGTGGCAGTGCAAGCCGGATTTTGCTACGGCGGTGGAATCATGGATACTGGCTGGTGGAGCCCACCATACAGGATTCAGCTATGACGTGAAAACCTCCCACCTCGAAGATTTTGCGTCTATCGCGGGGATTGAGATTGCGATTATTGATGACAAAACGGATTTGCGCTCATTCCTCGCCGAGCTGCGCAGCAATGAGGTTTATTATCATTTGAAGACTGGAGCCCTGTAGGAGCAATTTCATGACAAAAGATCCCTACGCGGAAATTCGTCAGGCTTGTTGCGAGGCAAACAAATCGCTTCCCGCATCCGGCTTGGTTGACCTGACTTTTGGCAATGTCAGTGTCTGCGATGCCAATCGGGAAGTGTTCGCCATTAAGCCAAGCGGGGTCGGGTACGATGTCCTTCGCCCCGAGGATATGGTGATCGTCTCGATTCAATCCGGTGAAGTGATCGATGGGCTCCACCGTCCTTCCTCGGATACGCCTACCCATCGCAGGCTCTTTCAGGCATTTCCTGAGGTTTTTTCTGTCGTTCACACCCATTCCCGCAAGGCGGTTGCCTGGGCGCAGGCAGGCCGGGAAATTCCCTGTCTGGGTACGACCCATGCGGACTATTTCTATGGCCCTGTGCCCGTCACCCGCGAACTGACTCCCGCCGAAATCGCGGAGGCTTATGAGTGGAACACGGCAGAGGTCATTGTCGAACGGTTTCAGCCCATCGACCCTGGTCAGATGCCTGCGGTCCTTGTCAAGGGGCATGGCCCTTTCACTTGGGGCAAGACTGCCAGTAAAGCGGTCGAACATGCCATCGCCCTAGAGGTTGTGGCGGACATTGCCTTTCACTGCCTGCAAATCAACCCGGACGCAAAACCCCTTCCGCAGGGTTTGAGCGATAAACATTTTTTCCGAAAGCATGGGCCTGGGGCCTATTACGGCCAGCCTTGATGCTTGATTTTTTAGCATCCCACTTTAGTCCATAGCAGACCCCCCTATCTACTCCTTATGACAACAATCGATTGGTTCATCATTGCGGCCTACTTTATTCTCATCGTAGGAATTGTCTGGTGGTCTTCACGCAAAGTGCAGACTTCCACCGATTACTTTCTTGCTGGCCGACACATCGGCTGGTTTGTGGTAGGCGCCTCGCTTTTCGCTTCAAATATCGGCTCGGAACACATTGTGGGTCTGGCTGGAAACGGCGCCCACTCCGGTATGGCGATGGCCCACTGGGAGCTCCATGCCTGGGTTATGGTCCTGTTGGCCTGGGTCTTTGTCCCTTTTTATTACAAGGCTGGTGTTTTTACCATGCCGGAGTTCCTCGAGCGTCGATTCAATTCGACCACCCGCTGGATTCTTTCGCTGGTTTCGCTGACCGCCTATGTGTTCACCAAGGTCTCGGTCACGGTCTATGCCGGTGCCCTTGTTTTCCGCACTTTGCTTCCAGACACCTTCGGCTCTCCCGATAACGCTTTCTGGGTCGGTGCTTTAACGACCGTAGTCCTCACCGGGATTTACACCGTGTTTGGCGGATTGCGGGCCGTCGTTTATACAGAGGTTGCCCAGACTGTCATCCTGCTTCTCGGCTCCTTCTTCATCACTTTTTACGGATTACGCGCCATCGGCGGATGGGGTGAACTCCAGATGATGGCCGCCGAAAACAAGGAGCAATTCGCTCTCTGGCGGCCGCTTTCCGACCCGGACTTCCCCTGGCTCGGAATCCTGATCGCATCGCCGGTCATCGGTATCTGGTATTGGTGTACTGACCAATACATCGTGCAGCGGACCCTGGCCGCCAAGGACCTGAAAAACGCCCGCCGCGGTGCGCTTTTCGGTGGTTTCCTCAAGGTTTGGCCGGTTCTCATTTTCCTTATCCCTGGCCTGATTGGCTGGGCATTGCATCAAAAGGGAATGCTGACCATTCCGGAGCGTGCCGGTACAGGCCAAATCGAGGGCGACATGGTCTTCCCCACACTGGTGGCTGAACTCTTACCCGTCGGTCTGCGGGGGCTCGTCGTGGGCGGTTTGCTTTCCGCACTGATGTCCTCACTGGCTTCTCTCTTTAACTCCTGCGCGACTTTGTTCACGAAGGATATTTACGAAAAACTGCGTCCGGGTCGTCCCGAAAAAGAACTCGTGGCAGTTGGTCGTATCGCCACCGGTTTTGTGGTGGTGATCGGCATTATCTGGATCCCCATCATGCACCAAATGGCCGGCGGCGGGATTTATAAATACCTCCAGACTGTTCAGAGCTATCTGGCTCCCCCCATCACCGCTGTCTTTTTGCTCGGTCTGTTTTGGACCCGAATCAACTCACGTGGTGCCGTTTGGGGACTCTTGCTTGGCTTTGTCCTGGGCATGACCAAAATCGCAGTGGAAGCCTTCCACTCCGGTGGTGTCTTTGCCGATGACTCTTTGATGGCCTGGTTCGCCAACTTCCCGTTCCTCTATTACTCAGGGGTATTGCTCGTCATCAGCACCGCATTTATCATTATCTTCTCCTACACCGCGCCGGCACCCGAAAAACAGCAGATTGAGGGCCTCGTTTATGGTTCCCTCACCGATCAAGATCGGGTGGAGATCCGCAAGAGTTGGGACAAGTTTGATGTGATCCTCACCGTTATCGTGCTCGGCCTGGTGGTCGGTATGTATCTCTACTTCAGCTTCTGGCTGGGATAACCCCTAAACGATTCCGATTCATTCCATGAATGCTTTAAACTTATCCAAGGAGCTGCGTCGCTCACTCGTCATTGTATTGTTCGGTGCCCTGACTGTTTCGGTCCCGGTTTCGGCCTCCGTATCCAAAGCTCACTACGGGACGCTTCCCGATGGACAGTCCGTCAGCGAATTCACCCTGACCAATGCCAACGGGCTGATCGCCAAGGTCATCACTTACGGTGGAATCATGACCGAACTCCATGTCCCCGATCGCAATGGGACGCTAGCCGACGTGCTGGTCGGATTCGGCAGTTTGGATGACTTCATCAATGAGGAGTCCCCTTATTTCGGTGCCTTGATTGGTCGCTACGGCAACCGAATCGGCGGAGGGGTTTTCACACTTGATGGTGAAGAGTTTGAGCTGGCTCTCAACGATGAGGAGAACCATCTCCACGGCGGCGAAGTCGGCTTCGACAAGGTGCTCTGGGATGCCGAGGTCGTTTCCGGTAAAACCGCAGTTCGCCTCCACCGGATCAGCCCCGACGGAGAAGAGGGCTACCCGGGCAATCTCGACGTGACGGTGATCTACGAGCTGACCGATGCCAACGAGTTGATCATCTCCTACGAAGCCACCACCGACAAGCCGACCATCGTCAACCTCACCAACCACAACTACTACAACCTGCGCGGGCAGGGGCGTGGCAGCATCGTGGGGCATGAGCTGACGATCAATGCAGACTTCTTTACCCCGGTTGACGAGGGACTCATCCCCACTGGTGAAATGCTCATGGTTGAAGGCACTCCGATGGACTTCCGTCAGGCCCGCCCAATTGGAGGCAGAATCGATGCGGACTTCGAGCAACTGAAATTCGGTCTCGGCTATGACCACAACTGGGTCCTCAACCGCACCGACCCCAGCGGCATGAACTTCGCCGCCCGTCTCTACGATCCGGACAGTGGTCGTGAGATGCGGATTTACACCACGGAGCCGGGCATCCAGTTCTACAGCGGGAATTTCCTCGATGGCACCCTCACCGGCAAAGACGGAGCCGTCTATCACTTCCGCTACGGGCTCTGCCTCGAAACCCAGCACTTCCCGGACTCTCCCAATAAGGGCCATTTCCCCAGCACCCGCCTCAATCCCGGCGAAACCTACCGCACCGTCACCAAGCATAAGTTTTCGGTGCAGTAGGATGACGAAAAACGGCTCCCTTGTCTTTCAAAGGGAGCCGTGAGTGTGGTTCTGAAGTTGTGTCGTGTTTCCTGCACTGCGCAGGGATCACAGCTTGGTTAAGGCTGAGGCCGGACCGGCAATGCGTCGACGGCCGCTCCGTTGAAGGCTTCGAATTGTCTGGCGAATGTTTCGAACGCCTTTTCTTCCGGCATGGGAACCACCCGGATTGTTCCGGTTTCCGGATCGACGACGGGTTCTGCCGGCCAGAGTACAGCCTTCATGTCGGTGACCATCCCGTTTTCGTCCTCGCGCCAGAGAATCAGATTCCCCGTCGATGCTTGAGCTTGTGCATAAACAAGGATTTCTTCTCGACTGAACTGGGTCCCGTTTTTTGGAGGAATGATTTCTTTTACAGCCATTTCCTGGCGATGAGCATGGGCCAGATGGCCTTCTACCACTTCCGGTGTGAATCCTTGCGCGAGCATCAGTCCTCTCAATTCCTCTAGCTGAGGTGAGTATTGTTCGGGTAGAACAATATCCTCTCCGCTTTCGACATGAATCGGCTCATCGCGGGCCGATGCGATGGGAACATGAATCTCCTCCTCACCGACCAGCAGCGTCACGGATTGGAAATCTTCAGAAACGGATTTGAGCAACACTTCGCCTACGCTCATGCCCGGCTTCATCCAGACCGAACGATCTTCGATGCGAAGAAGAACCCGCGATTCATCCCCGATTTTATAGCCACCGGAGAAGGTATAAGCAGGACTGGGTTCACTGGCCGACAGAGGCAATGAACCGAGGCAGGCGGCAAGGCCCAGACAAAATAGCTTTTGGAGCGAAACCATATAGCGTTATGGGGTAGAAGACGGACAGGCGATGGGTTTGAACAGAGCGTTACTATGGATTCATCCTTGGCTTGGGCAATTTCATATTTCTCTGCTTGAGGGCGTGTCGGGCGCTCGTTTATCGAGCAACATGCCTTCTGCGTATGGTACAATCGCGATGATGGCCTTGCATTTCCGGATCAATCCGCGAAGCGTATCTGGATGGACAAAGAATCAGAGGAGTCACCGGATGGGGTGACTGTTTACAACCGCTTTATCCGCGGGCGGAACGTTTTATTGTCAGAGTTTGATGCCGGAGGGCTCTTGGTGGATTATTATCTGCACCGCAAGGACCACCGGTTGGAGTATCCTCAGGCGCTCGATGGCCTCTTTCGCGACTTGATGGCGGGCTTTGTTCTGCACGGTGCGGCCCAGCCGCGCAACCGGGTGATGGCCTGGACCGTGCGCTTCCCTGATCCTCTGGTCTCCGTGTTTCTGGCCGGAGATACGGAGCTCGGGACTGTAACGGGCCGGGTGTTTACCGAAAATGTGCGGGAGGGTGGAAACGGAGAGTTTTTTCAGGATTTGAAAGTCCCCGGCAAACCGCTTCACCGGAGCATGGTCGATTTCGACGGGGCCACTGCTGCCACTGCCATCGAGCGCTATTATTATCAAAGTGAACAGCGTCCTTGTCGGTTTTTCCCGCTGGAGGGCGACCGTTTTGCTTTGCTCACGGCTCACCCGGATTACGATGAGACTTGGTTCGAGTCCGCTACCGCTGAGACGGTTCTTAACCTGTCAAATACCGAGGATCTGAACCTGATCGAAACACGCACTTTCCGCTGGCTCTGCGGGTGCAGTCACGAGAAAATCCTGCAAATCCTGGTTCCGGCGGTCAATCAGGATCCCGATGCTTTGTTCGGGGAGGATGAATCGGTTGAGGTCAATTGTCCGCGGTGTGGCGCCCGCTATCGCGTGACCCGTGAGGCGCTAGAGGACCAGATTCAGCGGGCGTCCCAAAAATAAGCCCTGCAGATGTGGGCCTGTTCGCTCCGATTTGCGAATACGGAAAAATGGAGTAAGGAATGAGGATGAAAACACTGCTCACGTTTCTGGTTTCCTGCATCTTTGCATCTTCTGCCTGGTCTAAAAACATGGTCGAGCGAACGGTCTCCTACGAACTGGATGGCATCCGCTTTGAATCAACATTTGTCTTTGATGCCGATGAGGATGACCGGCGCCCCGGTATTCTCATGATTCCCAACTGGATGGGGCCGGATACCGCAGGGACGCTGGATAAGGCTAAGAAGATCGCCGACGATGATTATGTCGTGATGATTGTCGACATGTATGGCGTCGATGTGCGTCCGGCCAATTCCGGCGAAGCCGGGGCTGCGGCCGGAGCCGTTCGCGCGGATCGTGAAATAATGCGGGCACGGGCGGCCAAGGCTCTTGAGGTGTTTCGCGAGCATGCCAACGAGCTTCCTTTGAAAAGAAATCAGATCGCAGCCATTGGTTTTTGCTTCGGCGGTGGTGTCGTGCTTGAAATGGGTAGGGCAGGAGCCGCTCTTGATGCAGTGGTCTCGTTCCATGGAGACTTGCTCTCACCTACACTCGAAACTGATGCGGGGAATACACAGGCCAAGGTCCTCGTCCTCCACGGAGCAGCTGACCCCTATGTCCCGCAGGAACACGTCCAGACTTTTGTCGATGCGATGTTGAAGACGGATGTGGACTGGCAACTTGTCCAGTTTAGTCACGCCGTTCACTCTTTCACCGACCCCAATGCCAATGCCCCTGGTCAGGCACAATACCATCCGAGAACGGCCAAGCGCGCGTTTGAAATAATGGAAGACTTGTTCGAGGAGATCTGGGATTGAACAGTGTGCCGTTTTCTATGTCGAATGCCCTCTCACCGGTTTTAGTCATGGGGGTCTCCGGATCAGGAAAGTCCACCTTGGCCCGTGAGCTGGCAAATGCACTGGGCGGATTCTTTCTCGATGCCGATGATTTTCATCCTCCGGCCAATATCCGCAAAATGCGCTCCGGTATTCCGTTGAATGACGAGGATCGAGCCGGTTGGCTGGGAATGCTCAATGAGGTGCTCCTCCGTCAAATCGATTCAGGGCGCCGCCCGGTTCTCGCATGCAGTGCCCTCAAGGAGCGCTATCGGCAACAACTCTTTGAGGGGATGGATTCTTATCAAATCGTTTTTCTCGATATCTCCAAAGAGCTGTTGCTGCAGCGAATGCGTACCAGGCAGAATCACTTTATGCCGGTATCCCTTCTCGATAGTCAGTTGGAGACACTCGAAGCGCCAAAGGGTAACTCGGTCATCCGGGTCGAGGGTAGCATGGAGATCCCGGAGTTGCTCCAGGCGATCGTTCCCCAGCTCTGCGCAGGTTGATCCATGTCCTGTGTTTCCCTTTAAGGATTGGCAAAACCCTTCCTTCGGTTCATCTAGCATTTGATGGATCCAGCCCGTCGTATGTTTGTCACCGGAGGGAATGGCTTTCTCGGAAGCGCCTTGGTGCGTCGCCTGTGTGCAGAGGGCTGGATTGTGCGTTGTTTGCTAAGGCCCGGTTCCGACACACGGAGGATTGAGGATCTGCCCATCGAAAGAGTTTCTGGCGATCTCTCCTCGACATCCTTTCTCGCTGAAGCCATGCAGGGCTGTCAGGGTGTCCTCCATCTGGCGAGCATCTCCAGCTGGGACCAGATTGATTCTCCGGCCCTCAAATCCGTGGTGATCGAGGGCACCGCCCGGGTGCTGGCGGCCGCACGCCAGTCTGGAAACCTGCGCTTGGTCTATGTCAGCTCCGCCGCCGCCATCGACGGGACCCAGGCCCCTTGCGTGCTGGATGAAGAGGCTCCTTTCTCATTGGACGAAAAACGCTTTCCTTATGCGGTTGCCAAACATCTGGCAGAGCAGCTTGTTCTGCAGGTGGTGGAAGAGGGTTTACCCGCTGTCATTGTCAATCCCTCCGAGGTTTATGGACCTGAAGACGAGCGTTTGGTGACGGCCTCCAACTTGCTCAACTTTCTCAAGCCAGGGCCGGTTTTGGTATGCCGGGGAGGAACCGGAATTGTGCATCGGGAGGATGTTGTCTCCGGAATCCTTGCCGCATACGAAAGGGGCAAAGTGGGGGAGCGCTACATTCTGTCATCGGAAAACCTTTCGCTTCGGGAGTTGGCCCGCTTGACGCTTGATCTGGCAGGCTTTCCCATGAGAAGGATTATTGATGTTCCCAACGCCCCGCTGCGGTGGGCTGCGAGTGTCTCCAAATTCCTAAACACACCCTTTCCGGTGCCTCCCGCATTGATCCCTTACGCGACCACATACTGGTTCGTCAGCGCGGATAAAGCGCGGAGGGAGTTTGGAATCGAGTTTCGGTCGCCTCCGGATATCATCCAACCAACCTTGGACTGGCTGCGGGCAAGTGCACACTGGCCGGGGGCAGATGCGGATGAGCGGACTCAGGGGCTTGCCAAATGATGCGGCTGCTTGTCCTTCGCCCTTTTTTTGATAACCGTGGTGGATGGCGATTTTTGGACAGTTTCCCAATGAGCAAAGTGAGGATGGCTCTTTCGATCGACAGGAAGATGCTTTCAGAAACTGGGTGCGTGCCGATGGGTCTACGGATTTTCCTGCTGAGTCAGGCCGTTACCACCTCTACATTTCCTGGGCATGCCCCTGGGCGCATCGAGTGGCAATTGTCCGCAAGCTCAAGGGGCTGGAGTCCGTCATCGGTATGAGCGTGGTCGATCCGATTCGTACCGATGAGGAGGGTTGGGCTTTTCGTGAGGGAGACGGATACGGACTGGATTCTGTCAACGGCTTCAAGTTCCTGAGTGAGGCTTACCTTGCCTCGGATCCCGATTTTGAGGGGCGTTACACCGTTCCCGTTCTCTGGGATACGAAAACCCGTAGAATTGTATCCAATTCTGATGACGATCTCATGCGCATGCTCGACCGTGAATTTGATGCCTTCACCGATGTCAGATTGGATTTGGTCCCCGCAAACCTGGAAGCTGAAATCGATTCCCTCAATGAGCACATCTATCAAACGGTCAATAACGGTGTGTATTTGTCCGGATTTGCCACCCAGCAGGCTGCTTATGAAAATGCGGTGAAGACTCTTTTTCAGTCACTTGATGCGTTGGAAGACAGGCTATCCTCCACACGGTATCTTTTCGGCGATCATATTACGGAGACCGATTGGCGGTTATTTGTGACCTTGATTCGTTTTGATGCGGCATATCATGGGCACTTTAAATGCAACCTTCGCAAATTGAGCGAATATCCGCACCTGTACGGATACACCCGCGATTTGTATCAACAACCGGGTATCGTCGAAACCGTGAATTTTGATCACATCAAACGTCATTATTATGTCACCCACGATGACATCAACCCAACCGGTATCGTTCCGCTGGGACCAGTCGAGGACTGGTTGCTTCCGCATGGGCGGGATGTGATTTAATTCAATAGCTTTTTTCTTTGTTTGCTTAGCATGGGGTTGCTTGTCCTCTTTCTCCAGTCTTGGATGCTTCCATGGAACCCCCACTAGCTCTGTTCCCGCGATGGCGCGGGTTTAACCTTCCCGAACTTGCTTCTGGTCAACGCGGAGCGCATTTCCTCGAATCCGACTTTTCCTGGATGGCAGAATGGGGCTTCAACTTCGCCCGTCTGCCCCTCTCATATTGGATCTGGTCCTCTCCGGATAACTGGTTGCACATTGATGAAGGTGCTTTGCTACCAGTCGAT
The DNA here is from genome assembly GCA_050485245.1 of Verrucomicrobiota bacterium. Lineage (GTDB taxonomy): Bacteria > Verrucomicrobiota > Verrucomicrobiia > Opitutales > Oceanipulchritudinaceae > JBJHBA01. The sequence continues at coordinate 929 of JBJHBA010000005.1, read as the reverse complement.
CAAGCAATTGAGTGGGGAAGGGCATATGGAATTCACATCAATATCAGTTTTCACCGGATTCCAGGTTACTGTGTCAACGGGAGGGAAGCAGAGCCGTTTCAACTTTTTGACAGCCCTCGCGATTCGATGGAGCAGGCACTTGATGCGGCCATGCTACATTGGGAGTTTTTTGCCCGGCGATATGCAGGCATTCCCAACCAGCACTTGAGTTTTGATTTGATCAATGAGCCTCCCTGGATGCCGAATGGCATGGAAAGGTATGTTGAAATTGCCCGGCATCTGGTTGGTTCGATCCGCAGCATTTCTCCGCAACGCCTCATTTTTGCCGATGGAGCGGACATTGGACAGACGCCGGTTGAAGCGCTCATTCCTTTGAATCTGGTTCAGAGTACCCGGGGATATTTGCCCAAAATGATCAGTCACTATACTGCGGGATGGGTACCGGAAAACGAATTTGAGTCCAAGGCGTTCCCCGCACAATGGCCGATGTCGGATGATTTCGGTTTAAGGTGGGATAAGGAACGATTGCGTGAGAAATTAATCCAGCCCTGGCAACCGATTGAGTCTGCCGGATGTTCAGTCCATGTCGGAGAGTGGGGCTGCCATAATCGTACCCCTCATGCCGTTGCCCTCGCTTGGATGGAGGATCTCCTTGAATTATGGAAAACACAGGAGTGGGGTTGGGCCTTGTGGAATCTGCGCGGCAGTTTCGGGGTCGTTGACAGCGAACGGAAAGATGTCACCTACGAGGAATTTAACGGACATCTGCTGGATCGGAAAATGCTGGAGCTGCTAAAAGCACACTGATTCTACCCGAAGGGATTTTTCTGAATTTTCCTCCAGGCGAAGATTGGGATATCGCCTTGTGCGGGGAGTTTGCCCAGTTGTTTTTTTCGGGCTTTGCCCTTGGACCCTGGCAGGAGGGTCTC
>JBJHBA010000004.1:184543-209300 GCA_050485245.1 Verrucomicrobiota bacterium | reverse complement strand
ACTGGCCGAGACCCTCCTGCCAGGGTCCAAGGGCAAAGCCCGAAAAAAACAACTGGGCAAACTCCCCGCACAAGGCGATATCCCAATCTTCGCCTGGAGGAAAATTCAGAAAAATCCCTTCGGGTAGTTTGAATGTGAAAGTGTGGTGACTGGGTGAAATCCGGCCTTGCCCGAATCGCTGACCGATCAATGCTTTGCAGCCATGTCGAGAAGACTCGGATATACAGTGTATGGTCTCTTGGCCTTGTTCTTCGGGGCATTCTTCTGTTGGCCTGTCTGGCAGGTGATTCATGGGGGCTTTGTCGATGCTGATGGCTTTACTTTGGCCTATATGATCGAAGTGTTCCACAATCCGGTCTATCTGATCGGCTTGCGGAATGCCTTTGGCGTAGCCCTCTTTTCGACCTTGCTGGCGGGTCTGATCGCAGTGCCATTGGCTTGGATCGCGGATCGTTATGTGTTTCCGGGGAAAAAACTCCTGATGGGGTTGGTGCTTTTGCCGATCATGTTGCCGCCTTTTGTCGGCGCGATAGGTGTGAAGCAGGTTTTTGGTCAGTATGGTGCCTTTAATGCATTTCTGGAAACGATTGGAGTTCTCGCGGATGGTCAGGTGATCGACTGGCTGGGGCGTGGTCAATTTTGGGGAGTGGTGGTGCTGACGGCGATCAGCCTCTATCCTATTCTGTATCTGAATGCACTTGCTGCGTTGGCCGGCATTGACCCGGCGATGGAGGAAGCCGCAGAGAATATGGGCTGCCGGGGATGGAAAAAGTTTTTCACCATTACTCTGCCACTGATGCGTCCGGGGCTTTTTGCCGGAGGAACAATTGTCTTTATCTGGTCCTTCACGGAGCTGGGGGTTCCATTGATCTTTGATTACAATCAGCTGACTGCCGTACAGATTTTTCATGGAATCACGGATATCGGGGGGAATCCTTTTCCCTACGCGCTGGTGGCGGTAATGCTGGGTTTCTCCGTCATGATCTATGCTTGTGGCAAAGGACTTTTTGGGCGGAACAGCTTTGCGATGCTGTCGAAAGCGGGTCATGCCGCGGAGGCCCGTCGCCCTAGTCTGGGCGGGCAGCTGCTTTGTCTACTGATTTTCGGGGGCGTGATTTTAATGGCCCTTTTGCCGCATGCGGCGGTGGTGCTGATTGCGTTTGCCGGAGATTGGTACCATTCCATTCTGCCGGAGACGTATACCCTGAGGAATTTTGAGTTGGCCCTGGGACACCCGATGGCGGTGCTTTCGATTCAGAACAGTCTATTCTATGCCGGGGTCGCTACCGCATTGAACATGGTGATTGGGGTGTTGATAGCCTACATTGTCGTACGCACCAGGTTGCCGGGCAGGCATATCCTCGACACGATGGCAATGTTACCCTTGGCGGTTCCCGGTTTGGTGCTGGCTTTTGGATATCTGGCAATGAGTCAGGAAGGCCGGTTTTTCAGCTTTATCAATGCGGTGGAAAACCCGACGGTATTGCTGATCATCGCTTATGCAGTGCGAAAGTTGCCTTTTGTGGTGCGGGCGGCGGTAGCCGGGCTGCAGGCCACAAGTGAAGCCTATGAAGAGGCTGCCCGCAATCTGGGGGCTCCTCCGCTGCGTACTGCTTTGAAAATCACTTTGCCGCTTATTTTCGCCAATCTGGTAGCGGGTGCGATCCTTGCTTTTTCCCAATCAATGCTGGAAGTATCCGATTCGTTGATACTGGCTCAAAAAGCGGAGTATTATCCAATTACCAAAGCGATTTACATATTGATGCAGTTCTTGGGTGACGGCCGCTTCATCGCTAGTGCGCTTGGGGTCTGGGCGATGACTTTTCTGGCCCTCTCCATAATCGGGGCGAGCGTCCTGATGGGAAAAAAGCTGGGGGCGGTTTTTAGGGTTTAACACTCAAATGCAGTGTACCGAAAACCGGATACAGGCGAGGCCTGTCCATTTTTCTATTTAGACTGCCTTCTAAACTGTTCAAGAAGATGACTGGGTCTCGTTTCGGGTCAGGAAAGTGTGAATGGCAGAAGTTGGTGGATTGCGCAGAAGTTCCTTTGGACTACCGATACCGGTCATGGTTTTTTCTTTGGCGTCGAGAAAGATGGCGCGATCCCCGATGCCGAAGATGCTGGAGAGTTCGTGGCTGACGAGGACGACGGTGGCACCAAGACTGTCCCTCAGTTGTAGAATGGTTTCGTCAAGTTGGTGAGAAGTGACCGGGTCAAGACCGGCTGAAGGTTCGTCAAAGAAGAGAATCTCGGGATCCAGTGCCATGGCTCTGGCCAGTCCGGCCCGTTTGCGCATACCACCACTCAACTCGGAAGGGTAGTAGTCGGCAAATCCTGCCAAGCCAACGAGGGACAGCTTGTAATGAACCAGATCCTGGATGTCGGATCGGCCGAGAGAGGTGTATTCCTCGATGGGGAGGGCGACATTTTCGCCAACCGTCAAACTGCTCCAGAGGGCGGCTTGCTGAAAGAGAACGCCAAACTGCCTGACCTGAGCCAAGCGGTTCTTGGCGGAGCTTGCAGTGAATGAAACGCCGTTAAAGGAGATCGATCCCTTCTGCGGTTCGAGCAATCCGATCATGTGGCGCAGCAAGGTGCTTTTGCCACAACCGCTCCCCCCCATGATCACAAAAATTTCTCCGGACTGGACCTCGAAGTTGAGGTTTTGCTGTACGAGAAACGAACCGAAGCCCATGCTCAGGTTTTCAACGCGAATCTTGGCTGAAGATGAGGAAGGCATCGTGGACTCAGATGTTGAGAGCGGCGGCGATCCAGTCGATGACGGCATTGGCGAAGATGATCAAAGTGATACCGGTTACGACGGCACTGGTGGCGGCGCGACCGACGGCATCGGCCCCGCTTCCGCACTGGAGGCCCCTCAGACAGCCGGCAACTCCGATGATCAAGCCGAAGACGCCTGCCTTGAAGATGCCCAGCCCGAAGTCGCCGATACCGATCACGCGATTCATTTCGGTGAAGAAGACGGCCCCCGGCACACCCATGACGTACTCGGCCACCAGCCATCCACTGAAGATTCCGATGATATTGGCAAAAACGGTAAGGACAGGAATCATCAACAGCAGAGCGATGAGTCGTGGCAGCACGAGGTAGTCGATGGGAGAAATACCCAAGGTTTTGAGTGCATCGATTTCCTCATTGACCTTCATGCTGCCGATTTCGGCGGCGAAGGCAGCACCGGTACGGCCAGCCATGATGATACCGGTCATGATGGCGCCCATTTCACGGAGCATGCCGTAGCCGACGAGGTAGGAGACGGCAAACTCTGCACCGAAGCGTTTGAGGGTTACTGCTCCGAGGAAGGAAATGATGACTCCGACGAGAAAGCTGATCAGTGCAACGATGGCAAAGGCACGCGTACTGGCGGCTTCGAGCACGATCCAGAATTCACGGGCGCGCATTTTGGCTTTTCCGGTTAGGAGCCGATAGAAGGAGAGGGTGGTATCTCCCACAAATTCTGCCATGGCGACATTTTCCTTCCAGATATCGATTGCGATTAAACCGACACGATCGAAAAATCCGGGGGCTTCGGGCGGCGGCGGAGGCTGGGAGGCGGCACCCTGACGCGAGAGTTTGACCAGTTGGAGGAGTCCGGAAGGCAAGGATTCCAAGTCAGGATTGATTTGCCGATCGTCGGCCCATTGCAGAATCTGGAGAAAAAAGGTGACGAGGATGCTGTCAAAATCCTTGAGAGCAGTGGTATCAAACCGAATGGAACCAAGCGGCAAAAGCCCCTCGATTTCACCCATGAACCTGCGTCGATCAGGGAGCGGACGACGCATCGTCCAGTGCCCGGCCAGCTTGATCAGCAAGGTCTGTCCCTCTTTTTGGCAGGTTACTGTCGCTTTTTCCTCTTGAGGCTTCATCTGCTCCGTAAGTTAATCGAATCGACGGTGGATTAGCCAATGACATCCGTCTAAACAAGAAAAGCCCAAAACCGGCATGTGCCAATCAGATATCAAAACGATTCTCTTTGATTTAGACGGAACGGTGATCGACCATTTTCGGGTCATCTATCGCTGTTACAGGCATGCGCTGGATGAAATGGGTTTGGAACCTGCCTCCTTTGATAAAGTGAAGGCAACGGTGGGTGGAGGAATTCGGGTAACCTTCAGCCGATTGGTTCCGGCGGAATATGTTGAGCCAGGGGTGAAGCATTGGAGGGCGCATTATGACCGGATCTGGGCGGAGGAGATTGAAGTGCTGTCTGGTGCGGAAGAATTGATTCAGCGCCTTCATGAAAGCGGCCGCAAGGTGGCCATTTTCACGAACAAGGAAGGAGATTCCGCCCGGAAGATCGCAGACCATCTGGGGTGGACCCCGTTTCTGGCAGGTGTATTTGGTAGGCTGGACACGGAATGGGTCAAACCGGCCCCGGCACTCACCCGGCACGTTTTAACCCAGTTAGATGCGGAACCTGCCACCAGTATCATGGTCGGGGATTCACCCTTTGACATTGAGGCCGGGCAGTCGGCAGGGGTCCGTTCCTTTGGGGTGGCGACTGGTTCGCACAGCATGGAGGAGCTTGCCAAAACGACGGCAGATGGTGTTTTCTCCAACCTGACCCAACTGGAGGATGCCCTCTTCGGAGATATCCTCCGTCGGGTCAATGTCTGAGTTTGTCATCGCTGTCCAAAACTTTGCCCATGCCGCCCCCTCCGCACAATCTGCAACTGAACTCTGGCGAAGAGCTGCTGCGCGGAGTGCTGGAGCGCATTGTCTATTACAACGAGGAAAATCACTACTGTATCGGTGAGCTGCGCCCGGATAAGCAGCGCGGGGCAGTTACGATTGTGGGAACACTGCCACAGGTCCAATGTGGAGAAACCCTTGCCTTGGCGGGGGAATGGACGCGGCACAAGGATTACGGAGATCAATTCAAAGTGCGGACCTTTGAAGCGACCTTGCCATCGACCGTGCACGGGATCCGGCAATATCTAGGGAGCGGACTGGTTCCGGGCATTGGGAAAAAATATGCTGAGAAAATCGTCGAGCGCTTTGGGACGGATACCCTGCGCGTGATTGAAGAGGAAAGCGGGCTCTTGCGGGAAGTTCCCGGGATCGGTGAAAAGCGTGCTCGCGAAATCAAGGCGGCCTGGGATGGGCAGCGAGCGCTGCGTGAGGTCATGTTATTTCTGCGTACCTACGGAGTTACGGTCAACCAATGCCTGCGGATTGTCAGGGCCTATGGCAATGACGCCAAGCGCGTGCTGATGACCGATCCTTATCAGGTGGCGCGGGAGATTGATGGCATCGGTTTCAAGACGGCGGACCGCCTGGCGATCAATCTGGGCTTTGCCAATGACTCGCCGCAACGCCTGGATGCAGGCATACTCCACGCCCTGAAAGAAATAGAAACGGAAGGGCACACTGCATTTCCAAAGGAAGCGCTGCAGGCCCATGCCGCAGACCTCTTGCAGGCGGACGGACTCAAAGTCGGTGAGCGACTCCAGGCACTGTTGGAGGAAAAGCACCTTCGCCCGGCAGAAGATCCCGCATCGATTCAACTCCCGGCCACCGCCTTGGCCGAGGAGCGAGCGGCGGCCGCGTTGATACGCATTCGACAGCAGGCCAGCCGACTTCCTCCGATCAAAGTGGAAGTGGCGGTGCAATGGGCACAGGAACGGGCGGGGTTTGGATTTGCCCCTGAGCAGGCCGAAGCCTTGCGCCAGGCTTTGCGCTCGAAGGTGTCCATCCTTACGGGAGGGCCGGGAACCGGAAAGACGACTATCCTCCGTGCGCTGGTCGACATTCTGTCGGCCAAGAACGTGCGCTTGCTGCTGGCTGCTCCCACCGGACGGGCGGCTCAGCGTATGGGCCAAGCGGCCCGAAAGCCTGCGGCGACCATTCACCGCCTGCTCAAGTTTGATCCAGGCAAAGGCGGCTTTGTGCACAATGAGCATCAACCCCTCAATGCGGGGTTTGTCATTATCGACGAGGCCAGCATGCTGGATAACCGTCTGGCCAGTGCACTGTTTCGGGCCATTCCCGCAGAGGCGCATGTTCTATTGGTGGGCGATGTGCACCAGCTGCCCAGTGTCGGCGCGGGCAATGTATTGGGAGACCTCATCGCGAGCGGGCTCTTTCCGGTCACACGCTTGCAGAATATTTTCCGCCAAGGCAAAGGCAGCAGCATTGTGCAGACAGCCCACCAGATTCTGGCTGGTAACGCGCAGGCACCCTTTCTGATCCAATCCCTCTCCGAGGTGAATCCGCAGCATGATCTCTTTTTCCTGCGGGCAGAAGACGCGGAAGCTTGTGTGGGCTGCGTGGAGGCGCTCTGTCGTGACTGGATTCCCCGCTGGTTCCCGAGAATGGATCCCGTCATGGATGTGCAGGTGCTGGCTCCGATGCACAGGGGGGTCGCTGGAATCGGGAGTATTAATTTGTCACTACAAAAAAGTCTGAATGATGCCCGCTCCAAGTTGACCATCGGGGCAACAACCTTTCGCAAAGGAGATAAAGTCATTCAGCTGCGCAATAATTACGATAAAGGCATTTTTAACGGAGATCTTGGAAGGGTGTCCCGGATTCATATCGAAGCAGGAACGCTGGCGGTCGATTTTGATGGGACGGAAGTGGACTTGGAGCGGATGGACCTTGGGGATTTGCAGCTGGCCTATGCAATCTCTGTGCACAAGTCGCAAGGCAGTGAGTTTCCCATTGTGATCCTGCCGCTGGTCAAAGCACATTTCATGTTGTTGCAGCGCAATCTGCTCTATACCGGACTGACCCGGGGCCGAAGGAAAGTCTTTCTGGTGGGAGACCCGGTGGCCTATGCAATGGCCGTGCGCAATGCGGAGGCAACGGTCCGGCATACGGATCTTCAACCCAAGCTACATGCGGTAAACGATAACCGTTAAGACAGTTCCATTAATCCTTTTTAAGGAACTGATCAAGCGCCTTAAGAGTTTGTGGTAACAGTTTATGTATCAATTTAATGGATACAAATGCATCTTTTGCGCTCTGCTCTTTCGCTTCTTTTTCAAGAATGATGCTGGCTTCTGACAAGGCTTCCGCACCGAGATTGGAAGAAATCCCTTTGAGTGAATGGGCCTGGAGGTTAAGTTCTTCCCAATCCTGATTACTCAGTAATCCGGGCAGTCGAGTGGAAATGTTGGCGGCATCAGATTTAAACAGATCAATCAGTTCACGGAAGGATTGTTCTTCTGTTTCATCTCCGGAGCCGCGAATGTTTTGAATCCACTGTAGATTGAGCAGCTCAGTTTTTTTCGAATCGGGTTCCGATGCTGGTTGAGGTGCAGATTGATCCAGAATGCGTTGGAGATCTTCCAACTTGACCGGTTTCGGGAGGTGATCATCCATTCCTGAGGCAAGCGCCCGATCGCGGTCTTGCGGGGTGGCTTCAGCCGTCATGGCAATGATACGAACTCTTCTGTAATCATCTCCCATCAGGTTTTCGGCTTCACGGATTTTGCGGGTTGCTTCATATCCGTCGAGCAAGGGCATGCGACCGTCCATAAGAATGATGTCGTAGGGTGCCTTGCGGTGGGCATCAATGGCCTCCTGACCATTGACCACCAAGTCCGGTTCATAGCCGAGTTTGATCAATTGGCGTTGGGCTACTTTGCGGTTGGTGGCATTGTCGTCTGCGACCAGAATCGAGACATTCTTTTTGGGAGCGCTTTCCGAAGCAATCCGTGGAGTTCCGACGGTGGGCTGCTTGAATTGTCCGGTGAGGGCAGCAATCAATGCCTCTCGTAACGAACGTTCGCGTACGGGTTTCACCAGGCAGGCACTGACATTAGCGTCGCGGGCGGTTTTCGGATCAATATAGTTCCCGACAGATGACAGGATAATGTTTTGAATGTTTTGGAGGGCGGGAGATGAGGACATCTCGTGGGCTAATTCGAGGCCATCTTTTCCTGGCATCCACATGTCGAGGATGGCTAGGCGGTAGGGATCTTTTGCCTCAATGGCTTCTTCGAGCTTCCGCATTGCGTCTTCAGCGGATGAAGCCTGATTTGTCCGGAAACCCCAGGATTCCAGCTGATGCTGGAGGATTTGCCGATTGGTATGATTGTCGTCGACGATCAGGACGCGAGGCTTGTCTTTGCGGATACCGGGGATGAGTCGAACCAAGGGTTCGGGAGCCTGATGGGACACATCGAATACAGCAGTAAACCAAAAGGTGGAACCTTCGGCTGGGGTACTGTCGACACCGATAGTCCCTTCCATTTTTTCGACGAGCTGTTTGGAGATGGCCAAGCCCAAGCCGGTTCCACCATAGCGGCGGTTTACTTCCACACTGGCCTGCTCGAACTTCTGGAAGAGTCGGGAGGCTTGTTCTGAAGTAAGCCCGATGCCGGTATCGCTGACGGAAAAATGGATCCGGCAACGCTCATCTCCGAGATCACGGTAGAGTTTGGCCCGGACAATGATTTCTCCCTTCTCGGTGAATTTGACCGCATTGCCAATCAGATTAGTGAGAATTTGGCGAAGACGGACCGGATCTCCGCGAACAGTGGATGGAATGTTCTGATAGACGAGAGAAGCCAACTCCAATCCCTTTTCAGAGGCGCTTTCTGCCAAAAGTCCGACAGCACTTTCGATTTCTTCTCTGAGGTCAAAGTCGACGTAATTCAACTCCAGTTTGCCTGCTTCAATTTTTGAGAAATCGAGAATATCATTAATGATGGTCAGCAAGTGGTCGGCTGACTTTTGAATGGTGCGGGCATAATCATCCTGTTCAGGGTTGAGGGTGGTATCGAGGAGCAGGCCGGTCATGCCCATAATGCCATTCATCGGGGTGCGAATTTCATGGCTCATGTTGGCGAGGAAATCCGATTTGGCCTGATTGGCTTTTTCGGCGGCATTCTTTGCCTTGGTGAGTTCTTTTTCTGCCCGGATACGCAGGAGGTAGTCCCATCGTGCGAGTACGGCTGTGCCTAAGGCGTGCGCGCTTTCAACTTCGAGAGGGTTCCATCGGTCGGCTAGTCCCTGATGGGTTTCCTGCCAGATTTTGAAGGACTGGCGTGGCGAGATTTTTCGGTTACCCTCCCGGACACCTTCAATGGTCTTGCGTGGATCACCAGCCCAGTTGACAACTTTGACCAGTTCTGGACGGAACCAGAGGACAGCACGCTTCTCCGCATCGTGATGAAACTGCAGAAGCAGACCGGCCGGTGGGTTGGGGCCAAAATCGATTTCTGGAAAATCCTTGGTCAGGGAATGGGTGCCGAAGGCAGAAAGGATCTCTCTCTGTTGGATGGCTGCCATCACTGCGTGAACGGAAGCATCGATAGGAGTCGTCCCAAAAGAATACAGCTTCTGATTAAGGCAAAAGACGACACCGCAGGACCGGGTAAGGGAAAAGAGCGAGTCCAAATGGGGCTGAATCAGCCCGGTCAGCAGTTTATCGAACTTCTGTTCAATCCCATCATCAGAAGAGTAAGGGGCGTGAAGGATGGTATTTTCGATCTGAGAGCGTCGGGTTTGATGAAGAAGGGCCGTGCGTGCTTCCAAAAAGGAAATACGGGTGCCCAAGAGCTGGGCCATTGACAGCACTTTGGCCTGAAGGCGGCGTGGCAGGCGGAAAGGGGATCCGTGGTGGCAGGCTATCAACCCCCATAATTTTCCTTCATTGATGATAGACGCTGTGAGGGTGGCAGATACGCCCATGTTGCCGAGATACTCAACGTGGATGGAAGAAGGTTGACGGAGCGAGGACCGTGTTAAGTCGAGCTCACGGCCATCATCTTCCCCCTTTTGCCCCATAATGGGTATGGATGGTGCCTGAACATCGGGGATTTGACGTAGGGGGTGTTGGAGGAACAGGCGGCGGGCGGGCAACGGGATGTCGGTCGCGGGGTAATGGAGGTCGAGATAGGATTCCCAATCATCCCGTTTGCTTTCGGCGGCGACCCATCCATGGTTGTCTTCCTCGAAACGATACATCATCACGCGGTCATAGCCGGTCAGCACACGCAACTCTTCAGCAGCCTGTTGAGCTGTATCCCTCCAGTCACTACAGGTGTAAAGCTGATCCGTCCACTGCCGGATCAAGGCCGGTGCTCGCAAGGGATCGGACATCCAGTGGCTGGGGATCGGTTCAAATTCGAGAATCCAGTGATCTCCAGAGCGATAGAGAGAGGCATCGAAGCGGGCTTCTCCCTTTTCGATCGGAAAGTAAAACTCCTCCACTCCCTCCTGTTTTATATTTTCAGCAAGATAGGAGTTGGCTTCATCGCTGAGGAAATCCCGTAGGGAAGTGCCGATCAGCTGTTCCACGGGTCGGCCGAACGATTCCATGCAGTTTGCGCTGGCATGGGTGATCGAGAGGTCATCAGCCCTCGCAGCCAGAAGCACACCATGTCCCTGGATCGAGCCGATGAGATGGATTTGCTCCTTATCGCATTCGGTCAGGGGAATCTCTTCTTCAGGATGATCAGGTGGTTTCATCCCATCACACGATCAAAGGTTTTAAAGGCATGATTGGCAGCGTGGACAACAACTTCATGCTCGGAATACTCAGAGGCGAATGCCTTAAGGAAATTCTGAAAGGCTCTCCAGTGTTCACGGGTATCGGGACCATATCCATTGAAATAGGCAGCTCCATTATCTGGTGACAGTCCCAAGTGCTGTTTGAGATGGCGGGAGATGACCTGGCCGCCGAGGGATGATCCTTCGGTAACATAGAGGGTTCCGACCATGGCAGGGAAGGAGTCTGTTAACAGCCGTTCAGTTCCCAGCACGTTTACAGGTGGACGGGGTTCCAAGTTGAGGGTGCGAAGATCTTGTTCAATTCGGGGTAACTTGACTCGGGAATTGGGATCGTAGGCATAGTGATCCCAGGCATCATGGTAGGCGCCTAAGCAGCACTCGATAGTGGCAATAAGGGCATGGTAACGGAGGAGGATTTCGCCATACGCCTCCAGTGTCAGGTCGGAGGAAATAAGTTCACGCATTCGCGAATTCGCTTCCAGTTGACGGTGTAGAGGCCGGGTTTCCTGACGTAAGGCATCGAGGAGTGGGCAGGCAGATGAATCTGTTGGTGACATTCAAATAATTCTCCGTTGGAGACGCTGGAAGGGGTTCACAATTACGGCAGGTTCTTAATAAACAAGTGATAACAAGGGCAAATTGTGTCAATGGCCTGAGATGAGTTTGCGGGCAATATTCCTGTGGGTTTTTTTAATATAAGGCTTTTAAAGGTAAACAAAAGATCAGTTTTTGTTGGCTTTATGGAATTGCTCCAGTTGGCGTCTGGTTTTAAGATGGAGGCATGAACTTGAATCCTGACTCACGTTTCTATGCTTCCTACCTCAAGGCGCAGTATTCACCTCCGCCAAGGGGGGATCCAGTAACGTCGGAGGGTGATCGTCTTCCTTCCATTACCATTTCCCGGCAAGCTGGAGCTCGGGGAAATACCGTGGCCCGTTTGACCGTGGAAAGCCTGAACAAGGTGCGTCCTCCGGAAACTCCGGTTTGGACTTTGTTTAACCGGGACCTCATGCGTGAAATACTCACTTCACATCAACTTCCTTCTGAGCTGGAACGGTTCTTTCCAGAAGCGCATTTGCCGGAGTGGCAGAGCATGGTGGATAGCCTGCTGAACAACCGACCAGACCCTTGGACTGTGTTTGAGTATTCCTGTGATACCATCCGCAGCTTACTGCGTTGCGGCCATTGCATCATCGTGGGGCGTTGTGCTCATCTGGTGGGGGCGGACTTTCCGAACGTGCTGCATATCCGGTTGATTGGATCATCGGAGAAGAGGCTGGCCCATATCATGGAGCTATGTCCGGGGAATATTGCTAAAACGAGGCGCTGGCTGGAAAAGACAGACAGGGACCGCCGCACTTATGCCCGGTATTATTTCAATCACGACATTGATGATCCAAAAGACTATTCTGCAGTATTTAGCACGGATCATCTGAGTCCAAAAGCAATCGCCGATGCGATTACCAGCCTGGCCCTGGATTTGAAACCGCATCCAATTTTCCAACAAGGCGTCATTGGACAGCATCATAAAAGCTCAGCTTGAATGCTCACTTCGATTAAAGGTCGTTTTCCTTGACCCAGCGCATGAACAGTTCGATGGAAGGATCGATCATGACGACGGGGCGACCACCTAACTTGCGTAGGCGTTTGGCTGTTTCCGCTTCGAGCACGCGGAAGATCACGGGAACTTTGGAAGACTGGACGTGGCGCAGTATGGATTCGGTGTCACTGACTCGACGAATGGAGCTGACGATGGCGACGGCTTCACGGGCATTCACTTGTTGAAGCAGACGTTCGTCCGAACCATCCCCACGAAGGCAGGCGATACCTTTTTCCCGCAGCTTTCTGATGACAGCGGGGTCATCATCAACCACTACCAGCTTGATATCTGTATCCTCGAGAGTGCGGACAATGGCATCACCGACCGATCCATAGCCGAGCATCAACACATGTCGTCGCGGAATCTCAACGTTACGGCTGCGGATCATCGGATGGATTTTCATCAATCGCCAAGTGTGCTGGTCGGTAGCTATATAAGGAGTCAATGTCATCAACCCCACCGTGAGCAGCGCGATGGTGGAGAAAACCTCACCTGTAATTTGTCCAGCCATCCAGCCGTGAAGGGCGATGATGAGGGAAAACTCGCTGGTTTGAGAGAGGAGCAACCCGCTCTCTATGGCGGCTCTGGCTGAATAACCCATTCTCTCGGCAATGGCTGCAACGAGTGGAACGGTAACAAGGATGACGAAAATCGCGAAAACGAGAATATCGAGGGTTTCCTTCCAGCCGGGTAGAACAATCAGTGCCCCGAGGGCGAGGAAAAAGAGGGAAAAGAAGAAGCTTTGCAGGGAGAGCAGGATACCACGGGAAAGACCGTTTGCGGGGAAGGAGGAGAGGGCATATCCGGCCAGAAAGGCACCGGCCACCAGTGGCAGATCCAGAGTCCAGGCCAGACCGGTGTAAGCAAAGAGCAGCGAGAAGATGGAGAGCAGTCTGATTTCGTCGTCGAGTTCGAGATGGACGATGAGAAATGGAACGATCCAGCGGTGTCCGATCCAGGCTAAGCCGCCGAGTAAAGCAGTGGATCCCAGACCTTGGGCGACTGCCAGTGCCCCTTCAGGTAGGCGCAGCAGCACAACCATGCCTACAATGATCATGATATCCTGCAGCAGCAGCACCCCGATAACCAGTCGACCGAAAGGCTCGAACATCTGTTGCCGTTGCTTGAGGAGTCGAACGACGACAAGAGTGGAGCTGGCTGAGAGTGCGAATGCCAAGTAGAGTGCGGTGTGGACATCGTAGGACAGGCCAAGTGCCAGTCCGAAACCGAGGATGCCAATGACGATAAACTGGACAGCCGCCACCAGCGCGACCGCTTTGATGCGGTTACCTATGCGGCGGGGATTGAGTTCGATCCCGGCGGTGAAAACCAGAAAGACCAGACCGACTTCGAGGAGCCCCTGCAAAATGTTGGCAGGCATCTCCGGGATGAGGCGGGTCGAGGCAAACCCTGCCAGAAGCAGGATGGGGATCGGGGATATTCGGAACAACCTGGCCAATCCATGAGCGATTGCCGCCATGACCAGAAAGAAGGCAAAGGTTGTCATTTGCGGATGACCCCCTCCTCTCTGAGTGCTTCCAGTTGTTGAACGGCTCCGTCGATTTTCGGGGTGAGAAGGAAATCCACGTCGAGATCGATCAGGTCGTTTATCAGTGAGGTATCAAAGGCGTGGATCGCACACGGGATATCAAGTTGTTGGCAACGGTAGGCGAGGAGGTTATTGGTGTCCTCAATCTGAAGCGCACTCACGACCAGACGGGCGCGGTCGAGGTGAATATCTTCCTGCACGTTAGTGTATTCTACATTACCAATCTCGGTTTGGCAGGGGAGTTGGGATAGCTTTCCCGGATCTGTGTCAACCGCCAGCACTTCATAGCCATCTGAATGTAGCCGTTTGACGAGGGCCTGGCCGAATGGATTCATGCCGATCACGATGGTGTGCCCTGATCGCGGCGGGGTAACCTTGTCATCCTCTTCCTGTTTCGCTTTGAATGGGGCGAGCAACCTTAGCTTCCGGCAGAAAACATAGAGGTTGTCACTGTAGAGAATCATGTAGGCGGAGACAGATATCGTGACGATTCCGACCAGGGCTGTAAGGGAGAGAATAGAGGACCCTATCAGCCCGGAAGTCACTCCCATCGCGGCAAAAATAAAGCTGAATTCGCTGATCTGGGCCACGGTCACGCTGGTGTTGAAGGCCGTGCGCTCGCTGTATCCCATCCGAGAGATGATGATGAGAAAGATGAATGGATTTCCGATGAGCACAAAGAGTGAGAGGACGATTCCGGCAAACCATTGTTGATGGACCTCTCCGAATTCCATCTTGATTCCGAGGGTGACGAAAAATACCGCGATGAAAAAGTTCATCAACGGGTGCACCCGGCGTCGGAGGTCGTCGTTGTAGGGCAGCTGGGCGAGGCTGATGCCGGCGAGAAAGGCACCGATTTCGAGAGAGAGTTGCAGCCATTCAGCTCCGAGCACCACGACGAAACACCAGGAGAGGCTCCAGATAAAAATGGTATCGGGTGAACGGGCGGCCCAGCCAAAGGGTTTGGGGAGCAGATAGCGCGAAGCGAGCAGAACGGTTCCGAGGAGCAAGGCCATTCCTCCGAAAGCCTTGCCGATGCCGATACTGACCGTGCTGGCCGTCAGCTCTTCTCCTTGACCGAGACCAGCAAGAAAGGTCAGCGCAAAGATGACCACAATGTCCTGAACCAGAAAGATTCCGACCGCGATTTTTCCGTAGAGGCTGTTTAGATCCCCTTTCTGATCGAGTAACTTCACCACTACCACTGTGCTGCTGAATGTCAGTCCTACCGCGAGGAACACACTCTCAATCACTGTAAAATTCAGTAGAAGGCAAAGGCCAAAACCACCCAACGCAGTGAAGACCACTTGACCGATCCCTGCGACTACGGCGACTTTTCCCACATCACGGATTTTGGCAAAACTCAGTTCAAGGCCGACCAGAAAGAGGAGGAGTGCGATGCCGACTTCTGCGATAATTTCGAGCGTATCTTCGACTTCCACCCACCCGGTCACAGGTCCCAAAACAAGACCAGCCAGAATATAAACGATGATGGTGGGAACACGTACCAGTCTTCCGCCAAGGGCAAAGAGGGCGGCGGCGAAAAGAATAAACCCAAGATCACTTAGTATAGAGACTTCCAGCACAGGCTATATGGATGGTTGAACCCAACATGACAGCTTTCTGCTTCAGCGAAAGCATGAAGTCCTACGATCGTCCCTGAATTATCCTGAAACCCTCTGACAAAGTTGGTTCAGCGCCGATGGGGCTCAGCTGATCGCCCGGCGGCGGGATTCGCTCAGGCGGGCTAGATTGCTTTTGACCGCTTCGAGGTAAGGATTTTCTCCGTTGGCATCCGGCTCGGCGAGGAAACGATACAGACCTTCGCAGGCGGTCTCCAGTTGCGGGAGCACTTTCTTTTGCCAGAAATCGGGAGTTTTCTCGATAAGATCCTCCACACTGCGAAAACGGCGCTGCTCCATCGGGATGCCCCGATAGCGGTCGGATTCCTCGAACTCGGCGTAGAGGATGGGAAGCTTTTGCAGATAGGCCGGGTCACTCATTTGGCCCAAGTAGTCAGCGGTGCAAAGCATCTGGCCGAGGCGCTTTTCGGCTAAGGTGGGGAAGCGAATGGATTCGATCCGGGCATTCGGACCGGTGCAGCAGATGATGCGCTGGACGGCATCGATGCGGTCATCCGGCCAACCTCTGCGATCGAGGTAAATGGTAGCGACTTCGCAGCTGCGGGCTTCATGGATGTGGGTAAATTTAGCGCCGCTGCCGGATTGGTCATGTTCCTCTTTGAGAAAGCCGACATCATGCAGCATGCATGCCGCCAAGCCGGTATCAAAATCGCGGGGGTCCAGCGGTGGGGTTCCCCCCTTTTCCATGTAGCGAACCAAGAGCAGGGCCCAGCAAAGAGTGGTGCGAATGGTGTGCTCGAGGTCATGATAGGCGGTATCCATCGACTGGAAATAGTCAAAGCGCCCTTCGAACATCCCCGTCACATCATTAAAGGTTTGCGCAATCGATGCCTCATCAATGGCTGCTCCGTATAAGTAGCGGGCCATGTCAGTAACCGTCTGGCGGGCCGCATCAGGGTCTTTTGCGGTCGGGGGCAGGCGCCAGGATGATGAGGACTCACAGCTCATGAATATGAATAACGATCAAGTGGGGGTGGGGTAATCACCTGTATGATTGTAAAAGGCAAACGGCTTTTGGTTTTTTCATACTTTTAATGAAAAATTGACAGCAATGGCGACGGAATACGGTCAGAATGTGAAAAAAAGCTTCGCAGTGGCTGAACGGAGAGTGCCAATGGGAGCTTTGGGCAGGGATTAAATCCTTTGATACATTCGTTTGCAGCCAGCCCCGGGAAGGCTATGTGTGAATCACTATGGCTGAGAAATGGCGCAAGGGATGGCAATTATCCGCCGACACCGGTGGCACCTTCACGGACTGTATCGGATGGGCTCCCGATGGCTCTGAGCATCGCTTGAAAGTCCTCTCCAGCGGCAGCCTCCGAGGAAGCTTTCTCGGAATGGAGGGTGCCCGGCGGGTCTCTTTCCAATCGGAGTGGATAGCCCCCTCTGGATTCTGCAGTGGATTTGAAGTGTGGGTTGGAGGGCAATTGCTGGGGTCGGTGGCAGACGATACGGTGGAAGCAGGGTGGCTGGAATTGACCGATGATTTCAAGGGGGAAGAACCGCCATCAGGGTCTATGCTCGAATTGAAAAGTGGCTTGGAAGCCCCGGTTTTGGCAGCGCGGCTCATGACCCTGACAAACAACAGTGCGGACATGCCTCCACTTGAGCTTCGCCTCGGCACCACCCGGGGGACCAATGCCCTGTTGGAAAACAAGGGGGCCAAGGTGGCATTTTTGGTCTCGTCTGGCTTTGCTGATCTCTGCCGGATCGGTGATCAAAGGCGTCCGGATCTCTTTTCGCTGAAGATCGAGAAACCGGAGCCCTTGCATCACCATGTTATCGAAGTGGCGGGTCGGGTGGCGCTGAATGGTTCTCTCTTGGAACCGTTTAAGTTGGAGGCTGCAGATCTGGCTTCGGGAATCGAAGCGGCTCGTGCCGCCGGGTGCACGGTGGCGGCCGTAGCCTTGCTCAACAGTTATCGCCATCCTGAGCATGAAGCCGCACTTGTAGAGCACCTTCGGCAGCAGGGTGGATTCGATTACGTGGTGGGTTCGTCTGAATTGCGTCCGTTCATTCACTACCTGCGTCGGGCCGAAACCGCGATCGTTGATGCCACCCTTGGGCCGGTGATGGAGGCTTATCTCAATGCCGTCGAAGAGGGGCTGGGCACGGCCCGCCTCCGGGTCATGACCAGTAGCGGTGAGCTTTTATCGCGGGCGCGGTTTCGTCCGGTGGACAGCCTGCTCAGCGGTCCGGCCGGTGGCGTGGCGGGTGCGGCGCTGGCCGGCCGACGGGCGGGGCTCCAGCGTTTAATCGCTTTTGACATGGGCGGGACGAGTACCGATGTCTCGCGCTGGGACGGTGATTTTGCTTACCAGTCGGAGCAACGCGTTGGCGCGGCCCGGGTGCTCTCCCGCAGTGTGAAGATCGAAACCGTGGCGGCGGGCGGGGGTTCCATCTGCAGGGTGGATGGAGGTCGGATTTTTGTCGGTCCGGAAAGTGCCGGAGCCTCGCCGGGTCCGGCCTGTTATGGGGCAGGAGGGCCCTTGACCGTGACAGATGTCAATCTGCTCCTCGGGCGTTTGGATCCGGGCGCGTTTCAGATTCCGGTTTCCCTTGAGGCGGCTGAGCAGGCCTGGCTGGCAATGGCACCGGAGACTGCGGACGATGCCTGGTTGGCAGGCCTCCTGCAATTGGCGAATGAGCGCATGGCTCAGGCGATTCGTCAGATCAGTGTGCGCGACGGTTATGATCCTGCTGATTTCGGGCTGGTTGCTTTTGGGGGTGCTGGTGGCATGCATGCCTGTGCAGTGGCTGAAATCCTGGGGATCCGCACGCTTGTGTTTCCGCGCAATGCCGGGCTCCTCAGTGCCGAGGGACTCGCCCACACAGCTCTCGCCAGCACCCGTGAGCAACAGATGCTGTGCTCCATCGGGGAGTGGGAGCGCAAAGGGGAGTCTATTCTGGACGGGTTGCGCCGACAGGCCAGGGCTGACCTGGAGGAGGAGGGTATCACCAGCGATGTCGGGCTTCGTGAAACTGTGTTGATCGACCTTCGTCTGCGTGGGCAGGAGTCTACGCTCACTGTCGAAGCGTATGAAGATCTGGATACAGCCTTTATCAGACAGTTTGTAGATATTTTTGGATACGATCCCCCGGATCCATTGGAACTCGAATTGGTTGCGGTGCGTTTCCGTCTGGCCAGCAGAGAGTCGGCGTTCGAGGAGGAGCGCTTTTCAACAGAGGATAGGATCGATGATTCCGCATTGAAGCCATTAAAAACCCTGCAAACCTGGTTTGAGAACAAACGCTGGGAGACGCCGGTCTTCGGGCGTGACGCCCTTCCCGAAGGCATTCGCCTCCAGGGGCCTGCCTTGGTTACGGATCCTTTCAGCACTTTGGTGGTGGCTCCGGGCTGGGTCGCCTGCAAAGGACATCTAGGTTCCCTCCGCCTCGAAAGGCTCCATGGCGCTGCCGATGAGGCAAGCACTTCCGCCTCCCATACCCCGGAGAACGTGCGGCGCGAACTGCTCCTCCATCGCTTCGAAGGTCTGGTCGAGGAAATGGGCGAACAGCTCCGGCGCACCGCCCTTTCCACCAATATCCGTGAACGCCTCGATTTCTCCTGCGCCTTGCTTGACGCTGAAGGCACGCTGCTCGTCAATGCCCCGCATATTCCGGTTCATCTCGGTGCCCTTGGTGAATGTGTCCGTCGGGTGATGGAGCGGCTTCCGCTGCGTCCGGGTGATGTGATCGTGACCAATCACCCCGGTTTCGGGGGATCGCACCTACCCGATGTTACGGTGATCTCAGGTGTCTTTGCTGAAGGGCAGCTCGTGGCTGTTCTAGCCAACCGTGCGCATCATGCGGAGATAGGTGGCATGCGTCCGGGATCGATGCCACCTGCTGCCCGTTGCCTCGCTGAAGAAGGGGTCGTGATTCAGCCGCGTTATTTGATCGAGGCCGGGGCCTCCCGTTTTGCAGAAATCGAATCGCTCCTGCGAGGAGGCGACTGGCCTTCGCGGGCGGTGTCCGAAAACCTCGCCGACCTTCAGGCGCAGGTTGCGGCTAATCGTCGGGGTGCCCGTATCCTGCAAGCAATGATTGAGGCGGAGGGAAAATCCGCTGTTGAACATTTTCTTCGGTCCGCCGCCGAGCTTTCCGAAGCGGCCGCAACCCGTAAATTGATTTCATTGGGCACCCAAGACCTGCATGCCGTCGACGCGCTCGACGATGGCACACCGATCGAAGTACGGGCGATGGTCAAAGAGGGCCGCCTCCGGCTCGACTTCACCGGAACGGGGCCGGTTCATCCGGGTAATTTCAACGCGACTCCAGCCATCGTGCGCAGTGCCGTGCTGTATGTATTACGGTTACTGGTCGGTGAAAATCTTCCGCTCAACGAAGGCATGCTGCGTCCAGTTGAGATTAAGTTGCCAGGATGTTTCCTCAACCCAGGGTTTCCTGATGACCCTCGACAGTGCCCTGCCGTTGTCGGCGGCAACGTTGAGACCAGCCAGCGTATGGTTGATGTGCTGCTGAGCGCCTTTGGTCTGGTTGCCCAGAGTCAGGGAACGATGAACAATGTGCTCTTTGGGGATGACACCTTCGGCTATTATGAAACCGTTGGCGGTGGCTCCGGTGCTGGCGACGGTTTTGACGGAGCCAGTGGGGTCCACGTTCACATGACCAACACCGCGATCACCGATCCGGAAATCCTCGAACACCGCTATCCCCTCCGCATTCTCCGCTTCGCCCTGCGCCGGAGTTCGGGCGGTCAAGGCCAGTGGTATGGAGGAGATGGTTTGATCCGCGAATATGCCTTCCTGCGTCCCATGCATGTTTCCCTGCTCGCCCAGCGAAGAGAGCGTGCCCCCAAAGGGGTTGAAGGCGGTGCCGACGGTACACCCGGCAAACAAACCCGCATCTACCCCGACGGAAGAATGGAAAGTCTCTCCGGACTCGCTGCATGGGATCCCCAGCCCGGCGAACGCCTCATCCTCGAAACCCCCGGCGGCGGAGGGTGGGGAAGGAAGAAGGAGGAAGGAAGAAGGATGAAGGATGAAGGTTGGTCTGCAGTTGGTATGTAGGCCAAACGCATGTGGGGTGACGCGCTTGTTGCGTCCGTGATCGAAGCCGATGGACCCCTGTCGCTGCTGTCCCGATGCTTTGACTCTTTTCGGCCTAAGCACGGAACACAAAAAACCGGACCGCGCGCCAAGCGCGGGGGCCGGTTGAATTCCGTTTCAGGGGGGTGATGCCGACGAGGTGTCAGTCGGCATCACCCGTCCATCACGGAATGACAAAATAGAGATCTTCTGTTTGATCGTAAAAGTGGCGCTGCTCTGGATTCCCTCCGGTAAAGTAATAGATCCAGCCAGCCGGATCATAGCGGTAGAAATTGGGGTAGAGGGCAGCCGAAGTCCACAACCAGCCCAATGACAGATCATAAAGATAAGCCGAGGATGCGGGGCCGGCGTGGGCGAAAAGGTAACCGTGCTCCGCATGGTAGATCCAGCCGTCATCAAGTTCCCAGACCAGTCCCAGCCAGGCGTAGGAAGGGCCGCCCACTGGGCCTTCATAACTGCCAGCGGTCAGCAGGGTGTTGTTTCCGCTGTCTCTGGAAAAGAGCATCCAGAGTCCATCGGCAAAGATGAGGGAGTCCGGCCACAGCAGGATATCCATGGTCTGCGGAGTCCAGTTGCGGCCGTCTTCGCTGTATTGAATGGTAAAGTTTTGTCCTTGCCGGGTGGCGCTGACAAAGAGCCCGTCGCCAAAGGCGAGTTTGTCTATCCAGTGAAGGCTATCTTCTTCCAGCCGGTCCCAAGACATGCCATCTTCGCTCACCAGAACAAAGGGGCCCCCATCCAGACTACTGTTATAGGTTCCGGTGGCCACAAAGACTCCGTTGCCGAAAACGATGTTCTGAATGCGGTAAGGGCTGTTGACCAAGCCATTGATTTCTGCTTCTTCCCAATCGGTCCCGGTCGCGCTGTAGTGCAATCCGACCTCGTCTCCATCCGTCATCATGGAGTAGACAAATACTCCGTTGCCGAATGTGACGTTATCCAGATAGCTGATGGTCCCGGTGTCGTGCGAGGTCCAGTTTTCGCCGTCCGGACTGGTGCGCACGTTAAAGGTGCCCGCGCCGCCGCCGACCGCGACAAACGTATCGTTACCGTAGGCCACGCCGTTGATAATGCCACTGCCCATGTTGCGCATCTCCCAGTTCAAGCCGTCATCACTGATGTAGAGTCCGGCACCTCCGCCCCGCTGGGTGTTGAGCCAGAAGCTGCCGTTCACGTAGATGAGCTTGTCGACAAAGCGGAGGTTGTCGCTGTAGATGACGCTGCTTTCCCAAGTCCAGCCGCCGTCGAGAGAAACGTTGGCGATGACGTCCGGGCTGTCGAAGCTGTATTGAACGGTGACTAAGCGGCCGGAGCCATAGAGCATATCAAGACTGCCCTGTTCGAGGGTGCCTTGTTCCCATTCGAAGGGAAAGGATTGGGCTGGAAGCATAGCCGCAGTTAGGAGAATAGTCCCCGCCTGAAAGAACGCGTGCAGGCTGGACCTCTGAACGGATGATGTGTCGTTCATGGTTGTGATGGATTGAGTATTTGAGTGAGAACGTGTAATCGGATGCAGCTGAGTCTTTCTGCGTCCGGAAGCAGCATACCGAAAAGGGAGGCAAGGGTGAATACGCATCCATACGTATAAGGATCATCGCTGTGATTTCCCCCAACCCCGGTCTTGATCTCAGAGGGAAGGGCGGTTTTTCTAGGCGCTGTTCCGAAATTCTGTAACCACTCAATCCCCTTCCTTTATGCCACGCCCGAAAACGCTATTTACCGGCCAGTGGGCCGATCTGCCCTCGACTGAACTCTTTCCCCGCGCCAAAGCCATGGGCTACGATGGCCTTGAGTTAGCCTGTTGGGGCGATCACTTTGATGTGACTCAGGCTGAAGATCCCGCCTACCTCAAGGCTCGCTGGGAACTCCTGGCCGACAACGGACTCAACTGCTTTGCGCTTTCGAATCACCTGGTCGGGCAGGCAACCTGTGATCCGATCGATCAACGTCATCAGGCCATCCTTCCGCCGGAAGTCTGGGGCGACGGGGACCCCGAGGGCGTTCGGCAACGGGCGGCCGACCAAATGAAAGCTGCGGCCCGCGCCGCCCGCGCTTTTTTTGATGCGCGTCCGCCAAGCTTGGGTGCCAACCCCTTGCATCCCGTGGTAAATGGTTTTACCGGATCTTCCATTTGGCATGCGCTCTACGCATTTCCACCCACCAGTCAGTCGTATCTGCAGGATGGATACGAGGATTTCGCCAACCGCTGGATTCCCATTCTGAATGTTTTTGAGGAGGTTGACGTCAATTTCGCGCTTGAAGTGCATCCGACGGAAATCGCATTTGACACTGTGACTGCCGAGCGGGCGCTCAAAGCAGTCAACGGACACAAGCGCTTCGGCTTCAACTATGATCCCAGCCACCTTGCTTATCAAGGAGTCGACTACGTCGGCTTTATCCGGAGGTTTGCTGATCGGATTTATCACGTTCACATGAAGGATGTCTGGTGGGGACACGGTACCGGTGAGAGCGGCGTCTTTGGTGGCCATCTGGATTTTACTCAAAGCAAACGTTACTGGGACTTCCGTTCGCTCGGTCGCGGTGATGTCGATTTTGAAGAGATCATCGTCGCCCTCAATGAAATCGGCTATCAGGGACCACTCTCCGTTGAATGGGAGGATGGCTACATGGACCGCTTCCACGGTGCGACTGAAGCCTGCGAATTCCTCCAAAGCCTCGACTTTGCGCAAAACGCCCAAGCCTTCGACGCCGCCTTTGAGCGGAAGTAGGTCAGTCTATTCGATTAGTCGAAAGCTGTTTCAGCCACGAAAGGGAAACGGAGATTTAGCCGCGAAAGAGCACAGAGACCACGAAAGAAGGTGTTGCTGTGGCTTCGCCCGTCGCCTTGTTTTTTTGCGCTCTATGTGTTCCTTTGCGGCAAGGAGAGAAACGGTGATTTAGCCGCGAAAGAGCGCAGAGACCACGAAAGAAGGTGTTGCTGTGGCTTCGCCCGTCGCCTTGTTTTTTGCGCTCTATGCGTTCCTTTGCGGCAGGGAGAGAAACGGAGATTTAGCCGCGAAAGAGCACAGAGACCACAAAAGAGGGTGTTGCTGTGGCTTCGCCCGTCGCCTTGTTTTTTGCGCTCTATGTGTTCCTTTGCGGCAGGGAGGGAAAAGGGGATTTAGCCGCGAAAGAGCGCAGAGACCACAAAAGAGGGTTTTGTTGTGCCTTCGACTGTCGCTTTGTTTTTTGCGCTCTATGCGTTCCTTTGCGGCAGGGAGGGAAAAGGGGATTTAGCCGCGAAAGAGCGCAGAGACCACAAAAGAGGGTTTTGTTGTGCCTTCGCCCATCGCCTTGTTTTTTGCGCTCTATGCGTTCCTTTGCGGCAGAAAAAGAAGCAGGGATTTAGTCGCGAAAGAGCGCACGGTTCTCATTTGGGCTTAGGACACCATGGTGATTGACTATTTTGATCCGTTTTGAGGGGATCGAAGTGTTCGAAAAATGCGGCTTTTCCTGAATGGGAAACATAGGGATTGTTGCTTTTTGTCTGTCGTAAAAATCTTAACTGAACTTGTGATAATGCACTCTATCAAGCAACTATGTGATGCCGTCCGAGAGACGGCTTATGCCATTCATCTCTACTTCGGTCATGGCCATTTTGAAAAAATCTACGAGAATTCATTGGTCCATCGGCTTCGTAAATCGGGCAAAGAGGTCAAACAGCAATTCGAGTTGAGGGTCTTTGATGAGGACGGGACAGAATTGGGAGATTTCAAGGCTGATATCCTGCTGGAGAATCGACTGTTGATCGAGGCCAAGGCTTGCCGGTCTTTAACCAACGAACATTCGGCGCAGATATTGGGGTATATGCGGGCAGCCAAAATCGAGCATGGCTTGCTGATCAATTTCGGATCCTACCGCTTTCAAATCAAAAAATTCATCCTAAGCTCTGAGTTTCTAAATGGTCGTGACGAACCTTGTTGATTGACCGTAATACTTTAGCCGCGAAAGAGCGCAGAGACCACGAAAGAGGGTTTTGTTGTGCCCTCGACTGTCGCTTTGTTTTTTGCGCTCTATGTGTTCCTTTGCGGCAAGGAGAGAAACGGTGATTTAGCCACGAAAGAGCACAGAGGCCACGAAAGAGGGTTTTGTTGTGCCTTCGCCCATCGCCTTGTTTTTTGCGCTCTATGTGTTCCTTTGCGGCAGGGAGAGAAACGGTGATTTAGCCGCGAAAGAGCACAGAGACCACAAAAGAGGGTTTTGTTGTGCCCTCGACTGTCGCTTTGTTTTTTGCGCTCTATGTGTTCCTTTGCGGCAAGGAGAGAAACGGTGATTTAGCCGCGAAAGAGCACAGAGGCCACGAAAGAGGGTTTTGTTGTGCCTTCGCCCATCGCCTTGTTTTTTGCGCTCTATGTGTTCCTTTGCGGCAGGGAGAGAAACGGTGATTTAGCCGCGAAAGAGCACAGAG
>JBJHBA010000004.1:183793-184443 GCA_050485245.1 Verrucomicrobiota bacterium | reverse complement strand
ACCACAAAAGAGGGTTTTGTTGTGCCTTCGCCCATCGCCTTGTTTTTTGCGCTCTATGTGTTCCTTTGCGGCAAGGAGAGAAACGGAGATTTAGCCGCGAAAGAGCACAGAGACCACAAAAGAGGGTTTTGTTGTGCCTTCGCCCATCGCCTTGTTTTTTTGCGCTCTATGTGTTCCTTTGCGGCAGGGAGGGAAAAGGGGATTTAGCCGCGAAAGAGCACAGAGACCACAAAAGAGGGTTTTGTTGTGCCTTCGACTGTCGCTTTGTTTTTTGCGCTCTATGTGTTCCTTTGCGGCAGGGAGAGAAAGGGGATTTAGCCACGAAAGAGCACAGAGACCACAAAAGAGGGTTTTGTTGTGCCTTCGCCCATCGCCTTGTTTTTTGCGCTCTATGTGTTCCTTTGCGGCAGGGAGAGAAACGGTGATTTAGCCGCGAAAGAGCACAGAGACCACAAAAGAGGGTGTTGCTGTGGCTTCGCCCGTCGCCTTGTTTTTTTGCGCTCTATGTGTTCCTTTGCGGCAAGGAGAGAAACGGTGATTTAGCCGCGAAAGAGCACAGAGACCACAAAAGAGGGTGTTGCTGTGGCTTCGCCCGTCGCCTTGTTTTTTTGCGCTCTATGTGTTCCTTTGCGGCAAGGAGAGAAACGGTG
>JBJHBA010000004.1:0-183693 GCA_050485245.1 Verrucomicrobiota bacterium | reverse complement strand
ATTTAGCCGCGAAAGAGCGCAGAGACCACAAAAGAGGGTTTTGTTGTGCCTTCGCCCATCGCCTTGTTTTTTTGCGCTCTATGCGTTCCTTTGCGGCAGGGAGAGAAACGGAGATTTAGCCGCGAAAGAGCACAGAGACCACAAAAGAGGGTGTTGCTGTGGCTTCGCCCGTCGCCTTGTTTTTTGCGCTCTATGTGTTCCTTTGCGGCAGGGAGAGAAACGGAGATTTAGCCGCGAAAGAGCGCAGAGACCACAAAAGAGGGTTTTGTTGTGCCTTCGCCCATCGCCTTGTTTTTTGCGCTCTATGCGTTCCTTTGCGGCAAGGAGAGAAAGGGGATTTAGCCACGAAAGAGCGCAGAGACCACGAAAGAAGGTGTTGTTGTTTCTTCGACCCTGGTCTTTTTGCGTTCCTTTGCGGCAAAATACTGAGGCTGGATTTTTTGATTCCTTGAATGCGCAGGGTGGACAAATCATTCTATCGATCTCTATTCTCAACAATCATGGATACACATCGCAGACTTCGAATGGGAATGGTTGGTGGCGGACAAGGTGCTTTTATTGGGGAAGTACACCGGATGGCGGCCCGCCTCGATGATCAGATAGAGCTGGTCGCCGGTTGCTTTTCCAGCCAGCCGGACAAGGCCCGTGCCTCTGGACGCAAGCTTCACGTTTCGGACAACCGCAATTACGCGAGTTATCAGGAAATGGCGGAAGCAGAGGCCGCCCTGCCAGATTCAGAAAGAATTGATTTTGTCGCCATTGTGACACCCAATCACCTCCATTATCCGGTGGCGAAGGCCTTTCTTGAAGCGGGTTTTAACGTAGTCTGTGACAAGCCTCTGACCTCGACTCTGGAAGACGCGATCGCCCTGCGTGATTTGGTCAGGCAAAGTGGCAAGGTGTTTGCCCTGACGCACAACTACACCGGCTATCCGATGGTCAAGGAAGCGCGGGCCAGGGTGCAGCGTGGAGACCTCGGAAGGATTCTTAAGATCGTGGCCGAGTATCCGCAGGGCTGGCTGGCCAGTGATATTGAGAAGGGCGGTCAGAAGCAGGCTGCCTGGCGGACGGATCCCAATCAAAGCGGCAAGTCCTGCTGCCTCGGGGATATCGGAACCCATGCGGAAAACCTGGCCCGCTACATCACAGGTCTGGAAATCGAGAAACTCTGTGCCGAGTTCACCACCTTTGTGCCGGGGCGGCAGCTCGAAGACGATGCCAACCTGCTCGTTCGCTACAAGGGCGGAGCCAAAGGAGTGCTGCACGCTTCGCAGATTTCGATCGGGGAGGAAAATGGACTGAATATCCGGGTGTATGGGGAGAAGGGCTCTCTCTTCTGGAAACAGATGAATCCGACTGAACTGGTTCTGCGCTATTCCGACAAGCCCGAGGAAACTCTCCGCCCCGGCAATCCCTATTTGTCATCCGCTGGCCTTGCTGCCGGACGTATTCCAGCCGGACATCCGGAAGCCTTCATCGAAGCCTTTGCCAATATCTACCGCAATGCAGCCGAGGCCATTCGTGATGAACTGGCAGGGCACTATCCGCGTCCGGAGGGTTATGATTTTCCCGACATTGAAGAGGGTGTTACCGGTATGCTTTTTCTCGAAACAGCCGTGGACAGCGCCGCCTCAGAAACGAAATGGACGCGGATGCGAGAAGCCTGATGGCAGGTGTCCGGATGTATTAGAAAATCCAACACGATTCTTTTATGAGCCCCAAATACTTTCGTTCTCTTCTGGTCGCCACCCTTCTGGTAGCGACCGTCTCCACGACGACGCTGTCTTCGGCCAGCGCCCTGCGCACAGTGGATCCTGTGCCCCGTCAGCAGTCCTATCACTGGATGTCCCTTGCCCGCTGGTACACCATGCACGCGGAACAAGTCGCGGTGGCGGAAAAAGGGGAGGCCCGCTTTGTGTTCCTTGGCGATTCCATTACCGAAGCCTGGGTGCATCAAAAGGAATGGCAGGAGGTATTTGCACCGCAAGGAGCCGCCGGATTTGGGATCGGTGGGGACACCACGCAGAACGTGATCTGGCGCCTCCAGAACGGCGGCGTCTCCAATCTCAATCCGGAATGGGTGGTCTTGATGATTGGAACGAACAACCTCAGCTATTCCGACGCCGAACCGATGGAAGTGATTGTGGGTGTGCGTGCCGTCGTAGCGGAAGTTCGCCGTTCTTTTCCTGAGGCGAAACTCCTGCTCTTTGGCATCTTTCCGCGCGACGAACAGCCCGACACTCCCATGCGCCGGATGGTCGCCGCGGTCAACGCCGATATCGCCCACCTCCACGACGGCGAAACCATCTTCTTTGAAGACATCGGCGAACGCTTCCTCGAAGAGGACGGTACTATTTCTCCAAAGATCATGCCAGACTTCCTTCACCTCTCGGCCGAAGGTTATGCCCGCTGGGCCGAAGTCCTCTTTTCCTATCTGCCCGTGGAGCCAGGTAGGGAAGGATGAAGGAGGTCGGTGGGGAGGAGGCCGTTAGGCGAATCAGCCCGACCTCTTGGAGGGACGAGCTCCGTCTCATCCGCGAAGAAGGATATAACCTGCGACCCAAGTGGAATCCTTTTTTACCGTGGATCGCGCAGATGGACGCGGATCTTTGAATGAAAAGGTAGGGCGCTGCGTCCCTGCAGCGCCTAAAAGTTTGGAGTCCAAGGCAGGTTTAGCGGAAGCGTTGTTCTTCCTTCATCCTTTCCTCCGCCCCTCGTTTCCACCACAAAGCATCAAGATTACCATCTCCCCACAAGCGCCTTGCCAGCGGCTGGAGAATCTTCAGTTTCGTATTCATGACGGGACTGAGTTTGGAGGAACGCAAAAACCTGCACGCCTGGTGCATGTATGACTGGTCGACCAATGGCTACCAGTTGACCACCGTTTCCGTCCTCCTTCCGACGTTTTTTGTCAGTGGCATCGCACCAGAGGGCGCGACCATTTTCGGGATGCATTTTCCGGCCCTTTCCCTCTGGTCCTTTGCCCTCGGACTGGCAGCTTTTGTCGTGCTGGTGCTCTCCCCTTTTCTCGGGGCGATTGCCGACCACACCTCCATGCGCAAGGAGTTTCTCACCGTGCTGGCCTGCGGGGGGAGCTTCTTTGCCTCCCTCCTTTTTTTCGCCCAGCCGGGAGCCACCTGGTTTGCCCTCATTTTTTTTATCCTCGCTCAAATCTGCTATACCGGGGGCAACGTCTTCTACGATTCCTTTCTCCCCCAGTTGGTGCCGGATGACCAGGTCGACAAGGCTTCCGGACGGGGTTTTGCTTACGGCTACATGGGCGGTGCCTTGCAGTTTATGGGTTCCCTCGCCCTGCTCACTTTTCACAGTAAAATGGGACTCTCCCTCGAAATGGCGACGCGCCTCGGGCTGCTCTCTGCCGGGCTCTGGTGGATCGGTTTCGCCACCTATGCCCTGCGCCGCATGCCCAACGACCAGCCCGCCGATGGACACAAACCGCGCGCCCGGGACATTCCGCCCGCCATCGGCGTCGGTGTGCGCCGCACCTGGAGCGTCTTCCGCCGCTTACCCAGGTTTCCCTGGCTGCTGCTCTTTCTTGTCGGTTTTCTCATTTACAACGATGGCATCCAAACCGTCATCGGAGTGGCCGGCGCCTATGCTGGTTCTGAACTCGAACTGAGCACACAGGTCATCATGTTGACCTTTCTCCTCGTCCAGTTTGTGGCCTTTGGAGGAGCTCTCTTCTTCGGACATCTCGCCGGATGGATCGGGACCAAACCTGCCATCCTCGCCGCCCTCGTCATCTGGACCGGTGTCGTCAGCTACGCCTACTTTCTCCAACCGGGCAATATTCCCGGATTCTTCATCCTGGGCATCATCATCGGGCTGGTCCTGGGTGGCAGCCAGGCACTCAGCCGCTCGCTCTTTGCCAGCATGATCCCACGGGAGGCGGCGGCCGGATTTTTCGGCTTTTATTCCGTTTTCAACAAGCTCTCCGCCATCTCCGGACCCATCCTCTTTGGCTGGCTGACCTTCAGCTTTGGGTCCGGGAGACCCGCCATTTTGGCGATCGCCGCCTACTTCATCATTGGAGGTTGCCTCCTTGCGCTGGTTAATGTCCCCAAGGCCCGGGCTTCCCGCAGCCTCTGGAGTTTCAGCGATCAACCGGTGCCCCTCGACAAGCCCTGAGGCCCCCCCTTCAGCAACAACGGTCTCTCACTTCCGGAATGATGCCGTCAAAGGATCCGTTGGAAAAGAACACCACGCACTGTTTAGGTTCATCGACCAACTCCGCTGCGAGGGCATCGCGCAGGGCGTGGTTATCGGGATGGACAGAACACTTGGGCCCAAGGCTGGCCGCAATTTCCTCCAGATTGATCCGGTTCTCGTCGGTGTAGCGCTCTGCCCGGAAAATCGCCCCAAGGTGGACTCGGTCGGCATGACGAAAGGCCGCCGTAAAGCCTTCCTGCAGGAGCTTGCGGCAGGCTGTGTTCGAGCGGGCCTCCCAGGCCATCGTCAGGCGATGCTCCGGATAACGCGCACGCAGGGACTCCAGCGTTTCGGCAATCGCCGTCGGATGGTGTCCAAAGTCACTGATGATGATGGTGTCCTCTTTCTGGGCGACGACTTCCTGACGCCGCCGCACCCCGCGAAAGGCCGCCAGATCCCTCAGGTCGATCGCACAAAAGGGGTCTTCGGGATTGATTGCCAGCCCGGCGGCCAGCGCGGCCATGGCTGCATTGCGGGCGTTGAAAAGACCGGGAAGTTTCCATTCCACCTTCCCCCAGGGTGTGCCCCGCCAGACCAGTTGAAAACGGGCCCCTTTGGCATCCTCGGAAAAGCCGCGAATGATGAGGTCGTTTTCCGGACCTGTCCCCACTTTAACACTACGCGTCCAAGGCACTGGCAGCAGCTTGCAGAGGTTGGGATCATCCCCGTTGTAGAGGATCCAGCCATTACCGGGAACAATCCGGAGAAAATGGTTGAAGCTGCGCTCGATGTCTTCGAGGTCGCGAAAGATATCGGCGTGATCAAACTCCAGATTATTGAGCACCGCAATGTGCGGGGCATAATGGATGAATTTACTGCGCTTGTCGAAAAACGCACTGTCATACTCATCTCCTTCGATCAAAAAAGGTGCATTCGGATCGCCGAGGGCGTATCCTGTTGGGAGATCGCGAGGCGCCCCGCCAATCATCCAACCGGGGCTCCGTTTGGCCGCGTGCAGGAGAAAGGCTGCCAGACTGGTCGTGGTGGTTTTGCCATGGGTCCCCGCCACCACCACATTCCGGCGATGTGACAGCACGAAGCGATGGAGGGCCTCCGGCAGAGAGGTAAAGGGAATGGCTCGCGTCTCCAAAAGCCACTCCACCTCCGGATTGCCCCGCGTATTGACATTGCCCACCACCACCAGGTCGGGAGCCAGTTGCGCCAGTCGCCCGGCATCAAAGCCCGGCAACACCTCAATCCCCGCCTTGGCCAGAACCTCACTCATCGGCGGATACACATTCTGGTCAGCCCCCAGCACTTCATGCCCCGCCTCGCGCAGCAAAAGCGCGGCATTCCCCATCCCGGTGCCACATATACTCATGAAATAGATCCGCATGCCTAAGCATCTGAAGCTTTCCCTCTCCAACTCAAGTCCGTAGTTTCGGAAGCCGGTGGCGGTTATTGGTTATGGGTTAATGGTTAATGGAAGACGGGTTGATGGTATGGCCGCTCCGACGGAGCGGGGGATACCAGCCCGGGGTGCAACTCCCGGAATCGGTCCACAAGCAAGCGGACCTGTTCTGAAGGAACAGCGTATCGGGTGCGATGTCGGGGGAACGTGATCCATGATGCGGCGTTCCTTCAGAACGCGTAAAATCCACTCTGCCCTATCTCAGGGTAGCACCCTGGGCTGGCATGCAGTCACCCCGTCGGGACTGAGGTTCGGAAGGATGAATTATGAAGGAGGAGGGTGGCACGGTGCGCCGGTGGTCAGTGGTTGGACAACGAAGAACAAAGAACCCTTAACCGCTTCCTTGAGCGATTTCGATAGCGATTTGGATGAAAACCGTCACCCCCCTCCTCCGTCTCCCGAATGGCCTTTTTCCTGCTGAGCAGGGACGCTCAGCGCTACCTGCCTTGGAACGTTCGCAATGAATTCACAACCATCAACGACGAACGAGGAACCAAGAACCAACTCCCCCGTCTCCCGTCCCCCATGAACCCATAACCGGCTGTCGACCACCGGCATCCTCCTCCTTCATCCTTCCCCCGTTGCTCCTGCTCGCTGCTTCGTGCCGATTCTTTGATATCGTATAATGGTGGCTAATATGTAGTCTGGGCATCAGCTTTTTTTAGACCTGAGGGAAATCTCAGCTCTAATGAAAGGATATGGTATCGATGGTAAACCTCGCCCATAAGATGCGTCGGACCTGGGACCGGGCCCGCTGGCGGCTGCTGCGGGCAGAGGTCTTTGCTTTGGTGGGCAAAAGCGGAACAGGCAAAAGTTTCCGGGCGGCATTGATCGCGGATAAGTATGGGATTGAGGCGATCATTGATGACGGGCTGCTGATTTCCGAAGGAAAAATCATTGCGGGGCAGTCGGCGAAGCGCGAGGCGCATTATGTGGCGGCGACAAAGACGGCTTGTTTCTTTGACCTGGAACATCGGCGGGAAGTGCGTTCCGCCCTTAAGGAACGTCGCATTCGCCGGGTGCTGTTGCTGGGGACAAGCGAACGGATGATCCGGAAAAACTGTGAAATGCTGGGGTTGCCGTATCCCCACAAAATCATCCGGATCGAAGATATCGCGACGCAGGAGGAAATCGCCACTGCCATCCATGAACGCTCCAAACATGGGCGGCACGTCATTCCGCTTCCCATTATTGAGGTGCAGCGCAGTTATCCGCGGATGATAGCCGAGTCGCTGACCGTCTGGCTCTCCAAGAGCAGGCGCTTGTTTGGTAACAAACGGCCGGTCGAAAAGACGGTGGTGCGTCCGGAGTTTGCCCGCAAAGGCGGCGTAACGATCAGTGAGGCAGTGCTCAGTCAGATGGTTCTGCACTGTGTCGATGAGCTGACTCCGGATCTGTCAGTGGCCAAGATCAAGGTGCGCCAAAGCCCCAAAGGCTGCGAGATTAAGCTGGTGCTGGGGGTTCCCCTCGGGCGCGAATTGTCCGCCAGTCTCCATTATTTGCGGGAGACGATCATGACGGAAATTGAGAATTACACCGGAATCTATATTTCGAAGCTGGCCCTGTCGGTGGAAGACATTCGTGAAAAACAGAAGAGCTGATCTGATCCCAAGTGAGGGGTGAGAGGGGAAAGTCCCGTTCTCTTAAGGGGGGATGTGTTCAGGTGGGTTGACGGCTGATTCGATCAGATTAGGCTGAAGGCAGTCTGTAGTGTTCACCTCAACTATTCTTTTCTCATGAGTACTCTCCTGAATGAAGTTCTTTCGGCCAACCGTTCATACAGTGAATCGTTTGGAGACAAGTCTCAATTGACAATTCCCCCCGCCCGGCGGTTTGCCATTCTCACCTGCATGGATGCCCGTCTCGATCCGGCGAAGTTTGCCGGGCTGGCGGAAGGGGACGCCCATGTTGTCCGCAATGCCGGTGGGCGGGCCAGTGATGATGCGATTCGCTCGCTGGTTATTTCCTACAAACTTCTTGGGACCAAGGAGTGGTTTGTCATCCACCACACTGACTGTGGGATGGCGACGTTTAACAATGCGCTCATGGGGGATCTGCTGGAAAGCAGTCTGGAGACGGCCTCCTTGGAGGAATCCGGCTGGAAGGATGTCGGCAAGGGGCCTGGCGCGGTGGAAGGCCGCTACATCAATTGGCTGACGTTTACCGATCTTGACGCGAGCGTGGTCGAGGACGTGAAGCGTATCCGCGAGCATCCCCTGGTTCCTGGAAACATTCCGATTTACGGCTATGTCTATGATTGCCGGACGGGTGCCCTGCGGGAAATTCCTGAGGCTACCCGGATTGGTCAGGTAACTGCGTAGGGGCTAATTTGCAATGCCAATGGCCTTGCCTCGAAGCAATGATCGGCCAAAAATTCCCCGCAGTTATGGCCCGATTGATAGAGACCATCGCCTTCGATGCGGATGATACGCTCTGGCACAATGAAGATCTTTTCGCCGAGCATCATCGCCGCTACTGCGAGCTGCTCTCCC
Source organism: Verrucomicrobiota bacterium (assembly GCA_050485245.1). Taxonomy (GTDB): domain Bacteria; phylum Verrucomicrobiota; class Verrucomicrobiia; order Opitutales; family Oceanipulchritudinaceae; genus JBJHBA01. The sequence goes on along the minus strand of JBJHBA010000004.1, from coordinate 175,560 downwards.
AGTTTCATGATGCCGGGACGGTAGAGCGCACCCTTTACAAAACGGAGATGCGCAACCTCCCGTATTATGGTTATGGGATCAAAAGTTTCATGCTCTCCAGCATTGAGACAGCGATTGAGCTGACGGAAGGTGAAATTCGAAGCGAGGAGTTGCGGCGGATTCTGGATTTCGGGCGGGAGATGCTGCGGCATCCGGTCGAACTGATTGTCGGCGCAGAAGAGGCGGTCCGCAGTCTGTGCAGCGATTACCGGCTGGTCCTGATTACGAAGGGGGATCTTCTCGATCAGGAGCGCAAGATTACGGTTTCGGGCTTGGCCGAGTGTTTTCAGCGCATTGAAGTGGTTACGCGAAAGGATCGCCTGACCTATGAGCGGGTCTTTGAGCGGCTGGAGTTGGAGCCGCAACGCACCCTGATGGTGGGGAATTCCATCAAGTCCGATGTCATACCCGTTCTCGAATTGGGCGGTTTTGGGGTACATGTGCCCTACCAGACGACATGGGAGCATGAGCGGGTGGAGAAGGAGCCGGATGGCCATCCCCGCTTCTATCGTCTGGAAACGATTGCCGCTCTGCCGGAGCTGGTTGCCCGCCTCAACGCTACGGACAAGCAGTCGGCCGGACAGGCTCAGGACTACAACTGCTCAAGGAAAGGGTAGTCAGTGTAGCCGACGGAGTCGGCACCGTAAAACGTGTCGGGATTGGGCTCGTTCAAGGATGCGCCCTGGCGAATACGCTCCGGAAGGTCGGGATTGGCGATGAAAAGCTGGCCCCAGGAAATAGCGTCTGCCTCGCCCGATTCGAGCAAGGTGACAGCTTCTTCCACCGACAGGTTCTGGTTGGCAATAAAAGGGCCACCAAAGATTTTCTTCAGTTCCGGGGCGATCCTGGGCTCAGCCATCCCTTCGCGGGCAAAGAGAAAGGCAATTTTCCGCCGGGCCGCTTCGGCGGCAACATAGCCGAAGGTTGCGAGCGGGTTGCTGTCGCCGACATCATGGGCATCGCAGCGCGGGGCGAGGTGGAGACCTACCCGTTGCGGTCCCCAAACCGAGATGGTGGCATCGAGCACCTCGAGCATCAGGCGGGCCCGGTTTTCGACGGGTCCTCCGTAGGCGTCGGTGCGGTGATTGGTGCTGTCCTGAAGGAACTGGTCGAGCAGGTAGCCGTTGGCACCATGGATCTCAACTCCATCAAATCCTGCCCGTTTGGCATTCTCTGCCCCTTGGCGGTAGGCCTCGACAATGCCTGGGATTTCCTCGGTCTGGAGGGCCCGCGGGGTTACGAAAGGCTTTTTCGGACGGATCAGGCTGACGTGCCCTTCGGCGGCGATGGCGCTGGGGGCGACCGGCAGTTCGCCATTGAGGTAAGTCGGGTCGGAAATCCGCCCGACGTGCCAGAGCTGGAGCAGAATACGTCCGCCCCTGGCGTGGACGGCCTCAGTCACCAGTTTCCAGCCCTCCACTTGCTCATCAGACCAGATACCGGGAGTGTCCGGATAACCGACCCCCATCGGAGTGACTGAGGTCGCTTCGGAGAGAATCAGGCCAGCGGAAGCCCGTTGAGCATAGTATTCTGCCATCAGGCGGTTGGGCACCCGGCCCCGGCTCGCCCGGCAGCGGGTAAGGGGCGCCATGATGAGGCGGTTGGGCAGATCCCATGCGCCGATGCGGATCGGTTCGAAGAGTTTTACGGTTTTAGTCATAAAAAAGATTGCTTGCAGAAAAATAGGGGATTATATTCATAAAAAACTGATTTAATCCCTAAATTTAATGCTTTGTAGCTGACGCTGTGGGGGAGGTCTAGTAGGCCTTTATGAACCCAGTGCAGACCGAGAGATTATTAGCACTCACCAATACAATGCTCAAGCAGCAGATAACTTTACAGACTCTTTCCGCCCCATGCACAGACTTTCCTGTCATGCGGTGATCGATTGCCTATGGCCGTAAAGATCCATTCAGTCCCCTTTTTTAACGATTGCTTTCAGGCCTTCGACCGGTTTCGGCATGGAAGCATAGTCGGATTGTTGACCTTTCTCTTTATGCTGGCTTGTCCCTCGGATTTGCAGGCGTTGGATCCGGATCGCAGTCTGCACCAATACAATACGCGAACCTGGCGTCGGGATACCGGTCTTCCGGCCAATGCGGTCCCGGCGATGACCGTGACCAACGATGGGCGGCTCTGGCTGGGAACTTCGCAGGGCATATTCCATTTTGATGGAGTGGAATTCCACGGGTTGGAGGACGATACAGCTTCAATGCTGCAGGGTAGGATCATCACAGCCCTCCAGGCCAGGCCTGAAGGCGGGTTTTGGATTGGGACCGACCGGGGTTTGGCAATGTATGATGGCGAAAAGATCATAAGTTATCCGAATCCAAGGTGGATGGAAGGCAGTCCGATGAATGTCCGTTCCATCGTCTTTACCTCAGACCAAACTCTGGTTTTGGGAACTACATCGGGAGGAATTCGCTGGGTGAAGGAAACAGGGCAATGGGAGTTGTTGGCCCCTTTTCTGAATACCGATGTCTTTTCTCTTTTTGAGGATCCTCATGGAAACCTCTGGGTTGGAACAGCCGAGAGGGGGGTATATGTGCTCAAAGAAGGAGAGGTCATTCCTTTTTGGGGGTCTGGAATGATCACGGAGATCACCCATGACATTGTAGCGGATGCCAAGGGGAATGTCTGGATGGCTACTGCCGAGGATTTGCTTTGGTTTAATCCGGATGGCGAGTTGGTGGATACCCCTGATATGCCGGGTCAGCCGAATGTGTTGCATATCGATAGAAATGATTCCGTTTGGCTGGGGACATATGGGGGTGGAGTTGAGCGAGGGCTGGTCCGTTTTTTCAAAGACCGGATTGAGCAATTTGGCGGAGTGGATGGACTGGCTGCGGACCAGATTTTGTCGATAGCAGAGACGCCTGATGGAAGTATTTGGATCGGTACCGGAGATGGCCTGACTCAGTTTCTCAACGTCAAATTCCCTACATTTGCCATCCCGGACGGATTGGCAACGGAACGTGTGCTGGCGGTAGCTGCTTCACCTTTTGGGGGTGTCTGGGTGGGGACTGCGGATGGGGTGGCCTATTATGATGGTGAGACATTTCACAACTATGGAAACATGGGGCGCGACGGGTTTTCATCCCGCTGGGTTAAACGGATTTTCCCGGCGGCAAACGGAGATGTCTTTTTTATCGGAGCCCGCAAGAACATCGACCGGTTCCGCGGAGGGCAGGTTGTGGAAAGCTGGCTCTTTGATCCGTGGCCCCGGGCGATCGCGGAAACTTCCAGAGGGATCATCGCGGGCATCGCGGATGACATCAAGATTCTGCAAGAGGGTTCCTTCGTTCCTTACCTGCTGGCGGATGGGACTCCGGCTAGAGTTCCTTGGGTCAACGACATTTTGGTGGACGATCAAGGTACAATCTGGATTGCCTCTGAGTCTGGCATTTTTGCGATTCGGGATGGTGAAATGTTAGATTATGCGCAACGCAACGGAATTCCTCACGAACGCTATGTATTCCTGACCCTGGATCGGGATGGTGTCCTTTGGGCAGTAGGACATCGCGGGATTATGCGTATCCGTGATGGGCAAATGGATTTGGTGGGCAGAGAGCATGGACTGCACGACATTGGCATTTATGCAGTATTGGCCGATGATGTCGGCAATTTGTGGGTCGACTCCAGCCGTGGTATTTATCGGGTGAGTGTAGAGGATATGCATGCGGTTGCAGATGGACGGCAGAGCCAGTTGCGCAGCGAAGTTTTTGAAGGACCAAACGTTGTGAAGACGACGGACAAAGTTGCGCTGGAATACTCAGGGGCCCGCTCAGTTGATGGCCGAATTTGGTTTCCCAGTTCGAAGGGGTTGATCATGATTGATCCCACCCAGGTGAGTAGGGAGAGCCAGCCGCCCACTGCCACCATAACGCGTTTACGGATCAATGGTCGCCTCTTTGGTGTCAATGAGCTACAGGATATTGAGCCGGGCCCGGGGAATTTGGAAATCAACTACATCGCGTTGGATTATCAGGCCCCGCTTGAAGTGCGTTATCGATATCGGTTGGTTGGCTTTGATGCGGACTGGGTGGATGCCGGTAACCGCCGTACCGCCTTTTATACTAACCTTTCTCCTGGAAACTATCGTTTTGAAGTGCAGGCGCAAAATGTTGACGGAGTCTGGGATTCAGTCGGGGCAAGAGTGGATATTTTCCTGCCGCCAACCTATTATCAGACCTGGTGGTTTCGCGGCGTGGTTGCCCTCTTGGTGGCGGCCTTGATCATCTATCTGCTCTGGGTACGCAACCTGCATCAGCGCCAGGCGCACTTGCGTCAGGCCCACGCTCTGATGGAAGCGAATGTCCGGACCCGGACGGCAGAGTTGGCCAGCGCCAATGAGACCTTGCGGGATGAAATCGAGCAGCGCAAGCGTGCCCAGGCTGAGACCGAAAGATTGCACGATGAACTGAGAATCTCGGCGGAGGCGGCACATCAGGCAGCGAATGCCAAGAGTCTGTTTCTCGCCAACATGTCCCATGAAATCCGCACTCCGATGAATGGAATCATTGGCATGAGCAATCTATTACTTGGCACGGAACTCAATGGACAGCAGCGGGAGTTTGCTGAGACGACCCGTAACAGTGCGGAGTCCCTGCTCACTATTCTCAACGATATTCTCGATTTCTCGAAGATGGAAGCGGGCAAGCTGAGCTTTGAGGAAGTGGTCTTTGACCTCCGCAACACGGTGGAGGAATCCTTGGAGCTGTTGGCCTTGCGTGCCGGAAGCAAAGGGGTGGAAGTGGCCTGTCTGGTCGATCCAGAGGTGGAATCGCACTGGATCGGGGATCCTGGGCGTTTACGGCAGGTTCTGGTCAACCTGATCGGGAATGCGGTCAAGTTCACCGAGGAAGGTGAGGTATTGGTGGAAGTGAAGCCAACCGAGGATGGAAGTTTACGATTTGCGGTCAAAGATACTGGAATCGGAATTTCCAAGGAGGAACAAGCCAAGCTCTTCCAGCCTTTTTCACAGGCGGACAATTCAACTACCCGTCGTTTTGGTGGGACAGGACTGGGTCTCGCCATTAGTCGTCAAATAGTTGAGCAAATGGGAGGAGAGGTTGGTGTCGAAAGCGCGCTTGGAGAAGGATCCACCTTCTGGTTTACCGCACGTTTCAAGCCGACACCACACCCTGAAGGGGAAATCCGGCCGGGAAGCAGGCAATTGCGGGGGCAATCGATGCTGGCAATTTGCGACAACCCCACCACCCGGAAGGTCCTCCAGCATTATGCCGACAACTGGCAGATCTCTTTGCATCTGGTCGATTCCACCAATGAAGCACTTCAGTCCATTACCCAAGGCAATGATGGAGACTCTCCTTCCTGGCGGTGGGTTATCGTCGCCTTGAATGATGCGGAAAACGGGTCCATGGAATGTCTTTCCAAGGTTGCTCAACAGCTTTATTCCAGTCACGCGGAGAGCCATACTGCCCTGATTCTGCTGACCTCACTTCAGCACAGGCTGGATTTGGGCTCAGCCAGTCGTCACCAGCTTCGAGCGATCCTCACCCTTCCGGTCAGGGGAAGTGCGCTTTACGAAGCACTCCTGGACTCTGTCGATATCCAGAGCAGTAAAAAACTTCCCGATGGGAAATCTTGTCAGACTGTGAATGCGGATACCGACACAGCTGACACTGGCCAAGTGCTTCGTATTTTGGTGGCTGAAGATAATCGGGTAAATCAGCGGGTGCTGGAATTACAGTTGAAGAAAGCCGGCCACGATGTATCGCTGGTCGCCAATGGGCAGGAGGTCATGGCGGCTTTGGAGAGAGATTCGTTCGATCTGGTGTTTATGGATTGTCAGATGCCAGTGATGGATGGATATGAAGCCACCAGAGCCATTCGTCGGGATGGACGCTTTGACGGTCTCCAGATCATTGCCATGACCGCGAATACCCTTGAAGGGGATCGCGAAAAATGTCTGGCCGCTGGAATGAACGATTACCTTTCCAAACCTACCCGCGAACGTGAGCTGCTTCGGACCCTGGATTCCGTCAAACGCATTTTAGCAGAGAAAGAAAGTCCCTCCGGAAAGGATTGAGAGAACGATTTACCCACCAAGAAAGTGCTGTTTCTGAATGAATGCTTTCGTATGATCTACCGCTGGGGACCAATGCCAAATGTTGCAGTGTGATAGAACTTACAGTTTTGGCCGTATGTCCAGTGGTGCCGGGCTGCGGGGGGCAGGGCGTGGTCAGATGCTGCTTTTGCTCATGTTCTTTCTGAGCCCGTCGGTGTGTGCCATTGCCCCGGATCGGAGTATTCAGCAGCACAACTCACGGACCTGGCGTCAAGACAGCGGTCTGCCGGGCAGTTCTGTTTCTGCCATGGCGGTGGATCGTGAAGGGAGACTTTGGCTCGGAATGCCCTCCGGCTTGTACCACTTTGACGGAGTTGACTTTTATCAGCCTGAAGCAGATGAGGAAACCCGGTGGGCATCGGGATTGCTGGTCACAGTATCTCCCCGCCAGGCGGGAGGAGTTTGGGTCGGCTTTCATGGTGGGTTTATTGCGTGGGACGGGGATACTTTTCATCTGCAGAACCAGGGAGATTGGGTGGACAATCAATGGTCAGTCCGGGCCATTCATGAAAGGAATGACGGTACCGTTTTTCTAGGCACCTCCTATGGCCCCGCCAAAATGGATTCCGATGGCACCATTGAAGCCCTGCTTCCGGGAAGGAATTATGATGTATTCTCGCTTTATGAGGATGCTGAGGGACGTGTATGGATCGGAACTGCGGACAACGGGATTTATATTTGGGAAGAAGGGAACACGCGCCCATTTCATCCCGAAACCTTCAGTGGATCGATCATTCATTCCATCACCCTGGACCCGGAAGGAAAGCTTTGGGTAGCCACTGCGGATGGATTACGCTGCTACGATCAGGAAATGAAGCCGCAGACCTTACCGAATGCCCCACCGCGTCCACGGGAGCTGTTGGTGGACCAGCATGGGGTGCTTTGGGTCGCTTCTTATGGGAACGGAATCCTGCGCTACCATCAGGGCCGGTTCGAATCGTATCGCCGGATAGAAGGGCTGGCCAGCGATCAAGTGCTTTCGCTGGCGGAAACCCCGGATGGCAGCATCTGGATTGGCACCACCGATGGGCTCACCCAACTCTCCGATGTCAAGTTTCCCACGCTTTCCATGGCGGACGGGCTGGTCGCGGATGCCAGTCTCTCAGTGACCGCGGCACCGGACGGAGGCCTTTGGGTAGGAACCTCAAATGGAATATCCTACTATCGGGACGGGGAGTTTTCAAATTTTTCAGCCACCGGTAACCGGGGTTTGACTTCACGTTGGATCAAGCGCGGTTTTGTCGCCAGTGATGGCAGTGCATACTTTATTGGTGGCCGGAGGAATGTTGATCGATTTAAGGATGGTGAGGTCCTGGAGGCATGGGTGTTCGAGGAATGGCCCCGGGTACTGGCTGAAGATTCCAAAGGATTAATCCTGGCGCTGGCGGATCGGCTAATGCGCTTTGTCGACGGGAAATGGGTTCCCTTCCTCTTGGCTGATGGAAGCCAAGCCAGAACATCCTGGATCAACGATCTGTTGGTGGTGAATGATGATCTCTGGATAGCCAGTGAAAACGGGGTCTTCGTGATTGAAGAGGGGGTCATGCGTAACCTCTGCGAAGAGAATAATACCGTTCCGCAACGCCATTTGCATCTCACTTTGACTGAGGACGGTTCAGTATGGGCCGGCCGTCCGGATGGCATTGTCCGTATTCGCGAAAGAAAAGCCTTTCTGATTTCGGAAGCGCATGGCCTGCATGACAATCATGTTTTTGCCTTTATCCCTGATCAACTTGGCGATGTTTGGATGGATTCTGGACGCGGTATATTCCGTGCGTCCCTATCTGACCTTCATGCGATATCTGATGGAGCGATCGGGCGTTTTGAGCCCCGGGTATTTGCAGGAGCCCATGCAGTTCGCACTACGGACAAACTGGATTTGGAGTATTCGGGCGCCCGCACCAAGGACGGATTGATTTGGTTTCCCAGCGCCAAGGGCGTGATCAAAATAGACCCCGCCAATGTGCCTATCAATGAAAGGCCGCCTAATGTGAGTATTCTACGCATCTCGGTTAATGGGAAACCTTGGTCAGGTGAGGAACCGGAATCGATCGAACCCGGGCCGGGCAATCTGGAAATTGGATATGGAGCATTGGATTATCAGGCGCCACTGAGCGTGAGTTATCGTTACAAACTGGAAGGTTACGATGCGGAATGGATTGATGCGGGAACACGCCGGACTGCATTCTACACTAATTTGCCTCCGGGGACATATCGCTTTCAGGTCCAGGCATCGAATCCCGATGGATTTTGGGATATCGATGGTGCCAGTGTGCTTTTGGAGTTTCCCCGTCGTTTCCATGAGAAACTCGGATTTCGGGTCACCATGGGCGGAGGTGTCGTACTGTTAGTCCTGTATTTGATCTGGATGTGGAACTTGCACCAACGGCAGAAACACTTGAAACGGGCCAATGCCTTAATGGAGGCTACCGTCGAGGAGCGGACCGCAGCCCTTCGGGCAGAGGTTGAAGAGCGTAGAAGGGCTCAGTCTGAAGCCGAGAGACTTCATCAGGAGGTGAAAGCCTCGGCTGAATTAGCGCACGAAGCCTCCCGTATCAAAGGTCAGTTTTTGGCCAATATGTCCCATGAGATCCGGACACCGATGAATGGCATTATCGGGATGAGCAATCTGCTCCTCGCGACCCGCCTGGATTCCCACCAAAGGGAGTTTGCTGAGATTACCCGTAACAGTGCCGAATCCCTGCTATCCGTTATCAACGATATTCTCGACTTCTCCAAAATTGAGGCGGGCAAGCTGCGATTTGAGCATGTCGACTTTTCTCTGCGCAGTACCGTGGAGGAGTCAATGGAGCTGGTGGCCTTGAAGGCGGTCGACAAGGGCTTGGAAGTCGCCACATTGGTCGATCCTGGGCTGGTTGATCAATGGATCGGCGACCCGGGGCGCATTCGGCAGGTCTTGGTCAACTTGATCGGGAACGCAGTGAAATTTACCGATGAGGGGGAAGTCTTCTTGCAGGTGATTCCCGATCCTCGATCACCTGAGACACATTTGCGCTTTGAAATCTGGGATACCGGTGTGGGCTTGACCGAAGAGGAACAGTCCAAGCTGTTTCAGCCTTTCTCCCAGGCGGATAGCTCCACAACCCGGCGGTTTGGTGGGACCGGGCTGGGACTGGCCATCTGTCGGCAGATCGTTGATCAGATGGAAGGTGAAATCGGCGTGCACAGCATTCCGGGGGAGGGCTCCACTTTCTGGTTTTCCGCCGCGCTCCAAGCTTCAGCCCAGACTTCGCTCTTAGCTCGAGCTGAATTGCAATCCATCTTGAAGGGGAAACGTGCCCTCCTGGTTACCGATCTCAGGCTAACCCGTCAAATCGTCCATCAACACCTGTCGGTCCGTGGCATTGAATGGGTTACCACAAACTCGGTCGAAAGCGGCTTGGAGGCTTGTCGACAGGCCTGTGAAGACAGTAAACCCTTCCATTGGATCCTGATCGCCATGCGGGATGGTGAAAGCATCGGGATGGACTGTGTCGGGCGAATCGCGGAATTTTGCCAGCAAGTGAACAAGCCCGCCCAAGAACAACCTGCCATCTTACTCCTGACCTCACTTGAGCACCGACTCGACCTGGGATCCGCCAATCACCATCAACTGGACAGTATCCTCACCCTCCCGGTGAGGGAGGAGTCCTTGAACGATGCCCTCCTGCATCGATTTGAGGCGGGCGTTGAGCCGGTAGAGAATGCGGATAATGAAAGCATGGAGCATGTGCGGTCAGATTCCTTTGGGGAAAACCACCAGGCTCTGCATATTCTGGTGGCTGAGGATAATAAGGTAAACCAGAGGGTGATTGAGCTCCAGCTACTGAAGGCCGGACACTGTGTCACGATGGCGGCGAATGGGCGTGAGGCCTTGGCGGCTTTGGAAAACAGTGAATTTGATTTGGTCATTATGGACTGCCAGATGCCTGTGATGGATGGATATGAGGCGACCAAGGCCATCCGGCGCCATCGTCGTCTCCAGAATATTCCCATCATTGCCATGACTGCGAACACCATGGAGGGGGATCGGGAGCAGTGTCTGGCCGCAGGGATGAATGATTATCTTTCCAAGCCTACCCGGGAGAAGGAGCTACATACGGCCATCGCCCGGGTGCTCTTGATGCCTGAGGCGTGATTTCGGAGAGCGGAGTCAATGAACCCAACTCGAACGCGTCAAGGCAGGGTAGCGCTGAGCGTCCCTGCGCCGCAGCGCCGGAGGACGGGGGGACGGCGGACGGGGGCCCTTCGACAGGCTCAGGGCAGGACGGGCGGCTGTGCCTGACGGGAGACGGGGGACGGGGGACGGGGAGATTTTTTATTGGGATTTATGTTCCTCTGCGGCTCAGCGGCTCAAGTGAGCGCAGCGAACGGGCGTGAGGACGGAAGGCGGAGGCGGAGGGGTTGGGTAAGTGGAGCATGGAAAGGGACACAGACATTGCCGCGCCATCTTCGCTTCGCATCCGTCCTGTCTGTGAATGGAGGTCCCATCCAGGGTAGGGCGGAGCGTCCCTGCGCCGCCTGAAAGTCGCACCCTCGATAGCGATCCCGATAGCGATAGCGATAGCGATGTGGATGGGGTAATTTGACCAACCGAACCCCCTTGGAGGGACAAGCTCTGTCTCGTCCGCGAACCACAACCCCGGCCCTCACGTTGCGCTGAGGGTCACCTTGGGTGACGTTGTGGGGCGGCTCTGCCGCCGTTGAGGATAAAGAGTGCCTTGGTTCGATTCCCCCAACGCATCCTCCGGATGCCTGCAACTGCGGCTTTACCGCTCAGCAACGTTCTGCTCCGCAGAACCCGCAACGGCAGCTTCGCTGCCCTCGGCGGCCCTGGCCCCTCCAAGTTCATCCGTGCTCCAAACCGTGGGATGAAGGCAAACTTCTGCGACCGGTGGCAACACAGGCTTGCCATGACCGGAAGTGGGGACAGACTCCCTTTCTTTTCGTGAAATTCGGTAGTGAGACGATAAATGCCGCTTGACTCGATTCAACCGGTGGTCTTTTCTCCTCCGTTTTCCCAAATTTCAAGGTATCCCGGAATCATGGCAGTAAAAATCCGTTTACAACGTGGAGGCGCCAAGCACGCCCCGCACTACCGAGTGGTCATCGCTGAATCCAGCAGTCGCCGCGACGGTCGCTTCGTCGAAAAAGTCGGCACCTACGATCCCTGCAACAAGGACGAAAGCCAACAGCTTAACCTGAAGCTGGAGCGTATCGATTACTGGCTCAGCGTCGGCGCACAGCCCACTGACACGACCCGTTCGCTGATCAAGCGGGCCCGTCGCCTGGCTCCTGCCTCCGCCGAGACTGCCTCCTGATTGCTCCGGCGTTGCCGGCAATCTCCCGTCGAATGCCCCAGTACCTCCATGAGCGCAGGCCTGAAATTCGACGTTTTAACCCTCTTTCCGGGGATGCTTTCCGGCTTTGTCAGCGAGAGCATGCTCGGTCGCGCCGCTGAGCGTGGCCTGATTTCGATTAACGTCCACCAACTCCGGGATTGGGCGACGGACAAATGGCAGATTACCGATGACCGTCCATTCGGGGGTGGAGCCGGGATGCTCCTCAAACCCGAGCCGCTCGCCGCCGCCCTCGACAGTCTGCGTCGGCCGGAGTCAAAGGTGATTTATCTGTCCCCTGATGGTGATCCGCTTTCGACCCAGCTCGCGCGGGAATTGGCCACTGAGCAGCACTTGATTTTACTCAGCGGACACTATGAGGGGATTGATGAAAGGATTCGCCAGACCCGGGTCGACCGGGAGATCAGTATCGGCGATTATGTTCTTACCAATGGCACTTTGCCAGCTGCCGTTCTCATTGATGCGGTAGCCCGATATGTTCCCGGTGTATTAGGCGAACAAAAGTCCTTGACCCAAGATAGTTTTAGCGACACGTTGCTCGGTTTTCCTCAATACACCCGTCCCGTCGACTTTGAAGGCATGCGGGTTCCGGAGATTTTGCTCTCCGGCAATCATGCGGCCATTGAAGCCTGGCGCCAGAATCAAAGGCGGGAACGCACCCTTCGGCGCAGACCCGATTTACTCAATTTAGACTCATCCAACCACGCCAATGAACCCGATCATTAACGAGATTTCGAAAGAACAGCTGAAGAGCGACCGCGACCACTTCAAAGTGGGCGATGGCGTGCGTGTGCACACCCGCGTGCGCGAAGGCAACAAGGAGCGTATCCAGGTTTTCCCCGGGATCGTCATTGCCCGCAAGGGTCATGGCATCCATGAAACCTTCACTGTTCGCCGGATCAGCTTTGGCGAGGGTGTCGAGCGGGTGTTCCCCGTCCACAGCCCGAATATCGAGAAGGTCGAAGTCGATCGCGAGTCGATCACCATGCGTGCCCGCATGTATTACATGCGCGACCGTATCGGTAAGGCCGCCAACAAGGTGAAGGAAAAGCGCCTGGTCGAATCCGGGGCCAAGGTATAAGCAGACAGGCTTTCTTCCCTTGGAATTTTACCTTTCTTAAAGGTCGGTGCAGAATCTTCTGTGGCCGACCTTTATTTTTACGGACTTTCTGATGGATCTTGAACCATGAAAACACTCCTTCGCTGGCTGCTGGCTACCGTCCTCGCGCTTTCTGCGCTGGGGGTCAGCTTGCTTTCCATCATTCTGATTCTCTTTTTCTTTAATCGTCCCTGGCAGGCGGAAGTCCTCGATGCGTTTCTGGAAAGAAGCACCGGCTGGCAGTGGGATATTGAGGAAGTCCGATTGGGGTGGAACCGGGTAGAGGCCAGTCAGGTATTTGTGCTCCAGGGAGGGGATGGATTCGAAATGCGACAGGTCGACCTCAACCTGCGCACCCGTTCTTTGCTCCGGAGAAATCCGGTCGAGCTCCACAGTGGCACACTTGAAGGTCTCATGGTCGACCTCTCGCAAATGCCTGCCGCCACTCTCGGAATGACCCCTCGTGAGCTGGCGGCTCTGCCGGAGGACACCGATGCTTCCTTGGCGGTGCAACGCATGATCCAGTTGAGTCTGGAACGGCTGCAGATGTCCGGAATTCACCTTGAGGCACAATCTCTACGCATGGCCGGTATCATCCTGCTTCCTGCCCATCGGGTGATTGATTTCGAAGCAATGGTTGAGTACGCGGACAGTATCGCTCCCGAGGCTTTGGCCGTAAGTGTCTATTCAGCCCGACTGCGGTAATCTCGATACAGGTGCCAGCGGTTGGGGTAGAGTAGGGTTTTCCCCGCTCAGCCGCGGGATTTGGCTTTAATTGGCGGGCCGAAGCTCCCGGATTTCAGCCATCCTCCCCCAGCCGCGAATACTGGACATATCCGGACGCAAGAGCAATTCCCCCTCTACGGGTGTTCGGTTTCGCTGAACCGATTCGGGGACTTCTCCAAGGGGATGGATGCGACCATGTTCCTTGGTCTGGATGCCCCAGAAACCATGGAGACCGCGCGGCACCCAGACCATCTGCCCGCTGAAGCTGCGCCACTCGGTGTCCGCTTCAGCATAACTGGTCCGGCAACCGGAAAAGCTGCTCAGGGAAAATGCAAAAAGCAGGGTGAGAGCGAGGAGTCGCCAGTTGCTGAAAGTCAGTTTTTTTGAGGTCATGAGGGATGGGAATGTCGAAAAATGAGGGAGAGACAACTAGAAACGGGGCAATTTGCCCAGACCACCTAGGCCCCCACCTCCCATCCCACCAAGATCCGGGAAGTCGCCGTCGCCGCCCATTTGGCCCATTTTCTTCATCATCTTTTTGGCCTTTGATCCGCGCATCATCTTCATCATTTTTTTCATCTGACTGAACTGCTTGATCAGGGCGTTGAGATCCCGCAGTTCCAACCCAGCTCCCCGGGCAATGCGCTGACGGCGGGAACCGTTCAGAATATTGGGATTGCGGCGTTCCTGAGGCGTCATTGAGAGGATGAGGGCCTCCGTCCGTTTCATTTTTTTCTCTTCCGCATCGCCGATTTCAACGTTGCCCATGCCGGGGATCATTTTCATCAGACCTCCCAGGGGGCCCATTTTCTTCATCGCCTGCATCTGGCCGAGAAAATCTTCAAAATTGAAGTCTGCCCGCTGGAGTTTTTCCGCCATCCGGGCAGCATCTTTCTCATCGACGGCTTCCTGCGCCTTTTCGACCAGGGAGACGACGTCGCCCATTCCAAGAATCCGGCCGGCCAGCCGATCCGGATGAAAGACTTCGAGGTCCCCGACCTTTTCCCCGGTGCCGAGGAACTTGATCGGCACCCCGGTGATGGCCTTCATACTGAGGGCGGCCCCCCCGCGGGTGTCTCCATCCAGCTTGGTCAGAACGATGCCGGAGAGGGGGACGGACTCATTAAAGCTCTTGGCGACATTGACGGCTTCCTGGCCGAGGGCGGCATCGCCCACCAGGAGGGTTTCATCGGGCAGCACGGTCTGCTTGAGGCGGGCGACTTCGTCGAGCATCGCCTCGTCGATCTGCAGGCGACCGGCAGTGTCAAAAATGATCAGATCGGCCTGCTCCTTCTTGGCCCACTCCCAGCCACGCTTGGCGATGGCATTGACATCCTTGGTGTCCCGCTCGCCGTAAAACAGAAAGTCGTTTTGGCGGGCAATGGTCTCCAGTTGGTCGATGGCGGCCGGCCGGTAGACGTCGAGCGCAATAAGGGCCGGGCGGTAGCCTTTTTTCCGCAGGTGGAGTGCGAGTTTCCCGGCAAACGTCGTCTTACCGGAGCCCTGCAGTCCAATCAGCATGACCCGCAGCGGCTTTTTATCGAGCAGGGCGGTGCTGCCTTCACCCAGTAGGTCGACCAGCTCATCGTGAATAATCTTCACGATCATCTGGCCCGGCGTGACCGACTTGAGCACTTCCTGCCCGCGGGCGGCATCCTCGACCCGCTTGACGAAGTCACGTGCCACCCGGAAATGCACATCGGCAGCGAGCAGCGCCTTGCGCACTTCCTGGAGGCTTTCCGCCATGTTGTCCTCGGTCAGTTTGCCCTGACCCCGGAGGTTGCGGAGGGCATTTCCGAGACGGTCGGAGAGGGTTTCTAGCATGAGGCAAACCTTGTGAGGCCATTGCCCCGAGTGCAAGCGGGGAGTCGGAAAGAAATGCAGGAGAGGTCAGTGCCTCCCAAATTCCGGTTCTTCAGCCCGGGCTTCGTTTGGGATAAAGGACATGCTCCTGATCAAATTGAAAAAATGAGATCTCAGATCATTGTGATCGGTCGAATCCGTCGTAAACTGAATATTAATCAGCCAATCAGGGGCGGTTGACCACCATTCAGTGGTTCTTGTACGGCTCACCGCCTCTCTCCGGTTATCGGTTAAAACTTTTTCATATGTGAGCTGGAAATAGGGATATCCCAGAAGTCTAGGGATAGTGGCCCTTGGGATCGTTCCCACGATATTACCATCACGATCACGGATGACTCGTCCTGAAGCTCCTTGAGGTGCGAAATCAGTATCGAAACCTTCCACCAACCTGAAGCGCCCATTTCTGTTGGTTCTTAACCAGTTCTCTTCAACTCCTTTAATATAGCTTAATATTGTGGAGGGTGATGGATCCAGTCGGATTTGATCAGATGGATATGCCGTGATCAGGATCTGGATGCTGTTATCGTAATGAAAGTGCAGTTGAATACTTCTTCCGGCGTTGGAAAAATCCCACCACCTGGGATCAAAAGTACCCCCGACGATGCCGAAGGTAGGCCCTTCAAATGAGATAATCCCATTGGTATTTCTTATCTGGAGTGGTGCTGCTGAAGAGGCGGGGATGGTTAAACTTTGAATATTCTGGGGTAACTCGCCCGCTTGAGCAGCTTTTGATGGAGCGCTCACATTGAAGAAGGCAAAAGCAAGAACGAAAATGCCGGGGAGGGTTAATGAATGATTCATCAATAGAGGTTGCATCCGGAACTAATTACCCAAGGCCGCTATGGCAGCATCGTAGGTCTCGCGGTCGATCTCTGCGAACAGTAAACGCCGATAACTGCGCACAACAGGAGTTCCCGGAGGAAATGCACCCTCTGCAAACAGCTGACTGAATCCCCAATTGCGGGTCGGAGGAACATACCAGGAATTAAAATTCGTGGCAGCGGCATTGGGACGGATTTCACTGTGATAAAGAGAGACCAGGGAGCCTCTGATCGTGAGGGTTCTACCACTGCCCCAGTATTCAAGAAAACGAGGAAGGTTGACCACCCCAAGACTAAGGGGTTTGCTGGGGTCAGGACCTCCAAAAGCGGCTCCAATCGGTATGGTGTTGGGGGTACCGCTCATAATGGCTGCAGCGACTTCAGTATTTCTTGCTGGACGTGCCAAGGCATCAGTGGAGCTTCGATTATTGATATTGTCTTCTAGGGAGTACTGACGATTTGTTCCCCAGCGGGATGAAAGGATTGTGACAGTATCTGCGATAAGGGCAGCAGGAATTTCATACTCATCGGGAACGGTAGAACTGGTGCTGGAGTTAGTGTGATTTAATCCATCGGCATTGTAATGTCCCACCAGATAAAGGGATCCATTCGTGGCAAGAGTAAAGCCAACGTTTGAATTGTTGGGATTGGGAAGCCTGCCACCGTTCATCACGACCAGTGCCAGTTCTTGGCCAGGGGGGTTAGCGGCGGCCACGATGCCATAGGCGTTCCTGCCTTCTGATGTCCCCGTTACAAAGGTGCCGTCTCCATTCTGAACGTTGCTGGTAGGAAATTCAGTGTAGAGAACACCGTTCCAGTGACTGTCGACATCAAAATTATGATCTGTTTGATTCAGCGACTTATTATCAATGGCATTACGAAGTGCTCCAATATCGATGCCAACGACAGATACTTCAGCATCTTCCCGATGATCATAGAACCCGCCTGTCACTCTGGTAGTATGGGTTGGATTCCACCAAGGTCCCGAAGTGGTCGTCTCAGAATTGAAATATTCCACCCACCCATCCGTTCCCGGCCTGATATTCACAAAGTTATCATCGGGTTGGCCGACTACACCCTCCGGTAGCGTTACAGGAATTAATGTGGGATCTCCGTTGGAATCCAGCTTTACTTTGCTGGTAGGGTCAGAGTTGTTTTCTCTGTCAAAGCGATAAGCTCTCACCACATAATAGCCTTCTTCTCCAGGTGATCGACTTGTGTCATATTCCACCCTGAGAATCAATCCTGCTTGCATTTGCATTTTTTGTTCTCTGACGGAGAGATCCTTACGGTCCAGGTGGCCATTCGGAAGGAGGGGCTCTATAATGGCATAAGCATGGTTTTCCGTTTGAACACCAGGAGTTGAGAAATCATCCGGAACATATTCACCAATCGCCGCAGGATTATAGGTGCGAGCCCCTGTTAGGCCATCCATAACATTTCCATGCCAGCGCTGATGTACCAGTTCAGCCCAGTCTGAGTGGGTCGAGTCTACGATCTGACCATTGTGCCGCATTGAGGCAAAACCAGAGTTGGTTGCGATCCTTACGTTGCTTCCATCAGATATGTGAATCGGCCTGATTTCATCATGATAAATATGGCCAGCTGCGGATAAGGTGTTGTGCAAGGTAAGCGTAGCACCAACGTTCGCCCCAATGTAAACGTCACTGTTTGCATGTACTGGACCACGCACATCTAAATTGAACCCGGGATTGATCTCCAAAGTGCCATTATAAAAAATGGCGTGTCCAAAGAGAGGCGCATCCCTCACTTGAAATACTTCATAAGCGTAAGCATTCACGAGATTGTTTCCTGCGCGTGTTCTCGCCGTCCCCCTGCCATACATTTCAATATTACGGACGAAAGCATATCTGCCTCTGAGGGGATCGAATGCGTTGGCGGGAGTCGCTGGAATTAAAGTCCATTGGCCGGGAGGCACCAATCCTCCTCTAATCTCCAGATCTTGGGCGACGACGCGGGAATCGGCAAAATGCGTAAGCGCAGAACCAGGGATGGTGAGTGGATTATTGCTCGGCAGTAAATCGTTGTTGGCAATGCCTGTGAAACGGTCAAATCTGGACGCCAACTGAGCGGCCCCGTATTCCAACGCAGATTCAGCTCCTACCAAGGCATGTTGATAAGCGATGTTTCGTTCATTAATTCTGAGTTCTGTCATCAACCATGAAGCTAAGCTGGCAGCAATCAGCCCCAGTGCCATGGTGATGATGAGAATAAAGCCCAAAGAGGATCCCCTCTGGGATGATGGAGGAGTCATCTGGGCTCTTTGTTTTTTATCAAATGATTTCATGGCTTATCCTCTGGGGGAAACTGTAAAGTTATATGTGCCGGTTATCTCTTTAGCTATGTTTCCATGGGTTATCTTTGCATTTACCATTACAGAACGGTTATTGAAATTGTAAAAGAGCATCCCATTGGCGAGACCCTCGGCAACCGATAGGACGACCCGATGGTTACTGGCAGAAGCGGCTGGGGGTATCAGTGATTCGATGGGATCTGCCTGATTTGCTTCCGGTATCTCAATATCGAAACGACGAACGGGAGCAGAGCCAGTTGAACTGTCGCTGGCGGCACGATAATAACCCACCAGCCTTACTATCCTGGTTTCAGGATTAACGTCATTCAAATCGATTTCTTCGTAAACGAAAACGACCAAATCCCCACTTTCTCCGGCCATTTTCCTGTAGCTGGCCGGGTTGGTAGATTCATCCGTATTTCTGAAGTCTCCGTTGGGCAGCTCTGTGGTGACGGGATAAAAACTTCTGTAGAGCAAGAAGGTGTTGGCAGCCCGTGCCTCTTTGGCCATTTGGGAGGTGAAGTGCCGAATATCTCGATTAACATTCAATTTCCCGGTGCTGGATAGAATCACCCTGTTTGTGTCGATAAGAAAAATGGAAACCCCCAGCGACAGGACCGTGAATATGGATATCGCGATCATTAGTTCTGCAAGGGTAAATGCTCGTTTGCTACGCATTTCGAAAAGGCTGGTTGAATGAGAAATCAGAAAATCGGGACACTCGATTTGACGAATGATACACTGTCGGAAGACCACCCATCCCCTCTCTTGGCAGGATCACGGTACTGATAGGAAATCGTAATCTCAAGGCCTGCTCTAGGTTCCGTTCCTACCTGCAAGTTCGTTGCCGTCATCGACACTCTCATAGGCATAAGTACTTCTGTCGTTCCACCGGAATTGTTCGGACGTAGGTCAACAACGATGTTTTTATTGATTACTTGCCCGGAAAAATCCAATGGATCATCAATCTGGATAGAATTGTTCGGGTTGACAGATGGGGAGATGGCACGCAGGGGTAAGGCGGTCGGAGGAGACATGGAGCTTTCTTCGAAGGCCGTGATGACGACCGCATAGTCCAAGGCCATGATCTGCTCAACATACCCTTGAATGACTGCGTGAGCAGTCGTTTGATAGACCGCACTCGTTGCACTGCGATAGGCATAGATCACCAGACTGGTAATGCTCATGGCGACCAGCGCAAAAAGGAGCATGGCAATCATGATTTCAACGAGCGAAAAACCAGCATTTGGTTTATGTGTATGCTGAAATGAATCGCTGAAGCCCAAATTTCTTGAGTCAGAAGAAATTTGGGATTTGAAATACCATGTACCGTCAGGAGGGAAGGAGCTATGCGATGTCTCTTCGCAACGGCGATCCCCCCCGGGTCGCAAAGGTTGCCCCTTAAACATACCGATTTTCTAGGGGATTACACTTGGCTGGTCAAGGGTTTGGCCTCTGATTTATAGCTTATTACAAATCTTTTACTTGCTGTTTGGCGGGCTCAGTAGATCTACGGAGGCAGGGAAATGAGTTTTTTACCCTGCTCTCTCCTCGCCACACACAATTGCGACTTGAGTTGCCGCATTCCCTCCGCTCGACTGCCCGGATGACGTCCAGTGATACCGGCCCGGTCAAATGGGTGATATTTGATTGCGACTCCACCCTCAGCGAGATTGAGGGAGTCGATGAACTTGCAGCGCTCCGCGGGTCGGAAGTGGAAGCTCAGGTGGCGGAGCTGACCCGCCTGGCGATGGAAGGGGAGATAGCCATCGGGGAGGTGTTTGCCCGCCGGATGGATTTGATTCGACCGGACCGGGAAGAATGTGAACGGATCGGGCAGCGCTACATCGATACGATGGAGCCCACTGCTCAGTCCGTTATCAGAGCCTTGCGGGCAAAGGGCTGGCAGGTGGCCATTCTCAGCGGCGGATTTGCTCCGGTTATCGGACCCCTCGCCGGATTGCTGGGGATTGAACGGGTAGAAGCGGTCCCCTTGTTGTTTGCCGAGGATGGCCGTTATCTGGATTTCGGCCGTGACTATCCGACGACCCGCAACGGCGGAAAAACGGAGGTGATTTCTGCCCTCAAAGCGGAAACCAGCCCCGATTTTGTGGTAATGGTGGGGGACGGCGTCAGCGATCTGGAAACCAAGCCGGAAGTGGATCTTTTCGTTGGCTTCGGCCGTTATGCGGCGAGGGAAAAGGTCAAGGCCGGGGCCGATGCTTTTATTTATTCACTGGAGGAATTGCTGCCCCTGCTGGAGCAATGGGCTTAAGCACCTGCTCAGTCTGAGCGGCGGCCTCCCAGTAGGCCTCACCGTAATCAAAAAAAATCTCCTCGCCGGGCTCGATGTCCCGTATCGCGACAATCCGGGCAGTCTTCCAGCGGTTGGAAATGACCGGCAACGCATTGGGCTCTGCGGAGTGGTTGATGTAGCGGGTGTGGTTGGCCTTGGGCCCTTCACCGGCGATGAGCCACTTGGAGGTCAGACCCAGCAGGTAGTCCGAACCGGCAAAGCGCCCGGCCGCCAGCTCTTCATAGGTGATGCATTCGCCCGTGTAGTATCCGATTGTTGCTTCAACCGGGATGCGGATGCGGGTGAACAAGCCCTGTCCCGCCCCCGCAATGGTCGATGGGGCCACCTGAAACGCCTCCGGGCCGGGTTGCCTGGCGGCTTTTTGCTTTATAGCAGATCCTCCGGGTCTACATCCGGCCCGGTTTCCGGAGCAATCGGAGCATAGATGTAGCGCAATCCGCGAACGTAGGCTTCTGCCTTGGTCCCGGCATGACGCTCCCCGAGAATCTCCCGGTAACGGTAGGCGAGTTCCGGATGGTGGCGTGAAGCGAGGCGTTCGTCAAAGCGGCGGATACTGGCCAGAAAATAGGGCCATTCATAGGCCGCACCGGTCATGAAGAGCCGTCCCTGCAGCGGTGCACCGGATTGAGCCCGTTCGGCTTCATAGCCAAAGATCCAATCACTGCGTGCGATGGTGGCGGGACTGGCTGCGATATAAGCCTGAAAGAGGCCGGGTTCACTGAGCAGGGCATAGAGCGCAAACAAGCCCCCGAGGGAACTGCCCGCGAGGGAGCGGTGGTTGGGGTCGGCCCGGTAATGCTTCTCCACAAAGGGAATAATCGTGTCCTTGAGGGTGGAGAGAAATACTGCGGCCTGGCCGCTGTCCGGATAGCCTTCGAGGTCGATGGGAGACAATTCCCAGCGGCGCAGGGCACTGTAATCGAGATTCTCTCCTGCATAGCCCAGCCCGACGATAATGATTTCGGGAACGACCTTGTCGTAAACCAGATTGTGATAGGAGCTGACCAGGGTAGGGAAGTCCCAATAGGCATCGGTCAAAAACAGCACCGGATAGTGCCGTTCCGGTTCACTGTGATAGGAACCCGGCAGGCTGATGTGCAACTGATAGTGGCGCCCTTGTTCCGTCGGTTCCAGGACCCTGAGTTCCGTCCCCGAAAGGACATGGGGTGGAAAGGGGCCGGAGGCTTCAGAATGGGCAACAGCAGGCATGCTGAGGGCCAGCAGGCCGAGGAGTGGGGAGGGGTTCATTTTCATGAGCTGAATGGAGGTAGGATAAATGGAGAATCGGTGGCGTCGATTGCGTCTGCGATTCACGGTGAAGTGCAGGATTCTCACGAACCAAACGCTTTTGGCAAGCTGAGGAATTCGGGATGGGAAGAGCCGGTTCGATTCGCTTTCCCCATTACCAGCCCTCAGTCGCCCTGACCCCCGGCCACCTGAGATCAGCGAGATGGAGGGAATAGCTCCGTCTCGTCCGTGGTTCTCGACTGGATAATTATTTCGGCCGAATCCTTCCGAAAGCGCCTGTCACTTTCCGGCCACCTGCATTGTCGGCTGGCATTGAGGCGACGAGCGCTTCTTTATCCACCTTGGGTAACTGCTTGATCCGGTATTCCTCTTTAGCTGCTTCCGAGCGGCTGCCGAACGCCTGGGCATAGACCAGTTGCAAAGGGCCGCGTCCACGCAGGTAGCGGGCAGCTTTGATCCCGCCACTGCAATGCTCCTCAAAACGCCGTTTCACATCGGTGGAAATGCCGGTGTAGAGTGTTCCGTCTCCGCAACGGATCACATAAACAAACCATTCTGCTTGGGACCTTGTCACTCAAACCAGTATGTCAACCGTGTCTCCGCATGCACGTCCTTATCGCAGCTATCATCAAATGGATAATCCTTCACGCGTTGACCGCATCCCCGTTCTTCCACCTTAATCCGCTTGCGGGCGGGTGATTTTTCTCCTTCAATCGAAATCGAAATGAGGGAGGATTTCGACAAGCTGGAAAAGGTCATCGCCCAAGGCCAAAAGGAGCAAAAGGCGCAGGTTGAAAAAGAACGCCGCCCTTGGACTGCCTTCGACTGGGGCCTGCTGATTGCCGCTCTGTCTGCCTTCACCCTGGTAATCACGTTTACCACCATGATGTGGGTGACCGGACAGGATATCCACCAGATCAAAGCACATTTGCTCGGAAGGGAAACGCCGCCAGCTCGACCTCTGCCCACGAAGCCTGCGGTTTCCATTCACTGGGAACAGCTCTTCCCTCCAGAAGAAGAGTCTGAAGAGGCGTGGACGGATGAGGAGACTGAACTGGCGGGGACGGATGAGGGGAAAATCCGCATTCGGGTGGTCGGGGAAGGCCCCTTCAGCGTTCTCGAAGCGGTCAGGGAAGGCACTGAGATCCGCTTTCAGAGCCGGAGAATGCAAGGCGTGGAATTGACCGGGTCCCGCGCCGATGCCCGCCGACGCGTCCCTTCCATGAACCAGCGTGATTTCCCCGAGCCGGAGAGCGGCTGTGGGCCGATCGCGATCGTCAACTGGTTGCTCTGGATGCAGAACGAAGGCATTCTCCGCAAGCCGATGGAGGGAAGTAATGATTGGGTGCTGGCGCATTATAACTTTCGTTCGGTTGAACGCGAAATTTTCGGACTGCGGGGAGAGAGAAGCGATCGTCTGCGGGGAGGCTCCAATATCCTGGAAATTGCGGCAGCGATGGATCGCATAGTCTATCAGCTCAGTGCCGGAGCAATCCGCATGCACAATGAGCGATTTGATGCCCCCATTCGGGTGAATGACTGGGTGCAGTTTACCCGTGGACACCGGGTCGGGATCCTTGTCTGCCGGATAGTGGAAGATCCCGCCACCCGGAGGTTGGGGGGATATCACGCGGTCAGTCTGGTGGCCGGAGACCGGGGAGGCGGGGTCATGCTGAATAACTGGGGAGAGCAGGTCTACGGGGTGTTGCGCAACGAAAGGGACGGTCAGTTCTTCTACCCGGAGAATGTTTCCCAGCCTCCCCTCAAGGTGGAATATGCCGTCTGCTTCATTCCCTTTCGTCCGGCCGAAGATTTTCCACCCGCCCTTCTCGGGCGCGGTACCTTTGCTGGTCCTGTCCGGACGGTCCCGGCTCCTCCCCGAAGGATTGTCCGGCCTGCCCCCGCTCCTGCGGTTTCCCAATCCAACTGGAACGTTCAATTAGGTGCAATCCAGAGCAGTGAAACAGTGGTTTTTCGGATCACCAACCGATCCAACCAAGCCAGAGCTATCTACCTGCGATCCTTTCAAGCCAGAACCCCGTTGGGAAGAATGGTTTACCCCATGGATGTGCGGCCTGCCCGCCAGATCCGTTATGGTCATTATGAGCCCTATGGCAGGGTAGAGGATCTCGTTTTTCGGCCTGGTGAAAGCAAGGATGTCTGGTTTCGCTTCGCGCAATTGGAATTTCAGGGCTCTCCTCCGCCTCGCATCGTAGAAACGGATGTCCGCTAGCAGGGACGCTCAGCGCAGCGTTGCAGATGCCCCGCAACGCAACGCGAGGGCCGGGGTTGTGGTTCGCGGACGAGACAGAGCTTGTCCCTCCAAGGGGGGACGGTTGGTCAAAATTACCCTATCCACATCGCTATCGCTATCGGGATCGCTATCGAGGGTGCGACTTTCAGACGGCGCAGGAACGCTCCACCCTACCTCGGATGGGACCTCCATTCACAGACAGGACGGATGCGAAGCGAAGATGGCGCGGCAATGTCTGTGCCCCCTTCCATGCTCCACTTACCCAACCCCTCCGCCTACGCCTTCCGTCCTCACGCCCGTTCGCTGCGCTCACTTGAGCCGCTGAGCCGCAGAGGAACATAAATCCCAATAAAAAATCTCCCCGCCCCCGCGAAGCCGCCCGTCCTGCCCTGAGCCTGTCGAAGGGCCCCCGTCCGTCCTTCCACCTTCCTCTGGGCTTTCCTGATTTATGTTTGTCTTCATCCTGATATTAGGAGATGCTCAACGTTTCTGTTTTTCGGTATGCTATTTGCCTTAGACATCCCCCCTTCGACTTATGAAAATCTGTATTTCCATGATTGCCCGGCTCCTCAGCCTGCTTGCGCTGGGAGCTTCCATTCACGCCTCACCTGTCCTCCTGCATTACTGGAGCTTTAACGACGAGTCGCTGGATCCCGCTTACACCCTGGGAGGAGCTGAGCTTTCGATCGACGCCGCCGCTCAGACCGAGATCCTCTTTGCGACCGGGCAGGACTTTGCCGGACTCAACAACCGCCTGTTGGAAGAAACCGGCTTTCATCTTCGGGTGAATAATCCGCTAGGAACAGTAGTGTATCTGGATGTTCCGACTACCGGTTACTCATCCATCATCGTTCAATACGAGTCCCGTCGCTCCGGGCAGGGCGCCGGCATTCAGCAGCTTTCCTACACCACCGACGGCAATGCTTATGTCAACTGGCCCACCGCAGTGGTGCTGGAGAATGAGGCCCCGCTCCTCTATACCTTTGATTTTACCAGCGTTGCCGCAGCCAATAACAATCCGGACTTTGGCCTGCGCATCCAATTTACCCAGGGAGATGGCGGGACCGAAGGCAACAATCGCTTCGACAATATCACGGTGGAGGGCACTGCTTTGCCCGGCGTCAATCAACCTCCGGTCGTCGAGAATATCCCCGATACAGCAGAACTGTCGGTCGGTGGAGGGACTCTTTCCATCGATGTCTCATCGGTCTTCTCGGATCCAGATGATGATGACCTGACCTTGAGTGCCATCAGTTTGAATCCCACTGTTGCCACCGTATCCGTATCTGGGTCAACTTTGCAGATCAGCGGAGTTCAGGCGGGTCAAGCTGAAATCGAGTTGAGTGCCAATGATGGCAACAACCCATCGGTCTCGACCCGCTTTGTCGCTCTGGTCTATCCAGCGCCGCATGCCATCTCGGCCGGTGCCTACACCTTCAATCAATGGTCAAGTGTTGAGCCTGCCGGAAGCTTCCCTCCGCATATGCTCTTTTTGCAAAGCGAAGTGGATGATCCCGATCTCGAGGCGGAGCTGACCCGCGCCTATCATATTCCCGAGTGGGATGCCGCGGAAGCAGCTGATGCGCTATTCCCCTACAATGCCACCAGCCGCTCCCGTATTCAGGGGCTCGGAGCGCGTGGGATTGCCTTCATCAACACTGGGCGGGGGCGCGACCTCGGTTCCGCTTTGCTCGCACTGGATACCACCGGGCAGTCGGATATCTATGTCACCTGGACCGGTGGTACCGAGCTGGCCAACAACCGTGTTTATTCTCTGCGGCTGGAATATCGTCTGGGGCTGGAGGGCGATTGGAATCCGGTCACCGATGGCGATGCGGTTCCGGTTGAATACATGCGGGCTTCCGACGGGCACTCCACTGTGATTGGCCCGGTCCGCCTTCCGGTTACGGCGGAAAACCGCAGTGATCTTCAGTTGCAATGGCGCTACTATTATGTTTCCGGCGACAGTGGGCCTCGGGCAATGCTGCGCCTCGATGACATTACCGTGCAGGTCGGCAGTGAAACACCGACCCCCTTGCCGACCCCCGAGCCGGAGCCGGATCCCAATCCTGTCCCGGATGCCTACTACGTTTTCGGCCCTTCCGGAAATGAGTTCATTGAAAATTTCGGCCTTTACCGGGGAACCTATGCCACCTTGCCGCAATACCTGTATGTCAGTTGGGATGGCAGCCGTGTGATCAATCCATTTACCGGAGTCAGCGACTACACCACGGGTGATCCGGAAACTGGATACGGTGCCTTGAGTGCCTATACCGCGGATAATTCGAGCTATTCTTTCGGTATCCGTGAACGGGCTCCCATCGACCTGCGGGACGCCCGCCTCTATTTTGCCTTTGTCAACGAGACGGGACAGGCGATCGAGCGCTTTAACGTTTCCTATGATGTCGAAGCCTGGTATCGCGGGGACCGCGCTAACCGTATTCGCTTGAAATATGACACTGTTATCGAGAGTGAAACCCGCTCGGTTTTTGAAACGGACATTTTCAGCACACCGAATCCAGCGGCCAGTGCGCTGCCCGGTGCAAAGCTCAATGGATCCCTTCCGGAGAATCGGGTGAGCGTTTCCGGGGTGGTCGATGTTGCTTCCCTCGAAATCGACGCATCCGATGAAACGGTCGGAACCTTTGGTGCCCTTCCCAATGGAGCAACCGCATATTTCCGCTGGCAGTTCTCCAATCTGGCGGAAGGTGAGTCCGGGGAGCGTCGTAGTGGTTTGGCCATTACAAATATCCGTATCGAACCAGTGATCGATGGTGCAGGTGACCCGATTGGGTGGTTGGAAAAACCCAACCTTGGCTGGATCTACAATTACGGAGGCTGGGCCTACTGGGCCGGTGACTTCTCCTCTCAAGGCTGGGGCTACCTTTACATCGGCAACATGCTGGCCGATGGCAGCGGGTGGGGATACCATTACCCGCATGGCTGGCTCTACTTCCTGCCGGGTGGCGATATCCAGTCGATGCTCTTCGCTTACTCCCTTGAGCAGAATCACTGGATCGCAGCTTCCACCAGTTTCGGAAACTGGTTCTACAGCTATGCGACTGGCGAATACTATTCATGGAACCAACCTTTGCCCTGAGTTGATCGCTTGAATGGGATTAATAAAGGGGGGATGGCCGATGGCCATCCCCCTTTGGGTTTCAAGCCAGCCTGGCCCATGCTTTGGGCACTGACCGCATCATCCCAACACCGTGTCGATCGCTTTGATCAGCGCCGGATGCATTTTTTCCGCCAGGGCACGGTTGGCATAACCGACCCAACTTACCGGAGTCAGGGTATCCAGCGGGGCATCCAGTGGCTTACCGTCGAGCCCGAGAATGACCACTCCGGTCGCCTCGGCCACAAGGGTGGCACACACATCATAGGGATGCGCACAGAGCGCTTCCGGCATGCCACAGCGTTGGAAAATGCTTGGACGCAGGTCCCCGAAGAAGCGCAGCCGACCGGTCATCAAATCATGCATTTGGCCTCCCGTGCTGAGGTATTGATCTTCAAAAACAGGTAAGCTTGCCAGATCTTCACCAGTGACTTCTGCGAGGAGCCTTTCAGTGATCGCCGCCACCACCTGCTTGGCGGCCGGAAACGGCATGCCAAGCGACCCGAAACCGTGCCGAAGGTCAATGCCGTCATAGGGCTGGGGCACAAACGGTCGGCGTGTCCCATTGAGAATGTCAATCGTGGCCCCTTTCAGTGCTTCCCCCCGAACCACACTGAACTGATCTGCCCTCCAGGCCCGTGTCGTCGGCAGCTCAGTCATGGCGGCAACCTGGACTTCAGCCAAGCGGGTCCGGGAACCTCTCTGCGGAGCCAGTCCGGACAAGGCCCAGGCCGAGCGCCGGTCCCACATCAATTCGCGGGTACCATCAATCGGATCAACAATCAGTCGAAGCAGGGTAGCGCCCACTGGCGTTCCTTCCGGAAAAGTCACCGGCCCCCGCAGCTCCAGCCCCTCCATCACCAATTCAACCGGATAGACCTCTGGCCAATGACGCGCCAGCCAGGTCAGAATCGTCTCCTCAATCAACTTGTCGATGGTATAGATAGTGTCAGCCGGAGTGATCTCGGCGATGCCGGACATGGCCTCACCACTCATGCCGCCCCGGGCTTCTCCCAGCGTCGCCAGAATGACATCCTGCAGGGCGCAGAGTGTTTGCCTGAGCTTTTCCCAGTCTATCGACGTTTCCATCCCTCGCACGCTGACCGGAACCGCAGGTGTCATCAAGAGCGGAAGCAATCCGCAACGTGCCCACCGGGCACCCGCAACAGTCGCAACGCGACTCCGCAACGGCACCCAAGGTGACCCGCAGCGCAACGCGAGGGCCGAGGCTGTGTCACCTTCCATGACTTACCCAAGCAGCCGACCTCCGGCCTCTGGCCACCGGCCTCCGGCTTGGATCACGGACTCAGCGCCCTGAAGGGGTGCAGGATACCATCCCAGGGTGCAACCCTGGGAGGTGGGCCGATGATTGCCTGCGTTCTGAAGGAACGCCGCATCTTGGGGTCCCCTCACCTCCGGATCGCATCTGATACCCTGTTCCTACAGAACAATGCAGGGTTTGTCCGATTCCCGGGGTTGCACCCCGGGCTGGTATGCATTGCTCCGTTGGAGCATTTTTCCGCTCTCCCGTCCACCGTCAGGCGCAGCCTCCCGTTCCCCGTCCTCCTTCAACGAGGAACGAAGAACGACGAACGAGGAACGAAGAACTATCCCGATAGCGATTCGGATGAAAGCCATCACCCGCCTCCCGTTCTCACGCCCGTTCGCTACGCTCCCTTGAGCCGCTGAGCCGCAGAGGAACATAAATCCCAATAAAAAAATCTCCGCGTCCCCGCGCCTCCGCGTGAGCCATATTCCGGTGTTGGAGCATTTTCCGTCCACCGTCCACCGTCTGGCCTCCGGCGCTGCGTGCCTTCAGCCGAAGGGCCAAAAGGAAATTGCCCCTTTTGCGAAACGGTAGAAACTCCCTTCCCATGCCCTCCTTGCTGGATGTCCATGTCCACCATTTTCCCGAAGCCGCCCGGCGGGATCCCGCCGCTTGGGGTCGGGCTCGTCATGAACCGCATTGGGTGCAACTAGTCACTGCAGGGCCCCAAGGCTGGGCTACGGATGCGGAACTGATAGCTGCCTTGGATGCGGTCTCCCCCGATGCCTGTGCGGTGCTGCAAGGCTGGTACTGGGAGCAGGCTGCCACCTGCCTGGAGCAAAATGCCTTTCTGCTGGAAACCGCCCGCCGCTCCGGGGGTCGCCTCCGGGTTGCTGTCTCGGTGCAGCCTGCCGCCGGGGTCAACACCTGCCGACAAGCCCTTGAAGCCGCGGATGCCGCAGGGGCGTGCGGGATTGGGGAACTGCATCCGGTAGCCCAGGGCTTTTCCTTTGAGGATGCCGCCTGGTCTGCTATCTGTGCCTTTGCCCGCCAGCGCAACTGGCCGATCACCCTCCACGTCACCGAGCCGGTCGGCCATCAGTATACCGGCAGGGTGGAGACCCCGCTCGAAGCCTATGTGGCCATGGCTGAACGATTTCCCGACAACCGCTTCATTTTTGCCCACTGGGGTGGGGGACTGCCCTTTTACTGCCTCAACCGTAGAGTCGCCAAGGCCCTGAAAAATGTTTGGTTCGACACCGCCGCCAGCCCGCTCCTCTACCATGCCTCCGTCTGGGAAATGGTAACGGCGGGCATCGGTGCCTCAAAAATTCTGTTTGGCAGCGATTATCCGCTCAGACTCTATCCCCGCCAGGAAGCGCAACCTTCCATCCGCAGCCTCTATCAGGAATTGCAAGGAACCGCGCTTTCCACCCCAGCCCGATCCAGGATTTGCTCAGAAAATGCCGCTGAGCTGTTTTCCTTTTCCCATCCGCCCTTATCCCCCCGTTAACGCCTTTCCCTCATGGATACCGCCATCATCGTTCCCGCCCGTCTCGCCTCGCAGCGCTTTCCCCGCAAGTTGCTGCATCCGGTTCAAGGCAAACCGATCATCCTTTGGACCGCCGGGCGCATCCGTCAGGAGGCTCCGGAATACCCTTTGTTCTTCGCCGTGGGTGAGCCAGAGCTGGCGGACTGTCTGGCTGAAGCCGGGTATCAGTCGATCCTGACCGACCCTGATCTCCCCAGCGGCACCGACCGGATCGCTGCCGCCAACCGCCGGATCGGTGCCCGCCGCGTCCTCAATGTCCAGGCCGATGAACCCCTGGTCCGGGGGGATGATATCCGCCTCCTCGATCGCTTGTTGGATTCCGGTGCCGACCTTGCCACGGTGGCCACCCCCATTCACTCCGAAGCCGAGTACCGCGATCCTTCCAGAGTGAAAGTGGTCTGTTCCTGTTCCGGCTACGCTCTCTATTTTTCGCGGTCTCCCATCCCCCTGTCACGGGACGCACCAGCGGAGGGCTTTCGCCATGGCTTGCGGCACCTCGGCCTCTACAGTTACACGGACGCCTTCCTGCAGGCATTTACGGCCTTGCCCCCGTCCCCGCTGGAGCAGTTGGAAAAACTCGAACAACTCCGCGCCCTCGAAAACGGCTATCGCATCGCGGTCGGGACGGTCGATGACGCCGGGATCGGCATCGATACCCCCGCCGACGCCGAGGCCTTTCTCACTGCACTGAAACACTGAGCGCCCCCGGCCACCTGAGATCAGGGAGATGGAGGGAATAGCTCCGTCTCGTCCGTGGTCTGGCTTCGTCCTCGAACGCTCCTATTTCCCCTGAGCGCAAGGCAGGGGAAGCGCGAAGTCCGCTCTAAGGTAGCGCTGAGTGTCCCCGCTCAGCACCACTGATGGGCTTCCACTGCGCACCAAGCGTCATTCCCCATCACCGCCCTTGGCAGCCTTGGACGCTGGTAACAGAAGCGGCGAGGGACGCACCGCACTAAGATCCCAGGCAATTCGGGGATGGGATGTGCCAGACTGGATTCGATTCCCCCTGGCCCATCAGCATGACCAACCGGCAACTTCCGGCCTCAGGCCCGGCCGAGGTAGCTGCGGTCGAGGGTCGAGACTTTGATCCGTTCGCCTGCCTTGATGAACAAGGGCGTCTGCACGACCAGACCGGTTGAGGTAGTGACCGGCTTGAGGGCCGCACTCGAAGTGTCGCCGCGAATCGCTTCGGGCGCCTCCTCCACGTCCATTTCCACCGAGGCCGGCAACTGCACCTGCACCGGCTTGTCCTCCACAAAGAGAATGTCAAAGAGGTTGCCTTCCGACAGGAAAATCCGGTCATCCCCGACCATCTCCTCCGACAGAATGATGTCTTCAAAGGTTTCGGTATCGAGGAAGTGCAAGCCCATGTCGTCGGTGTAGCTGAATTCCAGCCGACGGGTATCCGTCATCAGGATGTCAACCGTGTCGGTGCTGCGGAATTTTTGGGTCAGACTGGCACCATTCTGGAGGTTGCGCAGGGTGACTTGCATGAAACCGGCCTGACGGCCCTGAGTGCGATGCTGGGCATCGAGAACGAGATGTGGGGTGTCATTGTAGAGAATGACCTTGCCCTTGCGGATATCAGTGGGTGTTGCCATGGAAGGGTCTGTTTGCGTTGAATTTTGAGGTTTTTGTGGGCTTTACAGCTGGAGGGGTCAATGGTTTATGTCCCAGAAATCAAACGCTTGCCGCGCGGTCCTCCTTCTGGTCTCTTGTCCGGAACCCAATTCTTCTGCTGGCATTTTGGCCTTGGTATTCAACCCAACTATCTTCTTTCTTTTTCCGCTTAATGAAGCAGCGCACCATTCTCCGAGAAGTATCGACCCACGGCAAAGCCCTCCATACCGGGGCAGAGGTGCACCTCACCCTCAAGCCGGCTCCCGTCAATCATGGTATCGTTTTCCGTCGGGTCGACCTCTATGGGCGCCCTGAGATTCAGCCCCGGATTGAGCTGATCAACAACGAGTTGGTGCGCAGCACCGACATCACCTCCGGGCATACCACGCTCCACACTATTGAGCACGTTCTCAGCGCCCTGGCCGGCTGCGGAGTGGATAACTGCCTGATCGAGATGGATGCTTCCGAGCCCCCGATCCTCGACGGCTCCGCCCGCCACTTTGTCAATCTGGTCCAAAAAGCCGAGCCGGTCGAGCAGGATGCCGAACGGGAGTATTTTGTGCTCAAGGAAGCGATTTCCATCACCGACGGAAATCGCTCGATCATTGCCCTGCCGCACGACGGCTTGAAGATTACCTGCACCAGTGCGGACGACCGGGGAATCCATACCCAGCACATGTCCATCGACATCGATCCCGAAACCTACATCTCGGAGATCGCCCCCGCCCGCACCTTTACCGTTTACGAGGATATTGAGCCCCTCCTCAAAATGGGCAAAATCCAGGGGGGCAGCCTCGATTCCGCCATTGTCATCAAGGGGGATCAGATCCTCTCCAAAGAGCCTCTCCGCTTTCAGGATGAGTTTGTCCGCCACAAGATCCTCGACATTGTCGGAGACATCAGCCTCCTCGGAAAACCGCTCAAGGCCCATATCGTGGCCGTCCGCCCAGGGCATAAACTCAATTCCGAACTGACCAAAAAGCTCTTCAGCAAAATGCGGGAACCGGCCGAGCCCCCCAAGGCTCTGGAGCGGATCGAGAACGCTAAGTCCCCCAAGTCCAAGCGGCTGGCCCCCGATGAGAATCAGGTCTTCATCCGCCGCATTCTCGATATCCTGCCGCATGCCTATCCATTTGTCATGATCGACCGAATCGTTGAGTTCATCAGCGATATCGAGCTGCGGGCGATCAAGAACGTGACCATTAACGAGCCCTACTTCACCGGGCACTTTCCCGGCAACCCGGTCATGCCGGGCGTTCTCCAAATCGAGGCCATGGCCCAGGCCGCCGGATTCCTCATGCTCAAGCAGATTTCCGCCGATGGCAAAATCGCGTTGTTTATGAGCGCGGAAAAAGTGAAATTCCGCCGTGCCGTGGTGCCGGGAGATCAGCTCATCATTACCGTCAAAATCGTCAAAAACCGAGGGAACAAAATTGCCACCGCCGCCGCCAAATGTGAGGTCGATGGCAAGCTCGCTTCTTCCGCCGAACTCATGTTTACGATTTTGGACGTGCCGGAGGAAGGTATGTGAGCCTATTCTGATTGCCGACCCTTATGAATGCGGACAGCCGGAGCCCCCAAGAAACCATGAGCGAGCCTCAGGACCCAGCCCAACCAACCACCGAAATCCATCCCACGGCCATTATCGAGCCGGGGGCGGTCATCGGGGCAGGGGTGAAAATCGGTGCCTATGCCTACATCGGCCCGATGGTGCGCCTCGGGGCCGGATGTCGCATCCACCACCACGCTTCCATCGAGGGCAATACCTCCATGGGACAGCACAACGAGGTCTTTCCCTATGCCTTCCTCGGCGGCCGCACTCAGGATAAAAAATGGACCGGGGATGAAGCCCCCGTGCGCATCGGTGATCACAACATCTTTCGCGAGTTCTGCACCCTGCATCCGGCCACCTTCGCCGATGCGGAAACCCGGGTGGGCTCCCACAACTTGTTCTGTTCCTACTCCCACATCGGCCACGAGAGCCATGTCGGAGATCAGTGTGTTTTCAGCAACAACGCCACTCTGGGCGGACACTGTGTCATCGGCAGCCGCGTCGTCATCGGCGGGCTGACCGCAGTGCACCAGTTTTGCCGGATTGGGGACGGCGCCATGGTCGGCGGTTGTGCCAAGCTCGTGCAGGACGTGCTGCCCTTCATGATTGCCGACGGCCACCCCGCCCATCACCGCACCATTAACAAGGTCGGCATGCAACGCATGGGGCTGGCCGATGAGGACATCATGCAAGCCCGCCGGATCTTTAAGCTGGTTTTCCGCTCCTCTCTCAACCACAGTCAAGCACTCGAACAACTCAAGTCCGGTGCCTGCGGCGAAGGCCCCATCACTGACGCCATCATCGCCTTCATCTCCGCCAGCGAACGCGGCTTTTCCTGAGCACAAGGCAGGATGCTTGAAGTCTGCTCCCAGGTAGCGCTGAGCGTCCCCGCTCAGCACCACAGATGGACTTCCACTGCGCATCAAGCGTCATTCCCTCGGCAGCTCTGGATGCCGCGAACAGATGCGGCGCAGGAACGCACCGTGCTACCTTCCAAGGGAATTTCGGGATGGTAAGTGCCGGTCCGGTTTCATATTCCCATAACAAGCCCTCAGCCTCCCGGCCACCCGCCAGTGTGCCATAAAAAATCCCGGCCAACTGACCGGGATGGGAAAAAGGGGATCGCGCGGATGGGCAATCGATCAATGCTGAACCCCACCGGGACCATGCACATGACCGTGGTCAATCTCATCGCTGGTCGCCTCGCGGATTTCGAGGATCTCCACATCGAATGTCAGATCCACCCCGGCCAGCGGATGATTGGCATCGAGCGTGACGTCGTCGCCCTCAACCTTGAGTACGCGAACCACCATAGGCCCCTGTGGTCCATTGGCCTGGAATTGCATGCCTTCCTTGAGATCCGCTTCCGGGGGAAATTGAGTGCGCTTGGCCGGAAGTACCTTCTGCGGATCGTGGTCTCCGTAGCCTTCGGCTGCCGGGATCTTCACCTTCAGGCTGACTCCTTTGCTCTCTCCTTCGAGGCGGTTTTCCAGCCCGGGAATGATGTTCTTGTGCCCGTGAAGGTAGGCAAGGGGCTCCCGCTCCCGCGAACTGTCGAGCACTTCACCTTGTGGAGAAGTCAGGGTGTAGTGCATCGTGACAACGCTGTTTTTTTCGATTTTCATGGCAGTCACCCTTGGTCAAGCCGGGGAGCATGGCAAAGGCATATTCGGTTTTTCCCGGATTTTCCCGCATCCTTGGCTCTGGATCAACTGACAGAGCGGCGGTTTTTCCCGAAATTACCTTAGCTTTTTACAGGAGAAATCCCCTTTTTGAGTCCTGCGGATTCTACCTAGGGTGAAGATAAGCGAATATTTATCTGAAAACTGTGAATGCACGGTATGGTGGTTTAACCCTAGGTTTGGTAAGATTCTCGTGAAGATTCGGAACACGCTCCCCGGCAATGATGCCCCTCCAACCTCCGGATCGGACTTACCCATGTCATTCTCCTCCAAATCCAGCAAATTCCCCGGCCGCCCCCCGGGTCACCAGCACTCCTCCAACTCCGGGAACACTCAGTTCGACCTGAGCATCGTGCGCCAATACCGCCCGCTCATTCGTAAGGTGGTGGAAGAAATGAGGGATCAGCTGCCTTTCGATACCGACATCCAGGAAGTCATGTCGGTTGCATCCGTTGTCCTGGCCCGCGCCTCCGTCAAATATCCCGACGACGCCAGCGACTCCTTTGAGGCCTATGCCAGCGGATTGATCCGAGAAGCCATTTCCCGCGAATTCCCCACCCGGCATAATTTAATCCCCCCCTTGCCGGAAGTTTCCTCCACGGAAACACAGGTTCCTGCCACCGGGCAGTCAGAGGAAACCATCGACCTGACCGGCTGCCGGATTCTTGTCGTGGACGACAGCCCACTGACCCGCCGCAAGCTGCGCTTCCTCCTCGAACGGCAAAAATACGAAATCTTTGAAGCCCGCTCCGGAGAGGAAGCCCTCTGGCTCGCCCCGGAATGCCACCCCGATCTCATCCTGCTCGACGTCATGCTCGACGGCATGAACGGCTATGACACCTGCCGTCGCCTCAAGGCCACCAGCGGCCTGGAAGAGATCCCTGTCATTTTCCTCACCGGAAAAACCGAGACCGAAGACATCGTCACCGGCTTTGATGCCGGGGCCAGTGACTACATCGGCAAACCTTTCAAACCGCAGGAAGCACTTCCACGCATCCGCACGCATCTCAATGTTCGTCTGCTTTCGGACTTCCGTCGCAAACACATTGAAGAGCTGCATGGCCTCAACCGGGCCAAGGACCGCCTCCTGCGGATTGCTTCTCACGATCTGCGCAATCCCCTCAGCTCCATTCGCGGGCTTTCGGAAATGCTGGAAGAAGATTCCTTCGGCCAGCTCAATGAGGATCAGCGCGAAATCGTCACCAGTATCCGTTCCGCCGCCGAAGGGATGATGGGACTCCTCACCGACCTGCTGGAGTTGTCCACCCTCGACGGGGATAAGATGCGGATCAAGTTCGCCGAGGAATCCATCGGAGAGGTCGCCCAGAATGTGGTCAACCTCTGCAAAGTGCCCGCCGGCAAGAAATCGATCGAAGTCCTGCTCGACATCGGAATGGTCCCGGAACGCTCGCTTTTCGATAAAAATCAGATTCGCCGGGTGATCGAGAATCTGGTCAGCAACGCGATCAAGTTCAGTCCCTTCGAACGTCAGGTAACGGTCCGCCTCAGCCGGGCGGAGACCGATATCCGGATCGATGTGCTCGACCAGGGGCCGGGGATTCCTGAAGAAGAGCAGAGTGCACTCTTCAAGGAATTCAGCCGCACCTCCGTCCAGCCCACCGCCGGGGAGCAGAGCACCGGACTCGGACTCTCCATCTGTCGGAGAATAGTTGAAGCCCACGGCGGTGAGATTTCCATGCACAACCGCCCGGAAGGTGGGGCCTGTTTCACCTTCACCCTCCCACTCGATCCCCGCGAACGGCTTGAAGAAGAAAATGTAGATTCGATGGAATTTTCTCCCCAGCAGGGGACTCAAATTGGTTAAGAGAGACAGGTCTAGAGAGAGACCATCTTAGAGCGACAAGGTAAGAGAGCGCCTTCCCAGGCGCAACCGCCCTCATTCCAGGAGCAACAGTCATCGACTGTGGAAGAGGGCGGTTTTTTTGTAACCCATTCTCTCCCCGCTCCCTCCCGATCTCCTCTGACACCCTGCAAAAATCCGTACCGCCCTAACGTGGCGTACGCCACGTTAGGGCGGTACGGATTCCACGGTGGGCGGGCAGTTGAATGGCAAGGCTCGAATCGCGCTGTAGGTGGCTGGGGAAGCAGAATAACGGAGGATAAAGGCGTCCTCAGCCTCCCCGGATTCATGGTGCTCAGGCCTCTTGACTCCAGAATCCATGGCAAAACGAGTACCACCCTAACGTGGCGTACGCCACGTTAGGGTGGTACCGAAACCCGAAACCCGAAAACCGAAAACAGGAAAACGGGCCTGGCCGGATGGGAAGAGGCTGTGGGGTGGGGGATCAGGTTGCCGCAGGCTGTGGGGCGGGCTTAGAGGCGGCCGCCGAAGCCAGGAATGATCTGCTCGATGTCGACGTTGTCGATGATCAGTTGTTTGATCAGTGGGATCTTGTCGGCGTCCTGCGGTTGGGTTTTGACCGTCATCGAGTTGATGATCGAAGCGACGGCATAGCTTTCCTTGCTGCTGACCACAATCGGGATGTCCGTTTTGGCCAGCATCTCCATCAGCTTGGGGTGGGGCAGAATGTTGCGGGTGAGGACGATTCCGGAAACAACATCGCGGCCGGAGACAGCAGTCGCCGCCAGGGCGGAAATGAGAATGTCATCCCGATCGCCCGGAGTGATGATGAGGGTGCCCTCGCGGAAATACTCGATGATCCCGCGGGCCGCCATAGCTCCGATCACGACCTGCTGCACTCTTTGGTCGGCCCCGCGATCGCGTCCGTTCAACCAGCGTCCACTCAATTCTTCGACGATCTGGGACAGGTTGGGGGCCTTCAACTGGTCCTGATCGGGGATGATCCCGAGCAGGGGCACTCCCAGCCGTTCGAGGGCCCGGCGGGTGTAGCTGCGGACCACATCGGCTTTGTCGAGGTGGACTTTATTGAGAATGGCGCCGACGACTTCCACTCCGTGCTTGTCAAAAAGGGATTTATTGAGGGCGATTTCATCCACTGGCATACCGATCCCACCGCGGGCCACGATAATGGCCTTGGCCCCGAGGAGTTTGGCCACCTGGGCGTTGGAAAGGTCGCAGACCGCACCGACTCCGGCATGTCCGGAACCTTCGATGATAATGGCCTCCTTCTCATAGGTTGCCCGATCAAAGGCGCGGACAATCTTATCGACCAGGACCGGTCGCACCCCTTCCGGATCATCAATGAAG
Source organism: Verrucomicrobiota bacterium (assembly GCA_050485245.1). Classification (GTDB taxonomy): domain Bacteria; phylum Verrucomicrobiota; class Verrucomicrobiia; order Opitutales; family Oceanipulchritudinaceae; genus JBJHBA01. Next base: position 137,447 of record JBJHBA010000004.1, on the reverse strand, counting down.
CGGCGGGTGAAAGTGGTATCAATGGCCACCGGGCTCATCGCCTCAATCGGAACCTGCAGGTTGTAGGTTTTGTGCAGAAGCCAGGAGTCTTCATCAATCATCAGCCCTTCGACATCAATGAAGCGCTGTCCGATCGGCTTGATATAGCCAACCCGGTCAAATTTGGTCAGGAGTGCGGCAAACAGGCCCAGACAGGTGGTGGTTTTGCCGTCGTTCTGTCGGGTCGCCGCGACAAAAAGCCGGGGGATGTCGCGGTTTAGCGGCGTGGTCAGCAACTCTCTGGTCGGTTCCAGTGATAAAGCTCCAGGTGGCGTGGTCATGATTCGTCGTGAAAAAGCAGTTGTCGGTCGATTGCCTGGCAGCAGGTAATCACCGCAGTGCCAAAAATATCATAAACGTGGGCGCCCCGACTGATTTCCGCACAGGGTCTCTGCAGGCCGGTGATGACCTGACCATAGGTGCGGGCTCCCGCCACCAACTGGATGGTTTTGGAAGCAATGTTCCCGCTGTTGAGGTCGGGGAACACCAGCACATTGGCCCGGCCGGCCACAGGGGAATCGGTCACCCCTTTCTGCTCGGCCACAATGGGACTGAGGGCGGCATCCAGCTGCAACTCTCCATCGAGTTCGATATCAAACCCCAAATGTCCGGAGCGGGCGCGTGCCAGATCCAGCCCTTGACGGATTTTCTCAATTGAGGGGTGGGGTGGGTTCTGCGATTTCGTGGCAAAACTGAGGAAGGCCACTCTGGGCGTCTCATTGGTCAGGTGGTAGGCAATCCGTGCGGTCGAAATCGCGATATCGGCCAGCTGCTCTGCCGTTGGGTCGGGGATGACGCCGCAGTCTGCCAGATAGAGCAAGCCATCCATTCCGAAGTTGGGGTTTTCCTGATCCAGAATGAGCATGGAGGAGGCGGAGTTCACCCCTGCCTGCTTGGGAATCATCCGGAAGAGCGAACGCAGTCCGCTCGACGCGGTCATGGTCGCTCCCGCCACAAGGGCATCGACCCGGGCGCTTTGCAGCATGAGGGCGGCAAAATTGTGTTTGTCGAGGAGCAAGGCCTGCTTCTCTTCGGCACTGAGGTGGGCAAACTTGGGATGTGCATCCACCATCGGTTGAAAGAGGTCGAAGTCATCACTCCGCTCCGGTTCGAGGATGCGGATCCCGTCGAGGCGAATGTCGAGCCGGGCGGCCCTTTCCTTGATTTCCGCCCGGTCCCCGAGCAGAATAGGCACTCCCAGCCGCCGGGTGGCAAACTGGCGGGCAGCCTGAATGATCCGCACGTCCGTGCCCTCCGGAAAGACAATTCTTTTCGGATGTCGCTGCAATTTTGCCAGCAGTCGATCAATGAGTGACATGATAGTGAGCGTGTCTGAGGGAGGAGTTGTTTTCTGGCAAGCATCCAGAGCGCTGGAGCTTGTTTCCCACTGTGGCGCTCAAATTCCCGATCGCAAGCCCCCGCTTGCATTCGCGCCTTCGGGCTGCTGAGCAGGGACGCTCAGCGCTACCTGCCATGGCCCGATCGAAATGGGTTCGCAAACTGCCATCCCCTGTTACCCTTGAACGATTTCGATAGCGATACCGATAGCGATTGTGGATCACTTTCATCCTTCTACCTTCATCCTTCATCCTTTCCATGCGTCCCCCGTCTCCCGTCCCCCGCCAGGCGCAGCCGCCCGTCCTGCCCTGAGCCTGTCGAAGGGCCCCCGTCCTCCGTCAGGCGAAGCCGCCCGTCTCCCCGAATTCCCTCCGGCATCGACAAATGGGCGTCCTTCGCCCAAGGATAGGGCATGCTGAAAATCGGTGTGATCAATATTTCCGACCGGGCGGCTCAAGGGGTTTATGAAGACCTCCCCGGCCAGCGGGCAGTGGAACGTCTGCGGGCCTGTATCGCCACTCCCTTTGAGCTGGCCTATGCTGTTATCCCGGATGAGCGGCCGGAGATTGAAGCCACCCTTATCCGGATGGCCGATGTCGAGGACTGTGCCCTCATTCTGACCACCGGGGGGACTGGTCCAGCCCTCAGGGACGTCACCCCGGAGGCGACCGAAGCCGTCTGCACCCGCCTATTGCCCGGATTTGGCGAGCGTATGCGGATGGAGTCGCTCAAGTATGTCCCCACCGCCATTCTCTCCCGCCAGTGCGCCGGCATCCGCGGGCGCAGCCTCATCATCAACCTTCCCGGCAAGCCCAAGGCCATTCAGGAGTGCCTCGACGCCGTCTTTCCGGCCATCCCCTACTGCCTCGACCTGATCGGGGCTGCCCGCCTCGATACCAACCCCGAGGTCATGCCTTCCTTCCGCCCCAAGGAGTCTTAAGGCCGCTCCCTTTCGAAGCATTCCCGCGCAGGGTCCGCTGCCAGGCAGGAACATCAAGAGGGCGATTCATTAGCAGGCGTGATTTTGTTAAGATGTTGTATTTTAAATACTAATGGGTTTGCTGGGTTTAAGGAAATTAATCACAGGGATTAGCGGTGGTTATTATTTGCTGGTTTGAACACGCTTTGTGCGGATGGCTTGATTTGAGGCCTGTGCGGGCAGTTTTACTGCAAACCCTCTGTATTTAAGCGCTTACTCGTTTTAGATGGGGAGCCGCCATCGCTTGCCAAAAGAACCCTTGGACAGGGTGGATTAAGATGATCTGATCGAGGAAGCGACTTTTTCTGTTGCCAACAAAAAATGAACGACCCGTAATGCGGTCTTTCCTCCTCTCAGCCCCGCCTGATGAAAGGAATTACTGGCTTCAAAACTCTTCTCAAACATGACTGAAAAGCGGATTCAGCGGAAACATTTTTTGGCTGCCCTGGGGGCGGCTGTGGTAGGATTTGTCGGAATACGGGCTGCCCCTTTGTCCCGTAATGCGACTTCAAAGTCCAATATCGCCTCGGCTGGGGATCTCCCGGTGCCAGCGGCGGATCCCCGTTCGGTTTCCCGTCCTTCAGCCCGTGGTTGAAGCTTTCCGCCTCGTCTCCGTTTTCTCCCATGGCCAATATTTTTACCAAAGCCACGAACTCCATTCCGGCCAAGCTGGGTGTCATTCTCCTCGTGACCCTGGCCACTACGGTCGCTGGAGTGACCTATTACTGGACACCCGAATGGTCCCGGGTGGGCTACATGCCGACCCAGCCAGTGCCCTTCAATCACTATCTGCACGTTGAGCAGCTCGGGCTGGACTGCCGTTATTGTCATACCCATGTCGATGAAAGTCCGGTCGCCAATGTGCCGGTGGCTCAGACCTGTATGACCTGTCACTCTCACGTGCAGAGCCCGGTCATCAACCCGGACAGCCCCAAGATCGCTCCCATTCGCCGCTCCTACGAGACGGGCGTGCCGGTCCCTTGGGTCCGCATCCACGAAATGCCGGATTACGTCTATTTCGATCACTCTGTCCACGTCAACCGGGGGATCAGTTGCGTGGAGTGTCATGGTAACGTCAATGAGATGACCACCGTTTGGCACGACAAGTCCCTTTCCATGGCATTCTGTCTGGATTGCCACCGTGCGCCGGAGCAGTCCATCCGGCCACTGGATCAAGTCTACAATCTCAATTGGACGCCGGACGACATAGCGGCTCACACTCAGTGGGCGCGTGAACAGGTCGTGAACTGGAATGTGAACCCGCCGCAAAGCTGCTCTGGCTGCCACCGCTAATGAAGCCTACGTTTCAACCTCTCTCCACCAAAGAAGGCGAACTCACTGGTCCCCGCTACTGGCGCAGCCTTGACGAGCTGGCCGACAAGCCGGAGTTCAAGCAATGGCTGCACCGTGAGTTCCCGGAAGGGGCTTCCGAAGCCGAGGGCGTCAACCGCCGCCACTTCCTCAAGATCATGTCGGCATCCTTTGCCGCTGCCGGGGTAGGGATGGTCGGCTGTCGTCGTCCCGAGAGCTATATCAAGCCTTATTCCCGCCAGACCGCTGGCGATCTTCCCGAGCGGGCCATCCCCGGGATTCCGGTGCATTACGCCACGGCCTTTCCCGATGCGGTTGACGGTATCCCGCTGATTGTCGAGACGCACCAGAACCGCCCGACCCACATCGAAGGGAACCCGGATTACGCTCCTTATGGCGGGGGGACCAGTGCGATCGTGCAGGCTTCCATTCTGGATCTTTATGATCCCGACCGGATGACCAGTTCCTATGAGGGGCGCCGCCGCCTCAACCGGGCCCGGGCCAGCGATCGTATTTCCAGCATTCGCAACCGCTTCACCAATGTCCGGGGGCAGGGGATGGCAGTGCTGGCCCGCCCTTCGACCTCACCGACCCGCGCCCGCCTCAAAAAAGCTTTCCTGGAGCGTTTTCCCCGCGCCATTTGGGCGGAGTATGAGCCCGTTGCCCGCGACACCGCCCAGCGTGCCGCCAGTGAACTCTATGAGAGCCCGGTTCGTCCGCTTTACCGGATGAAAAAGGCCCGGCGGGTGCTGGCCCTGGATGCGGATTTTCTTCACCGCGAACCCGGCAGCAATCAGATGGCCCGCGATTATGCCCGCGGACGCAAGGTGCGTTCGGCGGAAGAAGTGGAGAAAATGAGTCGTCTTTATGTGGTCGAGTCGATGCTCAGCCCGACCGGAGGCATGGCCGATCACCGTCTTCGTCTCGCCACCAGCGCGATGCCTGCGGTGGCGGCGCACTTCGTCGCCGAACTGATTGAGCAGACCGGAGGAGATACTTCACTCGCCCGAATCCTGCGTCAAAGGGCAGGTGCCCTTGATGCACAGACGGAGTGGATCCGGGAATGCGCCCGCGATTTAGCTGCCCACCAAGGTGCTTCCGTGGTAGTGGCCGGCAGCCACCTTCCCCCCGTGGTACATCAGTTGGCCATGCTCGCCAACGACCTGCTGGGGGCAAGCGGCAGCACGGTGGAGTATGTGGAGGTTCCCGAGGATTCCTCCGCCAGCATCACCGAATTGGCCGCGGCGATTGGTGAAGGCACCGTCGAAACGCTCATAATCATCGGGGGCAATCCCGCCTACGATGCTCCCGGAGAGCTGGATTTCACCGCTCTGCTCAGGAACGTTCAGCAGGTGGTCCGCTACGGCTATTATTACGATGAAACCTCGCTCGAAGCTGAGCTGAACATTGCCGCGACCCATTTTCTGGAGTCCTGGAGTGATGCCCGTGCTTACGATGGCAGCTGGTTCCCGGTGCAACCGATGATTCTGCCGCTCTATGAGCACTCCTGGCAGGAGCACGAGTTTCTCGCTCATTTTGCCGGGATCGACGAAAAGGATCCCTACGACATTGTCCTCAATACCTACCGTCAGGCTTTCGATGCCAGTGAAAGGGAATTTCAGCGCCTGCTCAGCGATGGGCACCGGCCGGACAGTGCTTTTTCTGCTGTAACCCGTGCCTTCCCTGCGAGCCGTGCCCGCGAGCTGGTGGCCCAAGGCTCACTGGCCCTGCCGGATGTTTCCGCCAACTCCCTCGAAGTTGTCCTCCTCAAGGATGATAAAGTCGGCGACGGTTCCTACAACAACAACGGCTGGCTGCAGGAGTTGCCCGATCCCATCACCAAGATGACCTGGGACAATGCCATCCTGATCAGCCCCCGTTTGGCAGAGGCTCTTGGCTACAACACCAAGACCGGAGAATTTCTCATCGGAGGGATTGCCCGCAAAGGGCACCACATCAAGCGCGGTCGTGAAATTGCACCGGTGGCGGAACTGACCGTCGATGGATTGACCCTCAGCGGACCGGTGCACATCCAGCCGGGTCTGGCCGATTGGAGCGTGGTGATTCCGCTCGGATACGGGCGACGCCAGGTGGGCCGCGTGGGGCAGGGGACCGGGTTTGACGCCTATCCCTTGACCAAGGCCGACGGCTCTGTCCGCACCGGAGCCAGCCTCCGTCTGGTTCCCGGAAAAACCTACCGGCTGGCCAATGCGCAGGAGCACTGGTCGATGGAAGGCCGGGCCATCATTCGCGAAACCAACGCCGATTACTTTGCCAAGAATACCGACTGGGTGAACCAGATGGGCATGGAGTCCCACTCGCCGCCGATTTACGGCCGGGCGGAGCACCTCACCCGGGCTGAGCGGGCTCTCCAGAACCCGCGCGGTTACTCGCTTTTCGAGACCCCTGACTTTGGCAAGCCCCCTCCCAACGTGGATGCCTGGAAGGGCGAAGAAGCGCTCTCCCGCTTTGTTCCGGAGCAGCAGTGGGGTATGTCGATCGACCTCAACACCTGTATCGGCTGCAACGCCTGCGTGGTCGCCTGCCAGAGTGAGAACAACATCCCCATCGTGGGGAAGGATCAGGTCATGCGGGGCCGGGAAATGCACTGGATCCGGCTGGACCGCTATTACAGCACCGGAGATCCGGCGGCCAATCAGGTCTCCCTCCCCAGCGATCCGCAGGTCTCGCTCATGCCGGTGGGCTGTATGCACTGTGAGCTGGCTCCCTGTGAGCAGGTTTGCCCGGTCAACGCCACCGTTCACGATTCCCAGGGGCTCAATGTCATGGCCTATAACCGTTGCGTCGGCACGCGTTATTGCGCCAACAACTGCCCCTATAAGGTTCGCCGCTTCAATTTCTTCGATTACAACAAGCGGGCCATCGATGAATACTATCTCGGACCGGTCGCCACCGACCGGAGCCGGACTGAGGCTGGCCGCCTTCAGGCCATGCGGGCCAACCCCAACGTCACTGTGCGGATGCGCGGGGTGATGGAAAAGTGCACTTACTGTGTGCAACGTATCCAGACCGCCAAAATCGCCCAGAAGGTCAAAGCGAGGGACTCCAACGATGTCCACATCCCGGATGGCGTGCTCAAGGTGGCCTGCCAGACCGCCTGCCCGACCGAAGCCATCGTCTTCGGGGATATCTCCGATCCGAATTCGGCTGTCTCCAAGGCCAAGGACAGTCCGCTCGACTACTCCGTCCTCGGTTACTTGAACATCCGCCCGCGCACGACTTTCCTCGGTCGTCTCCGCAACCCCAACCCGGCCATGCCTGATTACCAGCCCGACGCCCTTACCCGCAAGGAATACAAGGCCAAGAGCAGTGCCGGCAATGGCAAAGGAAACGGCCACCACGCTGGTGCCCATGGCTAACTTTAAACGGAACGAACAGTCTTGAGCTCTCCCCACGATCATTCGTCTCTCGCCTCCGGCCAGGCCCATCTGCGTCCGCCCGTGCTCGATGAGGTCCGCCCGGCTGACATGCCGCGACGGGAAATCATTGAGAACCATCGCGGCTTTGCATGGATCACTGACAAGGTCTGCGGCATTGTTGAACGCGAAGCCCCCATGTGGTGGTGGGCCGCCTTCGTCCTCTCCGGCATGGTGGCCAGCTTTACCGCCATGGGTCTGATCTATCTGGTCGCGACCGGAACCGGTGTCTGGGGTCTGAACAACCCCGTGATGTGGGGCTGGGCCATCGTCAACTTCGTCTTCTGGATCGGTATTGGCCACGCCGGAACGCTCATTTCCGCCATTTTGTGCCTCCTCAAGCAAAAGTGGCGGACCTCGATCAACCGGGCGGCGGAGGCCATGACCATCTTCGCGGTGGCCTGTGCGGGTATTTTCCCGCTCTTCCACGTCGGTCGGGTCTGGTTTGCCTGGTATCTGATGCCGGTCCACGGCTACCAGGCGGTTTGGCCCAACTTTCGTTCTGCTCTGGAATGGGACGTGTTCGCGGTTTCCACCTACGCCACGGTCTCATTGCTCTTCTGGTACATGGGGATGATTCCCGACCTCGCCACCTTGCGCGACCGTTGCCAGATGGTCTTTGAAAAGCGCTTCGCCGCCGCCAGGTCCGGCGCCCGCCAGACCTTTGAGAAGGGCCTCTTTATCTTCCGCAAGTATTTCTATGGCATCCTCGCGATGGGCTGGCGCGGTTCCAATCGCCACTGGTCCAACTACGAAATGGCCTACCTGCTGCTGGCCGGCCTGAGCACCCCCCTTGTGCTCTCCGTCCACACTGTGGTGTCCTTTGACTTTGCCGTCTCCAACCTGCCGGGCTGGCACACCACCATTTTCCCGCCATACTTTGTGGCCGGAGCGATTTTTTCCGGTTTCGGCATGGTGCTGACCCTGATGCTTCCCCTGCGCTCGCTCTTTGGCCTGCAGGACCTCATCACCCAGTACCACATCGACTGCATTACCAAGATCTGTTTGGCCACCGGGACCATGGTGGGCTACGCCTATGCGATGGAGTTCTTCATCGCTTGGTATGGAGCCAACCCCTACGAGGCCTTTGCCTTTGTCAACCGGGCCTTCGGCCAATACGCCTGGGCATACTGGATCATGATCGCCTGTAACGTGATCTCGCCTCAGTTCTTCTGGTTCGCCGCCATCCGGAAGAAGCTCTGGCTGGTCTGGCTGGTTTCCATCTTCATCAACGTCGGCATGTGGTTCGAGCGCTTCGTCATTACCGTGACCTCCCTCGCCAACGACTTCCTGCCCTCCAGTTGGGGCTACTACAGCCCGACCATGGTCGATATCTTCACCTACTTTGGAACCTTCGGACTCTTCGGCGTCCTCTTCCTTCTCTTTATCCGCTTCCTTCCGCTCCTGGCCTTTGCTGAAATCAAGGCGGTTTCGGCTCAGGCTGATGTCCATGGACACGACCACGATGCGGATTCTGTCAACTCTCATACCGGTGGTAAACATGAGTAAACCCTACGGAATTCTTGCCCTCTTCGAGACGGCCCCCGCCATCTATGAGGCGGCCAAGGCTGTGCGCAAGGCCGGCTACCGCCAGTGGGACGTCTATACGCCGTTCCCGCTCCACGGGATGGATGGTGCCATGGGCATCAAGCGCTCCCGCGTGCCGGTCTTTACCTTTATCGGTGGACTGATTGGCTTCACCACCGGGATGGGAATTGTCTGGTGGATGAACAAGGTCAACTACCCCCTCATCGTCGCAGGGATGCCCTACTTTGATTTCATCTTCCCATTCCCCATCGCCTACGAGATGACCATTCTGCTCGCGGCCTTCGGCACCCTCGGAGGGATGTTCCTCCTCAATCAGTTGCCCCGGCATCACCACCCGATCTTTGAATACGAAAAATTCCGTCATCTCACCGATGACAAGTTTGCCGTGGTGATTGAGACGGACGACGAGCAATACGACCCGGACGAAACCCGCCAGCTCCTCCAGTCGCTCGGTGCGGTCGAAGTCGTCGAAGTGCCCTATGGCAAGGAGGAGGCCGTCTGATGCTCCAGCGCTTCTTCATCATCTACTTCTTCCTCCTGGTCACTCTGGTCACAGTGATGGGTCTGCGGGGATGCAAGTTTTCCAATCCGCCGCTGGAACTGTTTCCGGATATGGAGCGCCAGCCGAAGTATCTGGACCAGTCGAGCAATCCGCTCTTTGCGGATGGGCGCAGTGACCGGCCGCATGTGCCGGGGGCCGTTCCCACCATTGATCGCCTTGGACAGGCCTACGACAACTTCCTTCCCCCCGGACGCTTCTATGAAGACCCCTACATGACCTCGGGTCGGACCGAGGATGGGTCCTTTGGCTTCGGTTACCCCATTGCAGTCAACGCCGAGAACATGCTCAAGGGGCAGGAACTCTACAACCTCTACTGCAAGGTCTGTCACGGTGCCTCCGGGGACGGTGAAGGCGTGCTCAAGAATCCCCGTTACGGCTACGGGACGATAGCCAGCCTGTTACAGTCGCGGATTGCGGATCAGCCGGAGGGCGAAATTTTCAACACCATTACGCATGGACTCGGCACGATGGGGGGCTATGCCCACAGTCTGCGGCCCGAAGAGCGCTGGAAAGTGGTTCTCTATGTGAGAGCACTCCAGCGTGCCGCCAACGCCACCGTCGACGATGTTCCTTCTGAACGCCGAGGAGATTTAGGACTATGAGCGCGAGTAAGCACGTCTCTTCCCCGCCCCCCCGTTTTCAGCCCGGTCAAAATGACAAGGCCCTATGGTTCCTGCTCGGAGGGGTAGGCAGCCTGATTCTGGCGCTGCTGTATTTTTTCCTGGTCGACAACGCCGATGATCCCTCCCGGGCATTCTCCGGCTGGCTCCTCGGAGCCTCCTTCTGGATCTCCATACAGGTCGGCCTGCTCTTTCTGCTCATGATCTTCTGGCTCTTCGATGCTGGCTGGGCCGTAATACCCCGCCGCCAGATCGAGCATATTCTGAGCGGATTCTACTGGCTGGGGCTGGTCATGCTTCCCCTCGTCGTCGTGGCCCTCTTCATGCAGGGCTCCGAGAAGATCTCCTGGGTCTGGATGAATCCAGAGGCGCCGGATCCTTCCGGACATGGTCAGGTGGCCCAGGACGTTCTGTTCCTCGCCAAGGCTCCCTACCTCAACACCGGCTTCTTTGTGGTGCGCTTCATCCTGATGTTCGCCATCTGGGGAGGTCTGGTTTACTTTTTCCGCCGCTGGTCCTTCAAGCTGGATGAGACGGGTGACCACAAGTATGTTTACCGGTCCCGTCGCCTGGCGGCCGGAGGCATGCTGCTTTGTGCCCTTGCCGCCACGATGGGTTCCATCGACTGGTTCAAGTCCCTCAACTACCACTGGTTCTCCACCATGTATGGAGTCTGGTTCTTTTCCGCCAGCATGCGGGGAGCCTTATCGGCGCTGGTACTGGTCCTTTTCTGGCAGGCTTCCCGCAAGGAAGACAACAGCCTGCACGGTATCCTCCAGCCGACGCATACCTATCTGCTGGGCTGCCTCATGCTGGCCTTCACCGTCTTCTGGGCCTACATCAGTTTCTCCCAGTTCTTCCTCATCTACAACGCCAACATTCCCGAGGTGACTTTCTGGTACATCATTCGGGAAATCGGACAGGATGGCGTCACCAACACTTGGTATATTGTCAGCCGTGGACTGATCTATGCCTACTTCTTTGTGCCCTTCCTCTGGCTGCTCTGGTATGGCAACAAGTTTGGAATGCCACTGAAGATTGCCGCCGTCTGGATTCTGCTCTTCCACTATCTGGACCTCGCCTGGAACATCCTGCCGCAGAAGCTCGGCAACGTGGCACCGGTCGAAGGCTATGCCTTCTTCGTCCGGCCCTTTACCATCAATCCTTCCGAAATCCTTGTCTTTATCGGGGCCGGAGCGATTTGTGCCTGGGCCTTCCTCCGCAGTATTCATACCTACCGTCCGATCCCCATCCGCGACCCACGAATCCTCGAATCCCTCAATGCACATGAGTAACGCATCCCACGATTCGCTTCCGCCGGAACCGTCTGATCGCAAGGTTCTCTTCTCCGCCATTGGATGGATCGGTGTCTTCTTCATCTTTGCCCTCATTGTCGTCATTGCCTACGTGGACAATCGTCGGGACACTCCCGATTCCTTCTTCGATTCAGAACGGCACAACATCCGCCAGCAGGTGGATTCCGCCCAGACCGAACGCATCAACAGTTACGCCTGGGTGAACCAGAATAACGGCATCGTCCAGATCCCTGTCGAAAGGGCCATGCGGCTCGTCGTCCGGGAACTGCAGGAGGAGGAAACCGGGGACTGAGTTCTCATTCACCATGGCCTGGACTTCCTACATCATTGTTGTCTTTGGGTTTGCCTCCCTCTTTTTTATCGGGGCGGCCTTTGCCCTCCACTGGGCTCATCGCAAGGGCCAGTTGGAAAACCTCGAGGAAGGCTCCCGCAGCATTTTTGATGAGGAAGAGCCTGAGGGCGTGCAAACCGACCATTTTCCTTCCAAGAATCCGCCAAAGTCCTGAGCCTTCCATGGCATCCCCGCTTTATCCATGAGTGCCCAAACGTCCATTCTTCAGTCCTTCACCCCGAGTCAAGAGGTTGAGGCCGATGTGCGCGCCAAATTGAGTGAGGTCGATGCCTCCATGCGTGCCCCCGCCATCCTCTTTCTCGTCTCTGCGGTTCTCTGGCTGCTGCTCGGGAGCGTCTTTGCGCTCATCGCCTCGATCAAGCTGCACCAGCCGTTTTTCACCGACTCTATCGAAGCACTCACCTTCGGGCGGATCCGCACCGCCCACCTCAATGCCATGATCTATGGCTGGGGCAATAATGCGATTTTTGCGGTGGCCCCATGGATCATGGGCCGACTCGCCCGCTCCCGTATCCGCCACATCCCCATTCTCCTCACCGCCGGGGTCTTTTACAACATCGCCATCACCATCGGCATCATCGGCATCCTCAAAGGGGACATGGTGGCGGTGGAATGGCTGGAAATGCCAGCCTATGCCACCCCGCTGGTGGCCATCTCCTTTGCCCTTGTCGGCGTCTGGGTGATCATCGCCTTCCGCTGGCGTCAATCCGGGCACGTCTATGTGTCCCAATGGTATCTGCTGGCCGCCTTTTTCTGGCTGCCCTGGCTCTATACCATCTCCCAGATCATGCTGGTCTATGTTCCGGTCCACGGAGTGGTCCAGGCCCTGACCAACTGGTGGTTCGCCCATAACGTTCTCGGCCTCTGGCTGACCCCCGTCGCCATCGCCTGCATTTACTACACCATCCCCAAGGTGCTCGGGCGCCCCATCCACAGTTACTACCTTTCCCTCGTCGGCTTCTGGTCACTGGCTTTGTTTTATAACTGGGCCGGGGTCCACCACCTCATTGGCGGACCGGTCCCCGCCTGGGTCATCTCCGCCGGGATCGTCGCCAGTGTCATGATGGTGATCCCCGTCCTTGTCACCGCCATCAATCACCACCTGACTGTGGTGGGCCTCCACCGTGAAGGCTGGGCCAGCCCCACCATGCGCTTCGTCGTCTTCGGCGCCATCAACTACACCTTTGTCAGTTTCGCCGGGTCGGCCATGGCCCTCCGCTCAGTCAACGAAACCGTCCACTTTACCCACTTTATCGTCGGTCACGCCCACCACGGCGTCTATGCCTTTTTCACCATGGTGATGTTCGGGACCATTTACTACATGCTGCCCCGCATCCTCCGGCGTGAGTGGCCCAGTGCCGCCCTGATCAAAATCCACTGGTGGATGGCTGCCCTCGGCATCCTCCTTATGGTCATCATCCTCAAGATCGGCGGCTGGATTCAGGGCATCCAGCTCAATGCCCTCGTCGATGACGATGGGGTGCGTGTTCCCGTTTACACCTTTGCCGAAGTGGTCAATACCCAGATCCTTTACCTGGTCGGGCGCTCGATTACCGGGGTCATGCTGACCATTGCCCACGTCGCCTTCGCCATCAACGTCTTCTGGATGCTGGCCAAGCGCCCGGTCGAGGGTGAAAGCCAACCGACACTTCTCAGCTAGTATTGCGGCCCGATGAAATCCCTTCCTTTACTTTTTCTCGGCATCTTCTTCGTCCTCGCCTTTTCCTGGACCGGAATCGTGCTCACCTCCTACATCCAACTGGGTGACCTGGAGCCCGCCACCGATACCTTTGTCGATGCCGATGGCAACCGCATCGCCGGCGTCTATTATCAGGATTCCGAGGGCAACTGGGTTCTCGGGGACAACCTCCCCAACGAACCGGTTTACCCGTCCCGCCTCTCCGGTTCCGCTGAACGCGGTATGCGGGTCTACGGCGAACTCGGCTGCCTCTACTGCCATTCCCAGCAAGTCCGCCGCGAGGGCTTTGGCTCCGACTTCGAACGGGGCTGGGGCAACCGCCAGTCCGTTCCCCGCGACTACGTCTTTCAGGACCGCGTCATGCTCGGAACCATGCGCACCGGCCCCGACCTCGCCAATGTCGGAACCCGCTACAGCGAACTCTGGCAGCACCAGCACCTCTACCTCCCCCAGAGCATCAACGATTGGTCCACCATGCCGCCATTCGCATTTCTCTACGAAGTCCAGCCCATCAGCCCGACCCGTGGACCCCATCCCGATGCCATCACCCCGATCGATTCCTGGGGCATCCCCGAGGGCTATGAAGTCGTGCCCACCCAGCGCGCCAAGGATCTGGTCGCTTACCTCATGAGCCTCGACCAGAATTACGAACTCCCGGAAATGAAGTTTTCGCAATAAGCCATGAGCGAAGATCCCAACCAACAGTCCAGCCCACTGGGAAAAGAATCCCGCGACACCTTCGAAGGCACCCGCTTCGAAGATGAAAATATGCAGCGGGTCCATGCTCAGCTCATGCGCGAAAAAGAGGAGCCGAGCGAAAACTTTTCTCCCATGCCCCTCATCCTCGTGGCCCTCCTCATGGGGCTCTCCTTCTGGGCGGGAATTTACATCGTTCGCACCTCCGGTAACTTTGATCCCTTTCACTTCGACGAAACCCAGTTCGGGGGTTCCATGATGGCGGACGCCGGTCCGGTTGAAGTGGACCTCAACGCCCTCGGGCGCGGGGTCTATGCCCGCAACTGCCAGGCCTGCCACCAGGGCGATGGCCGCGGCATCCCCGGTATCTATCCCACCCTGGTCAATGCCGACTGGATGCAGGACAGCCCCGAGCGCCTGATAAAAGTCATCCTCTCCGGCCTCTCCGGTCCCATCACCGTCAATGGCAATGAGTACAACGGAGCCATGACCCCCTTCGGCAACGTCCTCTCCGATCTGCAGATCGCGGCCGTCCTCACTTACCTCCGCACCGCCAGTGCCTTCGAGAACGATTCCTACCCCGTCTCCGAAGAACTCGTCGCCCAGGTCCGCGCCGATTACGGCGGCCGCCGCGAAACCTGGACCGCTCCCGAACTCGACGAAATCCACGGCCCCGTCACCGGTAACTGGTCCCCGGAAGAGTAGGGGCGGCGCGCAGCGCCGGAGGAAGGATGAAGGCGGTGATTTGTTAAGGGTTATTGGTTAATGGTTGTGAACCCATTCCGAACGCACCAAGGCAGGTAGGGCGGCGCGTCCCTGCTCCGCCTAAAAGTTCGGTGCCCCATGCCCCCTCGATAGCGATCCCGATAGCGATAGCGACGAGATTCCGCCCTCCGTCCCCCGTCAGGCGCAGCCGCCCGTTTCCCGTCCCCTTCAACGAGGAACGACGAACGATCCCGATAGCGATCTCGATAGCGATTTGGATGAAAACCATCACCCCCCTCCGCGTCTCCGCGCCTCTGCGTGAACCCCTTCCGCCTCCGTGCGACTCTTGACACTGAAACATATTTATGCGAATATGCGAATATGCGAACGACAATTGACCTTCCCGAAGACCTCTTTCGCGAGGCGAAAACCCGAGCGGTTCAGCAAGGGACCACACTCAAAAAGCTGATGACCGAATATATCCGCTCGGGCTTGAGAGGACAACACGTGGGAATGGCTCCCGGCGTCACCCGCCGCCCGCCCCCACCAGTGGCGATTCACCGAATCCCGGGATCCGCCCGTGTTCAGGCCCGAACCAACCGTCAGCTCAACACCCTGCTGGAAGAAGAGGAAGTCCGCGCCAGCCGGGCAGCGACCCAAGCCCGCCGGGACCAGCCATGACGGACCTTCCCGATGTCAACGTCTGGCTCGCCTTGGTGGACGAAAATCATCCCCAGCACGAAACTGCGTGCCATTACTGGCAAAAGCAATCCTCCCCAGAAATCGCCTTCTGTCGGGTCACGGCGCTGGGCTTTTTTCGCCTCAGCACCCACCCGAAGGTGCTCAGCCGCCCCTTGACGCCGGTCGAAGCCTGGGACATCTACCAACGTTACCGGACCGAAGCCCATGTCGCCTTCGTTGAGGATTCCCCGGAAATCGATACCGAATTCATGACCCTTTCCCGGGTAGCGGATTTTCCGCACCATCTCTGGACGGACAGCTACCTTGCCGCCTTCGCCCGTTTCAGGAACTGCCGCGTCATTTCCTTCGACACCGACTTCAAGCGCTTTGCCCATCTTCCTTTCCTGCACCTCCCGTGATGCCCCACGCCGTCCTCACCCTGAGCATCTCGAAGGGCCTCATCTTTAAACGCTGAAACGCTGACGAAGCGGAGCGGAGATGTCGCAGGGCGTAGCCCAAGTAAAACTGAAATGCTGAAATTTTCACCTTACCGGCCAAACGACGACCTTGGTAAGCAACGAGGAACGAAGAACCAAGAACGAAGAACCCCTTCCTCCTTTCCGAAACTCTGGCCTCCGAAACTCCGCCTCCGTCCCCGCCCTGAGCCTGTCGAAGGGCCACCGTCCTCCGCCTTCCGTTCGCACGCCCGTTCGCTGCGCTCACTTGAGCCGCTGAGCCGCAGAGTTGAGTATATCGAAATCCCCCTCCGCGTCTCCGCGCCTCCGCGTGAACCCCCTTTTCTTCATCCTTCCGAAACTCCGGCCTCCGACGGAGCGAAGCGGAGATGTCGCAGGGCGAAGCCCAAGTAAACTCCGAAACTCCGCCTTCCGGCCTCATCCCTCATCCTTGTCCCTTGAACGATCCCGATAGCGATTTCGATAGCGATCGCGATTTGGATGAAACCCTTCCTTCATCCCTCCTAATTCATCCCTCATCCTTCCACCGCGTCCCTACCATCCGAAACTCCGCCCTCCGCCCTCAGGCCTCCGCCCTCCGGCCTCCGCCCTCAGGCCTCGGGCCTCCGGGCCTCCGGCATCGCCAGCGCCGCGATCAGGCCAAAAAACAGCCCAAAGGCCGGGGTCCGCATCGGAAAATCAAAGACACTCGCCATAGCCACCAGAACGATCCCAAACAGCAAAATCAGCGTCTCGGGCACTGCGCGGGGGGCGGCAGAGCCGCCGTTGCGGGTCACCTTCGGTGACGTTGCGGAGTCGCGTTGCGACTGTTGCGGAGTGCCGGAGGCACTGTTGCGGGTCGGCGAAGCCGACGTTGGAGGAGGTGCCCGACGGGCACGTTGCGGGTCACCTCCGGTGACGTTGCGGGCCGCTGCGCTGCGCTGCGGATCGCCTTCGGGGATGTTCCGGGGCGGCTCTGCCGCCGTTGGAGATAAAGTGTGCGGATCTTGGTTTGATTCCTCCAAGGCATCCTCCGGATGCCCGCAACAGCGGCTTCGCCGCTCAGCAACGTTCTGCTCCGCAGAACCTGCAACGGCAGCTTCGCTGCCCCGCAACGCTGCCGAAGGCAGCCCCGCACGCACGGCGTGCAGGACGTGCGCGAAAAAGGGATAGAAAAAGAGCAAAACCAAAGGCGTGAACCCGATCCACCCCAGCTCAATCAGAAACTGCAGGGCATCATTGTGGGCATGCCAGAATTGGATGGGGATCATGACTGGAATGTGAACTCCAGTCTCTGGGTCTCTAACATAGTCACCAGTAACTGGATCGCGTTGCCACCACAACTCTGTCTGAGTGATCCGCTCCTCTCCTAGTTCGACATACCCACGATAGAGCAGCCCGAAACTCCCGATCCCGGTCCCCATCGGAGCGTTGGCCTGATGCATCCGCCAGCCCACCCGGTAGAGGATGTTCCGGCCGACATCGCCTTCACCTTCCCACTGGGTAACGGCTTTTCGGAATACATTTTGAAAATCGCGGTTGTCCGGGTTCTGCAGGTTGAGGTAGAGAAAGCTCCCGGCCCCGATCAGGAAGAGGACAAAAAAAGTGCAAACAGCGGGAATCACCCCCTTGATCCGGCTTCGCCAGCCCCAGAGCAGTCCGACCACGGCGGCAAAACACCAGAGCAGGACGGTCAGCGCGGTCGAGCCGCGGGAGAGGGTTTGCACCGTGGCATAGGTGAAAAAGGCCGCCACCCCGAAATAGAACCAGGGCAGACCCGAACGCATCGCCACCTCTCCCTTGCGCAGTTCGCGGAAGGCCAGGGCGAGGGCGAGGACCGTGCCCAGCATCTGCAAAAAGCCCCCATGCCGTGGATTGCGCAGCGAGCCCCAGTAGGGCGGGGTGTTGTTCCGCCCGATATCGATAAAGCCATAGAGATGGGTCATCCCCGCATAATAGTGCCACAGCGCCATCAGGCTCCACAGCCCGGTGATGATCAAAAACCCAATCGCCAACACCCAGCGTGCGTCCGTAGGGCTGCTCCGCAGCCCAGGGGAGCGCCTCCGGCGCCGTTGCCGGGCGCTGCGCTGGGGGCGGCAGGGCCGCCTTTGTGGGTCACCTCCGGTGACGTTGCTGAGTCGCGTTGCGACTGTTGCGGGTGCCCGGTGGGCACGTTGCGGGGCGGCAAAGCCGCCGTTGCTGGGCGGCGAAGCCGCCGTTGGAGATAAAGTGTACGGATCTTGGTTTGATTCCTCCAACGCATCCTCCGGATGCCCGCAACAGCGGCTTTGCCGCTCCGCAACGTGCTGCTCCGCAGAACCTGCAACGGCAGCTTCGCTGCTCCGCAACGCTCCCCCGTCCCCCGTCCTCCGTCCCCCGGCCTCTGTCCCCCGTCCTCCGGCCTCTGTCCTCCGTCCTCCGTCCTCTGTCCTCCGTCCCCCGTCCTCTGTCCCCCGTCCCCCGTCCTCTGTCCCCCGTCCTCCGGCCTCCGAAACACCACGCCGCCTCAGGCCAATGGCCACCACACAGAACAGCAGCCAGGGCAGGGCCACCTGAAGAAAACCGTTGAGCGGATTGTTATCGGCGGTGACATGGATCGAGACTCCGCTGGGCAACCAGGTCACATGATCGACCGGAATCAGATAGGCGATGCCATCTCCCAGGGGAAAATACTCCCAAGCCTGATTCCACAGCTGAATCCCCATATACCCCAAAACCACCACTCCCAGCCAGAAAGCCGGAAAGCGTAGCAGCGTCGCGAAGCGGCGCTGGGGGGCGGCAGGGCCGCCGTTGCGGGTCACCTTCGGTGACGTTGCGGAGTCGCGTTGCGACTGTTGCGGAGTGCCGGAGGCATTGTTGCTGGGCGGCTCTGCCGCCGTTGGAGATAAAGTGTGCGGATCTTGGTTTGATTCCTCCAAGGCATCCTCCGGATGCCCGCAACAGCGGCTTTGCCGCTCAGCAACGGCAGCTTTGCTGCCCCGCAACGCGCCTCCGGCGCCCCCCTCCGTCCCCGCCCTGAGCCTGTCGAAGGGCCTCCGTCCTCCGGCGACCAGCACTCCCAGCGCCACCACCCCCAGCCCCGTGCTGATTCGGTGACCGGTCCAGTCCAGTCCCCCCCGGTACCAAAACAAGGTTACCGCATACCACAGCAAGATCGCCCCAATCAGTGTCCACTCCGCTCGGGTCAGCGATGGCTTCCGTTTTCGGC
Source organism: Verrucomicrobiota bacterium (assembly GCA_050485245.1). Lineage (GTDB taxonomy): Bacteria > Verrucomicrobiota > Verrucomicrobiia > Opitutales > Oceanipulchritudinaceae > JBJHBA01. Next base: position 118,501 of record JBJHBA010000004.1, on the reverse strand, counting down.
TTCTCCGTTGCATCCGGGTAAAATCAAGATGAAGCCATCAAGCCGCAAAGATTTTCTTTGGTATGGATCAAAATCCCCCCTCCGCGTCCCCGCGCCTCCGCGTGAACCCCTTTTCTGTTGTTCGAGCCCGTCCACTTCTCCCCAAAACCCAAAAAAGCCGCACGCCCGTTCGCTTCGCTCACTAGAGCCGCTGAGCCGCAGAGGAACATAAAACCTCATAAAAAAATCTCCGCGTCCCCGCGCCTCCGCGTGAACCCCTTTCCGGTGTTTGAGCCAAAAAATCTTTTTTCTTTGCAATGAGTCTCAAATGAAAATTCACATAAAGCGTCGTCTAACTGTCAACTCATTGGGAAAATGAAAGAAAACAAAATTGGTGATGCTGTGGTGAATGCCGCTCTTTGTCTTCACAAGGAGCTTGGACCTGGATTACAGGAAGTCGTCTATGAAGTTACCCTCGCCCATGATCTTACGGAAATGGGTTTTTCAGTCGAGCGACAGGTTGTCGTACCGATCTGCTATAAAGGGATTCATTTTGAGGAAGGATTTCGTGCGGATATCATTGTGGATGATTGCGTTATTCTGGAACTCAAGTCAGTTGAGCAGATTCACAAAGCCCACCTCAAGCAGCTGAATACTTATCTTCGGCTCAAAAACATGAGATTGGGGTATGTTTTAAATTTTGGGGCAGCCTTGATGAAAGAAGGAATCAAGCGTGTCGTGAATGGGCTCTACGAAGAGTCTTAATACCCGAAAAAGCAGCACGCCCGTTCGCTTCGCTCACTAGAGCCGCTGAGCCGCAGAGGAACATAAACCCCCATAAAAAAATCTCCGCGTCTCCGCGCCTCCGCGTGAACCCATTTCCCGGTGTTCGAGCCCGTCCACTTCTCCCCAAACCTAAAAAAGCCGCACGCCCGTTCGCTGTGCTCACTAGAGCCGCTGAGCCGCAGAGTTGAGTGTATCGAAATCCCCCTCCGCGTCTCCGCGCCTCCGCGTGAACCCATTTCCGGTGTTCGAGCCCGTCCACTTCTCCCCAAAAACTAAAAAAGCCGCACGCCCGTTCGCTTCGCTCACTAGAGCCGCTGTTTGTTCAAAAAAACTTGAACAAACCGGCGCAGGCGGCATGATTCCGGCTTTCTCTCTATGGATACGCCTTTCAGGGCGCTCGACGGACAGTGATGTCCCTTCTAGCTGCAGTTTACTCATTCCACCGGATTGGTTTTGTCTCGATTTTCGCGCAAACGACCAAGGGTGGCAACGTGGGCACCGCGCAGCGGCGCTTGCGCCGGAGGACGGGAACGGGGGACTGAGGCCTGATGGCGGAGGACGGAGGCCTGATGGCGGAGGACGGAGGACGGAGGACGGATGGCGGAGGACGGAGGACGGAGGACGGAAGGAGTTTCAGCTATGCTTTTGAACCCATTGTTCGGGTTTGGAGATCATTTTTCCGATCTGTCTTCCCAATTGCATTAGGCATTTCTGAATGGAGTTCGAATCTTCTTCTTTCAGGTAACCACATGAATAAGCGGATGAAACCCAGTGCATGGTCTCCTGTAATTCTCCATCCGCATCTGATAATTTGGCAATGAAATGGGCGGGATACCGCCGCTTGGCCCATGCCTCCGCTATGTTTGCACCGATCGAACGCGACGAGCGACGAATCTGATCTGTAAGCGCATAAGTCTCACATTTTGGCCAATTTTCAGAATATCTGAATATAGCCTGCTGCACCCGATAGGCGTTCTGATAACATTCGAGATCCTTCCATGATTCGATTTTCATAAGGAACAGAAATTTCGTTAAGACAGCGTGCACCGATAAAGGTACTGCAAAACCCCTGCTACTTTCATCCCCACCTTTCAAGCCTCAACCGTCCTCCGCCCTCCGCCCTCCGCCCTCCGTCCTCCGCCCTCCGCCCTCCGTCCTCCGCCCTCCGCCCTCCGCCCTCCGCCCTCCGTCCTCCGCCCTCCGCCCGTCTCCCAGCGCAACGCGCTCCCGTCTCCTGTTATCTCAACGAAGAACGAAGAACAACCATGCTCACCGATCTCCAACAGATTTTTGAACGGCTCAATACCGCAGGCGTGCGCTACCTGGTTTGCGGCGGGCTGGCGGTCATTGTTCATGGTCACTTGCGGACGACGCACGATCTTGATCTCGCTTTGGCCATGGATGCATCCAATCTCGAAAAGGCCATGACTGTTTTTGGTGAACTGGGTTTCGTCCCTCACCTCCCGGTCAAAACAGAAGACTTTGCCGACCAAGCAACCCGTCAACGATGGATGCGAGAGAAAAACATGCAGGTCTTCTCGCTCATTGCCGCAGATCGAAAAGACTTGATGGTCGACCTCTTCTGCGAGCCGCCCTTCGATTTCGATCAGGAATGGGATCAAGCACTCATCACCACCTTTGGCCCCGGATTTCCCGACTGCCGTGTCGTTTCACTGTCCACCCTTCGTGACATGAAACGGCGCGCCGGGCGTGCCATCGACTTGGACGACCTTCGTCAACTGCCCGATGCCTGAGCGCAGAACAGAGTCCGGAGAGGATCCTTTTCAAGCAGCCACCTTCGAAGGCGCGGCTGAGCTTCGGCGCACCCTGGTGCGTCAAATGAGCCTGCACGATCGCATGCGCTGGCTCGAAGAAATGAATCAGCTCATCGCTTTCCAGAAGGCGCGAAGCGCCGGAGGACGGAAACGGGGGCCCTTCGACAGGCTCAGGGCAGGTCGGAACGACGGTTAATGGTTATTTGTTAATGGTTATTAATCGGATTTCATGCGAATTGGGAGATAGCGTTATGAATCATACTAAACCGGAGCGTACGGTTGCGTCATTTGAGGATTTGGAATGCTGGAAAGCTTGTCGGGAGCTACGAATCTTTGTCGCGAATGTTGTTATACCGGCGCTCCCATCAAAAGAAAAGTTCCGCCTCGGAGATCAAATGCTTCGTGCGGCCCGCTCAACTACGGCAAACTTAGCCGAAGGCTATGGACGCTTTCATTATGCAGACAATGCCAAGTTTTGCAGTAATGCCCGTGGTTCCGCTCACGAAGTTTTGGACCATTTGATCGCCGCACATGATGAAGGCCTTCTGACGGATGAACTTTTCGACGTAGGTCGACAACTCGTGACGTCTTCACTCCGTTTGATCAATGGCTATATGGCCTACCTGAAAAGAGCAGGGAAAACTGGCAAATAATGGACTCAAGCATCCACCACCCCAATAACCCTTAACCCATAACCAATAACCGTGTTTCAACCTTGAAACCTTTCTTCCTAGCGTTCGCCGGCCTATCTGTCGTCATGGTCAGTGCGTTGTTCGCCTGGCACGCCACCCGCACCCATCCCGAGCCCAGCCTGCGCCAGCCCCTCGCCGAACTCCTCCCCACCGGAGAAGAGTGGGGGTGGACTTATGAGGATCTGCCGCTCGGGGCAACGGAAAGCTTACAACAGAGGTCGGAGTCGGTATTGAAGATGACAGATTATGTGTATCGTCGTTACTCAAATGGTGTAAACGAGTTTGAAATATACTTGGCATATTGGGAACCTGGAGCGCAAACAGTAAGGGAAGTAAGTGTTCATGTTCCTGATACATGTTGGAGGTCTGCAGGATGGGAAATAACAGAAAGAAACGACAACTTTTTGATTTCTGATGATCTATACGGAAGTGTGGATCAAGAAGCGTCTTCGATTCCTGAAGGCAGATGGCGAATCTTTCAAAAGAGAGGCTATGAAATTGAAGTGGTTTTTTGGCATGTTCTCAATGGAGCGGTTTACAGAGTTGGTGCAGATAGTTTTTGGGTTCGGGGAAAACATTTTCTGTTTGCTCCTTTTGAGCCTGAGAGTCGTGAGGGGGGGGAACAATGGTTGGTTCGGTTATCTTCGGTTAATGGTGTAGGGATTCATGATTTGGAAAAGGTGATTCTATCTTCTATATTCGAAGTAGTATTAATGTGAAAAATTAGCGTCTTATAATGATATACGGCAAACTTACTGAATTCGAATCGCTACTACCTGGGCAGATAAGTCCGGCTGTTGCGCTTGCACTGAAATGGATCGGCTCACTGCCTGAGGCACCTGACGAAGGGCGGTATGATTTGGACCCCTCAATTGGCCTTTATGCCATGGTGATGTCTTACGAGACGTGTGCTCCTGAGCAATCGCGCTTCGAGACCCATCGCAAAGTGGTTGACCTCCAATACACACTCACCGGCAGCGAAGGTATCGAATGGGCGCATTCTGCCGACCTGCAACCCGATGGTGCCTATGACGAAGAGAAAGATCTGCAATTCTACCTTCCCGGCCGATCCGGCGGCTTTGTCGAAAATAAACCCGGCTATTTTTCGGTATATGTGCCCACGGATGCGCATCGTCCAAAGATCAAACTCAAGGGTGACGATAAGGTGTTCAAACTGGTCGTGAAGATTCCTCTGGAGCACTTCCGTGGATGAGATGTTTTTTCACCCATAAATATAAAGACGATGACTTTCCCTCAAACTAACTTACGCGCCCGCTTATTGGCTGGCGAAACATTGATTGGCAGTTGGATTAACTCCGGTAGTCCGATTGCCGCTGAGCTGATGGCCGCCTGCGGATTTGATTTCCTTTGCGTGGATGTGGAGCATTCTGCGGTAGATCTGCCACAGACGCAGCAGCTTTTTCAGGCTGTTAAATCGGGGAACCCTGAGTGCGAGACAATGGTTCGCCTCCACGGGATAGATTATGCCTTCGTCAAGCGATACCTCGATGCGGGGGCACGTGGTGTGGTTGCACCGCTGGTCCGCAACAAGGCGGATGCTGAACTAATTGTGGAGTCGGTCAAATACCCTCCGATGGGCAACCGCGGTGTTGGTTTTTGCCGGGTAAACCAATACGGTATGAATCTGCAGGCTGAATTCGACCGAGCGAATGATTCAAATCTCACCGTGGCGCAAATCGAACATATTGATGCGGTTCACAATATTGATGAAATCCTCGCGGTGGAAGGCATCGACGCCGTATTTATCGGACCCTACGATTTGTCCGCCTCAATGGGGCTCACCGCGCAGTTTGAGCATTCGGATTATATTGCCGCCCGCGATGCCATTCTGGCTGCTTGTCAGCGTCATCAGGTTGCCCCGGGGATTCATGTCGTGCCCACGGTTCCGGCGCAGGTCCTGGCCCGGGCGGAAGAAGGCTACCGCCTGATCGCCTACAGCCTCGATATCACCATGTTGCTGACATCTTGCCAGGAAGGACTTTCCGTCATCCGCAGGGGCCTGACTTCTTAGTCATCGGTCTTCGGCGGTTTCGCCATGCATACTAAGGTCTTCATTCCCATCAGGAACGATTCCATCTTTCACTTGATGGATGACATTCGCGATGAGGCCGGGCTTCCGATCTGGCAGGTGTTTCTACACTCGCTTCGCGGATTCTCGATTTTTGTGGATACAGATTGCCCCTTAATCAAGGAGCGACTGGAACAGGATGATGCGCTCGATCTTGAAGTATATCTCCGCGATCCAGACCTGTGTGCGCAAGATGTCACGACCAATGACCTGATTCTCCATTTTCTCGATCGCTACCGTATCCACCATGAAGTGGTGATTCAATTGCATATCAATCATCCCTTTCTCAGACCTGAAACCCTTCATGCCGCAGCTGAAGAGCTATCCATCGATAGCCATTTTGATTCAGTGCTTTCCTGTCATCGATTGCATTCCCGTTTTTGGCTGGATGGACCAGTCGCCCCCATCCCTGTAGATCACAATCCGATCACCTTGCAGCGCTCCTCTGACCTAAGGGCGATCTTCAATGAGAATTCCGCTTTCTACGTGATTCAGGCCAATCGTTTTCGTGCGCTGGGGAGCAGGGTAGGGGTGCGTCCGAGGTTTTTTGAAATCAGCGAGAGTGAAGCCTTTGCCATCACCCATCGGAACAATTGGACTGCAGCCTTGGGGCTTGCCCGGAATCTGTGCCTATGGAAGAGCAGAAACAGCTAAATATCAACAATCTTCATTTTATGAGCAGTACATTCAAACTCGTCGCCCTCCTTCCCATGAAAGCCAACAGCGAACGTGTGAAAGGGAAAAACTTCCGCAACTTTGCCGGAAAACCACTCTTCCGTTGGATTCTGGATACTCTGTTGGCAATCCCTGAGGTCGATAAAGTCGTCATTAATACCGATGCCCGCGAAATCCTCGCCAGTCATGGTTTGGTCGATACCGATCGAATCATGATTCGGGATCGAAAAAAGGAGATCTGCGGAGACTTCGTCAGCATGAATGCAGTTTTGGCTGATGATGTGGCAGCTGTGGAGTCCAGAGCCTATCTGATGACCCACACCACGAATCCGCTCTTGAGTCCGGATACGATCCAGAATGCCTTGGCGGCCTATTACAAGGGACTGCATGACGGACACGACAGTCTGTTTTCCGTCAACCGATACCAGACCCGCTTCTATCGCGAAGATGGTTCCCCCGTGAATCATGATCCTAACAACCTTGTCCGGACACAGGATCTGGAACCATGGTATGAGGAGAATTCAAATATCTATATCTTTAATGAGAAAAGCTTTGCCAAGACCAACGCTCGTATTGGTGAAAAGCCTATGATGTTTGAAACCCCGCACTTGGAGTCTGCTGATATTGATGATGCAACAGGATGGCATTTGGCTGAGATTATCGCACTCAGTCGGATGGTGGCCTTAAGCACTCAAGCATTTATGGATTAATCAAGAGGATAGAGCATGAAATTGAAACTCAAATACCTATATTTTAAATTCCTTGGATGGAGAACACCACAAGGATGGAAAAATCTAATTAGAGGCAAGAAATGTTTTAATGAGTCGGAAGCAATTCGAGAATTGTTCTCTAAGCAAAAGCAGGGCGGACAAATGATTGATGTTGGTGCTCATTATGGCGAGTCATTTGTCTATTATTTGGCAAAAGGTTGGAACGTGTTGGCATTTGAGCCTGATCCCAGCAATGCTGGAAAAATCAGTGGCCAGATCTGTTCCAAAAGGTTAAAATTGTCACCCTTGGCAGTCTCAAATTGCGAAAAAACGGATGTGCCGTTTTATGGGAGTGAAGAATCTACAGGCATATCAAGCATGGTCGCCTTTACAAAAGGGCATCAAGAAGTAGGTAAAATTCAAACAACAACTCTACGGAAAGTGATAGAGGAGGAGGAGATCACAAAGGTTGACTTTTTGAAAATTGATACTGAAGGATATGATTTATTTGTTTTACAGGGGTTCCCATGGGAAGAGCTGCTGCCGAGTGTCATTCTTTGTGAATTTGAAGACAATAAAACCAGAATTTTAGGATATTCTTACCGGGATCTTGGTGATTATCTTGTGGAAAAAGGATATGATGTATACCTGTCTGAATGGTTGCCAGTGATAAGGTACGGGCAAAGTCATAAATGGAAAAGTTTGAATAGATATCCTTGTGAACTCAGTGATGAAAAAGGGTGGGGGAATTTTATAGCGTTTAATACGAATGCATTGGGTGAGAATGAGTCTGCTAGACTTAAACGCCTGTTGGATGCTTGGGTTAATTGATGATCCGAACCTCACAAGCAGGTTTTGATGTCGCGTAACCCCTTTTGAAAGGTAATTTATGTGAAGGCAATGGTCTCAAAAATTGTGAACAGAAGATGGTAGTAATATTTTCATGTGTGATCGCGAGGGTAGTGTTTAAGAATGATTTTTAATATATTTGAGGGATTATTCATGCTGAACTGCGATAATGTTGAAATTAAATATGAACTCTATATCAATGAAATTGAATGATTAAACGATTTGTAAATAAAATTAAAACTGACGGCTGGTTACGTGCCTCCAAAAGCTCTATTCGAAGTTTGTTTATGGGTTCCTTTTCCAGTCAAGTAGATGAGGTTAAACTTGTTTATCGTATCCTTAAAAATCGTCCTTCTTCAGGTTCAGTAATGATCGATGTGGGAGGGCATTATGGAGAATCGATTAGAGATTTTGCACTAGACGGATGGATCATCTACACTTTTGAACCTGATAAAGAAAATCTGAAGATTTTGCTCCGGAAATATGGACGTTTATCAAATGTAAAAGTGGATTCCAGAGGAGTTAGCAATCATAAAGAAACGAATGCTTCATTTTATCGAAGCTCGGTCTCATCTGGAATCAGTGGACTTTCGAAATTTCATGAGAGTCATACATTGTCAGATTCAATAGAGCTTACGACTTTAACCGATTATTGTCACGATAACAATATTTCAGCTATTACCTTTCTTAAAATTGACACCGAGGGCTTTGATCTATTCGTTTTGCAAGGTTTTCCTTGGACCCAAATGAAACCGGAAGTCATCGTTTGCGAGTTTGAGGATAAGAAGACCGTTCCGCTAGGATACAGTTATAAAGAATTGGGTGAGTTCTTAGTGAAAAAAGGATACCATGTTATGCTTTCAGAATGGTATCCAATAGTATCTTACGGAGGCAGGCATCAATGGTGTGCGTTAAAGCGCTTTCCTGCTGAACTGGAGTCACAATCGGCTTGGGGCAATTTCATTGCATTCAGTTCAGTCGAACTGCGAGATGAATTCATCTCTTTGATTGACGATAATTGCTGAGTTAAACTGGTTTTATTAACCTGAAACATAAATAGTTCTCATTTTGGCATTCAACCTGCATGTTGATTGGGATGGAAGAAAGAGATGCAAGAACACTGAAAGCGGAGGCGCAGGAAGAGCTGCGCCGCCAAGCCATCAAGTTGCTCAACAAGGGCATGATCCAGCAGGATGTGGCCGATCTGCTTGGAGTCTCCCGCCGAGCGGTGGGCAATTGGTTGAAAAAGTATCAGTCTGGAGGCTGGTCTTCGCTGCAGAAAGGCAAGCGGGGTCGCAAAGCGGGGGTTCACGCCCAGCTGACCGAGTCGCAGGAACAAGAGGTGCAGAAGTTGATGTGCGATAAAACGCCCGATCAGCTCAAGATGCGTTTTGCGCTGTGGAGTCGCGAAGCGGTGCAAAGCCTGATTGAGCAGCGATACGGGGTGCACTTCAGCCTGCAATACATCGGTGTTTTGCTCAAGCGCTGGGGCTTTACGCCACAACGCCCTCTGAAAAAGGCTTACGAACAGCGACCCGCCGAGGTGCAAGCCTGGATGCAGGAGACTTACCCTGAAGTTCAAGCCAAGGCCAAAGCGCAAAATGCAGAGATCTGGTGGGCGGATGAAACGGCTGTAAAGGCTGACTGCCATTATCGCCGAAGCTACTCGCCGAAGGGGAAAACCCCTGTCGTGCGTCAGCCAGCCAAACGCTTCCACAGCAGCCTGATCAGCGCGATCAACAATCAGGGCAAGATGCGATGGATGGCGTTGAAAGACCCACTCAACGCGGAGATCTTCATTCGCTTCCTGGGCCAGTTGATCAAATACCGCAAACGTAAGGTCATCCTGATTGTCGATAATCTCAGAGTCCACCACAGCCGACCGGTCAAAGAATGGCTCAAGCAACATCAAAACCGAATCGAACTGGTCTATTTGCCCGCCTACAGTCCGGATTCGAGACCGGAGGTCGACACCCCCGGTCCGCAAGGAGCCGGATCACTCAACCCCGACGTTCCGAGGAGCTACGCGACGACACTCAAGCGAGGCGCGAAGCCATACCTCAACAATCACCTCAAACAAACCGTGACCAAAGAAGGACCTCCAATCTCCAAGGATCTCCTCGATCACGCCGTTCATGTCACCATGACACTGATGCGAGCCATGCCCGAACTTGTCGCCGCTTTCTTTCATCACCCCTCGGTCAAATACGCCGCCTCATGAGAACCTTTTTTATTTCGGAGTAATAATCTCGTTACTGTTCGTATGTGGAAGAATGATTAAGCAACTTTATAGGAGAGTCTATAATTCTCCGACATGGATGACATGGGCGAATTTCGGCGTTCGCGTTTTATCTATTGGTGTTGTCCTTCCACTGGCTCTTAGAAATTTTGCCCCGGAAGATATTGCTTTCTATTTTCTGGTTTTAAGTGCGCTGATGATTCAATTCATGGGTTCTAGTGGCTTTACCCCGACCATCGCGCGTTCGATCAGTCATGCGATGGCAGGGGCTCGGAAAATGGACGTCGCGAAACGTGTGAATGTTGCTGGAAATGCAGGTGGATCGCCAAATCTACCTTTGGTCAGTGCTTTGTTGCTGGAAATGCGTAGGCTTTTTGTCTTTCTAGGGGGAATTGCCTTTTTGTTCTTTGCAACCCTTGGGACATGGTTGATCTTTCCTAGCCTGCAAGCGACGACGGAACCCGATAAAAGTTTGTTGGCTTGGATTGTGGTAGTATCTGTGTCGCCTTTTGTTTTATGGAGCCATCATCTGAATGCCTTTCTGCAAGGAATAAACAAGATTGCTCTAGAGCAAAGGTGGGCTGCCATCTTTTCATTGGGTAGCTCTGTTTCTGCCGTTGTTGTGTTGCTGATGGGGGGTGGGGTTTTAGCGCTGATCCTCACAAATCAGGTTTGGCAGCTAATCAATGTGGGAAGAAACCTATGGTTGGTGAGAAATTGCTCTAGGATACTAGAACTGCCGGTAGCTGACCGAGAGGAGAGGAAGTCTTTGATTCATATGCTATGGCCACAGAGTTGGCGGGCATTTTTGGGTGTTTTCGGATCTGCTGGACTCATCCATTTGAGTGGTTTTGTTTATGCTCGATTGGCATCGCCAGCAGAACTCGCCGCTTATATGCTCGGATTGCGTTTGATTCAAATGATTTCACAATTTTCCCGGGCTCCGTTTTATAGCCGAATCCCCATATTAAATCGTATGCGTGCCCAGGGAGATATCCAGGGCTTGGTTAAGTTGGCAAAGCATAGTATGCAACTGTCCTATGGGGTATATCTGGTTCCATGGGCTGTTCTCCTGTTTTTTGGAGATGGGGTGATGGAGTTGCTTGGAAGTCAAACAGGGTTTCCTTCAGCCCTGTTATGGTTGGTTTTGGGGATTGCTATATTATTGGAAAGAATCGGGGCTATGCATATTCAGATTTATAGTACAACAAATCATATCGTATGGCATATCGCAAATGGTGTAACTGGAGTGTTGATGGTTTTGCTATTTTATCCATTGCATGAATTGTTTGGAGTGTTAGGCCTTCCGCTATCGATGGCTGTAGCATACGGAGGATTTTATGTTTGGTATTCAATGATGTTATCGTTAAGATCAATAGAAAGAAATTTTTTTGAATTCGAGGCGTTATGCTCAATACCTTCTGTCGTTTTTGTAGCGACGATAGGCGTTATTGCAATGTGGGTGTTGTGAAGGGTTATTGGGATGAAAATAAAAATATATCCATCATTAAAAATGAGTATTGTTAATTAAAAATAGAGAAAGCTCAAATAGGGATAGTTAATGTCAGTTTTATTGGAGAAGATGGGATTATATTTCGTCTAGAAATTACCACCATACGAAACATTTAATTCTCAAGATGACTGCATACCCATGCGCATGGATCGAGGAGAGAATGATCTTGGGAAAATCATTCGGGATGTGTATGGGATCACTTGGTATGATTCATTATGATGGTGTAGTTAGATAAAATTGGATATACATATAATTGAAGTGTGGCGTTTTTGCCGAATGATGGAAGGGCTCTAGGCGACATTTAAACTCATATATCAGAAACTATTTCAAGCAGAAAGAAATGCTCGAAGAATAGCTCACTTGCGATGAAAGCTATGATTTCGGATTGCGTCTCAGTATGCTGCTATTAAGTGCGAAGATTCGAATCTGCACTATTAAGCTAAATACCCATCTAGTAATCTATTGAATCCTAGAATAGTTTAGAGCGAATTTGTAATTATGAATGATAATCCACAGTATAAACGTAGGGCAACTATAAATCCATATCGGAATGCTTTACACCAAATTCTAACCCGTTTGCGTTGGGATTTGGATATAAATTCTTGGAAATCAAGAAGGAGACTGAAAGCCCTTAAAGAATCTGAAAGTGGTCGCAAGTGCGTCATAATGTGTAATGGACCTTCATTATTAAACTCAGATTTGTCACTTCTTCAAGGATCGGGAATTTACACTATAGGTCTCAATAAGATCAATCTTCTTTTTGAAAAACACACAATAAGGCCAAGTTCAATTGTTGCTGTGAATCGACATGTAGTTGAGCAAAATCGAGATTTTTTCAATGAGACAGGTTTACAAATATTCATATCAAGATTTGCTAAAGATATTATCCAGCCAAGGGATAACGTAATTTTTGTAGATTTGGCAGAGCAGCCTAAGTTTGCACGTGATGTCTCGATATCGCTACAGCAGGGATTTACAGTAACATTTGTTGCCTTGCAGGTTGCATTTCACTTGGGATTTAAAGATGTTGCGCTTATCGGCTGCGATCATAATTTTAAAGCCAAGGGTAATGCAAATACCACCGTTAAGGCTGACGGACCGGATTGTAATCATTTCGATCCGCGATATTTTTCAGATGGTGTCAATTGGCAACTCCCTGACTTGCTGGGGAGCGAGCATTATTACGACTTGGCCAGGAGAGCCTATGAAGCCTTTGATCGTCGTATCGTGAACTGCACGATTGGTGGGAAGCTTGAGGTATTTCCACGTATTAGTCTTGAAGATTGGATTGGAGAATGAGTACAGCTTTATATGAAGATAAAAAGACACGAGGAGCATTCTATGTTTTATGTGTTGCCTTCCTCTTTACTGCAATTCTCTTCCCTAAGCTTGGTGGAATTACTAATTTTCGAACGTTAACGCATTTAAGTGCGATTGCATTGGTTGTTCTCGCAGTTCCGATGCTGGGGTGGAAGGCATATGAAGGATTGAATCGTTTCCTATTGCCTTTCATGATATGGACACTTGCCATTTTGCTAGGTGTTGTCGCTAACCTTGGCTCATATTCTGAATTAATCCAATCTATTCGATTTGTGGTGATAATGCCATTAATCGTATTTACTCTGGGTTATATTTGTGTTCGCGTAAATAGAGATATGGTTCCTATCGTATTTGGGTTGTGCGGCTTAGTTGGTGTCGTTCTTATGTACCTTTCGATCAGTAATACCCCAGCTGGCTTGAGAACGCCTGACGGTGGTTGGACGGGTCCTCGGACAAGATTATATATGCATTATCTTGATGCGACAGTTTGGATGAATGGTCCTACTGTAGTGGGAAACTGTGTGGGGGCCTTTCTTTGTGTATTTTTTGCATTTTATTCGAAGAGGACATGGGTAAGAATTGGAATCACCATAGTCTTTATTGGTGGTTTGTATATTGCTATGCGTTCTGGAACACGGGGGCTTTTTATTGGAACAGTTCTTTCGCTTGGGATGTTGCTTATTGCATTGATATTCCTTCGTAGGATAAGCATGAAGCGTTGGTTGCTTGTGGCCTTTTCATTGCTATCTGTAGGGACAATATTTGTAGCTATCCTCGATTGGGAGAGTGCAACAATGTTCAACGTTCAAAGATTTCGCATCAGTGAGTTGATGGATCGAACCGCTACGGGAAGAACTATAATATGGAGCGATCGGATTGATGCTATTAGCGTTGCTCCGTTTGGATACGGATATGGGGAGGTAGACGGACTGTTTTATTATAGTAGCCACAGCAACATTTTGGAGATATTCTATACATTTGGGTGGATTGCTGGGGTGGTGTACATTATTATCATGGGTGTGATTTTTGTCAGGGTTATTAAAGTCTCAGTCTACGAGAGAGGATCCTTGTTTCATACGTTAGTTGCATTTGCTGTATTGGCGCAATTATTGGTGGGACTTTTTGAATCAAATATTCGGTCAAGTCACGTATCCTTTTTTATGTTTTGCTTTTCAGTAGGATGTCTATATTCACCAATCCCAATGCGTCTTGTCGCACATCCATTTAAAAGGGGATTTGCTGATTTGAATAATGATGATTCTCTAAGCATTACCTCTGGTTCTGTTTGCAGGAATCGAGGGCCTATGAGGAAAAATATGAATCCCCGTAAATTGTCTTAGCGGATTCTTGTGAGGCTCTTTATGTGATCAGCGATAGCGCCTTTATGAATAAATCATCAGACCTGGTCTCCATTGTCACTGTTTCTCGGAATGCGGGATGCGACCTTTTGGCTACAATTGATAGTGTAGCCAAGCAAATCGGCGTTAATGTCGAGTGCGTGATCCAAGATGGAATGTCTGACGATGATTCGCCAAACATTGTTGCTAGCCGCTATCCTGATATTGTCCGTTTGCAGATTAAGAAAGATTCTGGGATCTATTCTGCTATGAATATGGCGTCCACAAGGGTCCGAGGTTCATATGTAGTTTTTTTGAATGCGGGCGATACACTCGTTGGTCAGAATGCTTTATCTGAGTGGGTGGCGCATTTTCAAAATGCTGATAGGGTGGGTGTTGTAGTTTGTTCATATTTGAATGGTCTTGATGGGACGATTACTCTATATCCAAGGCGATTGTCACGATTATTCCTTTTTAGGAATAATCTCTGTCACCAAGCCCAGATGTGGCGAAGGGAAAGCTTGGTTCAAGCTCTACCTTTCGATGAGACTTATAGGGTTTTTGCCGACAGAGCACTTTTACTGAAAGCTGTAAGTATGGGAGTAAAATTGAAAACTACATCAAGCGTTTATGTGAATTACAAAGACGGAGGGTTTTCTGCTTCTAAAGCGAACCTTAAATTGAAGAATATGGAGAGGATAAGAACTGAAAGGGAGTTCTTTACCAAGGGCGAGAATATAAAGTATTCAATTTTTAGAGCCATTTCTTTCCAGTGGCTAAGGAAATTTTTTCTCCGTGCTTTCCGGAAAACGGTATTTTTTCGGGGATATAAGCGAATTGCTAACTTTGTTAATCATCGTTTTTTTTAACTTTTCATACTTATATTATGTTTCGTTCTATTCTATTAAAAACCCGTCCTGTCCGATATGCATACGATGCTTGGACTTATCGCAGATCCTCCGCTGAGCGAAATCTTCTTCAATGGAAAAATGCTTGGTCAGGTATGCCTGTATTGATCGTCGGTAATGGCCCTAGTTTAAATGATACTCCTTTGGATCAATTTGTGGGTGTCAACAGTATAGGGATGAATAAGATTAATCTGATTTATAGTAAAACCACATGGCGTCCTTCGCTGATCGCGGCCATCAATAATTTGGTGATCAAGCAAAACATGGATTATTATGTGAATTCTGATATTCCTGTATTTTTAAGTTGGAAAGGCAGAAGATATTGTCCCGTTTCTGAGCGTAATCGTTTTTTTTACCTGTTGAATAGAAATACAGCAAATTTCAGTACAGACATTTTAAGCGGAATTGGATCTTCCGGAACAGTAACATATACTGCGCTTCAGTTAGCATACTACTTGGGAGCCAATCCGGTTGTTATTGTTGGTGTCGATCATCGATTTACGTTTAATGGGAAACCTAATGATGTTCAGGTGCTTCGTGGACCTGATATTAATCATTTTGATCCTAATTATTTTTCTGGAAACAAGTGGGGAGTCCCAAATTTGGAGCGGTCTGAGAATGCGTTCCATCAATCGCGTCTGGCATTTGAAGCAGATGGAAGAAGTATCTTTGACGCGACTATAAATGGAGCTTTGACTATATTTGATAAAATCACTATTAATGAGGCTATTAGTATATTCAAATCTAAACATTGAATAGGTTTAATATGGAATCAATAAGAGAATTAAGGGCATCATGCCAATCCGTGCACATTGGAGATTTCTCCAATCAGATCGTCCGTCGATTATCGATTTACATTACATGGTTGCTTATTCCGACCGGGATTAGTGCGAATTCGGTGAGTGTCATTAATTGTGTCATTGGAGTCCTCAGTGGAGTCGCCTTTTATTTCGGGAACTATTGGGGTGTCCTGTTGGGTGTTCTCTTTTTCATCGCCAATACAGTCGTTGACGGTGTCGATGGTGAGCTTGCCCGCTATCATAAAAAATCGAGCCTTACTGGGTTGTATGCCGATCGGATCAATTCTGCGTTCGTTTACCCCTTTGTGTTTTATGGAGCAGGAAAGGGACTTGCATTAACGACGGGACATCACTGGATCGCTGATATCGGAATGTTAGGCGGTTGGGCGATGGTGGCGATGCGCTTGCTGAAAACGAGTATTGATTCGACTCTGATTGACGCGGTCACTCTTTCGAAAGCGAGGCAAGAGGAAAGCCTGCAAGGAATTGAGCAATCAGGGGCGTTTCGTCCAATGGCGGAGGTTTTGCGCGATCAAAAGAAGTGGTATGTTTGGATCATCGATTTCATCCTGATCCGTCAGCCGGGGATGTGCATCGTCTGGTCGCTGTCTTGCTGTGCTGAATTGATCGCCCGGAGTTTGGTTCCAGCTCTTCCCATTTGGTTTTCACCGATGGCTTGGATGCTTGCGGGTTATGGAGTGCTCGGCACTGCGGCGGTGGTCGGCGGTGCGTACATGATCATCAGCAAGCGTAAGGTGGAAACACAGTTTATCGCGGTTTTCCAGCGGGATAACGGCCATCAATCTCATTCTTAGATTATTTATGGAACAACAGAATAAATCTGTCTATGTCGGCATGAGTGCCGACTTTTTGCATCATGGCCACTTGAATATATTGAGAGTGGCACGCGAACTTGGAGAAGTCACGGTCGGTTTGCTCACAGACGAGGCGATAGCGAGTTATAAACGCTTGCCGTATCTGACTTGGGAGGAGCGGAAAGCTGTTGTAGAAAACATCAAAGGCGTTGCGGCTGTTATCCCCCAAGATACACTTGATTACCGCCCGAACCTGCGTAAGCTGAAGCCAGATTTTGTGGTCCATGGATCTGACTGGAAAATCGGCCCTCAGAGTGAAACCCGCCAACAGGTGATAGATTTGCTGGCAGAGTGGGGTGGTAAAGTCGTTGAGCCGGAATATACGGCCGGGATTTCCTCGACCAAAATCATTAAAGGGCTGAAGGAAGTGGGAACGACCGCTGAGATCCGATTACGCCGTCTCAAAAGGTTGCTCAAGGCAAAAGACATTGTTCGGGTGATCGAGGCGCATAATGGTTTGTCCGGCTTGCTGGTGGAAAATGTTGCCGTCAATGAAAACGGGAAACAGCGTGAGTTTGACGCGATGTGGTTAAGCAGTTTGACCGACTCAACTGCCAAAGGACGACCGGACATTGAGTTTGTTGATCGCACATCGCGGATGCAGACGATGAATGAGATTCTCGAAGTGACCACCAAGCCAATCATTTTTGATGGTGACACCGGAGGCCCGCCTGAGCATTTCAGCTTTTTCGTGAAAACCCTTGAACGGCTTGGGGTCTCAGCTGTGATCATTGAGGACAAGATTGGACTGAAGCGGAATTCACTATTTGGGACAGAGGTTGAGCAAACACTCGATACCATTGAGGGATTTTGTTATAAATTGTCCCATGGGAAAAAGGCACAGGTTACCGATGAGTTCATGATCTTCGCACGGATTGAAGCCTTGATCGCGGGGAAAGGGGTGGCAGAGGCTCTTGAACGGGCGAAGGCTTACATCGCCGCAGGAGCGGACGGAATCATGATCCACAGTCGGCACAAGGACGGGAAGGAAATTCAGGAGTTTTGCGACGGATATCGTTCATTCGAACGCAAGGTGCCGCTCATTGCCGTACCCACCAGCTACAATCATTTGACCGAAGATGAACTGCATGCGATGGGTTTCAATATTGTCATTTATGCGAACCATCTTTTACGCAGTGCTTATCCGGCGATGAAACAGACTGCGGAGCAAATTCTCAAATCCCGCCGATCGCTGGAAGTGGACAAAGAATGCCTTTCCATTAAGGAAATTTTAACCCTCATTCCCGGAGCCTAAGCCATGCTCAATTGCGCTGCTTTCTACCACTCCTTACAGAAAATCGGGGTCGAATTCTTCGCCGGGGTTCCGGATTCCCTGCTCAAGGATATCTGTGCCTACATTACAGACCATTGCGAGGCGTCTCAACATGTGATTACAGCGAACGAAGGAGCATCTGTCGGCCTTGCCACTGGCTACCATCTTGCAACGGGTAAACTGCCGATGATCTATCTGCAGAATTCCGGGCTGGGAAATTTGGTGAACCCGTTGACGTCTTTGAC
The DNA here is from genome assembly GCA_050485245.1 of Verrucomicrobiota bacterium. Lineage (GTDB taxonomy): Bacteria > Verrucomicrobiota > Verrucomicrobiia > Opitutales > Oceanipulchritudinaceae > JBJHBA01. Next base: position 100,436 of record JBJHBA010000004.1, on the reverse strand, counting down.
GGATCCTGAGGTCTACGCTGTTCCCATGTTGATACTGATTGGGTGGCGTGGTGAGCCTGGAATCCCGGATGAACCTCAACACCGAAAACAAGGCCGAATCACGCCTGCTCTGCTGGATGCGTTGGAGATCCCATATCATGTGCTTCCAGATGAAGGGTCTTCAGTGAATGCCGTCCTGATCAATGCCAAGAAGAAGGCGCTGGAATCCGGGGGGCCTGTTGCCTTGCTTGTTCGCAAAGGAACGTTTGAATCCTACACATTGCAGAAACGATCTGAAGATCGTTACACCTTGAAGCGCGAAGATGCCGTCAAATTGCTGTTGGACGCATTGGTGGCCAACGAAGTTGTCGTTTCCACAACGGGGATGACCTCGCGGGAGGTCTTTGAACATCGTGTATCGACTGGAGCAGGTCATTCCAGAGACTTTTTGACTGTAGGTTGCATGGGACACGCTTCGCAAATCGCAATGGGCATTGCCGCGAGTCAGCCTCAGCGTTCGGTCTATTGCCTCGATGGCGATGGCGCGGCTATTATGCACATGGGCTCAATGGCAATTATTGGCACTTCCGGTTTGGAAAACTTCAAACACGTCGTGATCAACAATGGTGCTCATGACTCGGTTGGCGGTCAGCCCACAACAGGCTTTGATATCAATATCCCCAAGGTGGCGCGGGCTTGCGGCTACAAGCAAACCTGGACGGTCTCGGAAGAATCTGAGATTCAGGATGTCTTGATTCCATTCAAATCAGAGCCGGGACCTTTGCTACTCGAGATTCGGGTAAATAAAGGTGCCCGCAAGGATTTGGGGCGCCCGACAACCACGACTTTGGAAAACAAGCGTGATTTCATGACCTTTCTTGGAGAAGGTAAGTGATGCCGATCTGGAACTATCACAATCCGGTTAAAATCCGCTTTGGGCCTGGAGCATTGATTGGGCAAGGCCGGACAATCCCCACCGGAAAACGTCTCCTGGTTACGACTGCTGGCATGGTTTCCAGAGGGGCTGTGGCACGGCTTATCAAAGAGTTGGCTGATGAAGAAGAGTGGCATGTCCTGGATCGGGTTACGCCGAATCCTGAAATTTCGGATCTGGTCTCCATCCGGGATGAGTTACAGGATGAAAACTTTGCCGCGATAGTCGCCTTTGGTGGAGGGAGTGCCATCGATACGGCCAAAGTGCTTTCTGTCCTTTTGCGCACGCCCGCAACCTTTGATCTTCGTGCTCAATTAGAGGGGAAGCTGGCTATTCCGGATGTGACTCCTTTGCCACTCTTTGCGATTCCTACCACCTCGGGGACAGGTGCTGAAGTGACTCCATTTGCCACTGTCTGGGCTGCTCAGGAAGGGAAAAAATTCAGCTTCGCTTCGACCATGCTTTTTCCTGAGGCTGCTTGGTTGGATCCGGAATACTCAATGGATGTTCCGAAGGAGGTGACGCTTTCCACAGGATTGGATGCTTTTTCACAGGCCCTCGAATCGATCTGGAATAAGAACGCGAATCCCTACACCCTGATGCTTGCCAATCGATCGGCATCGATTGGCTTTAGGGCTTTGGAGAAATTAGTGGAGTGGCCCCCTACATTAGGCATTCGGACTGATTTGATGGAAGCCAGCTTATTAGCTGGCTTGGCTATCAGTCATACCCGAACGGCGCTGGCCCACAGCATGTCCTATCCGATTACAGCTCGTTATGGTATGCCGCATGGATTGGCATGTAGCTTTACGTTGCCAGCTATTCTTCGATTCAATGCGGGTGTGGATGATGGGAGACTGGCTGATTTAGCAAAGCATTTGGGCTTTGCGAATGTGGATACACTAGGTGAAGCTGTTATTCACCTTTATGATGCACTTAATATTAGGTGTATTCTGGATAAATATGTCTCTGATTCTGGACAATTGAAGGCTTTGATCCCTGACATGTTCACCCCCGGGCGAAGTGATAACAATTTGCGGAGTGTGGATACTGATGCTCTTGAGGCTGTATTGGATATGTCGTCCAAATTTCTGTCTGATTAATTGGAGTCGTGAGCGTTTTACGGATGCACATCCTCATCCACGATTACGCGGGCCATGCCTTTCCGGTTAGTTTAAGCCGTGAGCTGGCGATGCGGGGGCATCGGGTGACCCATGCTTTTGCCAGTGTCTTGCAGACGCCGCAGTGTATAAAACAAGCTTGATACATTTGTCATTTCACCAGAAATGGTGAATAGATTACGTGAAAAGCATGGAAACACACTTGAAAGCTGGTGGATTGAGAGATGCGGGTTCAAATATGACTGCCTTACGTTCTCTGAAGGGCGTTACCTCCTCAAAACCCCGTCGCCTGAACGCATCCGAGATCGTATCCTTGCGGCAAGCCAAGGGTGAGATCAGTAAACGTGTACGCGTGCTCTCTGCTGCCCATCCCAAGCGGAATGGTGCTTGACCGTATTATTCCAAGTGCTGTTAGCGTAGAGTATTCGCAGTTGAAATGGAAGGTGTGATCTTCCTGTCGGTAAGCACTATTGGGTTGAGAGGGCTCGTGTTTTTTTCATGCACATCCTTATCCACGATTACGCGGGGCACGCCTTTCCGGTCAGTTTAAGCCGTGAGCTGGCGATGCGGGGGCATCGGGTGACCCATGCTTTTGCCAGTGTCTTGCAGACGCCCCGGGGAGATCTGCAGCGCAAGCCGGACGATCCGGAAGGTTTGTCCTTTTATGCGGTCCCGATGCATCCGCATTACGTCCGGGACAAGTATTCCTTTCTTCGGCGGGCACGGCATGAGCTGCGGTATGCGTCCGCTTTTGCCCGGACTATTCGCGAACTAAAGCCGGATGTCGTCTTGTCGGGCAATGCGCCGAGCGATGTTCAGCACTGTGGTCGCCTGGCCGCTGCCAAGGAGGGTGCGCGTTTTGTTTATTGGGTTCAGGATTTCTACAGCATCGCCATCGACAGTCTGCTGCGGAAGAAGCTGGGGCCGATCGGTGCCTTGGTCGGTAAGTATTACTTGCGGATGGATCGAGAGGATATGCGTCGGAGCCATCATGTGATCGGGATTACCGAGGATTTTTTACCCAAGTTCCGGGAGTGGGGGATTGCGGAGGGCCAGTGTTCGAGTATCCCCAACTGGGCCGAACTCAATGCGTTTCCCCTCCGCTCCAAGGAGAATCCCTGGTCAACGCGGCATGGGCTCAGCGATAAATGGGTCCTGATGTATTCCGGAACCCTCGGGATGAAGCACAATCCCGGCTTGCTTTTAGCCCTCGCCCGTCGATTCGCCTCGGATCCGGATGTTCGGATCGTGATCAATTCGGAAGGACTGGGAGCTGACTGGTTGCGCCAGCGGATCGCCGCGGGAGAAGCCGAAAACCTGATTGTCAATGGTTATCAACCTTTTGCCGAGATGCCCGATGTGCTGGGGACCGCCAATGCCTTTGTCGCCGTCCTCGAACCGGAAGCCGGAGTCTTTTCCGTCCCTTCCAAAATCCTCGCCTACCATTGCGCCGGACGTCCCATTCTCGCGGCCATGCCCGGAGAGAATCTGGCAGCCCGCATCATCACCGGAGAAGGCTCCGGCATCGTGGTGGACCCGGCAGATGAATCCGCCCTGCTCGCTGCCGCCCTCCAATTGCGCTCCGATCCCGGGGTGAGTGGGAAAATGGGCATCTCCGCCCGCCAATACGCCGAACAAACCTTCGATATCGAAACCATCGCAGATCGTTTTGAAAAGTGTTTAATCGGGTAGGACATATCCTGCTTTTGGAAGGCTCGGACTTGGAACCTTTTTGACCGCAAATTTTCGCGAATGGGGTTTGATCATCCATGAGTCACAGTCGTCTGACTCGAACACCGGGAAGCGTTTCACGCGGAAGCGCGGAGGGGATTTCACTTCACTCAACTCTGCGGCTCAGCGGCTCTAGTGAGCGCAGCGAACGGGCGTGAGGCTTTGATCGGTTTATTGGGATAAGTGGAATGACTCAAACACCGGAAAGGGGTTCACGCGGAGGCGCGGAGACGCGGAGATCAAGCATCCCCACTTCCTCTCTCTGAACCGTAGGCCCTACGAGCCGGAGCGCCTTCATCCTTTGAAAGATTCGCGCAGATTCGCGGTTAATAACATCCCCATTATTGATTCTTTCCACATAATCCCGGATTATCTTTCCGCAATGGTTTCACAATCTTTCCAGAAGCTGCTTCACCGCAGCTTTTTTTGTCTCATTTTTTGGATACCGGTTACGGTGCTTTCGTCCGAAAACGAATCCACTGCGTCCCGCATGCTTCCCGGAATGGATGTGACGTTAGGGACCAGGCCTGATTTGAAAGGGCGGGAAGATGAAGTGATATCCATTCTTCTCCAAAATGAGATTGTCTGGGCCAGGCAGCGTATTTCCTGGCCGGATACAGAAAACGACCACCGCGAACTTTGGCGGATGGCGCGGGAAAAAGGGTTGGGGGTGTTGGCTTTTGCTCAGCAAGTAAACCATCACACCACCGATCGTCCGGAGGGTCGCAATCGTCTGGGGCGGGATCTGCTGGAGGTTTATTGGCTGTCGTATCATCTGGCGGAAAGCCATCGGGGGGCGGTGGATGCCTGGGAGCTGCTCAATGAACCCGATTTTCTTTTTGTCGCCGAGCCCCCCGACACGGCAGCAGCCTTCCAGAAAGCAATCTATCTCGGCCTTAAAGCCGGCGATCCCGAAACCCCTGTCCTGCGTCCCGCGATTGGAGGGAGTCCGAGCGCCCCGGAGGGGCGCGGCGGGCGTTTCGCGCCCGGAGGCCGGAGGCCCTTCGACGAGCTCAGGGCAGGGCGGGAGACGGAAGCCCTTCGACAGGCTCAGGGCAGGACGGAGGACAGAGGAAGGATGAAGGATCAAGGAGAAAGGATGAAGGATGAAGTTATTTCCAAGGATGAATATGGGCGCGATGCCCCCAACGAAGAACGACGAACGAAGAACGAGGAACAGCGGCGCAGCCGCTTGAACGATAGCGATACCGATAGCGATGGTGGATCACTTTCATCCTTCTACCTTCATCCTTCATCCTTTTCATGCGACTCTCCGTCTCCTGTCAGGCGAAGCCGCCCGTCTCCCGTTTCCCTTTATCTCAACCAAGATCAAACACCCTATCTTCAGTCTCCCATCTTCCATCTTCCTTCTTCCGCAGGAAGAAATTACTGGCAGATTGCCCTCGCCAATGGCCTTTGGGATTACGGGGATGCGAGCAATATTCATTTCTATGGGTGGACCGAGACGCTGGGTCCGGTCATCCGGGGGCACCGGATGATGGATGACTGGGCTTACCGCAGCGGATTCACCGAGGTGCGGGAGGCCCCGATCTGGATCACCGAGATCAATGCTGACCGGGGTAAGCTGGGAGAGAATCGGGAACACGCCGAACGGGTCTGGTCAGAGCAAAAGCAGATCATGGCCCGCTGGTGGCAACAGGCCGAAGCCGAAGGCGTCGCGGTTTTCATGCCGTTTATTTTCTATTGGGAACGCCGCCCTGAACTCTCCTTCTTCGACACCGACCTCACCCCGTTTCCGGTTTGGGAGCATTATGTGGGACTTGCAAAGGATGAGGGTAGAAGGATGAGGGATGAAGGAACTTCCAAGGATGAATGTAGAGGGATGAAGGATGAAGATGTTTCGGAGGCCAGAGGCCCTTCGGCAGGCTCAGGTCAGGCCGGAGCTTCGGAGAGCCCGTCTCCCGTCAGGCGCAGCCGCCCGTCCCCCGTCTCCTGCCAGGCGCAGCCGCCCGTCCCCTGTCCCCCGTCAGGCGCAGCCGCCCGTTTCCCGTCCCCCGTTTCCCTCTTCCTCAACGAAGAACCAAGAACGAAGAACGAAGAACAGCGGCGCAGCAGCTTGAACGATACCGATTTCGATACCGATACCGATACCGATAGCGATGGTGGATCACTTTCATCCTTCTACCTTCATCCTTCATCCTTTGAAAGTGCCAGCCCTGTAATCCTCCAATGGGTCCTTGATGAATCGACCGGGCTGTCCAACAAATACACCGGAGGGTATCGTTTTATCCGGAACACAGAGGGGATGGAGCCGCCGGAGGATCCGGAGGATTGGGATGTCTGGCTGGAGGTGGTACTTGCGGCGGAGCGCTGGCGTCCGCTGGAAGGGGAGTTGCGGGTTTACAATTTTTCCGATCAGCCCGTTGCCGGGCAGCTGATCTGGACGACTGTCGGCGGTATTCGCCTGCAGGGCGGGGCAGGGGAAGAGACACATCCGCTTGACGCGGAGATCGGGTTGGAGATCGGGCCGATGGCGAGGGAAACGATTCCGGTGCGCTTTTTTGCCCCGCAAGGCGTCGAAGCCGAATGGTTCTCCGGGGCCTTTTCCGCCGAGTGGATCGCGGCGGAACCGGTGGCAGGACAAGGCCGTTCCCTCTTGTATTTTCTCTTTGAACCCGAGCCGAACTGGGATCTGTTTGAAATGCTGCCTCTGGAAATCGATCCCGAACGGGTCGCAACCGTTCGTATCCGGAATCCGGATACCGCCCTGCTCCCTCAAACCTGGCTGGCCGAAAATCCTGAGCAATCTCTTCCCCGCTGGATCGATGAAGGCGAAGGCTTTGGCTTGGAAGCTTGGGAGGAGCGTTTGAAGGATGAAGGCGTTTCCAAGGATGAAGGCGTTTCCAAGGATGAAGGCAGAAGGATGAGGGATGAAGGAACTTCCAAGGATGAAGGCAGAAGGATGAGGGATGAAGATGGCCGCTTCGCGCCCGGTTATCAGTTACCCTTCGACGGGCTCAGGGCAGGTCGGAGGCCGGTAGACGGAAGCCCGAGGCCAGAGACCGGAGTTTCGGAGACTCCGTCCGAGCCGTCTCCCGTCAGGCGCAGCCGCCCGTCCCCCGTCTCCCTCTTCCTCAACCACGAACGACGAACGACGAACGAGGAACTTTCATTCCCCCCCCTGACCGATAGCGATAGCGATGGTGGATCACTTTCATCCTTCATCCCTCATCCTTTTCATGCGTCTCTCCTCCCCCCGTCAGGCGAAGCCGCCCGTCTCCCGTCCCCTTCAACCAAGAACGAAGAACCCTTAACCGCCTCCTTGAACGATTTCGATAGCGATACCGATAGCGATAGCGATGGTGGATCACTTTCATCCCTCATCCCTCATCCTTCATCCTTTCCATGCGTCCCCTGTCCCCCGTCAGGCGCAGCCGCCCGTTTCCCGTCTCCTTCAACGCCGCCTCCGGCGGCCCTGCAACAGCGGCCTCGCCGCTCAGCAACGTTCTACTCCGCAGAACCTGCAACGGCAGCTTCGCTGCCCAGCAACGGCCCGCGCTTTGCGGCGGTGCCCGTCACGGCCCAGGGCGCACCGGACCTTTACCATCGGGATTATCCGTTTGGCTATGAATGGACGTCTCAGGCGGGGGTCTGGACGGGGATCAATGGGGTGTGGATTGAGGAAGTGGAGGTGGTGGGGGATACCTTTCAGCGCATGGTGGTATCGGTTGATCCGAAGGAACACAGCAAGCAGCATCCCAGGGTCGTGGCACGGATTTCAGGGGGACTGCCCGATGAGGTGGTGATTGCCCTGCAGGCGGACCGCCTGATGACGGATGCCATCTTCAATATCAATGTGGAGCTGATCGACCGCTGGGGACAGGCTTGGCGGGTGGATGAGCTGATCTACTGGTCGCATCCCCATCCGGAGACCGGAGAGCCGCATCTGCAATCGCGGGACAAATTTCTCCGGCTGGATCACTTCGTGCACAGTTATTTCAGCAATTATGTGCCCGGAGTTCCCCTGCGGGGCGAGGATATCGTCGAAATCCAACTGGCCTTCCCCCAGCACGCGGATGCCCGGATTGCGTTTGCGATTGGATTTGGGACGGCAAGTCACCGGAGGTGACTTGCGGGGCGTCTTCGACGCCGTTGCGGGTGCCGGAGGCACTGTTGCGGGTCACCTTCGGTGACGTTGCGGGCCGCGGAGCGGCGTTGCTGAGTCGCGTTGCGACTGTTGCGGATAAAGAGTGGGGATCTTGGTTCGATTCCTCCAACGCATCCTCCGGATGCCTGCAACAGCGGCACTGCCGCTCAGCAACGTGTCGCCTTGGGGCACCCGCAACGTTCTGCTCCGCAGAACCCGCAACGCCTCGCGGCGTTGCTACTCTCTTGCGAAGAGGACGATGGCGGATTCGTCAGGGGCAGTAGCAAAGGATTCGAAGGTGCTGGGTGAGGGAAGTTCGCCCAGGCTGAAGAGGCTGCGGACGGCAAGACGGGGTGGGGCGGTTTCCGGGAAAACCATCCGGGCAATGGCAAAGAAGTTGGCTTCGCTGACGCGTTCCCGATCGATCTGGCGGTTTCCGGTCCCGCGGGCGATCCATCCGCTTCTGGTATGGTGGATAACGGGATGGCAGATGAGGACATCGTCCTTTGCCCAGAAGAGGACATAATCGTCCTTCCGGATTTGGGAGAAGGGGATGAACTCATAGAGCACCCAGCCGCCGGTTCCCCAAGTGGGGAAGTTGCTGCGTCCGGTCACCGGACTGATGCTCCATCCGTAAACTTCAGCCACAGCATGGGCAATCAATTCCCGTTCCCCGTCGTTTTCATGATAGCTGACCAAGGCTGCGTGGGTCGTTCCCAGGGCGAGGCAGAAAACTAGAATCCATAAGGCTTTCATTAAGGCAGGGAATTCGGCTTCTGCCATAAGCCACTTTAATGAAATAATATGAATCCGGTAAGTTCGGGTAATGCGTAAGTATTTTCGACGGGCTTGGGAAGGGGCATCTGTTTTTGAGAAGCTGAAAGGCGAGGGCCGAGGCTGTGTAAGGTGGGGGTAAGGAAGGTGACACAGACATTGCAGCGCCATCTTCGCTTCGCATCCGTCCTGTCTGTGAATGGAAGTCCAATCTATGGTAGGGCGGAGCGTCCCTGCGCCGCCTAAAAGTTCGGTGTCCCATGTACCCTCGATACCGATAACGATTGTGGATCACTTTCATCCTTCTACCTTCATCCTTCTACCTTCATCCTTTCCATGCGTCCCCCGTCCTCCGTCAGGCGCAGCCACCCCCCTCCGCGTCTCCGCGCCTCCGCGTGAACCCCTTTTCCGGTGTTCGAGCAAGTCCGTCCTCCCGCCAATTTTCTTGCCGCCAAAGAACGCAGAGACCGCAAAAGAACCAAGAACGAAGAACCGACCCAATCCTGCCGTGGAACGTTCGCAATGGGTTCACAACCATTAACCAATAACCAATAACCAGCCCGCCGAAGGGCCTCCGAAACTCCTTACAAAGGGACGGAATGCTGTCTTTCTGGATTGCCGGGGGGGGCTGTTGAGCTGACGATGGGGGGATGAGTGATACCCACATTTCTGTTGCCACCGTCTTGCAAGCGCAGGAGCGCTGGACGAGAGAGTGGCATGATGGAGAACGCCAGCCGGAAGCGGATCCTTTCCTTGCTTTGGTGCAGGAGAACCACTGGCACAATTTCAGCCTTTGGCATCAGGAGGATACTGCCCGGCGGACGGATGCCGGGTTTGAGTTGATTTACCACGCCAAGCGGGCCATCGATGGCCACAATCAGAAGCGCAATGACGCCATGGAGAAGATGGATGCTTTTCTGATCAATGCGCTGCAGCCTCGCGAAGATGCCCCACTCAACTCCGAGACGCCGGGCATGATGATTGACCGGCTTTCAATCATGGCCCTGAAGGATTACCATATGGCCGAAGAAGTGGAGCGGACGGATGTGGAGGCTGCCCATCGTGAAAAGTGCCGTCAGAAGCTCGCAGTGATCCGCACGCAGCGATCGGACCTGGGCGGAGTGTTGGAACGTTTTGTGAAGGAAGTCCGTCAGGGGGAACGCCGTTTCAAGGTGTATTTCCAGTTCAAGATGTACAATGATCCGAGTTTGAATCCAGAGCTGTATCGCCATTCGCAGGGGTCCTGAAATGAGTACGCGGGCTGCCATGCTGGAGGAGCTGAAGGCTTCCTATGTGACCTCTTCACCCAGAGCGAGAGGCTGGGCGCGGATCAGTCCCAATCTGGGGTTTTATCGGCGGGTGGCTTCCACGGTGTTGCGAGCCTCGGAATATGCCCGTGATGGGCGAATGACGCATGTGCTCTGGGCTCAGCTTTCCGGTGAGATCAAGGATGCTTTCGAACGCTCGGGAGTGCCCATCATCGTGGAAAATCTCGAAGTGTTTGAGCGTTGTCAGCAGCCTGCGGTTATTATCGGCAATCACATGAGCACGACGGAGACTTTTTTGCCTCCGTATTTTCTGGTGCCATTTCGCCCGATCACCTTTGTGGTGAAGCAGGCACTGGTGGAGTATCCCATATTCAAGCACATCATGCGGGCGACGGATCCGGTGGTGGTCGGCAGAAAGGATCCGCGTCAGGATCTGCGCACCGTTCTCGACGAGGGAAAGGCCAATCTGGAGCGCGGGGTCTCGGTGATCATCTTTCCTCAGCGCACGCGCACGGTGCATTTTAATCCGGAGGAGTTCAACTCGATCGGGGTCAAGCTGGCCCGCAACGCGGGGGTTCCGGTCATTCCCTTTGCGGTGAAAACAGATGCCTGGAGCACCGGGAAACGGCTGAAGGATTTTGGCCCGCTGGTGGCGGATCGCCCCATCCACCTCGCCTTTGGTGAACCGATGGAGGTGACCGGTAACGGCAAGGCGCAGAATGATGCGGTGGTCCGCTTCATTCTGGATCGGCTGGCGGGCTGGGAAGCGTGGGACCAGCGCTGGCGGGCGGCCCGTTAAGGGGAGTTCAGGGAGCGGGCTTGCTTTCGCTTGCCGGATGGACTTCTGCAGTGCAGGCCCGCGGGAGGGCAATGCCCATGAACAGCGCGACGAGCAGGACGCCGGCACCGATGAAGTAAGCATTCATCGACCCGAGGGACCAATAGGCGACGGCTCCGGAAAGAGGGCCGATGGCACGGGCGAGGGATCCGGCCGCCCGGAAGGCACCGAGGTGCTTGCCTTGGGCATCTTCGGGTGAATAGAGCGAGACAAGTGAACTGAGGGCCGGGCTGCCGAAGCCGATCCCCATCCCGAGGAAGGCCAGGCCGAGGTAAAAGAGTCCGGTGTCCCGGGCGACGCCGAGGAAGCAGAGTCCAAGCACTCCGGAAAGGATTCCTCCCAGCACGAGGTTGACCTCACCGATCTTTCGTCCGTGTTTGCGCACGATGTAGCCTTGGGAGAAGGCGAGGACGAAACCGACGAAGAGGAAGATAAAAACCATCTGCCGCGGATTATAGAGGAGGCGTTCGGCGGCAAGAAAGGTAAGGGTGAATTCCATCGCCGAGAAGGCGAAGATAAAGATGAAGTATGTACGGATGGCGGCGCGGATGCGGGGATCCTGCAGGCCGAGGAAACTCAGCCACCCGCGGCGGACACCGTCGGCCTCGGGAGCACGTTCTTTCCGCAGCTTGCGGGTGTCGGGGAAGACCCGGGCCACCCAGATCAAGTTGAGGGCCGCCAGCACTGCTGCACAGGCAGCGGGAAAAGTGAACGGATGCAGCCCCCAGGCCTCCGCTGCGGGGAAGCTGTCGAGCGGATTCCAGAGGGAGGCCAGTCCGCCGATGGCAGGCCCGATGACAAATCCGAGCCCAAAGGCGACTCCGATGATGCCCATCCCCTTGGTCCGGTTCTTGCGGGTGGTGACATCGGCGACGGCGGCCGTTGCCACCGCAATGTTCCCGGCCATGAGGCCTCCGAGCAGACGGGAGACAATGAGCAGGGTGAAGGATTGACTGAAGATCCAGAGGATATAGCTGAGCAGGGTTCCGCCCACGGTAAAGAGCAGGATGTTGCGGCGCCCGTAAGTATCGGAGAGCCGCCCCCAGACCGGGGCCGCCAAAAACTGCAGCAGACTGTAGAGGGAGCCGAGAATCCCGCCAAAGAGAACCGCCGTGAGAAAGGTATTCTCTCCGGCCGGGGTCGCCCGCTCGATCAGCTGGATCAACTGTCCGATCAGGCTGTCCGCCCCTTCACGCGGCAGATACCATTCAAGCATCGCCGGAAAGAGGGGAAAAATCACCGAGAAGCCAACCAGATCGATGAATACCGTGAGGAAAATGACCGCGAGTGGCCCTTTTCGGTCGATGGGCTGCTCCGCGTTATGACTGGGAAGAACGTTTTTTTCCACGTGTCAGGAGGCGGAATTCGTCTGCCTGGCCTTGAGCGCGGCAGTCACATTCTCCGGGATGAATTTGGCCACCCGTGCCGGGTCGAAATGGGCCACCTGCTTCATCAGGGTCGAGCTGGTGAAAAAGTAACGGGAACCAGGCATCAGAAAAATCGTCTCGATACTGTCGTCGAGATCGCGGTTCATTTGGGTCATTTGAAACTCAAATTCGAAGTCGGAGGCGGCCCGGAGGCCCCGGATCAGCGCAATGGCACCTTCCTTGCGGGCAAAGTCCACCACGAGACCTTCGAAGCCAACGACCCTGGAGTTGAGACCTTGGATGTTTTCCTCGATGAAGCGAACCCGCTCTTCGAGGGTAAACGTGGGGTTTTTTCCCACATTCGGGGCCACTGCCACCAGCACCTCGTCAAACAACCGGCAGGCCCGGCGGAGGATGTCGAGGTGACCGTTGGTGACGGGATCAAAAGTTCCTGGATAGAGAGCGCGTCGCATGGGTCGTGAATTGGAGATAGGGTTTTAAGTTGCGGCAAGTGTGAATTTAATCAGGTCTGGTGGGCGGAAAACCGTGAAGCAACTACCGAACATCATCACTTTATCGCGCGTCATCGTGCTTGGCCTCCTATGGTGGCTGGCCTTTGAACGCTGGACGGGAGCCGCCACGCTGGCATTTTTTTGCATTCTGTATGGTGCGATTTCAGATTTTCTCGATGGGTATCTGGCGAGAAAGTATAATGTGATCAGCAATTTCGGCAAGATCATGGACGCATTGGTCGACAAGGTCATGGTCCTGGGCTCGCTGGTTCTCCTGATGGTGGTCGGGACCTTGCACCCGCTCTGGCTGGTCTTGCCCCTTTCCATTCTGATCGCGGCCCGCGAGTTGGGGATTACCTGGATGCGGCTGGTGGCGGCCCGCAAGGGGGTTGTGCTGGCGGCGGAAACCTCCGGCAAGCGCAAGGCCATCTGGCAGATTACAGCGGTTTGTGTGCTCTTTGCCCATCCCATGTTTGATCGCGACATCCTCGTCTGGCTGGGGATCGATTCACCGACCTTTGAACTCTGGATCTGGCTCAACGGGATGATCTATTTTCTCTACGCCGCCTACCTGACGATCAGTTCAGGGGTAATGTATCTTGGCAAATACTGGCGGGTGTTTACCGCGCCACGAAAGGATTAGAAATGTTTGGCCCCTCCAAGTATCCCTTCATGGCCTTCCTGCCCAGCTCTGTGGTGGTGGGCGCAGCAACCATCGGACCCGTCGGCTACTGGGGTAAGGCTCCCGGCACCAATGGCTCTGTCGTCGGCCTCCTCCTGTATACAGTTCTCTTTCATTACCAACCGCTCTTTCTGCAGGTTATTTTAGCGGTTGGACTGGCCCTCCTCGCAGTGGTGATTTGCGATGAGGCAGAGCGGCGGATGTTCAAGCACGACCCAGGGGAGGTTATCCTCGATGAGGTGGTGGCGGTGCCGATCGTTTTTATCGGGCTGGCCCCGATGATGGCGGCCACCGGTCATGTCTGGGCTTACATGCTGGTGGGTTTTTTGCTCTTCCGGCTGTTTGACATCCTCAAACCCTTTGGTATCCGCCGACTGCAAAAACTGCCTGGTGGGCAGGGGGTCGTCGTTGATGATCTGGTCGCCGCCCTCGCTGCCGCCGTTTGCCTGCGGGTCCTTATCTGGCTGGGAGCCTGGATGGAATGGATCCGGATACCGGCTTGAGCGCTGTGAGAATGCAGCGACTTGGGGTTGGGAGGAAATCGACTGATTGCGATCCACCTCAACGGGTTCGGCAATCATTCAGAATCTCCGACTCAGGGCGAGTTCCCAGGTTCGGCCGGGCATGGCGATGACGGTGCCACCGCCGAGGAAGTCGGGGTCGGTGTTTTGCCAGTAGGCCTGGTTGAAGGCGTTCTTTACCCGGAGATTGATGAACCAGTCGTCCCAGCGGTAAAAGACCGCGGCATTGACCAGCAGGTAATCGGGCAGGGTCACGAACCATGGGCGGGCCAGGCCGCTTTTGCCGTAATGGGTGGCGACGGCGGCAAAGCCAAAGCGATCGGTGGTGTAGGTGCCTCCCAGCGAAAGAACATGCTTGGGAATAGCCCTGCGCCGGTTGGGACTGAGCTCGGTATAGGCGCTGTCATCAAAGGCGAGTCCGGTGTCAAAGGAACTGTCGAGCAGCCCTCCGGGCGCGGTCAGCGGGATGTCGGCAAACTCCGGATGACTGATGAAGAAGAAGCCTTCTTCCAGTTGGTCGCGGTAATCGCCGCGGTAGGCGGAGTGTTGCCAGTTGAAGTTGGCAAAAAGGCTGATCTCGCGGGTGGCGGCCCAGCGAAGTTCCAGTTCCGTGCCGGTGTTGCGGTAGTCATTGGTGGAAGTGGCCCGCGGATTGGAGGCGGTGCGGTCGAGCTGGTATAAGCTCAGTCCGGCATAGAAACGGTCCTCCAGCCAAAGACCTTTGATGCCCGCTTCATAGAGGAGCCCCTTGGTCAGAAAACTTCCACGAATGGGCAAGGGTTCGCCCTCGGAAGGATGCGGAATGGTGGCGGGATATTCCCCGGCATCTCCCCGGCGGACATCGGCCTGACGGGCGGCTGCGGCATAGACGCTGATCTGATCATTGAGTTTACTAAGCCAGCTGGCGTGCCAGGAGAGGGCGCGGTCAGTGCCCCGTTGACGACGGGTTTCAAGGTAATCCGCCGGGGTTTCCGTTTCGGGATCAAAGCCGAGGATGCCCTCCGGTCCGTAAAACAGTTGGAGAAGGCTGAAGTATTCGGTGCCGGGAAACAGTTCAGGGCGTTCCGTGTAACGCTGCTGCACGCGATAGGTATCATGCCGCAGCCCGAGGGTGAGGGTATGCCGCTGTCTCCATTCGAGGGAGGTAATGGCGGCGGGGCTCCAGGCCGTGTAGCGCGAGCCCCAGTGTTGATTGTAAGGATACTCAACGGAGGCATTCTCTCCGGTGCGCGGAAAACGGTCGGAGACGGCAGGTCCCTGCATCACGTCGCGCCGGTTGAAATTCTGCAGGTCGAGAGCCCATGCCCGGTCGACATCCTGATGGCGCACGCTGCCAGTGAGGTGTTGAACGAGACGGACTTCGTCATTGAGCGAAACATCCCAGCGGGCAGTCGCCTTGTTCTCAATGACATGGACATCGGCAAATCCGTTGAAACCCTGAGAGGTGTCTTTGCCGCTCTCATAACTGTCGTAGAAAAGCTGATACGTCAGACTGAAAGTATCGTTTGGAGTAAAAAAGAAATCTGCGAAGCCGAGCCAGCCATCGACGAAGGCCCGGTCACCCGGATCGATGATGGTCTGGCGTCGATCAAGGCGAACCAGTCCCTGATCGGTGGCGGGATCGATGCTGTTCCAGCGAATGATCGGGTTGAGAAGGGGATCCTCTCCCTGATTCGGAAGGGACAGCGCCTGGATGATTTCATTGGCGTTGAGACGGCCGTCTCCGTTGCGGTCGAGGGGCTGACCATTGACATCGGTGGCGAAGGCCTGACCGGTTTGATAGAGCCCTTCATCAATCAGACGCTGGTCGATGCGGTTGACGCCGGCGATCTCCGTGCCCCTCCAGCGTTGAAACTGGCCGCCGAATTCAAATCGAAAAGCGGGCGAGTAGGTGACCGACACGGTTCCCTGGAAAACGCCGGTCCGGTCAAAACTGTCGCGATAGAAACTGTCGGAATCCTCATAACTCCCGTAGAGATAGAAGCCGGCGGCCTGGGCGGCAGGCCAGTTGAGCGGGCCGCCGAACTCCAGATCCACGATCCGTTGGTTGTAACTGCCGATCTGAAGTGTGAGCAAACCTTCGTGTGCCTCAAGGTAGCTGCCGATTTCAGCGCGGGCCGTTTTCGGGACGAAATTGACATACCCACCCAGTGCCCCGGCACCATGCAGGGGGGAGGGTGGGCCGCGGACGATTTCGAGGCGACGGGCCGCACCGATGGGTTGGGGAAAGATGCCCCGGTTGTCGGCCCGCTTCATTCCGCGGAAGTAGGTCTCGGCTATGGCGCCACGAATGTCGGGAGTTCCACTGATCCCAAAGATGGTGGAGGAAAACAGGCTCGTGCTGAGCCCCTGCATGTCCTCGTAGTTGCGCACCCCGAAGACCGTCAACTGTTCGCTGCTGACCAGACTGACGGAACGCGGGATTTCCATGACGGAGTCAGTGCCTCCGAGTGGGGAACGGATCAGGCGGGTGGGCACGATGTCCCGGCTGTCGAGGACATCTCCGACTACGCGAAAAGGCGGCAGCTCAACGGGGTCCTCATCGGTTGAGGCAAAGAGCGGCATTCCCACGAGAAGGCTCAGAGTGAAGAGCAGGCAATAGCGGACTGTTTTTTTAACCATCATGAACCGAGTGTTGGAGGCGAAGGATAAGCTCCCCGCCAATAAAAAACGACAAGCAGCCTGCCCTCACTTATTGCGCTTACGCACGGATTTGGGCTTGTCGGCGTAGCGGACGGATTTGCCGCGGAGGTCAAAGCGAATGGGGCAGCCCACCAGTTTGAATTCATCGATCACCCGTTTCTCCAAATAGCGCCGATAGCCATCTTCCAGCTTGGTGGCGCGGTTGCAAAAAAGGCGGAAAGTAAAAGGCCGATTGCCGGTCTGAGTGGCATAGTAGAGCTTGAACCGGCGGTGCTTGATCACCTTGGGAGCCCGCGCCTCAATCAATTTGGCAAAGAGCTGATTGATTTTTGGGGTGGGAATGGTGCGCCCGGAAGTCTCGTAGAGAAAGCGGGCCGAGCGGAGGACGCGCTCAAAGGAATATCCGGTTTTGGCCGAGATAAAGACGATCGGACTTTCCGGAAGGAAAAACAGCTCGCGCCGGACGGAATCGATGTAGGATTCGCGGAAGGCATCGGCTGTTTCATATCCGGGCACCGCCTCACGCTGGAATTTTTCCAGTACCAGATCCCACTTGTTGATGAGAATAATCAGGCACTTTCCCGCTTCGAGGATCTCACCCGCGAGGTTCTTGTCGGCCCGGGTTACGCCTTCTTCGGCGTCCAGCACGAGAAATACGATGTCGGACTCTTCAATCGCCGCATGAGAGCGCACCGAAGAAAAGTATTCGACGGAATGACTGACCTTGCCCCGATGCCGCAAGCCGGCTGTATCCACAATTCGGAACGGCCAGACTTCGCCGTCCTTTGAAGTGTAATCCAGATCGAGGGCAACAGAGTCCCGGGTCGTGCCGGGCACTTCACTGACCACCAGGCGGTCACTGTTGAGGAGGCGATTGGCGATGCTGGATTTGCCGACATTAGGACGGCCCACAAAGGCTAAAGGAATGCGTTTGGCCGGAACCGACTCATCGGGTGGCGGATCGAGCGGAACGATTTTTTCCAATGTATCGGTCAGCGTATCCCGCAACAAATCCTCGTTGAAACCATGTTCCGCGGATACCGAAACCACTCGCTTGAAACCCAGCACGGCAAATTCGAGAGCGGCGGTTTCCATTCCCTCGTGGTCCACCTTGTTGGCCACTACAACGACCTCCTTGCCGGATTCCCGCAGGCGGCCCGCAATGGTTTCATCCAGAGGAGTCATCCCCTCCCGCGCATCGACTACAAAGCAGATGAGGTGGGCGGCCTGCACCGCAAACCAGACCTGTTCCTCAGCGGCACCAATCAGCTTTTGGTGATCCATGTCCACCACCAGTCCGATACCACCGGTATCGAGCAAGGTGTAGGAAGCATCGACCTCGACCGCATTGACATCGCGGGTGACGCCAGCGAGGTCGTGTACGATGGCTACGCGCCGCCGGGCCAGCCTGTTAAAAAGGCGACTCTTGCCGACATTGGGTCGGCCGACCAGGGCGATCGTGCGTTGGTTGGGTTGGGCCACTTTGGAAGGATGAGGGATGAGGGATGAAGGATGAAGGATGAGGGATGAAGGATGAAGGATGAAGGATCTAGAGGGATTGCATGAAGCGGTCGAGGCGTTCCATGGCGATCTCGATTTTCTCGTAACTGGTGGAGAAGCTGGCGCGGACAAATCCGGCACCGCTGGCACCAAATGCGGTGCCCGGAACCATGGCAACTTCCTGCTCTTCCAACAGGCGTTGGGCAAAGGTCTTTTCATCCATCCCGGTGCTGGTGATGGAGGGGAAGGTGTAAAAAGTTGCCTGAGGAAGGTGACATTTCAGACCGACTTCGTTGAAGCGACGGACCAGAAAGTCCCGTCGGCGCTGGTAGGATTCCCGCATGCGCTGGACCGAGTCATCGCTGTTGCGCAAGGCCTCAACACCAGCTTCCTGAGTGAAGATCGGCACACTCATGATGGCGTATTGGTGCACTTTCATCATGGCCTCGATGATGGCATGGGGAGCACAGGCAAAACCAATTCGGAATCCGGTCATGGCAAAAGCTTTGGACACCCCATGCAGGAAAACGGTGCGCTCGCGCATCCCCGGGAAAGTGGTGATACTGCGGTGCTCGCCATCATATGTCAGCTCGGCGTAGATCTCGTCGCTGAAAACCAGGATGTCCTTTTCGACACAGAAACGGGCAATCTGTTCGAGGCGCTCGGCCTCCACCACGCCACCGGTCGGGTTGGTGGGGAAGTTGAGGATGAGCGCTTTAACTCCCGGCTGCCAGGCAGCCTCGAGGTCACTCACCCGTAAGGCAAACTGATCTTCTGCTCGCGTCGGGACAGGCAAGGCAACACCTCCAGCCAAAGTAATGCTCGGCATGTAGCTGACATAGCAGGGCTCATGGTACAATACCTTGTCGCCGGGATTGATAACTGCACGAATGGCGGTATCAAGTGTCTCACTGACCCCGATCCCAATCAGGCACTCTTTCTCCGGGCTGTATTCAACGCCGAAGTGGCGGGCGACATACTCGGTTACCGCTCGGCGAAATGCGAGCAGCCCGAGATTATCAGTGTAACTCGTTTTCCCGCGCTCAAGGGAATAAATGGCAGCCTCTCGGATGTTCCAGGGCGTGACAAAGTCGGGCTCGCCGATACCGAGTGAGATCGCCTGCGGGCGTTGCTGGACGAGGGCGAAGAAATCGCGGATGCCCGAACGGGGAAGGCCGCGAACATGGTCGGCGACCCATTTGGAAGGATTCTGGCTCATGCGACTAAGGGCTTACAGCCGGTTTGGAATCGGTTTCAGTTTCGGTTTCGATGAGGAAACCACTCTCCTTGTAACAACGCAGCATGAAGCGCGTGGCGGTGGATTGAACAGATCCCAACGTTGACAATTTTTCGGCCACAAAGGTAGCCACCTCCAGCAGGTTTTTGCCGGAAACAATCACCATTAGGTCATAGCCACCACTCATCAGGTAGCAGGTCTCCACCTGCTCGAAACGTGCGATGCGTTCCGCCATCCGGTTGAATCCGCCGTCGCGCTCGGGTTGGATCGAAACCTCAATCAAGGCCCGGACCGCACCCTCACCGACCGCACGGGGATGCAGCACGGGGCGCCAACCGAGGAAAATCTGTTGCGCCTCCAGCTCTTTGAGCGCCGCCCGCACCTCATCCGGAGATGCACCCAATACGGTGGCCATCTGCTCGGTGGAAACGGCTTCGCCTTCAAGAAGAAGTGAGAGGACTTTTTTAATCATAAGGGGGCCGACTATAGATGTGCTTTGGCCGCATGCACGCCCAAAATCGGGAGTCACGGGGCGGGCGTATTCCAGAACGGGATCACTCGTGGATTGCGCCGCAGGCGCGTCGGGGAGACGGGGGGCTTTGCCTGACGGGGGACGAAAGGATGAAGGATGCGGGCGGTTATTGGTTAAGGGTTATTGGTTAATGGTTTTGGATTGGAATTCATGCAAAATAGGAAACGTGCGACGGGCGGTAGTTTGCGAACCCATTGCGAACGGGCCAAGGCAGGTAGCGCTGAGCGTCCCTGCTCAGCAGGCCGAAGGCGCGCAGCGCCGCAGGCCATACGGGAGACGGGCGGCTTCGCCTGACGGAGGACGGGGGACGGAGGGCCAAGGAAGAATCTCGTCACAATCGCTATCGGTATCGCTATCGAAATCGTTCAAGGGTAACGGGGGATGGCTGTTTGCGAACACACCTTGGCAGGTAGCGCTGAGCGTCCCTGCTCAGCAGCCCGAAGGCGCGCAGCGCCGCAGGCCATACGGGAAACGGGCGGCTTCGCCTGACGGGAGACGGGGGACTTGGCGTCCACTCCCACCCTGGAGGGATGCGCTCCATTGCGTCCGTGATTCAATCCGCAGGTCTTTCGGGGAATGGCCTGCTTCGCCTTGCGGCATCTCCGCTAAGCTCCGGCCGAGTTCAGGATAGGCGGACGAGGTCACGACGCCAGCGGGCGGTCATCAGGATCATCCAGAACACTTCACTGAGAAAACCGCTGATGAGAACCGCCATCGCGGTATAGGCATTGAGCCATCCCAGATGCAGTAGCGCCGCCCCGACCAGATAAATGACGATATTCCGGGTGATGGCGGCAATGCCCATACTGGTGGTGCGTCGGTGGGCCAGGGCCAGACCGTGATAGTAGTTGCGCCACCCCATCGCGAGGGGCAGGGCACAGGCGACGAGGAAGGCCTGTCGGGCGAGCCTCGACACTTCTTCTGAGGCTCCTTGCAGATGGATGAAAAAGAGCCCATCCAGTCCACTTGCAGCCATCAGGATCATGATTCCGCTGAGTCCGGCAATGGTCCATTTCAGCAATGTGACGACACCCGCTGGATCGGTGCGGCCGAAATTGACGAAGACATTGCGGAACTGGTTGATCGGGTTCATGAAGACTGGAATCAGACCGAAGGCGAGGCTGAGACCGGCAATCATCATGTCGAGATCCAGCCCTTCCGGGAGTGTGTGCGGTGGAATCGCCGTGACAAAGCTGAAAATGATCGGCCGACTGAAAGAGAACATCAAGGTGGTCAGTGCCACTGGCCAGAAAAAGCGCAGTATCCCTGAGTAGGGCACCGGGTGGGTTTCAGCGCGGGACCAGGCACGTCTGTAGGGGAGTAGGAAACGCAGGTGCAACAGCAAGTTGAGGGAGTCTGTTGCCAACTGGGCCAGCACAACAGTGAGCAAGGGGGGCCAGCCCGCCCGGGCCCCGATCCATAGGGTGAGGGCGAGCAGTCCCAGACGCCCCGCTTCAAGGGCAGTGGTGATCCGGGTGGCCTCGACTTGAATGAGCAGGCCTCGCACGTATTGCAGAGCAGTGAGAATCAGAGGGAGCGGTGAGAACCACTGCAGGTAGCGCTGGATTCCGGTCAGTGATTCTGTATCCACTGTGTAAATACGGGAAAGGGCAGTGAAGCCTGAGTCGGTGAAGCCCAGCCAGATCAGGGGAATGGTCAGAAGGAGGGCCACTCCACCGAAAAACCAGAAAGTGCGGTGCAGGCTTTCACGTCCTCCAACCAGGGCATTGACGGCCTGCGAAACCATCCAGGTGGCCGATTGCAGGGGCATGAACACCGACCAGGCCAGAGCGTAGAGCGCCAGTTGCCGGACCCCATCTTCAAAGCTGAGCAGGGCAAAGTTTTTCACCAGCATCCCTGACAGACCAATCGCCCCGGTCAGGGCCAAAGGCCAATAAAAGCCGAAGTAGTGGCGCACGCTGGCTCGTTCACTTCCCATCCGGTTAAGAGGATGCAGAAAGCACGGTATGACAAATCAATCCGCCTGCTTTCAATTTTTCATGTTGCGCCGGAGGACGGAAGGATGAAGGCGGTTATTGGTTAATGGGTTATTGGTTAAGGGGTTTCGAACCCATAAAGAACGGGCCATGGCAGGTAGGGCTGAGCGTCCCTGCTCAGCAGGCCTTTCGGCAGGCTCAGGGCGGAACGGAGATCGGATGCCTGTGTAACGTGGAGGATGGAAGGTGACACAGACATTGCTGCGCCATCTTCGCTTCGCATCCGTCCTGTCTGTGAATGGAGGGCCATCTATGGTAGGACTGAGCGTCCGTGCTCCGCCTAAAAGTTCGGTGTCCCATGCACCTTCGATAGCGATCCCGATAGTGATAGCGATGTGGATAGGGTAATTTGACCAACCGGCCCTCTTGGAGGGACGAGATCCGTATCGTCTGCGACCACTGTTTGAGCTTTTAAGAAGGCAACTCCGCCAACAGGCCTCGCCGAGGGACCCATTAGTAGGTTTTCTTCTTGAGACCGAATCCCATTTGCGATTGACCGGTTAATGGGGAGAGATTTGAGTAGGGTCTATGTCTTCGGGATTCCAGTGTTTATCGGATTTGAAACCGGGCCAGAGTGGGGTGGTCCGGGAATTTGTGGGTGCCCGCGATTTGCATTTTCGTTTGATGGAGTTGGGGATATTGCCGGGGACCCGCATTCATTGTCTGCGGACGGCTCCGCTGGGAGATCCCTTGGAAGTGGAGTTGCGGGGGTATCATTTGTCGCTGCGCAAGGCGGAAGCGGCCACCATTGCGATGGGTTTGGTCGAAGATGAAGCCTGATGCAGAGTTGAAGCGCCAAGGGTCTGCAAAAATGCGGACGATTGCGCTGGTGGGTAATCCCAACAGTGGAAAGACCTCCTTGTTCAATGCCTTGACCGGTTTGCGGCAGAAGGTGGGCAACTATCCCGGGGTGACGGTGGAGCGAAAGGAAGGCACGACCTTCACTCAGCATGGCAAGCGGGTGCGGATCGTGGATTTGCCGGGTAGCTACAGTTTGCAGCCGCGCTCCCCGGATGAGCGGATCCTGGTGGATGTGTTGCTGGGAAGGATGCCGGGCGAAGTGCCGCCGGATGTCGTCCTCTGCATAGTGGATGCGAGCAATCTGGAGCGGAACTTGTATCTGGTAACGCAGGTTCTGGAGCTGGGGCTGCCGATGGTGGTGGCGCTGAACATGATGGATATCGTGGAACGCCGGGGCTTGAAACTGGATATTCTCCGACTGGAGAAGGCTCTGGGGGTGCCGGTTATACCAATTGAGGCGGCCCGTGGTAAGGGTTTGATCGAACTGAAGCTGGCCCTGAGTCGGGTTGATTTGCCGAGCGGGCACAGCAAGGTGAAGTATCCGGTGGATCTGGAGAAGGCGGTCGTCGCCTTGGCCCGTGAGCGATTTGGGGTTGAGGGGGAACCTCAGCCGATGGAGCGGGCGGAAGCGCTCTTGCTCCTGGGGGCGGAAGACAGCAGTGAGTTGCTGGAGGTGGAGGACGCCGGGAGCCGACGCCAAGTCAGCCGGATGCAGGAAACCCTCGATCTGGAAGCGCCCGGCTGGCGCAGTGAGTTGATAACCGACCGTTATGCCTACATTGGTGGGCTGGTGCGGGATGTGGTGCACCGTTTTAATCCGGCCCGTTTCAGTATGACGGAGCGGGTGGACCGGGTATTGCTGCATCCATTATGGGGAATTGGAGCCTTGCTGGGGGTGATGGGCTTTCTCTTTTACTGCATCTTCAGTCTGGCGGTTCCCTTCATGGATGGAATTGATGAAGGCGTGGGCTCTTTCGGCGAATGGGTGGGGAGCTGGATGCCGGAAGGAGAATTGCAGCGCCTGACGGTGGACGGAGCGATAGCCGGGGTAGGAGCGGTGCTGGTCTTTTTACCGCAGATTCTCCTGTTGTTCTTTTTTATCAGCCTGCTGGAGTCGACGGGCTACATGGCGCGGGCGGCCTTCATCCTGGATCGCCTGATGAGCAAGGTTGGGCTGCATGGGCGCAGCTTTGTGCCACTGTTGTCCAGTTATGCTTGTGCGGTTCCGGGAATCATGGCGACGCGCACAATTGACAGCTTCAAGGACCGGCTGGTTACCATTCTGGTGGCACCCTTCATGACCTGTTCAGCCCGACTTCCGGTCTATTTGATCCTGATCGCGGCGCTACTTCCACCGGGAGAGAACCATGCGCTTCTCCAGGCGGGACTGTTGTTGTTTCTTTACGTCCTCGGGACGGTGGCAGCACTGGGCTTTGGTTATGTTTTCAAGAAATCCCTGCTGCGGGGAGCGGCCCCCAGCATGGTGATGGAGTTGCCGCCTTACCGCTTGCCCCAGTTGCGTTCGGTCTTTCTGGAATTGTGGGACCGGGCTAGGGTTTTTCTGAGGCGAGCGGGCACCATCATCTTCGGACTCTCGATCATTCTCTGGTTCCTGATGAATTACCCCAAAGTGCCTGAGCAGATGGAATGGGCCCATGCCGGGGAGGTGCCGGTCATATTGGAGGCGGAAAGTCCGGATGCGCTGGAGCAGTCTTTTGCCGGCAGAATAGGCCGTGCGGTGGAGCCGGTGTTTCGCCCGCTGGGCTATGACTGGAAAATGAATGTGGGGATTCTGGCCAGCTTTGCCGCCCGGGAAGTTTTCGTCTCAACGATGGCGATTATCTATCGGGTGGAAGACGAAGAGGACACAAGCTCCTTGGTCGAAACCCTTCGTTCGCAGGAACGGGCCGACGGCACCCCCGCCTTTACGCCGCTGACCTGTTTGAGCCTGATGATCTTTTTTGTATTTGCCCTGCAATGTGTAGCCACCATTGCGGTGGTGCGCCGTGAGACCAATTCCTGGCGTTGGCCCCTCTTCCAACTCGGCTATATGCTGGCGGTTGCCTGGACTGCCTCATTCCTGGTATTTCAGGGTGGCCGCCTGCTGGGATTCAGCTGATACTTGCCATGATGCCGACTGATGCGGAAAGCCTGCTGATATATGCAATTGTCCTGCTGACTGCCAGCTGGATGGTCTGGCGGCTCTGGAGGTCTGCCTGTAACCGGAAGGGACGCCCTTGCGGCCGCAACTGTGGCTGTGAAACGCCCCGTCGGCATCCTCTCATTCAAAAGCTGGTGGATCGCCGGAAAAAGTAAAGCGATTCTGCCGGGAGAGGGTCGGAGCAAAAAATGGAGCCACCCATCGGATTCGAACCGACGACCTACTCATTACGAATGAGTTGCTCTACCAGCTGAGCTAGGGTGGCGTCCAAAAAGAAAGAACGACGATGAAGGCGGTTTCCGGGCCAAGATCAAGCCCTTTTCTCAGTTCATGAACTCGCGGGCGGCCCGCTTGAGGCGTTTTAGCTTGGAGTCCAGCAGTCGCAGGGCGCGGGTCTCCAGGTGGTCGATAAAAAGAACACCCTGAACGTGATCATATTCGTGCTGAATGACCCGGGCAAACCAACCGGAGGCATGAAGGACGTGGTGGCTGCCATCGAGATCTTGATAGTTCAGCTCGATCGAATCGGCCCGGGGAACATCGATGCGGATGCCCGGAAAAGAGAGGCATCCCTCTTCAGCGGTCACCGGTTTCCCAGGTAGCAGGCGCAGTTGGGGGTTGATCACCACCATGGGCATGAGCAAATCAATCGGGGGCTGTTTGCCATCCAGTTGATAATCAAGCAAGGCCGGGTCGAGGTCGGAAATATCGACGACAAAAAGCGGGAGAGCATGACCAACCTGCTGGGCAGCCAGACCTACTCCCTCAGCCGCATGCATGGTTTCGATCATATCATTCGCCAGCTTACGGAGGCCTTCATCCAAGGCTTTCAGCGGCTGCCCTTTTTGGCGGAGAACGGATTCTCCATACTGTGTGACACGCAATACCATGGGCTTTGAAGATAAGTTCCCTCTACAAGTGTAAAGACTAAAAGCCAATGATAGGCTTAATCCAGATCCTCGGCAAGTTCAGCAGCCGCTTCGCCCAGCAATCCCGCAAGCTGATCCACCAAATCGGGAAAGGATCCGTTCCAAGTGGTTGTCTCTACGATTCGTCCACCGCGATTTTCAGTTCCGGAGCTTGAGGAGGTCGCCTGCCATTCGAGGATCAGGTGGGCGGCCCGACCGGGGCCTCCTTCAAATTTGAGAACACGCAGGTCCAGAGTCCACTCACTGGCTGTCTGCGGACCGGGCCTGACCCGCCATTCCGGGCGGATGGATTCGAGGTGCTCAGCCAGGCTTTGGGCAATCATCTGATCCAGGGGACCACTCCAGCGATGAAGGGCTTGGTAGGCAAGTTCATGGTCTCCCACCCGCAGCACGATTTTGGAATCATTGAGGTAGCTGGCAAGGTCTACCCGGCGGATGACAAGGTTTGGCTGAGGAGGCAGGCTTTTTGCCTCTGCTCCCCGGCTCAGCTCGTAAAAGCGGGTGCGGTCGGGTTGCGGGTCGAGATTGACACAGCCGCTGAGGAAAATTGCCGTCAGCAGAAGGCTCAATGCAATGAGGTTGTGCGAGCGGTTCAGCATGGGAGGAAAGGGCGCTTGGAAAATAAGGGTGTTGCTATGCAGTTTCACGGTTCAGCCCGGCCGGAAAGGAGTGCCCTGGGGTTGCGTTCGAGGTATTCAATGAGTTCGCGGGCGGAGCGGGCGGTTCGCTGAATCTCTGCGAGCGTGTCACTGAGATCCCGCTGGATGGCCGCTTCGGGAGCGGTCAGCTGATCAAGGTTGGCGAGAACTTTGTTCCCGTGGGCGAGAGTCACTTCCAGCTGAGTCATGAGCTTTTGATACTCGGCCAAGGCCGGATCGATCGATGAGTCCAGTTTGGAGGAAAGACTCTGCAGGTCTTCAAGGAGGGCATTGACGCGATCGAGCGTCGGCTGCAGTTCCATGTCGCTGAGCAGTCGTTCGAAATTATCTCCCAAGCTGACAATGGACTGGTTTATTTTAACGGCATCAAAGGCATCTATCTTTTCGTTCAGGCGCCGAAGGAGGAGGGCGAGTTGATCGCTGATGTCGCGAAAGTCGAAGGTGGCGATGGTGGCAAGAACATCGGCAGTGGAGGAACCGATTTCTGCCATGATCGAAGGAAGAGTGGGAATTTCCTTGTAAGTCGAATCTGCCTGAATCCGGATGAAAGGATCACCGGGTGCAGCTGAATAGTCGAGTTCAACAAAGAGCTGACCGGTGATGATGCTCTCCAGTTGCAGGCGTCCGCGTAAACCCTGTTGAACTTGATTCTCCAGCTCCCTGGGATCAAAAATATTGATCACATCAAAATCGTCGCGCACCCGGCCTTCGTCGATTTTGACGAATACGGGAATATAAGCGCCACGGACACTCGGGTCCTGATTATAGAAAAGGCGAATATCGGATACGGCACCGATGCGTACCCCTTTGAATTTGACCGGTGAGCCGATGTTGAGGCCGTTGACCGATTCCGAGAAGTAGAGGACAAAGGTCTCCTCTTTGGCGAGTATCCGCAAGGAGCCCACATAGATGATGGTTGCGGCGGCGAGAAAAGCGCCCACCAGCACGAACAAGCCGATTTTCGCCGGATTCACAGTTTTAGCCATCGCTGATCAGAATTGTAGAGAGAGACCGTTGGGTAAATCCTTAAATGATATTTCCCTTTGGAAGTATGCTGTGGATGGTGGTAGTCTGCTCGTGTGATGCCACCAGCGATGGCAAACAAGTACTGCGCCGGGATGGGACTTTTCCGCCTTGACCCACCCCTATCGGTGCTTACTAAGTCTCGTTTCTTTTAAAGGAAGCCGGCTTAGCTCAGTTGGTAGAGCACTCGCCTTGTAAGCGAACGGTCATCAGTTCGAATCTGATAGCCGGCTCCATTTTTCTTTAAAAATGGAGCCTTTTTTATCGCCGGGTGGCGGGCACAAGCTGCTCGAGTTTTTCGCTGAGGGTGGCGAGGATTTTGTGGGGATGTCCGAGATTGTTTTTGACGCAATTGACGAGGGCACTGCCGACAATGACGCCATCGGCCACGGCTGCCACTTCGCGGACCTGGTCGGGCTGGCTGATGCCAAAGCCGACACCGACGGGGAGGTCGCTGTAGGCCTTGATCTTTTCCACCGATGCGCCAATTCCCTCGGCGAGGGCGCCTTCGTAGCCAGTGACCCCTTCGCGGGAGACGTAGTAAATGAAGCCGCTGGCGACTTTGGCGATGATGGGCAGGCGTGACTCGGGGGTGGTCGGTGCAACGATGAAAATCGTTTTGAGACCGGCGGCATCGCAGGCAGCCTTGAGTTCCTCGCTTTCCTCTGGGGGCAAATCGAGGGTGAGGAGCCCGTCGACACCTGCTTTTTTGGCCGCCTGCACGTAGTGCTCAATGCCACGGGCGCAGACCAGGTTGTAGTAGGTGTAAAAAATGATGGGAATGTCGGTGATCGCACGCAGCCGTTCGACCAGGCGGAAGCTCTTTTCCTGGGTCATCCCGGAGGCGAGGGCGCGCTCGGCGGCGAGCTGATTGGTCAGACCATCAGCGAGGGGATCGGAAAAAGGCATTCCCAGTTCGAGTAAGTCGACACCCTTTTCGATCAGGGTCCGGCAGACCTCAAATGAGGTGTCTTCGTCGGGATCACCGGCGCAGATGTAAGCGATGAAGAGGGCACGCCCTTCATTCTTTCCCTTTTCGAATGCATCTTTGATACGATCCATAAAGGGGGAGGAAACAGACATTCGGACAAAAAACAACCCCCTTATGGGATGAGGGGGTTGTCGGGTGTTCGTTGGGTTTTCAGGGAGAAAAGCTGGTGTTTCAGTTGCCTTGGCTGGCGAATCCTGCGGGTAGATAGGCTTCGATCACACGTTTGGGGGGTGTGAAGGGTTTGACGGACTCAATTTTGAGCCTGCGTTGACCACCGGGAGTTTCCCAGGAAACATCGTCGCCGACCGCATAGCCCAACAGACCAGTGCCAATCGGCGACAGAATGGAGATGCGATCCTCCGAAGGGTTGGCATGCTCCGGCATCGTCACAGAGTAGGATTCGATTTCACCCGTATCCAGATCACGAATGGTGACGGTGGAATTGAGGGTAACAATGTCCTCGGAAATCGCGGATTCGTCGACAATGGTTGCGCGATCCAACTCCGCTTTCAGGTTGACTGCACCTTTGCTTTTGACCCCTGAGGCGAGGATTTCCTCGATCAGCTTGGTCAGGCGAGCTTTCTCTGGGCGGGATACATAGATGGGCTTTGTATTCATGATCTAAGGGGGGATTATGGTTCAATTCGTAGTTGTGCAAAGGGAGTCGGGAGGAAGCTGTATCGAGAGTTCGCAGCCGAGAGAGCTGAGTGTGGTGCACTCTTCAACACCGCCATCGCGTGCAGACCAGCGGACCATTCCTCCATTTGTGTCGATGAGAATATGATTGGGAGAGTGGGCATCTGCCTGCATCCCCGGATTGAGACAGCAGGTCTGATGAAATCGAGTATGCCAGGATTGTGGGGTGTGCTGATGTCCGCACAGCAGAACTTTGGGGTGATGCGGTTGTTGAAGGGAGCGGGCGATCAGGGCGTTTCCCACGTCAAGCCCGGCAGGGCAGGTGGATACAGGTGTATTGGCAGGTGGCAGGTGTGAAATCCAAATCTCAGCCTCGGCTTCTGGAACAGGTTCCTGATAATCAATCGGCAGAAAACTGAGCCCGGAAAATTGGAAGATCCGCTGATTGGACCACAGAGGCGAACAGCGCAACTGCCTCAGCCAGGAAGCAGGCTCCCAGCGATTGGTCCTGAGGTTCCATTCCCGGTCATGGTTGCCTCCACAGATGCATGTGGGCTTTCTCAAGCTATGTAGCCATGTGATGACGCGCTCGGTCTGTCGTGTGTGATGCGCAGGGTGGTTCTGGTCCAGTAGGTCTCCGGCTACGACCAGCAGGTCATGGTCCGGAGCTGAGCTCAGGAGCCACTCAAACCATTGCTGGGTGTAGTGGAGATCGGATACCAGAAGGATTTTCATGGGGGTGGAGTACGCACTGGACAACACAGTTGACCGGGAGGGGAGGAACGATCCCGCCAGACGAGTCAGGTGGAGAATCGTTTCAAGCACTTCCCGGCATCCGCATTATGGCCAGGACGCAGGGTGAGGAGTGCGAAAGCCGTCAGGCGCGGATACCGGGTTGGACCGGACAGACCACTAGGGTCCTTCGGATAAAATAAAACCGCGGAATCTGTACGGGATTTAACATTGGTGGGGTGATGCTACCTGAGCAGTGAAGTTCCAATTATCTTGTCGATTTGGGAAGCAAAGTCAAGGAGACCTGTCGAGTGGCGTTACGTTTCCAAGGGGAAGCGGGAGCGAAGCATCGCCTGCAGATCGGGGATTCGCATTGGCTTGGCGATGTAGTCATCCATCCCTGCCTGAAGGCAACGCTCTCGGTCACCCTGCATGGCGTTGGCAGTAAGAGCGATGATCGGTGTGCGCAGTTCCGGATAACGCTGGCGGATCTCGTGAGTGCAGGCGAAGCCATCCATTTCCGGCATCTGGCAATCCATCAGAATGAGGTCGAAAGTCTCTTTTTGGAGGCAATCCAAAACCTCAAGGCCATTGTTGGCGGCGACACAATGATGGCCAAAACGTTCGAGCAAAAGGATGGCGACCCGTTGGTTGACGGGGTTGTCTTCAGCCAAGAGTACCTTGAGGGGTGTGCGATGGTCCGGTTGGGAAATGGGAGCTTCTTCACTTTCCCCAGAGTCTATCTGCAGTCTGGCTTTGGCGGGAGGAATGGCACCGGGAATGAAGATCGAAACCAAGGCCTCAGACAAGGCGGCGAAACGGACAGGTTTCCCAATGCGTGCCAGAATCTGCAGGGGTTCCATCAGGTCGGAAAAACTCTCTTCCTGGACGGAAGCAAGGACGATAGCCGGTGTGGACTTCAAGGCGGGTGCCTTTCGCAATGCCAGCAGGGACTTGACGGCATGGAGTTTTCCCGGGACATGATCCAGAACAATGGCATCAAATCGGCTTTCCCATTTCACGCATTCATCAATTGCCTGAGCTGCATCTGGGAGGACATGAATCTGGGCACCCAAAGCATGGATGTAGGATTCCAGCATCAGTGTGTTGGTGGGCTGATTGGACAGGACGAGGACCGTTCGGTTCTGAAATCCCTTCATGGGGATGCTATCTTGAGCGAAGAGATTGCTGCTGCTGGTCTGGAGGGGGATTTCACACCAGACTTTGGAGCCTACACCCACTTCGCTTTCCACTCCATAGCGGCCCCCCATTAGTTCAATGATCTGTCTGGCTATGGCCAAGCCTAGCCCAGTGCCGCCAAACTTTCGGGTCGTGGACGAATCCGCCTGGCTGAAAGGTTGAAAGAGACGGGGAATCACATCCTTGGGAATACCGATTCCAGTGTCCCGCACTTCAAAACGGATTCGAGCACGCCCCGGGATCTGACCTACGGAGGTGGCCTTGATTAGCACGGATCCTTCTTCGGTAAACTTGATCGCATTGCCAAGGATGTTGAGCAGGATCTGGCGCAACCTGCCGGGGTCTCCCCGGAGGCGGGATGGAGTTTCCGGTGGCATGTAAACGCTTAGTTCCAACCCTTTTTCCGCCGCCTTGGAAGCGAGGAGTTCGGCGGTCTTCTCCAAGGTATCGCGCAAATCAAAGTTGATCGTTTCCAGTTCCATCTGCTCAGCCTCGATCTTGGAAAAGTCGAGGATGTCATTGAGAATGGTAAGAAGGGCATCCGCCCCATTGCGGATGGTTTCGGCAAACTCCCGCTGACGGGGGTTGAGGCGTGTGCCCAGCATGAGGTCACTCATTCCGATGACTGCATTCATCGGGGTGCGGATTTCGTGTGACATGTTGGCAAGGAACTGGCTTTTGGCACGGGTACTGGTTTCGGCCGCATCCCGTGCTCGCTTCAATTCCTCTTCGATCTCCTTGCGCTCACTGATATCGCGCACGATTCCGAGAATAGCCCGCGGGGATGCAGACTCACTTCCAAGAAGACGGGCACTGGTTTCCACCCATACGGTGGAACCATCTTTTCGCTGAAGAGGTGATTGGAAGGTGAGGGCTCCTGGCTGTTCATCATCAGGCTCTCCGCATAAAAGGATGCGGATGGCATTCTGGTCTGGGAAAATGTCTCTGAGGTTGAGTGAGTTAGCCTCGGCTTGGGTGAAACCCGTTATGCGTTCGCCCGCCTGATTGAAGGAGGTAAAAGATCCGTCCAGAGAAGCGGTGAAAATGAAGTCACTGGCATCCTCGACGATGCTTCGATTACGTTCTTCCAGGGCCAGTTCCTTTTCCAGTTGCTGACGAATTTGGAGGGTTTGCCGTTTCACGCGACGGCGCAGCGCGACAACCCAGGCAATGCCAAGCAGAGTGGAGCCACCGAGGATGCTGGAAAACATCAATGCGCGTTGCACCGTCCAGAGGCGCGGATTGCGGAACACAATGGCGTCATCCGGGGTACGGAGCTGAATGAAAAAACCTCTTTGCCGCCGGGCGTCGTCAAAATCGACCCGGTAGAGACCGGTGACTTCGATACCACTACCCGGAAGCAGGTCCAGCGGTTCAAAACGTTGATCGGGATCATGAAGGATCGCTTCGACGAGATGTTCTCCGGATTGGAGCGTCAAGCGGGTAGCCCCCGGCCGTTGGAATAAGTCGATAAGGGTGCCGCGCGTACTGACCAGTTGCCCTTCAAGCTGGAGCTGGATCTGCGCAGGATCCTGGATCGGTGCGGCTAATGGGCTTCCAGCGTATCCGATTTTACGATACACTGTTTCCCGTAGAATGGTTCTTACACCTTCCCTCCCAAGTATTCCAACGGCCTCGATCAAGTCCCCGTGGTTGAGAGGGGTTGTGTCGCGACTGTGCAGCACAATGGTATCAGGTCCATCCTGAATACTGATGTAATAGCCCGGGACGTGGTGAAGAACAATTCCCTTGATGCGTGCCCGGCTCAAGGGCCGAACAGTGCTCAACTGACGCAAACCCGAAACTGTGCTCAATGGCAGGTCAAAAAAGTCTGCGGGGGCTCCTTCAATGATATCAATGTCGTGAATAAAGGGGGACCGTATGATGACCTCAGTCACCTGCCCGAAGGCATCGACCGTGGTATCACATGCGCCGCGCACACTGATTAACGAACCCTGTTCGGCGACATGCCAGACGGGGGATTGCAAGTGAGTAATAAACTCGCCGGTGGGGGTGGTGACGTGAATCCAACGGTAGTCCCCATCGGTTTTCACTTCCCGGAGAAAACCTTGCATTTCAACCCATTGACCGTCTTCTCTTCCCAGCATCGCCTGCTCCAAGGTAATGGGGCGGGCTTCGGGAGCGCTCATCGCCCCAAGATCCACATAGTCCTGAAGTTCGACAGCCGGAGCCATTCCCCGGGCGCGGGTTTTACCCAGAATCCTCAGATACTTTGCCAGTGGAGGCGTATCCAGAAAGCTCCGGTCGTGATAGACCCGGATGCTTCCACTGACATCGTGAAGAAAGAAATAATCATACCCCGGCTCAGACCATACCACGACCCCGGAAATGTCCACCGGCTGCCCCGCTTCTATCGTTTCGAGGTTCAACTGTCGAATGGACTCGATTCGCTTATATACAGCTGAGGTATCTTCGGCTTTTTCCGATGGCGAAGGCGGCACCTTTCTGAACAGAGTATTGACCAGACGCCATTGGGATCCACTTTGCGCCACATAGCCCACTGCCTCAATCCTGGTCCCATAAGGAACTCTTCTGGATTGTGCGTTTTGCACAACAATCTGGCCGGTGCTGTCGCGGACAACAATATGAGAGCCTGCCTCGTGCTGCTGAGCCTCACCGGTTATTTTTATCAATGTCCCTATCGGAGTGGTGGGAATTTCCGCGATCGGAATGAGACGGGGATCAGTGAAAAATTCTGAGTCTTCTGCTGATTCAAGGATGCGAAGGTTTTTTCCCGTTTGCTCGACCCATAGCTCGACCATATTCTTGGTATTGGTCGGGTCGAACTTTGAGGAGTAGAGTCCGGTTACCTCAACAAAATGCCCCTCCCATTCAGGAATTTCATCCCACCCATCCGTTCGGACCCAACAGATCACCGGGCGACCTTCAACAATGAGTCTCAGCCTCCAGTGTTCCGGATCGATTTCCTGTTGATCATCCACGTAAGCTTGAACCGTTACGATTCGTCCAGACAAAGTATCGACCTCATTGATCCGCCCCCGGCCGTCGAGAGGTTTGAGTGAAGCGGATTCCTCGAGAATGGTGACACGGGCAGTCCTTGCGCTCAATCCCTCATCTGGGATAAGTGTTCCCTCGATTCTGACCCGCTGTGCCTGGCGTAGCCCGGGAGGGTCGCGGGCGAGGGGAACAAAGCTGGTTTCCCCTTCATCTTCCAGCCAGAAGAGGCGGTAGAAGGGATCAAAATAATAAACGGTTCCTTCATAGAGAAACTGCTGGGGACGAACCTTCTCCTCACTGGGCAGAGCCCAAACCTGTCCCGGATGAGTCAACAGCCGTTGTTCTTCGGCATGAAGTGAACATAGGCTTCCTCCGGCGATCAGCAGAGCAGATCCCGTGACCAGACCGAGTCGCGTATGACAAATACATACGGCCAAGCGAGTCGCCAGCGGAAGAGTCATGAGTTCAGGGGTGATATCTGAAACGGCAGATAGGTGGCCCGCAGTAAAGCTGAACTATCCGGTTTCGGAAAATTGATTGTACCAAGACGAAAGTTCTGATTGGAACCTCATCTTAGAAATCAATAGACACCTGGCAATAGTAAGGTGTTTAATTCATTTGAATGCACCAGTATTTGCCTCACTTTTATCCATTGTAAGTGGACTCAACCCCATAAATTGTGAAAAATTTACAATTTATGGGTACCCATTGGCAGATCCGGGAGGGGGACCCGCGATCCCCATCACTTTAGGCAAAGGCTACTGAGCAAAGTGAATGGCCTTTGCCGGGAGGCAGGAAGACCTAGAAGTAGCGGATGTAGGCTTGGCTGCGGAGGCGTTCAAGCCATTGATCCTGAGCTTGACGTGCCAGTTGGCTGGCGAGGATCTCTTCAATCCGGTCGCGGACTTCGACCAAGGGTTGAATCCCTTCGGGGCGATAGTCTTCAACGAAGAGAATCATCGTTTGGCCATCAATCTGCAGGGGTTCGCTAAAGGTGCCGGGCTCGAGATCGAAGGCGGCTACGGCGAGTTCTTCCTTGAGGTCGGGGCGCTTAATCCAGCCCCAGTCTCCACCGCGTTCACGGCGTGAGTCCTGACTGTGGCGGCGGGCGACTTCGGCAAAAGGCTCCCCCCTTTCCAGCTCTTCAAAAACTCTTTCCACATTTTGCCGCATGAGGTCTGGGCTTTCATCGGCGAGGGGACGAAGGGTAATGATGCGCAATTTGACCGCTTCGTCTTCGTAGAAGTGAATCATGTTTTCACTGTAGAAGTTCTCGATACGCTCGGGGCTGATCTGGGATTGGGACTTACGTTTTTCGCTCCGCATCACCGAGACGATAATCCGTTCGCGCAGGTCACGGCGAAACTCGCGCACGTTCATACCCTGAGAACGAAGATACTCGTGAAACTGGCCGCGATCGTTGTTGAAATCTTCGATCAGAATGCGGTCGAACTCATTTTCGATGAAGTTCTGAGGGATGTTGTATTCCTTTTTCTGAAACTCTCTGACAATGAGGATGCTGTCGATGAGGTTCTGGAGCACCTCAAAGTAGAGTTCGGACATCCGCTGTTCAAATTCAGCCCGGCTGCGTGCAGAATCGCGGACGCGTGGTACCAGCGGCGCAAGCTCACGGCGCAACTCTTCGAAGGTGATGATCTGGTCTTCAACGCGTGCGGCAATGCCCTGCTTGTAGGGTGGTTCCCAAACTGGGTGGGCACGCTGAGCGGTGAGGGTGGTAGCCCAAAGGCCAGCGGCAAGGGCAAGGAGGATGAAAAATTTACGCATCATGTCACGGATTGAGGACTGTTTCTTTGGAGAAACTGTTCAATCTCATGCAACCTAGGGAGGGGTTTTTCTGCGGTCAAGCGGGGAAAACGCGCCCCAAGCTTGAGGAAGTCCTGGGATTTGCCTGTGGCTCTCAGGCATTTCAGCCGATTCCCCTCGTTGGAGACGGAGGCGATCCCTGCGGCTTCGGCCAGGGCCCGGATTCGGGTAAAGGTCAACAAGATCTTGGCGGGGGCAGGAGGTGGGCCGAAACGATCGTTGAGTTCCCGGGTGATGGCATCGACGGAGGCAGGGGTCTCAGCCAGCGCCAGGCGGCGATAGAAATCGATGCGCAGGCGGGTTTCCTGGACATACTCATGGGGCAGAAATGCCTCCACAATATCGGATCGGCTGCCGGCGATTTCCTCCTCTCTCAGCGCCCCGAAGCCAAAGTCGGTCAGGCGGGCCCGCGAATCCAGAGCGCCTTCTCCCAAGCTGACAAAGTCGAGGTTCACGGTGGCCCGAATGTGCTTGGAGACCGGTTCTCCTTTCAAGCGGGAAACGCTTTGACGGAGCAGTTGGCAGTACAGCTCGAAACCGACAGCGGCGATGTGGCCACTCTGCTGCGGTCCGAGCAAATTCCCGGCCCCACGCAATTCGAGGTCGCGCATGGCGATTTTGAAACCGGCCCCAAGCTGGTTATACTGGCGCATGGCGGACAGCCGCTCGCGGGCGATGTCCTTGACGTGGGTTTTGCGGTGTAGCAAGAGGTAGGCGTAGGCCTGTCGATTGAATCGCCCCACGCGGCCCCGCAACTGGTAGAGCTGGGAGAGACCAAAGCGGTCGGCCCCTTCTATGATGATGGTGTTGCAGTTGGGAATATCGATGCCGTTCTCGATGATGGTGGTGCAGACCAGCAGATCGAACTCTCTTGCGACGAAGCGGGTCATCACATCCTCCAGAGAGTCTTCTGTCATCTGTCCATGTCCGACGGCCACCTTGGCATCGGGGATCATTCCGCGGATTCGTTCAGCGACCGACTCAATGGTCTGGACGCGGTTGTGGAGGTAAAAAACCTGTCCGCCGCGATCGAGTTCGGCCCGGATGGCCTTGCGCACAAGATCGGTATCGTATGCGCGGACGATGGTTTCAATGGGTCTCCGATTGGCGGGCGGGGTTTCAATGGTGCTCAGGTCGCGGGCTCCCATCAGGGCGAGGTAGAGGGTGCGGGGAATGGGGGTGGCGCTCATTGTGAGGATGTCGACCTCGGTCCGCATCTCTTTTAAGCGTTCCTTGTGGCGAACCCCAAAGCGATGCTCCTCATCCACCACGAGCAGTCCGAGATCCTTGAAAACGACATCCTTGCTCAGCAACCGGTGGGTGCCGACGAGAATATCGATTTTACCCTCGGCCACCTGCTGGAGGATGAGTTTTTGCTCGGCAGGAGTGCGAAAGCGGCTGATCATCTCGACGGTGACGGGATACTCCGCCATGCGTTCGCGAAAGGTATTGAAGTGTTGTTGTGCGAGCACGGTGGTGGGCACGAGGATGGCAACTTGCTTGTTGTCCATCACAGCCATGAAAGCGGCGCGGATGGCGACCTCGGTCTTGCCAAAACCGACATCGCCACAGATCAGGCGATCCATCGGGCATGGAGCCATCATATCCGCTTTGGTCATCCGGATGGCTTCAGCCTGATCGGGGGTCTCCCGGTAGGGAAATGCCGCCTCAAAACTGCGCTGCCAGGTGGATTCCGCAGAAAAAGCATGTCCGCCGCCTTGTGCCCGCTGGGCCTGGAGGCGCAGGAGCTGGGCGGCAAAGTCGAAGGTGGCCTTCTCTGCTTCCCGCCGGGCTTTTTCCCAGGTGCCCCGACCGAGCTTGCCCAGTTTCGGGGTGACCGTGGTCAAGCCCAGATAGCGGGTCAGCAGATGGCTCTCGTGCAGCGGCAGGTGGAGGATGATGCCATCGGCAAACTCAAGGGAGATGACCTCATCGGTGCGGTCCTTGAGGTCCATTTTCGAGAGACCGCGAAAGATGCAAATGCCATGTGCCAGGTGCACCAGCAGGTCGCCTTCGATCAGCTCGGAAAAATCGAGCATCTGGTCGACCCGCGAGCGCATCGGGACCTTCCGGCGGGGCTTGCCGGCGGGGAGTTGCTGGGTGCGACCGAGAATTTCGTTTTCAGTCGCGAGGACGATGGCTGTGGGCTGGCCTTTTACCCAGCTGAAGCGGCGGACCGCCTCTCCCTCGATGCGGAATCCGCGGGCCAGTTGACCGAGGAGCACCGTTGGTTGAAAGTGATCCGATCCCAAGGTTTCCGTAAAGAGGTCCAGGAGGCGCTCAGCTTCCCCGCTGTTGTGGGCCACCAAATAGATGGCAGCCCCTTCCTGCTGCCACTCGGACAGTTGCTCAATGAAATGGGCACGAGCCAATTGCTCCCGTTCCAGACGCTCCAGTCCGAAGGCATCCTGCAACGGTCGTTCCCGGTAAATTTCCAGTGCCTCGGCCTGCCATTCCAAGGCTGATGTTTGGAACTCACCGAAGAAATCATCCTCATCCGGTAATTCAGACAGGGCGTAAAAGGTGTCGGCGTCTCCCTCCTTTCGCTGGAGGATTCGCTCAACGGTTAGGCGGTTGTCATCGAGGCGTTCGTAGCGATAAAAGAACTCCTGGTATTCCGTTTGCTGGCGTTCTGGTTCGAGAAAGGCCCATTGCACACCCTTCCCCAGATAGCTGAGTAGCGCACCACCTCGACCGGTCACCTCGGTTCGCTCCGGACAGGGGGCAAGGGAAATGGAGGGCGTCTCACCTTCCGAACGCTGGGTGGTCGGGTCAAAAGGGCGGATGGCATCGATTTCGTCCCCGAAAAAATCAATCCGAACCGGGCCGTCACCATTAAATGGATACACATCCAGCAAACCTCCCCGCACGGCCAACTGCCCCGGATATTCACAAACGGCTTCAGCATCGTAGCCCATCTCGTCCAGCAATCGCTGGCGTAACCGATCGAGCCCAATGGAATCCCCCCGGTTTAGTTCAATCGAGGACTGACGTAGCGCGCCCGGCTCCGGAACCGGTGCCAGCAGGGCGGGAAGCGTGGTGATCAGGATCAGAGGCGGAGGCTTGGTTTCTCCCAAACGTTCTCCCAGTCGGGTCAAGGTGGCCAGTTGATCGAGTCTGGCTTCCGCATCGCGCTCATCCTGATCCGAGTCGAGTGCATCGTCCACTTCCGGAAGGAGCAGGACTTCCAGAGGGGTGGAACGTCGGGCGACTTCCCGGGCAAAAAATTCCAGATCTTCCGCCAGCGTTTCGGCTTCCCGCATCCCCGGCAGGAGCGCGACTGTGAGGGTGCTGGTTTCACGATTGAGTTGCTCGAGGACGGCGGCTCGCAGGGGAGGTAGAATTCCGCGAATCACCCGAGCTGAACTCTTGGCTGGAAGACGGATGGGCTTCACGCTTCAAGAATGGCATCAACTTGCTTCAGGGCAACCCGGGCAGCCTGTTCTTCGGCTTCTTTTTTCGAGGAGCCTTCTCCGGTGCCCGCAGGTTTTCCTCCGATGGAGACGGCAACCTTGAAATGCTTGAGGTGGGCCGGTCCCCATTCGTCGATCAGTTCGTAGACGATGGAGTCGTTACCCAAGCTTGGCTGAACGAGTTCCTGCAGGCGTCCCTTGGGATTGTGATAATTGAGGGTCGCTTCGAGGAGGCTTTCTATGTCGCCATACCAGTGGAGCACTACTTCGCGGACGGTGGGGAAATCACTGTCGAGGTAGATGGCCCCGATGACCGCTTCGAGGGCATCTTCGAGGATCGAGTTGCGGTCACGACCATTGTTGCGGACTTCAGCATCACTGAGACGGAGAAATACCGGGATTCCCCGGTCGCGTGCCATCTGCGCCAGGTGCTCGCCCTTGGCCAGCATGGAGCGGTATTGGGTGAGGACACCTTCCCGTTCGGCGGGCAGCGTCTCATAGAGGCGCTCGGCCAGAATCATTCCCAGAACGGCATCACCGAGAAATTCCAGGCGTTGGTTGTTTTTGATGGAGACTCCGGGCTGCTGACTGTAGGAAGGGTGGGTCAGGGCACGCTCCAGGAGGGCGCGGTTGGAAAAGGAATGACCGAGCTGTGCTTCGAGGGGCGCATAGTCGGTTTCGGCCTCACTGTGGCGGCTCTCATTCATGTGCAGTTGGGATACTCCGGGTCCGGTGGCATACCTTATTTTTTCAAGGCAAAGCGTTTGGCCACTTCTTTGGCCAGTTGCTTATAGGCCTGCGCTCCTGGAGACATGCCGTCATATTCGAAAATCGTCTGTCCGAAACTGGGCGCCTCGCTCAGGCGGACCGAGCGGGGAATGACCGATTGAAAGACCTTGTCGGGGAAAACCCTTTGCACCTCGGAGACAACCTGACGGCTTAGATTGGTCCGGACGTCAAACATGGTCATGATGATACCGCCGACTTCGAGGTGGGTATTGACCTTGGCCTCTTTGAGTTGCTCGACCACTTTGAGGATCTGGCCGAGGCCTTCCATCGCGAGGTATTCGCATTGCAGAGCGATCAGCAGGTAATCAGCCGCCGCCAGCGCATTCATGGAAGTCATCCCAAGGGCGGGAGGGCAGTCGAGGATGATGGCTCCGAACCGGTCCGAATTGCGGACTGGTTGCAGTACCTTGCGCAGTTGGAGCAGATACTCGTCGCGGGAGGCCAGATCGATATCAAGGGCGGCCAGATCGACTTCGGAGGGAATCAGCGAAAGCCGGTCGATCCGGGTCTCCACCACCTTGTCCATCGCTTTGCCCTCTCCATGGAGCGGGCCATAGAGGCTGCCTCCGGGGGATTTCTCGAAACCGAGACCGCTGGTGGCGTTGGCTTGCGGGTCAAGATCGACCAGCAGGGTAGGAACCTTGCGCTCGGCCAGGGCCGCAGCGAGGTTGATGGCAGTTGTGGTTTTGCCGACGCCACCCTTTTGGTTGGCGATCGTGAAGACGGTAGCCGACATGTCGGGCATCATCCGAATCCCCCTTTTTCAAGTCTAGCCCGAAATGCAGGTTGCGGGGACTTAATTTATTTCATCCCCAGCCGTTGGGACGATTGGCCCGCGTTTTTTAAGCCCGGCGCGGCATCCCTCCCCGGAAAGGAATGGAAAAACTGTCATTTCCGAGTTGACCCGGGGGCGAAGACTGATGACTTTACGCGCTTCTTACGGCGCGGTAGCCAAGTGGTAAGGCCGGGGACTGCAAATCCTCTATTCGTCGGTTCGATTCCGACCCGCGCCTCCATTTCCCTTTGCTCAGCTTCCTTCGAACGACTGAAGCAGCCAGGGACGAAAATTGAGGGGAGCTGTGGATTACTCAGTTCGATTGCCGTAACACCACGCGGCGGTGGCTCAGGTAAGTGTGTTTTTCCAGCCATGCTTTCTCTTCTTCCACGCTCAGCCTTTCGTTCCCCCACAGGGTATTTGCTGAGGCGGCGGGGATCAGGCCGAGGCTGATATCCAGATAATAAGTGCCCCTGCTTGATGCGGAAGAATGAGGAAGGGTGCGGACGGTGGCTTCGGGGAGGGAAAGTTCTGTTCCATCGTATCCATAAAACCGTACAGACACCTCGAAATGCACACAATATGCGGTGAGGAATGCATTCTCTGCCGACTCCACTGTATCAAGGGTGAGTCCGGGAGGAAAACCTGTCGACTGGGTCTGGTTCAGCCAGAGCTGCCAACTGGTCTCCGGATCCCGGGTGATTCGATAGAGAACAGGAAGCCGTTGATCGATGAAGGGAGAATACGCAGCTTGCTGGCTGTTGACCCATTCGACTTGGCGCAGGGATCCGGCAGAGGTCAGACTTCCAGCGCTGTTTGAGTAAAAGCGAAGATGCAAAGCCTTACCGGACCCGTTTTCGGAATCAATTGGCTCGATCAGGAAGAGCGCTTGTCCATCGTTGCTTCGCCGGATCAGTGCACCCGTGAGGTCTGCCTCCAAGAGGTCGAGAATGCTTTCAGCGCGGGTAGTGAGTTGTGTGCGCTCGTTGTGGCGGTTCCAACTTTCCAGACTGATCCGGGTCAGGGCGAGCACGCCTCCCATCAGGATCAGCATCAAGGCGGATGCCATCATCACCTCCAGTAAGGTGTGGCCCTGTATACTCGTTTTCATGGGGAATAGATCAGGGATTGCGTCTGAAGCGGCAGCCAGAGGTTTGTCGCGGGCAGCAGAATACGGTAGGCATCGTCCGGCGAAGTGGGACCGGAATATGCCAGATCCGCCCGCAAGATGAGGTAACTGAGCGGTGGAGACTTCAGGTCGTGGTGTTGCGGAGACAGAGCCAATTCGAAGCGATAGACGCCGGATTCCAGGGCAATTGCCCCGGCCGCTTGTTTTTCCAGATCTATCAGCAGTTGGTTCGCATCGCTCACTTTCCAGTGAAGCTGCCGCTCTTCTGCGGTGAGACGATAAGCGTAGAGGGTGCGGCTTTGACCCGACAAGTAGGCCGCACGATGCCGCTCGTAATCCGTCAGGGGGCTGCGGTGGAGCGTCTCTTTAATTGCCTTGGTGGCCTCTGACCATTCCCCTGGCGGCGGGGCAATGGTTTTGGGTGATAGGACTGT
Source organism: Verrucomicrobiota bacterium (assembly GCA_050485245.1). Taxonomy (GTDB): domain Bacteria; phylum Verrucomicrobiota; class Verrucomicrobiia; order Opitutales; family Oceanipulchritudinaceae; genus JBJHBA01. The sequence goes on along the minus strand of JBJHBA010000004.1, from coordinate 58,217 downwards.
CGCCATCAGTCCGATGAGACTGAGCACCCCAAGCGCGAAAATCCCGGTAGCGAGGACCACTTCGACCAGGGTAAAGGCAGGTGGGCATTTACTCATGGCAGCAGGGCTTGTGGATCTTGCGGAAAGACGATTTCTCCCAGTTGGAAAATTGCAAAGCCGCCCAGGAGTTCCTCTGCATCCGTTCCACTCAAAGTGAATACCAGTGTCTGTCTCCCTTCCGCAGTGAGCTGGCCGCGGGAGGAGCACTCGTAGTAATACCAACGCTCACCAATCCCTTCTGGCTGGGGAGTGGAGCGGGGAAAGGCCAACTGCATGGTCCCACTCCAGCGGGAGTATTCGGGATGAAATACGACCCCTCTGGGTAATGACTCCCCATGGTGAATGGCCTCCCAGAACCCGGGCCGATCCGGCGATTCCACCACCATGCCGAGCCAACGCAGATGCCGTTCGGCTTCATCAGGTGTCTCCAGAATCAGCAGGCGGCCCCGGGTGGACTGGAGTCCGGCATGCGTCTGGGTCATCCGGAATGCGCTGGCGGCGACTGATTCCGCCTGACGCAATCGCAGCCCCTCGTCCCCGCGGCGCAGCCCGAACAGGATGGCTCCGGCCATCACCGCAATCAAAGCAGCGACCATCATCAGCTCCAGCAAGGAAAAGCCAGTTTTCGTCCGAATCGTTTTCACTCCCAGCTTCGTATCCATTGCCAGTCGGGATGATTGTGAGGGTTGGCGCAGTAGAAATAGACACCTCCCTGCAGCTGCTCAGGTCGCAGCTCAGGAGGCAGGGTGACAAAGTCAGCGGCATGGACCGCTCCCGAGAGCTTGCGATCAATCACCACATAGATGTGAGGATTCCCAAAGGCATCGACCAGTTGGCCATGGTGTGGAGAATCGCTTTTGGCAAATTCACCCGGACTGAACCCATGGAATCGCAACTGGCTGCGGTTGGCGCCGCGGGCATAGGGGTGCCGGGCAGGGCCGCCATCCATCGTCCGCCCACTGAGGGTTTCGATGAAGACAGCATTGTTTCCCGCCAGGGCGAATTCAGCACCGGGGGCTCCCATCGTCGGATAAAAGCCGTATTCTGCGCGGAATGCTTCGTAGGCGAGGGTGTAGCTGGCCAGTTGGGCTCTGGTTTTTGCGGTGAGCACAGAGCGGCGCACCGCGGAACTGGCGGGCAGCAGAATGGTGGCGAGAATGCCAATCACTGCGATGACAGTGAGTAGTTCGATCAGGGAAAATCCCCGCTTTCTGTAATCAGGGGGAAAGGAAGAGGTTGTCATGGGCATGTTCAGCGTGGCGATAGGTTGGAGGAATCAGGCCGCTGGGCGGAATGTGTGGCGACTCATGCTGTCCGCTCTCGGCATGAGCCTGCCCACTCGGACCGAGTGATAGCAGGATATAGCCCTGCCGTTGCCAGAGATCTGCCCCCTGCTCCCGGTAGCGGTAAATGTAGGGTTGCCCCCAAGGATCGAGAATGACGGTTTGGCCGGGCATCCCGCCGGGATGGCCTCTCGGCGGAGGCCCAGTACGGAGTTGTTCAGTGGCAAAGGATCCGGGGGGATCCGTCAGGGCGTGGAACATGCTGACTTCGGGAACAGTTCCAGGGGAGAGCAGAGGATAATCTCCATGCTCAGTCCGGTACCGTTCCAGTGCTTGTCCAAGCATGGCCAGCTCAGCCTCAGCCAGACGACGCTTGGTTTCCGCACGGGTTCCGTCCCCGACCGAGAGCAGCACAGAGGTCAGGATCACGATCAGGGTGACAGCGATCAAGACCTCGATCAGGGAAAACCCCATCCGACAGCGACGCGAGGGTTTCATCACCCGATTCCATCGCCGGAAGCGGAAACAATGTCAAGGCCCGGTCAAAGTGAACCGCAGCAGTTTAGACTTCCGTCCCGAACCCGTCGGGATGGGACCGATGCCATTTCCAGGCGCTGGCCACGATGCTTTCGATGTCCTTATATTGGGGTTCCCAGCCCAGCTCATCGTGCGCTTTGCTGCTGTTGGCGTAGGCGGCATCGGCATCCCCGGGGCGGCGGGCACCAATCGAATAGGGCACTTTCAGGCCGGTGACCTTTTCCACCGCCCGGATGACTTCGAGCACACTGGCCGGGGTGCCGGTGCCGAGATTGTAGTAGAGGCGGGCACCAGGTTCTTCCAGTTTAGGGAAGACCGCAATGTGGGCACGGGCGAGGTCATCGATATGCACATAGTCGCGTAAGCAGGTGCCGTCGGGGGTCTTGTAGTCGTCTCCGAAAACCGTCAACTCGCCCCGCTTGCCTTGCGCGGCCCAAATCGCCAGAGGGATGAGGTGGGTTTCAGGGTCGTGGTCTTCCCCGATCGATCCGTCTTCGGCTGCCCCGGAGGCATTGAAGTAGCGAAAACAAGCCACGCTCATGCCGTAGGCCTCGGCACAGTAGGCCAGCAAGACTTCGGCATCGGCTTTCGTTTGCCCATAGACACTGATTGGAGCAATCGGCGTTTCCTCCGTGATCGGCATTTTTTCGGCATAGCCGAAAATCGTGCAGGAGGAGCTGAAGACGAATTTTTTCACTCCTGCGGAATGCATCGCCTTGAGCAAAGTGACGGTCTTGGCGATGTTGTTGTCGTAGTATTTGAGCGGATCACTCATCGACTCGCCGACATAGGCGAAGGCAGCGAAGTGCATGACGACATCGATGGCCTCTTCCCGCAGCACTTTCTCCACCATCGGCTGGTCGCCGAGATCTCCATCATAAAAGGGGATGTGCGCGGCTACCGCCTGACGATGCCCGTAGACGAGGTTATCCAGTACCACCGGACGATGCCCGGTGGCCTCCAATTGGCGAACACAATGGCTACCAATGTAGCCGGCTCCTCCGACAACGAGAACATTCATGGGGCCAGAAATGGGATGCATTCGCAGTTGAGACCAGCCGAAAAACAGGTTTTTAGCTGGATTTCTTGAAAAGTTCACCTTTCAGGCCCACCATTTTGCCTAATAGTGCCTTTGGGTTGACAGTGAAAATTGCACTATCTTCATATCGAGGTTTACCGTGATCGGAGTTTTTGCTCCATTCTCCCATTCATTTTATTGAAGTATCCGTGTCTCCCCTTCCAGATGATCAACGTATAGTGCTGACCGGCATTGGCTTGACTTCACCGATTGGTGACAGTCTTGCCGAGATGCGCGCCAATCTCCTCGCGGGCAAACCCAACGTGGTCAACATTGAGATGCGCCACATGGGTGAAGTCCATGCTGGCGTCTGTAACTACGACGCCCGCAAATATCAGACGCGCAAGGAGCTTCGGGTGAGCACCCGGGCTGGCAGCATTGCAATCTACTGCGCCCGTGAGGCCATCGCTGATGCGGGCATCGACTGGGATGCGGTGGAAAAGAGCCGGGTCGGCGTCTACATCGGCACCACCGAGCATGGCAATGTCGAGACCGAGAACGAGATCCACAATATCTCCCAGTTCGACTATGATGTGCGCTACTGGTCACACCACCACAACCCCCGCACCGTGGCCAACAATCCCGCCGGGGAGGTGACGATGAACCTCGGGATCACCGGACCGCACTACACCATCGGCGCTGCCTGTGCAGCCGGAAATGCGGGGCTGATCCAAGCCTATCTCATGCTGAAGTTCGGTGAAGTCGACTTCGCGGTGGCGGGTGGGGTCAGTGAGTCGATCCACACTTTTGGCATTTTTGCCGGTTTCAAAAGCCAGGGAGCCCTGGCCAAACATGAAGATCCGAACAAGGCCAGTCGCCCCTTTGACAAGACCCGTAGCGGGATTGTCGTCAGTGAAGGAGGAGCCCTCTACACCATGGAACGGCTCTCTGATGCTCTCGCCCGCGGTGCAAAAATTTATGGGGAACTGGTCGGCTACCACATGAACTCTGATGCTGCCGATGCGGTTCTGCCTCATGCCGGACGCCAGGCAGAATGTATGCGGGCAGCCCTCACCAAGGCCGGACTACAGCCTGCCGACGTCGACATCATCAACACCCACGCCACTTCCACACCACAGGGCGATATCCAGGAGGTCAGCGCGATTCGTGAGGTTTTTCCGGTGGAGAGCTGCCCCCGCACCAGGGTCAACAACACCAAAAGCTACATCGGCCATGCCATGGGGGCGGCCGGAGCCCTCGAACTGGCGGGCAATCTGCCTTCTTTTGAAGACGGAATCATCCATCCGACGATCAATGTCGATGAAATCGACCCGGAATGCGATCCCGGCAACCTCGTTGTCAACCAGCCGGTTCAGGCTGATAAAATTGAAATCATCCTCAATAACAGTTTCGGAATGTTGGGGATCAACTCATGCGTAATCGTTAAAAAGTTTGCACGCTAAAGGAAAACCACTTCAACTGCGCTGAATATGACCAAGGAAGAGTGCCAGCAGATCGTTCTCGACATCATCGGAGAGATCGCACCCGACGAAGATTTGACCAACGTAAAGCCGGATGTGCGCCTGCGCGACCAGCTTGACCTCGACTCCATGGATTTCCTCGATATCGTCATGGAGCTTCGCAAGCAACACGGGATCGAAGTCCCGGAGGAGGATTACCCGCAGCTCGCCTCCCTCGACAGCTGTGCGGAATACCTCACGCCGAAGTTCAACGCCGTCAACGCGTAAGCAGGTGGCCGGGTCACGACCTACGGGCCCGCAATGAACGAAGACTCCCAGCATTTTGACGTAGTCGTCATCGGCTGCGGCATGGCCGGCCTCGCCGCCGGTATCCGCCTCGCCATGTATGACCGCTCCGTCCTCATCGTCGAGCGGCACAATGCGCCCGGCGGGCTGAACAGTTTTTATTCTTTTGACGGAAGGCGCTTTGATGTCGGCCTGCACGCCGTCACCAATTATGTCGAAGCGGGCGTCAAAGGAACACCTCTGGGCAAGCTTCTGCGGCAATTGCGCCTGCGTCGGGAAGATTTCGACCTTGCTCCCCAAGTGGGCAGCCGGATCGCCTTTCCAGACGTCAATCTCGGCTTCACCAACGATTTCTCTATGCTCGAAGCGGAAGTGGAAAAGGCGTTTCCCGCCGACATCGATCACTTCCGGGCTCTCCGCCGGGCAGTTTTGGAGCACGACGAATTCGACCTCAACGCCTCGGCGCAGTCCGCCCGCCAGCGGGTGGCCTCGATCCTGAGGGAACCGCTCCTCGCGGAGATGCTTTTCTGCCCGATATTTTACTACGGCAGCGCCCGTGAAAATGACATCGATTGGGACCAGTTTGTCATCATGTGGAAAGCGCTCTTCGAGGAAGGCTTCGGGCGTCCCCTGGAGGGGGTGCGCGTCATCATCCGGGCACTCCTCCAGCGCTTCCGTGAACTCGGAGGAAAGCGGCGGATGAAATGCGGGGTTCGCCGAATTATTGCGGAATCCGGCAAAGCCACTGCCCTCGAACTGGATGACGGCTCCACCGTCACCGCCCGGCACATCATTTCCACCGCCGGAGTGGTGGAAACCCTGCGGATGTGTTCCGACCGCCCCCCTGAGATAGCAGCGGATAATATCGGGCGACTTAGTTTTGTCGAAACCATCAGTGTGCTCGATTGCCAGCCCAAGGATCTGGGGTGGGACGAAACCATTGTCTTTTTCAACGACAGTGAGCAGTTCCACTATGAGCGCCCGCAGACGGAAGTGGACCCGCGCAGCGGGGTGATTTGCTTTCCCAACAATTACTGGTATCCCGACGGTCAGCAGTTGGATGAAGGGTGGTTGCGGATTACCGCCATGGCCGATTACGCTTACTGGAAACAGTTGCCGGAAGCGACCTATCGGGAACGCAAGCTGTTTTGGTATGACCGTTTGCAGGAAAGTGCCCTGCGCTTCCTTCCGGTCGTTACTCCGGAAATCCTCCGTCAACACATCCGCGAAACCGATATGTTTACGCCGCGGACGGTGGAAAAGTATACCGGGCACCTCGCCGGTGCCATTTACGGGGCTCCCCATAAGGTCAAGGACGGCCGAACCCATCTCGACAACCTCTACCTCGCCGGGACCGATCAGGGCTTTCTGGGGATTGTCGGATCAATGTTGAGTGGCATTTCCATGGCTAATCTCCACGTCCTCTCCAGCAAAAACTGAGGAACTGTAAGCCTCTACCTTCGCTCAGTTCGCGAAGCCATAAGACTGTGCCCCCTCGTCCTCGCCCGTCACTCCCGATCAATCTACTCACACCCGCAGCATGGATTCCATCCCGCCTGCGAATACACCCTGGTATGAAACTACCCCCTAGCCAAATCGTACACCCCTAACGTGGCGTACGTCACGTTAGGATTGTGCGAAAATGCCCGTTTCCCCAGGGGCCAAAACGTGGGTTCTGCTTAGTGGTAGCTGGAAATCGTTTATTTTGAAAACCGCATTCAGAGCAGATTTCGCTCAATCTATAGCTACTAAATTCGAACTGAATCCCTCTGTTCTTAAAAGGGTTTTCTTTGGGTGGACTCTGCTCTATCCGGGAAAGCAGAGGAAAAACAGTACACCCCTAACGTGGCGTACGCCACGTTAGGGGTGTACGCCACGTTAGGGATGTACGCGCTTTTGTCGGAGTATGGAGTAGACAGGGTGGGGAAGGTGGGAACGCGCTTGCCTGTGAGTAAGGGGTGAGCAGAGTGGATGGAATGTCGGATAACAATGAAGCGATCCGTGGGTATTTTGAACGTGAAGATGTGCTGGAGCACTATGCCCGGGCGACGGCCAATGTGGGGCTGTGGCGTTCGGAGGAAGTGGTGCTGAAGCGCTTGTTTGCAACGACTGAGCGGATTCTGGAAGTGGGTTGCGGGACCGGACGGATAGCCTTTGGGATGCACGAAATCGGCTACGTTCATGTACTGGGCATCGACTACTCTCGGGCGATGGTGAAAAGAGCCCGCAAGCTGGCGACGCTGCTGGAGTATCCGGTGAGCTTTCAGGTCGGCGATGCCACTGCTTTAAAATTTGAAAATGAACTCTTTGATGGCGCGGTTTTCGGCTTTAATGGGCTCATGCAAATCCCGGGGAGAGAGCAACGCCGGAAGGCCTTGCGGGAGATCCGGCGGGTCATTCGCACCGGCGGCTACTTTGTCTTTACCACTCATGACCGGGACCATTATTCGGTGGGCAAATTCTGGCAGGAGGCGGCTTCCCGTTGGGAGAAGGGAGAACGGCCCGAGGGCTTGTCGGAGTTTGGGGATCGTTGGGTAGAGGCCGAGATCGGAGCGCACTTCATTCATGTCCCGACTCGGGCAGAAGTGATGGAAGATTTGACGGAGACCGGCTGGCAATACGTGGAAGATGCCATGCGCTCGGAAATCGCCAATGAGCCTCAGGAAGTCCGCGAGTTTGCGGATGACTGTCGTTTCTGGGTGGTGAGGCGGGGGTGAAAAAAACGCAGGCGGGTTCAGCCTGCGTTTTGGGGAAATTTGAAAACGACTTCGTTCGACTATTCGTCGCCATGCGCTCTGGCGCGGTGGAGGGAAGACTGATAGCGCTGGGCGTTGGGTGAGCGGATTTCGGTAAAGGGGATGCGGATGCGGCCTCCCGCGGCCACAATTGCCTCTTCGGTTTCCATCTGGCGTTGCTCAGCAATTTGCTGACGCCTGCGCAGATCCTCGTTTTCGGCCTGAAGACGGGCCAGTTGATCACGCTGGGCAGCGAGTTCGGATTCGAGATCGCTGGCTTCATCGGCCACCCTTTCGGTTTGCTCGCGAGCGCGGGCGAGATCTGCGAGGCGCGCTTCCGCTTCGCGCTGGGCGATGGACAGCTCTTCCATTCGACGCTGGAGGAGGGCAGCTTGTTCTTCGGCTTGACGGCGCTCGGCGGCTTCACGCTCCAAGCGTGCATTGAGTTCTTCTATACGGCGTTGGCGTTCCGCTTCGGCCTCGGCGACCTGTTGTTCGGCCATCCGCTGTGCTTCAAGCTGCGCCTGTTCACGTTCGCGGGCGGATTGCTCGGCGGCCACACGGGCCGCATCAAGCCGCTGGGTTTCCGCTTCAAGCGCGGCGATTTGTTCTGCCCGGGCAGATTCAGCGGCAGATTGCTGCTGGTGTGCGTAATAGCCGTAGCCCAGCCCAAGCAGAGCCAGGATCAGAAATATAATGGGGAGCAGGGTTTTCATGATAGCACTGAGAAATGGTTTACAGGAACCTTACAGCACCCTGGCTCATTTGCAAGAGTGTAAGCTTGGGCATCCCAACAGAGGGCCAGTTATCAGTCTGGTAAATAGTGGCTATGTGCAGATCCTGCCGTTTTGCAGGCGGTGGGTGGACGGCTACTGGTTCGGTGCGGCAAGGGAGCCAATTACCAGTCTGGTTAAATGTGGTGGTGGCGGGAAAATGGATTTTTGCTTGCGCCTTCGGAGGGATCGGACTGACTAATTGCTACTTATTGATGCAGCGACGTTTACCAAATATGGAAAAAACACTGATCATTCTTAAGCCCGATGCTTTCGCCAAGCGAAAGGTCGGAGCGACGATTGACCGTTTTGAACAAGCAGGTTTCGAAGTGGTTGCGGCCAAGATGGCGCAACTGGGCGAGGCCAAGCTCCGTGAGCACTATGCCCATATCGCGGACAAGCCCTTTTTCCCGGAGATTGAGGAATTCATGAGTTCCCGCCCGGTGATCGTGCTTGTCCTGCAAGGAGATGGGGTGATTGACCGTGTTCGTTTGCTGGTGGGGCCGACTGATTCGAAAAAGGCGGCTGCAGGAACCATTCGCGGGGACTGGGGCACGGATGTGATGCGCAACATTGTGCATGCATCTGACAGTCCGGAAGCCGCCGCTGCAGAAATCAAGCGCTTCTTCGAACAGGGCGAAGTCTTTGCCTGAGCTGGTTGCTCCGGATCAGCTCCTGCTCGTTTTCAGGATTTCTCTGGCCAGAGTGAGTCCCGCCTCGAGATCGTGAAATTCTCCGTCGAGCTGTCGTTCATACAGCTCTTGCGTGAGGCGGCCGATGGCCGGTCCAGGTTCCATTCCCAGAGACAGGAGATGGCGTCCTTTTATCACAGGTTCCGGCTGACTGTCTGTAACCGCAAGGGCTTCGGCTTTGTCTTTCAACCATTGACCGGCAGGAAAGTGGCGCACTTCGATTGGAGGTCGGCCGCAGGCGTCGGCTTGAGCCACTCTAATCAGTCGGTCAATCCGTCCCACTCTGGCCGCTAATCTGCGGACAGCGGCATCGCCCGCACCACCGGTGAAGAGCTGGTGGGGGCGCATGTGGGTTATCACCAGGGTAACGACATCCTCAGTGAGGGAAGATTCTCTGGTTAGTCGCTGAAGAAAAGAGCGTGCGGGTGCTTCACCAGCTGCCTCGTGTAGGGGCGAGCGCCAACGACCTTCACTGAACTCTGTAGTGAGGGGTTTGCCCATGTCGTGGCAGAGAACAGCGAGCCCGACGATAAAGTCTTCCCGGGGGTCCCCTGTCCGGCTGCGTGCAAAGGCATCGAGGCAGTGGAGGGTGTGTTCCCAGACATCCCCCTCCGGATGCCATTCAGGGTCTTGCGGGCAGTCGATGAGTGCTTCCAGTTCTGGAAAAAAGCGCAACCAACCGACATCTCGCAGGAAGCGCAAACCGAGGGAAGGGCGAACTCCGGATACAATCAGTTTTCGCCATTCATCCAGGAGCCGTTCGGCAGGAAGGTGTTCCGGGGTGAGCTGTCGGCAAAGTGTGGACGTCTCGGGTGCGACTTTGAGTTCAAAGCGGGCTACAAACTGCATGGCCCGCAGTACGCGGAGAGGATCTTCGGCGAATTGCTCTGAAGTGTGGCGCAGGATGCCACGGGCAAGATCCTCCAAACCACCGGTGGGATCGGCCAGTTCATCGGTGAGTGGATCCCAGAGAAGAGCGTTGATCGTGAAATCCCGACGACGCGCAGCTTCATCCAGCGAGAGAAATGGATCGGCTTCGATCTGGAAGTCTTGATGACGGAGACCGGTTTGCCGCTCGCGACGCGGAAGCGAGACATCGAGGGACAGCCCTTTCATTTTCCAGACGGCAAAAGAGCGCCCTACAAGGTAAGAGGGGGCGATACTTCGCAGGATTCTGTCCAGTTTGCTGGGATCAAGTCCGTAGACCTCGGCATCGAGGTCTGGAGCTTTTTTGCCCAGCAAGGCATCGCGGACGGCTCCTCCGACCATCCAGAGACGCCCGCCCTCCCGACGGATGCTTCTGGCCAGAATGTCGATGGTTTTACCTTCTATTGACGGAAAAGCACCTCTAAGATCGAAGTTCAGTTGTTTCTTCACACGTTGAGTGTATTAATGGTGTGGGCTGATTTTCGCTCAAGCTCGATTCTACAATACTATGGCTGCTGTAAACAAGACCCGTCGTATACTTGTGGTGGATGACGACAAATACGGTTTGTCTTTTCTTCGATCAAGTTTGCGGCTGGGCGGATTTGATGTGGTGGCGGCCATGTCTGCGGCGGAAGCCAGAGCTCTGATTGAGGGGGAGGGGTCGTCTGCCTTCCTTGCCGTTTTGACGGATCACCGGATGCCGGGAGAGACGGGTTTGGATCTTCTTGGATGGATCCGCAAGAAAGATGAGACTTTGTCTACCGTTATGATCACGGCCGAAGGAGAGAAAGAGTTGGTCAAGGAGTCGCTCCAGGCAGGGGCTTCGGATTTTCTGGAGAAGCCGGTTTCCTACATAGAATTAATTGAGGCTCTGGAGAGAGCCATTGAGCGGACATTGCGGCAGCGTCGATCCGCCGAGCATGCGATTGGCATCGCTGCGGCCGGTAAGCTCGATACCTTTTTGAATACCCAGACTTCTGCCGGCCTGGAAGGCCATTTGCGGTTGTTTTATCGTCCCTTGCACGAAGTGGGGGGGGATTTTGTGCAAGCGCGGCAAATGGGGAATGGTCGCTTCGTGATCTTCCTTGGAGATGTCTCGGGACATGATCTGACCGCAGGTTATGTCTCCTCCTATTTTCAAGGGCTGGTCCGTGCCGGGATCGAAGCGTCCCGTCCGATCGGGGAGAGTCTTCGCTTGTTCAACCGTATTCTGCTGGAAGAATGGTCTCCTGCGGCAGAGTCCCGTGGAGAGATCATGACCAGTTTGGCGATATCCACACTGGAAATTGATCTAAACGCAGGGAAGGTTGTAACAACGGTAGCGGGCAATCCTCCCCCGGTTTGCGTGGATGCCCAAGGGTGGGTCCGATCCATGGCCAAACCGGGATTTCCTCTTGGCTGGGTTGAAAGCTGGCCGGGAGATGTGTACACTGAGCCCGTAAGTGAAGGAGACGTATTCCTGCTTTTCAGTGATGGCCTGACCGACTGGGCTGAAGAATTGGGGATTGATCCTTTGGCATTGTTCTACACTTTGTTTGTGGAGGCAATTGTGTCAGAGTTGATCGCACCGCCTCCCGATGATCTCATTCTTCTCCGCTTTCAAACTGACCCTCAAATCAACGTGTCCGACCAATTCCATCCTCTCATTCACGAGACCTATGCTGGCAGTGAGGTTGATCAAATCGACCGGCTGGAAGTTGTCTGGCGGCGTACGCTCGTCTTTGCATTGGAAAATGAACTGGAGGATCGCATTTTCGATGTGCTTATTTGCATTCGGGAGGCGGTCCTCAATGCGATGATTCACGGATGCGAGCGGTTGCCGACCAAACGTTGCTCACTGAATGTCAGTTACCGGCCGTCAGACCGGAGAATTCGTGTCCGGGTCGATGATCCCGGGAAGGGGCATCAGTTCGATCTTGCTTCTCGGTTGGCGGAAATGCCTCTGGTCGATGGTCGTCAGTTGGGGCTTGGAATGATCCAGCACCTGAGTGATGAAATGGGAATCGAGAATGAAGGGACTTCGGTGCGCTTTGATTTTTTCATCGACGGGGTAAAAGGCAAAGATGCTTGAATCCAACTACATAGAGTCGAAACGCCGGGTTGTGGTCCGCCTGGAGGGAGATCTCAAGAGTACTTCCGTTCCAGAGGCAGGCAATTGGCTGGCTACAGAATGGCCCCGAATCCGTGCTCAATCCCCGAAGCAAATCCAGTTGGATTTAAGGGAAGCGAAAGTGGTTGATTCGACCGGGCTCAATTGGGTTTTTCAGTTTCTGAAGAACTGCCGGGATCTGGGAGTGAAACCTTCCATTCAGATTGCCAGTCCAGCTGCGCAGCGGGTCTTTCAGTTTGCCGGACTGGACAAGCTGGCCACTGTGAAGTTTCGCAGTCGCAAGCAGCTTTAACGCTCGAGGCAGTTGGTCTTGGCAAAGCTCAACAAGAGGGTACGGACGCGTGGGGAAATGTTTTCCAGGCAAAGACTTTCCAACGAGCGCTTTTCGATGGCGTCGCAAAAGCCCTCTTCAGTATTCATCGATTTTTTGACCAGCTGAAAACCCATGGACCAGTTGGGGAAATCCCTTTTTTCCCGGTATTCACCCAAGAGTCGGATGCAGCGAGTGTGTCTTGGATCATTGCGGATTTTATGATAGAGATCTTCTACTTTATCTTTTTCACCCTCAAGAAGTTGAATGATGCTTCCTTCACAATACAGGAGGATTCCGGTGATGCCGCTGGCAGCATTACTGCGCCTCGATTGATCCAGTAATTCCTTAAGCTCATGATCGCTCAACTCACCGGTTGAAGCACTGATATACATTACTTGATAGACGGACTGATCGGCCATTACGGTCATACAATAAAATACAGGACTGGAAGGTTGGTGACTCCGGAATTACGTATTCGAGTAGGGAATAATGCTCTTACGGTCAATAGTGTAAATTCCTTATCTTTTATTGCATGTTTTTTAGTAGCAGCCGTTAACGTGTCGGTAAGTTTCGATTGAGCCATTCCTTGTGGGTTTAAGGCATATCCATTCTACTGCTTGCAGAAAGCGTAGAAATGGTATTCTGTAAGATCGATGTCAAAATCGGGTTATCCAAGTTTGAAATCATTCATCGGCAAATACTTGGCGGGCTTTACCGCGACCTTTATTTTTTTCGTTTCTGGATATGCGTTGGAAACGGAGATTGATGGGATAGAGTTGCTCCCATTGAGGGTGGAGGCTTCCCGACAGTTTTCCGATGCGCTGAGCGGAGGTGGTCTGGAAAGCGATTGGGATCAGCGTGCCATCGAGCGGGCTGCTCCGTTCACTTTGGATTCGGTTCTGAACATGGACCCGGCATTTTCGACTTATCGCCGGGAATCGGCGGCTGCTTCCCATCCGACGACTCAGGGCGCCAATCTGCGCGGTCTTGGAGCCAATGCGGCATCGCGGACACTGGTTTTGCTCAACGGTATCCCTCAGAATGATCCCTTTGGGGGATGGGTAACCTGGAGTCGTTTTGCGCCAGTGGAGATTTCCAGTATCGAAATGCTGCCTTCAACCAGTGCCGCTGTATGGGGGAATATGAGTGCGGGGGGGATTGTCTCTCTTTCCACGGTCAGCCCCCTTGAACCCAGGCAGACTTTTCGGCTCGGGATGGGAGGACATGGGTATATGGACGCATCTGCCCTGCAGGTTCACTCCCGAGAGAGTTATGGGGCTGCACTCAGTGGGCGTATTCTTCGACGGGATGGTGATTTTCTAGTGCATCCCAATGACCGGGGATCAATAGATAGCCGGGCAGATTTGGAGGTGGACGCGATTTCAGTGCGTGGTGTCTGGCGGGTGAGTAACCAGCTAACCTTGGAGCCGAATTGGAGTTATTTTGAAGAAGAGAGAGGAAACGGCTCCCCGCTGGCCCGCAATGCTTCCAAGGGCTGGGATTTGGGCCTGACGGGACGAGGGGATCTCGGAGACTGGTTTTGGGAGGCAAGCGGCTACTATCAGCACCGGGAATTTGAAAATGTGTTTACTTCGATCAGTGAAGACCGTCGCAGCGAAACTCCGGTCTTGCACCAGTGGGATCTTCCCGGCGAGGGGGTTGGCGGCAGTGTCGTTGCTGCTACTGGTATCGGTGGGGGCCATCGTTTGATGTTAGGGGCGGATACCCGCCGACTGGAGGGTGCTACCAACGAAGATTTTGGTCCTGCGCTGTCCAATCGCCGCATGGCTGGGGGGGTGCAATGGATTCACGGGACTTTTGCCAAAGCCGTCTGGCAATTGGCTGAATCCCATCGTCTGGAAACGACACTAAGGCTGGACTACTGGCGGCAGCAAGATGGTTATCTGCAAGAGTTCGTCATCGGTGATGGCGTCTCGTTACGGGATGCGCAATTCGAGGATCGCTCGGATTTCCACCCAGGGCTGGCGGTCCGCTGGGAATGGCAGGTGGATCCACAGTTCGAACTTCGGGCTGGTGCATCGCATGCCTATAGACTGCCAACCATCAATGAGCTGTATCGCCCGTATCGGGTCGGAGCCGATGTGTTTGATACCAATCCGGAGTTGGAGCCGGAGCAGTTTACCACCGTCGAGCTGGCATTGTCCACTCGTCCTGATGATGCAGTCCACTTTGAAACTGGGGTTTTCGCGACCCGTATCGATGACGTTGTTGCCAATGTCTACATCGAGGATGGACCTTTCCAGTCGCCGGCCGGATTCGTTCCTGCAGCTGGCAGCTATAATCGGCGGGAGAATGTGGATCGTTCCCAGGTATGGGGTTGGCAGAACCAGTTGCAGTGGACCGCATCGGAGCAAGTGAGCTTTCGCCTCCGGCACCGATGGTTGCAGTCAGAGTTCCGTAAATCACCCGTGCAACCAGCGCTTGAGGGCAGACTTTTCCCACAGGTTCCCCGGCACGCAGGTACGCTGGAATGGACCTATCAGCCGCACAGGAAATGGACTTTTTTCGGAGCCCTGCATGCCAGTTCCGCTCAATTTGATGATCCACTCAATCAACGCCAAATCGACGGCTACAGTCAGGCTGATTTAGGCTTTGAGTGGGATTTTGGGCGACGCTGGACCTTGGTTGGACGGGTTGATAATATCTCCGACGAGATTATCCTGACCGGTGTGGCCAGTGATGGGGAGCGCTCTATAGCCGCCGGGCGCACTGCCTGGCTGACCCTTCAGGCGGACTATTGACCGAAGTAAATGACCATGGTGGGGAACTTCCTGGAGAGGATGGCTGGAACCTTGGGCTTGCCGGATGGGCAAAGGCAGCTTTTCTTCATTTGCCATGATCGATCGTGCTGGTATCGAGGCGTTGATTCCGCATCGCCCCCCTTTTCTCTTTCTCGACGAAATTGTCTCCTTTGATCAGGAGCGTCTGGTAGCCCGGCTGTCAGTGACGGGGAATGAGCCCTTTTTTGAAGGGCACTATCCTGGTAACCCCATCATGCCCGGGGTGCTCATCAGCGAATCCATCTTTCAGGCGGCGGCCGTGTTCATGGCCAAGCGAATGGAAGCGGGGCAGGAAGGATCCGGTTCCGGAGCGACCCCGATTCTGGCCCGGATCTCGGACGCCCGTTTCAAGCAGATGGTCAAGCCCGGCGATGTCCTGGAGCTGGAAGTCACTTACAAGGAGCAGCTTTCCCGCTTTCATTTTATGAAAGGGACCGCCCGCAAAGAAGGGAAACCCGTCGCCACGGTGGAGTTTGCCCTTGCCTTGATTACGGAATCCTAAGCCAATCCGTTCATGAATTTTCTCCAACTGGAGGGAAAGCGTTTCCTCGTCATTGGCCTCTCCAATCGCAAAAGTGTGGCTTGGTCGATCGGTCAAACGCTTGAAAGCAATGGAGCCCACGTTATTTACAGCGTGCGCAACGAAGAACGGCGTGCCTCACTGGCCAAGCTGCTGGGAGAACGTCCCTGTGTGACCTGTGATGTTGAAGATGAAGGGGCTGCCGCCCAGCTGACGGAATCCTTGACCGGGCAGGGCCCCTTGGATGGTTTTGTCCACTCGATCGCCTTTGCCAATTACAGCCAGGGCTTTGTTCCGTTTCATGAAACCGAGCGAAAGGACTTTCTGCAGGCTATGCAGATATCTGCCTTTTCATTGGTCGAGCTGGCACGTGCGCTCAAGCCATTGCTCAAGCCCTCGGCCTCGGTGGTATCGATTGGAATATCCTCTTATGTTACTGCGGCCAGTTACGGTTACATGTCGCCGATCAAAAGTGCCCTTGAGGGGTGTACGCGTTTTCTGGCCAAGGCGTTTTCCAAGGACACGGAAATCCGCTTTAACACTGTTAACGCCGGACCGCTCAAGACCAAGTCCTCGGCTGGCATCCCCGGATATCTGGAGAATTATCTCTTTGCCGAAAAGTTGACCATGCGTAAACGCGCTCTGGAAACGCAGGAGGTAGCCAACATGGCGGTTTTTCTGCTCAGTCCTGCCAGCAGTGGAATCAATGCTCAGGGCATTGTAGTGAACGCTGGAATGGACTGGAATTATTTTGATGAAGAAGTGGTCGGCCTGGCCATGCGCCCGCAATGACAGCTTCCAAAGGCATGCATTTCAGGCAGGTGGCGATCGAGTCCATGGGATCGGTCATTCCTCCAGTGGCCCTGTCTTCCGAGGAAATAGAAGCGAGGCTGGCACCACTTTACGAGCGGCTTCGCCTCCCGACAGGCCGTCTGGAGTTAATGACCGGAATCCGTGAGCGTCACTTCTGGGATAATGGGAAGCTACCCTCGGAAGCCTCAGCTGAGGCTGGGGAGGTGGCCCTCGCTCAATCCGGGTTTGGGCGCGAGACCATTGATGTGCTGGTGCATTGCGGAGTATGCCGTGACCGGCTGGAACCGGCGACTGCCGCCTATGTGCACCGCCACCTTGGCCTCTCGCCTCATTGCCAGATTTTCGATGTCTCCAACGCCTGCCTCGGATTTCTCAACGGGCTGACCCTCGTAGCCAGCATGATCGAAAGCGGTCAGATTCGTCGTGCACTGGTAGTTTCGGGAGAAAATGGCAGGCCCCTGCTCGAACGGACGCTCAAGACCCTCCTTTCCGGGACCCTGGATCGTCGCTCGATCAAACCCTATTTTGCCAACTTAACGATTGGAGCGGGGGCCGTCGCCTATGTGGTCTGCCATGTCGATGACGTTCCTGCTGCCACTCCGCGCCTGCTCGGGGGAATTGTTGAGACCGACTCTTCGGCCAGCTTGCTCTGCCAGGGAGATTCTGCTCCTGGGGGAGAACTGGAGATGCTGACCGAAGCAGAGGAATTGCTTGAAGCGGGATTGAAGGTCGCTGAACGCGGCTGGGAACGCTTTCTGCACCACACTGGTTGGAGCCGTGAGGATATTGACCGGGTGGTATGTCATCAGGTGGGGCGTACCCATCAACGCCGTCTGCTTGAAACCATCGGCATTGATCCGAGCAAAGACACCATAACCTACGACACTATGGGAAATGTTGGCTCGGTATCGCTTCCCATCACTCTGGCACAAGCCATCCTGAAAGGGGATGTCCTCCCCGGCCACAAGGTAGCTCTCCTTGGAATCGGAAGCGGACTCAGCGCGATGATGCTTGGCGTGGAGATGCGCTCTGGAGACTGAAATGTGGTGTCTTCACTGTATCCGCCTCATGAATACAAATAACCACAGCAAGATGGGAGTCGAAAAGTTGCCAGCTTCGATTCGGGCTCTTTATCCCTTTACTTCTCATTATTTCAAGCAACCGGAAGGGCAGCAGCACTATCTGGATGAAGGTGCAGGATCTGCCATTCTCTTGCTTCACGGCAACCCGACCTGGTCCTTTTATTACCGTGACCTGGTGCGTCATCTGGGGGATCAGGGATTTCGTTGCATTGTTCCCGATCATATTGGCTGTGGATTGTCGGACAAGCCCCCGGAGGGGAGCTATCGCCTGCAAACCCACATCGACAATGTGGAACGCTTGCTGGAGCATCTTCAGCTCAGGAAGATGCATTTGGTGGTGCATGACTGGGGCGGGGCGATCGGAATGGGCCTGGCAACCCGGCATCCGGAGTGGATCGAAAATATTGTCATTCTCAATACATCGGCCTTTCGTGGTCCCCGGATTCCCTTTCGGATCAATGTCTGCCGCTGGCCGGTGATCGGTGAGTGGATGGTGCGCGGGCTGAATGCCTTTGCCTGGCCTGCAACTTTTATGACCACAGACCGCCCGCTTTCCAAGGCGGTTAAGCAAGGCTATCTCCATCCCTATGGGAGCTGGGATGACCGGATTGCGATTGCACGTTTTGTGCAGGATATCCCGATGGAGGCGAACCATCCCAGTTCGGCGGTGCTTGATGAAATCGATCAGAATCTCCATCGCTTGCAGGAGCATCCCATGTTGATTGCCTGGGGCGGCCTCGACTGGTGTTTTCACGACTGGTATTATGAGGAATGGCGCCGACGGTTTCCTCAGGCTGCGTATCATTATTTTGAGGACGCCGGGCATTACGTTCTGGAGGATGCCCGCGAGGACCTTTTGCCACGGATCGAAACCTTTCTTCGGAGCTGAATACTCAGCTTCGTAATGGGATTGGATATGCCCCATCTCCATTGGGAACTGCAGAATTCAACCTTTTTTCCGCTTGCCTTCTGCTTGGAATGAACCCGACGATCTTTAAATGGGTAAGGTATTGAAGACAGATTACGGAACCGTGCGGGTACTCTCCGAAGAGGAGATTTTTGAGGTGACGGTTGAGCGGATGGAAGCTGCGGTACGCACCGGTTTGAGCAAAACCATTGCGCTGACTGGTGGTTCGACGCCTAAGCGCTTTTATCAATGGGCGGCAGCCCGGCGTCCCTTTTCTCAAGCGGTCATCGAACAGGCGGTATGGACGACCAGTGATGAGCGGATGGTTCCGCTGGAGAGTGAAGACAGCAACTTCGGCGTTGCGGACCGCTGCATGCTACAGCCTTTGGAGATTGACGAAGTGCAAAAGTTTTCCTGGGCAACCCATCTCGACCCACATGCCGCTGCTGCAGCCTATGAAATGCATTGGATAGAGAAGTTCGGAGCCGATAAAGCCTATGACCTATGCCTTCTGGGAATGGGGGATGATGGCCACACTGCTTCGATTTTTCCCGGAAGCCCGTTGCTCGGAGTGGACCTTCCGGAGCTTTTTACCTGTGTGGATGTTCCCGGAAAAGGCTGGCGACTGTCCATTACCCGCAATGGACTTTCCTGCTGTCGTGAAATCATTATTACGGTGACAGGTGCAAACAAGGCAAATATCTTAAGTGAAGTGCTTCGAGGGAAAGACGGGCGCTATCCGGTGCAAAGCCTCAAGGCCTGTGCATCGATCACCACCTGGCTGGTGGATGAAGCTGCTGCCAGTGCGCTTTAAGGCGCTTGCGCTGGTGTCGCGGCAGCAACGATTTTGTTGATGGCAAGGGCTGCCAACTGAAAGCCGAACACTCCGGTCAGGAAGGAAGCGGTTCCATAACCGCTTTCACAGTTGAGGCGGAGGTCGGTGCCAGGCTCCGGTGTTTCACAGACTCTGCCATCGCTTTGAGGATAGAGTGGGGGTTCAGGGGAAAAAACGGCGTCAATCTTCCACTTCCGCCGAGTGTCCCGCGGAAAACCATGCTTTTGCCGTAACTGTTTGCGCACCAGGGAGAGGAGGCGATCCCCATGGCAGCGGGTGATGTCCGCCACCTGAACTTGCGTGGGATCCCGGCGTCCACCGGCCCCGCCACAGGTGACGAGGGGGTAGCCCTTTTGACGGCAAAGGTCGATTAAAAGACACTTGTTTTTCAGGCTGTCGATCGCATCGATGACGATATCGAATCGTCGTGAAAGGATGTCTTCCGCTGTCCGTTCATTGAAAAATCGCAGGACGGTGCTGACTGCGCAATGAGGGGCAATCTCCGCCACCCGTTCCCGCAAGGCTTCTGCCTTCGGCTTGCCTACCTCGCGGGTGAGGGCATGGAGTTGGCGGTTGGTATTGCTGATGCAGACCTCATCATAATCGACCAGGGTCATGTGACCGATGCCGGTGCGGGCGAGGGCCTCGACTGTCCAGGAGCCGACGCCGCCCAGGCCTACCACCAGAATTCGGGCCGAGCGGATAGCTTCCATCCCTGCGATTCCGTAGAGGCGGGTAATGCCTCCGAAGCGCAGATTAAAATCATCACCATTCTGATCGGGTTCTTCCATTTCCCGATCACTCAAAGCGATAGCGGAACCCGGCGGAAGCCCGAATCGCGTCCATCACCTGTAGATTGCCCAAAATGTCAGCGTGTGACATGGTCGGCTCCTCAAGCGCACCCTCCCGGATAGCCTTCATGGCGGCTTCTATTTCATATTCAAATCCGCTGGCCCTCAGCGGACGCTTGACGGTTTCCTCTTGTCCTTCGACTTCGATAGTGGCTGCAGTGGAACACCAGAAAGGCGGGTGAATGAGGATGTGCCCCTTTGTTCCAGTAATCTGGAAATCACCCCGCAGGCTGCCCAGAAGGCTGCTGGTAAACTGGGCACTGCGGCCTTTTCCATAGTTCAACGCGGCGGTGGTGCTTTCGTCCACCGCTGTCTCCCCAAGGAACACTTCGGCTTTGAAGGATTCGGGCTGGGAGCGGAATACCCATTGTGAAGTGGATATATTGTATACGCCAAGGTCGAGGAGGGCACCACCCGCTAATTCATGATTAAACATGCGCCCATCCGTATCCCGTGGACAGGCGAATCCCATCGTCGAGCTGACATGCTGCACTTCTCCAATCGCCCCTCTTTCCAGCCAGTCGCGAACCACGGCGTAGATCGGGAGGTAGCGGGTCCAGAGGGCTTCCATCAGGAAGAGACCCTTGCTTGCGGCCAGTTCCATCAGCTCCTTTGCCTGCACAGCGTTGACGGTGAGGGGTTTTTCGCAGAGGACCGGCTTTCCCGCTTCGAGGGCGAGTTTAGCCTGTTCAAAATGATAACGGTGGGGGGTGGCGATATAGATCGCATCGAGGTCGGGGTCAGCGACCAGCTCTTGGTAGGAACCATAGGCCCGCTCAATGCCATACATGGAGTTGAACGCTTCGGCTCTCTCTTTTTGGCGACTGGCGGTCGCAAGGATGCGGCCATCCTCGATGACTTCAATACCCTTGGCAAATGCATGGGCAATGTTGCCCGGTCCGATGATTCCCCAGTTGAACGGTTTCATACGAATGAGGGTGTGCAAAGCTTCGTCCAAGGTGAAATGAAAAATGAACCCATACATATGCGAAGAGATAAGTGAGCCTGCCGGGATTGCCGGGAACATTTGGGGAGACGAGACGAAAAAGCTTGAAGAAAGGCCCAAAAGAGACAATAAAAAGTATCAAATGAGGAAAAAGCAAAAGGGAGCAGATGCAGTGGAAGAGCCAGTGGTCGTCTACGGGATGGCTCCCTCTGCACAAGCCCGTCGGAGCCGCCCGGTCGACCTGGGTCCCGGAGAAGTGGTGCGGAGGATCGAGACCGGCTTGCCGATGAGTGAGTTTTCGGCCCTGCAAGAGCTGCTTGGGGTGAGCGCTGAGACATTGGCCGAATGCATCGGCATGTCGCGCAGTACGCTGGCCCGCCGTAGGCAGTCAGGTCGTCTCTCGCGCGATGAGTCGGATCGGCTGGTGCGCTATACCCGCCTATATGCCCGGGCCGAAGAAGTCCTCGGTGAAGGGAGGGCCGCCTGTTCCTGGTTCCATGTGCCTTTGAGGGGGCTTGGGTTTGCCACCCCTCTGGCCTTCAGTATGACGGAGGCCGGGGCCCGGGAGGTGGAGAATCTGCTCGGGCGGATCGAGCATGGAGTGTTCGCGTGAAGCTGTCGGCTTGGCGCATCGTCAGCCCGCGCTGGTCGGAGCGGGCCTTTGATGGAGAAGGTGCCCGCCGCTACGGAGGTCGATGGAATCCGGTTGGCACGCGCATGGTTTACTGCAGTGAACACCGCTCGCTGGCCATCCTCGAAATCCTTGTCCATCTGCCCGCGCAAATGGCAGGTCTGGAATTTCACCTCTATGAAGTCTCCTTCGAAGCCTCCCTTGCGGAGCAACTGAATATCCATAAGTTACCAGGGGACTGGAATGCGCCTTTTATCTGTCAGGAGACCCAGCAATTGGGAGCAGATTGGCAGAAGAAGGCTAAGTCGCCCGTGCTCAAGGTGCCGAGTGCCCTGGTGCCGGGAGAGTATAATTATCTGCTGAACCCGATGGCGGCGGATTTTCGGAAGTTGTCATTTGAAGGGCCTGTTCCCTTTGCCCTTGACCCCCGGTTGCTGAAGTGAAGGTGACGTTTAGCAGGTGCGATCCCTCCGTTCCTCCTTGCCCAAGATCTGTCGGCGAAGCAGACTAAGGAGTATCTTCTATTTGATTCCCGTCTATTCCTCATATGGGTACCATCGTTAAATGTAAGCTCCTTTTCATGGTGAGCTGCTTGCTGGCAATAACTTCGGGTTGGGGGCAATCCGCTCAGCCCATTCCGGAAGGGGGGATCGACTTGGTTTCCGAACAGACCTTTCTCCAGCCTGGTTTTTGGGGAGGGAGTGGGGATGCGACGCTCTCACGCGTTGATGCCACAGGGCCGACATTCAGTGAGGCTCTCGAAATCCGTATTCCGGAACCAGGAGCCGAGGTGTGGGACGGGCAGGTGAGCATGGCTCTGTCGCAAAGTGTGAGCGAGGGAGATACGGCTCTGCTGCATTTCTGGATGCGGGTGACGGAAACTGTCGAAGAATCCGGAGCCGGTCCAATACTTGCGATGGTGGAAGAGGCGGCATCCCCCTATGAAAAGTCAGTTTGGAACATCATTTCCGCCAGTGCCGAATGGCATCCGTTCTATTTTCCATTTACCTTTGTAGATGACTACGATGTGGGAGAAGTGCTGGTAAAGCTGGGGCTGGGACAAGGCAAGTCACGCACGGTTCAGATCGGCGGACTGAGACTCATTCAATACGGGACTGCGCGTGATCCGGATGAACTGCCGAGGACAGCCTTCTCCTACGGTGGGCGCGAACCGGAAGCGTCATGGCGCGAGGCTGCCGCCGCCCGGATTGAAACATACCGCAAGGCGGATTATTCCATCCGACTGTATGCTGAGTCGGGGGAGGGGATTTCCGGATCGGTACATCTGCGCCTGGAGCGACATGCCTTTCATTTCGGTTCTGTGTTTGATGCCAATATGCTCATGGGGACAGGGAGCGATAGTGAGATGTATCGGGAAAAGATGCTGGAACTCTTCAATGCATCTGGACCGGAGAACGATTTGAAATGGCCCGCATTGATTGGAGAATGGGGCAACTATTTTAACCAGACGCGCACCCGCAACGCCCTCGAATGGCTGCGGTTGCGGGGATTTTTTCTAAGAGGGCACGTCCTGGTTTGGCCGGGGGCAAATAATCTGCCGAATTTGATCAATCAGCGAATCAATGCAGGGGGAACGGCTCTGCAATCCGTTCCGGGTGAAGTGTTGTCGCATATTGAAACGACGGTGGGAGCTTTTTCTCCATGGCTGGATGAATGGGATGTCGTCAATGAACCCTTTGACAATCACACCCTGATGGATTTGTTCGAAGGCGAGCATCCGGGTCTGATGGCTGACTGGTTCATCCAGGCAAGAGTCGCCGGTGGACCGGACCTTGGGCTCTATCTCAATGATTACGGTATCCTCTCCGGGCTGGGCATGAGCACCGTGAAACATGCCGCGACCAAAGACACCATCCACAAGATCAAGAACCATGGTGGACCGATCACCGGCTTTGGGTTTCAGGGGCATTTCAGTGAATCCAGTCTGACCGACATTCCGCGCATTTATGAAATCATTGAGTCCTTTGCCGACGCGTTCCCTGACTTGAGATTTCGGATAACCGAGTTTGATATCGATACGACCGATCTGGAACTTCAAGCCGATTTTCTCCGCGATTTTCTGACCATTGTCTTCAGTCATCCTCAGGTCGATGGGTTCCAGTTGTGGGGCTTTTGGGAAGGCCGCCACTGGAAGCCGGAAGCCGCATTCTATAAAATGGACTGGACCCCGAGACCGCAGAAATTTGCCTATCAGGAGCTGTTGGCAGAATGGAGTTCCCGCTTTGACCTTGAAACAGATTCCGCTTCTTCCCTATCCGGACGCGGCTTCAAGGGGCATTATGTCGGTTATCTCCTTACCGATCAGGGAAGGATCGATCTGCAATTACCGCTTTTGGATGAAGTAGAGGAATACCAATTGATGGTGCCGGACGCAGATACCCTGACCCACACCCGGATGCTTCCGCCACCTGCTCCCGGCCGCATTGGGATGGTCTTTCCGACGATTGCCGGAGGTGCCTATCAGCTCGAGATCAGCCATGATCTGGAGACCTGGCGTGCCGTCTCCATTCCTGGCGAAGGCAGTGGACATCCTCGGATGGTGATTCTCGAAGCTCCGAGCCGGTTGACCTTTTGGAGGGTGGTCACTCCACCGGGCGACTAGGACCTCTGCTCTTATAACGCCACTAAAACAGCTCAAGCTGCGGAGCTTCGCCGCTGTCTTCGGCGGATTTGATTTTCTTCAACCGCTTGCGGAGCAGATTATGGGAAGAGTCGTCGGCTTCGAGCTTTTGCAGGATGATTTCGGCCCGCTTGATCACTGTGTCGGGCAATCCTGCGAGGCGGGCCACGGCAATTCCGTAACTACGGTCGGCGGCTCCAGGAACTACCTGCCGCACGAAGATGATCTCGTCGTTCCACTCTTTGACCGCTACCCGGTAGTTGCGGATCCTATCCAACTGGCGTTCGATCTGGGTCAATTCGTGGTAATGGGTGGCAAAGAGGGTGCGCGGTCCGCTTTCGGCTTCACTGTGGAGATGTTCGACGACTGCCCAGGCGATGCTCAAACCGTCGTAGGTGCTGGTCCCGCGACCGATTTCGTCGAGGATTACCAGACTGCGATCGGTGGCATGATTAAGAATGTTGGCGGTCTCATTCATTTCCACCATGAAGGTGGAATTTCCACGGGACAGTTCATCATTGGCGCCTACCCGGCTGAAAATCCGGTCGACCAATCCGAGGCGGCAACGCTTGGCGGGGACCCATGAACCGACTTGTGCCATCAGGGCAATGAGGGCTACCTGCCGGATGTAAGTGCTCTTACCGGCCATGTTGGGTCCGGTGATGATGGCTATCTGTTCTTCCTCAGCGGAGAGCAGGGTGTCGTTGGGGACAAAGTCGTGCTGTCCGGGAATGCCAGCCAGCTTGTCGGCAAGCATCATTTGCTCTACCACGGGATGCCGTCCCTGTTCGATCTCGAGCACAGTGCTGTCTTCGAGTTGAGGGCAACTGTAGTTCCACTCGCGTGCGAGCTTGGCCCAACCGACGAGCACATCCACCCGGGCCAGGGCTTCGGCGGTTGCCTCAAGGGCATCGGCCTGCGCCAGGACAGCTTCTATCAGCTCACGGAAAATGCTTTCTTCGCGTGCGATTGATTTTTCGTCGGCGTGGAGGATTTCCTTTTCCTTTTCGCGCAGCTCGGGCGTGTAGTAACGCTCAGCATTGGTCATGGTCTGCTTGCGGATATAGTCGTCTGGTACGAGGTGCAGATTGCTCTTCGTCACTTCGATGAAATACCCGAAAGCGTTGTTGTATTTAATCCGCAGGTTGCGAATGCCGGTGCGGGCGGATTCCTTGGCTTCGAGATCTGCCAGCCATTCCTTGCTGTCGCGGGTAAGGGAACGGAGGTGATCGAGTTCGTCATCGAACCCATCTGCGATGTAGCCACCTTCATTCAATTGATTGGGCAGCTCTTCCTGGAGCGCACGGGTGAGCAGGTCGCGCAGTTCGCCGAACTCTTCGATTTCCGAGGCCAGTGCGCCCAGTTCAAAGCCATCGAACTCGCCTAGCACTGCCCGGACATGGGGGAGTTGCAATAGGGTGTCGCGGATGCCGCCCAGTTCCCGAGGGTTGCGCAAACGGTTGCGCACGCGCCCAAGGATGCGGGGCAGGTCGCGAATGCCTTTCAGATATTCCTGCAGCTCACCGGCAAAGCCGGGTGCTTCCAGAAGTTCCCCGACGCAGCGCTGGCGTCTCTGCAAGGTGCCGAGGTCGAGCGGTGGAGCCGCCAGCCATTGCTCCAGCAGCCGGGCGCCCGGTGCTGTGACGGTGGCATCCATCGCGGCGAGCAGGCTCCCCTTGCGGGTCTGGCGGGAGGATTTGAAAATCTCGAGGTTGCGCTGGGTGGCGGGGTCGAGCAGGAGGGTGCCCCCGAGACGGTATTCCCGAATGCGCCGGACGTTTTCCGGACGCGCCCGCAGGTTTTCAGTCGCATAAGCCAGCACCGCACCGGCCGCGCCGAGGGCAGGGTGGTCGCGGGCCAGTCCAAAACCTTCGAGATTAAGCACCCGAAGGGTTTCCAGCACGAGGCGGGTGCCTTCCTGCCGGTCAAAGAGGTAGTCGGCTACGCTGGAGACCGGGACTTCCTCACAGAGCCGCTCCCAGCCTTCCCGGAAGCGCTCATTCCGCTTGCCGGCAAAATCGCCTTCGGCCAGCGACTCACTTTCCGGCAGAATCAATTCGCGAGGAGAGAGGGCGGCGAAGACGCTGAGCAGTTCCTCCGGTTCCGCCGTGGAAACCACCTCAAACAGGCCAGTGGTTAGATCAAGCCAGGCCGCGTGAAGGCCTTTTTTGTCACGCTCCACCGCCAGCAGGTAGTGGTTGGCCCGCGCCTCAATCTGATGGTCCTCCAGGGTCGTTCCCGGAGTGAGAATCCGGGTTAGCTCGCGCTTGACCAGTTGCCCTGGTTTTGGCGTTTCGGTTTGCTCGCAAATGGCCACCTTCCTGCCCGCCTTGAGCACCTTTTGCAGATAGTTGTCGGCGGCATGATAAGGGATGCCGGCCATCTTTTGCCCGTTGCGGTGAGTCAGCGTGATACCCAGCAACTGTGCCCCCAGCACCGCATCATCATCAAACATCTCATAGAAATCACCGAGCCGAAAAAGCAGCAGGGTGTTGGGAGGCAGCGAACGCCGCACCTCCAGATACTGCTGCATCATCGGAGTGATTTTCTTTTTCGTTCCGGTGCTCATCTGCTAAAGGAATCCAGAGCTTGCGGAGAGAGCCGTAGAGATGGCAACGCCAAAGCCGGGATGTTTAGCACTTCTACTGCTTCAGGAGGTAAGCAAAGATGAGAGGCGCGACAATGGTGGCATCGCTTTCGATGATGAACTTTGGTGTTTCAGCGGAAAGTTTGCCCCAGGTGATCTTTTCATTGGGGACCGCTCCACTGTAGCTGCCGTAGCTGGTGGTGCTGTCGCTGATCTGGCAGAAATAGCCCCAGAGCGGAACATCGCGCTGCAGATCCTGATTGATCATCGGCACCACACAGATCGGGAAGTCCCCGGCGATGCCCCCGCCAATCTGGAAGAAGCCGAGTTTCTTATCCTGGGTCAGGTTGGTGTAGAACTCCGCCAGATCGATCATGGCCTCGATTCCCATCTTGACGGCTGACGGCTTGACGTCGCCGGTGATGCAGTGACCGGCGAAAATATTCCCGCAGGTACTGTCCTCCCAGCCCGGAGTCCACATCGGAAGGTTCTTCTCGGCCGCCGCTACCATCCAGGAATTTTTCGGATCGATCTGGTAGTCGTCCTTGAGACGGCCCTCGTTGAGGATTCGGTAAAGGAACTGATAGGGGAAGTAGCTTTCGCCCTTCTTGTCGGCATCGGTCCAGACATCGACGAGGTGCTTTTCGAGAACGCGAAAGGCCTCCTCTTCGGGAATACAGGTATCCGTCACGCGATTGAGCCCGCGGTCGAGTAGCGCCTGTTCCTGGTCGGTGGTCAACTCGCGGTAATTGGGGACCCGCTCGTAATGGTTGTGGGCCACCAGATTGTAGAGGTCTTCCTCTAGATTGGCCCCTGTGCAGCAGATGGCATGGACCTTATCTTGACGGATCATTTCCGCCAGCGAGAGCCCCAGTTCGGCCGTCGACATGGCACCAGCCAGGGTGACCAGCATCTTGTTGCCTTCGGCCAGAAACTGCTCGTAGCCCTTGGCCGCATCAATCAATGCGGCCGCGTTGAAGTGACGGTAATGGTGGGTGATGAAATCGCGTACGGGAGATTCAGACATAGGGATCAGTTTTCACGCAGAAACGGGTTCGGCCAGTGAAAAAAATCCCGGAACCTGCATTGTTCTGACTTGATGGTAACATTTCCACTCTCCAACCTGATAGGATCTGTCCTGTTTGTCATGCTTGCTGAAACCATCTTGCGGTTGTCCGTTGAACATGGGTTGGTTGCTTTGGATAAGCTCAAAGCAATGGGCTTGGATTCGTCTCATGAGGACTCCCTGCATGCTGATGATCAGTTGGAACTTCTCTACAGGTCAGGGGATCTCCGGCGTAAAGACGTCATCACCATGTTAGGGGGACACTTTCAACTCCCGGTACTACTGGAGGAAATCCTCGAACCTTCCCCTGAAGTGCTGGCCGTGATTTCGCCGGATCTAATCCACAAGCATAAAATTCTACCTTTAGCCTTACAGGAGGACGGGAAACTGCTATTGGCCATTTCAGATCCGTTATGGATTGAATCGATAGACGGGCTGGAAGGTCAAACCGGGAGAAAACTCCAGCCGATTCTAGTCGAGGAAGAGGTCTTGATGGACAGAATTCGGAAAATTCCCCTTCCAAGGCAGACACTGAGTTGCTCCGAGGGTGGGGCGGAGCCACTCTATTTGCAATCCACCCTCGGTTTGGAGCAACCGGCTGATGCGCCAGCGGTTGCTTATTTACGACACATCCTGAAAGAAGCTGTCCAGCTGCGCAGTTCCGACCTGCACTTTGAGTCTCAAACTCTGGGATTACGCGTTCGCTTTCGAATTGATGGCCGTCTGCGGACGGTGGAGGGACCAGAGCCTGCCCTTTGCGCACCTTTGATCTCCAGAATCAAGCTGATGGCTGGGATGTCGCTGTCGGAAAAACGGCTGCCTCAGGATGGCCGGATCCGTCAAACGATTGAAGGCCGGGTAATTGATCTCCGTGCCAGTTGCCTGCCTTCCTTACATGGGGAATCGTTGGTCCTCAGAATACTGGAACAAGGGAACATTTGCCCACAGCTGAAAAGGCTTGGGTTCTTACCGGATCACCTGGCTTCACTCGAAAGGATCATCCAACAAGCAGACGGCCTATTCCTGGTTACAGGCCCCACTGGTTCCGGGAAAAGCACAACGCTTTATTCCGCCTTGCAGCAGCTCAATGTTTCTGGCCGAAAAATAATCACTGTGGAAGATCCGGTTGAATACCAGATCAAGGGGATAAATCAGGTTCCGGTGCGGAGAGAAATTGGCATGCATTTCGCAAGTGCTCTCCGGGCAATTTTAAGACAATCCCCCAACCTTATTATGATTGGTGAAATCCGGGACAGGGAAACCGCGGAAACTGCCATCCACGCGGCTTTGACCGGGCATATGGTTTTTTCAACCTTGCATGCGAATGATGCGCCAGGAGCCCTCACCCGCATGATGGATCTGGAAGTAAAGCCCTTCCTCTTGGCCTCATCGATACGAGGAATACTCGCCCAGCGCCTCGTGCGCCAAGTCTGTCAACAATGCGCGGTCTCTGTGGATGACTTGCCCGCTGAACTGCTTCAACTATTGGAGATCCCGACTGGGGAAGCAGCGCATTTTCGTTCGGGAAAGGGCTGCGAGCACTGCGGAGGCAGCGGTTATTTCGGGCGTATCGGTATTTTTGAGCTTCTGGAAATGAGCCCATTCCTTTCTGAAAGGGTACACGCAGGGGCTAAAAGCATGGATTTCCGGAAGCGGGCGATCGAGTCGGGAATGCGAACATTGAGGCAGGATGGAGCCCGCAAAGTCGCCCTGGGGCTGACGACAGCCGCTGAAGTTCTCGCCGCAACTCTGGAAACTACATAATAAAGCGTTTGTTTTTTCCGTGTGAATGCCGTTGCAAGAAATCATAAATCCGTTTTTATGACGGCATTCTGCCCTTCGTATCCACCCCGTTTCCTATTTCGCATGTCCACTGAAGTTCATCCAGAAGTCCTCGATAATCCCTACGAAATGAACGACCTTCTAGAGCTGATGGTCGATCAGGGAGCCAGTGATTTGCACATACGGGTGGGTCAGCCTCCGACACTTCGCCTCCATGGGAGCATGGTTCCAGTCGACGGCCCCTTGCTGCGTCCCTCCGATACGGAAGGACTCATGCAGGCGATTACCTCGGATGCCAATCAGGAGACTCTCAAGAAAAAAGGAGGCTGCGACTTCGGTTTTGCCTATCTGGACCGTGCCCGCTTCCGGGTCAGTGTCTTTAAGAGCAAAGGAAATTATGGGATTGTTTTGCGTACCATTCCCAACAGCGTTTTCGGGCTGCGGGAGATTGGTTTGCCGGATACAATCAAGGAACTCCTTACCCGACCCCGTGGTCTTATATTGGTGACGGGTCCGACGGGTAGTGGTAAATCCACTACGCTTGCCGCTATGGTAAACTGGATCAATGAAAACCGGGACGGCCACATTATCACGATTGAAGATCCAATCGAATACTATCACGATCATAAGAAAAGTATTGTGACGCAAAGAGAAGTGGGCAGTGATACACCGGCTTTTGCTCCGGCTATTCGCGATGCGCTCCGTCAGGATCCCGACGTCATTCTGGTGGGGGAAATGCGTGATCTCGAAACCATTGAAGCTGCGATTACCGCTGCTGAAACTGGACACCTGGTATTTGCAACCTTGCATACGACAGGTGCCGCCCGAACAGTAGACCGGATTGTTGATGCCTTCCCGGAGAATACCAAGGATCAGATTCGGACTCAACTGGCTTCATCCATTCTTGCGGTGATATCTCAGGCCTTGTGCAAGCGAATCGATGGTGGCCGTATTGCCGCCTTCGAAATTATGGTTACCACGCATTCAATTTCAGCCTTGATTCGTGAAAACAAGACCTACCGGATCAATTCCGATATTCAGACTGGCTCCCAGTATGGCATGATTTCGCTGGATGCCCACCTCACTTCACTGGTAACACGCGGTTTGATCCCTCCTGAAGAAGCACTTGAGAAGAGTCAGGCTCCATTGGAGATGAAAAAGCGTTTCCGCGAGCTGAACATTGATTTTGTCGATATTACGTCACCTCTGGATCACGCCTGAGCGGACAGATCCTGAGGTAATTATTGTCTTTTTGCTGTCTTGAACAAAATTCCGGGAGATCCTTCTCCGGATGCCTTAACTGGCAATCCGGATAAATCAGTATGGGACCGAATGGTTTCCGTCGCAATAAAGGCCAGCCTGCAGCCCGAGCTTTGGCTGTCCTTGTTTCAGGAACATATCCATAACCGTGATACCCTGATTTCAGCGGTAGGACATGTTTTAGGCTATCCCCTCATGGATACTCTGCCCAAACCTCCGCAGTCAGTATCCAGTTTACTGTCCGCTTCGGTTGCACGGCGATATGGGGTAGTTCCTCTTTTATGGGAAGACCATCGATTGCAGGTAGCAGCGATAAATCCCTTCATCCCTGATTTGGCAGAGGATCTTTCAACCATTCTGGCATCACCCGTCATTTTACGCATCGCAGATCCAAATCAAGTAGATGCAATGATTCAGATGGTCTATCGGCAGTTCCAGGGCTCTGGAACTGTAGAGGAAGAAGACAAGAGTGCTTATCGCCTTTCTTCGTCTGTTGATTATGCGACTGATGCACCTGTCATTGCCTTGGTGGATCAATGGCTGATGGAAGCTATCAGTGACGGCGCCAGTGATATTCATTTTGAACCATTTCTGGATTGTTATCGCGTCCGGTTTCGGGTGGACGGGAATCTGCGCGAGTTGCCGGAATTCCCAAAGGCACTGGCGATGCCAGTTACATCCCGACTTAAGGTGCTGGCTGAACTGGATATCGCAGAGTGTCGTCTTCCCCAGGATGGAAGAATCCGTAAGTTGATGGATGGAAGGTCGGTTGATTTACGTGTATCGACTTTGCCAACGCAATTTGGAGAAAGTGTTGTTTTGCGGGTGCTGGATCAGACTTTGGATCACTTGCGGCTGACTAAACTGGGAATGCCGGTGGATGTACTCGCTGGGGTGCGGAAGGTCGCAGCATACCCGCATGGAATCTTTATTGCCACCGGACCTACCGGTAGTGGAAAAACCACTACTCTTTACAGCGCTTTGCGCGAGGTTAATTCTGAAGAGATCAAAATCCTCACGGCTGAGGATCCGGTTGAATACGAGGTTAGCGGCCTTGTTCAAACTGTCATTCGACCCTCGCTTGGATTGAACTTTGCTTCGGCCTTGCGTTCATTTCTCCGACACGATCCTGACGTCATTCTTGTGGGTGAGATCCGGGATGAAGATACGGCCCGGGTCGCGGTGGAGGCTTCCATGACCGGACATATGGTTTTTTCGAGTTTGCATACCAATGATGCTGTCGGGGCAGTCGCCCGCTTGATGGATCTCGGAGTGGAGACTTACCTCATCGCAGCCACCCTTTCGGCTGTCCTTGCCCAGCGATTAGTTCGTAAACTTTGCCCACATTGCCGCCTGAGCTTAAGTGGAGTGTTTCCTTTCAAGGAGAATCCAGTGGGCTGCAAGGCATGTCGGTTTACAGGATATCACGGTCGGACCGGAATATTTGAATGGCTCTTGATGAATGAATCATTCCGGGAGGCGATAATCACTGGGGCTGGGGTGTCTGATTTGCTGGATCGTGCCCAACAGAATGGGATGCGGACGCTTCGGTCAGAAGGGCTAGGCCTCGCAAAGGATGGAGTGATCAGTCAATCCGAAGTGCTTCGTCACACAGACTGACCCTTTTATGGTATGCGTTGACGGTGCACTTATCTTTTCGAGAGGGTGGCCACCGATTCGATGTGGCGTGTTTGCGGAAACAGATCGAAGGGTTGAACCCGGTCCAGCTGATACCCCTGGTCAACCAGAGTGCGTAAATCTCTGGCCTGGGTATCAGGCCCACAGCTCACATACACAATTCTTGCTGGAGAAAAATCCAATAGCTGGCGCAAAAACGAATCATCACAGCCTTTTCGGGGAGGATCGAGAATCACTGCAGAATCTTTCGCTGGAAAATCAAGATGAGTAAAAATCGCTTCGGCCTCGCCTGTGATAAAATCGATATTACCGATTTGGTTGATGCGGGCATTGGCCTTGGCAAGAGCAATGGCGTTGGCGTTGATTTCGACCCCTTTGACTTGCTCAAAGCGGCTGGCTCCACAAATTCCGAATACTCCAACTCCGCAGTAAATATCGACGAGAAAGCGTGGGCCCTGAGTTTGGTCGAGGGCGTAGTTCACCAAATCGGGAAGAATGTGAGGGTTGTTTTGAAAAAACTCCCCAGCTACAAACTGAAATACCTTCGTCCCCACAGTTTCTGTCAGGAGAGCCCGATTATCCGAGCAGACTCCATCTCGACTATCCCGGAGCAAAAGAGTACCTCCACGTTTTAGTTTGGATGCTCGTGCCCGGACTCTCGCACGTGCCTCGGGGAGCTCCGCATTGATGCCTGGGCTTGCAATCGGACATTGGGGAACATCGATGATCGATCGGTTTGCAAAGCGCTGGAACCCAATTGCACCGATGGCACCCTGACGAGGGCGATCATAGTGCGGCGTGATCTTTGAGCGATATCCATAGGTAACTGGCGATTCTCGACACAATTCTACTTTCGCCTCTATACCGCCAATGCGTTTGAGCAGCTCTGTGATTTGCCGGGTTTTCCAGTTAAGTTGAGCGGTGTATGACAGGTGTTGATATTGGCAGCCTCCACACTCTTCAAAGAGGGGGCAGATCGGCTTAACCCGGTCGGGGGATGCTTCCAGTACCTCTACTAAATCCGCGTCTGAATAGTTTTTCTTGTTGCGCCATATCCTTACCCGCACCTGCTCACCCGGTAAGGCAAAAGGAACCATGATCACCCATCCATTTACCCGGCCGACCCCTTCTCCGAGATTGGAAAGGTCGTCGATACGTAGCTCGACCTCCTCATGGTAGGCATAGGGTTCCGGGATGAAATTCTTCGGTGGTTTGGGAGATTTCGTCATCTTCTCCTCAGGTTGGACCCTGCGTCTCACTGGGGAAAGCGGAAAAATACACCTCCCTTAGCTCCAGCTGCCTGCTGCTGCTCCTTCAGTGGAGTGAAAGGGGCGGTTTGATCTTGATTTTTGAGATAAATGCATAAAATATGCACTTTATTAAATATTGCATAAAAAGCGCAAAAATATGAATTCTGCGGAAAAAGTATTTCCTGTATTGATGGCGGATGTGATGGGGAGTCGATCCCAGGATGGAGAGGTTTTGGCTACCTATCTGGTCGAGAAGGTTGCAGCAGCTAATGCGGCTTTTCCTGGCAGGATCTTGTCTCCATTAACCGTCACCTTGGGTGATGAATTTCAAGGGGTGGTTAGAGATGTCGAATCCGGGATAAAATTGATTCTGTGGCTGGAGCACCAGCTTCGGGCAAAACCTTTGCAGGCAGGCAAAGGGGTGCAGGTGGTGCGCTTGCGGTATGTCCTGCATGAGGGCCGCATTGAAACACCGGTGAATCCGAAACGGGCGCATGGCATGCTTGGTCCGGGACTCACCAGGGCAAGAGAGTTGCTTACCGAGCGGGGAAGAGGACTGCGGCGCATGCGAATCGCCTTGGCTGATCCGTTGATGACCAATCGGTTGGATGAATTATTCTTTGTTCTGGATACGCTATCCGAGGATTGGAATCCACAGGATTTCACTCTGATCGAAGCGATGATGGAAGGAATGGACAGTGAGACCTTGGCGAAGCGATTTCAGCGGCATCGAACGAGCATTGACCGCCGCAGAAAGAACCTGAAGATAGAAGCCTATCAGTCAATTGAGCGACTTTTGCTGGATCTCTCCAACCCCTGAACCGATGAAATGGATACTCTGTGCTTTACTGGCTTTTGCGATCGGTGAACTCATCGCCCTATTGGTCTTTGATCGATTGAGAGTGATCTATGGGCCCCGTCTGTTGCCCGAAGGCAAAGGGCACACCAGTCGACATGCCATTTTCAAAGGGGTCCTGGAACGATTGGTGGTGTATTTGGGTTTGTTGATGGACTATGCGGTGATCATTGCTGCCTTTGGCGCCTTCAAGCTGGGCACGCGTTTAAAGGAAGACCAGAATGCAGCGGTCAGTAATGATTACTTTCTGGTAGGAAATTTGGTCTCCTTACTGATCGTTTTAGTGGAAGTTTTGCTCTTCCGGGGGATGCTGAGATTGTTCAGCTGATCTGGTTCCTTCCCGCTGTTTAGTGAATCCGGCATCGAAGGGGCCAACAGGGTATTTGCACAAAAAAAACCCTCCGAAGAGGGGCTTGAAATATGAAGGATAGTCGGGTCGGGCAGGGAATTAAAGCTTGCCGCCGTAAACAGCACCCTTGCCGAGCATCTCTTCAATGCGGAGGAGCTGATTGTATTTGGCAATTCGATCGGAACGGCTCATGGACCCGGTCTTGATCTGGCCGCAGTTGGTAGCTACGGCGATGTCCGCGATGGTGGTGTCTTCGGTTTCACCGGAGCGGTGTGAAAGTACACTGGTGTAGCCGTGTTCCTTGGCCAATTCTACGGCATCCAGTGTTTCGGTCAGAGTGCCGATTTGATTGACTTTCACAAGGATCGAGTTGGCGGTACCGGTTTCGATTCCCTTCTGGAGGAACTTCACATTGGTCACGAAAAGGTCATCACCGACCAGTTGGACTTCGTCTCCGAGACGATCAGTGAGGAGTTTCCAGCCATGCCAGTCGGCTTCATCGCAGCCGTCTTCGATGGAGAGGATCGGGTACTTTTCACAGAGACCGGCAAGAAACTCCACCATCTCTTCGCTGGTGCGCTCGCTGCCGTCGCTCTTGTGGAAAACATACTTCTTCTTCTTCTTGTCGTAGAACTCGGAAGCCGCCACGTCGAGGGCGATAAAGATGTCGTCACCGAGTTTGAAGCCAGCAGCCTTGACGGCCTCGGCAATGATGTCGAGGGCTGCCTCATTACTGGCAAGCGCCGGGGCAAAGCCCCCTTCGTCACCAACAGCAGTGGAGAGACCCTGCTTCTTGAGCAGCTTCTTGAGAGTGTGGAAAACCTCGGCACCCATGCGGAGGGCTTCAGAGAATGAAGAGGCACCTACGGGCATGATCATGAACTCCTGAATATCAATCGGGGCATCAGAGTGCGCCCCTCCGTTCATGATGTTCATCATGGGAACCGGAAGCACCTTGGCATTCACACCACCGAGGTAGCGGAAAAGCGGAAGCTCAAGGGCCTCAGCAGCAGCCTTGGCCGTGGCAAGAGACACGCCGAGCATGGCATTGGCACCAAGCTTCTTTTTGTTCGCAGTGCCATCCAGTTCGAGCATCGTGCGATCCACAGCGATCTGGTTGGCGGCGTCCATTCCCAGCAGGGCCGGAGCAATCAGTTCGTGCACATTCTGCACGGCCTTCTGCACACCCTTGCCGAGGTAGCGCTTCTTATCGATGCCGGTGGCGGCCTTACCTTTGAGGTCGCCATCCCGCATTTCGAGGGCTTCGTTTTCGCCGGTACTGGCTCCGGAAGGAACGGCAGCACGGCCGATTACGCCGGACTCAAGTTCGACATCGACCTCGATGGTCGGGTTGCCGCGGGAGTCAATGATTTCGCGGGCGCGGATATCTACGATGGTTGTCATGATGATTTTTCGTTGAAGAAAGATTTCTTACGTAAAGGAATACTTATGGGACAATTGGACGGCGGCTGTCAATGGAACCATGTCGCTTTTCCCTGCCCGGGCGACGATTTCTACTGAAATCAGATCGTTTCCGGCGGCGAAAAATCACTTTCAGCCGCTCTTTTAGATTCTGCCATGAAAAAGTCCTGCACGCTAAACTCAGCTTCGTTTTTTCCGACTGCCACTTTGCGGTAGGCTCCGTTCGGGAGAAGGGTCTTGGCTCCAACATTGTCGCGGGCGAGTGGTTCCAGAATGCCTTGGATAATCCGTTCACGCAACTTTTCGTCTTCAATCGGGAAAATGACTTCAACCCGGCGGAAGAAATTACGCGCCATCCAGTCGGCACTGCCAAGGTAGATATCGGGACGACCGCTCCCGGAATGCTCAAAATAGTAGATACGACTGTGTTCGAGATAACGCCCCAGGATGCTGCGCACCCGAATGTTCTCACTCATGCCTTTCACCCCTGGAACGAGTGCGCAAATCCCCCGGACATACATCTCGATACGGACGCCAGCCCGCGAAGCAGCGTAAAGATTGTTGATCGTCTCACGATCAATCAGACTGTTACACTTCACGATAATGCGGGCGGGAAGCCCTTTGCGGGCATTGCGGGCTTCACGTAGAATACATTCGTTCAAACGTTTGTGCAGCGTAAAGGGGGCAACCAGCAGCTTGCGAAAAACCGGATTTTTGGCGAAACCAGTGAGAGTATTAAACACTTCGGCCACTTCATCGCAGATGGACTGCTGCGCCGTGAGCAAACTGAGATCGGTGTAGAGGCGGGCTGTTTTGGTGTGATAGTTTCCTGTTCCGAGATGTGCATATCGGCGGATCTGATCGCCTTCACGACGTACCACCAGACAGCATTTACAGTGCGTTTTCAGGCCGACGAACCCGTAGACCACATGGATGCCAGCCTCCTCCATCTGCTTAGCCCAATTGATGTTGTTGGCTTCGTCGAAGCGTGCTTTCAGTTCGATCAAAACCGTAACTTGCTTATTGGCCTTGGCCGCATCAATCAGTGCTTTGACAACGGGAGAATCGCTACTGGTCCGATACAGGGTGATCTTGATCGCCAGTACATCCGGATCGATGGCAGCATGGCGAACAAAGTCTGCCACCGGCTCAAAGCTGTCGTATGGGTGATGCAGGAGAAAATCCTCCTGGCCGATGGTTTCGTATATGTATTCTCCTGGAGCAGTCCCACGCAACGAATTGGGATGGAATGGGATGAAGGGAGGGAATTTCAGATCGGGTCGATCGATCAGATCATAGACACTCATCAGGCGCAAAAGATTGATCGGGCCGTTAATCCGGAATACGTGCTGGCGGGAAAGCCGAATCGCATCAAGTAATTCATCGAGCAGTTCATCAGGGACATCGTGCTCAATTTCCAGTCGTACTGCGGAACCTTTTCTCAGATTATAGAGTTCCTCTTCAATGGTCTTGAGGAGGTTTTCGACTTCTTCCTCGTCAATATAGAGGTCGCTGTTGCGGGTTATGCGAAAAGCGTGGACACTGTGTACCTTGTAGCCCGGAAACAGTTCACGGGAGAACAGTTTGAGAATATCGCTGAGAAATACGTAGCAATCGGGGCGGCGGGAACTGCCGGGAACCCGAACGACCCGTGGTAGAATTCTCGGAACCGGAATAAATGCCAGCATCCGGTCAAATTCAGGTGTGTCAGGGTCATCCAACCAGAGCAGTATGTTGAGCGACTTATTGACAAACTGGGGAAAGGGATGTGCCGGATCGATGGCAAGAGGGGTAAGCACAGGGCGCACTTGCTCAAAATAATATTGCTTTACCCAGGCATGCTCTGCACGGCTGAGTTCGGAGGCACTCTTGAAGGGAACGCCTTTCTCGTTCAGTTTGGGGACAACCGATTCTCTCCAGCACCGATATTGGTCATTCACTAAAGATGTCGCTACATTGTGGATACGGCGGAGCTGTTCTTTTGGACCCAAGCCATCGATGGTTAGCTCAGTCAGGTTAGCTTCGACTTGTTGGATCAATCCTGAAACACGGATCTCAAAAAACTCATCCAGATTGGATGCGACAAAAGAGAGATACCGCATCCGCTCGAGCAACGGATAGCGGTCATTCTCGGCTTGTTCAAGAACGCGTCGATTGAATGCCAGCCAGCTTAGCTCGCGATTGAAATAGGCGACCTTCGGAGGGGTGGCCTTCTTGCGGTGAGAAGACATGCTTCTATTGCCCGAAATCCACCCGAGAAGTGCAAGTGGATTTGATCGTTCATCCCCGATTTTGAGCCAGAAACATCATGAATTTTCCTAATTGTCACATTTTGCTGGGGCTATACATCCCGGACAAAGTCTGCGATGGCCTCTTCCAGCTGGCGAATTTTCAAGGGTTTGGCTAAAAATCCGTTCATCCCGGAAGAAATCGCTGCTTGCCGATCGGACTCCATGGCACCTGCTGTCAATGCGATGATCGGTGGAAGTCCGTTTTGGCCGGATTCAGCCCGGATTCGACGAGTTGCCTCCAACCCGTCCAGCTTTGGCATCTGGATGTCCATCAGGATAAGGTCAAACGCGCCCTGCTTGACCGCTTCAACAGCAGCTTCGCCATTCTCAACCAAAGTGAAGGTATGCCCCAGTCGCTCAAGCATCATCCCCGCTATTCTCTGATTAATGGAATTATCCTCAGCGACCAGGACATGAAGAGCTTTTCTATGGGGAGAAGCTGCGGGTGGTGTCACTACTATATCTGGCTCATTCGGCGATCGTTCCTCCAGGGGAGAGATCAAGCGCTCCAGATTGTTCTTCAAACTGGTGAGCTTGGCTGGTTTGGAGATTTTCAGGTCGATGCAATCACTATTGGGAGAACAGTCCACCGAACTGAGTAGAATGATCGGAGTTTCCGTATAGTTGGGATGAACCCGCAGACGTTCTGCCAGTACCACGCCGTCCATATCCGGCATCTGGAAATCCAAGATAAACGCATCCACAGGGTGCTCAAAGGGAAGGGCATTCAGCAGTTCATCACCGGACTTGAAACATGACACCTGTAGCCCCATTTGGGCCAAGCCTTCGGAGAGAATTCTCCGGTTTGTACGGTTATCGTCAACTGCCACAATGTGACGTCCATGCAAGGCAGTTATTTCTCGGGCGATGTGACTGCGGGCGTCTTGGCAGACCGGCAAACTCAAGGTGAAGTGGAATGTTGAGCCTTTGTTTTCCTCGCTGCTAAACTCAATATTTCCG
Source organism: Verrucomicrobiota bacterium (assembly GCA_050485245.1). GTDB lineage: Bacteria > Verrucomicrobiota > Verrucomicrobiia > Opitutales > Oceanipulchritudinaceae > JBJHBA01. The sequence goes on along the minus strand of JBJHBA010000004.1, from coordinate 18,536 downwards.
CCCATCAGTTGAACCAGTCTTTGGCTGATGACAAGGCCTAGCCCTGTTCCTCCAAACCTGCGGGTGTTCGAGGCATCAGCCTGAGAGAAAGGTTGAAACAGGCGATGTCGGCGGTTTTCAGGGATGCCGATGCCAGTGTCCCTTACCGTAAAGCGAATCGTGTGTTGGTTTTCACCATCGCTTCCCAGTGAGTCCAGTCGCAACTCAACCTCACCTTGCTCGGTGAACTTGATACCATTTCCCACCAAATTCACCAGGATCTGCCGTAATCGGGTCGGATCACCTGTCAAGCGTCCGGGGATCTTCGGGTCAACGGAATGGAGCAGCTCAATGGATTTTTCGGAAGCAGGAGAAGAGAGCAGATCCGCAGTATCTTCGACCAATTCATTGAGGGCAAAGCTGGTGGATTCCAGCTCTATCCGGTCCGCTTCAATTTTTGAATAGTCCAGGATGTCGTTGATAATCACCAGCAGGCTTTCCCCACTTACCTGGATGGTGCGGACGAACTCCTTTTGCTCATCGGTCATCTCCGTGTTGAGCAAAATACTGGTTGCGCCGATCACCCCATTCATGGGCGTCCGGATTTCATGGCTCATCATGGCGAGAAACTCGCTCTTTGCTTTGCTGGCTTCTTCGGCAGCTTCCTTTGCCCGGATCAGGTTCTTTTCCAGTTCGACCTGCTCCGTCACATCACGGCTGATCCCAACCAGCCCCTGAACGGAGCCGTCCGGTCCATAGAAGGGGCATTTCAAGGATTCCAGATAATAGACCTCTCCATTATCCTCAACGTGTCGCTCCCGGCGGCGCTCAGTTTGCCCTGTTTCCATAATCCTCTGCTCGGCGGCAAACAGCTCATCTGCCAGCTCTTTGGGATAGTAATCGGCGTCGGTTTTCCCAATCAGCTCGGCAAGATTGTCCGCACGGCTCTCCCACCACACCCGATTGCCTCCAAGAAAGCGGCTTTGCCGATCCTTGTAATAGACATGGTCTGGCAGGTTCTCAAACATCGCCCGCAACAACTCGGCATTCTGGTGGGCCGTATCCTCTGCCAGTTTGCTGGCAGTTATATCACTGAGGTATCCATGCCACAATACACTGCCATCCTCTTGGTTCTCTGGAGCCGCCTGACCGGATATCCAGCGGGTCTTGCCGTCGGAATGAACAACCCGGAAACGTGACTGCCACACACTCAGGTTGCGGGCGGATCGCTGAATCTCCTGCTGCATAATCGGCAGATCATCCGGATGAATTTTCTCAATCAAGGCACTGGCATCTTCTCGCAGCGATTCCGGATCGATCTCAAAAAGGGATTTCAAACCGATCGTGGCAAAAGGAAAGGCGGTGCGCCCGTCAGGCCAGTTTTGGTATTGAAACATGGCCCCCGGGACATGGTCAGCCAGTTTCTGCAAACGGTGCTCCATCTGAGCGACGATGCTCTTGGCCCGCCGGATTTCCGTAACATCCAAGACCGCACCGACTATTCCGACACTCTCCTTTTCCGGGTCATTGAAGCGGGCCCGGAAATCAATCAAAGAAAGCTGCTGGGAGTTCCCTTGCCGGAGCACATTGAATTGCACCTCGGTTCGGTCTAGGGCGGTTCCTGTAGCGAGGAACTCTGTATCCCGGGCGAGTAACGTTCTGGCTTGTTCGTCGTCCGGAAACAGGTCGGTCAGCTTGCGGCCAATCATGTCTTTCAGCGAAAGCCCGAAGAGGTCAGCGAAAGGTTGGTTGCCACTGGTATACCGGCCTTCCGCATCTTTGACATAGACCGGAATCGGTAAGCGGTCCAGCATCGTCCGGGTGAAGGCGTGTTCTCGCTTCAGTCGGGATTTTAACCTTTGGTTTTGCTCATGCAAATATGCGAGTCCGCTTGCTGCGATCAGCCCGGCGATTCCCCCCAGGGTTAATATGGGAGCCATTTCTGAGCTGAAAGGATAAATGGCAGCGGGGCACAGGAGGAGTGCAGATAAACTGATCAAGCCGAAGGCCAGAAAAAGTATCCAGACTATCAAGGTTGAACGCAGTATGCGTTTGCGCAGACTTCGGTGCATTTTTGAGGGGCAGGTCTTTCAGGTCTGATAGTGAAACGTAGGCAGTATTCCTTTTCCGGGGCTGATTATGGGGAAAGATCAATTTCTGCGGAATATGGAGATTATCTGCATACCTAATGAACTTTCATGAATATCGGACTCAGTTCAGATAATGCGAACAGAAAAAACGCCGAATATCTTCAATATTCGGCGGGCTTCTTGAAGGCTTTAAGATAATCTGGACAGTGGCTCGAACAGCCAGGGTTGATCTATCAGGAGCTGGATTCTTTTTCCGCCAGCCGTTCCATCATTTTGTAGAGGCGGCCGACCATTTCTCGGGGATCTTCAACAAAACCCGCTGCCACCATGGCATTGTCATAAATCTGTTCACCGATCTCGGCTGCCAGTTCCGACTTTGTCGAGCGGAGGGTGTTAAGGTGCTTGATCAATGGATGGCGGGGGTTGAGTTCGAGTCGAATGGCAGCGCTGCCGGGAGTATCCTGTTGCATCGCTTTCATCAGGCGGCGCATGGAAGGCGTCATCATCTTGTCGGAATTGAGGGCGGCCGCCGGGCTGTCCACCAGACGCTTGGACCCGGCTACGGCCGTTACCTTGTCTCCGAGTTTCTCCTTCAACCAACCCGTCAGGGCATCCAGTTCTTCCTTTGGCAGGCTTTCGCCTTCCCCGGCCTCTGTCGTGATTTCCAAATCCGCGCTGTCGGCGGACACGAGGCTTTTTTCCTCAAAGGCATGCAGATGACTCATCACGAATTCATCGATCGGCTCATAGAGGAAGATTACTTCGAGCCCACGGCTCTTGAGGGTCTCGAGATAGGGCCCTGTCTCGATCGCCCTGCGGCTGGGTGCATAGAGATAATAAATCTCCTTTTGGTCCGATTGCATCCGGCCCACATAATCTTCGAGGCTTGTCGTTTTTCCGGATTCTGTGGCGGAGCTTTCGAAACGCAGGAGCTTGGCCAGACGATCCCGGTTCTGGAAATCTGAGGTGACGCCTTCCTTGAGGAAGTTGCCAAACTGCTTGTAGAAACTGTCGTAGCTTTCCGGATCTTTTTTGGCCTCGTCGAGCAGGGATTTCAAATAGCGACCGGTAATGACTTTACCCAGTTTTTGCACCAGGGCACTGTCCTGCATCGATTCCCGGGAAATATTCAGAGGCAGGTCTGCACTGTCGATGACCCCTTTCGCAAACCGCATCCACTCGGGCAGCAATCCTTCAGGCTTCGGATCAATCAGGACCTTTTTGCAGTAGAGTGAGACCCCGGGCTCCATCCTCCCAAAGCCAAAGCGTTCGAAGTTTTCCTTCGGGGTGAAAATCAACGCGTTGATGGCCAGCGGAGCATCGGCACTGAAATGCAGGGTATAGTGTGGATCATCAAAAGCATTGGCCTGGAACTTGTAGAATTCGGTGTATTCCTCTGGCTTGATCTCACTTTTCGAGCGCATCCAGAGGGCTTCAACCGTTTCCAGCTTTTTCCCGTTGAGATGGATCGTGAACGGGACAAATGCACTGTAACGCTTGAGCACGGATTCGACCCGGGAGACATTGGCGAACTCCTTGTCCTCGTCCTTCAGCTTGACCACGATCTTGGCCCCGCGGCGCTGAGTGTCCGGCGTCCCTTCGATCGTGTAGGTGCCGAGTCCGTCACTCTTCCAGAGCAGGTTTTCCCCCTCCGCCTTCCACGAGCGGGTGAAGACTTTGACTTCCTCTGCCACCATGAAAGCACTGTAAAACCCGACCCCAAACTGGCCGATCAATGAGAGAGCGTCCTGACCGCTTTCCCTGGACTCCTTCAATGCTTGGGCAAAAGCCTTCGACCCGCTGTGCGCGATCGTGCCGAGATTCTCATTCAACTCCTCCCGGGTCAGCCCGATCCCGTAGTCCTGGATCGTGATCGTGCCCGCTGTGTCGTCGGTCGTGATATTGATCTCCAGCGGAAGCTTGTCGTCGTGAACCTGCTCGGTCAGGGCGGTATGCCGCAACTTCTCCAACGAGTCAGCCGCATTCGACACCAACTCCCGAATGAAGATCTCCTTATCCGTGTAGAGCGAGTGAATCACGATATCCAGCAGTTGCCGGACTTCGGCTTGAAAGGTATGTTGTTCAGGTGCTTGTGTGCTCATGTCTGTGTTCGTTTTATTTCATCGAGTGAGACAAAACATCCCATCATGAGGCTCAAAACAGAAAAATCAAGGGCTCGAAGCCCTTGACCGAAATTGGGAGAAAATCCCTGTTCTGTATCCCGTTTCCTTTTTAACAAGGATGAAGGCAGAGGGATTAAGCCCGAATCGACGTTCCATCGCTATCGCGATCGTTATCGAAAAACCGCGATTAAACGCGAATGGATATTGCCGCAAAAGAAAACAGAGAGCGCAAAAGGTTAAGGGTAATGGGCAGCTTGAAGGGTTCCTGATCAAAATCCCGTTTCCGTCCTCTGTCCCCGTTCTGCCCCTTGTGCAGCGACATCTCCGCTTCGCGCCGTCAGTTTTCAGCGTTTCAGTTTTTCAGCGTTATTGAAAGGGTAGGGGGAGCATCCCTGCTCGCTCCCCCCGCCCATCGAGCGTATCCATGTAACATCAGATATCCGCCCGTCCCCCGTTTCCCGCCTCCTGTCCTGCACTTTGATCGAACCGCGAATAACCGCGAATGGATATTGCCGCAAAAGATCTCAAAGACCTGTCCTCCACCCTCTGTCCCTACCGCTCAAAGCTCCAGTTTCCGCCCCACAGGGTCGGAGGTGCGAACTCGACGCTGTTTCCGCTGGGATCCCGCAGATAGAGGGAGCGTCCGCCTGCTTCCCAGGCATGTACCTTTTCAATGGTATATCTGTTCCGTTCGAAATGCGTGATCCACTCATCCAGTTCGGCGTCGGTCGCGGAAAATGCGATATGTCCCGGGCCGCTGGTTCCATGAGAGGGCACAGGTCGGCCCGCCTCACCGCTTTTCTCCGGATCAAAGACCAGCAAAACACATTCCGGTAATCGGAATACCACGACGAGGTCGGATGCCCCCAGCACTTCCAGTCCAAGCAGATCTCCATAGAACGCCTTTGCCTGGAGCAGATCGTTCGCGTAAAGGACGACTTCGAATATGCGATTCGCTTTCATTTATCCCTGACCCTAAGCGCCTTCCCGAAGGATGCAAGATGTGCCTGTGTTCTCCCCGATAGATAGCGCACAGGGCACTAAAAAAGGGGCGAGGCTGGCACTGAATGCTTTCCATTGGTTGAACCGCAGATGGCGCGGATGGACGCGGATTCGGGTGGTGCAGAGCGTCCTGAAGATGCGGATACGGAAAGCAAGGGCGCAAGATTCGGGAGGCTGGAATGTAGGTTACCTTTTGTTCTGAATAGAGTTCTATGTGTCGCTTGGTCGAATACCTCCGTGTGTTGATAACAACCATTCAAGCTTGGTTGGCCGTCTGGGTGTACCGCCACGTCGCCAAGCTGGACCACCCTGATTGTCACCTTTATACTCACCATCGATCTTTTTGGGTAAGGACAGCGAAGTTTGATCGGTGTTTTTGTTTATCCAGTATCCTATATACCAAGTCGTCCTTCCATCTGTGTTTCCCCACCGGGCCTGAGGCCTTTTGGGAATGGGCATCATATACGTCCAGCCTTGATTTTGCATCTCAACGGCTGTTTCAACCGTTTGAGCATCTACCTTTATCCCTTGGCGTAAGGTCGGCGGAATTTCAGTCTGGGCGTTGGCACCAGAGCTCAGGAAAATTGAAACAAAAAAACCAAGAATTCCGATCGTTAAGAAAGTATTATTCATTTTATAATCCCTTTTCGTGTCGGAATGCAGAGAACTAGCCGAATGCAGTGCTCATGGCAAGCTTTGCCCTGCTGGCAGGACCCAGGCGGAAGGATGCTGTTCAAAGCCAATTTTCGGGTAATACGCCACGGCTTTGGGGGCAGACAAAAGAATCAACTTCGCCTTTGTCCCCAAGCGCGACTGCGTCAGCCGAATCAATTCCCGGCCAATGCCCCGCTTCTGATAGGCTTCGTCCACCGCCAGATCCGAGAGGTAGCAGCAGTATTCGAAATCTGTCAGCGACCGCGCCACCCCGACCAGCTTGTCCCCATCCCAGGCTGAGCAAAGCAAATTGGCGTGACAGAGCATGGCCGCTACAGCCTCCGCGTCATCAACCGGTCGCCGCTCCGCCAAACCCGAACGCTTCAGCAGGTCGATAAACGCCTCTTCCGGGATTCCCCGATTGTGTTCGTAAAGTATATTCATGGTCGCAACTCCTTTCGCCTTATCACAGCCCATCATCCGTCCCAAGTCACGCCCGGATCAGAGCCAAATACTCGGCACCCATGCCACTTCTACCAGTCTGGTAAATGATTGCCAGTGCGCGGACTTAACAGGTTACTTGTCGGGATTGACGGGGACTATGGTGCGGGTACAGAATGGCTGCATGGATTGGACGCCAGTCATACATGTTGTGAGGGAGCGCTTAGGTGATTTTCTCCCGAGGGTGGGCTTGGTGCTGGGCTCGGGCTTGGGATTTTTCGCCGATGAGCGGATGCGCGAAAGAATCGTCATCCCTTATGGGGAAATTCCGGGCTTTCCGCGCAGTACGGTGGCGGGCCATGCAGGCAGGTTTGTGGCAGGAAAGGTGGGGAGCGTCCCCGTGCTCTGCATGCAGGGCCGCTTTCATTATTACGAAGGATATGACCTCGCAACGGTCGCCTTGCCGATCCGCTTGATGGCCAAGCTGGGGGTTGAGACAGTGCTTCTGACCAATGCGGCGGGCGGCATCAACACCGACTTCTCACCCGGTGATTTCATGGTGATTGACGACCACATCAATATGCTCGGAAACAATCCTTTGCGCGGATCCAACGAGGACAGTCTGGGACCCCGTTTTCCGGATATGACGGAAGCATATGACCGTGGGCTGCGTCAGTTGGCCGACAGCGTGGCGGAAGAGCAGGGGACGGGCCTCCACCATGGCATCTATCTGGCAACGAGCGGACCCAGTTTTGAGACGCCGGCGGAGATCCGGGCCTTTCGGGTCCTTGGGGCGGATGCCGTCGGCATGTCCACCGTGCCGGAGTGCATCGTGGCGCGGCATAGCGGGATCAAGGTGCTGGGGATTTCCTGCATCACCAATGCCGCCGCGGGGATGAATAAAAAACCGCTGTCTCATGAGGAAGTCTCCGAGACAGCGGCTCAAATTAAGATCCCTTTTGCTGATTTGATCGACGGGATTATCCGCAAACTGTGATTCGCAGGCCTAAGCAGTTTCCATGTGGATTTGACTTGTGTTGTTAAGGCCGCCTGCGATCCACAAGTTTAATGGCATTCAGCACTTCCGCCCCCTTCGCGCTTTTTTAGGGCTTCTTCGACCACTGCGTGAAATGCCCCCTTTGGTTGGGCTTCGCGGTCAAAGAGGAGTGGGTGGTTGGTCCGTCCGCGCACCGGGAAGTTATTCAGCCAGGAGTCAGCATCGGTGACGCCCCAGAAGGTGACGCGCTTGATGTTGTCCTGATGTTTGAGGAAGAGACCGAACAATTCTGCATAGCGCTGGGCGAGGCGTGCGTCCATTTCTGCAGGAAGACCATCCTGAAAAGGGTTGTTTTCTTCGGTTCGCTCAGCTCGCATGGTTACTTCCGCACCAAACATACTTGGGTCGCGGGGGAGCACATCGACATCAAGCTCGGTGATGTGAACGGCCAGACCGGTTTCGGCGAAAGCCACGATACTGGCCTCAATGGCATCCAGCCCTGGCTGGTCGATGGTATAATGTCCCTGCATCCCAATTCCATCAATGCGGATCCCCTTGGATTGAAGGTTCCGAATCATCTCCACGGTGGCGTTGCGCTTTCCTTCCTGGAACATGTTGTAGTCGTTGTAGAGCAGTTCGACATGATCCGGCAGCTCTTCAGCCGCGATGCGGAAAGCTTCCTCCATAAAGGACTCGCCAAGAATCCGGGTCCATGGGCTGTCGCGGAGGGAACCGTCTCCCATGAAGGTTTCATTCACCACATCCCAGGCGTGGATGCTGTCTCCGTAGCGTTCGGCCATCAGGCGGGCGCGGGCACGCATCCGGTCGAGCAGCTCTTCACGGGAAATGAGCGATCCGTCCTCATTCTCGAAAACCCAGGAGGGGGTTTGGTTGTGCCAGAAGAGTGCATGTCCCACGATATACATGTCGTGTTCACGGGCATAAGCAATGAAGGCCTGTGACTCGTCAGTATTATAAACGCCCGGCTCCGGATTATACGGCCCCCACTTCAGCAGGTTGGCGGGGGTAAGGCTGTTAAAGTGCTGAGGCACCAATGCTTTGGCTTTCGCATAGGCTGGGGACAACGGTTCTTCGAAAAACGGCGTGTGTAAGGCCGTCCCCATCAGGAATGCGTCTGCGAAAACGTCTTTTAGTGCGGGCTCAGCGGCGTGCATGGCGTTTACTCCCGCAAGGGGGAGGAGGCATAGGGTGGAAAGTGGGGCTAACTTCATTTTTAGGGTATTTCATTCAAAAGGAGGCTCTCAGGCCAAGTTTATTCCGAAAAATCGTCCGCCGCCCTCAATCGTAAGCGCCAGATCTCCGAGGGATGCCAAAGACGCATGCGCGGACCCCAGGTTCCGGTGCCGCGGCAAACCACCAGCATCATTTGGTCAACCTGATAAGCACCCCCCAGATAGCCATATCTCAATCGTACTAAATAGTTGAAGGGCCAAAGTTGCCCGCCGTGGGTGTGCCCGCATAACATCAGCCCGACTCCATTTGACGCTGCCTTTTCCACCTCCAGCGGTGTGTGTGAGATGAGGATGAGGGCGCCTTGCGGGGCTGCTTTCACCACAGATCCAATTGGGTCATGGCGGGATGCCCCATTTCCCTGCAGAGGCACGGAAAGGTCGTCGACTCCGGCTATGTTGAGTCCCGGCAAAACCTGTGCCACCTTATCCGACAGCACCTCATAGCCTGCATCGCTCATCAGTTGCTGCATGCGGTCAAGTCCGGCATAGGCATCATGGTTTCCGGTTACCGCCCAAACGCCATGAGGAGCGCTCAGTGTGCGGAGCAGGGGCAGCATAGCCTCCACCCGACCATAATGATGGTCAGCAAGATCGCCGGCAATCGCGATCAGGTCGGGTTTTAGTTGATTGATTTGGTGAATGACTTTTTGCAGCCAGCCCGCACCAAGCAGACTGCCAAGATGGAGGTCTGAAATCAGCACCAGACTCAATCCATCAGCGTCAGGCGGGAGTCCGCGTAAGGAGACTTCCATCTCCCTGACAATCGGTGGCCTCAGGGCGATGACCGTTCCCCAAATGGCCAGGACGATGGCCAGAACGAATGCGCCACTGCGCAAAAGATGAAGGTGCCCACTGAATAAAGTCCCGGCAAGCGTCACTATATCCACCAGTAAGAACAGGCTCAGGAGTAAAAACAGCACCCCAATCCATGCACATGCTGCGGGTTCAAGGACCTTTGCGGTTCGGAGCATACCTGTTGCATCCACTACCCGGGAAATCACAAAACTACTCCATAGAACTACCCCTGAGAGGATGAGCCCCCATTGCGGGATCGTGCCGCTGATCCAAGGCAGACTTCCCAGTCGCCAGAAAACATAGGCATGCAGTAAACCCCATACGAACAGCATGGGGGCAACCGCCCAGAGCATTGCTTTATCCATCGCTCCAAGGAAATGCATTCCGGAAACGGCGCAACACCGTTTGAGTGCTTAAAATGAAGGCCGCATGATTTAATCCTGACCATCGACCGCGAACCCATGCACCTGCAAAAAATCCTCCAGTTCCTGCCACCAGGTCGCACGGTGGTAATAATCCAGCTCGTTGTGCCCTCGGCCGGGCTGAACCCAGATTCGCTTGGGTCCATCATAGTCCGTATAGAGGCGCTCCCCGAAACGGACGGGGATGATCTCGTCGTTGCCTGCCAAAACCACCGCAAGCGGGCCGGAAAAGGATTCAAGAGCCTGGCTGTTGTCAAATCGCTCCCTTAGCAGCAGGCGGGTGGGGACGTAGGGGAAATGGCTGCGGGCGACGGAATGGAGGCTGTCAAATGGGGTCAGTAAGAGGAGTCCATCGACTTCATCCGGAAACTTTCCTGCCAGATGAGAGGCCACGCCACTCCCAATGGATTCCCCCACCAGAAGAATCGATGCTGGCTTTTCTGCCAGAATAGCGTGCAAGGCGCTTTCCGCAGCCTCCTTGAAATGCGCGGCGGAAGGGCGACCCGGACGCGCTCCGTATCCAGGGTATTCAAACAGGTAAACCGACCAGGGAGGGCTGACCTGCTGCCGGGAAAATCCCTGAACAAAGTACCCACGGTTGAGGGCAAACCCCGCGTTGCCATGAAAGACCAAAGCGACCCGGGCCTCCCCGGCGCTGGCCTCTCGCGGCATCCTCCAGCCCATTAGCTCCCCATCCGGCCCCCGCCAGGCCTCCAATCCAAGATCGCGGGCCAAAGCAAATGATTGCTCTTCGGTCGTCCTGACCGGGTAATAGAGCATCTGTCGCTGGCAGCCGCTCAGCAACAGGACAAAGACCACATACACCACAAAAAGCAGCCCAAGGATGCGCAGGGTCGCAAGTAACATGCCCCAGCCATACCAGAACCCATCCCCCCTTTAAAGCGCAAACCCCATCCCGCACCATTACTAGTCTGGTAAATCGCACCATTACTAGTCTGGTAAATAGTGGAAATCACTCGTAAAGGAGCGTTTCGAAGCGGCGGCTTGGAGGGTGGTTAGCCCTGCGGTAACCAATTCCATTACTAGTCTGGTAGATTATGGAAATTGTTGATAAATAAATGGATGACTATAACTCTCCAGTAATCTTTCTGGGTACCGTTGAGCACAGCTTGCAAGAATGGTCCGCGAGGGCTATCTTCAGGCCCATGTGGATCCGCCGTTCGCGCCCCTCCTGGGAACTCCCTGAAACCTCTGCCACTCCCGAGCATATTTATCGGGATCGTCGCCGATTGCTGAAGGCGGCTGGGCTGGGATTGAGTTTGATGGCGGCGGGCAAATTGACAGCAAGCTCGGTGGGTCTGCCAGCCGAGCGTAATCCACGCTTTGTGGGAGCCGATTTGGATTTGACCGATGAGGAACTGGTCACGGGGTATAATAATTTTTTTGAGTTTGGATCGGATAAGGGAGATCCCAAGCGCAATGCCCATCGCTTGAAGACAGAGCCCTGGACAATAGAGATCGGTGGGCTGGTTAGGAACCCACTTAAAATCGATGTCAGTGATCTGATTCGAAAAGTCGGTGGCCTGGAGCAGCGGGTATATCGGTTTCGCTGTGTGGAAGCCTGGTCCATGGTGATCCCTTGGGATGGTTTTCCTTTGGCGACCTTGCTTAAGATGGTGGAGCCTAAAGCGGAAGCACGCTATGTGCGCTTTGAAACTTTCTACGATCCTGAGGTGGCAGTCGGGCAGCGTCGGATGACGCACATTGATTGGCCCTATGTTGAAGGGCTGCGCCTCGATGAGGCGATGCATCCACTGACCCTGATGGCTACCGGTCTTTATGGCAAACCGATGCCCAACCAGAATGGAGCTCCCATTCGTTTGGTGGTGCCTTGGAAATACGGGTTCAAGAGCATTAAATCGATTGTCCGTATCGACTTGGTCGAGCGTCAACCACTCAACACCTGGCAGGCTCTCCAGCCGCAGGAATACGGTTTTTTTGCCAATGTGAATCCTGAAGTCGGCCATCCCCGGTGGTCGCAGGCGAGCGAGCGCATCATCGGCGGGGGACTCTTTCGCAGCCGCCAACGCACTTTGATGTTTAATGGCTACGATGAAGTCGCATCGCTCTATCAAGGGATGGATTTGCGGAAGCATTTCTGATGGTCCGACCTCCGGTGAATCGTAGCAGCCTGATTCGGTGGCTAGGACATCCCGCCTGGGTGTGGATGTTGCTCACCCTGCCTTTGCTGATTCCCCTTGGTCGCTGGTTGAGTGGGGATCCCACCATGCTGGCAGATCCGCTGGAAGGCTTGCTTCATTTTTCGGGGCTGATGGCCATCGCCTGTCTCAGTGCGGTGCTTTCGCTTACGCCGCTACGAGTGCTCTTTCCCTCACCATGGACACGTGCCCTCAATCGGCACCGGAAGTTGATAGGGAATGCCGCCTGGGTCTGGGCGACGTTTCATTTGCTGGTTTATGTTGCCTTCGCAGGTGGTTGGCTCGGGCTGCAGGAAAACATCGATCGTCCTTTCATCCTTGCTGGCTTGGCGGCATGGTTCATCTTGTCCATTCTGGCCTTTACTTCGTGGCGGCGGATAATGCGTGCCCTTGGCAGCCGCAATTGGAAACGGCTTCACCGCATGGTATATCTTGCTGTCGCTTTGGCTTTTTTCCACTATCTGGATCAGGAGAAAACAGGGTGGGGCATGGCCCCGTGGTTCTTCGTTCCACTGATATTGCTTCAAGCTGGCCGCCTTTTCAGGTTTGCCATCGATCGTCTTAGGTCGGCGAATTTCGTTTGATTTTGAGCCCTCATCGGATTCATTCAGCGGCAATGAATGTCCCCGGGCACAGCCAACTCGAAGCTTGGGCTTATCCTGTTATTGAAGCGTGCATGGATGAGCTGCCGAAGGACTTGAAAGCCTATGCCTCCAACATCCCGGTTATTTGCCTTTCCACCCCGGATGACATGGTGCCCGATTCGGAGCCGGATTTACTGGGCCTGTTCACAGGCATGGCGCTGGAAGATGGATTTGATGCTGCGTCGGGAGATCCCACCCAGATCATCCTGTTTTTGCACAATATATGGGATTACGCGGAGGGGGACGTAGCGGCTTTTCAACGTGAAGTCCGCATAACCTATTATCATGAACTGGGACATTACTTCGGATGGGACGAAGAGGATTTGGCCGAGCGGGGATTGGATTAATCCTGCATTTTCAGCTTTGACCAAAGCTTGCCCAGAGGGGAGCGAACTGTTTTGATCTTCCGTCGATGGATATTAAGCATGCCGACGATCCCGTGCTTCTCGGGATTCACGTTCTGATCATCATCACGGGTCTGGTGGACTGTTTTTTCGGTTATCGGGCTTTTAAATACGGCTTGGGGATATTACTCGGAATCGCTGGAGCCGCCCTTGCCGGATATTTCGCCTGGCAATACTTTGATGGCTCCTGGACCCTTTCCCTGGTAGGCTTTGTGATCGGTGGGATTACCGGTGCGGTATTGGCGGTCTTTTTCTTCCAGACGGCAGTGGTTGTGGTCGGAGCATTTCTCGGATATATCCTGATCTCGCCTTGGATAGTGGACTTTGCGCCGTGGATGCAGTTACTGATCCTGGTCTTTGGCTGTGGCATAATAGGGATGTTGTCCATTTTCGTTGCAAAAACGGCGATTATGTTGGCCACAGCGACAACCGGCGCTTTTCGCATTATCTACCCAGGCTGGTATCTCATCGGGGGGCCTGCGGTATTGGTGCTGGGAAAGGATCCAGAGGCTGGAATCCACCTGTTAGCAGCGTCACAGGATGTGTTCATCGCAGTAGTCGTGCTCGCGGCGGTTGGATTCTTTGTCCAATTCTTCCATGAGCGAAAACGTAAGGCAAGAGACGAAAGTTAAACGGATCTGCCAGCGATTTCAGGAGGGAAACCAATCTCACCTTTTGCCAGCCGCAGCAGAAAGCGACTGATCAGGCGGGCGCGCTCAACCAGACTGTCCAACTCCAGAAACTCATCCGGGCTGTGGAGTTTTCCCCCGCGTAAGGCAATGCCATCCAGAACCGGAACACCACTGGCATGGAGGACATTGCCATCGGAGCCGCCCCCGGTGTCTTTGATTCCCAATTCCAGCCCCTCCATGCGGGCTGTTTCCTGAAATGCCTCGATCCAGTAACTGCGGAGGCTGGTGAGTTCCATCGCCTGACGAATGATCCTCCCTTCCAATTTCAATTCAAAGCCCTCCCGCGATCCAAGCTCGTCGCAGATGGCTTGGATCGCGGCCAACAGTTCATCTGGATGCTGTCTGGGCGGTATGCGCAGGTTGATCCCGCACTCCGCCTGGCCCGGAACGATGTTGGTCGCTGTTCCTCCCGAGACAACCCCGACATTGATGCAGAACCCAGGGTAGCCTTCGTTTAGAGTCGCGACTCTTTGGATACACTCTGCCAGCAATACAATCGCATTGCGTCCAGCGTGGAAATCCCTTCCGGTGTGCGCTTCTCTACCTTTGACTACAATCTGGAACTCTCCGCCTCCTTTGCGGCAGCCGACCAAGTTGCCCCCCGGTTGAGCGCATTCAAAGACAAGTGCCAGATCTTTTCCCCGCGCAGTCTCAGTCAGAATTTGCTCGCTTCCGAGTGAGCCGGTTTCTTCGTCTCCGGTTATCAGCACAGTCCATCCCAGTTGACCAGCCCAAGGACTGCTTTCCAGCGTCTCCAAAACCTTGTGCATAACCACCAGTCCGCCTTTCATGTCGGCAACACCCGGACCATTGAGGACCCCGAGGCGAGTCTCCATACACCTTTGGAACGGGGAATCAGGACCATAAACTGTGTCCATGTGACCGCTGAGCAGGATTTGAATCGGGGCCGTCAGGTGTTTTTGAATACGTAGAGAACCTCCTGTCGAATGGGGAGGAGGAATGCTGGATTTCAAAAACTCAATCTCTCCTCCTAGCGGAGCAAAGATTTCTGCAAGAATCGAACGCATTTTCTCCAATCCTTCCAGATTGTGAGAACCGCTGTTTTGGGCGCACCAGTGCTCCACTTTGGCACGCATTTCCTGCCCTGATTCATTCAGGTAGGCAAGGCAGTCCAATATAAGGTCCGGGGGCATGTTCTGGTATATGCTTAATTGCGCGGCAGTCCGAAGTTGGATGGGTTGGCTCCGCGGGCAGTCAAGGCGGCCGCCAGTTGATCCATGTCGAGTTGAGCCCCTGCCCGGATGTTGTTGGAACGGAACCAGCCTTGGTTCATTTCCAAGGCATAGTGCAGGTCAGAACGCCGACTGCGGATGGTGCGGGTGTCCCTAGGATACATTTGATAAACCTCACGCAGCACTCCATTGGCATCAAAAAACCCGATGTCGAGCGGAATGAGGGTGTCCTTCATCCAGAAGGTCATTTGCTGGGGATTCGTATAGGGAAAAAGCATGCCGCGATCTGTTCCCAGATGCTCGCGATGCATTAGCCCGCGGGCCTGCTCCGCCCGGGTTAACGGGATCTGGACTTCAAAGGACACATCATTGATGGAAAGAGGCAGCCAGGCCGAGAGGGGGAGTGCTTCCTGTTGGCGATCAGTCCCGGATGGGTCACACGCCACAAATACCAAAGTGAGAAAGAAGGCGAGGGGGATTAAAACAGAACGTCGGATCATGCTCTTTCATGTCGACAAATACCGCCCTGCGACAAGGGTAAAGCGATGGTTTCTTCTGATTCTTCGAGTTCCTTTGCCCCACTGCTTTACGCCGCCACCGAGCAAAGCGCGGATGCTCTCTATTTTGGACAAGTGGATGTCCCGGATGCCTTTATCTGCTTTGGCTTCAAAGGGAAAAAATACGCAGTGCTCAGTCGCCTGGAGATTGCCCGCGTTCGCAGGGAAAGCGTGTTCGATGTCGTTTTGTCCTTGGAGGAATGGAGTAAACGTGTGTTCGATCATGGTGGTAAGGGAAGCGTGGCGGAAATCATTTCGGCACTGCGAGAGGAGTATGGAATTCCGGGATTTCGCATTCCCCGAGACTTTCCGGCAGGCATCGCCTTTGACCTCAAGGATCTGGGCAATCCTCTTGAAATCGCCGACGGACTGCTGTTTCCGGAACGGGAGTTGAAGACCGATGATGAGGCCCGTGCCATCAGCGAAGGAAATGCCGCCAGTGCCGCCGGTTTTAAAGTGGTGGAACAGGTGCTGAAAAAGGCTGAAATTTCCCGCAACGGACAACTTCGCTTCGAAGGGAAAATCCTGACTTCAGAGCGGCTCAGAACGCTGATTGAAATAGCCTGCCTCGAAAGGGGGGCCCATGCTTCCCAAACGATCGTTGCGGGTGGCGACCAGGCATGTGATCCTCACTGCCGGGGAAATGGACCACTGCGGGCCAATGAGCTGATCATAGTGGACATTTTTCCGCGTGTATCCAAAACCGGATACCACGGAGATATGACCCGAACCTATCTCAAAGGGCGGGCCAGTGAAGCCCAGCATGATTTGGTGAAAACTGTCTTCACCGCCCATCAGGATGCGATTACCAAACACCGCTCCGGACGCTCCGGGAGAAAGATTTATGAAGAAGTTCAGTCCTTCTTTGAGAGCAAGGGCTATTCGACCAAGGTGGTGGATGGCACTCCGGTTGGCTTTTTTCATGGCTTAGGTCATGGGCTCGGACTCGAAGTGCATGAGCCGCCAAGGGTCAATCCACGCGGAGCACGCCTGCGTAGTGGACAGGTCATTACAGTTGAACCGGGTCTCTATTATCCCGGATTGGGGGGCTGCCGGATTGAAGATGTCATCCGAGTGACCAATGGCGATCCGGAATGGCTGTCCAGCCACCCCTACAAGTGGGAATTTCGCTGAGTTATGTTATGATCGTGAAGAAGGGTTTCTGTGTGCGTTGAACGCCAAGGCTCATCCAGCTCTGCCCCGTTACGATCAGTGGTCCCAGGGCATGTGGACTTTTTCGCGGGGATGATCCATGGGCTCAAACGACCCGAAAATTTTGTCCGGGTTGAGGATGTTGTTCGGGTCAAAGGCATGTTTGATGGCTCGCATGATCCGGATTTCCTCCGGCGAATGTTGAAGGTCCATAAAGAGTGTTTTCGCCATGCCGATTCCGTGCTCTCCGGTGATGGCGCCACCCATTTCAACCACCGCCTCCATAAGTTGACGGATTCCGGCTTTAGCGCGTTCGGTTTCCCCGGCATCATTGTAGTGATACATGATGTGGACGTGGAAATTCCCGTCGGCAGCATGTCCAAAAGTTGGCATTGGCAGGCGAATCTCTTTTCGCAAGCGATCGATTGTGTCCATCAATGTATGCTGGCTGCGGAAGGGAACTACAATGTCTTCATTCAACTTTGTGTCCCCAAGCAGGAACATGGCCTGAGAACACCCCCGGCGAACGGTCCAGAGGCGCTCGGCTTCTTCTGGATTCGTGGCTCGTTCGAATAGGGCATCGCACTCACTCAATACGCGGGTGATGCGCTCACTGTTCTCCTTGACCTCCTCGGCATGCCCATCTGCCTCGATCAAAAGAAGCGCGCCTTTCAGATATGGACTTAGCCAGTCGCTTACGCCCTGTCGTTTTCGGGCAAAGCAAGTAACTGTCTCTTCGTCGAGAAACTCCAGAATACTGGGGACAACCTTTGCGCGTAGAATGGCTTGAACCGCATCGAGGGCTAGGCTGTTTGTCGGGAAGGCAGCCAGCAGGGTGGTGCTTGCCGGTGGTATGGGCAGCAGCTTGAGAACGGCTCCCGTGATGATGCCAAGGGTGCCTTCCGAACCGACCCAAAGGTCGCGAATGTTGTAGCCGCTGACATACTTTTTTACATCCAAACCCCAGCGGACGAACTGGCTATTGGCCATGAATCCCTCCAGCCCGAATACATAATCCCGGGTCACTCCATACTTGGCTCCACGCAGTCCACCAGCGTTGCAAGCCAGAGTGCCCCCGATCGTCGCATAACGCTTCGATCCTGGATCCGGTGGATAGAACAAGCCATGGGTACGGGCAGCTTTATCGACCTCTTCGACGGTAACCCCTGGTTGGACATATGCCATCATGCTGTCCGCATCAATGTGCATTTCCTTCCATCCAGAAAGATCCAGCACCCATCCATCTGGCGAAGGCATCGAGGCCCCGGTGGTAGAGCTCCCGGCCCCGCGTGTCGTTACGGCAATCCCATAGGAGTTGGCCACTTGCAGGAACACTCTGATATCTTCCTCGTCCCTTGGTCTGATCACTGCAGTCGGCAGCTGACTGACCCTAAGGTTGTCCATGGAGGCACCGTAGAGTTCCTCGCTCTCACGAATGACCACCCCTTCCGGCAGCACCCTTAACAAAGCTTCTATCGCCCCATGCATTCTATCCATACTCCTGACACTGCAAACCCAACCAATCAGCGCAACCGCATCTTTTCTCATCACTTTAATCAGCCAGACTGGTAATTGGCACCGTTTCGTGCATGCTCCGCTTACGCCAGCGATCATCTACCAGACTAGTAGTGTTCCCTTGCGATGTTGTAGTTCGTTAATCAACCAGACTGGTAGTGGATGCAGCTTGTGGGTTTGCTTCTGAGTAGGTGTATATTTTTACATTTTTTTGGAGTGGTCATTTTTCTGACATCTTATCTATACTTTCGTCCATGAAACGTCGCCTGTCGCCTGCCCCTGAGGAAAGTTCCGTATATCATTGTATGACCCATCTGGTGGATGGGGTTCGTCCTTTTGACGAGGTGGACAAAGAGGTTTTTTGCTCTATCTTACACAAAACCGCCCGCTTCCACGGTGTTCAGCTGTTGGGTTTTTGTGTGCTTTCCAATCACTATCACCTG
>JBJHBA010000003.1:0-225656 GCA_050485245.1 Verrucomicrobiota bacterium | reverse complement strand
GGACAGCATACTCGCAACATGACCAAAAACTACCCAACCTCGTTTCGAAAAACACCATTCAACAGCACCAAACCCTCATAGGAACACGACCCAAACAATCAGTCAGATCTGTTTTGGACAGCAGTGTTGGCCTTGTGCCTTTCGATGTTTCAAATATCCGGGGCGCAGGGGAGGTTCCCCAAACGCCGCTTGATTCTACAACGAAAGGTACGAAAGGACACAAAACCGGTTCGCCGCTATGTTTTCCGGAGGAGCGCATAGCTAAAATCGGACATCCCAGCAAAATCCCGAGGAGATGGATCTGAGTGATGGATGAGGATCGTCCAGATGAAAGTGTGACAGTTCAGCAAGATACGGGTCGCCAGATATGACATGATCTGTTAGGATGGTGATTCTTCAGGGCAGATGGAGATGCCCTCGTCACCATTACAGAATTTGGAGGTCCGATAGATGAAGGTACTGGCGGATAAGGTTGCTATTATTACAGGAGCGAGCAGCGGCATTGGCTACGCCACCGCCCGACTGTTTGCCAAAGAAGGGGCGGCCGTAGTGGTGGCTGCAAGGCAGGAGCACCAGCTTGAGACCCTGGTTGAGACGATTACGGCGGAAGGAGGGCTGGCACTGGCGCTGGCAGGTGATGTCGGCGACGAATCTTTTGGCAAAGCTTTGGTGGACCTCACTGTTGACCGCTTTGGCGGGCTGGATATCGCCTTCAACAACGCAGGGACATTGGGTGCGATGGGGCCGATTACGGAGATGTCGCAGTCCGAGTGGGATCAGGTGATTACGACCAACTTGACCGGTGCATTTTTGGGAGCGAAATATCAGTTGCCCGCCATGATTGCCCGCAACGGCGGATCCATCATCTTCACTTCCTCCTTTGTGGGTCATACTGCTGGCATGCCGGGGATGGCTGCCTACGCGGCCAGTAAGGCAGGGCTCATTGGACTCACCCAAGTGCTGGCAGTCGAGTATGGTCCTCAGAACATCCGGGTTAATGCTCTTTTGCCTGGTGGGACGGATACACTGGCGGGCCGGGAGTTTGCCAATAGTCCGGAGGCATTGGCGTTTGTTCAACAGATACACGCGCTGAAGCGCTTGGCAAAACCGGAAGAAATGGCACGATCTGCCCTCTACCTGGCATCTGATGCCTCCAGTTTCACCACTGGTTCTGCCATGCTGGTGGATGGTGGTGTTTCTATCACCCATGTCTAAAGATTTGTCGCATGACCGACTATGACCGCATCGAAAAGGCGATGGCTTTCCTGATCGAACGGGCGGCGGATCAGCCCCGTTTGGGGGAGGTGGCTGCTCATGTGCATTTGAGTCCTTTTCATTTTCAGCGGATGTTTTGCCGTTGGGCGGGGACGACGCCGAAACGATTCCTGCAAGTGCTGACAGTGGAGCGCGGCAAGCAGTTGCTTGAAGAGACAGGCTCCCTCCTTGAGGTTTCTCATGATCTGGGCTTGAGCGGCAGCTCAAGATTGCACGATCATTTTGTGCAACTGGAAGCGATCACGCCCGGCGAGCATAAGAACAAAGGCAAGCAGGTTTCCATTGAATATGGAGTGCATCCAACACCGCTGGGAAAGATGTTCGTAGCAGTGACACAGCGCGGGGTCTGCCGGGCAGGGTTTGTCGACTATACCCCGTCGGAATCTTTGCTGGCGGATTTGCACAGAACCTGGCCCTTAAGTTCCATCAAAGAAAACAACGAGACCACCCGCCAAGTCATCGATGCGATATGGGGCCATTTTGCGGCCGAGAAGCATGGCCCTCTCTCGATCCATGTGAGTGGCACCAATTTTCAGATCGCGGTGTGGCGTGCTCTTCTGAAAATACCGCCCGGTTCCGTTACCAGCTATGCCCAAGTGGCCGAATCGGTGGGTGCTCCCAAAGCCGCGAGGGCGGTAGGGAACGCCATTGGAGCGAACCCGGTTGCTTTGCTCATTCCCTGCCATCGGGTTATTCAACAGAGTGGAGCACTGGGCGGATACCGCTGGGGGGCGACTAAAAAGCTGATGGTTCAAACCTGGGAACGATTGCAGGCCTAGCCGATCGAAGCTTAACGCAGGAAGGAAAGGATCAGGGCGCAATGCATAGTTTCAGTTGGTATCCGAAAGATACCGGGACCACTGAGCATGTATCCTCGATTAGCTCCACCGCAGCAAGGACTTGAAAACGTTCCCACCCATTGCTTATCTGTGAACGAATCATAGATACGCTCCCCCCATTTCGCCGCATGGACTTGAAAAGGTTTCTGCGATTGAGTCCACCCGGTCAGGGAGTTGGTTGTGAAGGGGCGTATCGCAAAAACGAAGATCCACCATGAGACTTATCCAAACCCCTTCAGCGCTGCTTCCACGGGCGGGCCGCATCCTTTTTGCCACGGGCATTCTTGGGATAGCCGTGTTGCATTTCATATACCGGGATTTCATAACAGGCCGCGCCCCCGGATGGCCCCAATTCTGGCCAGGAGGCTTGCTCTGGGCTTACTTGACCGGTGCCATATT
The DNA here is from genome assembly GCA_050485245.1 of Verrucomicrobiota bacterium. GTDB lineage: Bacteria > Verrucomicrobiota > Verrucomicrobiia > Opitutales > Oceanipulchritudinaceae > JBJHBA01. The sequence goes on along the minus strand of JBJHBA010000003.1, from coordinate 223,143 downwards.
CATTGCGATCAGTCTATCCCTGATCCTGGGGAAAAAGGCCCGTCATGCGGCGCTGGTGTTCGCTTTGGTGGTATTTCTCTGGGGATTTCTGAGACAGATTCCATCCATCGTTGCGAGCCCTGTCCTTTCCGGAGCTTGGACGACGTCAGGCAAGGCATTGGTTTTTGTCGGTGGAGCCTTGGCGATCGCCGCCACATATCCGAAGGTGAAGCCCCGGAATCCTTTCTGGACAGTGACCGTATTAAATCAGGACAGAACGTTCATCCACATCGGGCGCATCTGTTTGGGCATTTTTCTTCTCATCACCGGGATTCAGCATTTCATGTTTTCTGAGTTTGTGGCCTCATTGATTCCCGGAGGGTTTCCTGGGAACGCGCTTTTTTGGACGTATTTTACCGGAGTTGCGTTATGCGCCGGGGGCATTGGACTGTTGATCCCCTGGACGGCCTCGCTCGCGGCACTGTTTTCAGGGATCATGATCTTCTCATGGGTTTGGATTGTCCACCTGCCGTTGACGATGAGCAGCGTGAGCGATAACATCGCCATATTTGAGGCGTGGGCATTTTCGGGTGTGGCTTTTGTCCTGACACAATTCCCGAACGCATCTCAAGGGGACAAGCCTCGCTGACCCCTTCCGCTTGGACCGACTGCGCTGTCCCCGCGGACACGCAGGGCCGCGCATCCCTACCGGTGGTTGGGCATTCGCTTGATCCTTTCAACCATCCGCGTCCATCTGTGATATCTGCGGTTAAAAACGGGTATCAGGTGAAACTGAAGATAGCGCGGATGTTCGCGGATAGGTTTCGGGGAGAAATGGGTTGCTCTATGCATACATCCGTATTGAAATCACTTTCGTCGCTATCGAAGGCCTTGGATGCCAATAACAGGGAGGGAGCAGGGATGCTCCCCCTACTTTGGGATCCGTGGCACCGATCAATGATATTAAGAACTCAGAACTGGATCACGGACGCGACAGAGCGCAGCCCTCCAGTTTGTGGGTCGGACAATTTCCATGTTCTTTGTGCATAAGTTGAAGGAGCCAAAAGAGGACTGATCTACCCTCAGCCAAACAACTCGCAGTGAGAGCCTGTTCGCACGAGCACGAGGAATGCTCCTTCGCCCTTTAGAACAGCAGCCAATCCGGTTCGATCTGGCATTCCCGGTGGCTGGAAAACTCCCAGTCAATCAGTGTTTGCGGATTGGTTTAGTCGATACGGTCAAAAACGCCTTTCCACCTCACCCCTCATCCTTCTCTAAGTGAGGTTGATTTTGATGCCCCTTCGAAGGTAGGTGGGAACATCGAGATCGGCGCCTTCGAAGAGATTTTCATCGGTCTTTTCAAAATGCCCACGGCTGTTGTCCGCATGAGAGAAATCGAACTCATTCTGGTCAGCGGCCAGCGCTTTGCGTGAGCTGCGCTTGCGCGGTTCCTCGCTCGCTGGAGCAGTGGCAGCATCTGGAGCAGCTTCCGCCGGGGCTTCCCTGGCTGCCCGGGTCGGCACGGGATTAGCAGCGGAAGGCACGGTACGATAGCGTCTGGACATCCCCTCCAGCGCAGTGGTTCCGATCACCGCAATCTCAACCTTGGCCGTGTAGGAGCCATCTATCACAGCTCCCATGACGGTGTTTTCCTTACTGCCAAAACGATCCGTCACGAAATCCAGAATCTCATTGACCCGGGACATGGTCAGATCGGGGCCTCCGATGATATTGACGATGAGGCTGTCGGCCTTACGCACATAACGGTTCTCCGGAAGATGCAGCAAAGGGCACATTTCCAGCGCACTGAGCGCCTGCGCCACCGCTTCCTCGCCTTCTCCCACTCCAATGCCAAAGAGCGTTTTCCCCCCGCGGGCGGCAAAGGACTGTCGCAAAGTGGCAAAGTCCACATTGATCAGACCATCACGAAAGAGCATCGACCAGAGGGCGAGGACGCCCCGCTTGATCCACTCATCGGCCAGGGAAAAGGCATCGAGCAAAGTAGCCTCCTCGGGGATTTCCTGAAGCAGGATGTCGTTGGGCAAGGTAATGACCGCGTCGCTCGCTTCCCGCAGCAGACGCAGTGAATCCTCTGCCTGTTTGACCCTGCGGGCACCTTCCCGGCTGAAAGGGAGCGTTGCAAAGGTAATCACCACAGCGCCCTCCTCGTGGGCGCACTGAGCGACTACCGGGGCCGCACCGCTGCCAGTGCCGCCTCCCAGTCCGACGAGCAGAAAGACCAGATCCACTCCCCGCAAGGTCTGTTGGATCAGCTCACGATCCGCTTCCGCTGCCTGCTTTCCGATTTCGGCATCGCCCCCCGCACTGAGCCCGCAGGTCACCTCTCGCCCGAGCATGATCTTGTCGGAAACCGGAGAGGCGGACAGCGTCTTCTTGTCGGTGTTGAGGTTGACCAGATGCACGCTGGCCAGGTTGTCCAGTTTCAGCCGGTCAACCGCATTATTTCCGGCTCCTCCGATTCCGAGGATCTTGATGCGGAGGCCGGAGGTTTCGGATTCGTAGGTTTCTGGGACGCTCATTTGAAGATGCCGGTTACTTTGGAAATCCAGCCCGAGGCACGGTGGCTGCGGGGTTCACGCTCTTCCATCCGACGGGAAGTGAGCCCATAGTAAAGGAGGCCGAGAACGGTGCTGAACTCAGGTTCCCTCAACTGGTCGTGTTGAATCCGCTCGGGGTTGCGCCCGCGTCTGACAGGGACTCCCAGGACGCTTTCGGCCAGTGTATCCATTTCCTGGAGACGGGAACCACCCCCCGTAAGAATAACACCACCGGGCAGATTTTGCGGGCTGATGAGGCTGCCCAGCTTGTTATTGAGGATGCTAAAGAGTTCATCCGCCCGGGCATGGAGGATTTTGTAGATGGCGTTGCGGGAAATCGGCCGGTCCCCGATCATGAGATCTCCTACCAGCATCACGGTTTCATTGCGATCATTCCGGTCGATAACCGCCTTACCGTAGCGCAGCTTGAGGTTTTCCGCATGCTTGTGACTGATCCGCAAACCCAAGCTGAGGTCGTTGGTGAAGTGATCGCCCCCCACCGGAATGACTCCGGTGCGGATTATTCTGCCGTTGCGATAGAGGACAAAATCACTGGTTCCACAACCGATATCGACGACCAGCACCCCGGCTTTTTTCTCCTCGTCGCTGGCCACCATGTAACCGGAAGCGATGCTGGAGGCGACCATATCTTCCACCTCCAGACCGAAACCGTTGATCACGTGGAGCTGATCGGCCACCTTGCGTTCATCCGCGTGGATGTGCCAATAATGGGCTTCCAGTCGGCTGCCCTGCATCTCCAGGGGTTGCTGCACGGGACGGCCATCGAGGACATATCCGCTGCGCACATGGTGGATGTAAACGCGGCCGGGTTGGAGTGCCTTGCTGTTGGCGTTTTCGGAAGCGCGTTTGAGGTCGGATTTGGTCACCCAGTTGCTGGCATCTTCCACCGTGACGATTCCGCTATTGGTGAAGCCTTCGAGGTGGCCTCCGGTCGCGGCCAGATAAATCCCGTCAATATGGGCTCCGGCAATTTTTTCCGCGGAAAGAATGGCGGCATGGGTACAGTCGGCGGCGGCCCGCAGATCGACGATTTCCCCCTTCTTGATCCCCATCGAAGTGCATTGGCCAAGGCCAATGATATTGAGGTTGCGGCCGTTGATGATCTCTCCAACCAGAACAACGACTTTGGATGTTCCGATTTCTATGGCTCCGATTACGGTATTTCCGCTCATATCACGCAGGTGGCTGGGTCTTGGTAGGTTGCAATTTAATGTTGGACGATTGCCTGATCGCCAAAAGAGAGGTCAACCTTGCGCAGACCGCGCGATTGCTGCTCTTTCGCGATCATCACCACCTCGTTCAGCTTCCGAAGCTGAGGCTCAAAGGAGTGAGGGGCAAATACAATCCGTTCGATGAATCCACTTTTTATATAAATCAAAGCTTCCGGGGCATTGGAGTCTCCGGAAAACCGTTCGAAGGAGACCAGTTGCCAGTCGGCATAGAGTTCGGGGGTCAAGTCACGGGCCTTTCTCAGCAGCGTGGCCACCAGATCCATTCCGGGAACGGGACGGATCCCATCCCGGTCCCACTGCATCCGGGCACCGGTGAGTCCGGGTAACCTCCGCAGGGTCTCCGCCGGATATTGCTCCCCTGCATAGACGGTGCCATCGGTGGCGATCAAAACGACTTGGACCTGTCCCTGGGGGTCCCTCACCCGCGCCCGCAAGACCGGCTCTCTTTCCCGGACCCGCACAATCAGAGTAGAGGGAAGCGAAATGGACACTTCCGCCTGTTCGATCTGGCCAAACTCTTCGAGCTTTTGCTTAAAGGCAAAGACATCGAAATCGAGAGCGGCGATATCACCCGGTAAAGGATGATTCCGTTCCAGCCAGTTACGGTCGAGAACGCCATTGCTGGAGAAATCCACCTGGCGCAGCAGACTCTTTTTGGGCATCGCATCGACCGAGGCAAAATGCTGTCCCGAGAAATACACCGCATAGCCCACGCCAGCCACCGCGAGGAGTGCGAGCAAAATGATTCCAGACCAGCGTCCCAGACGTGCCCAGCGGCGTTTACGGGCCGCTACCGAGGAAGAACGCTTGACCCCCTTCTGGCGAATCGCCCGCCAGGTCGGAGCATCGGCTTCTGATTTTTGTTTTTTCTGACGACGCTTGCTCATGGGCGCAAAAAGGAACGGGATTGGAATCGTTGCAAGGCAGGCTCGATCATGGCATCCACCAGTGCATCAAAGTCCAGTCCCAGACAGGAGGCACTCTTGGGCAGAAGGCTCGTCGCGGTAAGCCCGGGAATGGTGTTGATCTCCAGAAAGTAAAAGCCTGCTTTCCCATGAAAAAAATCAACCCGGGCAAAATCCCGGCAGCCACAGGTCTGAAACACTCTTCGGGCAGACTCCCTCAACATGTCGGTCAGCTCAACCGGGAGATCCGCAGGATATTGATAGTCCGTCGCCCCTGCAGTGTATTTGTGCGCATAGTCGTAAGCTCCGCCATCCTTTGGCAGGATGGCGACCACTCCCAGCGGTTCCCCGTTGAGAACTCCCACGGTCAAATCATTGCCCGAGAGACGGGGCTCAATCATCCACTCTCCCTTTGCCAGATTTGCCAGTGAAGACTCCAATGCAGTCGCGCCATTGATGAAATGCAAGCCAACGCTGCTGCCTTCACGTAGTGGTTTTACCACGACATCCAGCGTCCCCAGAGCTTTATGCACCGCATCAACTGATGGAGACTGCCCGGCGGAAAAAATCACTTGCGGGGTTACCGGAACCCCTACCCCGGCCGCCCGCTCTTTGCTAAGGGCTTTATCCATGCAGAGTGCACTGCTGGCGGCATCACAGCCGACATAGATCAGGCCCGCCAAATCCATCAGGGACTGCAGTCCCCCGTCTTCTCCAAAAGTGCCGTGCAAAACCGGAAAGATGACATCCCGTTGTGGATCCAGTCCCGGGGGGAGCGCATCGCCTTCGAGTTCCACCCAGCGGGCAGGATGCCGTTGCCGCAAGGATTCATAGACCGCCCGGGAGGATGCCAGACTGACTTCACGTTCCGCAGAAGTGCCTCCACCGAGGATAACGATCTGTGGTTGAGAATCCATCACAGCACATCCTCCCATTTGGCTCCCAGCAGGAGGACTTCGGGTTCCAGTTCAACCCCACGTTCCCGCCATGCCTTGGCGCGGATACTGCGGACCAGTTCGATAACATCCGCGCAATTCGCGGCGGCACGGTTGATAATAAAATTGCCATGTACTCCCGAAACCTCTGCCCCTCCGATACGAATCCCCTTGAGTCCCAGCTCATCAATGATTTTACCGGCATGCCCTCCATCGGGGTTTTTGAAAATACAGCCGGCGCTTGGATCTCTGGGCTGACTGGATTTGCGCAAGCTTGCATAATTATCAATCCGTTGGCGGATGGCCAAAGATTCGGCTTGTCCCGTCGACTTGAAGGTTGCCCCCAGTGCCACTGCATCGACCAGTTCCTGACAACAGCGATAGCCAGCGGCGAAGCGTTCCCGCGGCCAGTCCTGCACGACCCCGTCGGGAGTCATCCACTGCACGGAATCCACCGCATCAAATATCCATCCTCCCATGGCCCCGGCATTCATCCGCAAAGCGCCACCGACACTTCCGGGAATCCCTTCGAGGAATTCAAAGCCCTCCAAGCCCTCCATCGCAGCAGTGGAACAGAGTTGTTTGAGCCGTGCCCCGGCCCGGGCAAAAATGCCCCTCTCCACCCGCTCAATCTGCCGCCACCAGGCATGCTGCAGGCGGATGACCAAGCCGGGAAAGCCTGCATCCATGATGATCAGATTGGAACCCCTGCCGAGAAAGAAGACATCGACCTGCGCTTCCCTCGCGGCCAGCCAGATCTTTCTAAGGTCATCCACATCCGCGGGTTCAGCAAAGTAACGGGCAGGTCCACCCACCCGAAAGGTTGTTTTTGCAGCGAGCGGCTCATGCTCCAGCAAGCGGGTTTCAGCCCCCACCCTATCCTGCAGTTGTTGCCACCATCCCTGATTACTCATGGCAGGTCCTCCTGTATCCCGGAGGGCAAGGGTGCGCTGTTTTCCGCCATCCTGACCTCCACGCATTTTTCCAGATCCACTGCCATTTCCTCCGCTGCATCCACTGCACTGATCGCCCGAAGATTACTCCGCATCTGATTCAACATCCAGTCGTTAAAAATCAAGTCTTTGACCTCCTGCAACAGTCTGCCCGATTCGTTTTCGGGCACCACCACACAGGCACCCTGCTTCTCAAAAAAGCGTGCGTTGGCATCCTGATGCCGGTCCGCCGCATAGGGATAGGGAACCAGTATACTGGGAGCAAGGCACTGTGATATCTCAGCGATGGCTCCGGCACCGGCTCTGGATATGACCAGATCGGCGGCTGAGAGGAGCAAGCCCATCTCGTCGGTGAAGGGGATGAAAACCGCTTTGACACTCTCGCCCTGCTCACTGCGCAACTCTACGGCACTCTCCACCCCCTTGCCCGGACCCGTCACGGAAAAGAGATTGATGCCTTCGCGAGCCAGCTCGGTAAAATGCTCTGTCACCCACTGATTCAGCGCCATCGCCCCCTGACTGCCACCGACCACGACAATCGTCCGTCCATGCCCCTTCAGATTGAGCTTTCGGCGAGCCTGCGGTTTCTTGATGTGTTTGATTTCTTTTCGTAATGGATATCCGGATACACGCATCCGGCTGGCAGGGATATGAGACAGGCGCACGCCCACTGGAAGATAGACGCGATCTGCCCACCGTGCGAGCAGGCGAACTGCCTTCCCTGGTTTGCGATTGGCCTCGTGAATGGCGATGAACACGCCGGACAAAGCTGCCAGCATCACGTAAGGCGGCGAAAGGAAGCCTCCGAAGACCAGCACAGCGTCCGGCCGATATACACGCATGAGCCGGGCGGCAAAGATGAAGGCGGTCAATGACTGCCAGAGAAACCGCAGAAAAGCGACGGGCGAAAAGCCCAGTCCGGCCCCAGGGGCGGACTCAAACTGAAGATCGGTGTATTTCTGGCGCAAACGGCTGTCGATTTCCTTGCGGCTCACGACCAGTCTGCATTGGTGGCCGCGCATTGTCAGGCGTTCCGCCAAGGCGATGCCGGGAGACAAATGACCGCCCGTGCCTCCACAGACGATCAGGTAACGCTGGGGACAGGTCGCCATCACCGATTGATTTCACGGGGACGGGTTTCCAGCCCCCGATTCCATTCCCGCAGGCAGTTGAGGATAATGCCGACAAAAACGAACATCACGACCAGGTTGGAACCTCCGTAACTGACAAACGGCAGGGACATGCCCTTGGTCGGCAGCATCCCGGTGACCACGCCGAGATTGATCATGGCCTGCAGGACAATAAAAAGTAGAGATCCCGTAACGAGGAGGAACTCAAAGATGTTGGGAGCTTTGCGCAGCTGAAAAACGACCAGGAGGAAAAAGCAGATGAAGGCCGCGACCACTCCGGCGGTGCTGATCAAGCCCAGTTCCTCGCCAATCACCGCAAAGATAAAATCGGTGTGGGCTTCGGGGAGAAAAGAAAGCGGCTGCCTTCCATGTCCCAGACCCACCCCCTGAAGTCCGCCAGCTCCGAACGCCAGCAGGCCTTGCCAAAGCTGGTAACCGCCCTCCAGTCGGGTTGCTTCCGGATTGAGAAAAGAGACGATCCGCCCCATCCGGATAGGGTCATAGACTACCAGGGTTGCGAACAAGATGACTCCGCTGAGGGCAGTCGGAATCAGGTAGAGCATGCGGGCACCGGCCAGAAAAAGGAGAATGGCTCCGACTGCCGCGAAGAGAACCGCAGTGCCATAATCCGGCTGGAGAATGAGCAGGGCAAAGACTACTCCAACCATGGCCAGAGGAATGACATAACCGATAAAAAACCCGTCGAGTTTGCGTTGCTTGGAAGCGAGATAGTGAGCCAGAACAAAGACAAAACCCAGCTTGGCGAAATCCGAAACCTGCATATTCATGGGTCCCAGATCAATCCAGCGACGGGCACCGTTGATTTTCACGCCGATCCCGGGAATCAGGACAAGAACCAGAATGAGCAGGGTGGCCGCTCCGATCAGCCAGCTGAACTCCCGCAAGGCGGTGAAGTTCAGCCGTAGGGTGACGAGCATGGCCAGCAGGGCAATCGCCATCCAGGAAACCTGCCGAATCAGCAATGAACTGCTGGCAGGCTGATAAGCGCGGCCGATGCTGTAGAGTGCCAGTGCACCGAGAATACAGAGACCGGCAACAATCAGGAGCAGAAGCGCTTCCGGCACACGATGCCTGAGCAGGCGCTCGGCCGGGGCTTCATAGGCTGATCGTTGAAGTGCCATCTGCGGATGATCGGGGCTCAGTTGTTGTTCGAAGAGGGATCGACAACTTCAACATCCATCAGGGGAATGTCGTCGCTCTCCAACAATTCCAAAGCGGCAAAGGGATCATCCAGATCGGTCTGGGGGGTCTGTATGCGGGCGGGTTGACTGGGCTGGGGGGCGAGAGAAGCTGTCCGGGAGGTCGTCCCGGTCTGCTCTCTTTGGGCGGGTGCCCGTTCCGTTGTGCGCGGTGGCTGGCTGGCAGTGGTGGTGCGGCCCCCGGCGGGGATGATGAGTTCCTGGCCCACCTGCATGCGGTTGGCCGAGGCAATGTTATTGATCCGCATCAGCTCCCGATAATCCACCCCGAATCGACGTGCAATCCCGCTGGGAGTGTCTCCGGCCTGGACGGTATAGGTAGATGTCGAACCGGAAGGAGCCGGGCTTGTGCTGGAGCGGGTTCCAGAATCCGCACTGCTCCGGCTTGTCGTGGCACGGGTTCCGGGAATAAAGAGTTCCTGTCCGACCCGGATGGTGTCCGAGCGCAGGGCATTGGCGGACCGCAGGTCTGTCACCGTTACCCCGTAACGTGCGGCAATCCCACTCAGGGTATCTCCTGCGCGCACCGTATAGACTTCACTGCCCGCCGCATCCACATCGACGGTCTGGGTCGGGGCGGAAGGCGAGGGAATATTCAGTTCCTGTCCGACCCGAATGGTATTGCTGGTCAGATTATTGGCCGATTTGATAGCATTGACCGTTACTCCGTATTCCCGGGCGATCCGGGACAGGCTGTCGCCGGCCACTACGGTATAACGGACTGTGGAGAAATCGGTTCCGGAATCTTCATCACCCGCATCTCCAAAGACCGGTTGCAGGATGGGACCGGTGGTTCCGGTCAGTCCGGCGTTAAAGGCCGGATCCAAACCATCGGATGACGAGGCGGAGGGGCGACGCGTCGTGCTTGTCCCAACTGGACGTGTGGGCTCATGGCGGGCACTCGCGGGGACGGCATCCGGACGGGTCTGGGTGGTCGGAGTGGTCGCTTGGGAAGCAGTCCCGGTTTGGGCACGGGAAGCGGTGTCCGGTGCCGTCGGAGGATGGCGCGTCTGGCATCCGGGTTGCAAAAGGATGAGGCCGATCGCAACCAGATGGAAGAGCAGAACAAGGCCAAAGATTTGGGTAACTTTCATGGTCGGGTATGTTAAAGGGTTATACAATCAACTGGTGGGCCATGGATCAACGGGAATCCTGTAAAAATCAGCGTATTTTGAGGGTTGCGAGTCCAGCTACGGCAAAAATGAGGGAAAGTATCCAGAACCGGATCACGACTTGGGTTTCCGCCCATCCTCTCAGTTCGAAATGGTGATGAATCGGGGCCATGCGAAAGATCCGGCGCCCGGTCGCCTTGAAGGAACCGACCTGAAGAATAACGGATACCGCTTCGATCACAAAGACCCCGCCGATGATGACAAGTGTAACCGGCTGAAAAACGAGAAAAGCGATGATCCCGACGAGTCCGCCGAGCGCGAGGGATCCGGTATCCCCCATGAAAACCATGGCCGGATGGGCGTTATACCAGAGAAACGCCAGACAGGCACTACAGAGTACCGCGCAGAGCACGGTCAATTCTCCAGCTCCCGGAAGGTAGGGCAAAAACAGGTACTCCGCATAGCGCAGGTTGCCGGTGGCGTAGGCGATCAGTCCATAGGCCATCGCCACGGTCAGGGTGCAGCCGATGGCAAGGCCGTCCACCCCATCGGTCAGGTTGATGGCGTTGCTTGATCCTGCCAGAACGAGGAAAAGAAAGACAAAGAGAAAGGGGAGCGGCAGGGTTGCGATCAGAGGATCCTTGAGAAAAGGAAGCCAGAGCCCGCGAATCCCCTCTCCAATGACCGGATCCCGCAGGACCATCCACAACGCCAGGACGACCAGGATGGTTTGCCCGGCCAGCTTGTAACGCCCCTTCAGGCCACGGCTGTGCTTTTTAGTGATTTTCAGATAGTCATCGGCAAACCCAATGGCAGTGAGCCCGGCATAGACCACAAGAGAAACCTGCACAAAGATGTTCCATTGAGCCCACAGCAGGGTACTCACCGTGACCGAAAAAAAGATAATCAGCCCACCCATCGTCGGAGTTCCCACCTTGCCTTCGTGCAGGGCCGCGAGGTCGCCCACCTCCGCTTTATCGCGAAAGGCCTGCCTCGCCTTGAAGCGGCGCAGCTGGGCAATAACGAGCGGGGCCAGCCACATCCCGATCAGCAAGGCGGTGGCGGCTCCTCCCACACTGCGGAAAGAGAGGTAGCGAAAGAGGCGAAGCGGTCCGAAGACATGCTCCCACTGGGCTAGTTCAGTCAACATGAAGCGGAAGCCTCCTGCTTTGGGATGAGGGATTCCAGCCCAAAGGCACGGCTCCCTTTCAAAAAGACGGCTCCTTCAAAACCAGCCAGTTCCGAAGCGGCTTCCAGAGCCGAAGCGCACAGGACAATACGTTCGGGAAGGTTGCCTCCCTCGAGGGCACCCTCCCTGTATGAACGGGCATGTTCTCCGATGAAAACAGCCCTGTCCTTCTCCTCCAGACGTAGGCTCTTCCCCACTCTCCGATGAGACTTCTCACATTGATCTCCAAGTTCCCGCATGCTTCCGATAAGGAAGAGACGCGGCCAGCCTGAGTAACGTTCGGAAAAGGCAGCCAAAGAATCCTGCATGGAGAGCGGGTTGGCGTTATAGCAATCGATATAGAAGTGTTGCCGTGGGAAAACCCGGACTTCTCCCCGCAGGGGCGGAGGGCGCCAGTCTGCCAGGGCGGCGGCTACAACTACCGGATCACCGCCCAATAACAGGGCGGCGGTGGCGGCGAGGGCAGTATTTGAACGCATCCCCGCACTCATCAGGGGAAGATCAAAGAAATGGGCAGGAGCCCCCGGCAGGGTCAGCTCAAGCTGATACCCGCCAGGGTTCTCCTGCAGGGCAGCACGATTGAAGCCGAATGGCGCTGACGTTTGGAGTTTGGTCCGAAAAAAGACGTTGGCCCCCGGAGTCTCCGCCGCCTCCGCAAGGATGGCACACTGACCGGGCAGTCCGGCACACTCCGGATACTGCAGACAGTCCGCCGGAAGCACTTTCCAACCCGAAGCTGGAACAGCGGCCAAAAGATGGGATTTCTCTGCCGCCACCCCCTGAAGTGAGCCCAATCCTTCGAGATGAGCAGCTCCGACATTGGTCAGGATGGCGGCATCCGGCCGGAGGATGGATGCGAGTTCTGCCATTTCTCCCTTCTGATTGATGCCCGTCTCCATCACGGCAAAACGGTGTTGCTGCGCATCGAGGCGCAGCAGCATCAGGGGCAAACCCAGAAAATTATTGAGATTTCCCTCGGTCGAGAGAACGTCCTCCCCTCCCAGCATCCGGGCCAGCAACTCTTTGGTGGATGTTTTACCCGCGCTGCCGGTGATCCCGATGACAGTTCCCGGAAATCCTTCACGATGGGCTCGGGCACAGGACTGCAAGGCCTTGAGGGTGTCCGGCACCACCAGTTGTGGCAAGGGCACACCGGTCTGCGCTTCTTCCACCAAGGCAGCCACCGCCCCGGCTTCCAAGGCAGTTTGGAGAAACGCGTGCCCATCCCGCTGGCCCGTGCGCAATGCGACAAAACAATCCCCCGCCTTCGCCTGACGCGAGTCGATGGTGAATCCGGTAATCGCAGCGGACGGCAGGCTTTCCCAGGACCCCTTGGTCCAGTCTGCAAGCACGTCTGGCGAAAACACAGGCATGATCAGGTGTCGAACTCCTTTTTCTTTTTCAGCAGTTCCCGGACAATCGCCCGATCATCGAAAGGCATGACGGAATCCGCATATTCCTGATACGTTTCATGGCCTTTGCCAGCGATCAGAACCGTGTCACCGGGCTGGGCGGATTCCAGCGCCAGGCTGATGGCATGACGGCGGTTTTCAACAAAGTGAATCGCATCCTCCGCCTTCACGCCTGCACGCATATCATTAAAAATATCCTCCAGAATTTCAGAACGCGGGTTGTCGGCAGTGGCGAACACCAGATCTGATGCGCCAATAACCGCCTCCGTGATCAATGGACGCTGCCGCGGGTCGCGGTCTCCCCCACAGCCAAATACAGTTATGAGGCGACCGGGCGTAATCTGACGCAACATTTCCAGGCCACCCCGGTAGGATTCCAGGGTGTGCATGTAATCCACCACCACATTGAATGCCTGCCCTTCATCGACCCGTTCCATCCGCCCGCGGACCCCTTCAAAGTCAAACAAGTGCCGGATCATGAAATCCCATTGCAGACCTTGCTGTGCTCCCAGGGTGAGGGCAGCAAGCACATTGCTGACGTTGAACGAACCCAACATCGGCGAAACCACCCGAATGGATTGTCCCCCGATGTGCAGGGTAAAGCAGGTCCGGTTGGATTCACAGCACACCTCGCTGGCCCGGATATCCGCATCGGGATGAAAACCAAAGGTGGTCGTCTCCACCTCGGTCGGCAGCTCCGCCAGCAGGCGCAAGCCATAAGGATCATCCAGATTGATCACCACATGCCGGGGCAATGGGCCGCAATCCCCCACAAAAGCTCGCCTCACGGTTTGATAGTATTCTTCCATCGTCCCGTGATAATCGAGGTGCTGGGGTGTCAGATTGAGGAATGCGAGGTATTCAAATGGCAACTGGTCCACCCGTCCCTGGTCGATACCGTGAGAGCTGAGTTCAAGGATGGCTTTACGACAGTCACCGGAATGCATCTGGGAAAGCATGGCATAGAGGTCCACCGGCTCCGGGGTGGTCCGATACGCGGGCAAGGTACGGCGACCGAGGGAATAGTGTATCGTTCCCAACAGCCCGACAGGTTCCGACACCTCAAGCAGATACCGTAGCAGCGTGGCCACTACAGTTTTGCCGCTGGTCCCGGTAATCCCGGTCAAAGCCATCTTTTCCTGCGGTTGTCCGTAGAAGGCGCGGGCGGCATCCGCCAGAACCCGGCGGATATCTTTGACCAACACAAGGGTCACCTTGCGGGGCACCCAGATTTTTTCAGGTGAAACCACCGCCACAGCGCCGCGGTCAATCGCCTCTTCGACATAATGCAAGCCTGCGGTGCGCCGCCCCGGCAGCGCGAAAAACACCGAGCCCGGGGTCACCCGGCGGCTGTCAGTGCAAAGTTGCCGGACTTGTGCGGTGGAATCTCCTTCGATTTCACGCACCAGCGGACCTGTGAAAAGCTGGGCAATGGTAGGCATGGATTGCGCGGCGCGAAGGCCTCGTTGCAGAAGTTGAGCCGTCAGGCCGGCACCAGAAAACATGGTGCCACCGGACCGGGAAGGCCGTGTCAAAAACGTCGAATTCAAGTGGGTTAATCCTTTTTGAGAAATGCGTAAAGGGGTGAAGGACCTCCCTCGGGCACCGGCGATAGTGCGTAGTAGTCGATGAGGCGTTCTCCGATTTCTCGGAAAACCGGTGCTGCCACGGAGCCGCCATAGGCGGTCCCGCTCAGCTTGGCATCATCTATCACCACAGTGATCGCCACACGGGGTGCGCGGGCAGGAAAAAATCCGGAAAATGAAGCAACGTGATGTCGCTGTGAGTATTGACCATTGATGATTTTACGGGCGGTGCCGGTCTTGCCGGCGACTTCATAACCCGGAATGGCCGCACGGCGGGCCGTGCCCTCGGTCGTAGCCACCCGGGCGAGCATCGCTGCCACGGTGCGCGCCGTGTCCTCGGAGACGACGCGATTGCGCTCACGCACGGGGAAGTCAAGGAGCGTCCCGCCGTTGCGGTCGGAGATACGGCGAATCACCCGGGGTTGCATGAGCACACCACCGTTGGCGAGCGCACTCATCGCATAATGCACTTGCAAAGGAGTCGCATTCATCGCGTACCCGGCGGGCAAACGGCTGATGGTGAGTCCATCCCATGCTTTGACGGGATGCAGCGTCCCTCTGGCTTCTCCCAGCAAACCCCAGTTGGTTTGACTCCCGAATCCGAAATTGGCCGCATACGCATAAAGCCGGTCCTCTCCCAGCATCATCCCGAGCTGGGCAGCCCCACGATTGCTGGAACGGGCCACAGTTTCGACCAGGGAGATATGACCAAGGTTGCGCGTGTCATTGGGCAGGCGAATGTTCCGGCCACGGTATTCCACCACTGGAGTCTCACAGTCAATGATCGTGTTGGGCTGAACCAGACGCTCTTCCAGAGCGGCCGCCACCGGAACGATCTTGAAAGTGGAACCAGGCTCATAGAGGTCGGTCGCAGCACGGTTGCGCTGATTGCCAATCGGTGCCTCCCAGAAAGCGTTGGGGTCAAAGGTGGGATAGTTGCCGAGAGCTAAAATCTCTCCGGTCATCGGGTCACTGACAATAATGGTGACCCCTTCCGGATCATACTGTTCGACCAGGCGCTCGATTGCCTGCTCAACATAATTCTGAACCACCATGTCGATGGTCAACTGAACGCGATACCCGTCGCGCGGATCGACCTCGCGCTCACGGAATTGCGCCATTTCCCGACGTCGGGCATCGGCTTCAGTTTCCTTCCAGCCATCCTGCCCGCGCAGGTAATAATCCATAAAATGTTCAACCCCGAGCACCGGAGTCCCTTCACGATTGACAAAGCCGAGGAGGTGAGCGGCCAGAGAGCCCCCCGGATAATAGCGTTCGTAGTGAAGATTTCCATACACCCCGGGAAAGCGCAAGGCCGCGATCTCCGTATTCAGCTCCGGTCCAATTTCCGCCAGCTTCACCCAGCGCACCGGACGGATGCTGCCGTCGCTGCCAACCCGGGTGGTCCGGGCCAGAGCAGCTTCCATTTCCGCCTGGGAAATGCCCAGCATGTTCGCCAGTCGGCCCCAGTCCACCGGATCACTGTGACGGGCCGCGACGTGCGGATCGATTCCCAGATCCACCCGCGGACGGGTCGTTGCCAGCAAGTTGCCCCGGACATCTGTGATATCTCCTCGCCGCGCCCCGAGGGTGATGGTCATCTTTCGGCTGGCATCCACGTGCTGGCGCAACTCTTCCGCTTCCACCACATGGAGGAAGTAGAGCCGTCCGAGGACTGCGGAAAAACCCAGCACCACCGCAAGGGCGAGCCAGGTGAATCTCCAGCTGTTGATGAACACGCGCGACATCTTAATCCGGTCCTAGTTGCCGAGTCGGCGCAGGGGTTCCATTACCGCGAGGTCAAAGGTATTCTTATAGGGATCCCGCTCAACCGGTGCCGGATAAGCCTCTTCCACATGGGGTGGAATCAGGGGGGCGATTGGTCCAACCGCAACCAACTGGCCCACTTCGGGACGGCGGAGATTCAGTCCCATTTCCCGGGCGCGTCTTTCCAGATAGGCCGGACGCTGAACTTCCGCAATTTTCACATCGAGGTACTCCACCCGACGGACCATCTGCTGGCGCTCGCGCTGTAACTCCTGCGTGCGGATCGCTGACTCGGCAATCTGCTGACGCAGCCAGACCAGACTGAGTCCACCCATTCCCGACACCATTATGATGAGGGTGATGAGGGTGACGACTTGATAGAAAAATACGGTATGATGACGAGTAACAGGACTCATGATGCAGCCTCCTTCTGGAATACACGGAGTTTGGCGGAACGTGCCCGCGGATTGCGGGCGACTTCCTCTTCACCGGGGACAACGGGACGTCGGGTCAGCTCCCGCCCGTGGATGGACCGCATGTCTTGTGGGAGTCGGTCAAAACGGGTTTCGGGACGGCCCGAGAGTTTGCGGAAGAACCGCTTAATCAGACGGTCTTCGAGAGAATGAAAACTGATAATCGCCAGACGCCCACCCTCCGCCAACGCGGCAAAGGCGGTCGGCAACATGGCTTCGATCACCTCCAGCTCGCGGTTGACCGCGATGCGAATGCCTTGAAAGGCACGGGTGGCCGGATGCAAGTGGCTGCCCCGTTGGCGACCGGGGGGCAGCCGTAAAACTTCTTCGAACAGCGCGGCCAGACTGGCAGTCCGGGCCAGCTGTCCGGTTCCCCGGGCGCGGAAAATCGCATCGACGGCTGTCTTCCAGCGAGGTTCCTCCCCGTAGTCGCGGATCGCGCGGACCAGCTCCTCGCGGCTGGCAGTTTCAAGGAACTCGCTGGCAGGCATGCCTTCACGCGGGTCGAGGCGCATGTCAGCAGGCGCATCGAAACGGAAGGAAAATCCGCGCTCCGGGGTATCGAAGTGATAGGACGAGAGCCCGAGATCAAAAAGCATCCCATCAAAGGAGCCCTTGGCCACCTCAGAGAGCTTTTCAAAGTTCACCCCATAAAAGGTGAATCGACCGGGAAAATCCGAGGCCAGGGCTTCGGCGCGGGCCGCTGCCTCCGGATCGGTGTCAAGGGCCACCACCTCATTGGCAGGGTGTGCCGCGAGGATGGCCCGGGTGTGGCCGCCACCGCCAAAGGTCCCATCCAGCACGCGTCGCCCGCCCGAGCGCACTTCGAGCAGGTCCAGAACCTCCTCGAGCAGCACGGGAACATGGCCGGACGCGGTCATGGGAATCTCAGCGGAAACGGAAAGCATTGATGATTTGATTGAGAGCGCGGGTTTTGTAGCGCGGGGCAAAGGCCTTTTGCCGACGATAGTGCAGTTCACTGCCGGGAATCAGGCCGCAACGGTCAATCTTGGGAATCCCCGCAAATTCACGTCCGGAATAATGACGGGCTTCTCCCGAATTGAGCACTTGGTGTTCGAGTCGATGTTGAGTCATGGCAGGTCTTGGGGTTAAATTCCGAGTTCTTCCATCGCCGAAAGCATATCGAAGCCCTCGTCGGCCATCGGCTGGTAACGCTCCTTGCTCCAGATCTGAAAGCTGCGCCCCACCCCGACGAGGAAGACACTCTTATCGATCACCGCATGTTCACAGAGCGATTTTGGAAGCAGGATCCGCCCTTGGCCGTCACAGCCAAACTTGAATCCCTTGGCAAAAATCCGACGCAGCAACTGCTGCCCGCGGGTGTCACTCTGGCGAATGCCACGCGCTTTATCCCGTAACTCCGCCAACATCTCAGGGGGAAATACCGCCACACAGCCGTCCGGATGCGGCCAGGCAAAATAGTAATTCCCCTCATCCCCAGGTACGCGCCAGGAAGACGGAACCGTCACCCGGTTCCGGGCGTCGAGGCGGTGTTCATACTCCCCGACGTAATCAACTTCCAAAGGTGGCACAGACATGAGCAGGATCTAGGCTAGAGAAACATTTCTCCCCATTTTGTGACATTTTCCCCCATTCCGGTCAAGCCGCATGTTAAAAAATTGTTGCTTTCAAACAACTTAGCAGATTTCGCCCACCCCCAGGCTCCGTCTGTTCACATCTTATTCACATTTTCACCGGTGAACAGTCCTGCTCCATCCGCCCACCTACAGCCTTGAATCCAGCATGAATCCTGATTTTCTCACGGTCATAACGGTAAGCAACCAGCTTTCATCAGGGGGGAGATCGTCCGGGCTGTGAATAAGTAGGGGCGTTCGGCTCGGATGGCCGCCGGAGGGCATTTTTTCACCACAATGCTTCCCCCACAGTCCGCATCCGGATCGTTTTTTGGAGAAAAAAGTCCGAAATATTCGGAAAATGAAGCCAGCGCAGGGTGGAAAAGAGAGGGACTCTTGCTCCTTGCCCCCAAAGCTTCTGCGTGGAAAGTGAAGGGAAACCATGATGAGCCCCTCACATTCTCCGACTCCGAAGAAGCGTCGCCTCGACGACCTGCTGGTCAGCCGTGGATTGGCCGCCTCCAAGAGCCAGGCCCAAGCCATCATTCTAGCCGGCCAGGTGCGAACCGGGACCACGATTCTGGACAAGGCGGGAAAACAGTATCCGGACGATCTGGAGATTGAGGTGGCGAGCAGTGCACGCTGGGTCGGACGGGGAGCCGAGAAGCTGGAAGGCTATCTCAACCAGTATCCCATTTCTGTCGAGGGGTGCCATATCCTCGACGTTGGGGCCTCCACCGGAGGCTTCACCGACTGCCTGCTGCAACGGGGTGCGGCCTCCGCCACCTGCGTGGACGTGGGGCATGGCCAGCTGCACTACAAGCTAAGGACCGATCCACGGGTCTGCAATCTGGAAAAAGTCAATGCCCGCCACCTCACCCCGGCTCAGCTCCCCCGCCCCCGGTATGATTTGGTGGTGATGGACCTCTCCTTTATTTCTCTGAAAAAAGTCCTGCCCGCCATCTGGCCCCTGCTGGCGGAGGACGGACATCTGATTGCCCTGGTCAAACCCCAATTCGAGGCCGGCAAGGCAGAAGTCGACGCCGGGCGCGGGGTCATCCACGATCCAGTGGTCCATCAGCGGGTGTTGGGCGAAATCCGGCAGTTTGCGGCAGAGCAGCTTCCCGGCAGCGGGGAACATGGCTGTTGCGAAAGCCCTATCCGGGGAGCGGACGGAAACCTGGAGTTTCTCCTAGGTCTGAAGAAGGTTGCTTTAGCCTGAGCAGCTTACAGTCTGACTTGAACTCATGAATCCTGTCCGCCGCACACTCATCGTCGTCAATGAAAGCAAGCCCGGTGCTCGCCCGATTGGGGAACAACTGTGCGCCCTCGCGGGGGAGCACGGAGTTGAGGCCAAGCTGGTGGCCCATTTCCCCCTGGCTGAAGACGAGTTGGAGGGCTGCGACCTCTGTGTGGTGATCGGAGGAGATGGCAGCATTCTCGGAGTGGTCAAGGCCGCCACTCACAGCGATGTTCCCGTCCTCGGCATCAATCTGGGGACCCTCGGTTTCATGGCAAACTTCTCAGCGGAGGAAGCGAACAAGGCTTTCATCGACGTGCTCTCCGGCCGGGCTGCCCTCTCCGAACGAAGGCTGCTGCGTTGCCGCAGCGCCCATGGAGATGAGGTGCTCGCCCTCAATGATCTCGTCATTAAGGCTCACTCCTCCCGCCTGGTGGAGTTGCACGTCCGGACGAAAAAGGAAGCAGTCAATGAGTACTATGCGGACGGTCTGATTATTGCGACGCCTACCGGATCGACTGCCTATAATCTCTCGGCTGGGGGGCCCATCCTCCATCCTGACACCCGGGCAATTGTGCTCAACCCGATTAATCCCCACACCCTGACCACCCGCTCGATCGTACTGGACGAGTCGGTCCAGCTTATCATCGAAATCCGCAAGCGCCTTCCCAACGTACAGGTGGCGGCCGACGGGGTGCAAATTTTTGAGGAGACGGAGGACTTCCCGATCACCGTGGGTATTTGCCCCGACCGGACATTCAAACTTCTGCAGCATCCTGCCTATTCCCACTTTCACATTCTGCGTAACAAGTTGCATTGGACAGGAAACACCCCGACCCGCTTATTGAAATAATCTCCGGCTTTTCACCTATCACTTCCATGTTCAACCCCTTAAGCAAAATTCCTAACCGACCAAGGTAACGCTTTTAGCTTGCCCGAACAGGATTTGCCAACAAGCATCCGCCCCGCTCTATGGTGGAAGAATACTACGTAAGACCCCCGGATTCGGACACCGCTCGCGGCCCCTTCGATATCCGCAAGCTCCAGACTCTGGCTGAGGCAGGTCAAGTGACCAAGGAAACGCTCTATTACGATGACGATTTCCAGTCTTGGGCAGCAATAGGTTCCAACGAGGATTTGCTGGAAAAAATCTTTCCCTCCAAGCGCAAGCTTCAGCTCAAACCGGTCGACAAGCAAGGCAAGCCTTCGACCACAGAGAAGGACGAAGCGTCCCATCCGGACTCGGTCAAAGTCGATGAGATGCTCGCTGCGGCAGAGGGGTACACCGAAGAGACCAAGCACGTGCGCGACCTGATGAAGTCCCGCCAGCGGGCAGCTGCCCTTTCCACCCCTGCCCTCACGCTCATCTTCCTGATTTCCGCGCTGACCTTTGTTTACCCGAGCTGGCCCACCATCCAAATGGCGATTGCCGGTGAATGGGAGGCTTTTCGCGGCGAACTCCTTCGCCACCCAGTCATGTTCATTGGTCTGTTCGATGTACTCCTGACTGTTCTCCTGCTCCTCTCCGTCACCCAAATTTTCCCTCTGCTGCGCTTTCGCGCGGTGCTCGGAGCAGGCTTCCTCGCTTTTCTCTATTGGAGCCAGGGTGTCGTCGGGGACATCAACGGCTATTTGTCCGCCCTCGGCATGATACTTTTCGCAGTCGGCACCTATATCTGTACACTGACCCTCAATTTCAGGGCCATGGTTCTGGGCGCTACCTGCGGACTCGTCGGAGTGGCAGGCCACGCTTATTTTCAAACCATCGCTCCGCTGGTCAAGGATTACCTCGCAAACCGCTAACCCTCCCTGCTCGGCCTGATGCTTGCCGACCAATGAGAAGCCCACACTGATGCCGCACCGGATCGAAACACAATTGCGAAAACTTCGTAAATTCCTCCGGCACGATCTATGGAATTACGAGAGCAAGCAACGCTGTGAGCGGGCACCCAACCGGATCATTCTCCTGCGCGTGCTCAGTCTGGCCTTTGAAGGTCTGCGGGATAATCAACTTTTTAACCGGGCGGCCTCACTCAGCTACTCCACCCTGATCGGCCTCGGTCCGCTGATTGCCATTATCGTGATGGTAACCGGAACCTACTTTGCCGAAGATGCGGAAACGCGGATCAAGGAAGCCCTCCTTTTCATGGCTCCTACCCTGCAGGAATACATCAATTTGACGTATGAAGCGAATGGAGAGGATCCCCACTATGTGTCCGATCTGGATAAGCTCATCACGCAGATTATCGAAGGTTCCCGCGACACCCTCAGCCAGGTGAACACCGCCGGTGGTGGAGCCTTTGGTGTTATCGGGATGTTTGTCTTAATGTTTGTCGGGATCCAGCTGTTGATCTCAATTGAGAAAACCTTCAATTCGATCTGGGGAGTGTCCCAGGGGAGAGACTGGGGGCAACGCATCGTCTTCTATTGGACATTCATTACCCTCGGGGTCTTCCTCGGCTTCGGCTCAACCATCCTGCTCTCAGCCTCTGCCATCTCCAACCTCTTCGGCTGGCTGCCTTTCGGTGAAACCCTCACCATGGTGTTCATTGCCATCATGCCACTGATCTCGCTGTGCATGCTGGTATTCTTTCTGACCTTTATCTACCAGTTTTTCCCGAATACGACCGTCCACTTCCGCCCTGCCCTGATCGGTGCTGCCATCGTTGCGATCCTCCTCATTGCCAACAACTACATGTCCTTCATCTATGTGCAGCAGGTCATCAAGATGCAAAGCCTCTACGGTTCGGTGGGGATCATTCTGGTATTGATCGTGGGGATCTTCTTTTTCTGGATCCTGATCCTTTTCGGGGCACAGGTCACTTATGCCATCCAGAATGTTCATTTCCTGACCAACCGGGAACTTTGGCAGCGGGTCAGTGTGCGCACCCAGGAAACCGTCACGCTTGGAGCCTGGCTGATTATCGCCCGCCGCTTTGCCAACTGCGCCCCTCCACCCTCCGGGCCGGAAATCAGCGAAAAGCTCAAGACACCCAACCACGTCGTCAACGCCGCCCTCAACATTCTGGTCGAGGACAACTGGGTGACGCCGATCCGCCAGATGGATAAAGAGGGGATCGAGGACACGGTCTACCATCCCAGCCGCCCGCTCTGCCGCTACTCCCTTGCGGACTTCAAGGAACTCTTTGCCAACCATGGCAATTCCCAGGGAGCGGATCTCCTCGAATCGGGAGACACCATCCTCAAACGCTACCGCGATATCCAGAGTGCTGTTGATGAAGAGGATGCCCAACTCGATTTCGACGGACTCCTTCAAAAATATCAGCATAAGGGCTGATCATAGTCTCTCCCCTTATCTTTGACGATTTCCTGTGCGGCTGGCTGAGCATTACCTTGACAGCTATCCGGAGGCACCTAGCTTTGCCCGTTTCATTTCCCATCAATTTTTCAGCTCATGATTACCTGGCTTCAAACCTTCTTTATGAAGCATAACAAGTGGCTGTTTTCAGCCCTCCTCATCGTCATTATTGTGACATTCGTCCTGACGATCGGGAACCAAAGCTTTTTCGGAAGCCGTGCGGGCATGACACAAGCCCAGCGGCAGGACTACTATGGCTACGACCTGAATCACCCAGCCGATCAGGAACGGATCATGATCCATGCCGAAATCAGCGCCATGCTGCAACCTGAGCTGGGGGTGCAGGGGCCGATGCTCCAGCAATTCGCCTTTATCCGCATTGCCGCACTCGGCTTGGCCAATGAACTCGGCATCGCCAACCCGACTACGGATCAAGTGCGTGCCTACCTCGAGTCTCTGGAAACCTTCAAGTCTGAAGAGACCGGGTCCTTTGACCGTGCGGAGTACACCGCTTTCCGCGACTTTATCGCTGCACGGGTCCCCGGTGGTGAAACCACCCTCGCCCGGGTGCTTCGGGAAGATTTCCGTATCGCCCGGGTCCGTGATGCTCTGGCGGGTCCAGGATATGTTCTGCCCGATGCGGTCGAAGGAGAATTTGCCCGTGCTGAAACGGTCTGGGATGTTCAGGTAGCCTACCGCGAATACGACAGTTACCGGTTCAGTGCGCATGTCAGTGGAGAAGAACTGCAGGAATTTTTCGCTGCCGACCCCGAACGGTTTGAAGTCCCCGAGCGTATACGGGTACGTGCCATTCGCTTTTCCGGAGAAGATTACCTCAGCACGATTGAACCCCCTTCCGACAGCCAGCTGCAGAGTTATTTCAACCGCTATCGTTTTCGCTACCAGCCCCGCCCAACCGAAGGGGAAGAAGTCGCCGAAGTGACTCTGGAAGATGTGCGTGATCAGGTTCTCGAAGACTTTCGTCGCGAGCATGCCCGCGAAAAGGCCCAACAGGCTTCCAACCTCTTCCTCCGAGAACTGTATGAGCGGGAAATCGAGCGGGACAGCCAGGAGTTTCGCGACCTTATGGTCAAATACCTGGGCTTCACTCAGCAACTGCAACCCTACAGCCGAAATAACCCTCCCCGCCAGTCGGGTATTCCCGTTGAGATTTTCCGTTCCATGTGGATTTACACCACTGGAGACCGTTATTACTCAGATCTCGCCCCCACCCCGCAAGGTGCGGCCCTGCTCATTTTTGATGAGCTGATTCCTGCCCATGTTCCGGATTTGGAAGAAATCAGGGAGCAAGTGGAAGATGCCTGGCTGGCCGAAGAACACCGTCGCCGATTTGCCGAGGCCAGCTCCAACTGGGAGGCGCGGATCAAGGAAGCCGTCTCCGCCGGCACCAGCTTTGAGGACGCTGCGGAAGCAGCAGGGTTTACCGTTACCCGCCATTCTGAATTCAAAGGGGATGACCTCCCGGTGGAGCTTTTCCAATATCAGTTGGCAGAAGGGCTCAATCGCTTGGATACCGGCAGCATTTCCCCCATCGTCGTTTCCCAGAGAGGAGCCGCAATCCTGATGGTCCACCGCAAAGACCGTCCAACTGTGGATCGGGAGAGTGAAGACTTTATTGCCTTCCTGGAGGAAGAACTGGAAGCACGCCGACTCGGCAATGGCTGGAGCGCCTTGAGCGCATGGACGGATCGCACTTTGAGCGCGATTTCACCCGACGCCATCCCCGGCCGCGGCCGCTAAGCGTTCTTTCCAGAACTTTCGAGCGGACTCGCTCGCCAGCGGCCACTTTTTGCCCTCAGTTATTTGCCATGTCATCCAGCAACCCACTCCCCCTCTCAAAGGATCCTCTTTCAATTCTCGATCCGGAAATTCATGACGCCATTCAGGCGGAACGCCGCCGTCAGGAAAGCCATATCGAGCTGATTGCCTCGGAAAACTTCACCCTGCCGGCAGTGATTGAAGCGACCGGCAGTGTCCTCACCAACAAGTATGCCGAGGGCTATCCCGGCAAGCGCTACTACGGTGGGTGTGAAGCGGTCGATGTGGCGGAAAGCCTCGCCATTGAGCGGGCCAAGCAGCTTTTCGGAGCGGAATTTGCCAACGTCCAGCCGCACTCCGGCAGTCAGGCCAACTTCGGTGTCTATACAGCAGTGCTGGAGCCGGGTGACAAGATTCTCACCATGAATCTGTCTGACGGTGGGCACCTCACTCATGGCAGCCCGGTCAACTTCTCCGGCAAGCTCTACAACGTCGTGCATTACGGCGTCGATCCCGAAAGCGGACTGATCGATTACGATGCCCTCGCCGCCCAGGCGGAAAAAGAGCGTCCGAAGATGATTACGGTCGGGGCCTCCGCCTATCCCCGCTCAATTGACTTTGCCCGCATGGGCGAAATTGCCCGCAGCGTCGGAGCTTACATCCTGGCAGACATCGCCCACATTGCCGGGCTGGTCGCCGCTGGCGAACACCCCAATCCGGTGCCCCATTGCGACTTTGTCACCACTACCACCCACAAGACCCTGCGTGGTCCCCGTGGAGGACTCATCCTCTGCAAGGAAAAGCACGGCAAAGCGATCAACAGTGCCATTTTCCCCGGTGGCCAAGGCGGTCCGCTCATGCATGTCATCGCCGCCAAAGCCGTCTGCTTCCAGCAGGCCATGCTTCCTTCCTTCAAGGCCTATGCCGCCCAGGTGCGGAAGAATGCCGCTGCCATGGGCAAAGCCCTCTTGGAACGCGGCTACAAACTCTCCAGCGGTGGCACCGATAATCACCTCGTCCTCGTCGACTTGCGCCACAACCTGCCGGATCTATCCGGCAAGAAAGCTCAGGAAGCACTGGATCGGGCCAATATCACCACCAACCGCAACAGCGTCCCCGGTGAGACCCGCAGCCCCTTCCAGACCAGTGGTATCCGTTTGGGTTCCCCCGCCTGCACCAGCCGTGGCATGGTCGAGGCTGACTTTGTCCGCATCGTCGAAGCGATCGACCTTGTGCTTAAAGCCCCCGAGGATTCCGCCGCCATTGAGAAAGCCAAAGCGATTGCCCTGGATATTTGCCAGGCCCACCCGCTCCCCTACTGAGTTGCTTCAGTGGCGAGGCGGTGGACGGTGTGACGGTGGTCAGTGGTCGGTCGTCGGGGTGTCAGTCTGGAACTCATTTCGAAAGAAAGCCGCAGAGGTCGAAGAGAGGAGAGAGAAGATCTGCTTCCTCCCGGGATTGATGTTTGTTCTTCGTTCTTGAAAAGCTCATCCAGCCTCCCCCCCCTCTCCAATCTCAGATCTGAAATCTCAAATCATCAGCTCCGTCCTCAGGCGCGAAACGCCTCCTTGCCCTTTGGGCCGGAATTTCAAGCCAAAGGGGTGGCTGGCAAAGTAGAGACTTGCGCAACGGGCGTTATTCTGCCTTAGAAAAGGAATGTCTCGTCTAATCGCTGTCTCTTCGCGACGGGGGTTTTCGCTGATTGAATTACTCACCGTCATCGCCGTAATTGGAATCCTTGCCGCCATCATTATTCCGACGGTGGGCGGGGTTCGGGAAAATGCCCGTCGCAGTGCCGCCGCCAGCAATCTCCGTCAGATTGCCATTGCCTACGCGACCTATAGCAATGGAACCGCTGGCCGACCGCGCAGCATTCAAGCCGAATCGATCTACGACTGGGCACGGGTGCTGGCGGAAACAGGGAACTTCAATGACCCCTCAGTCTACTTCCTGACCGAGGACCCCCTCGTGGAGCAATCATCCCGTCCCCTTCCCCGGATCGTCGCCCAGCCTCCCCCTGCGGGCAGCGTTCGCTGGACCATTGACAGCAACTTTCAGGGATTCCCCTTGAGTTTTGCAGTCGCCAACAAACTCTCCTCCCAGGCTCCGGCATCCACCACTCCGATTGCCTGGACCCGTGGTCTACAACCCTCCGGGAGCTGGGCTCCACTGGATGCCCCCACTCCGGGTGTTTACGGCTCAGAAGGCGGACACATTGCTTTTCTCGACGGCCACGTCACTTTCTACCGCAATCTGGCGGAGGAAGGAGGGCAGCTCATACATTACGTGACCCAGCAGCCCACCGCCAATATCGCCGAGGCCCTCAATCCCGGAGCCGAAGGCCTCGACTCATCGGGAAAGGCGTTTTGAGAAAGCCTAGGGATGCCGTTTCCCAACCACAATCCCCCGACAAACTCTCCGGGTAAGCGGCTCAATTACAGTCGAGAGGAACGAACGGTGGGTTTGATCCGAATACAAACACCCGCCAGCAGTCCCGCTTCTTTCATCACTGAGATGGTAAACCGGTGGGAATCAGTCTGCCTTCCGCTCGGGTCCCATTATGAAACCGTCAAATCCATCGGTGAATACTGTTTTGGGCAGCTGCGTTGAGCGCAGATGTCAGTATGCAGTCTTTTACCGATATCTTTTTATCGCACGCTGATGGTGAAGGCGAAGTCTGTGGGCTCAGAATTTCCGCAGCAGCCCAACGCTTAAGCGTTGGTAATCCAAATCGATCTGAATGCCAGGATCCGACACCCAGGCAGCCTCCAAGCCGACGGTCGCAGTCCATGCCTCATTGATGTCATGGGCGTAGTTCACACCGAATGAGACTCCGTCCCCATCGCCGTAGTTGAGATACTTGGCGAAGAACCCCATCCGGCTGGCGCTCCAGAAGCCGACGCTCAAGCCGACCTCGGCCGATGCACCGAGAGCGTCGCCCGAGCGGCCACTACCCGTTCCATCGAATTTCGGGTTGGTCACATAACCGCCCAGACCGGAACTGCGGGCATACTCCACACCGACCTGCACGTAACCATCCAGATTCCAGGTGTCCTCTGTAACGAGGGATCGAATCGTCCCAATGCTGGCATTCGCCTGCACCAGTGCGCCCCCGCCTTGCAGGCGAGAGAGGTCGGTTACGCCGCGCGCATACCACTCAACACCCAAGAGCGTATGTCCCTCGAGGCGCAGACCATACATGTCCACATCCTGATTGCCCCCGTCCGGCAACGCGGAAACGGCCGGCCCCTCCATGCTGAACGAACCCGCGTGTAGGGATAGACCCAGATGGTCCTGCCGCCAAGGATGGTCGGCATGCGCGGCGGTTACGCCAGCCAGACTGAGGAGGATGAGAACATTAGGAATAGAGATTTTCATGTTGTGCTTCTAATGGAGGTTTTTGAGTAAAGTGCACTCACGGCTTCTCATACGCCCGGTCCAGCAAAAAATCCAGTCCAATTATCATTTACTTGGAAGAAACAATGGTTTGATCCGAAAACAGGAGGGACTTTGGGGATAGACTGGTGCAGAATCGTCCTTCTCCAACCTGTATCCGCACGGTCTGGATGGTGGCTGGGACACCTCACAAGTGGAAGAGGTGGTGGAACTGCGGGCACAGAACCGGACACGGGCGACGCCTGCAAACTATCTCTCTCAATGATGCTGACGTCTTAGCTTTCGGCTGCCGCCTTCAGCGCCAGAAGATGTGCACAAACCGAAGTCGCAAGGCCCTTACGATCGTAACCACCTTCGAGGATGGAAACAATCCTCCCCTGACACGCTTCCTTCGCCCATTCACAGATAGCTGCGGTCAAAGTTCCATAATCTTCGGCTTCCAAATCCATTCCTGCCAGTGGGTCCTCGCGGTGGGCATCAAATCCGGCCGAAAGCAAAACCAATTCGGGCCGAAAAGCATTCAGTGCCGGAACGATTCGACTCTCCCAGATAGATTGGTAGGCCTCGATTCCGGATTCCGCCGGCAGTGGACAATTCAAGGTGCTTCCGGCACCTTCGCCATGTCCGGTTTCATTGCAGTCTCCCGAACCGGGATAAAGGGGCCATTGATGAATGCTGACAAAGAATACACTGGGATCGTCATAGAAAATATCCTGCGTCCCGTTGCCATGGTGCACATCGAAATCAATGATGGCGATTCTCTGTAATCTATACACTTCCTGCGCATAGCGTGCCGCCACTGCGACATGGTTATAGAGACAAAAACCCATTGCCCGATCAGCACAGGCATGGTGCCCGGGGGGTCGGCTGAGTGAGATCCCATTGCGAAAGCCCCCCCGCATTACGGCATCGACCATCGCCAGCGCTCCCCCGGTCGCACGCATTGCAATGTCAGCGGAGGCCTCGGAGATGGGGGTTTCACCATCATCAGCCATGGTGCGCCCCTTATGCCAGCAGGACTCAATAAAATCCAAATAGTCCGGGGTATGGATCTTTTCCAACCAAAGCCGGTTCACAGGTTGGGGTTTTAGCCAAGTGAAAGCCTCCTTCATCCCAGCAGCTTCCATTTCCGAAATAATCCATTCCAATCGGTCCGGGCGTTCGGGATGAGAGAATCCGGTATCATGACGCCGGTATTCCGGGTCATAGGCAATTACGGTTCCGGCCATATGCCAGCATCATGCAGAGAAGTCTTTTTACGGCAAGCCCCTCGAATCAACTAGAAGAGCAAGTTGTCGCCTATCCAACTTTCCCAAATCATTGCGGGGCAAGGACTCCAACGGCAGATATCTTTTGGGTCGCTCCGCAGGGGTCAGATGCGCTTCGATCCAGGCTGCATAGGTGGAGGGCTCAAACGAGTCATCCACCTCAAGGGCAGCTACCACCTGTTCCCCCCATTCCGGATGAGGCTGCCCCCAAACAAAGGCATCTACCACTCCGCGCAAACCCAGAAGGACCGCTTCCACCCCGGCCGCATCCACATTTTCCCCACCGGAAATCAGCACCCGATCGAGCCGCCCCAGGATGTCCAGGCTCCCATCGGTCAAGGCTATAGCGGCATCAGAGGTCCACCATATCCCGCTTTCATCCCGTTCGTGGTCTTCCGGCCAATATCCGGCACATAGCGACGAGCTGCGCAAGCCCAGCCGCCGAACCTTCCCCCCGGGTGCTCCCGGAAATTCGACTGTCTCACCCCATTCCACAGAGACATGCGGCAATGGGTGCCCCGATCCCTTTGCCCCATTGAGAAACTGCTCCGGTTTCAACGCCGTCACCATGGCCGCTGTTTCCGTCATCCCGTAACTGGGCGCCAACGGCAGATCCGCTGCTCTTGCCGTTTCAAGCAGGGCCGGTCCCGCGAGGGCACCCCCCAAAAAAATACGTCCGGCCTGCTTCAGCGCATCTTTCGCCTGTCCATCCGAAAGCAATCGCTGCAACTGGGTCGGCACCAGAGAGACACTTGCCCCCGGCGGAATGTGCAGGCCGTGTCCAATACTACGATACCCTCCCCAAGAGATGCGCCCTTTTCCCAGAATGGCCCGAACCAGTGGCATCATTCCCCCAACGTGATGGAGGGGAAGCACACACACCGCATCAGCAGCAGAGTCACCAAAATAATCAAGGTAACCTTGGGCTGAGTTCATCAAGGTGGTCCAGGTATGTTTCGCCCAGCGCCTTTGCCCGGAAGTCCCCCCCGTCGGCACCAAGATCCAGGGATCCTCCAAGCACGCATCATCATGAGCGATGGCTTCCACTTCTCGCTGTTCGGATTCCGGCATCTCAGGATCCAACAACAAGATCGTCCGCTGTTCCATCAAGGCACCGCCCCAACGGGCAATCCATGCGTGCGGATCACGCTCCGCCAATACCACCGGTCCGGGTGCCTGCGGCCTTTGTGGCTGGATACCCCACCGGTTCAAGCTGTCGCGAATTCCGCACATATCGTCTGCCAAAGCATCTCTTCCTTTTCGAGGGTGATCTCACCGGAATCGATATTCGGGGCCATTGAAAAGATATTTAACGCATCTGAAAAGTAAGCCAACGTCCCATAGCCAACCGGGGCACGGGCCCCGGCTGCCGCCGCCAGCCGCAATCCGTTGTGTAGTCCAATCCCGGTTTCAAAGACTGAGGAAAAGATCAGTGAGTTGTGTGTTTGGCGGACCACACGCATCAGTTGCGCGGGGAAACCCAGCAGGGGGCTCTTCAACACCATCGGCCCAAACCAACTCAGATCCTCCAATGCGGTCTCCACGCTTTCAAGGGAGGAAATGGATTCATCCAAGGCCACCCGGACATCCCTTTGTGCCGCCATTTCGCGGATCCGTCGTTCAAGACCCACGCGCATCGGCTGTTCAATAAAATCGATTTTCCGCTGCCCATCCAATGCATCCAGCCAAATACCAAATGTCCGTTCATCCAAAGAACCATTGGCATCTACCCGAAGAGTAGCCGACTCAGGTAAGACGGCAAGCACCGCATCAATATGGCTCAGCTCCTCCCGCACGGATAATATTCCGATCTTCGTCTTGAAGCTCAGAAACCCTTTCTCCAAGGCCTGCACGGCAGCTTCGACTGCGGTTTCTCCTGCCGGAAGCAGTGCAGTGTTTGAAAAATGATAGGGCAGGTCCGGTTCTTCCGCCTGCCACCAGGCAGAGCCAATGGCAAAGCGAACACAGCGCAAAGCAGACGGGATGGATGCCACATCGGCAGGGTCAATCTCTGTTCCCAACTGAGCCAGATAGGCTTCGGCTTCATCCAGTGACTCACTCCCGAAGCCATCCACTGGCGCTACTTCCCCATACCCAACCCGCCCATCAGGCATTTCCAGACGCAGGATGATTCCCTCCCGGTCATACCAGGTTCCCTGCGCCGTCCACAAGGGAATGGCAAAAGGTCTGCGGTAGCGGACAAACTGTAGTTGGCAAGGCATCCTGAACAAGTTAGGAGACTTTTCGCTTGCTTCCAGATTATTAAAAACCTTCAAGTCTTCAATGGCGCAGATTAACGATACCGCAAATGTCGATTCGGATTTCTATCTTCCGGCCGACGCTTTCTTTTTCGCCAATCGCCTGGTGGGCCTGACCTACGACGACGTTACCTTGGCGACCCGATACAGTGAGGTGTTGCCCCGTTTCACCAACCTCAGCACGCGCATCTCTCCCGGCCTTGAGCTTCCCATACCGATGATATCCGCCGATATGGATACGGTGACGGAAGCCTCCATGGCAGTGGCCATGGCCCGCAACGGAGGGCTCGGCCTCATTCATTACAATATGAGTGAGAAGGCTCAGCTCAAGGAGGTGGCCAGGGTAAAAAACGATGTCCATGGCCTCATTCAGGAGCCGATCTCGGTGGCCGCCGACTCTTACATCGGTGACGTCCTCGACATGATCACAGAGAAGGGCTTCAAATTCAGCACCTTCCCGGTGGTGGAAAACGACAACACCCTCGTCGGCCTGCTCCCAGGACGGGTCGTCAAGGAACGCTACCGTGGAATCAAGGTCGCAGAAGCCATGACCAAACGGGAAGACGTCTATACTGTGATTGACACGGAAATCGCCCACGATCCGATCCGCGCCGCTGACGAATTCTTCAACAAACACATGGGCATTCACAAGCTCATCGTGGTCGATCGTCAGGGCAGGCTGACCGGTCTCTTCACCATGAGCGATATTGAGCGCATCCGCGAAGAGGAAAAAACTTCGGCAAAAGCCGCCCGCGACGCGGACTTCCGTCTCGTCTGTGGAGCCGCCCTCAGCGCCACCCGAACGGCCGCCGGAGAACTCGATCAAGACCGTATCCTGGCTCACGCCCATAATCTGGTGGCCGAAGGGGTCGATGTGCTCGCCGTATCCACTGCCCATGGCCATTCCTCCGGCGTCGGCGATGTCGTACGCCTGCTGCGCAGGGAATTCCCTGAACTGACCCTGATTGCGGGCAATGTCACCAGCGCCGAAGGGGTCCACTATCTGGCGGATTGCGGAGCAGATGCCATCAAGGTGGGCCAGGGCCCCGGCTCCATCTGCACCACCCGGATTGTGGCCGGAGTGGGCATACCTCAACTCACCGCTCTTTATGTCTGCAGCCAAGCCGCCAAAGCCAAAGGAGTCCGGATTCTGGCCGATGGTGGCATTGTCAAAAGTGGCGATATTGTGAAGGCTTTGACGCTGGCGGATGCGGTGATGTGTGGCGGTCTGTTTGCCGCTTGCAAGGAAGCCCCTGGCCGCTTGATGGAAATCAATGGCAAACTCTACAAGCAATACCGTGGAATGGGAAGCCTTGAAGCCATGCGTGCAGGCAGTGCCGCCCGCTATGGGCACGATTCTTCCCGCAGTAAAGTGGACAAAATCGCAGCCGAAGGCATTGAAGCCCTGAAAGAGGTCTCCGGTTCTGTCGACAACCTCCTGCGCCAGTTGGTCGGAGGCGTGCAAAGCGGCTTGGGTTATCTCGGGGCCGGAAATCTGGAGGATCTGCGGGAACGGGCACGCTTCATTCGCGTCAGCCCGGCTGGGCTGCGGGAAAGTGCGCCTCACGATGTGGTCGAAGTTAAAACCACCAACAACGATAAGTAAGGCTTACTCCCCCTCCCCCGACGCCTCCCACCCAGGGCATTCAGGACACTTTGAGTGGCTTGGTTTCCTGCACTACCTTGGCCATATCCGCGATCTCCACCGGTTTGGAGAGAAACCCGTCCATGCCAGCAGCCTGACAATTGCTGCGGTCTTCGTCCGTGATTGCTGCTGTCATGGCAAAGATCCTTGGTTGCTGCCCCGCAGCCTTTGTTTGCCGGATTTGCCGGGTGGCTTCCACCCCATCCATCAGGGGCATGTGAATGTCCATCAGGATCAAGTCAAAGGTCTGCTTCTCGACCAAGTCGAGGACTTCCCGTCCATCACTGGCCAAGGTTGCCTCATACCCGAGATTGCGTAGAAGTAGATAAGCTACCCGCTGGTTGATGGTGTTGTCCTCTGCCACCAGAATGCGAAGTTTGGGAGCGTCCTTCGGTACGGGTAAAGGAGGATGCGGTTCGTCCACCGGATGGATGCTGAGCGCCTTGGCCAGTGCATCAAAAAGCACCTCCCTGCGCGGAGTCTTACTGAGGTAATCCGAAAGTCTGAGCTGGCCGTAGACTTTTCGGCTGGCATCCGCAGGATCCGTCAGCAGCCCGATGATGGGAGTGTCCTGATGACCGGGAACCTGATGGAGTTGTTGCACCATCTCTGCCGAAGCCATTCCCTTTTGTTCCAGATCCAGCAGGATAACGTGGACCGGTTCTTCTCCTGCCAAAACTTGCTGGGCAACGGCAATGGATTCCGCCTGCAGGCAACTCACCCCCACCTGCCCGGCTTGAATCGACAACACACGCCGCACCGTCTCGTCACTATCGATGATTAAGGCGGTCTTCCCGAGGCAGTGGGCGCTTTCCAACCGTTCTTCAATCTTCCTGCGATCCACGCCCAGATGTAGGGTAAAGTGAAAGGTGGAACCCCGGCCGGGCTCACTTTCGACCCAAATATCCCCATCCATCAGGGAAACCAGTCTTTGGCAAACAGCCAGCCCCAGACCTGCTCCTCCCAAATGACGATCCAGATCTGCATGCGCCTGAATAAAGGGCTCAAAAATCAGCTTCTTCTGGTCCGATGGAATTCCAATTCCTGTATCCCGTACAGAAAACCCCAATACCACCCCTTCAAGGGTAGCCGTAACTCGGGTCACATGAATCGAGACTTCTCCCGCCTCCGTGTATTTCAGAGCATTGCCGACAACATTATGGAGAATTTGACGGAGCCGGACCGGATCCCCTACCACCCGCCGGGGAGCAAATTCGCTGACTTTGGATACCAGATGAATACCTTTGCCACGGGCGCGGGCGGAAAAAATATCCAGCACTTCATCCAGAACCGATGAAAGGTAAAAAGGAACATGTTGCAGCCGAAAGGAACCGGATTCGATTCTGGCATAGTCGAGAATGTCATTGAGGATTCCCAGCAAAGCATGACTGCTCGATGAAATGGTGCTGACACATTCTCGCTGCTCTTCATTGAGCGGGGTATCAGCCAGCAAGGTTGCCATTCCGATCACCGCGTTCATTGGCGTGCGGATTTCGTGACTGATGTTGGAAAGAAAGCGACTGTTGGCTGTATTCACTTCTTCAATACGAGCACGTAAATCGCACAATTCAACCTCCGTCTCGTGCAGCTTTTTTTCCAGCTCAACCTGGGCCTGCTTATTCCGCTGCTTCCATCTGGTGAGCTGAAAGATCAAAATCAAACTCAGTAAGAGCACCAGCATCAGGCTCAGCCCCATCCCGATTCGGAAGCTGCGTGCCTCGGTGCGTGCCTCCACCCTGGATT
The DNA here is from genome assembly GCA_050485245.1 of Verrucomicrobiota bacterium. Taxonomy (GTDB): domain Bacteria; phylum Verrucomicrobiota; class Verrucomicrobiia; order Opitutales; family Oceanipulchritudinaceae; genus JBJHBA01. Next base: position 188,428 of record JBJHBA010000003.1, on the reverse strand, counting down.
GGAGCGCTTCATTCAATTCACCTCTGATTTGATTCAGCTCACGATTTGCTTTATCCAGTCGCTCATTGCGATCTGCCCGCAGGGTTTCCACCACTAGAGCATGATCTTTTTCAAGGGCCTCCATCCGCAGGCGATCATACCGTACCTGGGCTATCAGTGCCGTTGAGAGATCATTTCGCTGATAGGCGGATTCCGCCAGAATCCGGGCGGCCTGAGCCTGTAATGAACCCAACTGATACTGTCGGGCCAAGTCGTCCGCTGCCATCGCATTCATCCGGGCTAGTGACCACTCTTCGGAAGCCAGTTGAATTTCCCCTCTCAGCAGATAACACCGGGCGACATCGGCAAAACGGGCTAGGTCTCTGTACAGATCAAGCGCCCGGGTACTCGCCTCCAGTGCGTTCGGAATGTCTCCCTTTGCCAGCGAGACTTGAGCCAGCGTAAAGGCTGCCCGCGCCTCTTCCAGCACCTGACCACTTGCTGCAGCCCTGCGTAGAGCTTCCAACAGGAAGGATTCTGCCTGCTCAAATTCTTTCAACTGGAAAGCGGCTTCACCACTGAATCGTAATCTCCGGGGTGGATGTTCTTCGGCAGGATCGACATATTTACGAACCCATGACAGCGCAGAATCCGAGTCCCCGCCTTGCCTGCTTGCCGCAAAGCCCAGTTCAAGCAAACTGTTTTCAAAGGACCAAAGTTCATCCCTTCGCAGAATCTCCATTCCTTCATCCACTATGGCCAAGGCTTCCTCCGAGTCCCCCATCAGAATCAGCCGCTGGACTTCCACCAATCGCTCTTCCATTCCCCCTTGAAAAAGAGCAGCCTTCGGCACCTCGATACGCTCTTCCCCTCTCAGTACAGAAATCAGGGGAATACAAGCGAGAACCCACAAAAGGAAAACGAGCAATCTGGCTGAACGGCGCAGAAGGAGCATGCCTTCACTCAAGCAGCTCCGGATCTTTTCTGCAAGCTGCATTCCTGAGCAAATTACCCTAAGCTTATCATCAGGTTCGTTCACTCTGGGGATTGGCCAGAGGCGGCAAAGCGGGAGCTGGAGTCACAGGGTCTACATGGGCTTTGCCCGGCGACATCTCCTCATATGCTCCGTCTGTGAGTTCTAAAAGGAAGAAGGATGGATCAAAAGATGAAAGGATTTTTCAATGGGAGGTTTGAACGCTGATCCAAGGCAGGGCTGAGAGTCCTGCAACTCTGGATTCTTTCCAAACCTGAGAACTTGCCAGAGGGTATCATGTTTGCATCGTGCTGCAGGTGGATACCGCGCTTTTCGATTACGATTTACCTCCAGAGGCCATTGCCCAATTGCCGTCCCATCGGCGTGATCATTCGCGTCTGCTGGTCGTCAATCGTCGGGATCGTTCGATTAGTGATCGTCGCTTTTCCGAGCTTCCGTCCATTCTTCCAAACCAAACGGCATTCATCCGCAACAATGCCCGGGTGCTGCGGGCCCGCCTGCGGGGAAAGCGTTCCAGTGGGGGTGCAGTCGAGTGTCTCCTGCTGCGCCCGACCAGTGAGCAGGATGAATGGTGGTGTCTGCTGCGTCCCGGAAAAAAACTGCCGAAGGGTGCCACTTTTTCCGATCAACCCTGGTATCAGGCCACTGTAGTGGAAAAACGGGACGATGGCACTTCACGGGTTCGCTTTATCCGCAGTGAAGGGGCCGGTTCCGATATGATTGCGGTTTCGGAGAAAATCGGAGAAATGCCGCTCCCTCCCTACATCCGAAGGGAGGCGGAAGACGCCCGCAAGTCAATCGACGCGGAACGCTATAATACCATTTATGCGGCTTCCGATAAAACCGTGGCGGCAGCCGCACCCACAGCCGGGCTCCACTTTACCCCCGAGCTGATCGAGGCATTATCGAAGCAGGGACACGGTTTCCATGATCTCACCTTGCATGTCGGGCTGGATACCTTTCGTCCGATCGCAACGGATCGGGTGGAAGACCATCAGATCCATCGGGAAACCTATGAAATCCCTGCCGCGACCCGATCCATTCTGGAACGGCCGGGGCGTTTTTCCCTACTGGCAGTCGGAACGACCTCTCTTCGATCAGCAGAGGACTTTTTGCGCCGCCAGCTCCCGCCGGATCCTTCCGGGCAGCAAGGTTTTTATGGAGAGGCGGATCTGTTCATCTATCCGCCGTCCACTTTTCAGGTAGACGCCCTCTTGACCAATTTCCATCTTCCTCGCTCCACTCTGCTCTGTTTAGTGTCCGCATTTTTAACACCCGGTTCAACCGATGGCATTGAGTGGCTCCTGGAAATCTATCAATCCGCGCTTGCGCTTGGTTACCGCTTCTACAGTTATGGCGACGCGATGTTGATTCATTAGCATTGCAGAATCTCCGGTCCATGCCCCGAGAAGAGACAACCCCAGACTTTCATCAACTGGTAGAAAACCACTATCAGGAACTCTATCGATTTGGCTTCAGCCTGGCCAAGAACGAGAGTGATGCCGCCGATCTGGCCCAGCAGACTTTTCTCGTCTGGGCAGAAAAAGGGCATGCCTTGCGCGATCCCGCCAAGGTGAAAAGCTGGCTCTTCACCACCCTCTATCGGGAGTTTTTGCGCCTCCGCCGACGGGGAAAATATCGAGCTGACCTCGAACCGGAGGCCTTTGAGGCGGAGCTTCCCCCCGTCCAACCAGATATCGTGCGCCAGCTCGACGGCAAACAGGCCGTGGAAACATTGGACGCAGTCGACGAAATCTACCGCGAACCGCTCATCCTCTTTTACATGGAAGGTCTCGCCTACAAGGATATCGCGGAGATCCTCGCCCTGCCGATCGGAACGGTGATGTCGCGGCTCAGCCGGGGAAAAGCACAGCTCCGCAAAGCCATTCACACAAAAGTGGAAATAGAATAACACCCTGATGGCTCATATTGATCGAACAAACAGATGGAAAAGGATTCACAGAAATTTTTGCGGGACTTAATCGCCTACGACCCCGATCTGGGCGCTCCCCCGACAGAAGCGATTGCCGAGGCACTGGAGGCCTCGATGCAGGACGCTTCCCTGCGTGCACAGCATGAATCCGAGTGCGCATTTGACCGGGCTTTTCGTGAGAAACTGGGCGAAATCCCGGTTCCAGCCGATCTTGCTTCCCGTATCTGTGCGGAATACGACCGCCGGTCGAATGTTAACGGAGCCGGCATAGAAAGCAGTGCTACACCCCGCAGCCGTGGATGGTGGACGCACATCGCCTTGCTCGGATCCATGGCCGCCGCCATCGTGATCCTCACCCTGACCTACACCTTTATCGTCAACCCCTTTGGAGCACGGGAAACGCCGGAACTGCGCGAAATGGTGGTCAGTCTGGATGCCTCTTTCACCAGTCTTGGTGCGATGGTTCGCCCGGGTGATTATGAAGAAATCTCCACCCACCTCACCTATAGCAACGCCCCCGTTCCCAAAACCATTCCCAAAGGAATCAACCCCGAGCAAAGTCTGGGTTGCCGGGTAATGGACATCAATGGAGTCCGCGTCGCCATGATTTGTTTTGGCCGGGATGACACCAGTTTTCACCTCTTCGTCATCTCGCGGGAGGCCATGCCCAATCTGGCCAATATCCTCAGGCCGATCATTTACGAAATGGAGAACACCCATTGTGCCACCTGGACGGACGAGCAAAATATCTACGTGCTCGCCACCCCATCTTCCCGGCAGGTGCTGCTCTCCGCCCTTTAAGCTATGCCTGACAGAGCGCCCTGCCAGCAGTGGGCGAATCCCTCCCTCAGCCTTTCCAGGTAAAGGCATGACAGGCGGCGACCGCAGAGGCATCGGATTCGTCGTAACTCAGGGGGGTCTGGAGGCGCAACAGAGCTTTCATTTGCTCGGCTACCTGCTCTTTACTGGCGCGTCCAAAACCGGCCACCGCCTGCTTGATGCGGAGGGGGGAATATTCATGGACCGGTATCCCCCGCAGGGCGGCAACCGAAATAGCCGCTCCCCGTGCCATACCCAGAATCTGAGCAGTCCGGAAATTCTGCACGTAAATGGTCTCTTCCACTGCCACATGCACGATGGGATGGGCATCGAGCATCTCCTGCACGGCTCCCGCGATGCGCCCGAGGCAATCCACCATGGAGAGGCGGGAGTGATTTTTGAGGGTAGAACTCGCGATCAGGGTAAGGTCTTCCCGGCCCCGCGCCTCGATCACGGCCAGTCCGCTTCCCCGCAAGCTGGGATCGATGCCGAGAATCAAGCCGCGAAAGGGTCGCCCCACCCCAATGCCCAACCGGGATGTCTCTGTCGGAACAAGGGATTTGCCCGCCAGCTTGGCGGCCCAAAGGGATCGACTGGAGGAACGTCGGGGCATCGCTCTCAGAAAAGCAGCATTTTCACTGCGGCGACAAGGATGAAGGCCCAGATCAGCCGGGTAAACCATTCCTCACTGATCCACTTGACCACCCGTGGTGCGACCAGCGCACCGATTACCGCCAGCGGCATGAGAGAGCCACTGATCCGGATCGAATCAAAGGTGATGATGCCGAGATCCATTTGCAAGGGCACCTTAAAGAGATTGATGAGAAAAAAGGTCCAGGCTCCGGTTCCAATAAAGGCCATCTTCGGCAGACCGACCGAAAGCAGATAGAGCTGCCCGACCGGACCGGCGGCATTGGCCGTCATGGTGGCAAAGCCTCCCGTGATTCCCATCGAAGCGCTGAACCAGCGGCTGTGCGGCAGCCAGTCTTCCACCCCTTCCGGACGTCGGCGGGACGCCCAGTGGCGGTATATCTGCAGCAGGGTCATGGCAAGAACGGTCCCCCCGATCAGCATTTCCACATCCCTGCTCTCCAGCCGATCAAAAATGATGTATCCGAGAAGCACGCCCAACATCATCCAGGGCAGAATTCGCCAGAGGTATTTCCATTCGACATGCCTCCGGTAGAGCGTCACCGCGATGATGTCGGCGCTGATCAAAACCGGCAGGAGCAGCCCGACCGACAGTTTGGCATCAAAGGCCAGGGCAAACAGAATCACGGTAAAATTGCCCACTCCGGGCACCCCTGACTTGCCCAGTCCCGTCAAAAAGGCACCCAATGCCGCCAGCAGCCATTGCCAGAGAAAGAGGTCCATCATTTGGTTTCTTCTTTGGTGAGCAGAGTAGCCATTTCTGGAATTATTTCGCCGCCTTCGACCTTCCAGAAGGCCCAGTCATGTCGACGGGCTCCGAGGGGTCTTTCCGTCCCGGTGGCCAAAACCTGCAGGTCCGGATCGAGCACATCCCAAAAGGCGGTGCGCCGCTGAGCATCCAGCTCATTGAGCACATCATCGGCCAGGACCACCGGGGCAATCCGCAACTGCCGCCGGAGCCAGCGAACCGCCGCCAACTTCAGGGCGATGACCAGCCCCCGTTGCTGGCCTTCCGAGCCAAAATCACGGGCCGCCCGATCATTCAGACGCAGCACCCAGTCATCCCGATGCGGTCCCCGACTGGTCGTCTGTAACACCATATCCCGCTCCCGCTGCGACTCCAGCACCTCGCGAAAGACTTCTGGTTCCTCTCCTTCCACATCCGGACGATAGCGAAGATCCGGGACTTCTCCCGCCGGAGCAAAGGCCGAATAGACCGTGCGCAGGTCTTCGGCCAGAGAACGGATCACCGCCCGTCGACGCTGCATTACCTGACAAGCCGTTTCCGCCCAGATATGCTCAAAGGCCTTCAGCACTTCCACCCCCTGCTTGCGCTTGAGGAGCGCATTGCGTTCCCGCAAGGCCTGATGATGCGAGCGCAAGTGCTCGAAATACTCCGGATCCGCCCCCGCCACCAGCAGATCCAGAAAGCGTCTGCGCTCGGCCGGACTTCCCCGCAGCAGTTGGATGTCCTGAGAAGAAAAGGCCACCGTCGGGAACAAGCCCACCATGTCCCGCAGGCGGGTGACCGGTTCCCCGTCGATCTTCAACACACGGGTGCGGGCACCAATCCGGATCTCCACTTCCGTTTCCCCTCTCGATTCATGCTCCAACTGAAATCGTAAACCCGCCTCCCCCGGTCCATCCCGCCGGATCACCGTTTTCAAATCGCTGGTGCGAAAACTCCGCAAAGCCGTCAGCAGACTGCACGCTTCCAGCAGAGCGGTTTTGCCTTGCCCGTTGCACCCGATAAAGAAGGGATCCCCCCGCTCCGGGACAATCCGGATGGATCGGAGATTACGAAAATCCTGCAACTGTATCAACCGCAAGCGCACGCCACCCATCGCCACACATCCCCGCCACCGTGGCAAAACCAAAAAGCGATCCCTCCCCTATTCACGCCCCTTTCCGAAGCACTTCCACCAGGCCTCAAATTTCAATTACAGTCGCCGTGCGTTCCTGTCCGCTGTCCTCATCGAGCTCGGCTTCCACTTCGGCCAAAGCATCGGCCAGGGCAATCCAGTCGGCCATGGGGGCATCAGGTGACGCAGAGACGCGCAGTGCCCGGCGGGCTTCGTCAGTACCGACTCCCAGCGCAGTCAGTGTCGGAGAGGGACCTTCCTTCCCGGTCGAACAAGCCGCTCCGGTGCCAATCAAAAAACCTTTCCGCTCCAGCCGGGAAATCCAGCGCAGTCGATCATACCTCGGCTGGATCATTGCCACGGTGTTCGACAAGCGCTCGGCGCCTTCGCTCAAAATGCGTCCGCCACGGGTCTTCATCCGCTCGACAAAGGCATCGCGTCCGGCAGTCGTCCCGGTCAATCCGCTCGCAGTTCGTTCCTCCAGCGCCGCCACCATTGCGGCGATGCCTGCCAGATCTTCGGTCCCGGAACGACGGTCCTCCTCCTGCCCGCCCCCCAACTGACCCCGCCAGCCTTCCATGCCCTCCCCAAGGAGGACAAAGCCAGCGCCTTTGGGTCCACCAAACTTGTGGGCGCTGCCAGTTAAGAACCCGGTTGCGGTGCTCCCTTCCAAGGGTTTCTTCCCGATCCATTGAACAGCATCGCAATGAAAGACGACCCCGGCTTGCCGACAGTGGGCCGCCAACTCCTGCCAGGGCTGAAGGACTCCAGTCTCATTGCTGGCCGCGAGCACACTCACCATCGCAGGACGTCGCACCTGCAGTGCTGCCTGCAAGCCCTCCGCCAAAACCCTCCCCTCCGCATCGATCGGCAGGTATTCCATCCGCTCCGCGCCAAACCATCGGCGGGCAGGCTCCACCACGCTGGGATGCTCCAGCGGGGAAAGATAAATCGGGGCATCCCCTTTCGCCCGGCGGGCGACCTCGCCAATGAGCGCATTGTTGCCTTCCGTCGCCCCGCTGGTGAACACAATCCGGGCGGGAGCGACTCCAAACAGCCCTGCCAGGCGTTCGCGACAAGTACCGAGGAAGTTCCGGGCGCGGGCTGCGGCCTGGGTGGCACTCGAGGGGTTGGCCCAGTAGCGTTCCTGCACCTCCAGCCAGGCCGTCCGGGCCGCTGGACTCAGCGGAGTAGTCGCGTTGTTGTCAAAATACCGCATGGACACGGCGGCCGCTCAGCCTTTCACCTGAAAATGCGCCTGAACCGCACCCACCACATCATCGACCAGGGCCAGCTTGCCTTTCCCTTCGTAGCCACAGGCCAGCAAACCCTCGGCGGGCTCAATGATACCGTGCCCACGGGCCTTGAGGATGTCCAGATTGGCCAGAGTGGCGGAATGGGCCAGCATCTTGCCATTCATGGCGGGCGCGATCAAGACCGGTGCGGGAGTTGCCAGATAAATACAGGTGAGCAGATCCTCCGCCAGTCCATGGGCAAAACGTGCGATGGTGGCTGCAGTCGCCGGGGCCACCAGCAGCAGGTCGGCGGCATCGGCCAGCTCAATGTGACCGGGTTGCCAGTCGGGCTGCTCTTCCCAAAGACTGGTGGCGACGGGATGCCGACTGAGGGTTTGCAGGGTCATTGGCGTGATGAATCGGGTCGCGGACTCCGTCATCACCACCCGCACCTCCGCGCCCAGCTTGACCAAATGGCTGACAATATCCGCCGCCTTATAGGCCGCGATCGATCCAGTGACCCCTAGAAGTATTTTCTTACCGGCAACGTTCATCTTGAGCCTAAATCAATCACTCAGCGGAAGGGTTTCCTTGTAGACCACACAGGTATCCGCGAGGAGATCGTGCAGCCCTTTCTTGAAAGGGTGAAACGCAACCCAGATCACCGCAACCAGCCAAAGGAGATTGGTCCCAAGATTGATCATCTGCAAAGTGGCATTCTCCTGATTGAATTGCTCCATGGCCGCCGGATCCCACATGCTGATCCCGGCTTCCCGCATTTTCAGGTTATAAATCCACCCGGGCACGGTCATGAGGATGACAAAGACCGAACGGGTCCAGGCCGTCGCCCAATTGATCGGCTGGAGCCCCTTGTCGAGCACCCGCAGCCCAAGCAGCATTTTGCCCACGGTGGCTCCAAATTGCTTCTCCATCACCGGCTTGTAGGCGAGCGCAACCAGATTCACCAGAATGAAGAGAGCGGGACCCGGCACAAAGAAGCCCGCGATGATCAGCGGGATGAGCACAATGATATCCAGTATCGTGGCACCGACCCGGATCCAGAATCCACCAAAGCGCACTTCTACCGGAGCCGCTTGGTCGAGTGTTGGTTGAGGAGCAGACATATCCATCCCTCCATAGTGCACGGCACAGTGCGTGCTTGACAACGCAAATACTGCTGTCACCCATAAGGTTGCAATGGATCAGCAAATCCACCGCATCTTTCGGATCACCGCCCCCCGCACCGGGCTGGCGGGGCTACTGCCGCGACTTCTCCCCTGAGGGGGAGTGACTTTGCCGTGCGCCGATGCAAGCGGGCGCATTCAAAATGCAGGCTTGCCCTTCACCGCAACCTCCGACGGGGTTGACCCTGCACTAACCTTTCCTCTCGTCAGTTATGCAAAAGCATCCGATTTCCAAATACCGCCCCTACCCGACTATTTCCCTGCCCGACCGCCAGTGGCCGGACACCGTCATCGACAAGGCCCCGCGCTGGTGCAGCGTGGATCTGCGTGACGGCAACCAGGCCCTTCCGGTGCCGATGAGCATCGAAGAGAAGCTGGAACTCTTTGAACTGCTCGTCTCCATCGGTTTCAAGGAGATTGAAATCGGGTTTCCCAGCGCCAGCGACACGGAGTTCCGCTTTGCCCGCCGCCTCATCGAGGAAAACCGGGTTCCGGCCGATGTCTCCCTCCAGGTGCTGGTGCAATGCCGGGAGCCGCTCATCCGCCGCACCTTCGAAGCCATCGCCGGAGCACCTTCCGCCATCGTCCATTTCTACAACAGCACCAACCCCTTGCAGCGTCGGGTCACCTTCAACATGGACAAACCGCAGATCAAAGAGATCGCGGTCAACGGAGCCCGGCTGATCAAAGAGCTGGCCGCCGATGCCCCGGAGGGCTGCCGCCTGCGCTTCGAATACAGCCCGGAGAGTTTCTCCGACACAGAACTGGAGTTCTCCCTCGAGGTCTGCGAGGCGGTCTGCGACGTGATCGAGCCGACTCCCCAAAACCCGATCATCCTCAACCTGCCCGCCACGGTGGAGTTGTTCACGCCCAATATGCATGCCGACCAGATCGAATGGTTCTGCCGGAATATTTCCCGCCGCGAAGCCGTCATCGTCAGCCTGCACACCCACAATGACCGTGGAACCGGCACCGCCGCAACCGAACTCGGCCTGATGGCCGGTGCAGACCGGGTGGAAGGCACCCTCTTTGGCAACGGTGAACGCACCGGCAATCTCGATATCGTCACCGTCGCGCTCAATATGTACACGCAGGGCGTCGACCCGCGTCTGGACTTCAGTAATCTGCCCCACATCCGGGCCATCTATGAGAAGTGCACCCGTATGTCCGTTCACGAGCGCCATCCTTACGCCGGAGACCTGGTGTTTACCGCCTTCAGTGGCAGCCATCAGGATGCGATCAAAAAAGGGATGGATGCCATGAGCGTGCAGACCGATGCAACCGGACTCTGGGGCGTACCCTACCTCCCGATCGATCCCGCCGACATCGGCCGCAATTACCAGGCCATTATCCGGATCAACAGCCAGAGCGGTAAGGGTGGCGTGGCCTATGTGCTCGAACGTACCTACGGTATCGCCATGCCCAAACTGATGCATCCGGAGTTCGGCCTCGTTGCCACCCGCCTCGCCGACGAACAGGGGGTGGAGTTGTCCAGCGAGCAGATTCGGGCCGCCTTTCAGACCGAATACCTCGACCGCCAAAGCCCGCTGCAACTGGTTGATTACTCCATACGCCACCAACCACACGACCGCCGCAAGGTGGAAATCGAGGTCGAAGTCATCCATCAGAATGAACCCTTCAACCTCAAGGGGGAAGGCAATGGTCCCATTGCCGCCTTCGTCAATGCCCTCGAGCGGGCCGGATGGAAGAATTTCCGGATCCTCGACTACAGCCAGAAGGCTGTTTCCACCGGTTCGGCAGCAGACGCCGTGACTTTCGTCCAGATCCAGCGGGTAGAAGACGGGCAACCCTTCTGGGGTGCCAGCCTCGACCCCAATGTGGAACTGGGCTCACTCCTCGCCGTCGTCAGCGCCTTCAACCGGGCACATTGACTTCGACGTCCAGCAGGCCGCTGCTCGCGTGCCGTCTGCCCCCCACACATGACGGCACCGGGGACTGCATTGCCCCCTTCTGAGCCATCAAAGAGCGCCCGCGATGAAGCGGTTTCGCTCACTAAGTGCCTTAATTCCGCTAATACAGGGTGACAGGATGAAGAATATGGTGGCAATTCCTGCCAGAATTCCCATTTTCAGGGATTGAAAGCGTAAAAAAATGGCCCCCGTATGGCATTTCACCTAGACTTTTTCCGTCCACACTGTCACTTCCTAATAACGTATTGTCGCGTCGCTCATTGCTGAGCACCAACCCTCCAGTTTAACACGCATGAAAAAAGTAGTAATCGTTGAAGATCAAACCGCAGTCCGGGAGATGATCGCCCAGATAGTTCGTGCCGACCCCGATTTCGAGGTGGCTGCTGAATGCGGTGATGGTCAGACCGCATGCGAGGTTTGCCTCCAGCATAAGCCGGATTTTGTCATCCTGGACGTCATGCTTCCGGGACTCAACGGTGCGGAAGTGCTCCGTCGCTTCTCCAGGCAACTCCCCAAGTGCCGCGTGCTGGTCTTCTCCGGTTATCAGGACAGCGCCCTCCTGCGTGAGCTGCTGGAAGCCGGGGCCCATGGCTTTATCGGGAAGGCCGCCCCCCTCACCGAGCTGCAAAAAGGCATTCAGGTCGTGGCCGGTGGCGGCAGCTACTTCAGCCCGGAGGTCGCCCAGATTCTGCGCGAAGCCATGACCAATCCCAGTGCCGCCGGCAATCCCGCCATCGAGCGGCTGACCGCCCGCGAACGTGAAATCCTCCAACTCATCGCGGAAAGTCACAGCACCCGCCAGATCGCCGCAAAACTCAGCATCAGTGTGAAAACGGCGGAAAATCACCGCACCAACCTGATGAAGAAGCTCGATCTGCACGATATCGCCAGTTTGACCCGCTTCGCAATTGAATATGGACTGATCGAGCCCCCGGTGCGCCCCTCCTCCGTTCGTTCCTAGTCCAATTTCGCCTCGAAAATACTTGCTTCCGGCGCCTCCTTGATGAAGCGTTGAAACGAGCTTCCCCATGGTCATACGGCATATGAAATACCTTCGTTTCCTTTCCTTCGCACTCGTTGCGCTTTTCGTGTTCACGGCTTGCCGACAAAGCCCCACTCCCCCGACCCCATCCATGACGGCCGGTATGCGGGGAGCAGGTGCCGGAGCCAGCGGCGATTACATCAGCCCCGAAGACATGCGCCGAATGCAGGAACTCGGCCTGCAGGATCGCAGTGGCGGGCTCTTTGGCCCCAACGCCATCCGGGAAGAAGGCGTCCTCCCCTCCGTTTATTTTGACTTCGACCAGTCCGTCGTGCGCCCTCAGGATCGCCCGCGTCTGGTGGAAGCTGCTGAACACCTCGCCAACAACCCCAATACCGGCGTGATCATCGAGGGTCACTGCGACTGGCGAGGCACCACCGAATACAACCTCGCCCTCGGAGACCGCCGGGCCAACAGCGTACGCGACTTCCTCATCAGCCTCGGGGTGTCTCCCGACCGGATAGAGACCGTATCCTTTGGAGACACCATGGCCCAGACTGAAGCCAGCGAAAACCAGATGCAGCAGGATCGCCGGGCAGATCTCGTCCTGGTCCGATAATTCCTCCATCTTCTTCCTTTTCTTAAGCACGGGTCGCGCTTTATGCTGATCCGTGCTTTTTTATTTTATCAACACCGCCCGATGAAACTGCCCTCCTCTCTAACTTCACTCCTTTTGCTTTCCCTGTGCACTGTCACCGCCCAGGCCCAACTCGTCTTTGAAGCCGAACGCATTGAACATGCCGCCACCCTCGAAGAAACGAGTTTCACCGGTCATTTCCACTTCACCAACCGCGGCTCGGATACAGTCCGCATCGGACAGATTCAGTCCAGCTGCGGCTGCACCGTCCCCTCCCTCGAAAAAAGGGAGTATGCCCCCGGCGAATCCGGCGTGATCCGAACCATTTTCAACTTTGAAAACCGCGTCGGCCGGCAGTTGAACACGATCGTGGTCCCCACCGATCAGGGGATTCATTATCTTTCGCTCGAGGTCAATATCCCCACCCGCTGGACCGTCTCTCCCCGCATCCAAACCTGGCGCCTCAACACGGAGCCGGAAACCAAATCCATTCAAATCCGCTTTCAGGCCATCACGCCACAATCCATCCGGCTGGCCCAATCACCCGACGAAGAACGCTTCTCCACTGAAACAGAGTGGGATGCTGAAGCCGGGGTCTTCCATGTCCTTTTCACCCCACAGGACATGAGCAAATCCGGAGTGCTGATGTCCAGGGTCGAAGTCGTCGAGGAAAACGGAAATACCTCCAGCATCCCCCTCTACGTTCGCATCTATTGAACGGGTATGAAGCCCCTTCAGTTCCCCATTGAAGCGCTGGATGGCATTGTCATCCAAGTCGCCCAACCGGAAGATGCGGAGCCGATTCTAGCCCTGCAGCGCCTCGCCTATCAAAGCGAAGCCATCCTCAATCAGGACTGGTTGATCCCACCGCTGACGCAAACACTGGAAGAACTGCGCAATCAAATCGCCTCCCAGACGGTGTTAAAGGCCGTTCATGAGGAGACTGTGATTGGGTCCGTCAGAGCATATCTCGAAAATAGCACCTGCCAGATCGGTCGCTTGATCGTCCATCCAGATCTTCAAGGCAAAGGAATCGGCACCCGCCTCATACATGCCATCGAAGCCGCTTTCCCTGAGGCAATGCGTTTTGAACTCTTCACCAGTGTGCGCAGCACCGCCAACATCCGCCTCTACCATCGATTGGGCTACACCCTCTTCGATAAAAACCAGTGTAACTCCCGAACCAAACTGGCGTTCATGGAGAAGCTCCGCGCCTGAACAGTGACGCCAAAAAGGCTTCCCCAGTTCCGCTACCATCGCCACACTGGAGCCGCGTAGCCCCGCAGGAGCGATGTTGACTGCCGCGATTCGATCACTCCCTTTCCGACTACTCCCCCAAATACTTACGTACATACACTGATCCATCATCGGGATCATCACGGAAGAACTCGAAACCTTCTGACAGAAATAACGAGACTGGACCGAAATGATTATCCGCCTCAGTGACTGCTCCGGGGCGTGGATTCCCCTCAATGATCGTCAGCTTTCGGGATCCGAGATCAGAGCAGGCGAAACGCAGCAACATTCGTGCAATGCCCCTGCGGCGGTGCCTCGGATCTACCAGAAAACAATGAACCACCCCTTTTCTGTGGTTGTCTGGATCCTCATCTGCTGCGAAATCCGGAATTTCCATCGCAGGTCCAGCTCCGCACCATCCTACCACTGATTCTTCCAGGACGGCAATATACCCGAACATCTTCCCTGACTCCACTCGACGATGTGTGGCTTCCCGATTCTCTTCTGCGGTGCGGTCTTTCCAGCGCTTCTCGCAATGATCTGCATAGAAACAGTTGCAATAACAAAAACTCCATTCCGGATTATCGGCGAATGCTCGGGAGTCGAAGAAATCAATAAGAATATTCTTATCCTCCGGCATAATATGCCGGATCGTTACTGAAGAATGATGCATACCAGCCATTGGCTTGTTCCTGATGGGTTTGTCGTTGAAACGTCCGGACTCGCCACCGGAAAAGATGCGCCTGACTTCTCTCGGCGCACGAATGTGCGAGGCCAGGGACGGGATGAGGCGTCAGCCTCACGGAAGATTTGATGGGCCTTTGCGTTTTCTTAACGCGGTGGAAACCGAGAAGACCAAATATACGGGAGGCATAATAATAAAATTATAAAAGAATTTAATTACGGATGTAGTGACGCCAGGTTTTCTGTCGCCCTCGTCTGCATCCCAAAGAGGAATGAATAAACAATTCACGATGTGAAATCGCTTGTTCCACCTGATTATTTCCGCAGAGCTTCTTCCACTTTCCTGAAGCAGTCGAGAAGCAACAGCTTCATCAGAGGGTAAGGAGGAGAGAAGATCACAAACTCGGTCCTGATTGGTTCGAAGAAAACGCAGCAGACGCCAATCGGAAAAATCAAGGTCACCAAAAAGGAATCCATTGAGGATATCCTTCTCCAATTCCTTTGATTCAAGATATCGGCGCCCTTTGTCTAGCATACGTGGGAGCCATATGCAGTTCTCCATCTTTGCAGACCAAGGGCGAGGTTTCCAACCTGATGCATCGGGATATGACATGAATTATAATGCCTCAAAGGGCGAAATGGGTGCCAGCGCATCTCGCAGAATCCGCTATCTGCTGAGCCCCGGCTTTGTAAAGCGACTTCTCCCCATCAGTGTCCATCAGTGGTTGAATGCTTCTCATCTCCGTTTGCCAACGAAAGCTCAAGTCGCGAAGCCATGAACTGGCTGAGTTGACTCGATAGGTTTGCTTTCCTGCTTAGCTTCGAAATACCTCTCGACGATGGGCAATTCGGACCACGACAATGATTACTAACTCATCAAATATTTGATAGAGGATTCGATAGCTTCCCTGTCTGATCCTGTACTTCTCTTCCCCTGACAACTTCTTGCATCCCGGTGGCCGGGGGTCATTGCTCAACTTCTGAATTCTTTCAACGATTCTCTGCTGATCCTTCTTCTCAATCCTCTTCAGCTCCTTTGCTGCAGACCTGTTAATCCTGATCCTATATTCTTCCATTCGATTTCAGCTCTTTCAGGAATGACTCGAAATCGATCGTTGGTTCAGCAGCCCGATCAGAAAATGCCTGCAGGTCTTCGAGGTCCTCAGAGAATGCATCCTTAATCACCTCGTTGACCAGCTCCGAAATGGAAGAAGATGATTCGGCAGCCTTGATTTTCAACGCCTTATGGAGATCCTCATCCAGATACACGGTTGCTCTTTTCATGGCCCCAAAGATTGACGCTTTAACGTTTTAGTGTCAATCAGGTTTCCATTTCCGGGAGAACGTCAAAGACACTCACGGCGCGAGAGCGACTTTGAGTGCTCTGCCTTGGTGGCTTCCTGTTCCAACCACTGATGAACGCGGATAACTTCATCGGGCGAATCGTTCCCATTCCAACTTTGCAGGCCAGACGAAGTCCCGTAACCATGAGCCAATTCATCAACTGTCCGATTTCCCGTCCTCGTTCAACACTTCCATCGGAGAACCCACTATCTGCTGCGACTCAGCTTTGAAAAAGCACCCCATCAGTGTGCATCAGTGGTTGAAATCTTCTCTTTGCTTAGTGTATCGCGGAGCTTATGCGAGGGAAGGGGCGCCTTCACTCGTTACCTCTTCCCATTTGATCGGATTTCTTTCTGCTCTCACGGGATATCTGAATCATCGCCTCCAGACGACGTTTCATTTTCTCGCCAATGATAAGTCCAGCGAATGCACAGACAGAAAAAAGGATCCACCACACTCCTCCGGATTCGAGAGCCTTAGTCCAAGCCAGAACCATCAATGATATCAGAGCAATTCCACAGCAGAATAGGAATGGGAACTTCTCTGCCTGGTTTGCTTCGGTGGTGGTGAACTTCTTCATCTCAATCTCCATTAAGGTAGGACTCGCCGTTGCCGCCGAACCTCCAGACACTCCCAATCGGTATCGCTATCGAACGAAGTCCAAAGGATGCGGTGAGGGCTGGTCTATGTGAGAAAGGGGCTGGGTGGTGATTTCGGCACAGACAGAAATGTCTGTGTCACGGGGGGGGGCGGAGGACGCGACGGGGGGCGTCCCTCCAGGTCCTGAGTCAGGCATTCCCCTTTCATCCCACATCATTCATCCTTCCTGCAAGACTGCGGGTTGTGGGATGGGTGAGCTATTGGATGTTCGTCCGGTGCTTCGCGCTTCACCCCGTCTTCTGCGGGAGCAGGATGCTCCCGCTACATTGCGCAATCCCCGTCCTCCGTCTCCCGTCTCTCCAATAACCAATAACCCTTAACAAAACTCCTTTTTTCCCCTGCCCCTTCACTCTTCATCCTTTAAAAAGGCACAACGCTGCCGCCCTTGGTCGTTCTTCAAAAAGATGAGCGATTATGGTGTTGGCGACTGGACTGGAGCGAAACGGGGGGCATGGAAGCCTCCGGGGTCCAGTCGACAGTTTGAGCAAAACAAGACAGCGACTGGACCAATGGCTTGAGAGTCAAAAGGGTGTGAAAGAAGAGGACAAGGCTCTTTTAAGGATGCAGATGGAGGAGAGCCGGGTGGCCCTTGTGAAAGGCAAAAAGGATCAGGGCGCACTCATCTGAGTGCGCCCCTCTCCTAACCCTTGTTATGATTACCCAAGGGAAACACACGAATTACGAATCTCTCATTGTGTTAAAACTTGGGAGCGAACACCCAAGCACCGCTTTCGGAGTTGGTAGCTTCAGCGACGTAGATCCAACCGATGCTGGGACTGTAGGTCCAAGGGGCGGGCTCAACCCAGAGGTGGCCAAGCCAGTCACCGGTATCTGCCCAGCCGGCTGAAACCGGATACTCACCGAGGTAGAGGTCTTCGCCGCCGCCGTTACCGCCACCATTGCCTTCAGCAAGTACACCGATAACGCGAACATCACTGAGTTCCCAGTTGTCCGGACCGGCATTCAGATCGGCAAAAGCGATCAGGTTTACGGACATCAACTCAAGAGCGACGGCACCGTCATCTCCTCGAAAGGCATCGCTCCAGCTCCATCCCTCGCCTCCAACTTCGGATACATGCAGGTTCAGCTCAAGGATCTCCGCATCGAGGCGATAGAGTTCAATTTCAACATTGTAGGTGCCACCTTCTTCCGATGCACCGTCACCGGGTCCATGCAGTTCTTCGGGGGTTACGGAATAGCCACGGAAGGTGGAAACCCAGTTTCCTTCATCGGCAGCCACCGTCCCGGTGATGGTTCCGGTTCCGGCTCCACCGTCGTTGCTGCCGGGGGCATGACCACCTCCGGAAAGCGCCCAGAGATACCCCGTGAAGCCGGTATGGACGCCTCCAAAGCGGGGAGGTTCACCGGAAGGGTCTTGCAATTGACCATTGTGGTTGAAGAGCCCCAGACGGAAACCGCCACCACTGATTCCGCCATCCACTGTCATGGTAAAGCGAATAATCACAGAGGAGTCGACTTCACTGAGGTCCATTGGCTGGAAGCGTCCGCCCCAGGCCATGTCCCCACTGCCCTTGATAATTGTCGGGCTGTTGGTGTTGATGTCGGTGGCAGTGGCCGAGGGATAGTTGGGCAGAAAAGCCCACTCGGTGATATCAACCGTCACTTCTTCAGCTTGAGCGGTTGAGAGCAAGAATGAGCAGGCCCCTAGTAGCGTAAGGAATTTTTTATTCATAGGATGATTTGTTGTTGGAATTTTGGGGTAGAGGTTACGGTTTGTGTGTATGGAGATATTGGAAAAGGCGTGCTTGGTGACTCCGCAGGAGAAACCCTTCAAGTAGCCCGTTGCTGGTTAAAAGGTGAAGGTGGTGGAGACTTCCCAGCGCCGCCCTTCCAGCACCCGCCAGAGAGCGACTGAGCCATCAGGATTGGTATTGATCGGAACCAGTTTTCCGCTGTTGAAGGCATCGCGGACGTTCAGCTGAATGCGCCAGTCGATGCGTTCGTTCAGCGGTCGGGAA
The DNA here is from genome assembly GCA_050485245.1 of Verrucomicrobiota bacterium. Taxonomy (GTDB): domain Bacteria; phylum Verrucomicrobiota; class Verrucomicrobiia; order Opitutales; family Oceanipulchritudinaceae; genus JBJHBA01. The sequence goes on along the minus strand of JBJHBA010000003.1, from coordinate 170,318 downwards.
TAGCCAATCCAGAAGTCAATGGCATCCTCCGAAGGACCATGGAAGGGTTTGCGCACATCATACTGTCCGGCGCCGGTATCCGGATCCTCGGAGATGCCATAACCGATGATATTGCGGTCTTGCCAGCGGTAACCACCTCCCACCGAAACCCCACGGAGTGCGCCCTCCGTGAAGTTGTAGTTGGTGATCAGGTTAAAGCGCCAGGGTCTGATCTCCGGTGCGGTGTTCCCTTCCTCTGCCCGTGCCAGGACATAGTCGTAATAGGCATGCGTTCCAAAACGCAAACGGCCATAGTCACTGTAAGACTGACCATTCCACCAGAGCAAATCCCCGGATGGTCCTTTGTAGACATCCCAGCGGGCTTCGATCCATTCGGACATCGATCCAGCCAGATTCTGCCGGACGGAATTCACCTTGGCGGCATTGAAGAAGATATTCCAGTTTGGCGTCGGCTGGAGAAAAACTTCAAACTCCACACCATCGGAAACGGTATCACCGGTGATCGCGACATTGGGACGATAGTCCTGCTCCGGAATACCACCCTCCTTTCCGGCCAAGGGGTTATGGCGACCGAGCATGGCGTATTGGAAATCCGGGAAGTTGACAAAGCTGTCCGGCTGGTTGGCCAGCCAGCTCTCGACCATCTGGCGTTCCTCCTGATTGGAGGGAAGCGCTTGGAAATCTTCTCCGTAACCGGTTAACGCCATCACCCGCGCCGCGTTTTCCATCTGATAAAGGTCGTGCAAGTAGGTCTCGGCATAGAGAACGGCAATCTGGTGGGCCTGGCGCAGATCGGCCTCGGTCCACTCCTCTTCAGGAATGTTTCGCGGTTGATATGCTGAGATGAAAATATCCGGGTTGGATACCAGTATCTCGCGTGCCGCAAGGATTTCGTCCGCACCATTCAAGGGGGTGCCATCCGGCAGTCGGGCAAACATGAAATCCCGGAGATCCGTTTGAATCAGACGGTCACGGGCCTGAGCCGCTATCGTTGGGTCCGGATTGTTGACCGCCCGATCAACCCAGAGAACAGGGTGTGAAAACTGCAAGCCACGTTTGATCTCATCTCCAGTCCAAGCCACGAAATCGGTGTTGGCGGTTCCGCTGTAGGTCCGGGGCAGGGTCTGATTAAAGACGCTGGTTTTGAAAAAGTTCACTTTGACCATCACACGCTCCTGAAGGGCGCTTACAGTGAATCCCCACTCGCGGGTCTCTCCGGTGGGAGGCGCGATGTTGTCACCAAAAATATCAACGCGAGAGCCTTCCGGCAGGAAGTTCTCCGAGTAGTTGTAGAACACCGTGAAATCCATGTCCCAAGGCAGGTTGCGATTCACAAGCTGTGGGGACTTCAAGACGATTCCATAGGTTTTGAGGGTAGGACTTTGGTATGTCGCCTGCAGAACTTCCGGCCAAGGGGTCTCCCACTGGATGGTACCGTCATAATTGCTGGTGGGACGACCGGTAATGCCACTTTCCTCGCTGTAGGAATGGCCATAAGACCGCAGTTTGTCTTTTCTTAAACCAGCGGTCACAATCGCATGGTCATTCAGGAATCGCCATTGATCCGCGATCGCATAAGACTCCAGAAACTGTCTGCGCTGATTCCAACTGGAGTAGAGCTGAGAACGCTCTTCCGGATTATCCCAGGAAAGCATTTGAGTGTATCCGGGTTGAGTCCACCCGATGTAGTTGGCCGGATTCTCTGCCTGGAAAGCATTGGCGGAAGCCAAGCCAACTTGATTGGGAGCCAGCCCAACCGTCATCCCCTCCTCCCAACGCTCGGCGGGGTCCGGCGCATGGTCAAAGTTGTACCTTGAATTAAAGAAGTAGGAAGGTGCCGAGTAGAGTTCTTGACGCGCACTCAGGGCCGGAATGCGGAGGTTGAGATCGGTGTTTCCTGACACCTGCGGTCCCAGATATTGAAGGATCGGCATGGAGCGTCGACCGAGGAGAGGCGCTGGCACACTGGAATCTCCAGCCGAAAGCTCTTCATAAGTTCCGACACTCATCGCCCAGCGGTTCCAGCCATAGTCCTGATAGCGCTGTTCGTGGCGCTCATAGAGTCCCGAGAAACGATGCACCCCGACAATCTTCGCCACCCATTCGGCAATGCCGCCTTCCCGGCCACCGAGCAGGTCATTTCTGACATCCAGTTCAAAGTACGGTTCAAAACGGATCGTTTCAAACTCGGTGTGGGACTCCGCATTGCCGGAAGGGACACCGATCACGAAGGGACGCCCGAAGTTGGGATTCTCCACCGGCACCAGCAGTCCGTTTGTGTCCGGCAATGCCATCGGGAGGTGGGTGTAGACATCCAGGAAGAGCGCAGGAGCTCCTCCCAGTGTATCCATGCGCCCCTCGGTGTATCGCTGATTGTCGTAGACCAGACGGAAGCTGAGCTTGTTATTAAAGAAAATCTGCTGAATCGAGGCGTTGTATGCCCGGAAATCGCTCCACTCCTTCTTGTTCGGTCCATCCAGCAAGTGATTAAAGAAATCGAAAATGGCCGGATCCTGAATCGAAGTGGTTCGATACACCCCTTCCGTCGCAAAGCGGAAAGGCTCCGCTTCTGGATCCGTGCCAAAACCGGTGGCGTATTGATTGAAGGTGGCAATCCCCCTCATGTTCAGGCTGGGCCAGCGTAACCCTGCCACATTCCCGTCATCAATAACCTCCCCACGGCGCACACCAATTCCATAGCCTCCCAACGTGCTGGGAGAAATGCTGAGGATAGGGGTCTGTCCACTGAGTTGACTGCTGGTGTGATCGGGAAAAATTCCGGCAAACCCCAACGAGTTGCCTCCGGTCCAACGGCCCCCGACTCCAGTCCCCACCGAAGCCGGATTGAGCCAGCGCTCAGAGGTAGGATACCATGGATACGGGCGGTCCTCGGTCATCTCCGCCATGCGGGCAGCTCCAATGTTCAGTCCCGGATTCGCGGCAATGACTTCAAAGGTATTGGCAATCGTTCCGATGTTTCCTGCGAGGAAGGGATTATATCCAGTATGGTTGAGAAAGGGACGAACGGTTCCAAGGTAGGTTTCACCCGCATCGTTATAGGGTGTTGGCGAATGAAGCTCACGCGCCTGGTCCAGATACCATGGAGTGATACTGTCGATCGGCGTGCCGACGCGTGGGCGGTTCGCATCAACTTCGCCCCGCTCATAATTAAACGCCAGAATGGTTCTCACATTTCGGGTTCTAAGAAATTCAGGCTCATAGCGCACGGCACCATAGACACGACGATCCCGCTCATAGGCAGGCCGCTGGCGGTACTCCGTCTGATTGTGCAAGGCAGCAACCCGCACCGCCAACTCATCTTCAATCAGCGTTTGATTGACATTCAAGCTCGCTCGCCGGCCACCATAACTGCTGACCCGAAACTCTAGCCTGCCCGCGTCAGAACCAATCGTCGCACTGTCAACATCCGCATTGATGATCCCACCGGGACTGCCGACCCCGAACAAAATCGAGTTGGGGCCACGCTGAATATCGACCCGGGATGTATTGTAACTATCCCAAGGGATGATGGTGAGAAAAAAGTTACGGGTCAGATCGGCGCTGACCAAGCCACGAACCCGGGTCGCACTCTGTGGGCGAACCCGGATGCTGGTGTCGTCGGGAGAGACAGATCCCAGGCTACTGTAATTACCCAGGGTTCCGCTGACCTCGGTCCCCGTCGTATACTGGAGCAAGGTCTGATTGCTGGTTGCACCGGTGTCACGAAGGAACTGATCACTGACCACCGTGATGGCAGAGGCCACTTCGCGGAGGTCACTGCGGACGCGGGTTCCAGCCAGGGTATCGGTGACCCGGTAGCCGACACCTCCGGTGGCGGAGACTTCAAATGGGGAAAGTTCAAATGCCTGCTGATCGGTATCCAGATCCTGGGCACACAGTCCGGCAGACAACAGAAGGCCTGCTCCTGCCTGGACACATTGAATCAATCGTCGTGTGGGGATAGCATGGTCACGCATGAGAGAATGGGGAGATAGTTGGGGATGGAGATTAAACTGTGATAAAGCCGTCCCGACTGAAGGGTCCTGTTGGATCTCTCCCCCTAAGCGCCGTTGATCAGGGATCAGTCCAGGATCGCGTAGGTGGAAGGGCTCAACATGGATGGCTTTTGATCTCTATCTCATGCCTTCATCAAACCTTCGGCAAGGTGACGAAGGTCGTGACTTTTCTATATCCAAAGGCATAATGTCACTCAAGCCTGCCAGCAATGATCAGGATCGGTATCGAGGAGGGAGATTGTGCCGGAAGCCCGCCGATTCTATATCTTTAGTCATAACCGGACTCTGACTTATGTCACCTTGAGGGAGTGACGGAATCGATTTGCAATAGCTTCTCGAGGGCCAGTCCCTTCTTTGCGAAGGGATCGCGGGCATTTTACCCGCTTGCCAGTCCCTGCAGGTTAAGATCACTATACCCCACAACCCTCAAGCCAACATATTGAACGCAATCGCTCAATATCAGCCCCCACCCTCGGGGCTAGACCGCAAATGCGGGAACCGTGACCGTTTGGACATTCAGATCGAAGGAGATGCCAGCCGGTGACACCGTATTTGAATCGGTTCCGCATGTGTCTTGGCCTGAGTATGGCCATCATTAGTGTGCTAACAACTGTCAGGCTGGCCGCCGATACGAGGCCGCCGGAGCAACCTGCCTGGGCAGCCGCCGGCATCCCGGTGGTGCGGTCCTATTCACTCAATGAGATCGGGGCCTCACGCGGAGCCCAGCTAAGCGTTGATCATCTGGGCCGCGTTGCTGTCGTCAGCGGGCAAAGCATCCTTGCGCTCAATGACAACACCTGGATCGACCTGCTGGAGGACCGCAGCAACATTCCCCTGCTCTACAGTGCCCATGCAGACCAGAGAAATCGGTATTTTTACGGAACCCAGGGTTCATGGGGCCAGGGAAGACTGAGTCCAGGTGGACTGGTGCAAACTTTTAGCATGCGGCCAGAGCAGTATCCGCAGTGGGTCCAAGCCACCAACTTCTCCCAAATCCTCACCCTCGATTCCGGGGTGATCTTCGCTGGATACAATGGACTGGTCTATGACCGACTGAACGGAGAGGAACCCACATTCAAAGAGATATCGGAACTGATCTATGTTTTTGAGTTGAATGGCGAAGTCTACCTTTCTTCGCACACCCACGGGATTCTCAGACTGGACCTGCAGGATTTTTCCGTTGAATCGATCACAGCAGAACATGCCGCCAGAGGCGTGGCGAAGCTGGATGCCAACTGTGTTCTCATGGCAACGGTCAACGGCAGACTCCTCCGTTTTGATGGCAAGACCATCGAGCCCTGGGAGAGTCCTCTGGGCGATCTCGTTGATGCCACCATTTCCAATCTTGCCGCCCTTCCAGGGGGCAAAATTGCGATCGCGATGAATGGCAGAGGACTCTTCATTCTCACTGCAGGCGGACAACTCAAACACGCCTTGACCACGGTCGAGTATCACCGGATTTTTTCCCTCGCCGCCAATGAGTATGGAATCCTCTGGCTGACCACCGAGTCCTCCGTGCAAAAAGTCTTTTATGCGGGAGGAGTGTCCATCATCGACCAACGGGCGGGAGTGGTGGTGAGCTGGCCGAGCATTGTCGAATGGAACGGCCGTATTTCGATCGCTTCACAGGGACAACTCTACGACATGGTAGCAAACGAGGATTTCATGTCCTACCGGTTTGAGGCAGTGGAACATCAGCCACCAGCCAGAGTTTGGGCCATTGACTCCAGGAACGGCCGCATGCTGGTGGGAAACAACACTGGAGTGTATGAGCGCCATGAATACGGTTTTGAGCGGATCTACGCCAGCAGCGATACCAAAGCGCTGGTCATGACTGGGGATGACACCTGCATCGTGATCGGATCGGAAACCATTCATGCGCTGGTCTGGAATGGGACAGAATGGGTGGAAGGAGCCGACCCCATTCCTGGAGTGGGATACCCTTTGGTCGTTCACTCGATCGATCAATCCGCCTGGATTGAAATCGGACAAAATCTGGCCGCCCGGGTCTGGCTGGAAGACAGGAAGCTGATCAGCAAAGTCTTTGACCATTATCCATGGGAGGAACCCACCTGGATCAACGTGGGGCACATCGATAACACCATTATCTTAACCGGCCCGGACAATCAGCGCATTTTCTACGAGGCGGAAAGAGATGCCATCGTGGAGAGGCCCGACCTGCTGAAAATACTCAATGCGACCCCCAATAATCACATCACACGGGTAACCGAGGATGCCTACGGGACGATCTGGGCTTCTCATGAAAGTGGTGTTCTTGTGATGGATCGAGCAGGGTCTGACTGGAAGTTACCCCTGTTCCGGAGTTTTCATGATCGCTATCCCCGCATCCAACTCGTGGGCAGCCAAGGGGCATGGGTCTCGACTCAATCTGCGATCTATTACTTTCAGAGAGCATTTGCCGATACGGCCCAGCATCACTTTCAACCCCTGCTGACTTCCATTACCGATGTACGAACCGGCCATCAACTCTATGTCTCCGGGCGCGATACTGCGATTCCACAGGACCTGCCTTATACACAGAATAATCTGGTTTTTCAGTTTTTCGCGGGAGGCTACTCCGCCATGCAATCACTGTATTATGAGTTTACCATCAAGGGCACATCCGGTGAATGGAAAGTCAGCAGCTCGGATTCGATACTCTCCCTGCCCAATCTACGGGAAGGCAGATATCAAATCTCCATTCAACTGATGGAAGGAGGCGTCACCGCCTCGGAGCCCCTCAAACTATCCTTCCGGGTGCATCCCCCATGGACCCGCACCCTTTGGGCGTACCTTGCCTACGGAGCACTGCTCTTGCTCCTGATCTGGCTGGTTCGCAGGCTGGCAATCCAACAGGCCAACCGCAGGAACATTTATCTGGAAAAAATGGTCAAGGAGCGCACCGAGGAGTTGCGCCTGACGATGTCAAAGCTGACCAATGAAGCCAAGAATTCGGCCACTCTGGCCGAACGTAATCGTCTGGCGGGCGAAATGCATGACAGCGTGCAACAAGGGCTGAGTGGCCTGGTTCTGCAACTGGACGCCACCCTCAAGCTCTCCACCCTGGAGCCGGAAATCCGCAATCGCCTTACGGTGGCGCGCAGAATGGTGGCGTATACCCGGCAGGAGATTCAGCAGGCTCTGTGGGATCTGGAGTCCCCTTTGTTGCTGAACGCTGAACTGCCGGAAGCTTTGAGCGTGATGACCCAGATGATGACCAGTGAGAATGGCATCATTGATTTGAAGGTTATTGGCGAAATCAAACCTCTGGATTCAACCCTTCAGCACCACCTTCTGCGCATCGCACAGGAATCCATTACCAATGCAGTTCGCCACAGCGGATCGCCCCGCATCATTGTTTCCCTTCACTATGCGGAAAAGAACGCGACTTTGGAGATAAAGGATTTCGGAGGTGGATTCTCTCCCAGAGATGCCCTCGACAATGGACCTGGTAACTTTGGGTTGCGCGGACTGCGCAGCAGAGCAGCCAACATCCAAGGGCAACTCGAAATTGTCAGTGCTCCCGGGGAGGGAACCTGTATCCGAATCACGGTTCCTTTTCCTCAGGTCCAACCCGGCATCGAGGCCACTCAACCCCTGACTCAACCAAAATGAAGATCCGAATCCTCTTGGTGGATGACCACATAGTCCTGCGGATGGGACTGGTGACCGCGACCCATGGCGAACCCGACATGGAGGTCGTGGCGGAAGCGGAAAACGGAGAGGAAGCCATTGAGGCCTTTCGCCAGCACCGCCCCGATGTCGTGGTACTTGACTTGCGCATGCCGAATTCCAGTGGGATCGAAACGCTCAAACGATTACGGGATGCGTTTGGCCCCATTCCGGTTCTGGTCTTCAGCAATTACGCCAGCGGAGAGGAAGTCATGCAGGCAATCGATGCCGGCGCTACAGGATTCGTGGTCAAAGACATGCCCTTGGAATCACTCCTCGAAGGGATACGTACAGTGTATCGAGGTGACAGTTATTTGCCTCCGGAAATAGCCAACCGGGTCAGCCGTTGTGTATTATCGCGCCTCTCGAAGCGCGAACTGGAAGTGTTGTCACTGGTTGCCAAGGGAAAGAGCAACAAGGAGATTGCAGCGGAATTGTTTCTGGTCGAGGGAACCGTGAAGGTGCATCTCTCGAATATACTTTCGAAATTACGCGTAGCCGACCGCACCCAGGCAGTGCTGACCGGAGTCAAAATGGGCATCATCCACATTGATTGAAAACCCTGGTCGATAGAGGCCAAATCCTTTCAAGCACTCCTTACAGATACCCTCCCTATATCCAGAGATATAGAGATATCATCACCTCCGGTAACTTGCTTCATCATGAGATGTTCCATGCTTTGTGGATTATCCGATATCCCTTCCCAGGAAAACTTTAACCCTACGAAGTCACAACGAGATGAAAACCTACCGTTCCCCCCATTTCCCCAGAAACTCCCAGCAGTCGTTGATTGCTCTGCCTTTCCAGCCTGTCAGCTTTCCCTTGTGCCTGTTTTCGGCCCTGGCCATTGCTCTGATCGCCTCCCTGCTGTGGCCTTCCACCACTCAAGCTCAATTACCGCATCTGGTGGATGACAATGGTTCCATGCGGCTGATGGTGGACGGTGCCCCCTATCTTATTCTTGGGGGGCAGCTCGGAAATTCCACCGCAGGCGGCCTGGAGCACTTGCGCCAGCACTGGGAAACCCTCGTCAACATGAACCTCAACACCGTGATTGCTCCGGTCTACTGGGATCGATCGGAACCAAAGAAGGGGGTCTATGACTGGACACTGCTCAACGGTCTGATCGAGCAGGCACGGGAACATGATCTGCGGCTGATCCTGCTCTGGTATGGTTCATGGAAGAACAGCATGTCCTGTTACGCCCCGAACTGGGTTAAGGCCGACCTCGAGCGTTTCCCCAGAGTGGAAACCAGTGAGGGACGACTGCTCGAAATCCTTTCACCGTTCAGTAAAGACGTGTTGGCAGCAGACCGGAAAGCCTTTCGCGCCATGATGGAGCACTTGCGCAAGATCGATGGCAAGCAACACACCGTCCTCATGGTTCAGGTCCAGAATGAAATCGGAATGATCCATGATGCCCGGGATCACAGCCCGCTGGCCGAGGCTGCCTGGGACCAGCCGGTTCCCCAGGAGCTGATCCAGTCCCTCCTCACCGAAGAAAGAGCGGGCACACTGGTTCCCGAGTTTGCTCAACTCTGGAATGAGCATGGGCGACGCACCGAGGGAAGCTGGACAGAAGTGTTTGGCCCGGCTCCGGCCAGCGAGGAAATCTTTATGGCCTGGTACTTTGCCCGCTTCGTTGAGGAAGTCAGTCTGGCTGGTCTGGAAGCCTATGAACTCCCGCTCTTCGTCAACGCCGCGCTCATCCGCCCCGCTTTCGAACCCGGACAGTATGTCAGTGCTGGTCCCCTTCCCCACCTGCTCAACATCTGGCGGGCAGGGGCTCCTTCGATCAGTATGATTACCCCGGATATTTATTTTCCCAACTTCGCCCACTGGGCCGGACTCTATCACCGTGCAGGCAACCCGCTGCTGATACCCGAGGCTCTGCGGAACGAGGATGCCAGCGTCAATGCCCTCTATGCCTTTGGCCAACATGAAGCACTCGGCTTTGCCCCTTTTGGAATCGAAGCCATTGAGCCGAGGGCTGGCCAACTGCTTACCCAGAGCTATGAAATCATTCGTCAACTGACCCCCTTGCTGAGCGAGAAGCTGGGGCAGGGTGCTACCCGTGGTTTATTGCCCCCTGCCCCTGGTGAGCAGCGCCAGCCACACCGTGTGCGGCTCAATGATGTCATTCTCAACGTCACTTATGAACGCGTCACCCCTCCGGCCCTGGCCGACGGGGTGATCAATGAATCGGGCGACCGCCCGGCCAGTCTGAGGCAACTTCCGGCCGGAGGCTTGGTCATTGCCCTGGGTCCAGATGAATTTATCTTTGCCGGCACAGGTGTCACGGTGACCTTCGCTTCCAAAACACCGGGAGAGCAGATCGGCATTCTCGAAGCGGAAGAAGGGCGCTTCGAGAACGGACAATGGATTAATGAAATCTGGCTGGGTGGGGACCAGACCCACCAAGGACGTCACCTGCGCTTGGTTCCAGGACAGTTCAGCATCCAGCGAATTCAACTCTACCGCTACCCGCTGAGAGGCGATTCCCGCTAAGGGAAGGGGCAGAGGATGGAGTCCTCGCCCACGGCTTGGATTCCGGACTCAGCACCCTGAAGGGGCGCAGGATATCAGCCCAGGGTGCAACCCTGGGAGGTGGCCCGATGATCCCTGCGTTCTGAAGGAACACCCCATCTTGGGGTCCCCTTACCTCCAGATCGCATTTGATACCCTGTTCCTTCAGAACAGTGCAGGGTTTATCCGATTCCCGGAGTTGCACCCCGGGTTGGTTATGCATTGCTCCGTTGGAGCATTTTTCCGCTCTCCCGTCCCCCGTCAGGCGAAGCCGCCCGTCTCCCGTCTCCCGTCCCCCGTCCCCCATCTTCTCCCCCTCTCGCCTCCGGCGCTGCGCGCCTTCTCCCTGCTTTTTTCTGGCCATCGGCGACATTTCCCACGGAATTCTGCCAGCATGGAGTCCATTTTCTCAAAATATTGCACACTCAAGCCGGGAAAGAAACTCAACTTGAATGAGTGGCCGACTTCAATTCCCAACGGCGAACTGGGCACCAAATCGAATGGGCTGAACCTGCTCGAAGACATTTCCCGTCAAATCGCCGAACTCCAGCGGCGTCTCTGGGCCGAGCGCAAACACAAGATCCTCGTCATCCTTCAAGGGATGGATACCAGCGGTAAAGACGGTACCATCCGGCATGTGTTCCGCTACACCAATCCCAACGGCGTCAATGTGGCGGCCTTTGACCGCCCCACCCGCAAGGAACTCTCCTACGACTACCTCTGGCGTGTCCACCAGCGTGTGCCACACACTGGTGAAATCATCATCTTCGACCGCAGCCACTACGAGGATATCGTGACCGTTCGCGTCAATCAGCTCCAGCCCGAAAGCGTCTGGAAAAAGCGCTATGAGCATATCAATGCCTTTGAACGGATGCTGGTCGATGAAGGCACCACCCTGATCAAAATCTTTCTCCACATCTCTCCTGAGGAACAGCGAAAGCGCCTTCAGGCCCGCCTTGAAGATCCGGAAAAACACTGGAAATTCGACCCCAGCGACATTACCGCCCGCCAAAACTGGCCCCAATACATGACCGCCTACGCCGATGCCCTCCACCGCTGCAACACTGCCTACGCCCCCTGGCACATCATCCCCTCCGACCGCAAGTGGCAGCGCAACCTCCTCGTCGCCTCCCTCGTCCAACGCACCCTCGAACAACTCGACATGCAATTCCCCGACCCCCACTTCGAACCCGACACCTTTGTGATTTGAGGGGGGGGGAACCCGGCACCCCGGCTCGGAGAGAGGACAGAGGCCCGAGGACGGGGTTCCTGGTGATGGGTTATCGGTTATTGGTTAAAGGGAGCTTGGGATGCCATTCCATTTGAAACGATGACATGCTTAAAATGAATCTTCATCCCCCTTCCCTTATCCTTTCATAGGCTCCCAGCGGCGAATGGCAGGAAAAAGCACGGGCAGCTGGCCTCCATCCGTTCACGCCGCTCAGACCGTCTTTTCTGCCGGAAAATACCAGATAAAGTCCATCGATATTGACGCTGAACCATAAACCCATATTATGAGCCATATCATGAAAACGACCCTTGATCTGGACACTCAATTGCTGAGTGAGGCAAAAGCCGTTGCTGCCCGCCGACGTATCACCCTCAAGGCGATGGTGGAACACGCACTCAGGCGCGAAATACAACCTGCCTCCGAATTGGAGAACCCCAATCCCGATCTCTATCAGGAGGGTCCTTTCGGGATGCTCAGCCTGAAAAAGAGAAGCCAGCCCATACCGGCCGGGCAAGTCCAGGAACTGATTGACCACCAGTATGATGAAGAAGATACCCGCGTGATCGACAGCACCCAACGGCACTCATGATTCACCTTCTCGACGTCAATGTATTGATCGCCTTGGGCGATGCCAATCACTCCCACCGGGAAAAAGCCCTCCGCTTTTTTGAACAATCTGCCGCCGTTGAAGGCTGGGCCACTTGTCCCCTCACTGAAAATGCCTTCATCCGCATCCTTGGGGGGCCGCTCTATCCAGGGGGCCCCCGCTCTACAATGGAAGCCCGCCGACTCCTCGCCAGTATTCTGCGCGCTCCCGGTCATCAGTTTTGGCCCGACGACCTCTCCCTCGCCGATCCCCGATGTTTCCCCAACTTACCTGGACCCAAAAGCCTCACCGACCTTTACCTTCTCGGTCTGGCAGTGAAACACGGCGGACGCTTCGTCACCTTCGATGCAGGGATAGATGCTTCCCTCATCCCCGGCGGCCACACCGCGCTATTGATATTATGATGAAAGCAGGCTCCGGCGAAAAGGGGCCGCGTGCCCTATTGGCCATCAATCAATTTTCGGAAAACAAAAAAAGCCCGCTAAATCAAAGACTTAGCGGGCTAAAATTGGGTGCAGGGGCCAGATTTGAACTGGCGACCTTCAGGTTATGAGCCTGACGAGCTACCGGACTGCTCCACCCTGCAATTTGATTAAAAATTTAATAGTGCCTGAACTGTCGGTTCAATCAAGGAAAAATTCGAGAAAGTATACTTTTCGGCCCCATCCCTGTGCCCCTAACGCATACCAGGGTTCTTAATCGATTCGTCCTGTTCGCTCCAAAAAGCGTAACTCCAGGCGTTTGATTTCGCGGAGGATGCGGTTGGTATGCATCTCCAGCCAGAAGTAGACTTTAATGAAGGAGACGATGAGTACACCGAGCAGGCAAAGCCCGCCCCACCGAAGTTGATCATGCGGCAGCTCGGCGAGGGTGAACCGATAACCAGCCCAAATGGTGATGATCAGCACCACCGTACTGCACACTACAGCCATTCCAAGGATCCACCGATGGCGTCCACGAAAAGTCTGCAAAACCTCTTCGGCAATGTTAGGTTCGTCCGAAAACACATCCACCCCTTCCGGGTGGCCCAGTGCTTCTTGTATCTTCTTATCCAGGTTTTTCATTTTTCATCCTTTCAAATAAAAGTTTGAGGTGTTCGCGCGTCGTAAAAAGTCGTGACTTCACTGTTCCCGAAGGCAGACCAAGAATTTCGCCAATTTCGGTCGTGCTGAGACCCACGAAATAGAACAGGTGTAAAAGCTTGCGGGCCTCCGGCGCCAGACGGGCAATGGCTTCTTGCAGATTCACGATTTCTGCCGGATCATGCAGCTCACTCTCACGGGTTGAGTGCAGGGACATTTCACTGAGTTCTTTAGCCCTTCGGCGATCAGCTTGTCGGCTACGGATCCAGTCGCTGCATCGTCGGTCTAGAATACGAAATGCCCATCGTGGAAAGCAGGCCGGATCATTGATACGTTGCAGCCCGCGCGCGATCGCAACCCAAGTCTCCTGAGCCACCTCGTCCGCTGAATCACCACACCCTGTCTGAACGGCAGCCATCCGTCGAATATCAGATGCCCAAAGCTGATACAGCTGTGTAAAGGCGTGCGCGTTCCCACGCTGTGCCTCGAGCACAAGCAATTCCGTCCATACCTGTCGAGCTTCCTTATCCATTCGTTTCAGAACACAGGTCTCCACTTCAAGCGATTCGGTTCAGAATATTTCAGAAAAATGACCACACGGCGAGCCACTGAAAGGATCGGAAAAGCAGTCGCCTTTCCGGCGATTGCCTCGAAAATTATTTTCACTTGACTGAATATGCTAAAATATGAATATGCAATCCGATGCAATTGATTCAGGTCTACAAATGTCTCTGTGATCTCCAGCGGCTGCGGATTCTCAATCTGCTGCGGGAGGGTCCGTTGTGTGTTTGTCATCTGATGGAGATTCTGGAAGCCGACCAGGTGCGGATCTCCAAGCAGCTGCGCTACCTCAAGGAGCTGGGAGCAGTGGATGGGGAGCGTCGGGCGCAGTGGATGGTCTACAGTCTGGTTGATCCAGTCCACCCCACTCTTCTGGAAAACCTGCATTCGCTGCCGGAGCGTGCGAACGAGCATCCTGAGTTCCGTCAGGACCTGAAACTGAGAGCAGCCTTGATCAAGCGTCTGCAGCGGAAAGAAATCGCCTGCAAGGAAGCCGTCCTCAGTGGTGCATAATCTTTTCAACATTCCCCATGAAAACTGAAACATCCTCTTCTCAACCGTCCTCCAAGCCCGGTTTCATCAAGCGTCTGCTGGACAAGCTGGATCAAAGCCTGAAAGCGAAGTCTGATGCCAAAGCCGCTCAGCCTTGCTGCTGCAAATCGGAGCAGAAAGAGGGTGAGGACAAAAAATGCTGCTGAGATTTGCCGACTGGCTGATCTATGATCTTGCGGGTTTGGATGCGGCCTCCCGCTCGACCCAGGCACTGCATTTTTTTATATATGACAGCCTGAAGATCTTTCTGCTGCTGGCGGTGATGATTTTCATCATCGGGGTGGTGCGCACCTGGCTACCGGAGCATCGCCTAAAAAGCTGGATGAGCCGCGGTGGCCTCTGGGGCAATTTTATCGCCGCCCTTTTTGGGGCGGTCACCCCATTCTGCTCCTGCTCGTCGATTCCGATCTTTATCAGCCTGCTCAAAGCGGGGGTGCCGCTCGGGGTGACATTTTCCTTTCTCATCGCCTCACCGCTGATCAATGAATACCTCGTCATTCTGATGGCGGCTCAGTTCGGGATACCGGTGACGATTGCGTATGTTGTCTGCGGGCTGCTCATCGCTACCCTGGCTGGGGCGATCCTTGGAAAGATGCGCCTGGAAGGCCATCTCGAACACGATATCATCCAATCCACCCACGCAAACGCATCCACAACAGACTACACGTTCGTGGAACGGCTGCGCTGCGGAGTCGATGAATCCGTCACGATTATCCGCCAGATCTGGATTTGGGTCTTTGTCGGAGTTGGCCTCGGTGCCTTCATTCATAATTACGTTCCCGAAGAAACCATTCACAGCGCGATCAGTGCCACCGGGATATTTTCCGTTCCGATCGCCACCGTTCTCGGGGTGCCGATGTATGGCAGCTGCGCCGCAGTCGTCCCGGTCGCACTCGTTCTCTTCCAGAAAGGCATTCCCCTCGGCACCGCTCTCGCCTTCATGATGGCAATGGCTGCCCTCAGTTTACCGGAAGCCGTCATGCTGCGCCGCGTCATGCGCCTCAAGCTGATCGCCCTCTTCTTTGGCATCACCACCCTCGCCATTATTGTCATCGGCTACCTGCTGAATGCCCTGGCTCCGGTGTTGTGAGGGGGGCACTTCGGAAGACGGGCGGCTTCGCCTGACGGGGGACGGAAGCCAGAGGGCGGAGGATGAAGGAAGAATCTCGTCACAATCGCTATCGGTATCGCTATCGAGGGTACATGGGGCACCGAACTTTTAGGCGGAGCAGGGACGCTCCGCCCTACCTTCCCCCAATAAAATTCGCATCCATTCGCGTCCATTCGCGGTTAAAAGAGGCCCGGGCTGGGTCGCGGACGAGACGGGAGCTCATCCCTCCAGGGTTTAGGTCTTTGAATTTCATCCCTCATCCCTCATCCTTCATCCTTGTCCCCTCATCCTTGTCCCCTCATCCTTTATCCTTTCACCGCGTAGCGGGGACGGTCGGCATTGACAAGCGCATGACAGTGGGAACACCCTGTGGGGCACCAAGCCATACTGCCATTCAAAACCCCTCAATACCCCTTCCCGAGATGCCCTTGAAATCCTTCTTCGTGTGGTGCTGCCTGATGATCGGCAGCAGCTTTTTCCTCACCGATGCCCTCTCGGCGTCCGCCCAGCCCACCCGCGAGCGCATTCTGATCAACGATGGCTGGCGCTTTGCCCTCGGGCATGCGGCGGACCGTGCAGCGGACTTTGGACATGCCACCGGCTATTTTTCCTATCTGGCCAAAACCGGTTACGGGGACGGCCCGGCGCATCCGGCTTTTGAGGACCGCTGGTGGCGAAAGGTCGACCTGCCTCACGACTGGGCGGCGGAAGCTGCATTTGATCCCAGGGCCAGCTCCAGCCATGGCTTCAAGGCCATTGGACCGGGCTTTCCCGAGTCGAGCATCGGCTGGTATCGTCGCCAGATTGATGTTTCCGCCGAAGATCTCGGGCGGCGCATCTGGCTCGAATTCGACGGCATCTTCCGCAATGCGACCGTTTTCGTGAACGGCTTTTTTGTCGGTCAGGAACCCAGTGGTTATCTCTCGCAAAGCTACGACCTGACGGAATACCTCAACTATGGAGGCGACAATGTTCTGGTGGTCCGCGTCGATGCCTCCATGGAAGAAGGCTGGTTCTACGAGGGCGCGGGCATTTACCGGCATGTCTGGCTCCTGAAAAAAGATCCGCTTCATATTGCCCGCTACGGAACCTACGTCACCACCTCCGGGATTTCCGGTGAAAGCGAGGTCGAGGTTGAAACCACCGTCACCAATCAACGACGCACCCCTGCCCGTTTCCTCTTTGACCAGACCCTTCTCGACCCCGACGGAAAGGTGATTGCCATAGCACGTTCGACTGCGTTCGACATCGCCCCGGCGGAAACCCTCAGCGCCCGCGAGCGTCTGTTGGTGATCGAGCCCAAACTGTGGGATCTGGAAAGCCCACACCTCTATACCTTGGTCACCCGTCTGTTGGATGAATCGGGCAGCGTGATCGACCATTACGAAACGACCTTTGGTATTCGCGAGATCCGCTTTGATCCCAATGAAGGCTTTTTTCTCAACGGCCGACAAGTGAAGCTGAAAGGGACCAATCTCCACCAGGACCATGCCGGAGTGGGTACGGCGATCCCCGATGCGCTGGAGGAATTTCGTATCCGCCGCCTCCAGGCCATGGGCAGCAATGCCATCCGCATCGGCCACCATCCGGCCTCACCCGCCCTCCTCGCCGCCTGCGACCGGCTCGGAATGCTCGTCATCAATGAAAACCGCCTGATGGGAATCAACCCATACCATATGGGTCAGCTAGAGCAGATGATCCGGCGCGACCGCAACCACCCCAGTATCATTCTCTGGTCGATCGGGAACGAAGAGTGGGCCATCGAGGGCAATGTCAAAGGTGCCCGGATCACTCAAGTGATGCAGGACTTTGTCCACCGTCTCGATCCCACCCGGATGGTCACTGCCGGGATCAGCGGTGGCTGGGGCGGCATTTCAACCGTGATCGAGGTGATGGGCGTCAACTATATCAAGCACGGCGACACCGATCAGCAGCACGCCGCCTTTCCCGACCAGATCATTCTGGGGACGGAGGAAACCACCACTCAGGCTACCCGCGGCATTTATGTGGAGGACCCAACCCGCGCTCACCTTGCGCCCCTCGACGACGGCTCCTCGGGAGGCAATGTGGAGATCGGCTGGCGGCATTATGCCGAGCGCGATTATACAGCCGGGGTCTTCTTCTGGACAGGATTCGACTATCGCGGTGAGCCCACCCCCTACGGCTGGCCGGGCGTGCTCTCTCAGTTCGGGATCATGGACACCTGCGGATTCGCCAAGGACAGTTTTTACTATCTCAAAGCCTGGTGGACGGACGAGCCGGTGCTGCATGTCTTTCCCCACTGGAACTGGTCGGGACGCGAAGGCGATTCCATTCATGTCCGCACCCACAGCAACGCGGAGGCAGTGGAACTCTTTCTCAATGGGCAATCCCTCGGACGCCAGAACGTCCAGCCGATGCATCACCTCTCCTGGGATGTCCCTTACGCCCCCGGTGCGCTCGAAGCCAAAGCCTACTGGCCTGATGGCAGCGAACGTTCCCATGTGGTGGAAACGACCTTAGCCCCCGCCGGGATCCAGCTGACCGCCGATCGTCAAGAGATCACTGCCGACGGCAGAGACCTTTCGGTCATCACTGTTTCCGTCCACGATTCCGCTGATCGTCTTGTGCCGACCGCAGACGATCTGATCCATTTTTCCATTACAGGCCCCGGCCGCATTATTGGTGTGGGCAATGGGAATCCCTCCTCCCTCGAACCGGATCGTTTCATTGAAAGGGTGCGCTCCCTCGCGATTGGAGAATGGCAGGCACCGCCCGCCGCCGAGACCGAAGCTCCGGTCGTTTTCTCGGCGACATTTGACCGCCCCAAGCTGGCGGAAGGCGAAAGCCTCACCCTCTATCTCGGAGTCATCGGACGCGAACAGGAAGCCATTCTCAACGGCCGCGTCCTCTACACCGGTGCTGATCGCCAAGAAGCAAGGCTCTCTCTCGAAATCGACCCCGCCACCCTCCATGAGACCGGGAACACCCTCGAAATCCGCGCCCTGCCCTTTACCGACTGGGGCCAACGCGAGGACATTGCCAACAATCATCCAGCCCTCCTCGGGATGCGCCTACCCGCCGAGCCCTACCGCCGTCAGGTCTTCAACGGACTCGCCCAGGTCATCGTGCAAAGCACCGGTGAGCCCGGCACCATCACCCTCCACGCCCACTCCCCCTCCCTGTCAGCGACCACGGTAAGCATCGAAGCGCTGAGGGGCGTCTTGGGTGCCGTTGCGGGTGTGCTTCAAAATTGACAGAAAAAGGTTGAGGGAATGTACCAAGGGATGCGTTTACCTCTTCAATGAATACTTCAAAGACAGATGCTGCTATTGAGCAAATCCGGAAATCAGCGATTCCTGCTTGTCCGGGATCGGTAGAAGACAATGTCTGGAGGAAGATCCGACAGCGGCGCGAAAGTGAGACCCTGATTCCATGGTGGGCATGGATGGATGAACTGATGGCACAGAAACGCTTTCTAGCGGCCACCGTAGCGCTGGCCTTTATGGTGAGCCTTTCCACCTTGCTCCTGAGCAGGGCACCATCTGCCCCGCATCCGCAAGTATCCGTCGGCTTCTATCTCGATTTTGATTCGATTACCCACCCCCCTGCCAACCTGTTTGATCACTCCTGAATGCTCATTCGATGAAAGCACCCATGCGAACAATGCTTCGCCTAGCCGCGATTCTGGGTTTTCTGGCACTGTTTTGTGCCGGGATTACCTACCTGTTCTCCTGTTATTCGCAGCCGACGACCTGGAAACATGATGAACCCTCCGGCCACCATTGGTTGCATCAACAACTCAATTTGACGCCCGAGGAAGCTGCCCGGGTGGATGCCTTTGAAGAACCCTATCGCCGAAAACGTCAGGAACTCCTGACGGAATTATCCGTACGCATTGAGGCACTGGCGGAGACCATTCGAAACGCGGCAGAAAAAAGTGCAGAGGTCGGCGAAGCTGTTGAAGCCGTGCATGAAGTGCATGGGCAAATCCAGGCACTGGCCATCAGTCACTATTTCGAGATGCTCAGCGTCCTCCCACCCGAGAAGCAGGATAAACTGCGGGAGCTGGCGGTCGAAGCACTCAGTCATTCCCATTGATCCTGCGGTTGGATGGACGAGGACCTCAAGACACTAAAGAGGCTGGCTGCAGGTGAAGAGAGCGCCTTGAACGAACTGATGATCCGTTACCGTGAGGAGATTTTTCGTTTCTGCTGGCGATTCACGGAAAACGTTGCCGACGCTCAGGAACTCACTGAAGAGACCTTTGTCCGGGTGTATTTCAATGCCGGAAAGTTCAAACCTCAGGCCAGCGTCAAGACCTGGATATTCACCATCACGCGCAATCTCTGTCGCGATCTGATCCGTCGCCGGAAAAAGCATCGTTTTCTGCAGTCGATATTTGCATCCAACGATGGAGAGGAATGGAAAACACACGAAGAGACGCTGGTTGAACCCTCTCTAGATGCAGCCTCCTCACTTGCCAGCGATGAGTACACGGATGAGATCCGCGAGGCCATCCGGAATCTTCCGGAGAAACTGCGCTTTCCCTTTGTTTGCTGTGCCCTGGAAGGACACAGTCACGAAGAGGCTGCCGCCATACTCAAGCTTTCACCAAAAGCAGTCGAAATGCGCATCTACCGCGCCCGGAAGCAGTTACAGAAAGCTATCCAAAGCCGGAAAGATTAAATGCAAAAAAAGTGATTATTTTTGAGGGTTGCTGAAAAAGCCTGCGTTTTACCGTTTAGTGCATCACGCACAGACAACCCTTCAACACCTTAGAAAATCATGAAAAACCGTATCACCTTTATCACGACAATCATCGGGCTATTCACCGCCTCTGCCATCTTCGCCGGCCCGCCTCCCGGAGGTTGGGCAGCCAACAACAATGCCCTCCAAGGATCAGAGCGGGTCGCTTCCCATCAAGGATGTGGCAGTTGCGAAGGCAAAGAGGACACTGATCAGCACGATCATTCCAGTGCCATGGCCGACTGCCATGTCGTGGTGGAAACTTGCCCTGGCTGCGAATCGGAATCAAAGCTGACTCGCAAGGGACCCCCTTCCCGCTCAGGTGGAAACGCCTTTGTCCGGATCCAGGTTCCCAGCGGAGAGTGCAACGATCCTGAGCTTCGTTGCGCCTAGTCGCGATGAATCCCTTCCCTATGCGCTGGCGGATGACCCCTCCAGCGCTTTTTTTTGCGTATGGCCCGGGCGGAGGTGGTGCGGAGGTGCGGAGCGCTGAGAGGGCACCTTGGGTGCCGTTGCGGGTCGGCGAAGCCGACATTGGCGTTGAAAAGTGCGGATCTTGGTTTTGATTCCTCCAACGCATCCTCCTGATGCTCGTAACAGCGGCTACGCCGCTCAGTAACGTGTCGCCCTGCGACACCCGCAACGTTCTACTCCGCAGAATCCGCAACGGCAGCCCTCACCCCGCAACGCGCCTTATATCCATGTTGCTTTTTCTTAAATTAGCCTAATAACCCTACAGGTATTATGCCGACCAAAGCGTTTGTTTATCAGAAGCCGTTTCCCCTTTCCGATGACGGTACCGAATACCGCCTGATCACCAAGGACCATGTCCGGGTGGAACATTTTCAGGGTAAAGAGGTCCTGGTGGTGGATCCGGAGGGTCTGGAGCTGCTCGCCCACGAGGCGACGAAGGACATTTCCTTTATGCTGCGGCCCGCCCACCTGCGCCAGGTGGCAGCCATCCTCGATGACCCCGAGGCCAGCGATAATGACCGCTACGTCGCCCTGACCATGCTGCGCAATGCCGAGGTCGCCTCACGCGGCATTCTGCCCTTCTGTCAGGACACCGGCACGGCCACGATCTACGCCAAAAAAGGCCAGCAGGTCTGGACCGGGGGCAAGGATGAGGAATTTCTCAGCCGTGGGATTTACCGCACTTACACCGAGGAGAACCTGCGTTACTCGCAGACCATTCCCCTCGACATGTATCAGGAGATCAACAGCGGAACCAACCTCCCGGCCCAGATCGACCTCGTGGCCACCGACGGCATGGAGTATGATTTTCTCTTTGTGGCCAAGGGCGGCGGCTCGGCCAACAAAACCTTCCTCTATCAGGAAACCAAGGCCCTGCTCAATCCGGCCAGCCTGGAAAAATTTGTCATCGAGAAAATGCGCGCCCTCGGAACAGCGGCCTGCCCGCCCTACCACCTCGCCATTGTCATCGGGGGAACCTCTGCCGAAACCACTCTCAAAACCGTCAAACTGGCTTCGACCAAATACTACGACGGCCTCCCGGACTCCGGCAACGAACACGGCCGGGCCTTCCGCGACAAGGCCCTCGAGGAACGCTTTCTCAAGATCGCCCAGCAGCTCGGGATCGGGGCTCAGTTCGGGGGGAAACACTTTGCCCTCGACGTGCGCGTCGTGCGCCTGCCCCGTCACGGTGCCTCCTGCCCGGTCGGCATCGGCGTCTCCTGTTCAGCCGACCGCAACGCCAAGGCAAAGATCACCCGCGACGGCATTTTCATGGAAAAGCTGGAAACCAACCCCAGCCAGTATATCCCGGAAAAATACCGCACCCAAACCCGCACCGGAGTGGTCAAGATCGACCTCAACCAGCCGATGGACGCGATCCGCGCCACCCTGAGCAAATACCCCATCACCACTCAGGTTTCCCTCACCGGAACCATCGTGGTGGCCCGGGATATTGCCCATGCCAAGTTGAAGGAACGCCTCGATGCCGGCGATGGCCTGCCGGACTACCTCCGCAACCACCCCGTTTACTACGCCGGCCCGGCCAAGACCCCCGAAGGCATGCCCTCCGGGTCCTTCGGTCCCACCACCGCCGGGCGGATGGACAGCTACGTCGACCTCTTCCAGTCCCACGGCGGCTCCCTTGTCATGCTGGCCAAAGGCAACCGCAGCCAGGCGGTGACCGATGCCTGCAAACAATACGGCGGTTTCTACCTCGGCTCGATCGGTGGCCCCGCTGCCCTCCTCGCCGAGGAAAACATCAAAAAGGTCGAAGTCCTCGAATATCCCGAACTCGGAATGGAAGCGGTCTGGAAGATCGAAGTGGAAGATTTCCCCGCCTTCATCCTCGTCGATGATAAAGGCAACGACTTCTTCCGCAAAATCAACCAGTGCCCGGTAGGCGCATAGCGCCGGTAGTCGGTGTGACGGTGGTCGGTGGTGAGTGAACCTATTTCGGTCGCGCCAAGGCAGGCAACGCTGAGCGTCCCTGCTCAGCAGGCCGAAGACGCGCAGCGCCGGAGGCCATACGGGAGACGGGCGGCTGCGCGGGGGCGCCTTCGGAGCCGTTGCGGGTCATCTTCAGCGCCAACAGCGCTCTCCCATCTAATCCGAAGGCGTGAATACTGTGGATTGACTCAGTCAGCAAAGGGGTTTTTCTCGATGGAATGCGAGATGCGGAAACGACTGTACGCGAGATCCGGGAAAAGCTGGCCGCTTTTGTGGCGGAGCGGGAGTGGGAGCAGTTCCATGCCCCCAAAAACCTCTCCATGGCACTGGCTGCAGAGGCCGCTGAATTGATGGAGCATTTCTTGTGGGAAGATGCGGATACCAGCCGTGCGTCCATTCAGGATCCGGTGCGCCGGGCAAAAATTGAGGAAGAACTGGCGGATGTCGTCATCTACGCGCTGGAGTTCGCCAATATCTGTGATTTGGACGTTGCCGCCTGTGTCGAGAAGAAGCTGCAACGCAATGCCGAGCGCTATCCGGTGGATAAAGCCAAGGGCAACAGCCGTAAATACACCGAACTCTAGCCCGGACTTGTCCGGCTTTAGCGAATGCCTTCCCTTGGCCCCGGAGGGACCGGAATCTCCCCCATCCTCCAGGATTGAGCCCCGGCAGGAATCGGCTGATTGGGCGGGTGAAACTCCCATGACTGCAGAATATCGTCCTGAAAAATCAAATACACTTTCACCCGTTCTTCCGAAGCCCCGGGCAGTCGAGTCTCGGAGCGGGACTGAAAGCGCAGGGGTTCACCGTCACCATAGGGCATGGCGCTTCTGCTCCCCCAGTAGATCCACCTCCAAAGCCCGTCGGGTTCCTGTAGCGTGAATTGAGGGCTGCCCAAGGCAAGATAGACCGCACGGGTCGAATCGCCTGCCATGACCCCACCCGAGAGCAGACGCTCACGCTCCTCTGGAGACACTGACTCCAGCCAGGAACGCAATTGAGCAGCGCGGTGCTCCTGCACGGTCTTACACCCCGCCAGCAACAGCATGCAGATCAGGGCAAGAAAATACCCTGCCCGCCACAAGCAGCAGCTAGAGGTGTTGCTCATCCGACAAGCGCTGCGCCTTTTCGTCGGGCGTTTCAATCTCAAACCCATGCATATCTCCGTCCACCGGCGATGTTATGACTTTATAGATACACCAGCCGAAGAGTGCGGTGACACTACCGACCGAAAGAATGAGGATAAACCATCCGCCTGCGTTCATGACTTGCCTTTCTTGAAAGGTGGGTTGGTGGTCGAGGTGTGGGTCAGTCGGCGGAAATGCGCGCTACTGTTGGTAATGAGGATGCAAAATCCGGCAAAAAGGAGGATGACCAACACCGCGATCCAGGCCACAGGATTGGCCACCTCGCCCTCACCAGGAAAGAGGTCGGTGACATAATAGGAGGGGGATCCCAACTCGCCTGCCAGCAGGTTGAAGCCAAAGATCCTTTCACTCACCCAGACAAAGAAGATCGAAAGCAAAAAGGTCGGGGTGATCCATTTCATGACAAAGCCGAAGAAGCGCGGAATCTGCATCTTGCCCCCTTCCGCCGCCTCGGCCAGACCGCGATCCACTCCCATGATCCAGCCAAAAATGATGATTTGGATCATAGCGAGGACATAGATGAGAAAGGTACCGGCCCAGAAGTCGAGGGTGTCGAGCGCCTTGAATCCGGCGCTGAAATAGACCGCAACGAGGGTCCCCACCGAGGTGATGAAACCGAGGACCGCGACAGACTGCTTGCGATTGATGCCCATGGCATTTTCCAGAAAGGCAATCCCCGGTTGCAGCATGGAGAGCGAACTGGTGACCGCCGCCAGAAAGAGCAGAAAGAAAAAGAGAAAACCAAACAGCGCCCCCATCGGCATGGCGCTGAAGACCATGGGCAGAACATTGAACCCGAGGGCAAAGGTGCTGCCCAAGGCACCGCTGATACCCGCGACCCCAAGGAAGGCAACGGACGCCGGGATGGTGATCAGTCCTCCCAGCCCCACCTCGCAGAACTCATTGGCACTGCAGGCGGCCAATCCACTCAAGACCACATCGTCCTTTTGCGAAAGATAACTGGAGTAGGTGATGATGACGCCAAACCCAACCGAAAGGGAAAAGAAGATCTGCCCGGCCGCCGCCAACCAAAGCTGCGGACTTCTCAGTTGCGCGAAAATACCCCGATGAACCACTTCGATCCGCGGGTCGCTCGCCGCCCGCAGCTCTGCTTCAGCAATGTAAGCTTTTCCGAAAATGGCGGTCTCTTGGGGGGCCGCATCCGAGCCTTCGGGCGGGTATTCAACCAGCAAGACCTGATTGGGGTTCCACATGAACCCGAGCCCTGCGGAGATGGACTTCTGCGGATCCTCCGGGTCGCCCGGCAAAGTCAGCACCCGGATCAAAATGATAAAGGCTATCACGATCAGGGCGGGCATGGCGTAACGACAAAACAGCTCAATGCCCTTGGCCACCCCCCGGTAGATCAAAATGAAATTGAGGAAAAAGCAAAAAATCAGAAATATGCCGACTTTATCCAAACCGAATCCCAGTCCGCTGCCATCCGCACCCACTCCCGTGAAGCCGGCAAAAAACGCTCCTGCTTCCTCAGCCGTCTCGAAATGCATGTTCCCGGTCAGGAAATTTATGCTGTAGCCCAGACACCAGGACTCGATCAGCACATAATACATGTAGATGACCACGGGAATAATGATCCCGATAATCCCTAAATACTTTCCCGCTGGATGCCGCGTCACCGAATAAAGCACGCCCACGCAGGAATGAAATCCCCGTTGACCGCCAAAGCGTCCCATCGTCCACTCTGCCCAGCACACCGGCAGGCCGATGAGCAGAAAGGAGATAAAATACGCCAGCATGAATGCGCCCCCGCCATGCTCCGCCACCTGACCGGGAAAGCGCAGAAAATTTCCCAAGCCCACGGCACTGCCGGAGACAGCCAAGATAACGCCCAGGCGAGAATTCCAGGCTTCCTTCACTTGTTTGACCATTGTGGGAAAAAGCATTAGCCCTGTCATGTCCCTTTGCCTAGAAGAAAATTGCATTCTTCCGATTGCATCAGGTAATACGACCCCATCTTAATCTCTCTGAGTGATATTAGTTGACAGGTTTTCATCCGCTTGATTCGCGCCAATGGTCTGATTCGGAAAGTTATGCAGAGACCCGGTTGTTTGTTATAAGTATCTCAATGAAAGATATTTACATCCCATTGATATTCCGCAGCTCGCCTGTGTGGTGCATCTGCTTCGGCGGCAGCGCAACTGGCTCTGGTTGATTGCCCTGATCCTGATTCCGCTCCCTGGGGCGATCCTCTATTTTTTAATAGAGATACTCCCTGACTGGCGAAAGGATGGAGTGGAAGGATGAAGGAGGAGGCCCTTCGCGGGACGGGATACGGAGGCTGGGCGTCCCCCCCCCTGGAGCGACGAGCTCTGTCTCGTCCGCAGCTGTGTAACGTGGGGGGTAGGGATTGTGACACAGACATTGCTGCGCCATCTTCGCTTCGCATCCGTCCTGTCTGTGAATGGAGGTCCAATCTATGGTAGGCGTTGTGGGGCAGCAAAGCTACCGTTGCGGGTGTCGCAGGGCGACACGTTGCTGAGCGGCAGAGCCGCTGTTGCAGGCATCCGGAGGATGCGTTGGAGGAATCAAACCAACGCCGCTCCGCGGCCCGCAACGTGCCCAACGGGCACCCGCAATAGTCACAAAGCGACTCCGCAACGTCACCGAAGGTGACCCGCAACGGCGCCGAAGGCCCCCCGCGCTTTCGTCAAAAGGGAAAACCGATGGAAAAGTGAAGGGTTCCGGAGGGATCCAAATCCCGCGGATTGAGGTTGTGTCCGTATTCCAGGCGAATCGGGCCCAACGGCGTTGAATAGCGCAGGCCTCCTCCGGCGGACCACAGGGTGGTGTCGCCGGGATAGTCTTCCAAAAAGCGCCCGGAATGCAGGCCATCCAGGAACACCACCACACTGAGATTCTGCGTGAGGGCAAATTCCACTTCCGCGTGGCCAATGGTATAAATCTCCGCTCCGACAAACTCTCCGCTGGAATCGCGGGGCGAAGCCCCACCCGATTGATAGCCCCGAATCGAATTCTCCCCCCCGGGAAAAAAGCGCTTGTTGAAGGGCAACTCCTCCGCCTGGGCACCTGCCCGGGCCAGAACTCCATGTTCGAAGCCAAAGTGAAACCGGATGGCATCGTTACTCACCATAAAATGCAGGGAGCCGCCCAGCACGAGGCGCTGATAGTATACATCGGAGGCCAGGAATGGAGAGGCCAGCTCCAACTCCCCACGCAGGTCAAACCCTTCACGCGGGGAAATCACCCGGTCACGCCGATCCCAAGCCAGACCAAAAGTCACGCTGCCAACGTTGGCGGAATCATCGCCGATGACTTCCACACTTTCAATCCCGACCGCCCGAAGAATCTCAAACCGGTATTCCGTCGTAAAGCTGACATCATCTCCGAAATAACGCTGCTCGATCCCAACTGAGGCGAGGGCTTCATCACGGCGAAAGGACAATTCTTCCCGGCTGATTCCCTGCAGCCGGAATTGACCCCGCTGCAGGATCCAGGGCAAATCGGGAACCGAATAAGTCCAGAGACCAGCAGAACTCTTCATTGATTGCCTTACCCTGACAGTCGACTGGTGAGCACGGCCAAAGATGTTGTAATAGCGGACCTCTGCGCCCACCCGCAGCATTTCGTAACTGCCATACCCCGCCAGCAGATTGAACTCCCGGCGGATACCCTCAACCCCGGAAAATACCGCGGCCCGTTCTTCCGGATGATTGTGAGGATACAGTTGTACGGACAGTTGATCAAAGACGCCCAATCTGCCCAGGCGGGTCCGGGCATCATCCACTTCAACCAGGTCCAGCCAGGCACCTTCCTCCAGGCCAGCTCTGCGGCGGGCAAAGGATTCCCGAGTTGTCCGTAAGCCTTCGAAACGCATCTCTGAAAGACGCACCCTCGGCCCGGGATTGACCCTCAGGAATAACTCGACGGATCGGGTTCCATCTTCCTGCCGATGAATACTGCGCGTTTGCCGCACCATGACATCGGGATAACCCGCCCGCAGAAAAAGATTTCTCAGTTGAACGACCAGATCTCTTTCCGCATCGCGCGTGTAAATGGAATCCGGCACATGGTCCGGTGGAAGACTCACCGTGGTAACGGCTTGGCCAGGGGACTGCCAGTCGTAATGGACCCTCTCCCAGCGGTAGGGCGGGCCTTCGTCGATCTCGATATGTACTCGGACCGGCCCACCCCCTTCTTCCCGATCCACTTCAATGGAGACGACCTCGGCTTCAGGCCGCCCCAGTTGCGTGAGGCGGGCCAGAAGATTGGCCACCCCGCTATTGAGGGCTTGGGAGGAAAAAGCCCGATCCGCCCGGGAAACCAAAAAATAGCCACTCGGATAAAAAAAGCTTCTCGCTTCCTCCTCCTCCATCGACTGCAAGCCCGAGATCCGGACCTCGTCAAAGAAAGAGCGCCTGCCGGTTTTCACCCGCAACTCCAGCCGATTGACCTCATCCAGATTGGTATATGCCTGCTGCGCATCCGGTTCCCAGACAAAGCGGGACAACTCCCCTGAAGCGGAGGACAGGATCACTTCGGTTTCCGCGTGCAAATAGCCCCGCCGATTGAGTTCTCCGTTCAACACCAGCAAGGCATCCTCCAAATCGAATTGGCGAAGATAAATATCGTCATCATCCCGATTCCCAAAAATCACCTCTTCGATCGCGCTGCTGATTCTTCCGTCCGCGACCCATCCCACTCCCTTTACACGAACATCCACTGCACCGTCCACTGCTGTCCAGTAGAATACAAGGAGAAATAGGATTACACGACTCAGCTTCATCGGCGGTGGACGTTCCATTTCACATCGACGTTGTAGTCACCCCAGTCATCGTTCTCGCCGAGAATCGACCAAGTGTTGTTCAAATGGTATTGGATGATCTGGTTGCTGCGGCGAAAAGGGGAAAAACCATCCCCAGAGCGGATTTCAATGCGCGAAGCACCATCGCCGCTCCCCCCCATCAGCACGGAGAGAAAATCCTGCCCCAGATAGAGAGCCATCCGTCCCGCCCGCTCTGCGGTGCTGACACTGTCTCCGGCCGCCGGCACGGCTCCCGCCGCCAGCATTAAAATGATCTCTTCCGAACTCAGGCCCTGCGGCGAACTGAGAAACAGATCGGGATTGTCCGCCGATCCTTCCAGTTGCATGACCACATCGTACCCAAAAGCCACTCCTCTGCCCTGCACATACAACTGCAGGGTGTGTGGATCCGCCAGAGAAATGGACCCCCGTCCCATCGTAATCGGAATACGGGCAAATGGGAACAGCACCGCCCCTTCTTCAATCAAAGCTTCTCCAATCAACACAGGATTCCCCAACGTTCCCTGCAGCTGAAAATTTGCCGTGATCAACCCATTAAAAATCGGTGTGCGCACACGCATGAAATCTTCTCCGCGTATCCCCACATCCAGTCGCCAACTGTCCAGCGGTTCCTCTTCCACCGCAAAATACGGCGGACGGCGGGTGACCCCTGCCGTGCCCTGTCGCGTGAAATCCCGCAAATCCCGCAACAAGAGACTGTCCTCTAAAGTCAGAGATCCGGAAATCAACGGATCCACATCGACGGAAGTCCGGGCCACCCTCAGATCTCCCCTTGCCCGGAGAATCAGGTCGAGCTGACGCACCAGATCGAGCCGGTCGGCATTGATCTGAAAATCAAACAAAGGTTCCGGCCAGTAACTCAGGTCCGCTTCTCCGGTCACCCTCACCGTTCGCCCGCTGATCGATGCCCTCAGTTCCAGATCCTTGAGTTGCTGCCCTTCCAGCCGGGCCTGTCCACGGATGTTGCGGGGAACCGAGCCGTTGGGCAATGGTCTCAAACTCACCCCCTGCCAGGATACCGTTCCACTGAATTCCGCCGGCCCATACTTGTTCAGGTCCGCCGACAAGGTACCTCCAGACTCCATCAGGTCCGGCAAAAAGGGACTGACCGCAGCAAACGGAAATGCATCCAGCCGCAGGTTCACCCGCATCTCCGCCAGTGAATCAGCCAGCGGAGTGCTGCCCAGTGACTCCCAGGGGATTCGGTCAACGATCAGCGAAGCCTCCGCCCGAGCCTGGGATTCTTGAATCCGAAAACCCAGCTCTTCGATTTCAAATTGCTCTGCCCGCACCCTTCCCCGCAGGCTCGGTTCCTGCAGGACCAAACGTTCTCCGATCGGGGTATCAAAGGAAAGCGATGTACCCAATAAATCAATACGCCCGGCCGGATCATTGATCGAGCCATCGAAGCTGGCCTTGATGGTGATGTTCTCGTAATCGAATGGCAGCATCTCCCTGAACAAACGCGGCAAGGGTTCATTCGCCGTCACCACCAGGTCCAGATATACATTCCTGTCATCAACCCATTCAATGGTCCAACGCTCCTCCCCGGATTCATCCGTAGTTAAAATAATGGGAAAAGGGATAGCAGCTTGAGCCTGCAACCAGGGTTCCCGCGGACTGCGCAGCTCCAGCTGGTCGATCAAAAATCCGCTTTCATCGAGACTCCCATCCAGACGCAGCAACCAGTTATCTCCCGAGCGGGTTCGCCAGATTCCATAGAGGTCGGCCTTCGCCTGCATTACTTCACCGGATGCATTACCGGAAATGCTGACATAATCGATCATCCACTGATCATTGGGAACCGGAAACCAGCCTTCCACCTCGGCTGCGCTAATACTCGCGGCATCGATCTGGAAACGCCAGTTCTGCAGCGTGCTGAATCGGCCTTCCCCTGTAACGTGCCCTGCTCCTGCCGCATTGCGCAAGGAAAGACCTTCAAGCAGAAGGCCTTCACCCTCTGCCATCCCGGTGCCGACCCTCAGCGGAGTGATCAAATGCCAGCGCAGGGTCTCCCCCAAAAATTCATCAAAGCCTTCTACAGTGAGCAAAAAGCTGTCCGCACTCCATGCCACAGCACCGTAGGACTCAATCCGTTGCTCCACACTATCCGCGACCAGTGTCCAGGAATCCAGCCCAGTCGCACTGCCCTCCCAGACGACATCCAGATCCATCAACAAATCATCCCCTTCTTCCAACAACCTTACCTCTGCTGCCCGCAGGGAACCGTGATGATTCCAGCCCGCCTCCAAACCTCCCGAAAAAGTGGTCTCCAGCCAGATAGAAGACTGTAGCTTCAGCCAGTCCGGAATCCAGGGTTTGAGGGTGTCTGGAAGGACGATGCCTTCCATCCTCCCCTGAAAGGGATATTCACCCTCCCACTGCCAGGTCCCGGAGCCCGCCACCCGCCCCCAGCGATCCGCATCAATCTGCCATTGATCCAGCTCCAGCGCTTCGCGATTTCCCCTGCCGGAGGCATAAAAACGAATTTCTCCCGGTTCCTGATAGGGCTCCGGCAGGATTTCCATCTTGTCCAAGCGGGCATCTCCTTGCACCTCAAAGGCCAGGCCTTCTCTATCCTCCAAAGGCACCAGATTCGCCCGTCCCGCAGCCGTGCCCTCACCCGCTTTCCATGGCCAGACCGCCAAATCCGTTCCCCATTGCAGCGAGGCGCTTCCACTCGGAGTCAAGGTTTGGCGATTCACCCGTACCGGCTCCTCCAAACTCAATTGAATCCAGGGAAGTTCAATCTCCAGTGTATCCACTTGATAATACATTTCATCCGCTGCCGCCAGAAGATTCAAAGCCCAGGACACTTCACCCAATTCCTCATCAGGGGAAAGCCAGACACCGCTGCCTTCCATTTCGAGATCAAAACGATCCCCTTCAAAGGCAAACTGCAGGCGGGTCGCCACCTCCGGCAAATCCTCCCGCCCCAATGGGGTCCCAGTGAAATCACGCACCACCCCTTGTGCCTGACCCGCATCCGGCATCCAGCCTTCCTCCATCCAGACCACCCCTCCCTCCAGGCGCCCTCCCGCCCACAGGACAGAACCATTTGCCTGCAATCGACGGGAACCTCCGGTGGTCACCAACTGGGCTCTCAGCTCTTCCAAGGGGCCGATCTCTCCGCGCAGGTGCCATTCCAAGCCATTTTGCTGCCGACGAATCTCGGTATCAAAGTGAGCCGTCCCCGGACTCACCTGCAATTCCAGAGGGCTCTCAAAATGCGCTTCCTTCAGCGCAAATTGCCAGCCATTCCAGATTCCGGATCCCACCGACGCACTGAAAAAATCGCTGCGCACCCGCAAATCATTGACCGCCACCGGAGGCAACCAGCGCTCGGCCACTGCCACAATCTCCGTTACCTGCTGATGCCAGCCCGGCAGGTCCGGAACCACGGCCTCACCCTCCTGGGGCGGCGGATCGGTATCCGTCAGCAAAAGATCAACGCCCTGGGCAAAGAAAAAAGGGCGTTCCCGCTCAATCGCCTCCTGCGGGTGCAACCAGCTGGCAATGAAACGCGGGATCAGCCCAAGCTCCACCCGCTCGACGTTCAGATCGATACCATCGGAGGACCACCGCACATCATGCCAGACAATCCGTTCATAATAGACCTGGCGCGGACCCTCGATCGAGCCACCTGCCGCCCGCAGTTGCCATTCCACCACCCAGGCCGCGATCCAGGGATGCCCAAAGAGCACCATGCTGAAAAAGGTAAGAAAGGTCAGCCGGATCAACCAGCGGGCCTTTCGATTATGAATGAGAAATCTGGATCTGAATAGAGGCAACAATCACAGTCTGAGAATCCCCCTCCGCAAAGCAAACGTTCCCTGCGATTTGTCCACACCCGGAGTGCCTGCGGAACTCCCGGCTTGGATCACGGACGAACCTGGAGGGCCCGGCTCCGTCCAGGCCGGGGATGTGGTTTCGGACCAGGACTGCTGCGCAGCGTTGCGGGCATCCAGGGGATGCGTTGAAGGGATCAAACCAAAATCGACCCGCAACGTGCCCAACGGGCACCCGCAACAGTCGCAAAGCGACTCAGCAACGTCACCGAAGGTGACCCGCAACGGCGTCGAAGACGCCCCCGCACAGCCGCCCGTCCCCCGTATGGTCTCCGACGCTGCGCGCCTTCGGCCTGCTGAGCAGGGACGCTCAGCGCTACCTGCCTTGGCCCGTTCGAAATGGGTTCGTAAACTACCGCCCAGGCTGGAACCTATGTCTTGAACCCACCGGCCACCCCCCCACCACTCTGGTCTCCGGCTTCCGGCCTCTGGCCTCTGACTTCTGCTTTCCGGCCTCCGGTTTCCTCCCCTTCGCGCCAAAAGCTGTCGATCAGGTGCATAGTGGGCCAGTCGACCATTCCCCGCTTGTGAATACTCATCAATGAGGTCACCCGCTCGACCGCATAGCGTCCGACGGCTTCATGGTTTTGAACAATCCCCGTCTTGGCCGAATTGAAATGATCGACGTCGAGATGCACGACCAGCTTGGGATAGCCGGAACGCTGACGTTCCTGCTCAAAGATATCGTCCAGCTCGTTCCAGTTACTGATGACCACTTCCACCTGATTGTCCGTGGCCCAACGGGCGATTTCCCTCGCATCGGGGTTGAGGTTGTTCCCGCAAAAGACGAGGATGGGCACACGGTCTTCCGGCGCAAAGAGGGTTTGCCCCACGAAATATCCGGCCGAGAAGAGATTGCGGGTGTGGGCCTCATCGTGATCGGCCACCGCCATTCCCACCCGATGGTAGCCCATCTGCCGGACCTTCTCCATGGCCAGCCGGGTGGCGTGCATCTGGTTGTTCCCCACCACGTCAAAGCGCAGGTTAAAGGGCAACATCTCAATCTTGATCACGCTGAAATGTTCCCAGGAAAGTTCCAGGTCTGTCTTGTCTTCCCAGAAGGCACCGAGAATCAGGCCGGTGATGTTGCGGGTCAGCAGAACCTTGTCGAGGTGACGCGACTGACGTGAACCGGAGGAATAGCGAAAGACTTCGAGCTTATAGCCCAACTCATCCGCCCGCTCACGGGCCGCCTTGAGAAAAAGCTGCCGTGCCTGGGTAAACTGCAACTCGGACTCTCCCTTCAAATCCATGATGTAACCGATGGTCGGTAGGACCGGATGATCGGAGGTAATTCTCCGGTAAGCCGCCAAATTGGATAGCATGGGGTCCGGGCGATAACCCATCTCACGAGCCAGCTTTTGCAAACGCTCACGGGTGGCCGCAGGCAACCTAGGATGATCCCGCATGGCCAAAGATACCGTGGTCTGATGCACCCCGGCTTTGGCCGCTACATCTTTGAGCGTTACCCGTTTGGAAGACATGCTCTTAAGTTAGAATCAGCCCCCTCAAACGGGCAATCCGAAAGGTGGTTATTTTCCTGCGTCCGGGAAAGTGCGCAGTGCCGCCGGTATCCTCAGGGTCGGCGATAGCGAATGGCATGCATCGTCTGATTCCCTGATTCATCGAGAACATCGAACACAATGCTGGTCCCGTCAGGCAGGTCCTCCGGCAAGGACAGTACAAACTCTTCCACCTGCTGATCGAAGATACCATCCCTCGGCCGCAGGCGAATGGGCTCATCCCCATCAATTCGGTATTGGGCAGCCACCAGTCGACTGAACTGGCTGTCGACCCGCACGACGATTTGCTGTGGACCGGAAGCCGCTTCCAGCACCTCCACTTTCGGCGGGGTGGTATCAATGAGGACGATCTCGCTGACGCGGGAAACGCGCTGTGCCCGCTCCGGCGGATTGGCCCGATGATCGGAAGCGGAAAGGCGGATCTGATAATGGCCGGGGGCCATCCCGGCAGCATTAAAGGTATAAACCGGATCGCGCAAATCACGGGCCAGCAAGGTCCAGTCGTCCTCACCCACCTTTCGGATGGAGAGGTCAAAGCTGAGCGGATCGCCGTTGGGATCCTGAGCGCGCCAGACCACCGTACGCAGGGTTTGCTCCGGACGGCGGGAGAGCTTGAGGCGTTCTTCACCCCCTCCGCTGTCCGCTCCCAACTGGTTATCGCGGAAGGCTGCAGAAAAATCAAAGGTCTGCTGAGGAACCTGCACACTTTGCAGGTCGACCCCGAAGTTCAGCACCCGAATAGCCAGAATCTGAGGGGGAACGTTGGGCATACGGTAGAAGATACGCGTGCGCAACAGCCGGGCCGGGGATTCCCCGGGTATCTCAACTTTATACTGAATAAACCGGGCCGTCGGGCTCTGGCTTTTTCCTGCCTCCAGCGCCATCCATTCACTCCAGGTGGCATCGACCGATGAGGTATTGCCCGTTCGGGTCGAGATATTCAAGGGACCTTCTTCCGCCAGCGACAGTTCCAGTCCACCCCATTCCACCGGTTGACGGGCATCGAGCACGCGGGAAGTGAAGACGGAGTCCTCGTCCCCCACTCCCCCCAGCCGGTAGACGACTCCGGGATTACTGGAAATGACATAAAAACCATCCCCATCGGGCGCACGCACAATCACTCCGATTTCTCCTCCGCGGGGCAACTGGTGCAAGAGGCCCCAATCGTTACGGTCCGCAAAATAGAACAACTTCCCCTCATCATTGGTCCCACCCAGCCAGTAATCCGGATTCAAGGCTTCGAGGGAAAAAATCCCGGAGCGGGTCGAGCGCCAGATGGAAGTGACGAATCCATTGGTTTCAATCCGGTAGAGGATGCCTCTGCCACTGGGGCGCGAACCCGAAGAACCGCCGGAACCAGGTCCTTCAGCTGTAACCACGAACGGAGGCAAATCCCCGGAGGGAGTTGGGGAATTGCTGCGCTCGGCAGGGCTTCCGGAACCTTCGCTGCCATGGGTGTAGGCACTGAACCAAATGGTCCCGTCCTCCGCCACCTGCAGGCTGCGGATCTCCTCTTCATCGACATTGGCAAGGGCAAAGGCTTTGTTGCGCTCCTTCAGTTCATAAACGATTCCCCGGCCGGAAGCGCCGATCAACCAGCGGTCTCCATCGCGGGCAAGGGCCGTAAAGTGATTGTCTCCGGTCTCCAGCCAGAGTTCCGGATCCCCCACCTCGGAAAAATCCTTCTTGAGGGGAACACGATAGAGGCGGGCACTCAGACCGGTCGCCACCCAGAGAGCATCTTCCTCCAGAACAAAGGCCCAAATGTAGGTATCGGGCAACTGGACCAGCCGCTCGGCCCGCCCGCCATCGGGAGGCAGGCGATGAATGACCCCGTCCGGTGACGTTCCCACCAGGATGCTGCCGTCACTT
Organism: Verrucomicrobiota bacterium; assembly: GCA_050485245.1. Taxonomy (GTDB): domain Bacteria; phylum Verrucomicrobiota; class Verrucomicrobiia; order Opitutales; family Oceanipulchritudinaceae; genus JBJHBA01. The sequence goes on along the minus strand of JBJHBA010000003.1, from coordinate 134,616 downwards.
GCCACGGCCAGCGCACGGGTCAGGACTTTATCGGGAGTAAAAAGGGTTTCCGTCTCTCCCTCTGGTCCCAGGCGAACGACTTCACCCCGGTTTCCGGTTCCGAGGATGAGGTTTCCCCTGCCGTCCGGGACTGCGGTCCAGACAACGGGCTGGGTCAGTCGGGCCAGTTCAGCCAGACGTGGAGCAGACTCCAACTCCCCTTGTTGACTCAGTGAAAGGTTCCGCAACTCCCCCCGGAAGAACTGTGCGTAGCCTTCATCGCTGAGCGTACCGGTCTGGATCGCGATGGCGGGAGTCGCCAGCACCAGCATGGGGAAAAAAGTTCGTAACAACATCTTCATCTTATTCTAAAACGAGGGTGAGCCGGTCGGAGCCTGAAAAGGTTCCTTCAAGGGGAATGCTGGTTTGCCAGAATACTCTGGGTTGGATTCTACTTTCGACAAAGCGGGTAGCCGGGTTGCCGAGGGTGGCACTGACGGATGGGGGCAGGTGCTGCAGACGCTGCCCCGACATTTCCCGCCCACCTTCTCCACTGGCCACCAGAAACACATAAATCGCCCCGTCAGGCAGTGTTTCGCGCAGAGGAGCCAGCCAGGCATCAAGACTTTCCGCACTGCTGGCGGGTCGCCCCGTTCCCAGCAACTGGTTGGCCTCACGTGCCCCCAATACGAGAAGATCAAACCGGTCCCCACGTCGCGCCCGCTCCGGCAATGGGACTTCCAGCGACACGCTGCGCCATTCTCCCCAATGCTCAAAAAGGGAAAGCGTGACGGGAAGCGTGGCTCCCGCCCGGGGGCGTGCATCCCCCACGATCACTTCCCTCAAGGCAGTGGCATTCCACCCGGTGGCCATCTCTACAGAGATGCGGGCTTCATCAATCGTCAAAGGGGCGAAGGGATTGGAAACCAGTCGTCCCACTTGTTCGAGCACATCAATCGCGATGCTGCGCACGGCACCCGGGCCGGTGGCAAGGGAGTGCAAGGGGATCTTTTCCCCTTCCGCAAAAATCAAATCTCCCCGCATCCGGATTGTCAGGCGATCTTCCCCGGAAATCGAATCCTCCATGCTCTGCATGGTGGCCATGGCCAGCATGATGGGAATCAGGTTCGGATGCGGCCAGATATCAGCGCTGAATTGATCCTCATTCCGATCCTCTCCTCCGACATGGATGCTGAGGCGGGCCATCGGTGGGGGTTCACCCCGAATGCCCACAATGCCCGGCAGACGGTCCTGCACAATCCGGCCCACCGGCAAGCCGACATTAGCCAGCTTGAATGAGCGCTGCACACTGCGCACCACCGTAACGATCTCAGCACCCGCCATCGGCATCGCCACGGAACCGGCTTGCAGAAACGGATGCCCAAAACCAATAAAGCGATCCCCATCCACCCAGGTGATGGTACCTGTCGCGGCGGCATTGAAATCCCCACTCATCAGCACACCGGCAACCGGGGCTCCCGGGCGCAATTTCAGCTCCACATTTTCCCGCTGTCCAATCGGACTTATCGCTCCGGAAAAACCCTGTTTGGATAGTTCATCCCGAAAGGTTTCCAGCGTCCGGCCACTAAAACCACTAAGACTCAATGGCGTGGGCAGGCGTACCAGTCCCTCCTCCATGCCATTGGCCTGAAGCCAGTCCGCTTCCTTCAAGGGCTGGGTTCGCTGGGCCGCCAGTCCCGGAACCCGGCGTAAGGCAGCCGGAGCTTCATCCGGAAAATCCAGGAGCGAGAGCATCTGGTCGATCGGCGTGATCCCGATAATCGCCTGTTCCTTTGGCCAGGTATAGCCGTAAGCATAGGCGCCCACCAGCTTGCCATCAATATAGACCGGGCTGCCACTCATTCCGCCCACAGGGCCACTCAAGACATTTTCCGCATCCAATGCTTCCGCGATGATCCCCGGTTGACGAGGTCCAATGAAATCCTGAACCACCCCAAGAATACGCAGGGGAAACTCGCGGATCTCATCGCCTTCCACCACCGTCCGCCAAACCCCTTCCTGTCCCGGACGTACGTCCTCAAGCGGAAAGATCGCTTCCGTGGCACTCGCCATCAGCGGAATGACTGCCCCCGCCAGCAGCACACAGGCCATCTTCAATCCCCTCCCGCCGACCGGCAGGAAGTAACGGGGTAGACTACTTTTCATCAGCACACCTTTGAACAAATGCATTATCTGCACGGGCACAAGCGTTCCCGTTCATGGATGGACAAGAAATTTATCAAACTGCTCAAAAACAGAATCGATTTACCAGAATACGCTATAAATCAGCCGCCCCCCAAACAGTATCAACAACACCCCGAGCACCCTGGCAATCCTCCACTGATATCGCTGCAGCCATCCGCGCACCCGGGGGGTCGAGATCCACCCGGCAACCATCCAAAATGCCACCAGCTGCACGCCCACCATAACCACGCCGGATGACACCCTGACCCTTGCGGATACACCTTCCGTCAGCACGATGGAAAACAAGCCGATAAAATAGAGAATGGCTTTCGGATTGAGCAAATTGGTCAGCAAGCCCTGACGAAAATACGCCCACCCCCTCAAACCACCGCACTGCCCCACCTTCTGCAATTCCACCCCCAACGTCTTCTCGCGACGACGCAACCCATCCCAACCGATCCACATCAGGTAGGTGCCACCCACTAGGGCAATGCCCTGAAACGCCAGCGGCAAACGCGAAAGCACCCAAGCCAGACCGACCAGACACAAAACCACTTGAATGGTGACCCCACACACGATCCCCAAGACCGTAGCCCGTCCAGCCTTGCGCCCATAAAGTAGCGAGTTGCGGATAGTCAGAAGAATATCCGGTCCTGGGGAGAGCGAAGCGCCCAGATGCAACAGTGCCACTTGCAAGACAATCACCCCTTGATCAGATGCGACTCCCTCCCAAATGGCAATAGGACAGATTTCCCGCACTGCACAGAACAGGAAGAAGGATGAGGGCAATGCGGTGGCCCTTCGACAGGCTCAGGGCGGAACGGTGGCCGGTGGTCGGTTATTGGGCGTGGTGCGCCCGTTCTTCGTTCTTCGTTGGGGCGTAGGCTACGCCTGGCAGGTTTTTCGTTATTGGTTAATGGTTGCGAACCCATTGCGAACGCGCCACGGCAGATAGCGCTGAGCGTCCCTGCTCAGCAGGACGAAGGCGCGCAGCGCCGGAGGCCATACGGGGGGACGGGCAGCTGTGCGGGGGCGTCTTCGACGCCGTTGCGGGTCGACTTTGTCGACTTTGGTTTGATCCCTTCAACGCATCCCCTGGATGCCCGCAACGCTGCGCAGCAGCCCTGGTCCGAAACCACATCCCCGGCCCGGACGGAGCCGGGCCCTCCAGGTTCGTCCCTGATCCAAGACTCAGGAAGGCTCCCGCCTGGCGCTTACCTCACCATAAGGTCGCGGGGCAGACCGGACTCAGTAGGTTTTACCCAGTGCTACGGGGAGGTCGAAGGATCCTGGGATAGGCGCATTGGCCGCCAGGGTACCTACCAGCACTCCAACGATGGCTCCATGGGGGATTGCTTGCGGATCGTGGTGCCTGTTGTTCAGCCCCCGGGTGATAATCCCTTCCGCAGTCAATCCGATTACGGTGTGCGCCACCAGATCGCCTTCGGCATCATGGAAAAGCGCGATCATCCCGGCTTTCACTTCACCTTGGCGGGCCGGCTTGACCAGCAGCAGGTGACGCTCGTCAAAGCGGGGTGCCATCGAGTCGCCGTCGCCCCGGTAAATGCTCCAGTCACTGAAGCTGCGAGTCAGGGACTCAGCATCGCGCAGGGCTTGCTCGGGTGCGACCCCACTGCGGGCTTCCAGAACCGTACTCATCATCGCCAGCAACACCAGCACACTCATCCAGATCAGTGGAGTGCGGAGGTGATTGGGCTTGATGACATGCTCTCTTGGCATGCCATAAGATTATCAATTTCATGGCTCAATAGATATCCAGTGAAGCTGCCGATATTCAGTTTTCTTACTGTATTTTTACAGTTGTCGACAAGCTAGGAGCCTCTCTCCAGGCTCTTAGTAAATATGTCATAAAAAAGCGTCTGAGTCTTCCATAACACCTTAGCCACATCGAAAAACACTGCAGTAGTTTCGCGTATTCCTCCGCCACCTGTAAGCAGTTTCCGCAGAAAGCTGGACACCGCATCTTTCACGATCAAGTGGACATGCCACTACGGACTGAGAGCGGGCACCCTATCTTCTCTCTTTTTCAACCTCGTTTGAGCATGTACCAAAAAAAAAGCGCTCCCCCCGGTGCGCTTTGATAAATCAATACAATGGTTTCTGGTCTCAAGCTGAACCGGCGGCTTTCATTTTTCGCAAGACAGAGGGTCCGTAAATTTCCTTCAGGCGCTTCTTGCGCAGCTCCACCGCCAATTTGAATGCTTTCTTCTCCCCATATTTACGGATTGAGAAACTCGTGCACTTTTGCACGCCTGGCTCCGGACGCCAGCTAACGGAATAACATTCGTTGATGCTGCCATTCGGCCCTTTTTTTGATGTCCGGCAGACTCCAAGCACTCCAGTGGTGTTGCGCGAATCCCGAAACACTACCCGCCGGTTGCGGGGTTTCTGCGGTATTTTGTCCAGCTCATCGTGAAGCTGATCTCGATACTCGCGGGCCATCTGCTGGGCCTTTTTCTTCCCGCCACACTTCAGATCACTGAAGAGTTTTGAATATGTTTTTCCGTTGCGGTATCCTCTGACAAACCATCCGTGGGTCGAACCAGAGTCGATTCGACTGATACCTTTGTCTTTTTTGCTTTTGGCCATGATCGGTCCCCTCGATTGCAAAACGCGGTGAAACGGCGTACTGCCGCTTGTAAGTAGAAGTGAGATAGGAGATAGGATCGTCACCCTATAGAGGATAACGATACACCCCCATTAAAGGGGCGTATCGACTCATCGGGCAAATAAAATGTCCTAAAATCTGAAGTAAAAATGGATTTTTTTGCTAAAAAGTTTGGAAAAGAAGGAAGAATCCCTTTTCAAGGAACGTTAGGCCAAACGTTCTTGTAAAAAACTAACGAATTTTCCAAGTGAGCAGTATGCCCTACTTCGGGGATGATGGATAATTGAAACCCCGGCTGTGTATTCACCATTTGGGACGCGATTTCCTTGAATTTGTTATCCTGCGCACCCACCACCCAGTGAACCGGACAAGTCAATTTGCTCCAGCTCTCGGGACGTGGTTGCTGGGTTCCGGTCCCGGCCAGACGCAGAGATTGAGCCAGTTCACGGGGATTCTGCGTCCTGCGCCGTTGACGCATGCGCTGCTTCCAGGGATCTGGAATGCACTCCTGCGAGCGGAGAACTGGCAGGGACTCCCACTCTTGGAGGAATACCTCCAATGAGCTGTTTTCGAGCTGCTGAGCCCGCAGCGCGTCCTCCGCAAGTCGTTCTTCCCGCGCCGCAGGATCCATCATCCCGGGGTTGGCTCCAATCAGGATGAGCTTCTCTAGGGTATCGGAATGCTGCAAGGCATAGTGCCAAGCCAGGCGGCCTCCCATCGAATACCCCATCAGTGTGGGTCGGGCAGGCAAATGCGCGATCAGTTGGCGCAGCCCTTCCCGGATGCCATCAAGGGTATAGGCATGGGGATCGGTGAATCCCACACTCCCTCCATGTCCAGGCAAGTCAGGAGCCATCCAGGCTCCGACCGCACTGCCAAAGGTCGCTACCGGCAATTCCCAGTCCAGCCCGCTGCCGGTGAATCCATGCAGCGCAAGAACAATCGGGCGGTCAACCTCTGGCCTGCCCCATTGCCAGACACGCCAGGGTTGATCAAATCCAGTTTCCAGAAGCCGGGCTTCAGGAGGCGGCCCCGATGACGCTGGCGCGCTCAATTTTTTGTGGCGTCTTGGGTTTGTCTCCCGTCCCCACCGGTGTCTGCTCAATCTTGCTCACATTTTCATAGCCTTCCACCACTTCGCCAAAAATGGTGTGTCGGCCATTCAACCAGGGGGTGGCCACCGTGGTAATGAAAAATTGACTGCCATTGGTGTTGGGGCCGGCATTGGCCATAGCCAGGAGACCCGGACGGTCAAAGCGCACCGCCGGATCACATTCATCCTGGAAAGGACGCCCCCAGATCGACTCCCCCCCCCGGCCAGTGCCAGTGGGATCGCCGCCCTGGATCATGAACTCCCGGATCACCCGGTGAAAGATGATCCCATCATAGTAGCCTTTCTCAATCAGGCCGGTGAAATTTTCCACCGTCTTGGGAGCTACCTCAGGCAGCAGTTTGATTTTAATCGCTCCCTGGGTGGTTTCCAGGAGGACATGGAGTTCTGTCTTTTCTTCACTCATAATTATCGGTATCCAATCAGGATAAAATGACAGGTCAACCATGGCATTGATCCGACAACTGAAAATCATCCCCTTGTTGCTGATGGCACTGCTGGTCGGCTGTGTCACTTCGGAACCGCCCGGCCCCACCCCCACCAGCACTGCTACCCATCGGGAAGTGGTCAATGCCGCCGTTACCATCGAACGACAGGAACCCGGACGCGCCGCCGCCCTCGGAACCGGTCAGTCAATGGCCCCGATTTATGGCGAAAACACCGTCATTGTGACGACCCCTATCGATTTCGATGAGCTTGAAGCCGGTATGATCGTCGCCTTCTTCTCCGAAGAAAGAGGGGGCCGCGTCATTCACCAACTCACCCGCAAAACCCGCTTTGGCTGGCGCTCCAAAGGCCTCAACAATCCGGTCGAAGACGACGGCTACGTCACCGCCGAAAACCTCATCGGCGTCGTCTATGGCGTCTTTCAGTCCTCAGGAGACTAAAAGGAGTTAGTGGGTTTGGGTTGTTGGTTCCTTTTTCTTCGTTGATGAAAGGTTCCTGCCGCCGACCTGAGGTCGAAGGTTGGAGATAGAAGCTTAGAGAGGAAGAAGACGACGGGACGTTGGAGCATGGATGGGGCTGGTTCAAAATCGCATTGGACGCTCCTCACAGACAAGAATGTCTGTGTCACCTTGATCCGCCTCCCACCTAACACAGGCATTGCTGCGCCATCTTCGCTTGGCATCCAACCTGCCTGTGATATGGTATTCCCTATTGCAGTAATAACGTGACACCGGCCTCCGGCTTCCGACACACCGGCGCAACCCGGCACAACCCCTTCAGGGTTGGAGCGGGGGCCATGGAAGGATGACAGGGTAGGCCTGCGGGCAACCCTTCGCTTTGTTGCAGAACCCCTTTGGGGTAGGAGAAGCGGCAAAGTGACTCAGAAATCCCCATCGACGGAGCTAAGCGAAGATGGCGCAGCAAATCGCTATCGCTATCGAACGAGGTTCAAAAGGCCTGTGGCGCAATGCGCCCCAATAACCAATAACTGCTTGCCCGCCTGCCCTGAGCCCGGCGAAGGGCCATCGACCCCCGTTACACCGCCACACCGACCACCGCCTTCCGTCTTCCGGCCTCCGCCCTCTGGCCACCGGCGCTTCGCGCCTTGACAATATACCTATACCCCCTATATGTATATGGCATGAAAAGGGATATTGCAGAAAAAAGTCCGTTATTAAAACGGGTGCGCCGGATTGAGGGGCAGGTGGGAGGCATTGCCCGGATGATTGAGGAGGACCGCTACTGTCCGGACATCCTCAATACGATTTCCGCAGTGCACGCAGCCCTCCGTGGTCTGGAGGCCAAGCTGCTGGAAGACCATGTGCATCACTGCGTGATGGGAGCCACCCAGGCGGGAAAGAAAGAAGCCCAGACCAAGCTCAATGAGCTGGTGGATCTCTACAAGCGGAGGTTTGTCCGATGAGTAAGGATAAAAAGCACAGTTGCTGCGGTGGTCACACTCACCATCCGGACCTGGCCAAGGCCGCCACCAAGGCGTATTACTGTCCGATGTGCCCCGGAGTTGAATCCGATGTGCCGGCGGACTGTCCGAAGTGTGGGATGCGGCTGGAGCCGGTGTCTGGAGCGGTAGGCGAAGCGGAGGAAGCGGAGATCCGGGATCTTCGCCGCCGCTTCTGGATCGCACTGGCGCTGAGCCTGCCGGTGGTCTTTCTCGCCATGCATGGGATGATTCCCGGCTTGCATCTCGACGCCATCTTTACACCGAGAGTCGATGCCTGGCTGGAATGGATACTGACCACTCCGGTCGTGGCCTGGGCGGGTGCCCCGTTTTTTGTTCGCGGTTGGCGCTCCATCCTGCACCGCAGCCCGAACATGTTTACGCTCATTATGCTGGGTGTGGGCGCCGCCTATCTCTTCAGTATGGTAGCGGTTCTCGCTCCGGGAGTTTTTCCGGAAAGCTTTCGTCATGAAGGCATGGTCGGGCTCTATTTTGAAGCGGCCGCCATCATCACGACATTGGTTTTACTAGGCCAATGGATCGAAGCGCGGGCCAGAGCCCAAACCGGGAAGGCGATTGAAGAGTTACTCAGCCTTTCGGCCCAAACCGCCCGTCGCCTGAAGGAGAATGGAGAAGAGGAGGAAGTGGACATCAGCGAGCTGCGTCCGGGCGACCGTCTGCGGGTGCGCCCCGGAGAAAAAGTGCCCCTTGACGGAAGGATCGAAGAAGGCTCCAGTACAATCGATGAGTCCATGCTGACCGGTGAATCCCTTCCCATACAGCGGGGACCAGGGGATCCAGTGGTGGGGGCCACGGTCAATCAAACCGGCAGCTTCATCATGGAAGTGGAGGCGGTGGGCGAAGATACCATGCTGTCGCGCATCGTGCGGATGGTATCGGATGCCCAGCGCTCCCGTGCTCCCATTCAAAGACTGGTCGACCAAGTAGCCGCCTGGTTTGTCCCGGCCGTGGTGCTCGTTGCGGTCATTTCATTTGTGATCTGGGCCTTATTCGGACCCGCCCCTGCCCTCGCCTATGCGGTGGTCAATGCGGTTGCGGTGCTGATTATCGCCTGCCCCTGTGCCCTCGGGCTGGCCACACCCATGTCCATCATGGTGGGAGTGGGCCGGGGAGCCAAAGAAGGCATTCTCGTGAAAGACGCCGAGACGCTTGAGCGCGCCAGATCCATCACCCATTTGATTGTCGATAAGACAGGAACCTTGACCGAGGGAAAACCAAAGGTTGTGGCCGCCCAGACAGTCGAGGGGGTGGATGAAAGTACTTTCCTGCAACTCTCCGCAGCAGTGGAAAATGCTTCCGAACATCCGCTGGCCAAAGCCATCGTCGATGCAGCAAAAGAAGCCGGCTTGAGCCTGGGTGCGGTCAATGATTTCCAGAGCGTGACCGGTGCCGGGGTCGAAGGTCGGGTTGAGGATGCCTCTATCCGCATAGGCAAGCGATCCTTCGTGACATCAGCAAAAGTCCCGGAGGCACTCGCTCAAGCGGCACAAGCGCGTGAAAAGCAGGCACAAAGCGTGATCTGGGTCTCCCGTGACGATTCCCTTTTGGGCTGGTTGGCGGTGGCCGATCCGGTGCGCGACAGTTCCCGTCAGGCGATGAAGGATCTGCATGCCCTCGGGGTCAAAGTGATCATGGCGACTGGCGATAATCCCCACACAGCCGAAGCCATTGCCAGGGAACTGGGAATCGATCAGTTCCATGCGGAATGCACACCCGAGGCTAAACAGCAACTGGTCGGGCAACTGAAATCAGCGGGCGGCCAGGTCGCGATGGCTGGAGATGGTATCAATGACGCTCCCGCTCTGGCCGCCAGTGACCTCGGCATCGCAATGGGTACCGGCACCGATGTCGCTATTGAAAGTGCCGGCGTCACCTTGATGAGAAGCGACTTGCGGGGTGTCGCCGGGGCCTTTCGCCTCAGCCGCGCCACCGTCCGCAACATCCGGCAAAACCTGTTCTTTGCCTTCATCTACAACGGACTGGGAGTGCCGGTGGCGGCAGGTGTATTGTACCCATTTTTCGGATTACTGCTCAGCCCGATGATTGCAGGTGCAGCCATGGCTTTCAGCTCCGTCTCGGTCATCTCAAATGCGCTGCGACTGCGCAGAGTCCGATTGTAGTTAAGAAACGGATACATTTACTCAAGGAAAGATCCCCCGCAGCTCCTTGGCTTTGGCCACACGGCTGATACCGAGGCTCATGGCGGCATCCCTGCGGGTGACACCCAGGCGCGCCTTTTGGTTCTCCACGTTGTAACGGGCTTTATCGAGAATATCGAAGAGCTTGCGGATGACTTCGTCGTGATCCCAAAAGAGGCTTTGCAGGCCCTGCACCCATTCAAAGTAAGAGCAGACCACCCCGCCACTGTTACAGAGAATGTCCGGTATGATCTCAATATCCCCCCGCTCTTCAATGATGGCATCCGCCGATGGAGTGGTGGGGCCATTGGCCGCCTCCGCCAGAAAGCGGCATTTCAAGCGAGGGGCATTTTCCGAGGTGATCACCCGGGCCAGTGCAGCCGGGACCAATACCATGCATTCCTGCTCCAGCAGTTCTTCGTTGGTGATCCGCTCCCCTTCGGCGTAGCCACCGAGGTTCCCATGAAGACGGGTGTAAGCAAGCGCTTCATGTACATCAATTCCATCGGGATTATAGACGGCTCCCGTCACATCGCTGATTCCGATGATCCGACACCCATACCCGAGCAGTCCGGTGGCCGCATAGGAACCGACATTGCCAAAGCCCTGAATAATGACGCTGGCCTGCCCCATTCGGATGCCATGGCCTTCGAGGTAGCGCTTAATCAGAAAGGCCACTCCCCGTCCGGTAGCTTCGAGGCGCCCTTCTGAGCCCCCGACCTCCAGTGGTTTTCCCGTGACAACTGCCGGGGTCGAACAGCCCACGGTATTGGAATACGTATCCATCATCCAGGCCATGGTCTGGGGATCCGTTCCCATATCCGGAGCCATCACATCAATACTCGGGCCGACAAAGGGCACCATCTCCTGCATGTAGCGCCGGGCCACCCGTTCCTTCTCACCTAATGAAAGCTGGGTGGGATCGACCGCCACGCCGCCCTTGGCTCCACCATAAGGCAACCCAACCAGGCCACATTTCCAGCTCATCCACATGGCCAGCGCCGCCACTTCCCCCACCGTTACGTCGGGATGAAAGCGGACACCTCCTTTGGTCGGGCCCATCGACAGGTGATGCTGGACCCGATAGCCCTCCAGCACAACAACCTCCCCGTTATCCAGACGCAAAGGCATGGTCACGGCCAGACAGCGCTTGGGGTATTTGGTCCGCTCACGGTGCTCGTGAGGAATACCGATTAAATCCGCCGCCCGGTCAAACTGGCTGCACGCCATGGTAAAGACATCGGACGCATACAAATTCGCCTGCATCGGTTGCATTCTCCATTACTAGCGTATCGGGCGAAGAATACAAAGCGCAAATCACCTTTCACGGGATGAGCGACAACCCCGGGTTTTCTAATAGATCATTGGCTGATCAACTACCTTCCCTTTCGATGAAACTCCTCAGCCAACTTGCAAAGCCGTAGCGGCACCGGAGGAACTCCGAGGTTTCATGCAGTTGTAACGCATCAAACTTCGCTTTGGTGGGCGTTGATGAGGCTTTCCAAAAGCACTTTCCCGGCATCCGGCCGATAATTCAGAATCAGGGCATGGTCAAAGAAAACGTCCCGTGACTCCGGGTAGCGCACCCCAAGAGCATAAAGGAAAAAACGCATTTGCTCGGGAGCGTAAGAAAGCGCCAACACCTCATCCAGCGACGGGGGCGTTTTCGTCGCGATCAGAAGGTTGATCTGCTCGTTTCGGGCTCCGGGCGTGGAGAGTATGCTGCGGATCGCGTTCACGCACTCTCTGGCCAGATCCCGGTTCCCGTTGATTCTGGCGGTGGCTTCAATGGTGAAGAGGAGGGGAAGCTCACGATAACCGGGATCTTCGATCGTTCTCCAATGTTGCCAGGCTCGGGCGGGATTACCCTGAAGCAGCGCACCCACAGCTTTCTTTTCCGCATCTTCGATTCGCTCAATCAATTGCACAATTTGCCTGCGGTCCTGCTTTGATTCCGCAATGGCGAGTTCGAAGCCTTGATGCATCAGCACGATCTCTTCCGTTGAAAGATCCGCATGCTCATCAATGAACGCCTCAATGATTCCTTTGACCTGATTTTCCTGGCCAGTGAGCACCAGTGCCTGCACGAGCAGGCGGGCATCTTCAAAATAGGATGGGATAGCCCCCGATTTCAATTGAACGATTTCGATGCACTCATCCCATTTTCCCAAGGCAATTTTGACATCCTTGCGCAGGGCGGAAAACATCGGGTTGTCCTGCGCAAAATAATACGCCTGCTCTATGTGCTCATCGGCGGCCGTAAAGTCACCCGTAATGAGGCGTTCCCAAGCGGTCCCATAAAGGGAGTAGGCACACTCAGCATTGAATGTAAGAGCGGTCTCAATGCGTTGCCGGTATTCCTTCCGGTCCCGACACAGCCTGGCTCTCAGATAGTGAACGCGACTGTCATCCGGATGCATCTCCAGAAGTGTGTCGTATTGCTGGGTCAATACATTATAGGGCAAAACATCCTCGGCAACGAGTTGAAAGGCCCGATGCCATTCCACCTCTAACGGTTCCCGCAAGGTCAGCTGCCGCAAATAGGGCAGACTCTCTCTCGCATCGCTGATGGAAACGAGCGTATACAGCAGATCCACTCTGTTGGGCCGGTAAGGGATGTTCCGCTGGAGATAGCTGCGGGATTCGGCAGGAAAACCGTTCAAATGCATCCAGGAGGCCAGAATCAGTGGATCCATTTCATTCTCGAAATAGAGCACTTCCCGATAGGCCACCGAACTGGAAGTGCTGAGTGAGACCTCATCGGGTGGTTCCGTAAAGGGATGATCGATGTCACTGAGCCGATAGAACGCCTGCCCCACCAGTGGAGTAATGGTGGTGAGGTGCTCCGCCCGGTTCACATCCACCGCATAGGCGAGCCGCTGCCGAAGAAAAAATGCACTTTGGTCGGGATTGAAGAGAAAGACGTGCTTCCCGAAGAGGCGCTCCCAGTAGGGGACAGAGAGATCGGCGGAAATCGGGTCGAAGGTAAGTCCATCCGAGGCATGATAAATGGTCACCGGGCCGTAGGGAACATTCAGCTTGATACTGGACATGGGGGGAATCCAAAGGCGCTTTCCATCGATATGGATCGCATAGGGTTCCTCCAGCGCATTGAAGGCATAGGCGTGCTTGGGACCCGTCACAAACAGGCTCGAGAAAATGAAGATCGCCAAGGCGATGAGCAAGGATGGCACCACCATGACCGGGGCCGATTGGATCCAGCGATTGGGGTTACGCAGGGGGGGGATTTTCGCCCGACTGGCACAATCCTCCGCTTCCTGAAGAATGGACGAGGCCTCTGCCCCGCCCAATTCAGCTGCTTCCAGATAAGCTGCCTGCGCTTCCACTGGTTGCAGCAGACATTCATAGCCGATGGCTACCGTCCGGATCATCTCCTGATCATTGCTGAACCGTTTGATTGTTTCGCTGGCTACAGACTGAAACAAGGCGGCATCGCCCAAGTAGAGGGCATATTGCATCATCTCCAGCGTAGCTGGTCGGGAAGAAGGATTGGCCTGCCATTTCTGGCGCACCTCGTTGAGCTTTTTACCATTCAGCTTCTTCCATTCCCGGAATGGGACCAGCTCAGCCCCTTTACATTTCGGACACTCACACAAGACCCGAATCTTTCCAAGTGGAACAAACGGGACAAAATAGAGTGTGGCGTAGCGAGTCGCAGTGTAGGACCGGTGCAAGCCGGTATGTCCGCAGTTCGCACAGCTTCGCAGGCTTTGCTTGAACTGACGACGATTGTAATAGCCCCATCCGTAAATAATCATGAGACAAAACCAAGTTGGAGTAACAAGGGAGGAACAGAAAGCGAAGCCATGGCGATGACCTGCAAATAAACCATGGAGTTTAGACGTTAGCTGTTCAAGGCGGAAGTCTCCGGATCGGGAAATCGATTATGCCCCTTCAACAGGATAGCCGAAACAACGATCCGTCCCTTGCATTTACCCCACAGCCTCCTTCGAAATCGCGGCAAGTGGTGCGGGCGTCCCCCACAAATCCCAAAGGGGGTTGCCGCCAACAGTGAGCACCCATGCGGCACCTGCAGCAGTCCAATCAAGGGTTGTATTGGCGTCTGTCCCTGAAATATCACGTCCCGCCAAACAGACAAAAACGGACTTCTATTACTCGGCCGGATCAACCTTAAAGCTTGGGCTCCTGTCTCCGCCGAACCGAGTTGGAGACATTGCCGTCACTGTCGTAGTAAAATACGGTCCAAATGATTGTCTCTCCGGGAGCATAGGGCTGGGAATCAGCAGCCTTCCTACCCTCATTGTCAAAAACGTAATCAATGTAACGGTCCGGAGCATCATCACCCCTCTTAATAGTACGAATGACACGGTTCATTCGATCATAGTAAGAGATGACCGTCGGTTCCGTGGACTTGACGTTTCGAGTAGCATAGACAGAGATCCCCTGCATTCCCTGGCCACCTGCGGGGGGATCAACCCGTTGGGTTTGCCGCCAACAGTCATTCTCAGGTCGAGTCCAGGCATAATCGATCGTTTGCACAAATCCGGTGGCAGAATTTTCGATTCGGATCACTCGTCCCAACGCATCAAAGTCACGCACGACCGTTTCTGCGTTCGCATAGATTGTTTTTACGGGGGTTCGAAGGTAAGGATGATAGCAAATCTCACGGTACCACTGCCCTTCCCAGATTCGCTGCGGCAGGCCCACCCACTCATCGAAGTCGTCTGCGACATAGACAATGCCACTGCTGGCATCGGCGTCGTTTCCTCTCTCAGGCTGAGTTAGTTCCCTCCGGCGAACCTCCCGTCCCCATTCATCCCGCTCGTAAGTGGTTGTTCGAATGCCCTTAGAGCCAGCCTCTGTTGCACTGTGCGAATCGACCGTAACGCTGTCGAGGAGTGTGGTATTGCAGAAATACCGGGATGTGGTGACGGGACCTCTCATGAGCGTAGTCCCCGTCCGCTCGACGATTTGCAGAGTCGCTTCGAGCCGCGTGAACGGATCTTCCGGGCCTTCCGGAGGGTAAAAGGTGCGGATCTCATCTCTAAAATTCCCGTTGGCCTGTACGACTCGCTTCAAAGTCTGGTTTCCGTGGCGGACAGTTCCCTTTAATTGATCCTCTCTGGTGATGAAGACGGTGCGGTAGTTGGGCAGACCGAAGCCAGCTCTCTGAGTAAGGTTCTGCTCGTCATACCAATATTGGGTGGTGACCGGAGCAGAGAGTCGGGGGAGAACAGGAGAGGGAAATAGCAGATGAGCGCTCATCTGATCCAGCGAATCATCGGTCGGCAAAAAAGTGGGAGTATTGGAACCGGAAGCCCAGCGAGACTCCACCTCAGAAGCAACAAACGGGTACAGGGTTCCATAGAGCGCTCCACTCACAGGATCCGCGACCGCGTCGAAAACCACCTCTATGTCTTTCATCGTTATGAGCTCAATCCGGTAATACCCATCGCGCAATTGACTCTTGTAGGTCCGCTCTCGGACACTTAACCCTGTCATCGGAAAAGACTGGGAGAGGTGCTGGAATTTAAAGAAGCCAGTCTGGCGGTCGAAAGTGATCATACTTCCAAAGCCGAGTAATCCGCGGGCTGACAGGTCAATCCGCCGAGCTCCCCACCGGTAGCTGAAATGATAGGGGGTTCCACCATAGTCTTTTCCGTATTCAGCAACCAAGGGTATCGAGCCTTTCACTTCCCGAATCGGATACAGAACAGGGGCTCCTTGAGAATATACGCTTGGATCTCTGGAGCCCCGATAGCCGACGGTGAGCGTGCTGCCGAGGCCGTTTGTGATATGGGTCACAAGATTTCCGAATGCGCTGGAGGGTTCCTCGGCTACGGTTCCATTGAATGATCCTGCAAGGTATGTTCCGCGAACGGACTGCTGCTCCACCGTCCAATCGCTGATCCCGTCGCCATTAATATCATGATTCCGCCGCACCAGCATCCGGTTACGACTCGATCCGCTATCAGGCGCCTGTAATGCGCGCCAGGGGTGCCCATCAAGTTTTTGCGGAGGGGCGAAGTTACCGTCCCCCAGCGATGTCCGGCTCCACCAACTGCCGGAACCGTCAGACTTCCGCTCAAACCAAATGAAGTCATCCCATCTATCATGGTTCAGGTCCAAGGCAAAGAGGTTAAGTCCCGGATCGATCTCAATGCCGGGTGAAATGAGCATCATGGCCGTCCCGTCCCTCTGCAAACCACGATATTTTTGCTCTGCTTCCAGCCTGAGGTCGATCGCTCCAGCAGACAGGGAAGCGTCAGATGGGCCTCCTGTGGGCGAAACAGTCACCTTGGTATAGGTAGGTTGTTCGGGGTGGCGCAAATGGGGAGGGTGCCTGCGAGATAGAAGGGTAATCCAGTTCAATTCTCCTTCAACCCGATCCGACGGCTCGCCCACGAGAAAGTCCGGGAAGCTATCCCCATTGAAAAAGCCGCTCAGCAGAGCTATACCCGCTCCGCCAGTCGTATCCTGGTTCCACTGATGGATCGTCACCGCGGGAGAAAAACCACCTTCGGGAAGATTCAAACGATAGCGCAACCTCAGGCCGGTGGCCGAATGCTCTGTTCCCTCCATGCGGTCGCCCTCCGAAAACGCCTCCACCCACAGGTAATCATGCAGCCCATTGTAATTGAGGTCCATCAAAGCTGTTCGATACACGGGGCCAGCCGTAGGTACAGTAGCAGCAGCTTCGGAAAATCGCTCAAAAGCGGATCCATTCCAGATGAATTGGTGCAGACGGCCATCCGGTCCGTGGACCAGCACATCCGTGCGGCCATCTCCTGACAGATCTCCAGTAACCATTCGTGAAATCCATCCGGCGGCAGGTGGAACCTTCACATCAGTGCTCTCTGTCGCTTGTATAAGGTCAGACAGATCAAGCCGCGCAAGCGGTTCGAAACGTTCACCGGTGGAACGGAAAACGGCCAGACGTCCATCTGCACCTGCCAGAATCACATCATCGATACCATTTCCATCAAAATCACCCAGCCCAATACCAAGAGCGTCCGAACCTGCTAACATCTCACGGATCGTATCTTCCGTGAGCCACTCCTGAAAAACCGTCCCAAACCCGTTGCGATCCGATAACGCCACGTGGATCGCTTGATTGAAGATAAGGTAGTCCGTCGCCCCGTCCCCATTAAAATCACCCAGCAATCCGATGTTCCGCGAATTGCCACCCTCGGAGTGGTCCGGCGGAGGCAGCTCAAAGGATGGAAAAACGGCATCTTCAGGTATGCCTTTCGACCAGGTAAAACGAGTCGGGGGCAAAGCTTCGAGGGGCCTACCACGATCGGCCCTGAAGTAGCCGGTAATGGAATTCAGTTGATGCACTCCTGATGGATCCGGACGTTCATAGTCCAGGTGGTATTCCGTCACCACATCGCCATCGGGGGCTTCGCAAATCTGAATCAACTCCAGCAGTTGGCGATCGTCGCTTCGCTCCAATACGCGGTAGGCGCTGGCCGCGTGCCGTTGACGATAGTGAAAATGCATGGCATACAAGGGCGCGTGATCACGCCTTCCATTGAAGTCGATCCGTGATAGAACCCAGTCGCCAAATCCCTTATGCGTATAGTGAAACTCAAGATAATTCCCCAGCGGATCTTCGACGCGTTTCAAAGCATAGACATGGGCCACATCGCCCAGCCTTTCGCGCTCCTCATCATACGTCCTTTGAAAGCCATCTTCGGAATCCTCAAACTTACCGAATATCAGCCTGCGCCCATCCGGTTCATACACCACAAATGTGTCAATCGATTCCCCGGATCCTTTCGCCACGATACGCTTGAACGAATCAACCTCCGTCCGATAAACACTGTCAGGTCGCCCGTATGTCTCCGGACCTGTCACACAGACCATTAGTTTACTGTCAAAGTAAAAACGGTCCGACGCACTGCCTTCCAACCCACGGATTTCTCCATGCCGTGAAAGCAAACTTCGACCCCTCACGATATCTCGCGGCAGATTGGTGGAAAACCAAAAACGCCTTCCGAGAAGGCCGTCGCCCAATTGACTCTGATAGGAGATATCCGGAGAAAAGCCAAGTCGGGGATGCGTATCTGGCATCCTCAGCTTCATCCGATAGATCGCATTTCCTCGACTATTGACGGAAAACGCACCCGGCAATGTTCCCACCAAAGTGCCCTCCGCCGGAAGCACAACATCTTCCAAGGGGGCGGGAAGAGAAGGCGTATCAAGTAGCGCATTTCGCACCATGCGCTCAAGCATCTCTCGGTTGCTGAGGGAATCCGGATCGACGACATTGCCCAGCCGCAGCGAAGCATGGGCAGCCAGCATGCTGAGCGTCGCCTGGACTTCATCATGCTGGACGGACGCTTCGCCCACTCCATCGCAGCACAGACGGAGTGCCATCCATCCCAGTAGCAACCTCGCTCCAAATGAACGATAGAACTGCCCTGAAAAGCGTGGGATCATGTCGCACCGAACAGGTGCAGAAAACAGCGAAGAGAGGATTCGTAACATGCAAGAATGGGGAGTTCTCCAATTTGATCTACGGTGAATGCCCAAGGCAAGCACTCTCAGTCAAGAAACACCACCCCACCATGATGATGCACTCGGAGCAGACGGTCCTACTGAGGGTAAATTACAAGCGGAACGAAGCGAAGCGTTGATGGCGTAGCTAAAAACGGGCTAAGCCTCTTCGATTAGGATTGTTCTCCAACAGAATAAGCGCCTACTCCCGCAGGATCTTCTCCATCGCCCTTCCTTTGGCAAGTTCATCAATCAGCTTGTCCAAGTAGCGTATCTTCTTCACCAGCGGATCCTCTATCGATTCCACCCGGACACCGCACACAACACCTTTGATCAGTGAGCTGTTGGGATGAAGGCAGGGAGCTTGATTAAAGAAGGTCTCAAAATCACTCCCTTGTTGGATCTGCTCCTGCAATCCAGTTTGATCGTAACCCGTCAGCCAGCAGATGATTTGGTCAACTTCTTCCTTGGTACGACCTTTACGCTCCGCTTTTTGGATATACAGTGGATAAACTGTCGCAAATTTCATCGAGATCATTTGTTGCTGAGTCATCGTTGTTCTCCTGTTCATTCATTAGATTGCGCAACGGACCTATGGGACCACCCGTTGCCTTTGCGTTGGCGAATGTAATGCTCGCCTGATAGCCTACTTGCGAAATCCAGCGCAAACGTGTTTCTCATTGTCCACAAGACGTTCGTACTGCTCCAGATACTTTGGCCCCATTAAAATGGCTTTGTTTCCATTCCGTTGCTCAAGGGATCCGATGTAGACGGAGTAAGGGTGCAAATGCTTTATCTTTCATCTTTTTCTTTTGTTTGGGGTGAATGGAGCCGTTTTACCGCAGCGGAAACGTAAAGAGAAACCGCCAGAGGGTTCACGCAGGGCGCGAAGATGATTATTGAAATGGAACGCATATCCCTCAGCGGCTCAAGTGAGTGAAGCGAACGGGCGTGAGGCCTGCTGGGGGGAAACGAGTGTCTCTGGAGTGACACGTTGCGGGCATCTTGGCAATGCGTTTCGAAGGGGAAGTGGAGGAACAATGCCTGTGCTATTTGGGGATCGGAGCTACGTCACAGACAAAAATGTCTGTGTCACCTTGGGGGCGAAGACGGAGGACATACCCTGGGAACGCCGACGTCCTCGTTGGCTCTTTTGCGGTCTTTGAGACCTTTCGCGGCAATAAAAAAACCGCAGTAATACGTGATATCCGCGGTTGACGGTTCCTGCGCTCATCGGGCTTTGGACGCCGAACCGAGATGCGGTGCGGGGACGCTACAGCCTGCCTTTTCCCAAGCTCTGCCCTGGACGGGCTTGGAAAATGGTACCGGATCAGGGACTCGAACCCTGGACCTAATGATTAAGAGTCATCTGCTCTACCAACTGAGCTAATCCGGCCCGGAAAAACAGAGAAAACAGGCAATTCCGGAAGTTGGTGGCAAGCGTTTTCGTGAAAAAAGATGTCAGGTCCGCTGTCTGGGAACCGTTTCGTTATGGACGCAGGGCATCCGGCCATTGAGAGTAGAGAAATATGGAAGCGATCATTCACGGGTGGGTGGAACCTCTGCCTCTGGTGGTGTTATTGTTGATCACGGTAGCTGCCCTGGCGGTTCTGGCCAGGGGGGCAGACATGGTGGTAGAGCAGGCGGTCGCGCTTTCACGCCAATGGGGGGTGCCCACCATCATCATCGGGGCGACCGTGGTAAGCCTCGGGACCACCCTCCCGGAAGCTGCCGTGTCGGTGGCGGCGGCGGTTAAAGGGAGTCCTGGTCTGGCCTTGGGGAACGCGGTCGGATCCATTATCACCGATTGCGGGTTGATTCTTGGTCTGGCCGCAATGATCAAGCCCCTCCCCTTGCAGCGGGAAGTCGTCAACAAGCAGGGCTGGATCCAGGTTGGAGCGGGCGTATTGCTGGTGGTGCTGTGTGTTCCATGGCACGCTCCCCGAACCGCATTCACCGCTGGCGGACACCTTCCCCAGTGGGGCGGGTTTCTGCTGGTGGCCGGACTTGTCGCTTATCTGTATTATTCCATTCAATCGACCCGCAGGGGAGCGGTTTCTTCGTTCATTCCAGAAGAACTGGAGGCGCAAACGGGATCAAAGGATCCTGCCTGGAAAAGCTTTTCCCTCCTGCTCGGTGGCATCGCACTCATTCTGATTGGAGCCCAGGTTCTCATCCCGACGGTTCAAGCCGGAGCGGTTCGAATCGGAGTTCCCGAAGCCGTCATCGCTGCCTCACTGGTCGCCTTTGGCACCTCCCTGCCGGAGTTGGTGACCGCGCTCAACGCTGTTCGCCGCGGGCATGGAGAGCTGGCGGTGGGCAATGTCATCGGGGCGGATATTCTCAATGTGCTTTTCGTGGCCGGATTGTCCGCCGCGGTGACTCCCGGTGGGCTGACTGCGGACACCCGCTTTTTTCAACTGCTTTTCCCCGGCATGCTGGTTCTGCTCATCGTCTTCCGAATCGGGGTATATTTTCAGAGGACGCACCTGTCAAGGGCTTTTGGCTTTGCCTTGCTGGCCTTATATGCACTGATCATGACACTTTCCTATGTCGTTTAAGCGTGCAGTCGAGGCTGACAATTTCCTAGGATGACCCTTTTTCCAGTTATGGCACAAGCACCAGTAGTATTAATCATTCGCGACGGTTGGGGCGCCAACCACAATTCCGGGCATGATGCATTCAATGCAGTCAAGCTCGCCACCACCCCGGTGGCCGACCGCCTGACGGCGGAATGGCCCCGCACCGAGTTGATGGCCTGCGGGCCGGACGTGGGCCTCCCGGACGGTGTCATGGGCAACAGCGAAGTCGGTCACCAGAACATCGGGGCTGGCCGTATCGTCGATCAGGAAATCGTGCGGATCAACAAAGCGATCGCCCAAGGCAAGGTGCTGGACAACCCGGTGCTGCAGTCCGCCTTCGACCGCTCCCGGCAAGGGGGCAAGCTGCACCTTTTCTGCCTCGTCTCGGACGCAGGTGTCCACGCGATGCTCGATCACCTCTACGGCATTCTGAAGATCTGTGCACAGGAAAAGATCGAACGGGTTTATGTCCACGCCTTCACCGATGGGCGCGACACCGGTCCCTTCACTGGCGCAGGATTCGTGGAAGCCCTTGAAGGGAAGTGCCGCGAGTATGGGGTGGGCCAAATCGCCTCGGTGTGTGGTCGTTTCTGGTCGATGGACCGTGACCTTCGCTGGGATCGCGTGCAGAAAGCCTACGACTGCCTGACCGGTCGCACCATTGAGCGCACCGCACCAAGCGCCTCCGCTGCAGTCCAGGCATACTACGAGAAACCGCTCGACGACTCACGCAAGGGGGACGAATTCATCGTCCCGACCGCCGTGGTGGATGCCGATGGCAAACCGGTGGCCACGATCACCGATGGGGATGCCGTGGTGTTTCTCAACTTCCGGGGAGACCGTCCGCGCGAGCTGACCCGCGCTTTTATCGAAGACAGTTTCGACGGCTTCGAGCGCGGTCCCAAGCTCGACATTTTCTATGCCACGATGACCGAGTATCAGAAAGGTCTTTGCCCCAATGTGCTCTTCACCAAGCCACCCAAGATGGTCAACATCCTCGGCAGCTACGTGGCGGAAAAGGGGATCGGTCAGTTTCGCTGTGCGGAAACGGAAAAATTCCCGCACGTCACTTTCTTTTTCAACGACTATCAGGAAGAAGCCTATCCGGGTGAAGACCGGGAGATGCTTCCCAGTCCGAAAGAAGTCCCCACTTATGACCAGAAGCCGGAAATGAGTGCTCCCGGGGTGACCGAAGCCTCCAAACGGGCTATCCTCAGCGGCAAATACGGACTCATTGTCGTGAACTATGCCAATGCGGACATGGTTGGACACACCGGCGTGCTCGAAGCGGCCATCAAAGCCTGCGAGGTCGTGGATGCGGGCGTGGGCGAGCTGCTGGCAGCCGTCGATCAGGTGGGCGGCAAAGCGGTGATCACCGCTGACCACGGTAATTCCGACCAGATGCGGGTCGAAGATGGCGGGGCTCATACCGCCCATACCCTCAATCCGGTGGAAATCGTCATCTACGGCAATGATTGCCAAGGGCTGAAGCTGAAGGATGGCGGCCGCCTGGCAGACATCGCTCCCACCGTGCTCAAGTTGATGGGGCTTCCGCAACCCGAAGAAATGACTGGCGACAGTCTCATCATCGGCTGATGCTGGGTGTCGGCTGCTTTTTCGCAGCATTCCTTCATTCATGATCTGCTTATACCGACTGCTGTATCCGCTGGCCGCCCTCTGTGCCCTGCCCTATTATGCAGCACGCATGTGGCGGAGAGGCGGATACCGCCGCGATTTCGCCCATCGCTTCGGTGCGCTCGGGAACATACCTCCCAAGCGCACCGGAGTGCAGCGGATCTGGATTCAGGCCGTCAGCGTCGGAGAACTCCTTGCGATCGGACCGCTGCTCGAACAACTGGCCAAGAATCCGCAGATAGAAGTCTGCCTGACCACCACCACCAGCACCGGGCGCCGTCTGCTCGAAGAGAAATACGCCTCGCACTCGATCTGGCGGGGAATTTTCCCGATGGACTGGTGGTGCTTTTCAGCCCGTGCCTGGAAGCGGCTCCAACCGGATCTCGCCATCCTGATGGAAAGTGAACTTTGGCCCGAGCACCTTCATCAGGCCAAACGGCACGGGATCCCCGTGCTCCTCCTCAATGCCCGCCTCTCCGACCGCTCCTATCAACGTTACACCCGTCTCAAGGCTTTGATTCGCCCCCTCCTGCGCCCCTTGAGCGCCATCCAAGCCGGCAGCCCACAGGACGCTGAGCGCCTCCAGTCTCTCCAGCTTGGGGATATTCCCATCGAGACTGCCGGGAACATGAAGTTTGATGTGGCCCTCAAAGACCCGATACCTCCGGAAGCACAAGCAGCCCTTCGGACGGAAATCGGGGCGGGGCCGGATGAGCGGATTTTGCTGGGCGCATCCACCTGGCCGGGAGAAGAGGAAATGGTCTCGGCGGCAGCGGCCACTGCCCGCAAGAAAGGACTGGCGGTCAAGGCAGTGATTGTGCCACGCCACGCCGAACGCCGCGAGTCAATCGCCACAGCCCTCGCCCAACACTGGGGGAAGGTCCATTTCCGGACCGATGGCCGCCGGGCAGCCGAAGGCACCGACATTTATGTGGCAGACACCACCGGAGAGCTGGCCAGATTTGTACAGATTGCGGACCTCGTCTTCGTCGGCAAAACTATGCCCCCACACACCGAAGGACAGACTCCGATTGAAGCCGCCGCACACGGGAAAGCCATCATCTTTGGCCCCGGAACCGCCAATTTCCGCCAAATTGCCGCCGCTTTGGTGGAAGCAGGGGCCGCCCACCGGGTCTCCACCCAGCCTGAATTCGAAGATGCGGTGAAAGTGCTACTCCATGACCCGGACACCCGTTTGAAAATGGGCCGGAATGGCGCGGCCCTCTGCCAGAACAGCTCTGGAGCCACCGGTAAGGCTTTGGCCCTGATCGAAAAGACATTAAAAGCCCCTCTACAAGGGTAAAAGGCCGCATGGGGAGGAGCCGATTCATTGTCGAAGATGTGCAGGATTGAACATCCCGATCCCTCGACTCGTCTCAGCGATGTGTTACGGAAGAAAAAGGAGCCTATGTTCCTGCTTGCGCCGAACCGATGCACGACCCTATTTTGCTCCCTTTTAAACCTGTATTCGGCAAATTCCAAGTGACTCACCGCCGAAGCCCAGAACTCATGACCATGCTACCGACTTGCAAACCCCAATGCTACCTGCCGTTGATCGGACTCGCCTTTGGGGCCATGACGCTTTCCGCCGAGGAATCGGACATCTCATCGTGGAACTCCATCGGGAGCGCTGGAATGCGCATTGTTTCCCCGGACCAGGTGGATAACCCTTCCGGGGCCGTTCCCATCTTCTCGGAGATCTTTCACTACGCTTTTGAAAAAGACCTCACCAGCGAAGCCCCCAACTACTGGATCATCCGCAACACCCAATCGACGAACTTTGCCGTCAATCTGGAGGATGTCGCGGATTCCCTCCAGGATGAGGAAATTTACGATGAGGATTCCGACGAAGAAAACGATATTGAGATCGGCACACGCTATTTCGCTTTTTACGAGGCTTGGAACAGCGGAAGTCGGCGTACTTCCGAGCGAGGTATGCTAACCTGGCGGATGAAGGACGAACACAACCGGGTGGTCACTGATCCTAATTCCATCGGGTTTGTCCGCGCTCAACACCGTCCAAGTGAGTTGCCTTCCACCCCGGTGGTGGGACACTTCACCGGAGCGGACGGAAACTTTTCCTGGGCAGTTAAATCCGTTGGGAGCAGAACCGCCCTGATCGATTTGGCCGGAGCCGCCTATCATCCAGAGGCCCGCTTTCAGGATTTTAATATCTTCAACATTTCTGCGACCGGAAATGTCTCGATCCCTGCCTTCACTTTTCCCGTCCCCGGATTATCTCCCGCCAATTTTTGGCGCTTTGACCAGACCACCCCGGTCAGGGCCACAGACGACCTCTATTTCTCTGTCCTTCGGCGCCTTGACGCGAGGACAATGGAAGAAATTCACCCCGACGGCAGCACCAATGCCCCCGGACATGTGGGAGATCCCAGAGAATTCTGGAGCCGCCATTATTTTCTGCTGATCATCGACGATCAGGATTCTGACCGTGACGGAATCCCTGATTTTGCCGATCTTACCAAAACCCTGGAAACCTTCCCCTGGTATACAGATTACAATGCCGGCAATAACTGGTATTACGCCATCTGGCTGAACGACTGGATTTTTGCCGACCGTCGACTCAGCCTGTTCTGGGACTATAGACTGGACCTGGGATGGACCTACGTGCCGCTGTCTTCATCACGCAACGATTTCTGGGTCTTCATCAATGGGCGCATCGTTTCGACAAGGACCCTCGATGGAGAGACCACTGCCGCAAACGAGAACATGGGCTGGCTTTACACCAACCGCCGATACCATCCCAATTATTACCGATTTGATACCGGAGAAACGCTTCAGCTCCTGCAACGTTCAGAAGACCAGGACCCGCATACGGCCGTTTTCTACAATTTTGACCAAGCCCGGTTTGAAACCGTGCAATTCTAAGATTCTGCCCGATGTTTTCCCATTTTCTACGCACCCTCGCCTGGTTGACCGCTCTGAGCGCGTTGACTGCGGCCCACCCCGCACACGCCCAGTACACCAGGGTCTATTTCTCGCAGAAACAGTATACCGTCCCGGAAAACCATGGGACTGTCGCCGTCGGGATGAGCCTGTCCCAACAATCAACTCTCGAAATCGTTGTTCCATTCTACATGGATGAGGCTTCCACCGCCGTGGCAGGTACCGCTGAAGACGATGAAGAAGGCGACTTTTTCATCTCCTCCGCCAATATCGATGGATTTGAATGGGATCCAGAAACGCAAAGCGGAACCGTGGTATTCCCTCCGGGACGAACCAACCTGCAGTTCCCCGTTCGTATCATCAACGATGCCCAGATTCAGGAGCACGAACGCACGATCATTTTCCGTATCGATGAAGAAAACCTGACCATCGCCCGTCCGGTTGAACCGAGCAGCTCGGTCATTGAAATCATCGATAACGACCCGATCGCCGTGCATTTCAACGGGACTGAGTTCAGCGCGTTGGAAGGCCGAAATATGGCGGTGGATTTCATCCTCAGCAGCACAGCCCCCCGCCCGGTTAAAATCCAGTTTGCCATTGATCCGGGTTCCGGAGGATTCCGACGGGACTCCAACTGGCCGGAAGGCGACATTTTCACCATTCCAGCCGGATCCAACCGGATGGCCTTCAATCTCCCCACCCTCTACGATCCATCTTCCAACGGAGAGACCAAGGAATTTGAGATGTCGATTGTCTCCGCCTGGATCGAGGACTCTTCCACCGAGCTGGTAACCGATTCCCGCAAGGCACGACTGTCGATCATGGACAGTGGACCGCTGGAAGTTGAGTTCTTTCATCGCGAAGGGGAATCAACCGAAGGCCGCTCTATCCCGGATTATGGTGTCCACAGCTTAAGCATTTCCATCAGTGCTCCCCAGACTCAACGGGTGACCATCCCGGTTACCCTTGGAGGTACCGCCATTCGCGGAGATCAGGACCAAAACCAGGAAACTTATCACTATATCACCAACCTGACGGAGGATAACACCATGTTTATTCCCGCCGGAAGCCTGACGACCACCTTGCAGTTTGGAGTGGGCAGCGCACGGCGGGTCCCTCAGGGTCATACCATCACCATCGAACTGGGTACCCCCGTGCTGGCAGATGACACGGAGCTTCCGCTGGGAGAGAACCGAAGCTTCACGTTTACGATTCAAGAAGACGACCCCATACAACTGAATTTTGCCCAGAACAATCCACAGTATGACCCCAGCCGTCCCGCTGCCTACCCTGCTTATATTCCGTCTGGAGGGAATGTAGTGGCTCGCCAGGATGGCGCTATGCTGCTTCCGATTATCCTGAATCGCCCCGTCGGCTTGAACACGGAATTCAAGCTGGAGATTCTCGAAGAAGGGACTACCGCACGCATTCTGACCCCAACGACGGAAAGCGTCGAAGACTGGGACTTTTTCGTCGCCAACAACCAAGGCTCACCGATCAACGTACAGATCGGCCAAAAGCTCAATTTCGGGATCACCGCCGGCAACACGGAAGTGGGACTCAATTTGGGATTCAATTTTGAGGGAATCGAACGGCAGACCTATCCCTGGCAACCTGATGCTGCATCTGACAAAATCATCCGCTTCCGTATCTCGGAAGTGAATACCGATAAAACGGACATATCCCTCGGAGAATACAGCGAGTATGAACTGGTGCTTCGTGACCTTCCCGACATTGAAGTCACCCACCTCTTCCTCAATCCGATCTCTCACGGTGAAGGCAATCCCCCTGTGCGGAATCCACAGACAGCACTGCACGAATTACTCTTTGACTTCAACCTCTCCGGAGGGGCTCCTTCCTCCTCAGGCCTGGAAGGATACCGTTCCTACAAGATTGCTTTCAACACCGCAATTTATGATCCGGAAAACCCGGATGCGGAAAGCAATGATCCTTTGGTCCGCTCCAACACCAGCCAAGTCACTTACGACCTGATTGTAACCCCCCCTTTCCGGCCACGGTATCCCGCTAACACAACATTCGAGACATTGATAGAAGGGAAACCCCGCTCGGGGGTGAACTTCTTTGATGAGAATGCCGATATCCGGGTCAGTGAAGCCTTGTTCTACCATCGCCTGAATTGGCCTCTGCTCGATCCTGCCAGGGAAACCTTCCCCACTTCGCCAGGAGCCAATCCTGCAGACCCTTTCTCCTTCCTCATCGAGTTCACTAATGGCGGTCGGTCCCAGTTTGACCTTGATCGGCTGACTCGGGAAGGAGCTGTCCGCATTTTCCTTTCCCGAAATACGGCCCCTCAGGCCAACCGTGGTTCCACCATCAGCACCTCGAGGATCATCCGCTTCCTGCCGGATCACAACAGCCGGGGCGATGTCTTCGTCGAAATCGATAACCCAAACAGAAACAACATCCACGTCGAATACCTTGATGATGACGGAATCTGGCGTGCGGCTCAGGCCCCGGTTCTTCGGAATCTTGGCTCACGCCTGCTGTGGATCGACCACGGCCCGCCGCGCACTCACAAACACCCGAGTGAAGTTCCCTTCCGCATTTACCGTTTCTACAACGCCAACTGATCATTTATCTTGAAGCTCATAACCGCCCTTTCCCTTCTTGCCGTCCTCGCCGGACCCAGCCTGGCCGTGGCGCAACCGCAATATTACTTCCGCCGCCCGGAGCCCAAGGAGCAAAAATCCAGGATCTCCATTTCCGGTCAGGTGCTTTTTGGCATCAACGCCGAGTTGAGTAACCTCGGGACCGTCGGCTATAGCTCGCTTGGTGCCGGTTCTGACGTCCTCATCTTCAACGACGGCTATGTTGTCCCGGGAAGCGGCGACCTGACAACGGACTTTGGCTTCATGATGGATAATGCCCGGGTCGATTTGGATGGATATGTCACCTCCTTTGACCTGACACGCTATCGCTCTGAAACCCTCGGAGTTGGCCTTGAATCTGATTTCAAGGATTCTTTCGGATGGGAGTTCGCCTACGCTTACCAATGGGGAAAGCGGGCAGATCGCTTTAGATTAGGTATTCAGGCAGGCATTTCGCTCAACCGGCTGGAATTTCAGTCCGATACCACAGTGGAAGGTCGCTACATCGTCCAAACCGGTACTTTTTTTGTTCCCGGCCAAACCATCTCCCACCAACCCGGTGGGCGCTATGAAGGCAGCCCAACCGGAGGCGGAGCCGCCATCAATCCTGCCGTTGATCTGGTGGAAAGTGAAGTCATCGAGCCAATCTGGGGTGGAGACGATATCGTCGTGCCTTCCCAAGTTCGCAACGTATTCTCCATTGATGGAATCATGGTCAACCTCCGGGTCGGCCCTACGCTTACCTGGCGCATCAGCAACAGTTTCGATGCCGAACTGAGCGCGGGCTTGATCGGTGTCTATTACAACAGTGAGGCCACTATGCGGAAAAACCTCCTCAATCTTCCGGTCAATGACAGTTTCTTTGACACCACCAGCGGTACTCGATTTGAGCGGGGGACAGACAGCGATTTCCTCTACGGTTTTTATGGCGAAGGACTCCTTCGCTACCGTGCCACCGAAAGGGTTAGCTTCTACAGCAGCGTGGTCTATATGAGCCTCAAAGATCCGGATTCCTCCGCGCTGGAGGGAACCGAATACAGGGTCAGCTTCGACTCGCCGATGATGGCTACTGCCGGGATGAGTGTGCAGTTTTAGGACACCTCTTAACCACTCCCCTTTCCCCAGACCCCTGCTGGCACCCTGAGCTGAGCCCGCAATTTGCCTTGCAGTTGGCTTGCTTGACGCAATGCGAGCAACACACTTTATCCGTAATGACGGTGCTCGTGTTTCAGTTATTGGGCGGAATCGGTCTGTTCCTCCTCGGAATGGTTCTCCTCACGGACGGAATCAAATCCTACGCCGGGGATGCCCTCAAGGCTGGTTTAATGCGCTTTACCGGAACGCCCCTGAAAGCATTTGGATCGGGCGCACTTGTCACCGCCATGGTCCAGTCTTCGAGCGCGACCACCGTGACGGTTATCGGTTTTGTCAGTGCCGGATTACTGACCTTTCCCCAGGCCATCGGCGTCGTCTTCGGGGCCAGTCTCGGGACAACCGGGACCAGTTGGATCGTTTCCGTCCTGGGCCTGAAGGTCAGCCTCGGGTTCTACGCCCTCCCCCTGGTGGGAGTCGGGGCCTTCATCCGTTTACTGGGGCGGGGCCGCTGGCGGCCACTGGGCTTGGCTCTCGGCGGTTTCGGTTTGATCTTCATCGGCATTGAAACATTGCAGACCGCCATGTCCGGGCTGTCCGGGGTTTTCGATTTAGCCAGTCTCCCTTCAGAGGGTTTCCTCGCCCACCTCTTGGCCATGCTGATCGGTATCCTTCTGACTGTGATCATGCAGTCCTCCAGCGCGGCTGTCGCGACCGCCCTCACCGCCTTGCACGCTGGAGCCATCAATTTCGAGCAAGCCGCATCGGTTGTCATTGGTGCCGCCATCGGGACAACGGTTACTGGCGCACTCGCTGCCATTGGCGGAACCACGCCCGCCAAACGCACAGCCTGTGCCCACATCCTGTTCAATCTGGCGACTGGCCTCATCGCCGTGTTGCTGCTCCCTCTCTTTCTCTCCGGTATTCTCTGGGCTCAGGACAATCTTGGACTGGAGCGCGGAGCCATCAGTCTGGCCGCATTCCACACCGCCTTCATCGGCCTGGGGGTCCTGCTCTTTCTTCCCTTTGTAGATCAATTTGCCCGATGGATCGAACGCATCCTCCCCGACCGTTCCGAACCCACCCTCCTGCACCACCTGGATAAGAGTCTTCTGCACACCCCTCCAGTCGCCCTGGAAGCAAGTCGGCGGGCCATGACTGAGGTCGCCGCAGAAATCTTTCTACTGGCCAGTGAGGCCATTCGGCAAAAACCTGAAACTGCTGCTTACGAGCGCAAAGAGCAAGCCGCCTTGAAACTGGCGGCCATCCAGGAGTTTTTTGAAAAAATCCCCAGTGGCTCCGACGAACAACCTATCTCGGAATCCAGGGTTGCTCAAGTCCATGCTATTGACCACCTCACCAGAATGCACTCCCACCTCTTCCCCCCATCAGGGAACCGGGAACTGCTCCAGCACCCCAGAATCCGGGATGCCGCCGCCAGAGCCTGCCATCTTCTGGATCTGGCCGCTCAAGGTTTCTCCGGTGAAGTCGAGGGAGAATGGTGGCATCAGGTTCAAGAGGAAGCCTCGAACCTGACTGAAGTGCGACGTTTCGAAAGACCGGCATTGCTCAATGAAACGTCCGTCGGTGGCTGGCATACTGCAAAAGCCCTGGAACTTCTCGACGTCATCCGCTGGCTCGATCGCCTCGGCTATCACACCTGGCGCATTTCAAATTATCTGGCGGGCCCCGGCATGCCCGAACAAGTTCCCTAAGGCCCCTTTTCTCACTCCTCCTCAAAAGTGCCGGTCTGGACGAACCCGGACATGTCCGTTTTGCAAAGGACGCCTGCCTTCAGAAACCCAGTCTGGCATGCAAGACATCCGTATCCATACCTTCGATACGCAGTGTTTTCTGACGGCTTTTCTCACCCTTTTCCACCTTTACAGCACTTTTTCCCAGCCCAAGCTGCGAGGCTATCAGGCTGCAGACTTCCCTGTTTGCGCGTCCTCCTTCAGGTGGTGCCTGCACCTTGACCTTGAGCAAGCCATC
Organism: Verrucomicrobiota bacterium; assembly: GCA_050485245.1. Taxonomy (GTDB): domain Bacteria; phylum Verrucomicrobiota; class Verrucomicrobiia; order Opitutales; family Oceanipulchritudinaceae; genus JBJHBA01. Next base: position 103,350 of record JBJHBA010000003.1, on the reverse strand, counting down.
CTCCATCCATCCGACTACCTCATTTCTGGAGGCATTGGGGACCACCCGGATGCTGAGGAAGCAGAACAGCTCAGCCATGAGGAACGGGATGGATCAAAGGCGGGTATTGGGATAGCTGCCCAGCCATTTGATGAACGGGCAGAACTGCTCCAATTCCTCAATCGCAGCATCCACTTCCGGATCTTCACGATGGCCGGATATATCAATGTAGAAATAATAATCCCAGAGCTTCTTTCGACTGGGCCGGGACTCAATCTTACTGATATTTATCCCCCGCATACTGAAGGGGAACAAGGCCTTGATCAAGGCCCCCGGGTGGTTGTTTGGCAGGGTGAAGACAAAACTGGAACGGTCCCGGCCTTCTCCCAGACGCGGGGTAGGATGCTTCCCAATCACCAGAAAGCGGGTGATATTATCAATCTGATCCTGAATCGCTTCGGCCTGGATCGGCACGTTGTAGAGCTGGGCTGCAACCCGGCTCGCGATCGCCGCCGCTTCCGGATGATCCGCCGCATACTTGACGGCCGCAGCCGTGCTGGTGGCATCTACCAGATCGACTCCCGGCAGATTGCGCGCCAGCCACTGCCGGCATTGACCCAAGGCATTGTCCTTGGAATGCACCGATTGAATTTTTTCCAGCGGAGAGTGGGAAATCAGCGCATGCGATATCTCCAGATAGATCTGCGCGACAATCGTCAAGCCGGTCTCCACCAGCATATCAAGCGTGCTGATCACCGTGCCGTGCGTGGAATTTTCGACCGGGACAACCCCGTAATCCGCCTCTCCACGGGTTACCGCCGCAAACACATCCGGAACCGTGCTCATCGCCGTGTAATGGATGCTCGAACCGAAATTCTTCAAGGCCGCAGCATGGGTATAGGTCGCTTCCGGACCGAGATAGGCCACCATCTGCGGCTTCTCCAAGGCAATCGCCGCTGAAATCACTTCGCGATAGATCGCTCGAATCGCCTTTTCCGTCAATGGACCACTGTTGCCAGCGTCCAGCTTGCGAAACACCTCTTCCTCCCGGCTGGGCACATAAATAGCCTGCCCTTGCTGCACCTTGACCTGCCCGATCTCGCTGGCCAGACGTACGCGCTTATTCAGCCGCTCAATCACCTCGCGGTCGATAGCGTCGATTTCTTTTCGCAGGGATTCAAGGTCCATAATGACTTAGCACAATGCGATTTCAGGCTTTCGACAACCCAAGATTTCACTCTCCTTGTTTCGGTGGTTCCGGAATCACGGTCGAGCGGTGCGGCATTCCGTCCCGCCCTTCCGGGGCCAACCCTACCTCACGGTCCCCGATTGCCAGTTCGGGAGCGGTCGCCTGCCGGATCCATTCCGTAATCTGATGGGGCGAAAGCACATCACTGGCAGGCAACTCCTCCAGGCCCTTGATTCCACAAAATTCCAGAAACTCATCTGTGGAACCATACTGGATAGGCCTGCCCGGCAGCTCAGCACGCCCGACGACATGCACCAGCTCCCGCTCGATCAGCTTGTTCAAAGCACTGTCCGAGGAAACCCCGCGTACCGCTTCTATTTCCGCCCGTGTCACCGGCTGTCGATACGCGACAATCGCCAATGTTTCCATCTGGGCCGGACTCAGTCGCTGGGGGCGGGGTTCATCCCTTAGCAATCTCACCCAGTCCGCCATATCCGGCGCTATCATCAAACGATAGCCGTTGGGCCCTTCCTGGACACGGTAAACATCCTGCGCCTCTTCCAGCTCGCTCTGAATCGCATCCATCGCATCCCGGATTTGAGTCGAAGTCAGCAAGGAAGGTACCTGATTGAGCAGATCCCGCATCACCCCCTGCCCGTCCGCCTCCGAGGAGGTATGTTCATTCCCGTCATCCTCTGCGTGTTCAGCCAGCTCTTCTTCCAACTGATTGTGATAGCGGGTGATCACTGCCTGTACATCCTTTATCGACAGCGGTTCACTGGTCGAAAAAAGCAAGGCACGAAGGATCCGTTTAAGGTCGAACATGAGAAAAGAGCAGCAAAACGCCTTCGACCCCACCCCGTCAAGCCCCGCTCCGCTGAAAAAAAGAGATCCACGCTGGGTCTCGGACGCACGCGCGGTGCATCCCTGGGATGTGGCCCCATGATTGCCTGCGTTCTGAAGGAACGCCGCATCTTGGGGTCACCTTACCTCCGCATCTGATACCCTGTTCCTTCAGAACAGTGCATGGTTTGGCCGATTCCCGGGGTTGCACCCCGGGCTGGTATGCATTGCTCCTTTGGAGCATTTTTCCGATCTGCCAACCAATAACCCATAACCGGCCACCAAAGGGCCTTCGGCCTGCTGAGCAGGGACGCTCAGCGCTACCTGCCTTGGCCCCTTCGTCATGGGTTTTAAAACTACCATCCCCCCTTACCCTTGAACGATTTCGATACCGATACCGATAGCGATTGTGACGAGATTCTTCCTTCGCCCTCCGTCCCCCGTCCCCCGTCAGGCGCAGCCGCCCGTCTCCCGTCTTCTCTCCCTCATCCTTCTTCCTTCTTCCTTTCCCGATTCCCCTCTTTTTCCTCCAGACGCTTGATGCTGGCGGAATGCCGGATGTCTTGACCTTCAAATAGGTAGACGAACTCCTCCGCGATGTTGGTGGCATGATCACCAATCCGCTCCAGCGCCTTCGAAATAAAGATCAATTCGATGTAGGCCGTGGCATGCTCCGCATCTCCCGGTATCGCCGCCGAAAATTCAGCGACATTCTTCTTGTGAAGTTGGTTGATTTCGCGATCCAACGGTTTAACTTCACGGGCACTGACCGGATCTTCCTGCAGAAAAGCTTGAATGGCCTTCCGAGTCTGGGCAATCGCTTTCGCGCCCATCTCCGCTATGTTGCCTTTGGCGGGAATCAGCCCTCCGCGGATCAACCGCTTGATTCGCTTCGACATGTTGCAGGCTTCATCCGCAATCCGCTCCAGGTCCTGACTCGTTTTCAGCGCAACCGTCACCAAGCGCACATCTTTGGCCACAGGAGCCCGCAACGTAATGTAGCGGCTGGCCTCAGCATCAATCATGACCTCCAGCCGGTCCACTTCGTCATCCTGGCCAATCACCTGTTTGGCCAAAGAGACATCTTCCATCTCCAGGGCTTTCAGAGCCTTGGCCAAAGAATCAATCGATTTCTCAGCCATCTCCACCAGATGGCGACGCAACAGCTCAAGTTCCTGATGAAAAAAACGGTTCATATGTGATACGCTTGATTTTAGAGTGAGTGAAATATTCGATACAGAAAATTAACCAAATCGGCCGGAAACATATGCCTCAGTCTGGGCATTGGCAGGGTTCATGAAAACTTTTTCAGTTTCATCGTATTCGATCAGTTTCCCGAGATAAAAGAAGGCTGTCCGGTCGGAAACGCGGGTCGCCTGCTGCATGTTGTGGGTCACAATGACGATAGTGTATTCCTTCTTCAGCTCGTGAATCAGATCTTCAATTTTCCCGGTCGCAATCGGATCCAGAGCTGAACAAGGTTCGTCCATCAGGAGAATTTCGGGACGATTGGCAATCGCCCGGGCAATACACAAGCGCTGCATCTGACCACCGGAGAGTGAAAACGCACTTTCCTGCAAGCGGTCCTTGACCTCATCCCAGAGAGCCGCTCCCCGCAGCGATCGTTCCACCGTTTCATCCAACTCAGAACGCTTGCTGCGACCCGCTACCCGCAAGCTGTAAACGATGTTTTCGTAGATCGATTTCGGAAAGGGGTTCGACTTTTGAAACACCATACCAATGCGCTTACGTAGAGAGATGACCTCCAGCATCGGATCGTAAATACTGTGGCCATCGATCGTAATGTCGCCCTCGTGACGAATTCCATCAATCAGGTCATTCATCCGATTGATATTCCGCAGCAAAGTGGATTTACCACAACCTGACGGGCCGATGAAGGCCGTCACCTTCAACTTTGGAATGTCCAGATTAAGGTCAAACAACACCTGCTTGGTCCCGTCATAATAAAAATTATAGTCCTGCACTTTGATGAAGTCAGGCTGAGGACTGGGAGCGGATTCAACTGCAGTGTTTCCCTGATACTCTTTTGGTTGGAATGAATGACTCATGATAATTGAAAAATAATGATTAAAACGCTGCCGAGGTCAGTTTCTTTCGGAGGTGATTTCGAATGAGAATGGCTCCAAGGTTCAGCACTACCACCAGCAGGATGAGCACCAGCGTCGAGGCAAACACCAGCGGTTTGGTCGCTTCGGTATCCGGTGACTGTAAGGCCACGATGTAGATGTGGAATCCGAGGTGCATGAACTTCCGATCAAGGTGAACAAAGGGGAACATCCCATCAATCGGCAGACTCGGAGCCAGCGCCATAACTCCCACCAAAAGCAAGGGAGCCACCTCTCCTGCCCCACGGGCCATTGCCAGGATCAATCCCGTGATAATCCCCGGGCTGGAGGCAGGCAACACCAGCCGTTGAATAGTCTGCCATTTGGAAGCACCACAGGCCAGTGAGCCTTCACGTACCCCGCGCGAGACGGCGGCAAGCGCCTCCTCCGTGGCGACAATCACCACTGGTACCGTCATCAGAGCCAGAGTCAGGGAAGCCCACAAGATCCCACCGGTTCCAAAGACCGGTGTGTTGATTGCGACCATCCTAGGATAGAAAACCTGGTCGATCACCGCACCCACCTCATGGATAAAGAACCCGAGGCCAAAGACCCCGAACACAATAGCGGGTACCCCGGCCAGGTTGTTGATTGAAATACGGACGGCACTGACAAGTGGCCCCTGTTTCGCGTATTCACGCAGATATACAGCCGCCAAAACCCCAAATGGCGTGACAGCCATACTCATCAGTACCGTCATGACGAATGTCCCAAACAAAGCTGGAAAGATCCCTCCCTCGGTATTTGCCTCCCGGGGATAATCGGAAAGGAATTCCCATATTTTGAAGAAGAACCAACTGACACGCTGAAAAAAGCTCATCGCGTTGGGTCGGTAGAAATTGATCACATGGGCAAGCGTTTGGGCACGCTGCTCACCGCTGACCAGTTCAAATTCAAAAGTAATTTCCCGCTGTTTATCACGTAAAATCCTGCTGCGTTCGCCCAGCGGCACCAGTTCTTCCCGCATTTGCTCAACCCGTGCTTTTCTACGATCCAGCTCTAACAACTGCGCCGCCGTCGGTTCTTCCAATGACTCAAGATAACGTATTTCCAGCACCTCGCGGTTGATGCGGGCATTGATCCGGCCCATCTCATTCCGTTCAATCCGATTAATGGCGGACCTTCGGTCCCGCACATCATTTACTTTCTCTCTGAGCGTTTGATAAAAGCCGGGATCGTCCGCACTGAGAAAAACATTATCGGGCATGCGCAGTCCCACTGGACGCGCGATCGCATTGCCCCACTCCGTCCGTTCAATCACGATCCACTCTTCGGGAAAGGTAATCGCTTCAATATCCCCCATATTGAGGAAGGCGAAGTTCTGGGTGGCAAAGACATCACGGTTTCCAGTGTAAACCTGCATCTCCCGCATGAAATCTGGGTTATCGCGGGCCAAATCCACCAGATCGACATCCCGGGGATTCAGATTTTCCACCCGCAGGTTGCGTCGAGTGGTGACCACACCGGCGACCTCTTTCCCCGACCTGAAGTGAGTCCTTCCCTCCTCCGACAACTCAATCTGGGCAATGCGCTTGGGCCAGAAATAGTTCAAGCCGTTCCAGGCAATCACCGAGAGCAGAAACAGGATCATGAACAGGCCAATGGCCAGGCCAACGCCTGTCACCCAGACCCAGATCTCACCAACTGGTTTGATGTTTTTTCCGAAGGGAGTGCTTTCTTTCATCGATTGAAACGTATTCTATTATGGATACACGGAGGGTGCTGTTATCCTCATTATTCGACAGCCCGATAACGTTTTCTCAGCCATTGCCTGAGCAACTCCGCGATCGTATTCAGGGTAAAGGTAAAGACAAAGAGGATAAAGGCGCAGAGGAAGAGGGTCCGATAAAGCGTACCGTTCTGCTCCGCTTCTGAAATCTCCACTGCGATATTGGCCGAGAGAGTCCGCATCCCGGTAAAGGGATTAAAGTCCTGAACCACCGCATTCCCGGTCGCCATCACCATGATCATGGTCTCGCCAATCGCCCGTCCCAAACCAATCATCAAAGCGGAAAAGATCCCTGCCGCAGCAGTCGGCAGAACAATCCGCACCGCAGTTTGCCAACGACTGGCTCCGAGAGCAAGGGACCCTGAGCGGAAGGAATTGGGTACATTACTGAGGGAGTCTTCCGAAATCGTAAAAATAATCGGAATCACCGTGAAACCCATCGCGAAACCAACCACCAGGGCATTGCGCGTTTCGAAATCCCATCCCAGCACATTAACCACCCACATCCGGAAAGAGCCCACATCCCGCTCCAAAACATCATCATACTGCAGGAACATCCAGTTCTCGACCACCTGCCCGAATTGCCAGCCAATCGCAGCCACCATCATGGCGGGAAAGAACACAACGACAAACTCCAGCCCGGTGGGAACTTTCAATCGGATGGTGTCCGGCAAACGGGTCCAGACATACCCCATAATCACCGCCCCCACAAAAACCCCGATTACCGCCAGCATGACCGAGGGCACCGCATTGCTGATGATCGGTGAAAGCCACAACCCGGCAAAGAACCCGAGGATAACTGAAGGCAGCGAAGCCATGATTTCCATCGTCGGCTTGACGATTCTTTTCAGGCTGGGCCGCAGGAACTGAGAAACATATAAGGCCGAAAGCAAGGCGACCGGTACCGCAATAAACATGGCATAAATTGTCCCTTTTAGCGTTCCGATGATCAGGGGAACCATCGATAGTTTGCGCTCAAAGGCTGCGCCACCGTCTGATTGCCAGTCAAAAATACGCCCCGGTCGACCTTCATATTGGATTTTACTAAAAAAGGTCTTCATCCCCGCGATGGGGTGTTCATCGACCATTTCCTTTACCCTGAGATTATTCTCCGTATCGAGAAAGAACAACGCGTTATAGCGTGGTGCGATCAATACCTGTTTTGCCTCAAAATCCAGATCGCTCACCCACCGGTTGGCCATCGTGGTCATGAGCGTCAGACGTGCCTGGTCGCCGGTCGTCGTCAAAAATGTTTTATTTCTGCGGCTGGCAGAATAGCCGACTATCGGGCCCGGCAAATCCTGAAACACCTTGCTCTGAATAAAGCGCCGTCCTCCCTCTTCTTCGATAAAAGCAAGATTCCAGGCCACGTGTTGTCCGTTATCCCTGAAGAAAAGTGCGGTCTGATCACCCAGCACAAACTCCATTCGCTGGAACGTGCCATTATCAAAGGGACGAAACCCATGGACCAATGAGAGATTCCCGCTGGGATCGATAGCAAAATAATCCACTTCCCCACTCTCATAACCGACCAGCAGCAAATCAGCGGTTTCCGGCACCAATAACGCTATCGGATTTCCACGCAGCTTTGGGGTCAGATCAAACTGTTGCCCCACTTCAAGCGGTCCGACTCCAAACATGGTGCGGCGCTGTGTGAGGGTGGCGATGTGGACCTGACGTTGGTCGTTGATCTCTTTGATCCCGGCAATGATTCTCTGACGGCTTCCTTCTCCATACACCGCATCCAATACAGGAAAACCAGGTCCGCCCAAATCAACCACAGGCAGTTGTTCGATAGAGGGCTGAATCACCCGGTAGTTTCTCCCAAGGGAAAAATCAGGCTCAAATCGCACTTGTTTGATCAAAACCCTGCTGTCAGTGGATGTCAGAATGACTCTGTCACGCAGTGTATCATGGCGCAGGTTCTGAATCACAAAACCCTCCGGAAGCTCTGTATCCATCGAGAAGATACCACGGTTTTTGTGGCGCTTGTTCGGATCTTCCAGATCGACGAAGAAAATCTCTCCCTCCCCTGTTACAAAATACGGAACCTCACGCCATTCATCGATACCGAATGAAATGATATCCCGTTCCGGCAGAGGCAGAATCTCTGCCTTGGCGCTGACATCCGCTGAGCGGAACAAGGGGGCCACTTTCAAGCCAATAAAAACAAAAATGAAGAATACCGCGACGATGATCATCATCCCGCCAATCATGATCAGGCCGGTCATGAGGCGATCGACATGCAGCGTGAAAGGTGAAACCCGGAAGCGATCAGGTATGGGTGGAAGTTCCCTTTTTGTTTTCATGTGCTTTCAATAAAGGGGGGATGCCGACACGACACATGCCGACATCCCCAAGTAACACAGTAATGAGCTATCCCTTTTGATGAACTAGAGCTGAGAGCGTTGTTGATTAGCAAATGAGCCCGGCAGCGCGAAGAAACCTGCTCGTTGCACGATGGCTTGCCCTTCCTTTGAGAGCGCAAAACGGAGGAACTCACCGGTAAGCGTGTCGAGAGGCTCACCCGGTGCCTTGTTCACATAGACAAACAGCAGGCGGGAAAGCGGATAATCACCAGTGGCTGCGTTCTCTGGAGTGGGTTCGAATAAACCGCTTCCGGAACCAACCTTAATCGCACGGGTCCCTGGTGTCAGGTATCCGACTCCAGAGTATCCGATGGAGTTACGGTCTTCGCCAATCGCTTGAACGACGGCGGATGATCCAGGCATTTCCTGATAGCGTTGTCCGTCAAAGTCTCCACCTCCGAGAGCAATTTCACGGAATACACCGTAGGTACCACTGACAGAGTTACGGCCATAAAGCGAGATGCGCTGATTGGCCCACTCCCCGGTCAAACCAGCTTGGCCCCAAGTCCGGATCGGCGAATGTCCAAGGCGATTTGTGCTGGAGAAAATCGCGTCGATTTGAGCAAGGCTGAGCCCTTCAATCGGATTGTCACGATGGACGAATACCGCCAAAGCATCAATGCCGATGGCCACCTGGGTCGGCTTGTAACCATAGCGGGCTTCGAACGCGTCGACTTCCGCCGGGCGGATTTCGCGGCTCATCGGGCCTAGCTGAGCAGTGCCATCAATCAAGGCCGCAGGTGCGGTTCCGGACCCGGCACCCTGAATCTGAATGTTCACATTCGGGTATTTGGCCTGAAAGCCTTCAGCCAGGAGCTGGAGCACGACGGTCAGCGTGTTGGAACCGATTGAATTGAGGTTACCGGAAACTCCGGAAACACGCTCATATTCAGGATAGTCTGCTGCGGTTGCGGTATGGCTGAGCGGGGCAGACAATACAATGGCAGCTGCCGCAAGAGTGGTGATGATCTTTTTCATAAGTTTCTTTCGAATGGAATTGGAATCGTAGACAGGTCAGGAACCAGTCTCATTTAGAACTGCATGCGCACGCCGGTGATCAGCGTGGTGGAACGGCCCTTGGCGCTGGAGGCGGCGCTGTCGTCTTTGCTTTCGGCAAACTCGACGCCACCCATCAGCTTGAAGTTGTCACCCGAGATGTAGTAGTTCAGACCGAGGTAGAGGGCGTTGTATTTGTTGCCGGAGCGATAGAGCCCGGGCACGCGGTCGGCATAACGGTTGGCACCAAGGCTGACACCATCGTCACCCTTGACATGTTCGTAGCGCATCACCCCTTGCAGCGTTTTCGACACAAAGTAGTAGGAAGGCATCACATAGAAACCCCGCACCTTGTCGCTGGAGTGATCTTCGCCCCACATGTATTCTGTGCGGAGGTCAAAGTCGCCACTGGCAAAGTGAGCGCTGAGGGCAAGGGCATCCTCGAAGCGATAGTAACCGCTGGCCTTGTCATTGTGCAGGTAGTCCAGGCGCAGGCGCAGGCTATTACCGTCGCCCACCATTTCACTGAGGTTGAGACCGCCGCTCAGGTTCCACAGGAAGCTGTCCACATCCGAAGCCATCCGGCTGGTGCTGACGGACGTACCGTTGTAAACTCCGGCGTAGTAGCTGAAGATGCCTTGTCCACCGTGCAAGCGCAGACCAAGGGGCTTGCCACCATTAAAGAGACCGGTCAAACGACTGCGCTCCATCGTCAGAATAGATGCCGAAGAAGTGTTTTCTTCGTGACCAAATTGTGGTTTCGCCTTGCCCACAGTGACATTGGCCAGCGGATTTCCGGTCCAGGTCAGGGTAGCAGAGTCGAGATCCGTGTCGGTAAGGACATTGGCTTCAACGAGGAAGCGCCAGTTATCAAGGACGCGTCCTTGCACACCCAAACGGACCCGGCGCAGTTCGAAAGTGCTGTAGTCACCAGCACCGGAACCCACATTGGAGTTGCTGCCATCCGAGTAGGCGAACTGCCCTTGAATACGGCCGCGGATTTTAAGTTCTGAGACGGTATTGCGATTCGGCGTCACGATTACAGCCGGAACCTTGGGGGCTGCCTTTTCACTCTCCGCCAGCTTGGCCCGAACTTCGTTGGCTTGTTGCTGAGTAATGGTGCCATTGGCTACGAGAATTTCCAGCAGCGCATCGTTGGAACTCGCGTAGGCTGCGCCGGAGAGAGTAAGACCTGCGAGACAAAGCAGGCTGAAGAGTTTTCGAGTCGATTGCATCGATTGAATTGGTTTGGTCATGTTGGGTTAAGATTCATTCCACACCCATCGCCCTGGTCCGGGTTCAGGTTGGAATGATCCCACTTATACCCCCCTTCTCCGGCTTTTCCGTGACGCCAATGTGAAGATTGCGTGACAGCTGCAACAAACCAGCCCATCCAGCCCATCGATCAGATTTCATCGTGATTAAATGTAAAAAAGACCATGGAGGCCAAGGCCTCCATGGTCTCAATAATCACACAAACAACTGAATATCAGATACTAGTCGTCCATCCTCACACCATGCTGTGGAGCCCGACGGCATTGCCTTCGGTGTCTTCGATGATCGCAATGAAGCCATGAGGTGGAATGGCGAAACGATCCCGGATTACTTTCCCTCCGGCAGCATTCACCCGCCCGATAACTGCTTCCATTTCACCTTCCACATTGAGATAAACAAGAGTCCCTCCAGTGCCTGGCTTACAGAAATCCATCTGCGTAATGCAGCCACCGATTCCCTTTTCGTAGTCACAGGGAAACATCCCCATTTGCCCACCTTCCGCATCCATCTCCTCCAGTTTGACCGAAAGGATGCTTTCGTAGAAGGCTTTTGCCCGGGCGAAGTCGTTGACGTAGATTTCAAACCAATTGATGACATTTTGTTTCATGTTTAGAGCTTATTTAAGGTTCATGCTTTCCCTGCGGATTCAGCAAAGGAAACCACCCGATCCTATCAGCCCTGACTGACAACCCTATGTCAGTGCCCCCGCACTTTTATTGACGGATGGTAATTATTTGCGATGGCGAGAGCCGCCTCACGCAGTGCCAGTCGCAGGGTATCCGGAGATTCAACTTTCAGGGAAGGTCCGAAGCCGAGCAACCAATCCACCAACCACTCCACCGAAAACGCCATAAACCCAATGCGAACCCTCCCATCATTCAAAGACTCTTCACGCTCGGGTAAACTGAAGAGTCCTCGCTTGAGGCGCTCCAGACTGCCAGTTTCTATCGTCACCACCACTGGGAACAACGATTCACAGGTAAACTGTTCCTCCAAGAACCGCTGAACAGAAAAATCGTCGTGCCCACTGAAGCGTTCCCCTAGAATAGTCCAGCTGCGAACCCGGTCCATGCGGAAATCGCGAAAATCCTTACGCATGCGGCAATAAGCGATCATATGCCAATGATCCCCATAGAATAATACACCCAACGGCTCTACTTTGCGCTCACTCAATTTACCCTGCCCTCCCGTATCATAGACCAAAGAGAGGCAGTGCCTTTGCAGAATCGCAGTCTGGATGGGAATCAAACAATCAGTGGACCTGTCAGGCTGAATCGTGGGAATCCACACCCCCAAGGTCTCTCTCAAGCCTTCCAGCTGCTCTTTTCTTTCCTCTGGAAGAACCGACCGGATCTTGAGCAATGCCGTCCTCAGTGCATCCCGGAGCGAACAATCCGCCAGCTGTTCCGCAATTTCTCCACTCACAAAAAGGGCAGAAGCCTCTCCTTCGGTAAACATCACCGGCGGAACGTGATAACCCCGCATCAGACGATACCCACCTTGCTCATCACACACAACCGGCACCCCGGCCTCGGCCAGTGCCGCAAGGTCCCGAAATACCGTACGCTCACTGATCTCCCAGTGTTCCGCAATCCTCCGGGCAGTCCAGCCCCGGTGGGCTTGGAGCAGCAAAATCGTTCCCGTCAGTCGATCGATTCGGTTCATCGCAAGGTAGTAGAGAGAAATGACATTGTGCCCATCACCCACCTGCGGAATCAATCTTCAATCTGCCGTCAGTTTTCCCTTTTCATTCAGTCAAAGCCTCCCACTATCACAGAACCATGAGTTCCGATGCTGAGGTTTTGCAGATTTTCAAGGAAACCGGAGCCCTTCTCGAGGGCCACTTCATCCTTCGCTCCGGTTTGCGCAGCGGCCACTTCTTTCAGTGTGCCCGCGTTTGCGAGCATCTTGACAGGGTTAGCCGTTTGGCCGAGCTGCTGATCGCTTCCCTTCCCCAGGATCTTGAGTTTTCCACCGTGATCTCTCCTGCCATGGGTGGCCTGGTCATCGGCCAGGAAGTCGCACGCCAATTAGGTAAACGCTTCATCTTCGTGGAAAAAATGGATGACCTGCTCTCTCTGCGCCGGGGCTTTAAGATTGGGAATGGAGAACCCATCCTCGTCGTCGAGGATGTCATGACCAAAGGTGGCCGGGTGCGGGAAACCCTCGATATCGTTGAAAGCCGGGGGGGTAAAGCTGTCGGTGTCGCCGTCCTCGTCGATCGCAGCGCCGGAGAGGTTCGCTTCAACGTTCCCCACTTCCCGCTCCTCGAAATGAACTTCCCCACCTACCAGCCGGATAAGGTTCCCGATCACCTCCGCGACATTCCCGCGGTCAAACCAGGTTCCTGATTTTCAGAGGGCTGTTGTCAGAGCTTCAAAAGCCAGAGTTTCCGGGTTTCGAAGAGCGTAGCCGCAGGCGCAGTGCCCCGAGTATGGAGGAACCCACGTGTCGCCTCCCCAATCCAAACTTGGAGGGACGCGCTTGTCGCGTCCGCGATCCAGGCTTGGAGCCCGAAAAGGAAATGGTCTTAGTCGCTTTCGCTAGCAGCTGCAGCTTCCACGCTCGCTGTAATCGCTTCGGGCTCATAAAAAACTCCCGTCACTCGGAGAGCAACGGGAGCTGAAAGGAAACGTTAATTGGAAACTACAGCTCAGCCCATCTCGGCAATGATCGAATCCCCGAACTCCGAGCACTTGATCTCGGTTGAGCCTTCCATCAACCGAGCAAGGTCATAAGTTACCTTGCCTTTGGAGATGGAGCCTTCCATCCCCTTGATGATTAGGTCCGCCGCCTCGGTCCAGCCAAGGTAGCGCAACATCATTTCACCGGAGAGGATGACCGAACCGGGGTTCACCTTGTCCAGACCAGTATACTTCGGAGCCGTTCCGTGAGTGGCTTCAAAGATGGCCGCGCCGTTTTCGTAGTTGATATTGCCTCCAGGAGCGATGCCGATTCCGCCCACTTGGGCAGCCAGGGCATCGGAGATGTAATCTCCATTCAGATTGAGGGTTGCAATCACCTCGTATTCTGCCGGTCGGGTGAGGATCTGTTGCAGGAAGGCGTCGGCAATCACGTCTTTTACCACGATGCCGTTCGGCAGTTCACACCAGGGACCTTCACCGATCACCTTGGCCCCAAACTCCTTCTGTGCGACTTCATAGCCCCAGTCACGGAAAGCACCCTCAGTGAACTTCATGATGTTGCCCTTGTGGACCAGGGTCACACTCTTGCGTCCGTTCTCGATGGCATACTGAATGGCTGAACGTACAAGGCGAGCGGTCCCTTCCTGGGAAACCGGTTTAATCCCAAAGCCTGCGGTGCCGGGAAAACGCACCTTCTTGGCCAACGCAGGAAATTCCGCGACAAGGAAGTCATTGAACTTCTTCGCATCTGCAGTCCCAGCCTGAAACTCAATGCCAGCATAGATGTCTTCACTGTTTTCACGGAAGATTACCATATCGACGTCCTGCGGCTTCTTGACCGGACTTTGCACTCCCGTGAAATAACGAACCGGACGTTGGCAGACATAGAGATCCAGCTCCTGACGCAACGCCACATTCAGGGAGCGAATCCCTCCACCCACCGGAGTAGTCAAGGGGCCCTTGATTCCCACAAGGTAGTCGCGGAACGCATGAAGGGTGTCCTCAGGAAGCCAGGAGCCGACTTGTTGGTTGGCCTTTTCACCTGCGAGGACCTCAAACCAGGAGATCTTCTTCTCGCCGCCATAGGCCTTTTCCACAGCGGCATCAATGACCCGCGAAGCCGCGGCCCAGATGTCGGGACCAATGCCGTCTCCTTCGATGAAGGGGAGCACTGGATTGTTCGGTACCTTGAGAGTGCCATCGACGATGGACACTTTTTCTCCAGAGGGGGGAGTGAGGTGCTTATAGCTCATGATCGACCAACTAAAAAAGGGCCGCCGCCAAGACGGCAACCCCAAAGCTTAACTCCGGTCGAAAAGCGTTCCTGCTCCCAACGATCGGTTTTCTGGATTTAAATCAGAGCCTTGGAATCAGACGCAAAACGGCCCGCGAAGTGAGAGTTCTCCTTCGCGAGCCGTCAAGAGGCGTGTTTTGGGATCCTGATCCGCCCTACTTCTTTTTTCGGGCGACTTTACGCGCTACTTTTTTTGCAACGCGCTTCACTGCTTTTTTAGCAGAGGCTTTTTTGGCTGCTTTCTTGGCAGCCTTCTTAGCCGGTGCTTTTTTTGCAGCCTTCTTCACGGACTTTTTGGCAGCAGCTTTCTTCACAGCCTTTTTGGCTGCTTTCTTGGCTGGTGCTTTTTTGACCGCTTTTTTGGCTGCCTTTTTAACAGCAGCTTTCTTCACGGCCTTCTTGGCGGTTTTCTTAGCGGCCGCTTTCTTGGCGGCTTTCCTGGGTTGCTTAGGCATGGCAGCTTGGGTTGTTTGGATGAGATCGGCAGACGGGGGTTGTTCGAGGAGGCGAGCGATGGCAGTACGCATCACTTCTCCTGAACTTACCTTCCCGTCTCCGGATTGTTTCCGTAGTTGCTCGCGGGCGGCGGAGCCCAAACGAACGGAAATCTGTATTTTGTCATCCTCCTTGCGAACCGCACCTCGGCCTAGTTTGCCCAATGCATGCTCTACCAATACTCGGATGGATGGATTGCCCAGCTTGCCGCGCAAGCGCTGCAGCTCGGCGTGAAGAGATTTATCAATCTCGAAGCTAAAAGGAGTGGAAGGGGATTTAGAGGCTTTTTTCATGCCGGTTGATTGAGATATGGAGATGAGAGGATCGAGACGAATAACTCATGGTGGTGAAGAGTTATGACTATAATGCTGCACATAAATTGAAAGCAGAGGTCATTGAATGCAAACATTTTCGTTACATGAATAATCAGTCCATTTCGGTGTATTGGAATTCCATTACAATACCAGCCTCACTCAACAGTGCGATACGATTTCTACTTCCCGGGATTGGATGGACTGACACGTTACGCGCTGGCCCTTTGGTGCTTTGCACATCTCGCTTCTGGCACCGCCTGAGGACATCTCAAGCAAACAGAGACAAAGTCCCTTATCTCTTCGAGGCTTTCGGGAGACCATAGAAATTAATAACCAGGATCAATGGAGTCTGGACGATTGACTTCAAAGGCTAGTGGCTGACCAACGGCAGATGCCGCCGTGAGCCATAGACGATCCGCGATGAGGCAAGCCGATATCTGCTGTAAGTGAAGCTCGCATTACGGGGTTAGACCGGCAGGTGCACACTGGACAGCCTATCAAGCAAATCTCCGGCCTCCTTGCGAAAGCGGTCAAACGGTTCGCGAAGGTCGGTTACATCCACTGCTTCCTGCCGTCACTTCAGAAGACACCAACGCGCACTCCTTCTGTCTCAAATCTCCACCATCGGTAATTCCCGTGGCTGATCACATGGTAAAACGCTCCGGGATATTCGATTAGTACCTCATGCGACAAAGGGCAAATTCCACACCTTAGGCCCTCTCTTCAATCAAGTAAGTCAAATCAGCTCAAACAGGAAAAATTGGACTGGTCCTTTCGGGTCACTCAGGATTTCGATTCCGCGCCAGACCGTAAATCTGTTTTCTGCCACAGCTTAATTTTTGAAGTACTGGGGAGCTTTTGAGTGTAATGCTCAAAAAGTAATTCGCTCCCTTCTCCCGGTATTCTTCCAAAGAGACAATCAAACTACCCTCACCCTATGATTACGGTCTTCCCAAGGAAATCTCTCTGTTCCCCATGGCAAAAACTCTATTTCTTCTTGTTCCCCTCCCTGCTCTGGTCGGCTGTGCTAGCGGCAGAATCCGCAGTTCCCGCCGAAGGAATGCCACCCGTGCCGCTGCCCGCTGCATTGGAGCGGGTGTTGCGCGACTATGAAACAGCTTGGCGGGAAAAGGATGCCGCTGCACTGGCCAGCCTGTTCACAGAGGACGGCTTTGTCCTCAGTTCCAACCGTCCTCCGGTGCGTGGTCAGGCAGCGATCAAAGCCGCTTATGCCGAGGCGGGAGGCAGTTTGTATCTGCGGGCAATCGCTTTTGAAGTATCGGAACCTTTGGCCTATATCGTCGGTGCTTACCGCTTTCAGGTCGACGGCCCCGATCACGGCAAGTTCCTCCTGACCCTTCGACTGAATTCCGATGGTCTCTGGGAGATTGCCGCAGATATGGATAATCCCAATCAATAATTCCGCACAAAGAACGCTGCCCTCCCATGAAGGACAAGAGCGCACACACCATCCACATTTACGACAAAATAGCCCTGGCCTATCAAAACCGGTTCATGGATCTGGATCTCTACGACGCCAGCTTCGACCGATTCTGTTCGCTGCTGCCGCAAGATACGTCCCGCGTTCTTTCTCAGTGAGGAAAGGCAGCACTATCCGGAACCGGATGGATCCACCACAACGGACCTCATCCTGATCACCCGAAAACGATAGCCCTCCAGTTCCCCATCCGGCAGTTCAGACCCACACGATCACTGCGCCCCCCCCTCACACTTCGTTGAGCACTTCGCGGGGTTCAAGTTTGAGGGTGGATCGGGCAGGCAGGTAGCTGGCAGTGGCGGCAATGAGCAGGAGGGTTCCGGATACGGCCAGAAAAGCAAGGACTACGAGGCCTTCGGTCCCGGGCAGCATGTCACGGAGATGACGCAGCACCCAGATGAGGATCAGCCCGCCTGCCGCGATTCCGGTCAGGGTCAGGGTCAGGCTTCGCCGGACGACATGGACCAGCAGTTGCCGAGGCTGCGCGCCGAGGGCCAGCCGGATGCACATGTCCTTGCGTCCAATGCGAACGAACTGACGGGTCAGATACCAGGTCCCGGCAATCGAGAGCAAAAGCGCGGCGACTCCCAGCACGAAATTGATCCGAAGGGTTGAGTCGAGTTCGCGAAAGGCCCATCGCTGGGCATCCTCATAAAGGCGGATATCGCCGGTGAAGTATTCTCCGTTCCCATCATTGGCGATGCGATGGAGTGGCTGAATGACCGACATCGGTTCATCCTTGGTTCGCACCCAAACAACCATGCTGGTCTCGTAGTGCGGCAGCCACATCATCGGTCGCGGTGCCTCCCATGCGAAATTGGAAAAGTCGCGCACGATGCCGACGACTTCCAGCACGTAAGCACTCATATAAACCCGTTGCCCAATCGGATTACTCTGCGGCCAGAATCGACGGGCCATGGTTTCATTGATGATCACGCGCTCGAAGGGATAACTGATTTCCACCTCTTCAAAATCCCGTCCATCGACCATGGGAATGCCGAGCACATGATGAAAACCCGGGGTGACAAAGGAGAGGAGCACTTCGTTATCATCAGGATTGGGACTCAGGTCAACTTCCGCAGAGCGCACCCGTGCCCTGCGAGGCATGCTGAGGGGCCGGAAAATGGCCAGACCAACCGCCTCCACCCCTGGCAGGTTCTCGATTCGCTCAGGCACCTCCTTCCAGAGGGCCGTGCGTCGTTCGTAGTCCAAGCCCTGCATGTAGACATCGAAGAAGACAATCCTGTCGATGTCGTAATCAGGTTTAAACTGAAGGGATGCCCGCAGGGAGAGGAAAAACAAAAGGCAGCAAGTCAACAAACCCGCACAAAACGCCACCTGCCCGATCACCAGGATGCGGGCAGAATACGAAACTGCAGAACCCCGCGAGCCACGCTTGAGGGTATCGGAAAACGGACGCAGCGCCATGTGATAGGCTGGAACCAGACCACTCAACAGCCCCATCAGCAGCGTAATACCCAGCGCCACCGCCATGATGCGACGGTCAAAAACCAGATCGATATCACCCCGGAAATTCAACTGCCCGGCCAGCGGAATCAACCAGATCGCAAGCAGGCAGCCCAACACCCCTCCAGCCACCGCCACCACCAGACTTTCTCCGAGAATTTGCCGAAAGAGATGCCGGGACGAGGCGCCGATCGCCCGCCGAATGGCAAACTCCCGCTCCCGCCGATAGGCATTCGCCAGCAGCATATTGCCGACATTGAAACAGGCAATCAGGAGGAGGGCTCCAATCAGACCGCTGATGAGATAGCTGCGTCCCCGCAAATCACCCAACTCACTCAGCGCCGCCACGCGCTCCGGAACAGCCCTGTAGTGAGCCTTCGAATTTTGATTCGGGTGCAGGCGCATGACGTCCTCCGTCGCCACCTCAAGAATCGTTTGCAATTCAGCCATCGAAGTTCCCTCGGGGATTCGGGCGATGATGAACTGATCGAAATAGCTCCAGCTCTCGTATTTCCAATCCCCTCCCGTATGAATGTAGGGAATCCAGACAGCAGGCACCCGCGTCCGGTTGACCCGATCAAAACGGGGAGGAAGCACGCCCACCACCTGAAAAAGCTTCCCGTTGATGCGGATGCCTTCTCCCAGAATTTGTGGCGAACCTCCGAGGGTTTCTTTCCAGAATCGATGTGACAACACCGCCACCGGTGCTGCCCCTTCCTGACAATCCGCCTCGGTGATAAAGCGGCCCATGGCCGGAGACCAGCCCAGCACCCTGACGGCGTCCCCCATCAGTTCACCGGTGGTAATCAATGCATGGGTGTTCCCATAGGAAAACTCATTGCTCCAGGTATGGGTGTAACTGAAAACCTCAAATTGCGGCAGCCGCTCCATGATCCCGCGGGCATGGATGGGCGTCGACAAGCCACCCCACACCCCACTGTCGATACGATACAACGCATGATGGTCCACGGTCGGGATGGGCCTGAAGACCAGCGCATCGACCAGGCTCGCGGCCGTCGTTGCCAACGCGATGCCTATTGCCACCACCCCGATTGCCGCCGCCGCAAACAAGGGCTGACGACGGATGATACGCGGAATCCAGTTGAACAGCGGTGCGGGCGCATCCGCTTCCGGTGGGGGCGAAATGGGTTTGGGCATGTCGGGAAACCGTTGAAAACTGTCCTTGCGGCGCCACCTATGACAGCACGCAACAATCGGAAAACTCCGTCAAATCTACGCCCCGCCCTGACATCGCGACAAGCCCGGATTCCGCTGAAGGGTATCCCTAAATCCGGAGCAATCGCGGAGAACAGCCGGCAGCTTTGTCCGATGATAAATGAAAACGCTGCTGCCCAAGGGAGTCGCGCCGATACCCTCGATAACTCCATTCACTTCCTTCTATCCCCCATCAACGAACTGTGGATGGAAACGAATAACGCATTCAAACACCATCATCAAATCAAGGTGCAGACGCCCTTACTCACCGGATTGGACTTCTGAGCGCTGACTCTTTATTTCGGCCAACCTCCTGGAAGACCACTCACGGGC
This sequence comes from Verrucomicrobiota bacterium, assembly GCA_050485245.1. GTDB lineage: Bacteria > Verrucomicrobiota > Verrucomicrobiia > Opitutales > Oceanipulchritudinaceae > JBJHBA01. Next base: position 83,583 of record JBJHBA010000003.1, on the reverse strand, counting down.
GAGCTTGTCAGAGAGAAGGTCTTCGTGGAAGAACCCTTGGTCAGCCAGCCACTTCAGACATGCCACCCATCGCTCATACGCCTCAAATGACTCCAGTCCCGATTCTCCAGCCAACACTTTCTCAAACTCCCAATGGAAAAAACGCGCAAGTATACTCAAATTCAAAATTATCGGAGGAGGGTTGGATGGGTCGTAATTTGCATAATCGATTTGAAAATTGTAATTTCCTAAAGGATCCACATAAGGATAGAGTACAACGGTGTCCACCGGAAGATCGTTAGGAATGCTCCCTGTTCGTTGGGGCTGATGCTGGGAGCCGCTATGGCGGGTCGGTATTGGCAAGGGTCGATTTCACCCCGGAATCATGCGAAGGCGAGATTTAGTGCCCTTTGCGGGCGATTATCCTTGTGTGCAGAGGGCTTTTGGCGAAAAAATTTTTATGCCGTTAGTTATTCCCCCATCCGCGCTGTTTGAGCGATTTATTCAACCGCTTTTGGATCTGGTTCCAGGAGCCTGCTGGGGACGCGATTGCCCCCAGATCAAAGATGAGGATTGGCTGAGTATCGGGGTGCAGCGGGTGCTGAAGGATGTTCCCAGTTCGCGGGCGTTTTTGCAGAAGCTGGGGTTCGGGCAGGGTGAGCCGTTTGGCCACACCCTTTTCTTCGAGAACCTTCAAAGCGACCGGCGTTTGCAGCTGTGCGATGAGATGCATGCGAAGTTATGCCATCTGGCCAATGGCGCATTGAGCGATCCGCTGGCCGAGGTGGAGTGCCTTGCGGGTTTCGACTTGTATGCGGGTGATGGCCACTATCACGCGGCCAGCGCCCACGACAAGATCCACGACGACGGCAAAAAATATCCTCCGGGCCACTTCTTCGCGTTGAACCTGCGCACTCACACGCTTCATCCGCTGACCCTCTCGCTGCAATCGGCCATGCGCAAGAGCGAGCACGACATGCACGCGCTCAAGCGCCAGGATATCGCCTCCCTGCGCCAAGGTGCGCCCAAAGGCCGCAAGGTCCTTTACGTGTGGGACCGGGCGGGCATCGACTTCGAGCAGTGGCAGCGATGGAAACAGGGCAGTGGGATCTACTTTCTGTCGCGTCAGAAAAAGAACATGTGCCTGGAAACCATCCGGGTGCATGACTGGGAGCGGGACGATCCCCATAACGTCGGCGTGCTTTCCGATCACATGGTGGAAAGCCCGGAGGGCCATCAACTGCGTCGCATCGAGTATCGTTGCCCGGTCACCTTGAAACGCTTCCAGTTCCTGACCAACCTGCCCTTGGGCATCCCGCCGGGATTGATCGCGCACCTCTATAAAATGCGCTGGGACGAGGAAAAGGTCTTCGACCAAATCAAGAACAATTTCGGAGTGAAAAAAGCCTGGGGCAAAAGCCAGATCGCCAAGGCAATGCAGGCACGCTTCATGTGCATGGCCCACAATCTTCTGCTGCTGTTCGAACAGAAACTCGAACAAGACGAAGGCATCACCAACCGGCCCGAGCGGCAACGCCGCAGTCAACGTCTCGAAAAAGCCCGTCAGTTACTCGCCGAAAAGGACGACGTCCTGCCCAGATGGCAGGAGAAAATCACCAGAATGACCCAGAGAAGCGTCAAATTTATCCGCTGGACCGAAGACCACTTCTGGCGGCAAACCCCGTGGAACCTCGCCCTGGCATCCTTAAGGAACCTCTATGTTAGGTTATGACCCCAAACTCTTGGACACCGTTGGTCTAAGCCACAGGGTCGGCGGCCGGACGCTTACCCCCCCCCCTACAACCACTTCGCCAAGAAAAGGGGGTCGATTCTGGGTCGCTTACGCTTCATTCTCAACTCCTCAGAGAAAACATCAAACCACGCAAAACGCGAGGAACCAAAAGTATCCACTTATTGCGCAATATTGATCCCTAATCTTAATCTTACGATATGCTCCGCATCTGCACCCGCACCCAAAAGGTAAAAATCATCAGCATCAATTTCCAAATTTCCGTGTCCATTTTTATCCATAAATAATGGATAGTTAAATGCCGTAAAAGGCGGGACAGGAATAACCTTTCCCTCTGACCAATCAACTAAATTAGAAGAAATATGAAGCATTATAACTGTACTTTTCATAGTAGGAGTAACAAATGAAGGCTGATAGCTTTCATCAGTTTTCCAGTCATATACCCAAACATTGCTTTCTTCTAAAATATGAGCTTGTGCTAAAATATAATACGGAGTATTCTTTATTTTCGCCACAGAAACGTATGGCAACGGTTCCATATTACTGCTTGAAGACTCGGCATACACCCATGCTGCTTCAAACTTCTTGTACTCGTTATTATGCCCAATCTGATAGTCCTCCTGATAAAAGTTTTTCCTAAAATCCCACCCACTTTTTGAAAAGCTTTGATGATTTAGTGTAAATGAAAGTCCGCCAGCCAAAGGAGTGCTCATGAAATCCACAAGAGTCTGAACAGTCGTAACACTGTTGACTGCTTCATTCCAAGCCATAAACCCAGGGGGAGTTGCATTAACTAGAAAAAAGGGCGTCGTCCCGGCCTTATGACTATAGAGAAGAAAATTTGTAAACGGCTGATTGCCACCAGTAAAATGGCCTGCGTGATTCAAAGCATTAGAAATGTTTGAACGAGCCACCCTAAATGAATTACCACCATTATCACTATAAATCAAATAAAGAAAATTACCATTCCTCACCATTGTTGGCAACCATGGACCAAATGTAATTTGGTCGTATCGCTTTTCTGCTCGATTGATTTCAGTAAAATATCCATCCCTAGGCCAAACAACAGGACCGTAATCAACTACATTTAATACCTGTTTGTTTGAATCAAGATTCATAATTGCTAGTCCTACATATGTCGAATAGGCATTCCAAGACTCACCTTCAACCCAAACAGCGTTTCCAGCAATCTGAGGAGCGAAAGCTCCCCCCGAACCAAAAGTATTCCCATCGAATACATTTATTTCAGGGTACATTTCGCCCCAATATGATTTCATATTAAACCCATATTTAGTAAATAGATTTGTATATTTATAATTCACGACAAAATTCCCCTGAGGAGCGGGATAATAATTAGAGTAAGCATGCAGTCCAACATATCCAGGCAATCTCAACTGCCTGTATCCAACCTGATTAGCCTGCTCACCATGATACAACACAAGAACAGCATCATTATTTATGTTTAACATACCGAACATTCCAAAGTGGCGCTGCCGCCAATACTGAGTATCATCTATTTGGGCCTCATAAGCCATCTGCGCAGGATCCCAACCTGCGCCCTCTTGAACAACAGTTACAGGTGTATTAGTAACAATAGCATCCCAATTTGGATCATTTGGAGCTACAAAATACCCATTGAACCAATGAGAGGGTGTCAGCCCTAAAATATCTCCACGAAAAACTTGTGCCTTTCCTATGGAAGACAACTGGTTGTATCCATCTTTACCAGGTTTAAGCAGGCCTAAGTCAAATTTACCAATATCCGTGTACCAAATATCAGGATTTGAATCATCATAAAGAGGAAGTACGGCGCTAGTCGAACCAGAAATCCCCAATGATTGGGCTGGCGTATAATCGCCACTTACCATACTACTTAGAGTAGGGATTGTCCTTAAACCTAAACTAGAGTGGAGTCCATCTCTAAACGTCCATATATGTGCATGCTGTGTAGTAAATGAGAAAAGCTGTCTACTACCGACTCTCACAGACTTAGGGGGATGTTCAATGTGGACCGCAGCATACTGAGTGAACTTGTCGCGGTTAGACCAACTATACCAATCAGATGATGATCCATCAACCAAAAGCACAGAATAAAAAGGATCACTACCACTTGACCCTCCATTGATTTCACTTATAGACGGTTGAGCCCATAAACTATAGTTAACTCCGGACAACACCAGATAATAAGAAAGAATGGCACGATAAGCTTTAATATTGTTCATTATTTCTCATTATCCCATCCTTCAAACACCTGCAACAAAAAACAGGCCTAACTACACACTACTGTCCAGTTAAGCACTCCGCGATGAGGCGTAAGCTGTTGATTTATAGGGTTCAAGAGATCTCAAGTGCTGTGACGCATTTAAACGGGACTGGACGGAATCTGTCTGACATTGAGTCTCGGCTCAATGAACGATGGGCGACTTGTCTTCTCCCAAGTCATGGACTTGGTTCACCGTGAACAGCTGGATCGCTGCCTGGATAGCTACCCGATGCCTCGTGCCAGCCGGAGCTTTTCGGGACGGGATCAATTTCTAACCATGGCCTTTGCCCAGATGACTTTCCGGGAAGGGTTGCGAGACATCGAAGCATGCCTGCGAGGTTCGCGACACCTCTACGCGATGGGGATTCGAGGAACAGTAACTCGTACCAATCTGGCCTACGCCAACGAGTATCGTGATTGGCGCGTTTTTGCGACTCTGGCTCAGGTGCTTATTCGCAAAACCCGTCGACTTTATGGTCCTGAGGATCGGGATCTGCAGATCGACGAGATGGTTTACGCCTTGGACTCGACGACGATCGACCTGTGTCTGTCTTTGTTTCCCTGGGCAGACTTTCGTGCAACCAAGGCTGCTATCAAGATGCACACGATGATCGACTTGTGCGGTTCGGTCCCCGTTTTCATCAGCATCACCGAGGGACGCGTGCATGACGTCAATATTCTCGACGAGATCACGCCCGAGCCCGGCAGCATCTATGTCATGGATCGTGGATACGTTGACTTCGACCGCTTGCACCAGCTTCACGATGCGAAGGCCTACTTCGTCGTGCGGGCAAAATCCAACCTCTGCTTCCATGTCGCTCAATCCCGCCCTGTTGATCGGTCCAGCGTTTTGAAATGCGACCAAATTATTCGTCTCAAGGGGCCTCGCTGCAAGATGCTCTATCCCGCGAAGCTGAGGCGAGTCAGCTTTCGCGATCCGGAAACCGGAAAAATTCTGGTCTTTCTGACCAACCATTTCGGACTCCCGGCCTCGACTATTACCGCGCTCTACAAGAGCCGTTGGCACATCGAACTCTTCTTCAAGTGGATCAAACAGAACCTCCGCATCAAAGCGTTCTTCGGCACGACCGAGAACGCCGTCAAAACCCAGATCTGGATCGCAATCTGCGTTTACCTCATGGTGGCCTGTCTCAAAAAAATCCATCAAATCCCTGAAAGTCTGGGACGCATTCTGCAAATTATCAGCGTCAATGTGTTTCAAAAAGATCCTATTGATCAGCTACTTACAAAGTTCGAAACAAGCGAAACCTCAGCTATGAATTGTAACCAACTGATGTTCAATGGCTTTTAACTGGACGCTAGTGATGTTGGATAATAAATTACTTTACCAATCAAAGTCAATTATCGCGCTTTAGTTCCAATTGAAGTTGCTTCGGCATTGGTTTTGCGCGAGTGGAGCATTTTCCACGGAATCAACTCCTCAAGATGATAGGCCTTCTCATCTTCATTAACAAAAACTTTCGGCCAAAGCCCTAAATCCGAAACGACCACACCAAATTCATGGCTGTAAATTGTTAGAAACCTATCATCTTTAAGGCTAAGCAAACGAAGCCAGCCAAATTCCTCATGATGCACCCAATTTTCTGGCCCAGGAAGGAACCACCCTATTGATTCATGCAATGCCCATCCACTTGGAGACACTTTCACCGGTCCAAGGAAATCCAGGAAATGGATCACTCGCTCTTCGAGTGGAGCTTCCTTTTCATGCCTGGCTGTGCTTTTCTCCATTTGAGAGAGCACCACCCGCATGTCGACCAAAACACCCTGGTACCACTGTGCATCTTGCTCTAGGGTATTTACACTCATTACCTCGGGATAGTATTGTACGATTAAGGGCGTAGGATTGAGATTGATAGCATCAGGGATCATTGCCCTCAACATATCAGCAAGTGCCCAAGGAGTATTGCTGCTATACCTCCCGAATTCATGAATCGTAATATAACCGTGGGAAGGCACACTCGGTGGTATCGCAGTGATGATCACGGGTATTTCGCGAAGATCAGCTAATTCAAGCCATTGCTGTAGTGCTAGGTACTCTTCTTTCTGCGGCTCGATCACCATGACTGTTGTAACATGCCTAGCCAGCAGAGAAGCAGAAATTACCATGCAAAGAGAAAAGAATGATTTTAAAGAAATCCAGAATGGGGCCAACTTATAAAGCCCAATCCCGGCCACCAATATTAGCAATGCGCTCGTTACAGCCAGTGTCCGATACGGAGCATAAGTTCCAGAGGCAATGACAGGCGCCGCAGAAGCAATCACAGCCGAGAAAAGAAGAACACAAGCCACAACTGTCATCAAAAAGCCATTACGACGAAACTGCACTACTGTCCAACACAGCACGCCAATCAGCACACTTATCTTGGCCCCCATGATCCATGCGTTACTTATTAATGCGAACCACCAGGAAGCGATAAAGGGTAACACACGTAGGATGAAAAACTCCAAATTCCCCAAAAAATCGCCGAAACCATCACCTCGTGCAACCCTCGCACTCTCTGAGAAATATAAAATCACAGTCAATTTGTAGCATACAAGATAAATCACCAAAACGATCCCAAAGTGAGCTAATGCACGAAATGCCCTTCCTAATGCCTCTCGGCTCCCACAAATAAGAATCTCCATCGCGACGGGAATCAGGAAAAAACCTGCCATAGGTTGATAAATGGTTTCTGCAATCAAGAGTAATACACTCGAGCATAATAATGGGATCCACCTCGGAACCCACTTCTCCCAAGCAAAAAGGCTGAGCCACCCAGAAAACAAACTCAGGGTCGCTGCCCAAGGAAATGGAGCAGTGACCGCCCAAAAACTCACAATCGCCAAACTCGGCGTAAGGAGAGGCATGGTAGCCAAACATATTGCAGATAGCCTTGGGACCTCAAAACGGCGAACGGCACACCAATAGGTGGATATAGAAAGAACAATTACTCCAAACACCCCAATGATCCGCAGCCATATTGCATTCTCGATCGATCCCGCCAATGACCAAGCACTTAAAATGAGAATCCCATAGAGTGCCCTCCCTTCTGGAGCCATGTCATTGAACCACAAAGAGTAATCTGACCACCGCGCAGCCACCAACTGGAGGTAGTCATCTTCATATCCAAAGCGTGACAGATTAAAAAAAGCTATAAGCAATATGGAAACAATCAAGGCTATGGGAACCAAATGCTTATGCCAGCTATCAATCCGGAGTATACAATCCAGTGTTTCCCCGCATTTTGACAGCTTTAAGAAAATTCTGCCCTCATTTGACGGCTCAAGAGTATTCATGGTTGCAATTAAAAACCTTCGTTTTCTACTTTCATTTTTCCAGACCCTATTTTTTACATGCCAATCCCAACTGATATAGAGCCGTCAGTCCATTCCGAACTCCTGGGGGTTGTGTCGCCCCTTGCCAACGAAGAGTCATCAATATCCATCTTCTTGGAGCAAGTATTACAGCAGATTGGTCTGAGGCATCGGTTTTTCCCTGTTCTAGACAACGCTAGTAAAGACGCAACTCGTTCGATCATCGAAACCAAAGCCAAGTCTGAATCTCGGATTCAACTGGTATGGGCTCCGGAAAATCGCTGTGTGGTGGATGCCTATTTCGCCGGATATCGTGCTGCTTTGGAAGCTGGATGTGATTGGATTTTAGAAATGGATGGGGGGTTCAGTCACTTACCATCAGAGATTCCACGCTTCCTCAGCACAATCCATCCGGAAATAGATTATGTCGGGGGAAGTCGATTCCTACCCCATGGATCACATGGTGGTCCATGGAAACGGTTCCTCATCAGCTGGGGTGGAGCAAAGTTGGCATCTATTGTTCTCGATTGCAAGATGACGGATTTGACCGGTGGCTTTCAGCTCTATAGAAGGCCTCTTCTGGAGGCAATTGTTCGTGATGGTGTCATGAGTAAGGCAAACTTTTTTCAGACAGAAATCAGGTACCGCGCCTATCACTGGAGATGGAAGGAAGTCCCAATCAACTACGGCAGAACAACTTCAATTGTTCCGGCCTCAAACATCAGGGAAGCGTTAAAACACCTATTCAGTCTCAGAACAGTTGATCCTGCAACTTTAAGACCTGCATCAATCCAGCAAGCTGTATGAAGAATCACTTTACGTCTGTGGTGGTTACAACCATCCAGGGTCCAACCCCATGCATGCATGAATTGGCTAAGCCCGTCGAAAAATTTCAACTGCACTGGTATGTTATCGGCGACCGAAAGGGTCCATTTTTCTATGACCTGCCACCAGCTGAATTGATCTCGATTGATGACCAACGTGATCTTCCGTTTCGTTTGGCCAAGCTGCTTCCCGAAGGGCATTATACCCGCAAAAACCTAGGCTACCTTTTGGCCATGCGTAGTGGTAGCAGCTGCATTTATGAAACCGATGACGACAATGGCCCATTGCCAGATTGGAAGCTCCGCTCTGTAGAAGTACAAGGTCGCCGTATTCTTCCGAAAGATAAGGCTTCCTGGGTTAATATGTATGCTGCTTACAGCGATGCTCACATTTGGCCCCGTGGCTTACCACTTGAAAATATCCGAGATCCATTCCTAGAGCTCTTTGACTTCAGTAATGAATCCATATCACGAAAAGCACCCATTCAGCAAGGCTTGGCCAATGGATCGCCAGATGTGGATGCTATCTGGAGGCTTGTGCTGGATAAGGAGATCACTTTTCGAAGAGATGTCGGTAACCTTTTCATCCCGAAACACACTTGGTCCCCATTTAATAGCCAAAACACCTGGTGGTGGCCTGAAGCATACCTTTTGATGTATTTGCCTAGCTACTGCTCATTTCGAATGACCGACATCTGGCGTAGTTTTGTTGCCCAACGATGCCTTTGGACATTGGGCTACGAATTAGAATTTCATCCGGCCGACATGTATCAGATACGCAATCAACATCATTTATTGACTGATTTCTCCCAAGAACTCGAAGGATATTTGAGGAACGATCACATCCGCCAAGCACTGGAAGCACTCAATCTACAAGATGGCGTAGAGCACTTGGAGGAGAACTTGCGTGCTTGCTACCGCGCGATGGTGGACCTGTCAGTGATCAAAGATGAAGAGCTACCCCTATTGGAGGCGTGGATAGCTGATTGCAGTGACCTGAAGAATGCCTCTGCGAATTAGAAATGAGTCCGAGTGCTATCAGGTCGGAATTAGACAAGCAATTAGCTGTTCTACATGCCTCAGATGCACACTCTGAGGTGGTCGGGGGTATTGCTACGCCATCTCCGCTGCGCTTCGTCGCGGTAAAAAACGATCCAAACCACGGTAGGGACGCCCGGGCCGGGCGTCCTTACCGTGGTTTGGACATCCGGTGTGGATTTATCCGATCTAAGGGCTTGGGAACCCAAAAGGTGCGGCGGAGCGGGGACGCTCCGCCCTACCTTTGAGCGGACGTCAGTCCTTAAAACTTAGCTACTGCCTTCATCCCTCCTCCCTCTACCTTCATCCTTCTACTTTAATCCTTGCTGCCAACATTCGCGGTTCAAAAGAAGGTCCAACTAGATTTGACTTGCCGGGGAATGGGTTCCAGCGTGGGCGCTTCCTTTGGGACGAATGCTTTACCCTACCCCCCCTCATTGCGCCGTCCCCACATCGTTCATCCCTTTATTCAGAGTCATGCGTTTGCCCATTTTCACAATCGGACTGGCGCTCCTTATCGGAGCTTTTCTTAGCCCAACCTCGGCTCAGGCTGATCTGACCAGCAGCATTTCGGAACGGTTAATCGTCGATCCGGCGACCGAGCCCAACGCCTTCACGCTGGTTGGCTCCGGCCGCACTTCCCCGCTCTGGTATGCGGCCAATGAGGACAAGGGGGTCATCCGGGCGATCGGTGATCTGCAGTCGGACATCAAGCGCGTGACAGGACAGCAACCGGAACGCACCGATCAGCAGCCGTCCTCCCCCTTTCCGGTCATTATCGGAACGGTGGGCAAGAACACCGTAATTGATGCCCTCATCGACTCGGGAAAAATCGACAAGGACGATCTTGTCGGAAAGTGGGAGTCATTTATCATCGCCACGATTGAAGCGCCGGTGCCCGGAGTGGAGCGGGCACTGGTCATTGCCGGAAGCGACCGGCGGGGCACCATTTACGGCATCTATGAAATATCCCGTCAGATTGGCGTTTCCCCCTGGCACTTCTGGGCCGATGTCCCGATCGTTCAGCGCGACGCAATCCACATCCGTTCCGGCGTTTTCGCCTCCGGTGAACCCAAGGTCAAATATCGGGGCATTTTCATCAACGACGAGGCACCCGCCTTACGCCAATGGGTCTATGAGAACTTCGGCGCTTTCAACCAGGCTTTCTATGCCCATGTCTATGAACTGATTTTGCGCAGCCGGGGCAACTACCTCTGGCCTGCAATGTGGCCTCCGGTCGCCTTTGCCGATGATGATCCTGGCAACCCGCGTCTGGCGGATGAATACGGTGTGGTCATCGCAACCACCCACCATGAGCCGATGATGCGGGCTCACCATGAATGGGAACGCTACGGCAGCGGCCCCTGGGATTATCGGAAAAACCGCGAAGCCCTTCAGGATTTCTGGCGGGCCGGAATTGAGCGAATGGGTGACTTGGAAAGCGTTGTCACCGTTGGGATGCGGGGCGATGGGGACGAGGCGATGACCGAGGATACCGCCGTTTCCCTGCTTCAGGAAATCATCGCCGACCAGCGCAGAATTCTCTCCGAAGTGATGGGTAAACCCGCGGAAGAAATCCCCCAAGTCTGGGCCCTCTACAAGGAAGTGCAGGACTACTACGATCAGGGCATGCGGGTGGACGATGACATCCTGATCCTGCTCAGCAACGACAACTGGGGAAATATCCGCTACCTTCCCGGTCCGGAAAACATCCAGCATCCCGGAGGGTATGGCATGTATTACCATGTCAACTACGTCGGGGCTCCCTATTCCTACCGCTGGCTCAATGTCTCCCAGATCGAACGGATCTGGGAACAGATGACGCTGACCTACGATGCGGGCGTCCGTGAACTCTGGATACTGAACGTGGGGGACATCAAACCCATGGAACTCCCCGCCAGCTTCTTTCTCGATATGGCCTGGAATCCGGAAGCATTTACTGCGGATTCCCTCCCGCGCTACTACACGGACTGGGCCGCCCAGCAGTTTGGGGCCGAATATGCGGAGGATATCGCCGCGATGCTCGCACTTTACACCAAATTCAATGCCCGTCGCACGCATGAGATGCTGAGGCCGGATACCTACAGTATTCAATACTACCGTGAAGCAGACCGCATTGTGGAGGAATACAAGCAATTGGCGGAAGCAGCGCGTGCTCTCTATGGGCGGCTGCCGGAGACGCACCGTTCCGCTTTTTTCCAACTGGTTTTGTTTCCGATCGAAGCCTCTGCCAATGTCAACGCCCTCTATGTGGCCGCCGGAAAAAACGCCTACTACGCCGAACGCGGCACGGTCTCCGCCAATGACTACGCCGAGAAAACCCGCAAGCTGTTCGCACGGGACGCCGAGCTGACCCGCCAGTTCCATGAGGATCTGGAAAACGGAAAATGGAATCATTTGATGTCCCAGACCCACATCGGCTACACCTATTGGAACCATCCACCACTCAACCGGATGCCTGCGGTCTCCTACGTTCACCCCGTGCAGGGAGCGGAGCCGGGCTTCTTCGTTGAACATGGAGGGATGCCCCGTTGGGGCTGGCTCGATGTTCAGGCAGAGTGGAGCTTTATTCACGATTTGCCCCTGTTTGACCCATTCAACGACCAGAGTTACTACATTGAGGTCTTCAACCGCGGAGATAAACCCTTCAGCTATACCCTGGCCGCCGAAGACGAATGGATCCGTCTCTCCAAGGAGAGCGGGACCATAGAATCGGCCGAAAAGGTATTTGTCAGCATCGACTGGGAACTGGCCCCCGAAGGCCGCAGCACTGGAGAAATCACCCTGTCGGCCGCAGGCAAATCATTCTCTATCTACGTTCCGATCCGCAATGTGCGTCCTCCGGTCGCAGGCTTTGTCGAGAACAACGGGGTCGTGGTGATTGAGGCGGATCAATACGAACGGATGATCCGGACGGAATATGCCGCTTGGATCACGGTGCCCAACCTTGGACGCACCGGGAACGCCGTAACCATCTCCCCCACGACCGCCAGCCCACGTGCACCGGGAGCGGATTCCCCCTGCCTCGAATACACCTTCACCCTGCTCGACGGAGCCGATGTCCGGATCGATACATACGTCTCGCCCACCCAGAACTTCCGTCAGGGCGACGGCCTCAAGTTCGCCATCGCCATCAACGATGAGGAACCGCAGATCATCAACATCAACGAGAACGAAGAGCAACCCGACTGGCAATACGCCGACTGGTGGATGCAGTCGGTGGGCGACCGCATCAAAATCAAAAGTTCCCAGCACGATTCCCTTGAAGCCGGCATCCATACCCTGAGGGTGTGGATGGTGGACTCAGGCATCGTCATCCAGCGTTTCGTGCTCGATGCCGGCGGACTCAAACCCAGCTACCTCGGGCCACCCCCCAGTCGCTATCTCCCGGCAGACCGAACTGATTGAGGAATATAGCCTCAGAATCCATACTTTTAGGCCTTTGATTGACCATCAGGCCTTCAAAGCATTCGCGTCCATCCAATCTTTGGATTGGACTTGGTATGGGCTCAAGATATAGGTAACAAAAAAGGTTCAAGACATGGGTAACACTTTTCGTCCCGAGGTGTCGTCGTCAGTCTAAGCGCTGCGCTGGAAAGAAACGAAGATGATTAACGAACAAACCGAGTATCCACACACCAACGGACTGTTACCTATGTCCTGATCTTACCCGCTTGGACCTGCACCTTCATCCCTCAACCCTCCTCCTTCATCCTTTCCTTCCACCCTACTCCCCGAAAATATCCAGCTCTTGCGGGTAGCGGGCCCGGCGGAAGGTCAGGGTATCCACCACCGCCTGAACCCGGGCAAAAAACTCACGGCTGCGCACCCCGCTGGCATCGATCTCCGGACCTCCCTGGGCGACGTACCCATGCACCTTCATCCCCGCCACCCGGGCCAGAAAAAGCGAGCGATACAAATGATAGCGCTGTGTCACAATGGTGACGTCCCTCAACCCGAATACATCCCGGGCCCGTTTTACACTGTCGAGGGTACGCAGCCCGAGGGGATCGACCAAAATGACTTCCGGCGGAACCCCTTCCCTGAGCAGAAAACGCTCCATGTAGGCGCTTTCACTGTAGAGGGTGCCATCGCCACCTCCGCTCACCAGCAGGTAGTGCACCTTGCCCGATTGCCATAAATCAATCCCGGCCCGCAGCCGTTCCTGCACCGCACCACTGCCCGGACCCGCCCCGAGGATGAGCGCCGCCGAGGTTTCCGGCAAGGCTTCCGCCCTTTCCTCGATCCCCCAGTAACCCACCAGAAAGACAAAAAAATTACACCAGACGATAAAGATCGGTGGTCCCGCAAAGCAGGCGAGCAACACCCACTTCCACCATTGCAATCTGCCATCCGGACCACGTCCCATGTCAGGAATCTTCCAACTCTGGGCGACAGGTCAATCGTGAATCCTGCGCTAAACCATTGACCCGCTCCCCTCGATCGGTAGCTCTCAACGCATGAGCACCTCAGACCTCTCGGTCCTTGTCCTCGGCAGCGGCGGGCGCGAACACGCCCTCGTCCGCGCCTGCCTCCTCAGCCCGCGGGTCGCCCGCACCATCGCCGCTCCCGGCAACGGGGGCATGGCACAGGACGTCCCTTGCTTCCCGATCAAGGCCGAGGACCCCGATGCCGTCGTCGCCCTTGCTCAGGCCGAGGGTATCAACCTCGCCATCGTCGGCCCCGAAGCCCCCCTCGCCGCTGGCGTGGCCGATGCCCTCCGCGCAGCCGGAATCGACACCTACGGTCCCAACGCCGATGGCGCCCGCCTCGAAGCCTCCAAGGTCCATTGCAAGGACTTCTTCACCCGACACGGCATTCCCACCGCCGAATACGCCTTCTTTACCGATTCCACCGCGGCCGAACAATACCTTCAAAGCTGCCGCATCCCGGTCGTGGTCAAGGCCAGTGGCCTCGCCGCCGGCAAAGGTGTCCTCATCTGCCAGACCCGCGACGAAGCCATCGCAGGGGTGCGTTCCATGCTGGATGATGCCGTATTCGGTGAAGCCGGTTCCGAGGTCGTGATCGAAGAATGTCTCGATGGCGAAGAAGCCTCCATCATGGTCATGGTCGGAGGCGATCAATACATCTGCCTGCCCGTCAGTCAGGACCACAAGCGCGCGGGCGAGGGCGACACCGGACTCAACACCGGCGGCATGGGTGCCTATGCTCCTGCTCCGGTGGTGGACGAAGCGCTTCTCGAAACGATCAAAAAGACCATCATCGATCCGAGCATCGAGGGTTTCAAAAAAGACGGGATCGACTACCGCGGCACCCTCTACGTCGGCATTATGCTGACCGCTGACGGCCCCAAGGTGCTGGAATACAATGTGCGCTTCGGCGATCCCGAGTGTCAGGTGCTCCTCCCCCTCTGCGAGACCGATCCGGTCGAGCTGATCCTGGCCTGTGCCACCGGCACCCTCAAACCCGCCGAAGTGAAACTGAAAAACGCCCATGCCCTCATCGTCGTGCTGGCGGCAGCAGGCTATCCCGGCGACTATCCCAAAGGCGAAAAAATCAGTTTCCCCGACACCCTCCCCGAAGGCGTGCACATCATCCACGCCGGCACCAAGCGCCTGGAGAATGGCGACATCGTCACCAGCGGTGGCCGCGTCCTCGGCGTCGTCGCCCTCGGCCCCACCCTCCGCGAAGCCGCCAACCGCGCCTACAGCGTTTGCGATCAAATCCAATGGGAACACCGCTACCTTCGCCGCGACATCGCCTGGCGCGCCTTCGCCCGGGAAAGCTGAGCCTGTGGAGCTATTCTTCTGCTGTGGATGAGGGAGGGTAGATTACCCAGCCTTCAGCTTCGTGGTAAATCCAGGGATAGGTGTCCCGGTTGGTCCAGAACCAGCCGTAATCCGGCTCGTAGAACCACCAGGAGTTGGCATACCAGACAATCTCCGACTCGACCACATAACGCCAACCCCAGTCCTCGCCGTAGACCCACGGATAGGCACGAATGTAGATCCAGCCGAGGGAAGGAACAAAATTCAAGCCAACGGGCGCATCCGCGCTGCACTCTATGCTTTTGAGGTGAAATATCCAGCCATTGCCAAGCTCGTAATCGTACTCCGCTTGGGGTTGGGGGTCCGATGAAGTGTAGATCAGATTGTCCGGCTCGCGTTCATATTGGTGTGCCCATTTCGTCACGAACAAGGTGGGAAAATCGATCGGCACATGGTGTGAGGGCAGATCACAACTGTCGGCGATGGCGAAAATTGGGATCGTGAAATACACTTCCGAGTCCAACTGCGCGACAGAGGAAATATGCACACGCTCGTTGAGCGAATAACCGTAGAGCCCGTTCCAAGCAAGCTCGGCCCCGTGCAAACGCGCCGCCAGCAGGGCGAAGATACTGCATAGGAGAATGAACTTATTCATCGTGGTGATTTCCTTTCCCTTTTCATTATCTCGGCCCGGCGCGCCGAGCGCAATAGTTTGTTTGAATCCTCAGCTTTGGCGGCCCGCCAGTTATTGATAGACGCCGGTAAAATATTTCCAACTGCTCGTCGCGTAACTCCAATACCAAGGGAAGTTCTCCGCTGAGGTGTGGTACCAATTGCTGCTGCCATCCTGGATGTACATGCCTCCGGTAGCCGAATTGTAGTTACTGTACCAGTACCAATTTTCATTCAGAAAGAAAGTTCCGTTGCTACTGGGGAACCAGACCCATCCCATATAAGTGACACCCCAATCGTTGATGGCACCATGCCAGAACGCGTCACTCACCCCCACCGCGTGCCAGGCAGCAGCAAAACTGCAACCCACCTGCAATCCGTAGTTCTGGAAAGAGGCCAGTGTCTGGTGATGTGCCGCCTGATGAAAGTTCACATTGGACCCATAGTGGGTCAGTAGTGCTCGGAAGAGCGCCTGTGGCGCAGGAGATTGAAGTTGGAAGATGGGAGATGGGAGATGCAATATGCAATATCCCACACTTCCCATCTTCGCGACCGGTAGGGAGCACATCTTCCATCTCCTATCTTCGCGACCGCAGGGAGCCGCACGCCCGTTCGCTGCGCTCACTAGAGCCGCTGAGCCGCAGAGTTGAGTGTATCAAAATCCCCCTCCGGTCTCCGCCCTCTGGCGCAACGCGCCCCTCCGCGTCCATCTGCGTCATCTGCGGTTAAAAAATGTTGGTTCGAACCAGCATGGGGCAGAACCATCATCCGAAATCCGAAAATCCATTTGTCTTTGGCCCCAGCTTCCTCACCTTTAGCCATGAAGCATGTCCCAAGCCCCCGAAGTCATCGTCGTCTGCACCGGCAACACCTGCCGAAGCCCGATGGCGGCGCGTTTATTGGAGCATGCCCTTAAAGCAGAAGACGCCCCCATCAATCAAATCCGGGTGAGCTCTGCCGGGGTCTCTGCCTTTGCCGGTGATCCGCCTGCCGATAACGCGGTCAGGGCTCTGAAAAAGGTCAATCTCGATTTGGAGGACCATCGCAGCCGTCGGCTTACCGCCCAGATGGTGGAAAACGCCCTCGCCGTCATTGTGATGACGGATTCCCACCGGCTCATCATAGAGTCGCAGCTTCCCAACCTCTCCGTGCCCGTCATTCTCTTTCGGGAAAAACTCGGAGACTCCGCCGAACATCAGGTGCCCGATCCCATTGGGGGTCCGCTCGACGATTATCTCGAAACCCGCGATGCCCTCGCTGAAGCCGTGCCTTCGCTAATCGCCTGGCTGAAAGACTTGATCGCGGAACAAGACCAAGCCTGAGCCTGTTTTGCCAACGGCCTTCCTTTTGAATAGTCCGGATTGAGCTTCATTCTGAACGCTTTCCCCGAAGTTTTTCCTCGCCATACACCGGTTCGGTCAATGGTCCTAGAAGCTTTGCCCTCAAAGGATTTTTAATAGCAGCACGTTAAATCGACCATGATCAACCTGAACGACATCACCCTCAGCTACGGACCAAAGACCCTCTTTAATGAGATCAATGGCCTGATCGGCACCCGCGACCGCATCGGCCTCGTCGGCGTCAACGGCTCGGGCAAATCCACCTTGCTCAAGATTCTCATCGGTGAGGCCGAGTTTGATAAGGGTCAGATCGAGAAGCCGCCCTACGTCACCATCGGCTACCTTCCACAGGACGGTATTTCCGCCAAGGGCAAGACCCTCTATGCTGAAGTCGAATCCGCCTTTGCCGATGTCCTCGAACTACAGGCCCGGATCGACGCCGCCAGCGAGGAAATGTACGAACTCGATCCAGCCGAAGAAACCTACTACGAACTGGTCGATCAAATCGGGGAATGGGAACAGCAGCTCGAAGAACACGAGCCCGCCAAGATGAAGTCCCGCATCCAGAAAATCCTCCTCGGTCTCGGATTTAAAATGTCCGACCTCGAGCGGGACACCGGCGAGTTCTCCGGAGGCTGGCAAATGCGCATTGCCCTCGCCAAACTCCTCCTCAAGACCCCCTCCCTTCTCCTCCTCGACGAGCCGACCAACCACCTGGACATCCTTTCCCAGAACTGGCTCGAGCACTTCCTCGCCAACTACCACGGCTCGCTCATGGTCATCTCCCACGACAAGGCCTTCCTCAATGCCGTGACCAACCGCACCTTCGAGCTCAAGTTCGGCTCCCTCAACATCTACAAAGGCAACTACTCCTTTTACGAAAAAGAAAGCGCCCAGCGCATCGCTGCTCAGCGCAAGGCCGCCGACAACCAGAAAAAGGAAATCGCCCGCCAGAAGGAATTTATCAACCGCTTCCGGGGAAACCAAAAAAAAGCCGGACTTGTCCAGAGCCGCCTCAAGCAGCTTGATAAGGTCGAAATCATCAAACCCGAACGCGAAGAAAAAAAGATCTTCTTCCGCTTCCCCGAACCACCGCCAGCCAGCCACAAAGTCGTCGAGCTGGAAAATATTTGGAAAGCTTACGGTGACATCGAGGTCTTCCGCGATTTCACCCTCCACATCGACAGCGGCGACCGTATCGCCATCGTCGGGGTCAACGGCGCCGGTAAATCCACCCTCGCCCGCATCCTCGCAGGCACCGAACCTTTCCAAAAAGGCACCCGCGAAACCGGTATCAACACCGTCATCGCCTACTTCGCCCAACAACAGGCGGAAGAACTCGACCCCTCCAAAACCGTCCTCGAAGAGGTCGAAAATGCCGCCGATGGCTACCCCGAATCCCAGCCCCGAGCCGCCCTCGGTGCCCTCCTCTTCAGCGGAGATGATCAGCACAAGTCAATCAGCGTGCTCTCCGGGGGCGAACGCAACCGCGTCGCCCTCGCCAAAATGCTGATGCGCCCCGCCAACTGCATCATCCTCGACGAACCCACCAACCACTTGGACATCCGCTCCAAGGAAGTGCTTCAGGACGCCATCAAACTCTTCAAGGGAACCGTGATCCTCGTCAGCCACGACCGCGACTTCCTCGACCCAGTTGTCAATAAAGTCCTCGAAGTCCGCCCCGACGGCTCCCGCCTCCTCACCTGCAACGTCAGCGAATACATCGAGCGCATCGAGCGCGAAGCCGCCGCCGCCGCCGACAACAACGCCCCCTGATTCCCTCCCACAGCCCCAGACCCACCTCTCCCTACAGCTCCAGGCTCATTTGGAAACCAGTCGGTGCCGCCACTCCCCCCTTCCGATTTGGTACATCCCTAACGTGGCGTACGCCACGTTAGGGATGTACCCATTTTCTCCTTCCGTGCGACTTCCTCCAAGTCGCCATCGTCCGCCTCGATACCCGTTGGGAAGCCAAAAAACGATACGGAAAAGACCATCGCTCCTGCTTGCGGCCCCACTGTTCGCTTTATGAAGGCCCAACAAGTTTGGTTTCTCGTACCGCCCTAACGTGACGTACGTCACGTTAGGGCGGTACTCTTTGAAAGCTATTTTCGATGAGAAACGACGCCCGATCTCTCAATCGCTGTTAGAACAGCAACACTATAACGCCCTTGCAAACGGGATAACAACAAACTTTTCCCCTGCCCACTCCCGATCATCGAGGACCCCAGCCACCGGTTTTTTGTACAAGCCTAACGTGACGTACGCCACGTTAGGCTTGTACAAAAAAAGACAGCGTAGAAAACGCTGGAGGGAAACGGGGGCAGTTGAGATTTGGGGAGGCGCGGGGGGGGGAATCGCCCGGTGAATTTCTGGAGTGCGCCCTCAAGTGAGGTTGCGGGGAATCTGCGAGGAGTGGTGGTGAAGAATGGGCTGCTCAGCCTGAAGATCGAGGATAAAGGTAAAACGGGCTTCAAACACAAGGTGGGCCTCATCAACATCCATCTCGAAGCGATAAATACCACTGGCGATGGCATGATTACCCACCGCTTGAGCGGAAAAGGTCCGTTCATGAAAGTGGACCCGAAGGCCGGGCTGCCGGGAGAGCCGATCAAAGTAGTCGCGGCGTCGATCCGCAGTGCGGAGAACGCGGGGAGAAAAGGTCGGCAGCAATACCGCGTCATCCGCGTAGAGTGACAGCACCGATTGCAGATCTTTTCGATTCACGGCATCCAGCCAGGATTTGCAGATGGATAAGGCGTCGGATTCCATACCGACACAATTGGAATCCTCTTCCAGCTGGCGAGTTTCAATTTTTCGAAATTTCCCCAAACTCGATGTTGACATTCTATATCCTACTGTTTTTATAGGATATTAATAATGAGGATTTCAAAAAAAGCGGAATACGGCTTACGTGCCATGATCAATCTTGGGATTGCCCAGGAGGTCGGGCATGAGCGGGTACCTGCCTCCGTTCTGGCGCGGGCAGACAACCTTCCGCTGAAATTTCTCGAACAGATTCTGATCGATCTGCGGACTGCCGGCTACGTGGATACGGTTCGCGGCAAAGGCGGCGGTTACTTTGTATCCAAGTCGACTTCCGCTATTAAGATCGGTGAAATCGTGCGTCTGCTCGATGGTCCGCTGGCTCCGATCGGATGCGCCAGCAAGACGGCCTATGAGCGCTGTTCCTGTCCGGATGAAACCCACTGTGGCCTGCGCATGCTGATGATCGATGTGCGCAACGCCATTGCCAACATCCTCGACCGTTATACCCTGCACAACGTGGTGGAAATCACCTTGCGCAAAATCCGGCGGGACGGGGTCGGACATTACTTCCTGACCGAAGAAGATGTCATTCCCGTTCCCCTCCTTGAAAACCCGGCGGATCCAAAAGACGGATTTCTGGCCGAACTCAATCGCAAGCCATGAGCACTGTCACCACCCCACCCTCCAGGCATTCGAGACGCGACCCCCAAGGAGATCAAACCCCTGACTGGCTAAGCCTGACTGCCCGTTACGTATCCGAATTACAATACGGGCAGGTCATCCTCACCATCCACCAAGGTAATGTCATCGAGGTGCAAAAGACCGAACGCACCCGATTGAACCCTGGTAAAGGGAGTTCAGCATAAAGATTTCAGCCGACCGGTCCTGATAGCGCCGGAGGCTGCCTCATTCCAATAGTATCCATTAACGCAAAGGAACACCTCCAAAAACGACGTTCCCCCTGCTGACCGGACGACCGGAAGCTGGCATCTGAAAGCCAGCTATGCACCTATTCAACAAATTATCATCGAAAATACAGTTCACCTCACTCCTTCTTGCCCTGAGTATCGGCAGTGCCACAAGCCTGCCGGGGCATACTGAAAACGAAGAAATCCGCCTGCTGCGCGAGCAGTTGGCCGTCATCCAAGCCAGACTGGAAGCACTGGAATCCGCTGAAAAGAAAGCGGAGCCAGCGCCTGCCAAGCTCTCTGAAGCACCCAGTGTGCAGATCGGTTCCTCCGGATTCAGCGTGGCGTCGGCCGACAGGAATTACCGTTTTCGCATCCGGGGAAACATCCACGCCGATGCCCGCTTTTATCTGAGCGACTCACCAAGCAGTGACACCTTTCTACTTCGGCGTGTACGCCCTATCATTGATGGCACGGTGGCCGAAAAGTTTGAGTATCGCATTATGCCGGACTTGGCGGGCTCCAGCTTTACCCTGCTCGATGCCAATGCCACCTACCGGCATAGCCCGGGATTCAATATTCAAGTGGGGAAAGCCAAGTCCCCCTTTGACCTGGAACGGCTGGTCTCTCAAACCGGACTCCTGTTTATCGAGCGCGCTTACCCGACCATCCTCGGACCCAACCGCGACATCGGGGTGCAGGTTTTCGGAACGGTGTTAGACCAGAAATTGACCTACCAGATTGCGGTCGGAAACGGCGTTCAGGACAACGCCAGCAGTGTCAGTGACTCCAACAACGATAAAGACGTTTTTCTACGGCTCTTCAGTCATCCCTTCCGTGGATCGGGAGGCGCCTTGGAAGGGCTGGGCATCGGGTTCGCCGTTTCCCATGGTGAGCGGAATGGCGTTCCCGCCGGCTATCGGACTCTGGCTCAACAGACGTTCTTCTCCTGGAACTCAAATGTCATCTCCGATGGCAATAACACCCGACTCTCACCTCAGCTCACCTACTATCGGGGTCCCTTTGGCCTGCTCGCATCCTATGTCTCTTCCAAGCACGAAGTCGCACTGGGGGCAGAGCGCCATAAGCTGACCCACCATGCCTGGCTACTGGCTGCGAGCTGGGTGCTGACCGGTGAAAACGCTGGCTACAACGGGGTCACTCCGCGTCAAAACTTCAGCTTGTCCGACGGAACCTGGGGCGCATGGGAACTGGCCGCACGCTACAGTCAGCTCGATATCGACAACGATACCTTCCCCCTCTTTTCCAATCCGGCGACATCCGCCACAAAAGTCTCCAGCTACACCCTCGGGGTGAACTGGTTTCTCAACCGCAACGTGAAACTGATCCTTAATTACGATCACTCCAACTTTAGCGGAGGTAGTTCCGGGGCAGTTACCGGACGCAATGAAAATGCCCTCCTCACCCGGGCACAACTCAGCTTCTAGTCAAAAAAATTCAACCGAAACAGCCTAAACAGGATCCACTTGTAATGAAATTATCAAGACACATATTTATCTCATCACTCCTTAGTGGCGTCCTCCTTTTGGGAAGCACCTTATTGATCACCGGCTGCGGAGAAAAAGACAGTGCCTCCAACCGGAGCGGGCAGCGGATTGAGCTGCTGAATGTCTCCTATGATCCTACCCGTGAGTTCTACAATGAATTCAACCAGGCATTTGCCGCTCACTGGCAGGAGCAAACCGGCCAGCGCGTCATCATACGTCAGTCCCACGGCGGTTCCAGCCGTCAGGCCCGTTACGTCATTGACGGACTTGATGCGGATGTGGTCACGCTGGCACTGGCAGCAGATATCGATGCGCTGGCAGAAAGAGGATTCCTTCCGGAAAACTGGCAATCACGCCTTCCTGCCAACAGCGCACCGTATCAATCCACCCTCGCGTTTCTGGTCCGCAAAGGGAACCCAAAGAACATTCAAAACTGGAATGACCTCATCCGGCCTGGAGTCGCGGTGATTACTCCGAATCCGAAAACCTCAGGGGTCGCCCGCTGGAACTACCTCGCGGCTTGGGGATGGGCACTGGAGACATTCAACGGTGATGAGCAAAAGGTGCTCGATTACATCACACGGCTGTTCCGCAATGTCCCGGTCCTTGACACCGGAGCACGGGGCGCATCCACCACCTTCATGGAGCGCGGTATCGGTGATGTTCTGATCAACTGGGAAAACGAGCTGCTGCTTGCCCTGCAACAACACGGTGATGCCTTTGAGATCATCGTTCCATCGGTCAGTATTCTGGCCGAACCCACCGTCGCGCTGGTCGATCGCAATGTGGATCGCAAAGGCACCCGAAAAGTCGCTCAGGCGTATTTGGAATTCCTTTACAGCGACACCGGACAGGAACTGGCAGGCAAACACTTTTACCGCCCGAGCAACCCAGTGTTTTTGGAGAAATTCAAACACCAGTATCCTTCCCTTCGGCTGTTCACGATTGACGAAGTTTTCGGGGGTTGGGCACCCGCCACCGAGAAGCACTTCCGCGACGGAGGCACCTTTGACCAGATTTACCTGAGATAGATCCGACGTCCTCCCTTCTTCCCGCGTCCGCACATCACGGACGCGGGAGGATGCCTTCACTTATCTGCCATCTAACCACATCATGACTGTTTCCGCCAAGAAAGCACATCCACGAATCAACCGCCGGGTCATTCCCGGTTTTGGCCTGTCGATGGGTCTCACCCTCAGCTACCTCGGTTTGCTGGTGATGATTCCCCTCTCTGCAATTTTTATCCGGACCACCGGAATGGGATGGGAGACTTTTTTCCAAGTCGTCACCTCTCCGCAGGTTGTTGCCACCTACAAGGTTACCTTTGGCGTCTCACTCGCAGCGGCACTTACCAATGCCATCTTTGGCTTGATCGTTGCCTGGACAATTGTGCGCTACCGTTTTCCAGGTAGAAAGCTGATCGACGGGCTGGTCGATCTACCCTTTGCCCTGCCGACCGCAGTAGCAGGCATTGCCTTGACCGCCCTCTACGGACCCAACGGCTGGCTGGGTCAACACTTCTACGCGCTTGGCATCGAAACCGCCTATTCGAAAATTGGAATCTTCATAGCTCTGACTTTCATCGGACTCCCTTTTGTGGTCCGAACGCTGCAGCCGGTGATTGAAGACCTGGATGCTGAAGTTGAGGAAGCGGCTGCTTCCCTTGGCGCCAGTCGTTTCAAAGTACTCTATCAGATCATCCTGCCTGCGCTGGTGCCGGCATTGCTCACGGGGTTTGCCTTGGCTTTTGCCCGGGCCATCGGGGAATACGGCTCGGTCATTTTCATATCCGGGAACATGCCGATGCGGACCGAGATCACCCCGCTGATCATCGTCAAGTTCCTCGAACAATACCAATACCAGCACGCCACTGCCGTCGCCTGTGTCATGTTAATCGCATCCTTCCTTCTTCTCCTCGCCATCAACCTACTCCAACGCTGGAGCGAATCCATCGGCGCCGCCAGAAATTAACCCCTTCAACCAGTAACCATGAACGAAGAGCCCTTGACCACCTCCTTGAACGATTTCGATTTCGATACCGATTTCGATAGCGATTGGGATGAAAACCGTCCTCTGGCCCCATTCACCAATAACCATTAACCGATAACCGACCTGCCCTGAGCCCGTCGAAGGGCCACTTCCCTCCCATTCATCCCTCATCCCTCATCCTTCTTCCTTCCACAATGTCATCCATCGTATCCAGATTTCGGATCGCTCCACTCAAGAAGAGCAGCAGTGCAATCACCGAACCGGCTTGGTGTCGCAGACTACTGATCTTGGTGGCGGTCACCTTTCTCCTGCTCTTTCTCTTCATTCCGCTGATTGCGATTTTCGCGGAAGCCTTCGGCCAAGGAGTTCGATTGTATTTCGCGGCATTTGAAGATCCCAACGCCCTTGCCGCCATCCGACTGACCCTGCTGGTGGCGGCCATTGTCGTTCCGATCAACACCATCGCCGGGATTGCCGCTGCTTGGGCCATTACCAAGTTCAGCTTCCGGGGAAAGAGTCTGCTCACCACCATTCTCGATTTGCCTTTTGCGGTATCACCGGTCATCGCGGGGCTCATCTTTGTGCTGCTATTCAGCGGAACCCATGGATGGTTTGGACCCTTCTTTGAAAGCCAAGGGATCCGCATCATCTTTGCGGTGCCCGGCATTGTTCTGGCCACGCTCTTTATCACCATGCCCTTCATTGCGCGCGAACTGATCCCAGTCATGCAATCGCAGGGCCGGGACGAGGAATATGCCGCCCTCACCCTCGGAGCCAGCGGCTGGCGTACTTTTTTTCGGGTTACCCTGCCAAATGTGAAGTGGGGCTTATTTTACGGAATCATCCTCTGTAACGCCAGAGCAATGGGTGAGTTTGGCGCGGTCGCAGTCGTTTCCGGCAATATCAAAGGCCTGACCAGCACCATGCCGCTCTACATTGAAACCCTCTACATGGAATACCAGACGGTTCCAGCCTTTGCCCTCGCCTCAGTCCTTACCGTCCTCGCTCTGTTCACCTTACTTTTGAAAAACATCATCGAATGGCGCGCCTCAAAAAACTGAGCCCCTCCCTCCAGGTTGGGGGATGGGGACACCTGACCTCCGGCGCCCCGCGCCTTTGGTCTGCTGAGCAGGGACGCTCAGCGCTACCTGCCACGGAACGTTCACTATCGATCCACCACCAAAAACGAAGAACCAACTCCCCCGTCCCCCGTCAGGCGAAGCCGCCCGTCTCCAGTCCTCCATAAATAATTAACCAATAACCGACCACCTGCGCACCGCGCCTTCCTCCTTCCTCCTCATGAGCATTAAAGCCACCAACATCCGCAAAACATTCGGTAACTACACGGCGCTGGACGGCGTCGATCTGGAAGTCCCTTCCGGCAAGCTCGTCTCGCTGCTGGGGCCATCCGGTTCAGGAAAAACCACCTTGCTGCGCATCCTCGCCGGACTGGATTTTCCCGATCCCGGCAGTGATTCCCGGATTTTCTTTCATGACACCGATGTCACTGCTACCCCCGCAGGCAAGCGGGGGGTGGGTTTTGTCTTTCAGCACTACGCCCTCTTCAAGCACATGACGATTGCCGAGAATATAGCCTTTGGACTGCGTGCCCGCCCCAAAGCGCAACGCCCTTCCAATGAAGCGATTCTTTCACGGGTCCATGAGCTGCTTGAACTGGTTCAACTCGAAAAGCTGGGCAAACGCTACCCCAGTGAACTGTCGGGTGGTCAACGGCAGCGCATTGCGCTCGCCCGGGCGCTGGCAGTAGAGCCCAAAGTCCTCCTGCTCGATGAACCTTTCGGCGCTCTCGACGCCCAGGTGCGGAAGGACTTGCGTAAGTGGCTCCGCACTTTTCAGGAGCAAATTAAGGTTACTACCATCTTTGTAACCCATGATCAGGAGGAAGCACTCGAGTTGGCCGATGAAGTTGTCGTGATGAATAATGCCCGTATCGAACAAGTGGGTACGCCTCAGGATGTGTTTGATCATCCGGAATCCCCCTTTGTCATCGAATTCATGGGCAACGTCAATCTGGTGTCCAGCGGCTACGGCAACATGAAGATCAAAACGAGGGATCAGATTTATGTTCGCCCACATGATATCGAAATCCTCGAGCAAACCGGAAAAACCGGGGTCGATGCCAAGGTACTCCACGTCTTTTCCGCAGGCAGCGTCGGGCGCGTTACACTGGAAAGAGTCGGTATGGGAGATCTGCTAGAAGCGGAAGTGCCGCGATCCGAACTGGAACGCCTTCGGCTGCGTGGGGGAGAGACCGTCGGTTTACGCTTCAGGCACATCCGCCTCTTCGCCAAAAACACCCAAGGCCAAGCGGAATTGGTTGAAGAAGAAGTCGAATATGATGATAATTGATTCCGAAAAGATCGGATATCATGAAACCCCCGAGAATACCCCGACACGCCAGACGCCTATTGCGCGCGGCCCGTAGCAAGGCAGGACTGACCCTCCTGGTGGTTCTGGTGGTATCCTTGGTTTACGTCCATCAACGTTGGCAGCGGGATGCAGATGTGCTGCTGCATGTCTCCTATGATGCGTCACGCAGCTACTTTGAGGCAATTGATCGGACCTGGTCCGGGCAGCATCCGGATATCAGGCTTCGCCATCTTCATGCGGGCTCCGTGCAGCAATCACGGGCCATGGTGCGCGGGTTGAAAGCCGATGTCGTTTCATTTGCCTCGGCTGCAGAGATTCAGTCCATTTCCAACGAGATCGGCTGCATTCAACAGGACTGGGCCGAATATTTTCCTTTTGGAGGGTCGCCCTATACCTCGACGATAGTCTTTGTGGTGCGCCCGGGAAATCCCAAAAACATCCGCGACTGGGCAGACCTTGCCCGCAGCGATGTACGGCTGGCTGCGCCCAGTCCACGGGTCAGCGGCGCCGGTCGCTATGCCTGGCTGGCCGCAGGTTATTTTGCACCCCGTGCGGAAGGAATAGAGGGTTTCAATGCCGCGGCCCTTTATCAGGATGCCTGGTTAATCGAACAAGGTGCCCACCAAGCACTGGATGTATTCATGCGGGAGCGCCGGGCGGACGTCTTTCTAACCTGGGAAAACGAGGCCTTGCAGATGCGCCAGCGTTTTGGTGATCGTGCCTGGGAAGTTGTTTATCCCAGCCACAGCCTTTTAGCAGAGCCGGTCGTCGCGATTGTCACCTGCCACGCTGTCAGGCGCGGCACCCATCAGCGGGCACTGGACTACCTCAATTTTCTGTATTCAGAGAAAGGCCAAAAGATCGCTGAGGAACAAGGATTGCGCGCACGCATTCCCAGTGGGCAAGTGCAGTGGTCGGACATTGAGCTGATCACAGTTGATGCGGCATTTGGCAGTTGGGCAGAGGCATGGCGTGATCACTTTGCCCCCAACGGCAGCTTTGAGCGCTACCTACTGATCCGCCGCGCCCAGCGAGGCGGAAGCGAGTAAGCAGCAGCCTCCCCTGTCCGGACTTCGTACATGCGCGTGTGGCGTACGTCACATTTTGGTGTACAGTATGAGAGGGGTTTGGATGGTTGAGTGGGGCCAAGAGACGTGGGTCAGGACGGGGGGGGTGAGCACAATTGAAGGAGGTCAAATAGCGGTTGGATTCTGTCGGAGGATGGCAGCCTGCTGGCGGATCTCCGACAAAACGGTCGGGCTTTTGCGTTCAAGGTTTTTCATTTGAAAGACCATGCGCCGATTGTCTTTCAGGTGATCCCGGTTCCGATCGAGGAAGGCGTAATACAATGTGGTAAACGGGCAAGCTTGCGGTCCGAACGACTGATCCGGCTTGTAGACACACCCTCTGCAATAGTTGCTCATGCGGTTGATGTAGTTGCCGGATGCACAGTAGGGCTTGGTTCCGACAACTCCGCCATCGGCGTATTGGCTCATTCCAATGGTATTGGGTGCGGATACCCAATCGATGGCATCGAGGTACATTGCCATGTGCCAGTCATGAAAGGCGCGCGGATTGGCTCCCCACAGGAGCGCGAACTGCCCCAGAACCATCAGGCGCTGAATGTGATGTGCGTATCCATTTTCCAGGACATTTTCCATCGCATCGCGAACGCAGGACATTTTTGTTTTTCCATCCCAGAAAAAAGACGGGAGGCCTTCTTTCGCCTGCAACGCGTTTCGATCCAGATAGGATTCCCCGAAAGTGTGGTAAATGCCGCGCACGTATTCCCGCCATCCGATGATTTGCCGGACAAATCCCTCAACGGAACCAAGAGAAACAGTACCCTCGCGGTAGGCGCTGAGTGCAGCCTCCACCACCTCGAGAGGATGGAGCAGCTTGACATTGAGCAGCGCCGATAAGCGAGCGTGATACAAGGTATGCTCGCCCTTCCACAGGGCATCCTGATAAGGGCCAAACAAAGGCAAGCGCTCTTGCGTAAAACGCTGTAGTTCCTGCAAGGCCTGGGCACGGGTGACAGGCAAGGCAAAGGAGTCCAAACGGCCCGGGTGACTGGAAAAGCGACTATTGACCAAATCAACGACCTCACAGGTAAGGGCATCCGCCGGATAGTGTCCGAAACGCACAGCACGCGGCGGTCCGTTGGGACCGAAAGCCTCCCGGTTGTCGCGGTCAAAATTCCATTCACCTCCTTCCGGTTTTCCGTTGGGAGCCATGAGGATTCCGGTTCGCCGCCGCATCATCCGGTAAAAATCCTCCAGCAGAAAGCGTTTTCTGCCAGCTGCCCAATCCTTGAAAACCGACAGAGGCAGGATAAAATGTGAATCCATGATCCATTCGAGGACGACACCCTCCTCACGGCAGGTATCCTCAATTTGCCTTCGGACCCTGAAATCGCCTACTTCCACCGCGCGGACCCTTTCCGGCTGTAAACGCTGCAAATCCCTTCTCAATTGAGCGCCCAGCGAGTGCTCAGTATCGGGATTCGGTTTCGGCTCCAATTCCGTGTAGTGGACGTTCCACCCCTCCCCAAGCAACCAGTCCCGGTAATGGCGCATGGCCGCAAAGAAAAACGCCAGCCGCAAGCGATGAGACCAGACGTAATCCGCTTCTTCAGTTGCCTCCACCATCCAGAACAAATCCCGCTTCGGATCCGCACGTGAAAAAATCGGGCTGGAAGAATCCAATTGATCACCAAAGACCAGATACAGGTGACGGACCGGGGAAGACATCCTGCTAGATTAAGCTATTCCGGCATGTTGTCATCAACAGCTTGACCGAAGGGTAAAAATAGTGATCAACGGCTGAATCCAGCGTCAGAAAGTCGAGTGCCATTGACAGGCACGGGCGGAAGCAAATTCACTCACATCTTTCCCCCTAAGAACATGGACGCTTTTGATCCTTCGAGTTATCTTGAAATCTTTGAAGCCGTAGCTAGACGCCACGGATTGTCGGGCTTGGATCTCGCCTCCACTGATGTCGGCCCAGTGCGGATCTGGACCCGTGAAAGTACCAATAAAAAGTCTGCTACTGTTTTCATTTCAGCAGGCATGCATGGCGATGAACCAGCCGGTCCCCTGGCGGTTTTGGAGTGGCTGAAGCAATGTGAGCTTTCGCCAACAATCAATTGGGTCCTGACCCCGGCACTCAATCCAACGGGCCTGAAAAAGCGGACCCGTGATAACTGCGATTGTATTGACCTCAACCGTGATTTTCATCGCTGCCAGAGTGAGGAAGTCTGTGCTTTAATGCGCTGGTGGGAATCGCACGGCACACATTGCGATTTTCATTTTTCCCTGCATGAAGATTGGGAAGCGGAGGGTTTTTATCTCTATGCCATCAATACGAGTGATCAGCGCTGCTTCGGAAAAGAAATCCTCCAGCGGTTGAAGGCCTTTGCCCGTCTCCAAACACACGGGCCGGTGGATGATCACCTGCTGGCTGCCCCTGGACTGATTGCGCATCCTCCACAGCCGGATGAACCGGAAGGCTGGCCGGAAGCCATCTGGCTGGTCCACCGTGGCCCGACCCGCTCCTACACCTTTGAGGCCCCCGGGGCTTTTTCGCCGGATGAAAGAATCAACGTCCTTCGACAAGCGCTCACCATTGCCCTTGATGAGGTGGAAAAGGAAACATCCAGCATCCTGCAGGATTAAAGCAGTAGACAAAGTGTAAACGCTCCGTTCTCAGGAGAACGTTGCCCGAATGGCATCCCAATTATGGGCGATGACCAATGACCAGACCACTCCCGCATTGAGCAGCGAAAGAAAGACGGCGCCACTCCCCATGTCCTTGGCGCGTTTGGCAAAGGGATGCTTTTCGAGGCTGATGTAATCGACGACCCATTCCAATCCGCTGTTCAGCAACTCCACAATCAGCACGAGAAAGATGCTGAGGATCATCAAAGCCGCCCCCAGAAGTCCCACCGGAAGGATGAAGGCAATGGGAATAAGCATCAGTGCCAGAATGACCTCCTGACGAAAGGCAGACTCGTGCTTGAGGGCCGAACCCAATCCTTGGAGCGAGTATCCAGTCGCTCGCAAGATGCGGATGAATCCTGTCCGTTTATGCGGGTTCAAGACGTCTGATTTTTCCATGATGAGAATGTTCACCTCGGTCTGATGAGGCACAACAACGCTTCTACAAAGCCATTGAAATTCCAGGAAGGCAACGCCTGCTTACGTCCCATTTTCGAAACAATCCCGTTCCAGTTTGGCGACAAAACACCAACCTACCGGCGAAACCAGCCAAATATTCAACGCCCATATTTTCTATAATCCGCTCACCCAAAGTAACTTGTATCACATTTACAAAATCTGGCATCCCTTAGGCTACGGAATGGATGTGCGGACAAGCCTGTCCGCCATCACCAGAAAGGATATGCCATGATTACCATGCTCATCATCACCTACGCCATGCTCTTCTCGATGTTCTACCTCGAACTGAGTGCCTGCAAGGGATGAACCTTCTACATCATCCGAGACATGAGAAGCCCGTTACTTCAAATCGAAACCCACTGCGACCCGCGCCCTGCG
The DNA here is from genome assembly GCA_050485245.1 of Verrucomicrobiota bacterium. Classification (GTDB taxonomy): domain Bacteria; phylum Verrucomicrobiota; class Verrucomicrobiia; order Opitutales; family Oceanipulchritudinaceae; genus JBJHBA01. The sequence continues at coordinate 52,552 of JBJHBA010000003.1, read as the reverse complement.
GGTCGTTTTTTATTCATGTGCAGGAAACTCATCGGCTGCTGTACCGTCGAAAGAAAAGTCCGCCCAGACAATCCGGTGGTCGGAAGCTTCATTCCATTCAGATAGATCGCAGATGTGGCCCTGTCCCCCCACCAGCAAAGGGTACATGGATGGTGAAGCAAAAATGTAGTCCACCCGTGAATACACCTCTTCCCGTTGAAAGAAATGCGTCCAACTATGGCCCTGGGAATCGAAGGCAGGAATCGGATGTAAAAACGGCACTCTGTTGATAACACGAAAACGATGGATGGCCCGGCTTCCGGCGGTATCATTGAAATCACCCACCACCAGCAGGCGCGAATGGGGATCCTCCTTCAAACGACGTCGGATACGCTCCCGGGCGGCAGTTGCCTCTCCCACTCTTTTTTCCTCGGCCCGCGGGTCATCGCGGCGTTCCGTCCAGCGGCTTTTGAGGTGCAGGTTATAGAGCCGCCAATCCCCTTCGGGGTGAGCAAACACCACTTCAAGCATTCCCCTTCGCATGGCGATCGGCTCACCAAAATAGGTAAAAACGATATCATCATGGCGGATCACTTCGGCAATGGGCAGGCGTGACAACACCGCGAGATGCCGAACGGTATCGGTGCCCTGCATCCAGGCTCGATAGGGGTAGGTCAAACCCTCCTTGGCGAGATCCCTTTGAAACTCGATCAAAAACGCTTCGGTCCCCATTTCCTGCAAGGCGATGACATCGGCATTGACACTGTGTAAGAGGCGACGGAGTGCTTCTTTGGATGATTCCGGTTTGGGATAGGCACGTCGGTAGATGCCATCGACCCGACGATCAGAAACGAGATAATTCTCCACATTGCAGGTGGCAACGCGCACCGTTTGGGCAGGCAAAAGCCCATCCATGAGGGAGTGGATGAAGAGGAAGGCAATGGACAGGAGCAGACAGCGACAAAAGTTCATTCAAAATCAGGAAGGCTTTCGTAATGCCCGCTCACGCTCCAGGAGTGTGGGGTGCGAATAATAGAAAGCACTGAACTTGGGATGAGGAGTCAGGTTGGTCAGATTTTTTTCACTGAGGGTGCGCAGGGCACCGATCAAAGGCTCGGGATCCGCCTGCTGAGCCTGGCGGGCAAAGGCATCAGCCTCGTATTCATGTTTTCGCGACAGTTGATTGGTGAGCGGAGTCAGCCAGAACGAGACCAGTCCCCCCAACATGGTAAAGAGCAGCAGGGTGGGACCGAGTTGTCCGGCGACGGGGGTAAACCCAAAGGCACTGGCAAACCACGGGCTGGCAGCCAGCCAGCCAAGCAAGGCAAAGCTGACGAACAGCGAGGCAGCGGACAAGGCCACCATCTTTGGGATGTGTCCGAGTTTATAGTGGCCGATTTCATGGGCGAGCACGGCTTCCAGTTCGCGCTTTCCGAGCTGCTCGATCAAGGTATCAAAGAGAACAATTCGACGGAAGCGGCCGAAACCGGTAAAGAAGGCATTGGAATGCGCGGAGCGGCGACTCCCATCCATCACGAGGATGGTTTTGGCCTGAAAACCGGTGCGATCACTGAGTGCGAACAAGCGATCACGCAGCTCTCCCTCGGGCAATTCTTCAAACTTATTGAAGAGTGGCATGATGAACATGGGATAGACCACGATCATGACGATTTGAAAAAGAAAGAAGGTAATGAAAGCCCACAGCCACCACCAGGTGGTCAAGCCCACCAGCCAGAGAATCAAGGCGATAAGTGGAAACCCGAGAATGAAACCGATCACCAGACCTTTGACCTTATCAGTGATCCAGAGTCGAATGGTGCTTTTGTTAAAGCCAAAACGCTCTTCGAGGCGAAAGCGTGCGTACCATTCCCAGGGAATTCCCGGGATAGAAAGAACGATGGCGATCAGAAACAGGACCATTGCCTGCGACCAAAGCCCCAGACCAAGCATCCCTTCAAAGCCACCCCAAAGCAGGGACACAATACTGTTTCCTCCCCACAGCGGAAGGAGGAGCAAACCCAGTAAGACGGCATCAAAGGAAGTCTCGTACAAACCCAACCGATTTTTCGCCAGACTGTAAGAGACCGCCCGGTCATAGGTGTCGGCATCCATCACCTCTTTGAACGGCTCTGGAACAGCTCCGGCTGCAGCGAGGATGGAACGCCGATTGAGCAGGGCCAACCAGAGTTCGAAGGAGGTCTTGAGGACCAGAAGGCCCAGAAATACAAAAATAACCATGCTCATAGAGGGATGCGCTGAACGAATCGACCTATGCCCACGGGGTCAAGCAGACGCTGTCTGTTGTCGTGGATTCGGAGTCTGGGAAGCAATGCGGTCCAGGCCAGCAGCGAACCCGAGATCAACCAAAATCACGCAAGCGCTTGATCAGCACCTTGTATTTATTGGGCAAAGGCGCTTCGATCGTCGTGGTATCCCCACCTGGCAGCGGCAGGGTTACGCGCCGCAAGTGAAGCGGACAACCGTCGTAGAGGGGGGCTTCCTCCTTGTGCCGGGAAGGGCGATATCCCCGCTTGAGAGAGGAGAGATAGAGGGGCGTGGAACGAGCGTACTGTCGATCTCCCAGAATCGGAATGCCGCACTCCAGGGCATGGATGAAAACCTGATGCATCCGGTAAAAACGGATTTTCGCTTCCCAGCGACTGAAACGCTGCCCGATATTCTCCAGCAGGCGAAAAGCGGTGAAGGCCTTTTTGCCGGTGTTGTGGGAAATCAATACGCGGTTCTCGGAGGCATGGCGAGCGATGGGGAGATCACAGGTCAACTCATTGCTCTGCGGACCGCGCTCAGCAATGAATTCGATCTGGAGTTCAAACTGCTCAGAACCGTAGGCGTTGCGCCAGAATTCAGCGGTTTCGGAATCGAAGGCGAACAATGCGACACCCGACATATCGGGCTCCATTGAATAAATGGCAGTGGCACCGCTTTCGGGGATGCCCAGTCGCTGCATCTCGGGTTTGCCCTGCGCCGCCTGATAGTTGATCGACTCAGCAAGGAGCGGAGTCCGCGGGTACCAGTTGTCCGGGAGGATTTGAACCCCAGCGGGCATATCGAGCGCAAAACCCGCCTCATTTTTCCATATCACCGGCAAGCGGAGCGGCCGCATCCCTAATAAGGGTGGCGGAAAACCCAAATGAGTGGGAACTGGCTCGTTGGTTTCAGACATGGGTAAAAAAAACCTCCGCGCTGGCGATCCCTGCGGAGCCACGGCGGAGGTTCCTTAAAACGTTTTGGTCAAATCAGTTCTTGGCGTGGAGAGCGCCGCGGGCGATCTTGGACTTTTCGCGGCTCACCTTGTTGGGGTGAACCACGCCACTTTTGACTGCCTTGTCGAGGGCAGACTCATAGGCAACCTTGTTGTCGTCCGTCTGCTCAGCCACCAGCTTCTTGCGGAGGGTTTTGAGGCGGGACTTGACGGCACGGTTGCGCTCCGTCCGGCGGGCGATGCGGCGGGTGTCCTTTTGGGAGGATTTCAGATTGGCCATGGAAAATGCGGGTCTTGATTGAAAAGAAACCGGAAAAAGTAGACCTCCGGGGGTGGCTGTCAATGGTTAAGTCGGTCCCTCTGGTGGATTTCGCAGGAACGGCTGGAGCTGGTCTCCCTTCGGCCTGCCTTTGGTCAACGGGATGGGGAAAGAGGTGGTTTTTCGAGAGCTGTAAGCCGGATTCTGTGCCTGCCGAAGCAGGTGACATTCATTTATCTGATGCGACGCACCCGGGATCATTGGACGGGCCGCCCGATCCCCTATTTCGTCTTGCACCGGCAGGGGTTTACCTTGCACCGATCGGTCGCCCGCCGGCCGGTGGGCTCTTACCCCACCTTTTCACCCTTACCCCGCCGAAGCGGGGCGGTTTGTTTCTGTGGCACTCTGCCGTCACTCCCGGTTTGCCCGAAAGTGCCTCGGCTTGCACCGAGCAACCTGCCCTGTGGTGTCCGGACTTTCCTCCCGGCGACCGAAGCCACCGGGCGAATGTCCACTCTCAAAAAACCAGACGCACCCTCGCACCCTGTGCCGTCCATGGCAAGCTCGATGCAGAGGGGTTTCAGGAAGCGGGCACCGGTTCAGAAACGGGTTCGGTCGAGGCCGCCTCCGGGACCGCTGCGGTTGCCGGCAGCCCAGCTCCCGATTGAGCCGCCGGAAAGGCAGCCCCCGGAGGGGTATTCACTCTGCGGGGATTCACTCCATAGCTGACGGCATCCGGAATCCTCCCGGCAAAAAGCTCCTGATAGACCCTGTTTCGCGTACGCGGCATTCGATTAAGGTCAAACTCCTGCCGCATGAGGGCCGGATATCCAAAGCGGTACGCCGCCGCCAGCCGGGGATAATCAAATTGTCCAGCCGCTTCCAAGCGCCCCTTGAGGTAGGCGAGGTGGCTGGAGGCTACCGACATGTTGATCCGCCAGTCAAAGGCCTCGTCATAGGGCCGGGGCGTTCGGTCTCGCCAGGCCGCATGGGACATCTGCATGATGCCACGCGCTTGACCGGTATCGGCATTGGCATTGAGCGAGCTTTCCGCCATGGCGATGGCAAAGATGAAGTGGGGGTCGAGATCGTGCGCCCTGCCCTCCGCACGGGCCGCGGCCCAAACCCGGTCCGGGGGTATCCGGTAGGGTTGATTACGACTGAGGTAAAACGCCAGCAGGATCAGAAACAGGATGGCCGCAACCATCCACCAGTGTTTCCGCTCAATGGTGATAACCAGCATGCCCCTTTCCTAGCGGTTTAGAAATCAGGTGCAAGTGAGAAGCAATCGTGGGATGGTCGGCATCCCCACCCTCACTCCGGAATCACCAGCGCATGGGGCGCTTGGGCTTCAGCGGCAGCTTTCCGCGCCAGTAAAGCAGGAGGATCAACCCGGTGAGCAATCCGCCCAAGTGCGCAAAGTGAGCCACGCCGGTTCGAACACCGCTCATCCCGAAGTAGATTTCCAGTACTCCGATGGCAATGACCAAGGTGCGTGCCTTCATCGGGATCGGCGGAATGATGAGCATGACCTCACGATGTGGATAACGCATTCCAAAGGCGAGGAGGATACCGAAGGTGCCCCCGGAGGCCCCCAGCACCGGATAGGCAGCACCGGTCAGGCCCATATAGGTAATGTGAGTGATCCCCGCACCGACGATGCACAAGAGGTAATAAGCCAGAAATCGCCTGCCACCCCATTCAGCCTCCAGCTCACGCCCAAACATGAACAGGACGAACATGTTGAAGAAAATATGAAAGAAAGTCTGGGTGCTATGAAGAAATCCATAGGTCAGCAACTGCCAGGGATAAAAAAATCCCGACCCGATGGGATAGAGGCGGCCGTATTCCTCCAGCACCCCCACCCGGCCCATGGAACCGGGAAACATGAGCTGGAGAATGTAGGCCATCGCATTGGCAATCAGGAGATTGAGAATGACCGGGGGAAAGCCGGGGCTCTCCGTTGGAATCCGATGATCGGTGGACATGAGTAATAGCAATTGAGTGCTTTCCGCTCGAGCGCAACCTTCCTTCGCGTATTCAGTCTTTCCCCGGACGCGGCGATCCGCCAAGCTTTGGCGCTATGATCATCTCCAAAGAACCACGAATCACCCCCTCCCAACTGACTGAACTTGAGTCTATCGTGGGTGAATTCGGCTGTAAGATTCAGGTCATTCATGGGGCTCACCGTGACATCTACGCCATCATTGGTGACGAGCGCAGTGAGACCATGGTCAACCGGATCCTCGGTCTGGAATATGTGGATCGAGTGGATCGGATGGAGACGGTCTACAAGTTGATGGACCGCCGCAGTGACCTGTCCCACCACCATCAGACGATTGGTGGGGTTCGCATCGGGGTTGAGCCCTTGATCATTGCCGGCCACTGCACAATTGATCCTGACCATCCCGAGCGTTTTCTGGAAACGGCCCAGGGGGTCAAGGAAGCCGGAGCCCATGTCATCCGGGGTGGCGTGTGGAAACCGCGGACCAGCCCCCACTCCTTTCAGGGCACGGATGACTCCATTTCCATTCTCCTGCAGGCGCGGGAAAGTACGGGATTGCCGGTCATCGCGGAGATCATGGACGATCACCAACTGCGCGTCGCCCTCGAAGCCAAGGTGGACATGATCCAAGTGGGAGCCCGCAACTCGCTCAACTACCCTCTGCTCGCCACCATCGGGAAACTAACGTCGGAAAAGCAACTTCCCATTCTGCTCAAACGCGGTCGGGCGATGGCTCCGGTCGATGAGTTCATCTCGGCGGCCGAATACATCGTGGCCAACGGCAATCCAAATGTCGTGCTCTGTCCCCGGGGAACCCTTCCAGGACTGGATGGCTATCGCAACCACCCGGATGAGTCCATTACCCCTCTGCTCAAGGAAAAAACCTGGGCTCCGGTCGTGGTGGATCCATCTCACTCAGTGGGCCGGGCCAAATACGTCCCCTCGGCAGCTCTGGCAGCCATTGCCTACGGGGCCGACGGTGTCATTGTCGAAACCCACTGCGACCCGATCAGCGGGATCGGTGATGACCCCAAGCAGAGCATCACCCCCGATGTCTTGGCCAAGCTGGTCAAGGATATCCAAGAGCTGCACCTCATGCGCAGCCGCTGGTAGTCCTTCTCCATCCCCTGCTTGTGCGGGCCATCCGGCTTGAGTGGATCAGGCCAGCGCTTCTTCCACGGTAGCGGCGTTGCGGATGTGCCGTAGGTCTTCAAGGTCAGGCGGCACGTTGGCGAGGGCTTCCTCCACCGTGGTGGTGTGTTCTTTCACCTTGAGGAGAGAGTCCTGATGGAGGGTCATCATCCCTCCGCGCACTGCCAGTTTCTTGAGGCGGGCGGTTTCCCACCCGGCATTAATGCCGTGGACCAGTTCATTGGTGGTCTGCATGAGTTCATGGATACCCACCCGTCCCTTGTAGCCCAGACCATTGCAGGTGGGGCAACCGTCCGGGTTGGCCCGGAAGATTTTTCCGTTCCAGTCGAGGGCCCGCTCAAGAATTTCCGCCTCACGCCCTTCCGGCACATAGCTTTGACGGCAATTCTTACAGACCCGGCGGAGCAGCCGTTGGGCACAAACACAGACCAGGCTGGCGGAGATCATGAAGGGCTCAATCTCCATTTCGGTCAGTCGACTGATCGTGCTGGGGGCATCGTTGGTGTGAAGGGTGCTAAAGAGCATGTGCCCCGTGAGCGCCGCCTCGACGGCAATTTGCGCAGTTTCCTTGTCCCGGATTTCCCCCACCAGAATAATGTCGGGGTCTTGTCGGAGAAAGGAGCGCAGGGCACTGGCAAAAGTCAGACCGATTTTGCGCTGCATCTGCATCTGGAGCAGTCCATCAAGGGTATACTCAATCGGGTCTTCCGCTGTCCGGATGCAGACATCAGTGGTGTTGATCTCATTGAGCGCACTGTAAAGAGTCATCGACTTACCGGAACCGGTCGGCCCACAGTGCAGGATCATCCCGTAGGGACGCTCAATCAAATCACGATAAGTTTTCAGGTTTTGCTCACTGAAGCCCAGTGCGGTCAGCGGCAAGGTGGATTTCTGTTTATCGAGAATACGCATGACACAGCCCTCGCCGTGATTAAGCGGCGCGGTGGAAATACGCAGGTCGATGTCGATCCCTTTGCGGGTAAACTGCCGATAAACAATCCGGCCGTCCTGCGGCAGGCGACGCTCGGCAATGTCGAGGTTGGCCATCACCTTGAGGCGGGCCATCAGCGAAACACAGACCTTGGGTGGAATGCGCAGTTTCTCCTGACAAACCCCGTCAATCCGCACCCGAATACGGGCGTCATTTTCAAAGGGTTCGATGTGAATGTCGGAAGCCCCGGCAAAATAGGACTCTTCGATCACCCGGGCGGCCAGCTGAATAATGGGGGCGGATTCTTCCTCCAGATCCTCATCGTCAAACTCCTGGGTTTCCTCTCCCTCAAAATCAATATCCAACCCGGACATAACCTCTCCGAAACCGGCACCGGTGGCCTTGTTGCTGTCCTTGAGGGCATCGAACTTTTTCGATAGATCCGTCTCCAGGGCAAGCAGTGGAAGTACCGGCTGCATGGTGATTTCACCGATGCGATGGAGCGTGGCATGGGCAAAGGGATCCGCGATCACCACCACAATGTGGGTGCCAACCGTCCCAATCGGCAGAACCATATTCTCCTGGCAAAATTCAGGATCCAGAACTTCAAAGGTCTTATCCGTCAACTGGCAGTTGCGCACGTTGATCGGAGTCATCTCGAAAGCGCGTGACTTGGCCAGCAGGAGCTGCACCGGGGTCAGTTTGAACTGCTCCGTCAGGATCTGTTCGAGCTGGAGACCGGAAATATCCTCTCCGGTTTCTGCAATCATATCCCTCTGGGATTCAGAGAGGTTACCCGAATTGACAAGCTGTTGGACAATAGCGGACTGAACACGTGGCAGGGGCATCAGGAATCCTCCTCTTCGGCAGTAGCCAATGAACGTTCGTGAAGCAGGTCAAAGAAACTCTCAAGACTCGACATCGAACTGGCATACCAGACGACATTGGAGCCCAGCTTTTCTTCCCAGTAATGGCGCACAAAGTCGCTCAGGTAGTAGGCAGAGGTAAGGCAGTAGACATCCCCCATGAGATCAATCGGAACTGTCCAGGTAGCGATACACTCCTCGATGGGAAAACCTGCGCTCAGAGTTTCGGGCACGGCATATCGGGTCAGGTCGATTCCCCCGATGCTTTCCCGCTGCAGTTGGTGGTCGAGCAGCCGCGACTCATCCAGACACTGCAGGTCGTACAGGAGAACCCGCAGCAGGGAGCATTGTATAAGATCCCCTTCCCGCAGGCGTCCGACAAAGATTTCGTTGGCTTCATCCAGTCGGTCCAGTTCCACCAGTGACAGGTCTGAAAGCCGACTGCTCAGGGCGCGGTTGGCTTTCAGCAATAGACTATTCGTAGCTCGATCCATGGATTTTATTCAGATGGGGTATCGTCACGATCGACGAGAAGTTCAGGAAAAAGCAAGGGCTGGGCCTGCACAGAGCGACCCGGCAAAAAGCGGTCAGCCTCAATTCTGGAGGCTTCTGCCATCGCCGGGATGTCGGCCTCCGGACCACAATACTGAAGGAAAAAGCGCCGCTGATGCTGCACTAAATATGTTTCCAAATCCAAATGCTCTGCCGGATGTTCGATGATGGCGTGGCGGGAGCGAATCACTTTCTCCAGGGTAGCCCGGCTGACCGTCTTGCCAACAGCCGTGAGGAAAGCACGGCGGATAACCGCCATGAGTTCGCGATGGTTCTCAGTCCAGCAATGATGCAGGAGAAACCGTGCCGCCCCCGGAGTCAGCTGCGGGCGTGCTTCTTCAGAAAACTCCTGCAGATACCGATTGACATACCAGGCGAGGTCCACCGGTCGCTCACAAAGCGGGGGCAGTGCTGAAAGAAGGACGGCATTTTCCGGAAAAGATCGGGTCTCCTCCGCCTCGTTTCCAAAGCCGGATGGAACCGCATGGAGAAAAACGAACTTGGCCAAATTACTCTGCAAGCCAGTAAGGCGGTTCAGGACAGCGTTAAAGCGTTCCCTGTCAAAGGGGCGATGGTCAGGACCGCCAATCGCCACCACTTTGGAAACTCCCTGTGCTGCAGCCAGCGATCCCAACATCGCTTCGGCATCAGGAACTTCCAAATCCATCAGGCAGACGTGAGAGACGGCACCCTTATGCTCGCCATCTACGAGGGCGGCAATCGACTTTGCCCACTCCCCCCATTCAGAGCCAGCAGGCATGGGAACCACCAGTTGGCGGAATCCCCGGTTCAAGGCTTCACGGGCCGTACGCAGGAGTTCCTTCGCTGGATCACTCTGGATCGAGAAAGGAAGCTCCTCTGCCACCAACGGGATTTGCTCTATCGTTTCACCAGCTTCCGTGCTGACCTCCGCCTGGGTTAAGCGACGCACGTGCTCAAAGAATTGAACCGGATTGAAAGGTTTCTCCAGAACCAGGGTGACTCCGATATTGGCTACTTTGAGCAGGTCGGGGGTGGTCATCATTCCTGAAACCATAATTACTGGAGCCTTGGGCGAAACTTTGCGCACTTCCTGGAGAAACTCAGCTCCATCCACCTCCGGCATTTTGAAATCGCACACAATCAAAGAAAAACCGCGCTCCCGGAGCCGGGTGATGGCACGGCGGGGATTCGTTTCCATCTCCGCAGTATAGCCTTCTTTTTCCAGCAGCTCCTTCAACATTTCCGCATAGGCGGCTTCGTCATCGAGTACGAGAATCGGGTCGATCATAGCTCAGGAAATATGGCGCCCTTCCTCGCCGGAATGGATGGGGTCGGAAATGTGCGGCTGGAGCATTCCCAGGGCACGCTGATAGCCGTTCCGAACCTGGCTGAGGTAGCGGGCGAGAGGCAACTCTCCGAGTGACTGGGCGTCTTCGCCCCCGCCTTCCAGCAGGCTGCGCAAATCTCGGGAGGTAATAATCCCTCCTCTCGACCAATGGGCCACGCGTTCAATAACGGAACGTAACTGCTCAACATGCCCCGGCCAGCTGCGATGCGCCAAGTCGGCCCGGGCAGCATCCTCAAACCGTCGGCCGGGAGAGACTTCAGACAGGATAGCATCCGCCAGAAATGGAATGTCTTCCTTCATTTCATCCAGCAAAGGAACACGAATTTCAGCTGAACCTAGAAAAATATAATACTCTTCATCGATCAGCCCCTGATCATAATAGTGATCGAGTTCCCGGCTGAGTACAAAAAGGAAACGATGGGGAATCCCCACTATGTCGAATGGCGTTTCCTTGCGCGTCAGTTTCTGCAGGAGCGCCCGCTTGGAAACACTGAGGGTTTCGGCTGAGGGTATGGCGAGTGTAACCCGCCTGTGTCCGGCTTCCAGTGCTTCACTCAGCACATCCAGAATTCGATTGGTCTCGATTTCATCCGGAGGAAGGAGGAACCCGGTCTCAGCCTGTTCGCTCATGGCAGCCAGATCGTTGACCAGAGGCTGAAGGGCCACTCCCGGATGGGCGATCAAAAGCAGATTTCGGGAAAAATTCCGCATCTCATAGAGGCGATGGGCAAATTCCCGGGACTTTTCCGCCACACAGGGAAAGCTGCTGAATGGAAAAGGAAGGCTGGCCTCCCCCTTATCCCGGACATGCGAAGCCGCCTCTTCCGACTCCCTTTCCGCCTCGTTTTTTCCAATCAGCTCAGTCGTCTTTTTGAGAAGGGAAAAGACATTGAGGGGCTTCATGAAGATGCCGCCCACTCCGCGGCTGATCAAGTGGCGGATGACTCCGTTTTCAAGATGCCCGGAGATCATGATAATGGGCAGCTTCGGATATTTTTCGAGAATCGACTCAATCAGATCGACACCGGATCGGCCAGGCATGCGGTTGTCCGTCACCACCAAGTCAAATTTGTGCTCCTCCAGACGCTCCTCCGCTTCATCGGCGGAAGTCGCCTCAACAACCCGGAATTGGGCCTGCTGATAGACCTCCTTGAGGAGCTGATTGAACTCCTTATCGTCGTCGACTATGAGAATCGTTTGGGTCATGCGCGCCGGGCGGTGGATTGAGCCGATATCTCCTTGCTGAAGCTTGGCTCGTTAGGTGTCAAGCTCACCCCTGAATTTCTGAACCTCATGGTAGAGGGCTTCTTTCAATTCCGCAACTCCTTCTCCCGTCAGACAGGAAATCGGCCATTGGGGCACTTCAAAGCGTTCCCGGAAGCGTTCGAAGTTCTCCGCCGCGGCAGGTTCATCCATCTTATTGGCCACCACCAGATGGGGTTTAGCCGCAACCAGAGGATCATACAGACGCAACTCCTCGCGTAGCTTTTCATAATCATCGAGGGGATCCCGCCCGTCCTCACCGGCCATGTCGAGAATGTGAATGAGCACGTAGCAGCGCTCAATATGGCGAAGAAAACGATGGCCGAGGCCGCGGTTATCGTGCGCTCCTTCGATCAGACCAGGAATATCCGCCAGCTTGAGACGGGCATAGCGCTCGGGATAATCGATCACCCCGATATTCGGGTGCAGGGTTGTGAATGGGTAGGAAGCCGCTTTGGGGCGGGAGCGGGTGATCAGGGCGATCAGGCTGCTCTTGCCCGCATTGGGAAAACCGACCAGTCCGAGGTCGGCGATGCTCTTGAGGATGAATTTGAACTCACCCTGCTCGCCTTCTTCCCCATAGGTGAACTGACGGGGAGCCTGATTGGTCGAGCTTTTGAAATGTCGATTCCCGAGTCCGCCCTTACCCCCTTTAAGCAGCACATGCCTCTGCCCGTGTTCGAGGATTTCCGCACACTGCTCCCCCGTTTCCAAATTAAGCACCACAGTGCCGACCGGAACCAGCAGGATGCGGTCATCCCCGCCCTTTCCGTATTTATCTCGGCTCATGCCGGGTCCGCCGTTGCCTGCTTCCCAGTGTGGGGTAAAGTGGTAGGTGCGCAGGTCCCCGGTATTCTCGTCCCCTTCGAGAATCACGCTGCCGCCCCGGCCACCGTCACCGCCGTCAGGGCCTCCCTTGGGAATAAATTTCTCCCGCCGAAAGCTGGCGCTGCCATGCCCGCCGTTGCCCGCCCGGAGCTTGACCTTGGTCTCATCAAAAAACATACCCTCATGGCACGCCCACGAACCTCTCCGCACAAGCAAAATCGATGGCTGCTCCCACCAACCTGCACCTCTGGATGGCCGAACCCCTTATCGAACGACCCGGCGCGGTTGTCCGCCGGATGTTCGGTGGCACTTCCATTTACATTGATGGCGTCATGTTGCTGGTTCTGGCCGATGGCGAACAACCATGGAATGGATTGCTCTTTCCTGTCGAGCGTGCAGTGCACGCTGAGGTTCTCGCCGATTTTCCCTGGCTCACGCCCCACACCATCCTCCCGAAGTGGCTCTACCTTTCGGTTGAAGATGAGCATTTTGAGGAGCGGGGACATAAGCTCATCCGCCAGATCCTGGAAGGTGATCTTCGTTTCGGAGTGATTCCACCGCCCCGTAAGAAGCGTGGCTCCCCAAAGAAGGCAGAGCAGAAACCGGCACCCGATGGTCGGCCGCCCCATTTGCGTTGAGTGCGCGGTCAGTGGTGTGCTCTCTGCACACAAACCGCCCTCCACATCCAAGCTGAGCCCGCCGAAGAACCACCGCCTACCGGGCACCGCCCAGCGACTGTAAAAAGCCCTCAATTTCCTCGTCTGAGCGCAGCACACGGATTTTCTTTTCGTTCCCGAAAGCTTTGAAATGATTCAAAACTTTGGGACGAACCTTCTTCGGGTAGTTCCAGATCCAGCGGTAAAACGCGAAATCCATCTTTTCATCACATCCTTCCGGTCGACCATGATAGGTCGGATGTCCCCAGCCCCAGCGCCGTTTCAAGACCCGCCACAGACATTTCATCCGGGGGAGATCGAGCAAAATCGCCATATCACAGGCCTCCATCCGCAGATCCAGGGTGCTGGCGTAGTTCCCATCGATCACCCATTCCGGTTCGGCGCAAAGTTTCTCCTGCAACGCGACCCATTCCTCCTTGTCCGGGCGCTCCCAGCCAGGTTTCCAATACAGTTGATCGAGGTGATGGACGGGAATATTCAGCTTGCGCCCGAGTTCGAGGGCCAGAGTCGATTTTCCCGAACCGCCGGAACCAGTAATAAGGATGCGTTTCATAAGGGGGATATGCCAGTTTTTCGAATCAGCATAAAGAAAAACCACCATAAACCAAGAAGGCTCGGTCTATTTTCCTTCTGAATTAGAGGGTTTTGAGCACATCAATCGGCTTTCTACTGCCCTTTCTGCCCCACCCATTGTTCAATCGGCACGCCGTCCAAATAGAGCCCGACAAGCACCCCTTGTCCCTTGCGAACCCGGATTTCCGCATGGCTGCGGGTCGGTGTCCCCTCCGCGTCTTCCCCCCGCTGTGTCCGGCGAAGGGCTTCCAGATAGAGCCGCTCTGCTTCCGGAGCCATCGCTTCATTCATGTAGTAGCGATCAAAGGGCAGTCGCACCCTAAGCGAGCCGTCATATACTTCCCGCACCTCGACCTGAAGATAGTTTTTGGTGTCGGTCGGCGGCGATTTCCGGAGTGCAACCAGCCGCGCCAAGCCCTCAGCATCGGCTTCAAAGAGTGCATACATCTTATCTCCCGGGTAACGATGAGACAGCTCAATGGCGTCCTGAAGGATCGAGCGATCGTGTGTTTGCCAATCAATGGAAAAGGACAAAGCCACATAGCGCCCCCGGAAGGGATCATAGGGATCGACCGGTGCAGTCTCAAACAAGAGGCTGGTCCCCTGACGCAGAGTTCGCTCCCGATCCAGCAGCATCTTACCGGGAATGGCATAGTGCACAAGGGCCATCCCGGCAAAGAGCACCACACCAACCGCTGGCAGTTGCAGCAGTTGCCTCCCGCTTGCGCGGAATGACGCGATTCCCTGGGCCAGCATGGGGGGTAAGGGTCTGGGCTCGGACCATTGCCTCACTTCATCGGAATCCCCTCCCTCCCGCAGGCGTTTTCCAATCCGGAATTGAATCCAGATGAAAGCCGTCCCCAGGGCTATGAACACGCCCGCCCGCGGCAATATGCCAAAAGCTTCGTCAAAGAACCGAAAGATCAGCAGCAGGGTCATTTGCAGATAACCCAAATTGAAAGCCGCCAGTTTGCGGACAACAAATCCTTCCCGCATCAATAGAATCGACCAGGCGAGAATAAACCCGTTCATAAGAAGGGCTCCGGCTTCGCGCATGCCTGACAGCATCAGGAGATAGGCCAGTGCCACCAGCCAGAAGCCTGCCGCCTTGATCTGCCAGAGGGTGTCGCGCTGCCAGCGTAGAACCGTCAATCCTGCCACCAGCACGCCGATTAGAATCAGCAGATGACGCTCCGCTCCACTCGGTCGAACCTGGCTCCAGGCGCCCGGCACGGTGAGTATCAATACCAGTATGAAAAACCCAATACTCCCAACCGTGGCATAGGGCAGTTGACGCCAACCGCGTCCGTAGGGAGTCCCCACTCCACTGCAAATATGAAAAACAGTAAACAGCCCTCCGATCACCAGCATCCAGCTTCCGTCCATTTTCACCGGCCACAACACGGGAACCGCCAGCGCCAGCACCAGTGCCATGGTCCAATGAAGCAGTAAACGCTGACCTTTACCCGAAAGCAGTAATATGTATCCATAAGATAATACAATCACCGCCAAATAGATCGCCCATGGCTCCCAAGCCGAAGGCACCTGCACAGCCCAAACCGCCCAGACTGCCTGCATGAGAATGAACTGAAAACCGCTGCACAGGACAAAGGGCATGGGCAGCAGAAGCAGGCCCCAGATCAGAAGAAAGGATTCCAGATTGCCAGGAATGTGATAGGTTTGCCCGATCAAGGCGATACAGGCCGCTATTGCCATCCCCAGAAATACCGCGGCGGATTCACGCCAGACCATTGAAATCCGCACCCGATACAATGCCCAGACCGAAAGCAAGTGGCCCATCACCAACAGTCCAAACGAAAATACCGCCCGCGCCGCACGGGGAAGCTGCTCCCAGTTATGGGCCAGTAGTAGAATGATGCCCGACCCGATCAGCAAGGCGCCGAAGCAAGCCAGCAGCATTTGCGCTATGGGGCGCTCGCCCTCCTCCCGCGCATAACGTGCACGCAGCTGGGCCGCCAGTTGTCCATCGATCAAACCTTCCTTTTCCCAATCATTCAATTCCCCGGACAACCAACGTACTTTACCCTTCGAAATCTTTTGAGGAAATTCAGCGGACATACACAACATTCAAAGGCTTTGAATAGAGGCTGACAATCTCGGAATGGGTCCAGCGCGACAGCAGCCACGCCCTCCAGGTGACATTTAACTCTGGCATCCGCATCCGCCCTCTCTGTGCAGGCCGTCCAACGTTACACAGACATTCCTGTCTGTGGGCCGTCCTTTTTATGCCAAACTCAACATCAAACCTCTCATCTTTTTTTACGTTCTCTGTGTTCTTTGGCAGCAGAAACATTCGCGTTCATTGCTTCGCCATCTCCGCTGCGCATCCGTCGCGGTTTAAAAAGGTTCTGGCATAGGTCCAGTGCGAAGCAAGATTCGGAATCGATGGAGGCCACGTTCAATAGCGATTCCGATAGCGATGATGCCTTCCATCAATCATCCGTGATAATCCGTGAGATCCGCGATTAAAAACCGATCCAGGCTTGGTCCAGCACGACAGGAGCCGCGCCCTCCAGTTGTTTTTGAAACGCTGGCCTCGGCGCAAAGCGCCCACCAGCCCGCCCTGAGCTTGTCGAAGGGCCACCGGCCTCAGCCCGCTTCCAACACCCCGTTGTGCAGCAAGGTCTGACAGTCGGTGCGCTGGGCGTGGGCAGGATTATGGGTAACCAGAATCAGGCTGGCTCCTTCTTCCCGGGTCACCGCCAGCAAGAGTTCGAGCACTTCCTCACTGGAACGCTCATCAAGGTTGCCGGTCGGCTCATCGGCCAGGACCAGCGCCGGTTGATTGATCAGGGCGCGGGCCACCGCCACCCGCTGACGCTCACCTCCGGAAAGCGTCATCGTCGTGCTGTCGAGGCGCTCTCCCAGTCCGACTTTCTCCAACAAGGCAATCGCCCGCTGGCGGGCATGTTGCATCGGCTGACGTCCGATCCGAGCGGCAAGAATCACATTGTCGAGGGCGTTCAGTTCGGGAACGAGGAAATACGATTGAAAGACCATTCCCAGATACCGGCTGCGGCGGTGGGCCAGCGAATCATTGGTCTCCTGCGTGACATCGACCCCTGCCCAGTGGATGCGCCCCGCATCGGGTCGTTCCAGTCCGGCGATCAGGTTCAGCAAGGTGGTTTTGCCACAGCCGGATTCCCCACGGATGCTCAGCGATTCCCCTTTTGCCACGCTCAAATCCACCCCGCGCAAAACCTCAATCGTCTTGCGTCCACTGAGAAAGCTCTTTTGCAGAGCGCTGATCTGAAGCACGTTTTCGGTCATTTGACTACAGCTCCGTGCGAATGGCTTCAGCGGGTTTGAGGCGGGCCGCCCGCCAGGCGGGAATCAAGCCAGCCAGAGTGGCCAAACCAAGGGCAGCCACCGTGATGATGATAAAGTCACTACTGGAAAACTTCACCGGAAGGTGGGCAAAGTAATAGTACTGAATCAGCGTGTCACGCGTGCCGGTCAGCGTGGCGAGGCCCTGAATAATCGGGTCGCGCACGGCCAGCAAGGCGACACCCATCACCATGCCGAGAGCGGTTCCAATTCCTCCGATCAGCACCCCCTGGAGGGAATACAGCGCCCACACCTCGCGGGGTCGCCCTCCGAAGGCACCGAGCACACCGATCTCGCGGGTCTTGCGCAGGACATTAAGCAACTGGGCAATGGCGATGGCAAAAACCGCTACGGCCACAATCACCAGATTGATAAAGAGCATCATGGTTTTTTCCAGATCGAGCACCCAGAGGAAACTTGCCCAGCGTTCGCGCCAGGTCTGGGCATACATATAGCCCGGCAAAAACAGGTTCCACTCGCGGGCCACCGCAAACTCATCGGCGCCGTCCCGCAGTCGCACCGTCAGACCATGGACAGAGCTTTCCAGTCCATACATGTCCTGCAAGGCACGCAGAGTCACGATCAGACCGGGCGAATACTCCGGATTCCACTCGATCTCGTAGAGGCCGACCACTTCGAGGTCCATCGGCAAAATAACTTCTTCCGCACTGAGCCCTTCCAGCATGAGCGGAGTATAGATTTCCAGTCGATCCCCGATCCGCACTCCGCCTGCCCGGGCAAACTGCCGCGAGACAATGGTTGATCCGTCGTGGAGATCTTCGATCTCTCCCGCTACCAGCATGCCGGCCAGCCCGTAAGCTTCGGGTATTCTCGGATCTATCCCATATACAGTCGGAACCTGCGGTATCCGCCCTTTTTGGGCCATGACAATACCTTGTGCATACGGACCGATCGTCAGCACCCGCTCATCCCCATGCAGCCGATCCATCAGGTCCGGATCCAGGTCAAAGGGCCGACCACCTCCCGTGATGTCGATATGGCCAGTGGTCTCCACCATGCGTTCGCGGTGGAGTTCACCAAAGCCACCCATCACACTCTGGACCACTACCAGCACCATTACCCCAAGGGCCACTCCCAGCACAGACATGAGAAAGAAAAACGAACCGAATCGTTTTCCCGTCGGAAAGAGTTGCTTGAGGGCTAGGTAAAGATACCAGGGCACGGGTGTAATCGGTTTAATTCTATCGTGAAATCGAGCTTCAGGATCAGAGGAACTCCCCTCATCCTTCATCCCTCATCCTTCATCCTTCATCCCTCATTCTTCATCCTTCGCTTCATCCTTTTCCACCGGCTTGGGCTTGAGGGAGGGAAAGAGAATGACATCGCGAATGCTGGGCACACCGGTCAGCAGCATGATCAGACGATCAATGCCGACGCCCATTCCGCCAGCCGGCGGCATGCCGTGTTCCAGCGCGAGGAGGAAGTCCTCATCAATCCGTTGAGCATCTTCACCGGCCTGCCGCTCGAGTTGCTCGCGCTGCACAATGGGGTCGTTTTGCTCACTGTAGGCAGGGGCAATTTCCTGCCCGTTGATGCACAACTCGAAGACTTCCACCGTGGTGGGGTCGTCCGGCGAGATTTTAGCAAGCGGCACCAACTCCTTGGGGAGATGCGTCACAAAGGTCGGCTGAATGAGATAGGGTTCAATCCGCTTCTCAAAGACATTGTTGGTCACCTCGAAATCCTCCCGCTCATGTGCGCGGTCGATCTCGATTCCGGCTTCACGGCACCAGGCCAGCTTTTCCTCCCGCGACCGGCTGAACCAGTCGGCATCACTGGTTGCCTCGATGATGAGGTCCTTGTAACGGGCTTCCCGCCACTCCCCTCCCAGCTCGATTACCTGACCGTCGTAGCGGGTGATCTGGTGCGTGCCGAGCACCTCTATGCAAATCCGGTCAATGATCCCGCGGATCAGAGTCATCATCCCACGGTAGTCACTGTAGGCCTGATACACCTCCAGCATGGTAAACTCGGGATTGTGACGGCGGGAAATCCCTTCATTACGGAACACACGCGCCAGTTCATAGACCCGGTCAAAGCCACCCACCAGCAAGCGCTTGAGGTGTAACTCAAGGGCAATCCGCAGATAGAACGGACAATCAAGCGCGTTGAAAAAGGTTTCAAATGGACGGGCCGCCGCGCCGCCTGCTTCCCCTTGCAGCATCGGACCTTCAATCTCCATGAAGTCCTGCGCGTCGAGGTGCTTGCGAATGGTGCGGATGATCTGGCTGCGCAGCTTGAAGACGCGACGCGAATCCTCGTTGCTGATCAGGTCGAGGTAGCGCTGACGGTAGATCCGGTCATCGTCCTGCAAGCCATGCCACTTTTCCGGCAGCGGATGGAGCGCCTTCGAGACCAGCTTGAGAGCCTTGACCCGCATGGTCACCTCCCCGGTCTTGGTCACAAAAACCGGTCCGCTCACCCCGACGATGTCACCGATATCGAGCTTCTTTTTAAAAAACTGATACGCTTCCTCACCCAGCACTTCGCGTTGCACGTAGAGCTGGAGCGTTCCCGCACGGTCCTGAATCCGGGCGAAGCTCGCTTTACCCATCACCCGAATGGCGAGCAGGCGTCCGGCGCAACTGGCCTCCGGACTCTCCTCCACGCCTTCCTGGTAAAGGGCTTGCGCCTCCACCGAGGTGTGGGTCTGGGACCAGTTGGCCTGAAAGGGGTCCATGCCTTCCGCCCGCATTTCTGCCAGCTTGGCACGCCGCACGGCCGTTTGGTCGGATGTGTTGATCGGATGTTCGTTCATGGGAAACGGACAAAGCTGCGAAACCCACCGTCCTTTGGCAAGTGTGGAAGGAAGGTAGAAGGATGAGGGATAAAGGATGAATGGGTTCCTTTTTCTTGAAAGGTTCCAAGCTCCGTCCCCCGTTTTCTCAACGAAGAACAATGAACTCTTCCTCAACCGGCCTGCCCTGAGCCTGTCGAAGGGCCCCCGTCAGGCGAAGCCGCCCGTCCCCCGTCTCCCTTCTCTCTGGCCACCATCCCTCATCCTTCCTTCCTCCCCCCGCCCTCATCCCTCATCCCTCATCCCTCATCCTTCATCCTTCATCCTTCATCCTTCATCCCTCATCCTTCATCCACCCTTTTCTATCGCCTCACCATGACGAATGGCACATCCATAAGAGTCACAGATCAGCTATTCTGCCTCCATGTCCTCCAAATCCAGTCCTCCTTCTGCGATGGATCGAGAAGCCTTTTCCAGCAAACCCCGCAAATGGGTCAATGATACCGGAAACCGCATTCTGACCGCGACCTACTATAGCTTGGTGGCTCTGGTGGTGGTGGCTACATTGATGTCACGCAAGGTTCCGCCATGCTGGCTGGATGCGCTGCTGTTTCTCTCTGCCGTAGCTTTTATCCTGATTCCTTACTGGATCGAGCGACTGATTCAACCAAGAGACGAAAACGACCAGAACGGCGAGTCCGTCCAATGGGGAGCAGCCCGCCTTGTTTACCTCTTCGCTTTTATCCCCGCAGGCTTGGCTTTGAGCTATTCCGCCCTGCGTATCTCCGGGGGCGGCTTCTATCCCGTTCTTCCTTTCTTTGTCATCGGTGGGTACAGCACCGTAGTCTTCGGGCTCAAGGGCTCCATTCTCTCCACCCTTTTTGCATTGTTCGCCCTTCAGGCCATGATTCAGCTTCTCTTTGGCCACCGCTTTATCTGGTCCGAAGTCATGGGGCTGGCAATCGGCATGCTGGTCTTCAATACCGCCTTTCTTATCGCAAAATCGAATGAGCTGGCACGTCGCGAAACCGCCCGTCTCGCTCAGGAACTCGAAGACAGCAATAGCAAACTCCGCGCATACGCAGCCAGGGTGGAGGAATTGGCCATCGCCGAGGAACGCACCCGCCTCGCCCGCGAAATTCACGACTCCCTCGGCCACACCCTCACCGTGGTCAATGTTCAAGTCGAAGCCGCCCGCACCGTAATGGACTCCGATCCATCCAAGGCCCGCGCCGCACTGGAAGCTGCTCAGGCCTACACCCGCCAGGGCTTGAAAGAAGTGCGCGATGCCGTCAGTTCCCTGCGCAATGGTCCCGGCGAAATCCATTCCTTGACCGATGCCTTTCGCCAGCTTCTTGAAACCGCAGATCGCTCCGGACTCGAAACCAAACTGATTTGTGAAGGCAGTGTCCGTCGACTTCCATCCAACATCGAGCATAACCTGCTGCGTTGCACTCAGGAGGCCATCACCAATACCTTGCGCCACGCCGGAGCGACTCAGTTTCAGGCCACCCTCGACTACACGGATCCAGACAGCATCCGCCTGCAGCTGCGCGACGATGGCAAAGGCAGCGAACCACATCCATCCGGTGGGTTTGGTTTGCTCGGTCTACGCGAAAGAGTCGGACACCTCGGGGGTGAAAGTGAAATTGAGACTTCCCCCAGCAAGGGCTTTTCCATTGAAATCAAGCTACCCCTGAGATGAGCGCGTTGATCCGTATTCTCCTCGTTGATGACCAGGCCCTCTTTCGCGAGGGCCTCCGCACCATCCTCAACGCACGCCGTCCCTACCTCGAAGTCGTGGCGGAAGCCGCCAACGGCAAGGAAGCCATTGCCGCCGATCTCAGTGAAAAGCCGGATGTCATCCTGATGGATCTCAACATGCCAGTGCTCGATGGCGTCGCCGCAACCCGTGAGATCATCGCGCAGCGCCCTGCTTCCCGTATTATTGTGCTCACTACATTTGATGAGGATGAGCGGATTTTTGAAGCCCTCAAAGCCGGTGCCTGCGGATACCTGCTGAAAGACTGCGACTCCCATCAACTCTCCGACGCCATCACCGCAGCCTATAACGGGGAATGCTTTCTCCAGCCTTCGGTCGCCGCCCGGGTCATAGCTGAATTGAACCGGCGCTCCACTCCTTCGACCGTTTCCGACGCCGACCAGAAGCTGATCGAGCCGCTTTCAGCCCGGGAAAAAGAAGTTCTTCGCGAACTCGCCCGCGGTCTCAGTAACAAGGAGATCGCCGCCCAACTCGGGCTGGCCGAGGGCACCGTCAAAAACCACATCTCCAACATCCTCGGCAAACTCGGCGTCTTCGACCGCACCCAGGCCGCCCTCCGCGCCCGCGACCTTGGCCTGCTTTGAGTCTTCTATTCCCTCTATCCTCACCACAACTTCAAAAGCCATGATTTGGAATCTCTATCAGCAGTTTAAAATCGAAAAAATCCAACGCGAACTCAACCAAGTGTCTGTTGATACCCGATCAATTCAAACATCCACAGGAAATCAAGTCGATCGCTATGATCATCTTTGCCTGGCGATGGAAGCCCTTTGGAGTTTGCTCAAGGAGCACCACGGGCTTGAAAATCTGGATCTCCTTCAGCGTATGTACGAAGTTGATCTGGAGGATGGCTTTCTAGATGGAAAGACGAGTGGAAGGATTGTGACCTGCCTCGGTTGTGGTCAGAAGATCAATACCAGAATCAAAAAATGCATTCATTGTGGAATGGACAATGTAAACTATTCTCCCTTCGCCGGATAGCAGACTGCAAAACAGAGATTAGAATTTCCACTGTCAGACTTCACCACCCCCAATAGCAATCGGGTATTCGCTGTTCCTTGAGGCTGGTTTGGCACGCTGCTTCGCCGAAGAGCTTTCTTCACGGGACATGACTTCTGTCCGGGCTCTGTCGTGACCACTGGCACGTGCTTGGATTGAGGTCACGGTCTATGCTGGTGGGATCATGCATATCTGGTCCTTGATTATCTATCGCGTCTTTCGACGCATGTTGCGCCAACCCGGCTTTTTGCTTTCATCCGGAACCTTTCTCGCCGTCGGGCTGGCCGCAGCAACCGCCTTTCTCGCACTGGTCAACACCGTCCTGCTCGCCCCGCTTCCCTTTCGCGATCCCGATTCCCTCTTCGCAATCCGCTCACTCAACACCCAGGATGGCGAAGACACCGATGTCCTGTCACTGGCCGACTTCGGAGACCTTCAGCAACAACTGTCCGATGGTTCCGTCTTCAGCGCCGCAACCGCCTTCAGGGGAGACTTCGTCACTTACACTCCGAGGGGTGGTACTGCCCAGCAGTGGATCGGTGCCCGCATCACATCCCAGTTCTTTGAGGTTTTTGAATTGCCACCATTGCATGGGCGCCTGCTCCAAGCCAGCGATTTCGAATCCGGCGCCGCTCCTGTAGTGATGATTTCAGAACAGATCTGGGAAAGTGTCTTCAGTGGCGATCCCTCCATCATCGGCTCTACCGTCGAAATGAATGGTCAGCCTTTTGAAGTCGTCGGTATCGTCCCCGGCCGTGTCCATGAGCCAGTCTGGGCCGAAACCTGGCTGCCCCTACCCAATGACAGCCCGGAGTATTTTTCCCGTGATGGCCGCTACATGCGGGCAGTGGGGCGACTCGCCCCCGGAGTCTCTCCCGCCGCAGCTTCCAGCCAGCTCCGCGCTTTTTCCGAAGTCCTCGGTCAAGCCCACCCCGGAACAAACCGCAACTGGGTGCTTCACATGATGCCCCTGCTCGAAATGCGGGTGGAAGGCATCCGCCAGTCCCTCTTGCTTGGCATGGTCGCAGCCGCCCTTCTGCTCCTCATCACCGCACTCAGTCTGGCTAACCTCTTGCTCGCCCGAGGCGCCCGGCGCCAAACCGAACATGCCCTCCAAAGAGCTCTCGGTGCCAATGGCCGCCACCTTGCCGCAGATGTCGCCCTCGAAGCCTTTGCCATCGCCTTGTGGGGCGCCCTGCTCGCCTCTTGCTTACTCTGGTTTGGCTTTAGCAAATTGCTTCCCGCCATCCCCTGGGAACTCATCCCTCGCGCCAACGAAATCCACTTTGGTTGGAAAACCCTTCTTCAACTGTTCTCCATCACCCTGCTCACCGCTCTGCTCAGCTCCCTCTGGCCCGTCATTCAAACCCGCCGCGCCAACCTCCAATCTCTCCTCAATCAGAGCGGAGGCAAGCACTCCCTGCGCTCCGGCAAGCAACTACGCACCGGCCTACTCATGATTCAGGTAGCCCTCAGCCTCGCCATTCTCGCCAGTGCTACCGCCGTTGCCCAGCAGTTCAAGCAACTGCTGAACACTCCCCTTGGCTTTCAAATCGATGGCATCCACACCTTTATGATCTCCCCCGATCAATCCCAGATTCGTGACTGGTATGACTTCAGCCTCACCTATGATCGACTGCTTGATGAAGTTCGCGCCATCCCCGAGGTCAGCGAAGTGGCATGGACCACCATCCCTCCACTCTTTGGTTCCAGCATCCAGTTCTCCTTTGAAATGGAAACCAACACCCTCGACAACGAGCGTGCCGTTGAAGCCACCATCCAGTCTGTCTCCGCCGGTGTCTTTGATTTCCTCGGGCTGGAGCTGATCGACGGCCGTCTACTGCGGGATTCCGATGTCCGCCAGTCTCCCAATGTCGCGATCATCAACTCCGAACTGGCAGAGCGCTTCTTTCCCGACCGCAACCCCATTGGCCAGCGCATCCGGGTCCTCTCATGGATCAACGATGGATGGAAGGAAATTGTCGGAGTGGTCAGCACCAACGTCCAGGACCAACTCAACGAAACACCCATCGCCCAGGTCTACTTTCCCTATCAGCAAACCCCTTGGATATTTGGAAATCTCATGGTCAAAGGTAGCGGCTCCGGACTCGTCCACCAGGTTGATTCCGCCATTCGCCGGGTCGATCCCAACATCGCTCCAACCCACAGCACGATAGAGGAATTCCAAAATCGCCAAACCACCCGCGACCGCGCTATCACAACCATCATGGGTGCCTTCGGCATCGCCGCCGCCGGGCTGGCAGCCTTCGGCATCTTCGCCCTCACGGCCCTGGACGTGGCTGAACAACGCAAGGACATCGGCATCCGCATGGCCCTCGGCGCCGACCGCAGTTCAATCCGCAAGCACTACCTGTGCAAAGGTCTCAAAACCACCACGATTGGACTGCTCCTCGGTATCGGATTTGCCGTTATCACCGACAAGCTGATCGCGGGGCTCCTCGGCCCCTCCGAAAGCACCCAGCTACTCTTTCTCCTTTCCGCCTGTATTGCCCTACTTACCGTCTGCTCGCTCGCCGTGCTCATCCCCGCCAACCGGGCGAGCCGCCTCGACCCCAACATCTGTTTACGTATCCAATAAACCAATACATATAAACCATGAAAGCAACAACCCGCCTCCTCACCCTCGCCCTCGCCTTGACCGGTCCTGCCCTCACTACGAACGCCATGAATCCCCACAAGGTGGAAGGAATGATCCGCTCCGGACAGCTCGAAGCTGCAGAAGCTGCCCTTCAGTCCACCGACACTGATACCGCCGATCCGACTACCCTCACCTGGCTCAAGGCCTTGCTTGCCCAGGAGCAGGGAGACTATCGCACCGCCCTTGATACCCTCAAGGCCGGTCTCGAACTCAATCCCGAATCCGCCCGCCTGCACGCCACCCGCGGAACCACCCTTATCCGCCATGCCGACTCCCTCCCCCTCATGCAGCGCCCGTCTCAATACATGCAAGCCATCCGCGCCTATCAGACCGCCCTGCAGCTCGACCAAGACTGCCTCGAGGCCCACATCGGCCTGGCTCAGTACTACTTCCATGCCCCCGAAATCGCCGGTGGAAACCTCGAACGATCCGCTGAACATGCACAACACGTCCACCGCCTCAACCCTGACCTCGCTGCCCCCCTCCTCCAGCAAATCGAATCCCGCCAAAACCCCTGATTCCACCCCCTTCTTCATAAGGGAAGCACCCCCTGAACCACTGCAACCCTAACGTGGCGTACGCCACGTTAGGGTTGCACACATTTTTATTCACTCTCACCCCAAAGTTGTCCCATTTCGGCAACGCCCACTCTCCTCAATCCCCATCAATCCTCACAATTTCACCTAAATCCCTCCGCTATTTCACCACATGCCTAACGTGGCGTACGCCACGTTAGGCATGTGGTGTTCTGTAGTGTAGTTTTTTGACATACAGACTCGACATATGAATCTCATCTGCTCAAAAATTATGGCATGCAGATTACGTTACATCCTAATCTGCACTTTGCTGTCTTACTGATCGAATTTGGAGCCGAGTTGACGCTGACTGGGCTCAAATCCGCATGGAAATGGCATCAAAGTGCACACGCAAATGATCTACGCCTGAAGAGACTTCTTAACAACCGTCGTTACTTTTTCAATGAAACGGTTGGAGGGAGGCGATTCCTGCGATTAACGCCGGAAGCCCGTCGGATGGCCAATGGGGGGAGGGATCTTCAGGCCCACTGGGATCATCAATGGGATGGCGTCTGGCGCATGGTGCTATTTGACATCCCGGAATCAGAAAGAAACACCCGTGAGCGATTACGCCGCTCGCTCAAGCAACTCGGTTTTGGCTGCCTGCAAAACAGCACATGGGTGACTCCCTTCCCGATTGATTCACTTTCCTTCCCCAGGAAATCAAGGCAAGCGAACGCAAAGAAGCTGTGTCTGTTCGAATCACGGCCTTGCGGTGGTGAAACCAACCCGCAGATCGTCAAAGCTGCCTGGAACTTTCCGGCAATCCAGCAGCTCTACCACCTTCACCGCGACATCCTCAAACATCCTCCGAAGAAGGATGCTGAGTTTGCCGAATGGGAAGACTGGATGGCCCGGGAATGCAGCGCCTGGCGCGATGCCGTTCAGGCTGATCCTTTACTGCCAAGGGCTCTCTGGCCCAAAGGCTACAAGGGTGAACAATATCTCCTGGAAAGAAGACGCACCCTACAGCGTATTTTTTTGAAATAAGCGTTCTCAGGAAGACCGATTTCTTTCCCCAGAATACCCTGCTGCCCACGCTTTTCGAGGCCGGACAAAAAGTCCACCCTGTCCCCATCCCGTCAAACTCCTGGCACCAAAAATGTGGCGTACGCCACGTTAGTGGTGGGATAAAAAAACGTGAAATCCCGCTGATCTGGTCTTTGTGCACTAAATCAATTATCGCGAAAGCCTTATAAATTATGGATTTCAAGTCGGAAAGGGTACTGTCAAACGGTACAACCCTAACGTGGCGTACGCCACGTTAGGGTTGTACCGAAAAACGGGGGGCAGTTGATGCCACCCGTCCTGGGGTTTCCCGCTTGTTTAACGGGGAACGGAGGACTTCCCGGATGCGGGAGACCGTCCGCTGGGCCAGGGTATTCCCAAAACGCTTAGCTGGACAGGGGCGCTCAGTGCTACCTGCCACCTTGCGTTCGACTTGAGTTTGACCACCCTACACCGCCTTCCGTTGTCCAGTCAAAAGCCGTGCGAGATCAACCTTGATGGGACGCGAAGGGGAGCGCCCCGGTGGATTACGCCTTGCCTTGAGCGGTGGGGGTGCTTGGCTGGGCGTTTGCGATATGAAACCGATTGAGATACTCAAACAAAACACCGTTGATCTGCACTCGGAAGAGGAGCTGGCCAAAAAACTGGCCGAAAACCGTCCATTGCGGATCAAGCTGGGCGTGGACCCGACCCGTCCGGACCTGACCTTTGGTCACATGGTGGTGTTTAACAAGTTGCGTCAGTTTCAGGATCTAGGACACGAGGCGATTCTGATCATCGGCGACTTCACCACATTAATCGGCGATCCCAGCGGACGTTCATCCACCCGTCCGGTGCTGACCCGCGAGGAGATCGAGACCAATGCCAGGACCTACGTGGAGCAGGCTTATCGCATTCTGGATCCGGAAAAAACCACCATCCGCTATAACGGGGAATGGTTCAACCAGCTCGGCTTTGAGCACTGCCTGCAGTTGGCCCGCAAAATGACGGTGGCCCGGATGCTGGAGCGGGATGATTTTTCCAAACGTTACGCGGCCCGCGAACCGATTTCGATCGTCGAGTTTCTCTATCCTCTGGTACAGGGCTATGACTCGGTGCAGATCGAGTCGGATGTGGAAATCGGTGGAACCGATCAGTTATTCAACTGTCTGGTTGGGCGAACCCTGCAGAAAGACGCCGGGCAGTCCGAGCAGATTGTCATGACCATGCCGCTGCTGGTGGGCTTGGACGGCGTTCGCAAGATGTCGAAGAGCTACGACAACTACATTGCCTTCAATGATTCGGCCAAGGAGATGTTCGGAAAGATCATGTCAATCAGCGATGAAGTGATGTGGGATTACTATCGTTTGCTGCTCCTAAAAATCGAGGCGGAACTGGCGGAGTTGAAGGCCGGGCATCCGATGGAAGCGAAAAAGGCGCTGGCCACAGCCCTGACCGACAAGGTGCACGGAGAAGGCACCGGAGCCTACGAACGGGCCCAGTTTGAGCAGGTTTTTTCACGCAATCAGCGCCCCGATGACATGCCCCGCTTCACCTGGTCCCAAGTGGCGGAAGGGGAAAGCCAGACTTTGATCAATCTGTTGGCAGCCTCTTCTCTTTTTCCCAGCAAAAAGGAAGCCCGCCGACTGGTCGAGCAAGGGTCGGCCAAAGTGAATGACGTCAAGGAAACCAATCCCATGCGGGAAATCTCCTCGGGGGAACTTCCTCTGGTGATTCAGGCGGGCAAGCGGATCTTTTTCGAAATCCAGCCATGAGCTGACTTTAGACTGATTGATACTTTCCGCTAAACGCAGCAGGACTCTGCTGCGTTTTTCTTTTGCCTGAGATTGCGATAAAGGATCCATGGCAACAGCTGTAAGGAAGAAGGAGACACCCGAGGAGCGGTGAGTTTTGCTAATTCCTTGTATTAGAATTACAAATCTTTAAGTTGATTACGATTAGTCTTGCTAATGGAAGTGTGGGCTTTTAGATGCTTGGCAGCCTTAACCAAGGATACGACATGGAAGCCTTACTACCTGGACTGAGTGAGATGGACCCCGAAGTACGGAGCGGCATCGAAGAGTGCATGGCGCACTGGACCGGACGTGAAGGGAATCTCATCATGATGCTACATGAGATTCAGAATCGTCTGGGTTATGTCCCCCGTGAGGCTTGTCTGCTTCTGGCAGAGGAAACGGGAGTCCCTTTGGCACGGATTTACGAAGTGCTGACATTCTATCATTATTTTCGTTTGGTGGCTCAAGGCGATCACACCATCACTGTTTGCAACGGAACTGCCTGCTACCTGAAAGGAGCCGGGAGGATTCTGGAAGAGCTGGAAACACGGCTGGGAATCAAGGACGGGGAGACCACAGAAGACCGTAAATTCCATCTTGAAACTGTCCGTTGCATTGGTTGTTGCGGTTTATCGCCGGCCATTCTAGTCGACAAGAAGACCATCGGCAAAGTTTTTCCAACGGATGTCCCCGCCATTATAGAATCCATTCGCGAAGGGAAGGAGGAAGACGGTGAAAACTGATCAAAGCCCTATGCTCAGCATGTTGCTGAGCGGTATTGAAAAAGCTCTTCCGGAACGCTGGATTCGGGTGGGGATGGACTCTGGAGGGATTGCCGCCGGAGCGGAACGCCTTTATAAATTGCTCAAGAAAACCTGCGCAGAAGCGACTCCGGAGATTGAGGTTTCCCGGGTCGGCTCGTATGGGTACGCCTATCTTGACCCGCTGATCGAAGTCAAAAACGACCATGAACCGCCGACCCTTTACGGCATGGTCGATGAAAGTATCGCAAAACGTATCGTAAACGAACACATTCGCACGGGGAAATGGATAGACGGGCACGTTGTGGCCACCCGGATGCGCTCAACCGAACTGAAGGAACCGGTCACTCGTATTCTCGTTTTGGATACATCAGCGGAAGGCGGGGACAAGACTGTATGGTTCCAGGAATCGATCCGGGATGAGATCAAAACCCAAATTCCGGAGCAGAAAATCGACGTGCTCAAGGCACTGGACATGGGGATCTACAAGGAAGGGCTTGTTGTGCAACTCCTTCCCTCGGGAGTTACCTATACCAACGTCCTGAGCAGGGACATCGCCCGGATTGTCGATGCTTCCATCAAGCAATCCCGGATTCTAGAAGATCTGCTCTGGACCCAAGCCGATAAACAGCAGCGGATTGTGCTGGGGCGCTGCGGACTGATTGATCCTGAAAGCCTTGATGAAGCCATTCATCACGGAGCCTACCGCAGCCTGGCCAAGGCACTGGAGGAAGGAGCGCCGGAAGCTGTGATCTCCACGGTCAAGGCCAGTGGCTTAAGGGGTCGGGGAGGCGCCGGCTTTCCCACCGGACTGAAGTGGGAGCTGACCCGCAAGCCGCAGGCAGATCGCAAGTTTGTCATCTGCAATGCGGATGAAGGCGATCCCGGTGCCTTCATGGACCGCAGCGTTCTGGAAGGGGATCCCCATGCCGTGCTGGAAGGCCTGATTCTGGCCGGCTATGCAATTGGCGCAAGCAAGGGATATTTCTACATCCGGGCAGAATACCCACTGGCAGTCAAGCGGGTGGAAATCGCCATCCAACAGGCCAGGAAGCGCGGACTTCTCGGGAAGAATATTCTGGATTCCGGTTGGGATTTTGATGCAGCGGTCCGACTCGGAGCCGGGGCTTTTGTCTGCGGAGAGGAAACCGCCCTCATCGCCTCGATCGAAGGCCGGAGGGGAAGTCCGGAGCCGCGTCCACCCTACCCTTCGATCGAAGGTTTGTGGAAGAAGCCCACTTCGATCAACAACGTTGAGACACTGGCAGCGGTTCCTTGGATCGTGGATCATGGGGCGGAAGCTTATGCCGCGATCGGAACGGAGAAGTCGAAAGGGACCAAGGTGTTTGCGGTTACCGGAAAAGTGAAGCATCCGCAACTGGTTGAGGTTCCGCTCGGCACCACAGTGGCGGACATTGTCTATGGCATCTGTGGAGGTGTGCAGGATGACACTCCGATCAAAGGCGTCCAGACCGGTGGCCCTTCGGGAGGTATCATTCCTGAGAAGCATCTGGAAACGCCGGTCACTTATGAGAACCTGCAGGCCTTGGGTTCCATTATGGGCTCTGGGGGCATGCTGGTGATGGATGAAAACGACTGCATGGTGGATGTGGCGGCCTTTTATCTGAAGTTCTGTGTCGATGAATCCTGCGGAAAATGTGCCCCCTGTCGAATAGGTGGTTACCAAATGCTGCAGCTCATCCTGAAAATTTCCCGCGGCCGTGGGTCACGTGAGGACCTGGATCAAATCCGGCGCATTTGCCACTCCATGCAGACCGCTTCGCTCTGCGGTCTGGGGCAAACCGCGCCCAATCCGATTCTCTCCACCCTTCGCTTCTTCGAAGATGAGTATATTGCCTTCATCGAGGGGGGAACCAGTTATGCCCGCAAGCGCAAGAAAGCGCTGGCTGAGGGGAAAAACATCAAGCAAGCCGTCTAACCGGAGATCGTATCATGAAAATCAATACCGTCCAGGCAACGATCAACGGCATACCGGTCGAAGTCCCACAAGGAACTTCCATTCTCGATGCGGCCCGCAAGGTGTGCATCAACATCCCCACCCTCTGCAAGCACAAGGACCTGCTACCGACCGCAGCCTGTGGCCTGTGCATTGTGAAGATTGATGGCAGCCGCAAACTGCCGCGCTCCTGTGCCACCGCGCTGGAGGACGGGATGCACATCACCACCCACGATGCGGAGCTGACCGAGGTCCGCAGAAACACCATTGAGCTGATCCTATCCAATCACCCCAATGCCTGTCTGACCTGTGGGCGTAACGGCTGCTGTGAGCTACAGACGCTGGCGGGTGAGTTTGGTATTCGCCAGGACTACATCCCCAGATATGTAAGGGAACTGGAGCCGGACTGTTCGACAGGTTCGATTCTGATGGACTTTACCAAGTGCATCAAATGCGGGCGCTGTGTGCAGGTTTGCCAGGAGATGCAAAATGTCTGGGCGCTGTCCTTCCTTGAACGCGGTATCAACACCCGGATGGCACCCGCCGGAGACATTCTCCTCAGTGAATCGCCCTGCGTGCGGTGCGGTCAGTGTTCCGCGCATTGCCCGACAGGGGCAATTGTCGAGAATGACGAGACGGCTACCGTCTGGGAAGCCCTCCTCGATCCGAAGAAGTATTGCACGGTGCAAATCGCACCCTCCGTGCGGGTGGCGCTGGGTGAAGCCTTCGGCTATCCCCCTGGCACCAACCTGACGGGGAAAATTTATGCCGCGATGCGAAGACTGGGCTTCAAGGCGGTCTTTGACACAAACTTTTCCGCCGACCTGACCATTATTGAAGAAGCCAGTGAGTTCCTTGAGCGCTTTGTGCATGGCAAGGGAGAGATCCCCTTGATTACCTCCTGCTGTCCCTCCTGGGTGGATTACATGGAGAAACGTTTCAGCGACCTCATCCCGAATTTCTCCACCGCGAAGTCACCTCAGCAGATGCTAGGCGTGCTGGCCAAAACATACTATGCAGATCAAAAGGGGATCGATCCTGCCACCATTTATCAGGTTTCGATCATGCCCTGCACCGCCAAAAAATGGGAGCTGGAGCGCAGTGATGACATGGAAGCTTCCGGCTACCCCGATGTTGATGTGGCCCTGACAACGCGTGAGCTTGCCCGGATGATCAAGCAATCCGGCGTGGCCTTCAAGGATCTTCCAGACGATGAAGCAGACTCCATTCTAGGAACCTATTCAGGAGCCGGCCTGATTTTCGGAAGCACCGGCGGTGTGATGGAAGCAGCACTACGCACGGCATACTACAAGATCACTGGACGCAATCTGGAGAAGGAGGCGATCAACATTCTTCCGGTGCGCGGTCTGGAAGGGATCCGAGAAGGAACCCTTACGATCGAGGGGACCGAAGTCCGCGTGGCGGTGGCCCATGGACTGGGGAACGTTGAGAAACTGCTGCTGAAAGTCCGGCAAGCGCGCGAAGCAGGCGCACCGCCGCCTTATCACTTCATCGAGGTCATGGCCTGCCCCGGAGGCTGCATCGGTGGCGGCGGGCAGCCCTACGGTGTGAATAACGAGATCCGGGTCCAAAGGATCAAAGGACTGTTTGACTGTGATGAAGCAATGGAGCTACGCTTCTCTCATGAGAATCCTGATATTCTCCAGCTCTATGAGAACTTCCTGGGGGCTCCACTCAGCGAGAAGTCCCATCAGCTCTTGCACGCTCACTACAAACCACGCCCTGCCTATCAGCGTTAAGGCTTCACCATGAAGCCCATTTACCAGGACCGGGAATGGATACGCAGCTTTCCCTTCATTGCATTGCTCTGCGTTGGAACCAATGTCTATCCAGAGAATGAAGCAGGCTTGCCGGAGCATGAGCTGGCACCGTTCCGGGTGCATGCTGCCCGTGGACCGCAGGCGGTGGACTTTGCCCACCTCGGGATTCACAGTCCGGTGGAACCCTTCACCACGCGCTTTGCAGACAGCTTCGATGCCCTCCCCGGCTTGATCATTCAGGACAGTTTTGGCGGGATCGAACCTCCACGCATCACGGTGAGGGGTTCAGGGCTGCAGAGTGCACCGGTCAGCCGTGGGCTGGCACTGGCTTACAATAGTTTTCCGCTCAACTACGCCGATGGCTCCTTCAACCTGTCCCTGCTGGAAACGGCCTGGATTGAACAGGCGGGGCTGGTGTCCGGACCAGCCGCCGGAGCTCCTCAACTGGGAGGGAGCTTGAATGTCTGGAGTAGTGCTGCCCTCACCCGGGGCTATAACAAAGCAGGCAGTATGGTGGGCAGCCACCAGACCTATGCGCTGGCAACAGAAGGCTCTGCCTCCGGATATGACCTCACCCCGGCCTGGGGCTGGGCCCTGACCCGAAGCGATGGCTGGCGCAATCATTCTGAGCAAAAGCGTGACAGCGGGCTGCTCGCCCTGCGCTCGGCCGCAAACCAATCGAGGGAATGGACAATACAGGCCTACGGCACCCACGCCCGCTTCGAGGTGCCCGGTCCCCTGACCAAGGTAGATGCCTTTGAGCAGTCTGAAAGCAACAACCCGGCCGTGCGACGGGATCGGCCCCGCCGCGACACGCGTTTTCTGCAATTGGCCGGGCGCTTCACCGTGTATCAGCATAATGGATACCATTCATTCGGAGGCAGCTTCCACACCCATCGCGATCATTTTTATCAACTGCTTCCCAACGGGATTTCCCAGCGCAGCGGAGAAGACTGGAATCTCTTTCTGGATGGCAGGAAAGAATGGGAATCCGCCCTGACTCAACGAACCGACTATACTCTGCTGCTGCAAACCGCCTCGTGGGATGCCAATCGATTCAGGACAGCCGAGGGCACACGGGGCAGTCAAATCGGGAATCATCAGCTCCGGCCAATGAGTTTCAGTGCAACGCTGGATCACCGTATCCATTTTCCAGCGTCACATAGTTTGGAAATCGGTGCATCTCTTCTGGCGGCCCGTCGGCGCTCGAACGATCAGGATGCCGATACAGATGAACGAGCGACTGAGCACATTCTATCCCGGAGCAAATGGGCACCGCGGGCATCCTGGGCCTGGCAGTTCCATCCATCGACCCGTCTGGTGCTGGGCTGGTCCCGCACCTATGAGGCCCCGACCTATGAGGATTTATTCTTCACCGCCGGACCCATGGCGGAAAGGGTGCTTCGCTCGCAATCCCTCGACTGGCAGCGGGCCGACTCACTGGAAATCGCCTTACACGGAAGCAACGATCGCCTGCAGTGGACACTTTCAGCCTATCATGCCCCATGGAGGCGGGAGTTGCTGCGGCTGGTCGACGAATCCGGTTCGCCCCGAGGAACGGTTCATGCCGGACGCACCCTGCATTCCGGACTGGAAGCCTCCGCTCAGATCAGGCTGTATCATAGTGAGCGGGTGCAGCATCGCCTGCGCCTGACCTGGCAGTCTGCCTTCGCCCGCTTCGATGGCGATACGGTTTACGGGAATAATCGCCTCGCGGGCTTGCCGCCTCACAGTGCGCTGATTACCCTAGAGCATGAATGGGCCACGGGCTGGTTTCTCCAGTCGCGGATGAAGCTGCAAACCGGGAGGACGTATGCGGACCATGCCAATCAGTTGTATTATGGAGGCAGTACACTCTGTTCGATCGAAGTCGGTCGGCGTTTCGCAGATGGCTGGAAGGTCTCTCTGGGCATTTTGAATCTGTTCGATCGCCGCAGCATTGCCAGCACCGCCGGAGTGCTGGATCAGGCGGCCAATCCTGATAACACCCTGATTTTTCTGCCTGCGTCGGGCCGCCGTTTTGAGCTGCGGGCAGACTACGTTTGGTGACTGCCCTTTCTTCGCATGCATGCCGCTTTGCTAACCGCTTTCTTTTTCGCCCTGACGGGGGTCTGTGCGAACCAGTCCTCGCGCCTGCTGGGAGCAGCCAGGGCCAACGCCTGGCGGCTGGTGGTGGCATTGACTGTGCTGGCGGCATGGGCTCACCTCTTTGGTGACGGACTCGGAGGCGGGGTGGTCCAATGGTTTCTGCTCGCGGGTGGAATCGGTTTCGGCATGGGGGGATGGTGCATGTTTCAGGCCCTGCGCAGAATCGGGTCCACCCTCAGCCTGCTCATTGTGGAATGTGCCGCCGCCTTATTTGCCCTGGCCATCGGCTGGGTCTGGCTGGGAGCCGGCTTGAGCCTGCTGCAAATACTCTGGGTCGCCCTGATTCTCAGCGGGGTAGTCATCGGCATGACGCCTGGCCCGATTCCCGATTTGAATCGGCGGCTGGTCTGGACAGGCTGCGCACTGGCCACGCTGGCCGCACTGTTTCAGGCAATCAGTTTCAATCTCTCACGCCATGCATTCAATCTCCTGCAGGCCACCGGTGAATCGCTCGCTTATTCAAGCGCAGCCTATCAACGTTTGCTGGGTGGATTGCTCGTGGCGGCCCTCCTCTACGCCATCACCCGTTTTCTGGTAAAGCAGAAGGTATTCACTCCTGCGACTGCCCGACCAGCCACCTCTCCCCTGCCAGCTCCGGTTTGGGTTGGATTGAATGCCTTATTTGGCCCGGTGCTTGGGGTCAGTTGCATGCTGTGGGCGATCAGCCTGGTGGAGAACCCCGGCTTGGTCCAATCCGTGGCTGCCACCGCCACCCTTCTCACCGTGCCGATGGCCTGCCGTCTGGAGCAGGCGCGACCGGGACGCACCTATTATCTGGGGTGCCTGCTCGCGCTGGCCGGAACCGCGGGATTACTCCTGATTCGCGGAATCTGATTTCAAAATGGATCGTAGAAACGTTTAAATACCCGATTTGTCCTCGTCATCGGGGCGGCGGGTGCTTTTGCTGATGGGTTTTGTGATGAAAGAAATGACCCCGCTCGAAGAATTGCGTCACTCAGCGGCGCACATCCTGGCCACTGCCGTCCTCCGGCTATTCCCGGAGGCCCAGCTTGATATTGGCCCGCCGACAGAGAATGGGTTCTACTACGACATCGACCTCGACCACAAATTCACGGCCGAGGACTTGGTCCGGATCGAAGAAGAGATGGCCAAGGTGGCGAAGGAGAACCAGAAGTTCGAGCGTTTTGAGACGACCCGCGAGGAAGCCGTTGAGCTGATCAAAAAGATCGGACAGGAGCGCTACAAGCTGGGCCGTCTGGCGGATATCCCTGAGGGTGAGGTGATCAGCTTTTATCGCAACGGAGAATTCGTCGACCTGTGCGCAGGCACGCACATCCATTACTCGAAAAAGCTGAAGGCCTTCAAGCTGCTCAACATCGCTGGGGCTTACCACCGGGGAGATGAGAAGAACAAGCAGTTGCAGCGCATCTACGGCACCGCTTTCCCGACCAAGGATGAGCTGGCTCAATACCTGGAACGCCTCGAGGAGGCGAAGAAGCGTGACCACCGCAAGCTCGGTCGCGATCTCAAGCTCTTCCACATCGACGAAGCCGTCGGCCAGGGCCTGATCCTCTGGACCCAGAACGGTTCGATTGTGCGTCAGGAGCTGCAGTCGTTTATCTCTGAGGAACTGCGCAAGCAGGATTACTATCAGGTCTTCACGCCACACATCGGCAAGCTTGGTCTCTACAAGACCAGCGGACACTTCCCCTATTATCAGGAATCCCAGTTTCCGCCACTGGTGGACCGCGAGGAAATCTCGGCCATGGCCAGTGAAGGCTGCTCCTGCGCGGAACTGGCGAACCGGCTCGAAGAGGGTGATCTCGACGGCTTCCTCCTCAAGCCGATGAACTGCCCAATGCACATCAAGATTTTCGACTCGCAGCCGCACAGCTACCGCGATCTGCCGGTGCGCCTCGCTGAGTTTGGCACGGTTTACCGCTGGGAACAGAGCGGCGAACTCAACGGCATGACCAGGGTGCGCGGGTTTACCCAGGACGATGCCCACATTTTCTGCACGCCGGAACAGCTTGGCGACGAAGTGCGGGGCTGCCTCGAACTGGTGAAGATTGTTTTCGCCACCCTCGGGATGAAGGATTACCGCGTGCGCGTCGGCCTGCGCGATCCCGACAGCAGTAAGTTTGTCGGCGACCCCGCAAAATGGGATCAGGCGGAGCAAGCCTGTCGCGAAGCCGCCGCCACGCTCGGTGTGCCCTTCAGCGAAGAACCGGGTGAAGCCGCCTTCTACGGCCCGAAGATCGACTTCGTGGTCAAGGATGTCATCGGACGCGAATGGCAGCTCGGTACGGTCCAGGTGGACTACGTCCTGCCCGAGCGTTTTGACCTCAGCTACATCGGGGCGGACAACCAGGAGCACCGTCCGGTCATGGTGCACCGCGCGCCTTTTGGCTCGATGGAGCGATTTACCGGGGTCCTGATCGAACACTTTGCCGGGAACTTTCCAGCTTGGCTCGCCCCCGAGCAAGTCCGCCTGCTTACCATCACCGACGAGCAACTGCCCTTTGCCGAAAGCATTCAGAAAAAGCTCAAGGCCGCCAAAGTCCGCTGCTCGATCGATGCCCACAGCGACAAGTTCGGTGCAAAAATCCGCCGGGCGGAAATCGACAAGGTGCCCTACATGTTTGTCATCGGCAAAAATGAAGCGGCCGAGGGCAAGGTCACCATTCGCAGCCGGACCAACAAGGCCCATGAAGGCACATTTAACGCAGACGAGGCAATCGGCACCATCCTTCAGGTCATCGCCGACCGCGAGCTGCCGGCCTGAGCCTGAGGCAAGCCACTACAGCTTCCAGTTGTCGCCCCGAAAACGGACCGGCTTGGCGGAGGCTGGAAAGAGACTGGAATAAGAACGCATAAACTGAATGTAGTGCCAGCGTGTCTCGGGCGTGGGCTTTACCAGCTCACCACGCAGGGAATGCGGCGTCTTCCAGGGAGTCTCCCGCAGGGATTCCCACATCTGACGCTCTTCCTCACTCAGTTTTGACATACCACGAACGTATCCGATCGAATTCCGTGCTCAATTGAAAAATTTCCAGGTATTCCAGCAGCAGTTCCCAATCCAGAGAAATGTTTTGATCGGCGGCAGCTCTCAGCAAAAGTCTGATATCAGCCCAATCTCCGACTGCACGCTCAGGATCATTGCAAAGGGCCTGAACTTTTAGTGCGATTAAGTCCTCAATCGCCGCCACATACAGGCTGCGTCCCTGAGGGATTGAAAGACGCTCAGCCCTTTGCAGCATCTTAAGAGAGGGCCTCCGAAAGGCATGTAGAATATCGATCCTACCCAATTCAACATCATTGGACTGAAAGTGCGAAACATTCGACGAAGCAAACAGCTTGGCTTACCCGAAATGCATAAGAATGGATTCGGCCAGCTTCATATCCTCCAACGCCAAAATCAGATCGAGATCCAATGTACTACGATGAACGCCTCGCATCGCCAATGCAAACCCGCCAATCAAAGCATAACGAATGCCCTGCTTCTCAAACGCAGGTATAACAGTGGAAATGACTTTATCAAAGTGCATGGATGAAATCTACTGACATCATTGCCAAGGCAATGCCTTACGCTGTAGGCGCGTAGAAAAAGATCAATATCGATTCACCGCCCAATCCCCCACAAACGGCATTGCGCAAGCGTGCGATCCGGCACATAGTGCAGGATATAACCCCTAATCTCGCCTCATGATCAAGCGCCTCATTCTCGGATTTTTTGGACTGCTCACCATTCTGGTAGTGCTCGCCGTGTTTTTCGGTGCCCGCTTGCTGGACTACTCGGTCAAACACGGGGTCAACACCTACGCTCCGCGCATCACCCAAACCTCCGTTTATCTCGATGAGGTCAATCTCTCCCCTTGGAACGGACGCGGCACGGTGCGCAATCTGACCGTTGGCAATCCCGAGGGGTTTTCCGAGCAGAATGCGTTTCAACTCGGCGAGGCCACCATTGCCATAAAACCAAGTTCTCTCATCGGTTCGGGTCCGATCATCATCGAACGCATCCATATCACCGACCCGAACATCCTGCTCGAACAGGCCGGAGGCACCACCAATTTGCAACGCATCCAGCGCAATGTGGAACAGGCAACCCGGACCGACGTGCCACCAGAGGAAGAGCCCTCCCCGCTTCCCGACGTGCCTGGGCCCAAGTTTATTGTCCGGGATTTCGTTTTTGAAGGCGGACAGGTCTCTGTATCTGCCCTTGGTGCCCGCACTACCGTGCCCATGCCCAGACTTCACCTCGAAAACATTGGCGAAGCTGAAGGAGGGATCGGTGCGGACGAACTCGGCGCGGTTCTCCTCTCAGCCATCACCCGGGCCGCGATCGATGCCGCCAGCCGCGAAGTCTCCGGACTGCTCTCGGACCCCAACCGCCTCAACGAAAGCGTGCGCGGGATCGGAGACCAGATTCAGCGCATCTTCCGCCGCTCGACCGACGAGTGAGCTGTCGCTCACGACTCCTCACCAGCTCGCAGTCACATGGGGATCATCCAAGATCTTCCGGTCGCTTGTCAGCAGCACATTCATCCCAACAGATCCCAATCGCTTTCTGCCATGCATAGTTTGGTGATAGCCCCAAATGGGAGCGGTATTTGAGTGGATCATGGAAACAACCGATTTTGTTGCCGCTACGCATGCTGCTTTTGTCGGATCATACACGGAACAGCCATTATCTCCTTGTTATCAGATAATATGGTGCTAATTTAGAGAGATGGACTATATGGCAGTCAGTGAAATGAAGCGGACTAAGCAGCTTTGGTCGCGGCTCAGCCAGTCGAAGGAGGTCGTTTTGACACGCGACGGAAAACCCGGTGCATTGATGCTGGAAGTGAATCCCGAAAATCTGGAGACCGTAGTGAACGCGGTCCGTCGTGCATTGTTCTCCGAATCAGTCAGTAAGATTCGGGCTCGTGCTGAAATCGAAGGCATTCCTTCGGAGGTGGAAATCGCTCAAGAAATCGCTGCCAGCCGACAATGATTCTGCTGGTTTTGGATACCAATGTCTTGGTCTCGGGCCTACTTTCTGCGCGAAACCCACCGGGACAGATCGTGGATGGCATGCGTGCGGGGAGGCTCAAGCTGGTTGTGGATGACCGGATTCTTTATGAGTACCGGACCGTTCTCAGGCGACCTGCCTTTGATCGATTCATCATGCCCCATGAAAGAGAGTGGATCATCAGTTTCATTGAATTTGAATCCATCCAAATTACAGCGACTTCCAGCATTGCCAGCATGCCTGATCCGGACGACACCTGTTTTCTGGAAATAGCCGCCACTGCTTCAGTCCCACTGGTAACCGGAAACCTCAAACATTTCCCCAAAGAGATCTGCCAAGGAGTCCAGGTTTACTCGCCTGCCATATTT
This sequence comes from Verrucomicrobiota bacterium, assembly GCA_050485245.1. Classification (GTDB taxonomy): domain Bacteria; phylum Verrucomicrobiota; class Verrucomicrobiia; order Opitutales; family Oceanipulchritudinaceae; genus JBJHBA01. Next base: position 12,016 of record JBJHBA010000003.1, on the reverse strand, counting down.
ATACAGCAACTCATCCGCCCATAACGTCCCATACACGAAGCGCCCCATCGGAACCGCTCGATAGGCGGGGGCTTCGGGGTGCAGAACAAAAATATCTGCTGCGGACGAAGTGCTGAACGCGCGCCTCAAGCTTCAGGCCATGCGCCGCTCTTCTTCCTCCAGCTTCACGTATTGATTGGGATGAATCTTGAACCGGTGACCGGAATCGAGATCCGTGAAGATGTGCCAGAATGGATCTGTCGTGTTGTAGGAGGCGACCGTCAGGATATCCCCGCGATTGAAGTGGTAGCTCTCGGCAGTCAGAGAGTGATCCTCATGGGCGATCGCCTCGCCGATCTCTCCAACGACATCGTCCGTAATCTCGATCTGGTAGATCATAACCGGTTCCTTTCTTTTGGGGTGTTGAGGTATGGTATCAAGCTGCATTGTCATCCCGCACGGCTCACCCACACGAGACGCGCCTTTTCTAAGCACCCCATGCACCCGCCTCAAGCACAACCGGATCCGGGCGGTTTCTTGAAGTAAAATTTACCAGGCCATAAGCCCAACTGATACAGAAAAGCCCTCACCGGGGCGGGTTCGGGCAGATGAAGCCGTTCGGAAGATCTCTGAGACCTGACGCCGAAGGCCAACCTCCCCCCCCCTGGAGGGGCTCGATGGTCGCATCCGAAACGCCCGACGTCCACATCACGCCTCATGGCAGTCAACGCTGCGGTATATTTCTGCAACCAATTTCCTTGGGTCATACCGGACGTCGATGCGAGCAAAGCGATTTTGATGAAAGGGAATCAAGATGATCCGCGAATCCGATTCGCCCAGTAACCAGGTTTTCGATGCCCATGGGCGATCGCAACAACGCGGATGCACTCTGCCTCGATCCGGAAATGTACAATAAAGGGAAAGCGGGCGACAAGAAATCTCCTCATTCCACGATCCTTGACAGGCCACATCGCAGGTGACCGCTGGATCAGTTTAAAGGCTGTGCGCACTTCCCGAATGAACTCGGCTCCAAGGCCACACTGCTGTTCTTCGTAATAGAGTGCCGCTTCCCAGAGTTCAGTTTCCGCTTCCTGGATGAGTTTAACCGGTTTCACGCAGGCGAGCCTCAATCTCATCCAGTGCGACAAAAGCGTCGCGTTCGCTTGTTTGACCAGCTTCCACTGCGTTGAGACGACGATTTATTTCCACCTGCCAAGCCGCTTCCACTCCCTCGTCGATGACCTCGTCGAGGCTCTGAATGAGCGCATGCACCAAAGCCGCCCGCTCCTTGCGTGGAAGGGAGAACGCGGCCTCGGAAGCTTTGTCCAGAAGAGTTGCCATAAGAGACACATTAAGCATGGGATGGATTTGGTCAATCGTGGTCTGCCAGTTTGGCCAAAAGGCAGGGAAGGCATCAAATACCGGTTCCACGTCTTTCGTCCATCCTCGCGACCGGCCCAATCCGCAGCTTCCCTATGGCCAGTTCGACCAAGCCCGACGTCCACATCACGCCTCATGGCAGTCAACGCTGCGGCCCGGACAGAGCGGGCTCTCCAGCTCCTTAGACACCGACCGATGGCTCAACGTAACAACGAAATATGACTTCTGAGTGTTGCCCCTTTTCAGACATTAGCGAATGGCGAAATCTTCCATGACGAGCTGCGATCGGCTCACACCGGCCTCCGTGAGGAAATCCCGAAATGCGTCCATCATGGGTCCCGGACCGCACACCAGAAAAAGATACTCCGGCAACGGTCGCTCCAAGTGCTTTTCCAAAAAGGCACGGTTGATAAAGCCTTCCTCATCGGAGACGTGCCGCACATAGCTGAGTTGCCCGATCTTCTCCGCAACAGCCGCAATTTCTTTGTCATAAACGAGGGAATCCTTACGCGGTCCGGAGTAAAAGAGCGTGCTGGGTGCCTCTCGCCGGGCAAAGGCCTCTGAGCGGATGATGCTGAGAAAGGGTGTGATCCCAATGCCACCGCCGATCAAGACCGCCGGAAAATCGCCCCGGCGCAAGAGTGCCTCGCTGAAGTGCCCATACGGTCCCCAGATCCGCGCCCGCTCGCCCTTGCGAATATTGTCGATATCTCCCGTCCAATCGCCCAGCCGCTTGATCGACAAGCGAATCCGGGGATCCTCCGGAGGGCTGGAGATGCTGAATGGGTGCGGCTCTTCCGTCACCGCATCGGCGTCAAAGGAGATGTAGAGAAACTGACCCGGCTGCGCCACCATCGGTCGGCCCTTCGCCTCCAAATAGATTTCCGTGACCCGGTCGCCGATATCCTCCCGGACCTCATCCGTGACCACGTCATACTGCGGCCCGATATAGCGATAGAGCACGCGAATATAAACGTAGGCGGAGAGCCCGATGGCAACCCACGCACCGTGCCAGACAGTGAGCAGCGGAAAGGCCATGATCTCTCCCCCCGAGATCGCCCCATGCACGACCACCAGCACCAGAAGCAGGCCAAAAAAGTCATGGGTCCGCTTCCAGCGGTGGTAGGCGATCTTCACATAAATCGAAACGACCACCAGAAAGACGAAAGCGAAGAAGGCGATGAGACCCGTATTGCGCACCCAATCATCGGAAAACCACAGATAGCGCCAGAAGCCGCCCGCTTCGTCGCCCAGCGCCACGGCCAAAAAAATCGGGTGGAGAAAAATCAGAAAGAAAGCCGCCTCGCCCACATACCGGTGTGCCTTGTAAACCTTGTCGAGCCCTCCGAACAACCACTCCACCGGACGAAACCGTGTCGCCAGGATAAAGGCCCAACACATCAGCATCAGGCACCCGTGGCTGCCTACCTTGGCCGGATACGTCCATGGATTCTCATACCAGGCATCCGCCGCCCACAGGCTGCCGATCCACAAAGCATAACCGACGAGCAAGGTCCCGACGATCAGACTGTAGCCTGCGGTGCGTCGGTATATCGTCGGTGTCTTCGGCATGGATCCAGGTTGTTGAGCGTTAATGCAGTCGCTTGCCTATTTGAACAGCTTGCGATGTAGAGGCCAGCATACGATCCGGGTGTTCGATCTGTCAAATCGGCGTGCCGGAGATTTCTGTTTCTGCCAAGTTCGTGGGCATGTTGACGGTGGATTTTGGTGATCACCTCGAAGCGCGGTTGCGCTCCCTTTCCGCACAATCCGGGCGGGAACCACGGGATTTTTTGCGTGAAGCGCTGGTCGAGTATCTGGAAGACCTCGAGGATATTGCAGAGGCCGAGGAACGCTTGCGTCATCCCGAGCGCATTTATACCGCCGAGGAAGCCAAGCGTGAGTTGGACTTATGAGTTTGATGCGCAGCCCTTCCGATTGGCCTCAATTCCTTCGCCTCAGCAAGTCATACTTCTCCCCAAACACAAGGATTTGACGGGAATAGGGATTGCGCAGCAGGAGATCATCAGGCTCTGCCCAGTTGCCAGGCATCCAGAAGCGTCCTTCTTCATCGATGATGACTTCATATTCAGCCATCTCATGATGATCTCCTGATTCGAAGTAGAGAATGTCCCCATCAAAGAAAAACATGATGAACCGGTGGCCATCGGTAAACTCATCGTAGGGGGCACCCACTTGCCGCACGCTGCGGTAAGAGCCCTCCATCAGTAAGGCAGAGTCCGTCACCGGAACAAAGAGGGATTCATCCAAAACAGAGTTCCCCCGATGACGCATGCGCCAACGCTCAGTTCCGGTATTCCCTGTGTCCAAGGTCCAAAACCGGGGATAAAAACCGGACGTGGTCAAGGCCCACTCCCCCTTCCCAGCCGCATAAAACCAGAGCACTTCGTCCAGGCTGCCGGTCGCCCAGAGCCAACCGTGTTCGGCATGAAACAACCACGAATCCGGGGATTGGCTCTCGGTCCAATAATACCCGAAACCCGGCTCCCCCCACCACCCGCCTCCAGCGGAAAACGATTGCGCACTCAGCCAGTGTGCCCCCTCCCCGGATTCAGAAGCATCCAGCGACGGTCCTGAATGAAGGGCCGCAATTAAAAGGATATAAATCCATGTCTGTGAAAAATTGATTACTTTCATATGGGTCACCAAGTTACTTGAATTCCTGGGGTTTCAACCCACGCTGTTCGACTTGAAGATGGGCCAAGCCGAGGTCATCCATCATCTCGTGATCGATGAACCCGCGGCTGCTCAGGGCGCAGTCGCCGCTCTGGCTGAAGGGGGCATTGGGTCGAAAGGGAGAGGACATGGGAGTCATCAGGCCCGAACGCGCCACAGAGCCTTTAGAAACTGACAACACAGCAACCATTGAACCCAAACTTTAGCCACGCACCACCACCCTGACAAGGCAGGAATCAAGGGCTGCTATCGCACATGGATAGAGCAAAACATGAAAAATTGGACTGACCCCTTCGGCTTGGCCCGGGGCAACTAAAAGAGGATAAAAGCTGATGCCGGCTACTGCGTCAGATCAAGGAAAGCCTCGACGCTCATGCCGCTGGCTCGAACGAGGCTGCGCAATGTACCCCGGGCCACCTCCTTATGGTCGGGAACCGACAGCGTCGCCATTTCCCCGGCCTTGATCATGATGATATGGCTGCCGCTCTGGCGGGCTACCGTCCACCCGTCCCGTTCAAAGGCTTTGACCACCTCGCGGCCACTCAAAACAGGAAGGGAAGGCATCAGGTCGCGACCTCTACTTGCCGGGTTTCAATCGTCAGAGGTAAACCTTGCTCGGCACGCACCTCCAGGCACAGCGCAATGGCTTCCTGAAGATTCTGCAATGCCATTTCCTTGCTCTTTCCCTGGCTGACACAACCGGGAATCGAAGGACATTCCGCGATCCAAACACCGTCCTCATCCCGGTCCAATGTGGCGATAAATTTCATGATGGCTACTTTACCCCTTCCACGCATTCCGTCAATCCCCACAACCGGCCCTTTCCTCGTCTTCCATGTCGGCCAGTTCTGCGCGGATCTCGACAGCGCCTTCCGAGTGCATTCTTGCCGGGTGCGTGCTCTCGTGGATCGCCTTGAGTTGCCGGATCGAGACGTGGGTGTAAATCTCGGTCGTCTCGAGTTTGGCGTGTCCGAGCATTTGCCGGATGAAGCGGATGTCGGCGCCGTTCTCCAGCATGAGCGTGGCGCAGGCGTGCCGGAACAGGTGGCAGGAGCCGGTTTTGCCGAGGTCGGCCGCTCGCACGTAGCCGCGCACCAGTTGGGTCAGCCGGTTGGGCGTGAAGGCTTCGCCCAGGCTCGTAAGGAAGAGCGTGGCGTCTTCGATCTCCCTGACGGGCCAAGCCGGTATGACCCAAGGACATAGGTTACAGAAAACTGTAGTTTATGTCCTTGGGTCATACCCTAGTCTCCTTTTCCGGAACGCTTTCGCTCCAAATAGAGTTCTGCCCAAATCACAATACTGTTAACGATTACTAAAAATGGCAGTGTTATAGCAATTGTTTCCAAGTGAAATTTAATCCGATCAGATTGTTCGATATCTCCAATTTGAACAACCACCATAATCAGAAACATAATAAAATACATGGCTAAAACTGCTGCAGAACAAGAAACAATCAAAACCGATAATCTTCGCCATTTCGTCTTATCGATAAGCAAAGAATTAACCTTAAAAAAGGCTAAAAAAGATACGGTTATTTGAATCACAAAAAATACTTCCTCACTCATAAGTAGTCATACTATTATTGTGCTCTTTGTAGTATTCCTCGTGCGGCAGCCCCTTGTTCAGCCCACCATAGTGGACTTCCTGGTGAGCCGAGAGATGAGTTCCCGATGTCAGGATTGGAAAACCCCGCAATATACATTCCGACGGAAGAAAAGCTGTAATAATTCCCTGACTGAGTCGAAATCGAGACTGAGGCTGACATTACCGCGTTCGAAGAAGAATAATAGAGATAGGAGGCTGTCACATAACTCTCCTTCGAAAGTTTCAAATAGACCGCTTTTGAGGCAACAGCGGTAAACTTCATCTCTGCATAGACAGTAGGCGCATAGACACCTGCTCCTGCACCTGCATAAGGTATCACAATTTGAGCGCTCACTAATCCCAAATTCCTGAGATCATCCTTTTCCCGCATGCCAGCCAAGTTAACCATCGGATTAACATCCGGGGCTTGAATCAGACGTGTGACCCCATCGTGTACTTGATTGGCAACAATGCTTGCCTGGAAGGCTCCATCCCACCACCAATCCTTGTTATCGTGATCCCATCCACCTCCCGCATTGTCCTGCCCTGCTGAGTCACCGGGGTTTTCTGGGTTCGCCGGATCTTCCGGGGCAGGTGTATCCTTCTGCAGGACATCATCAACCTCTCTGGGGGCCGGAGTCTCATCATTAACCTGTTCCACTGTACGGGTCGTTGCCGTTTGCGCGTTATCCGAAGCCGCCGTCGTGATGATTTCCACGATAATGCTGCTAACGGCGGTCAATTGACCCAGCATTGGATGGTTCACGCCTCCCCCCAAATGACCCAGCATGCGGTTGAGCTGGCTGGCCGCCCTGCGGGCCTGTTCCCGCGCATCCTCTAACCCATCCGGGACATTCGGGGTAAACCCACTGGGATCGACAAAGCGCAGCGGGTTGTTGCGCACGTAGCTGTAGCGGTTGTAGTCCTGCAAATTGCTAGGGTTGGGGACGAAGGGGTCCGCACTGAGAAAGCGTCCGAGGACAGGGTCATAAATTCTGCCATTGTTCGTCGTTCCGCCCAAGGGGCACCCGCAACGACTCACCCTCCGCAAGGCGGAGGGCTGCGCCATCTTCGCGCTTCCGCGCTTCGTCATATGGACCAAGCCGAGGTCATCCATCATCTCGTGATCGGTGAACCTGCGGGTGCTCAGGGCGCAGTCGCAGCCCTGGCTGAAGGGGGCATTGGGTCGAAAGGCGGAGGGCATGGGAGTCATCAGGCGCGAACGCGCCGCAGAGCCTTTAGAAACTGACAACACAGCAACCATTGAACCCAAACTTTAGCCACGCACCACCACCCTGACAAGGCAGGAATCAAGGGCTACTATCGCACATGGATAGAGCAAAACATGAAAAATTGGACTGGTGCTTTTCAGCATTGCTGAATCCGGCCCGCTGAGTGGAGCCCTTTAGGGGTGAAGCTCGGCGAAGCGGGCCGTTTGGCAGTGCGGCCTTGATCGGGGTCGCCCGAAGGGCCATCGCTGCAGCCGCCGGAGCGACTGCAGCGTGGCTTTTCGAATGCCGTCCACAAAGGTGGCGGCTGCACCTATGATCGGCGCGATGAAAAGAAACAGCATATTCCGGAAAAATAGTCAAAAACTGGATGCCGCATTTATCGAAGCGGGTCTTCCACAAAAGGTGCTTCTGGTGCCTTTGGACTTCGCCAAGTCGACGCACTACGCCTGTTTTTGTGACGGGCTCGGACGTTATCTGCATCAGGCCTTTGCGGTGAAAAACAACCATGAAGGGCTGGAGTTGCTCGTGGCGCGGATCGAAGCGACGCGCAAGAGCCGGTCTATCGGCAGCAAGCGCCACGTCATTATCGGCGGGGAGGACAGTGCCAGTTACACCCGCAACTTCATGGACCGGTTGTTGGAGTTGGGCTACCTGACGGTTCGCCTTGATGCGACCGAAGTGCATTCACAAGCCGAGCGTCTGGACTCCTCGACCGACAAAACCGCCCTGCGGGCTATCGCCAAGACGATGCTCAACCGCGACGGCTACCCGCTCATCGGCAGTGATATCTACACCCAGATCAAGGGGCTGACCCGGCAACGCAGGCGTATCGTCCACATGATTACAGCGGTCAAGAATCGTATCCATACGCATGCCGATCGCTTGTTTCCCGGCTTTCTTTCCAAAGACAGCGCGCTCACCCCCTTTTCCAAAGCCAGCCTCGAGCTGATGGCAAAATCCTTCAGTGCAACGACCATTGGCAGGAGAACCGAAAAGACACTTGCACGCCAGTTGAGCCGCCAGGGCATCCGCGATGCCACGGCGGCGGCGGCCGCATTAAAGCGTCAGGCCAACGAATGCCTCGTCGCCGACGAACCCTCTGTTTTCCTGAGTGCTCAACTGCTCGAAGGTGAACTGCGGCTTTTCCACGCCCTGCAAGCAAACCTTGTCGAACTGGAACGCGAATGTGCTCGTCTGCTCGCCCGCACCCCTGAGGCCTTCGTCACCTCGGTCAAAGGCATCGGAATCACGCTGATCTCCTCGATCTGTGCTGAGACAGGGAGCCTGGCCGCAGTCGCCGACAGCGACAGTCTCAACGCCTACGCGGGCATTATTCCAAAGGTCAAACAAACCGGAGGTCCTGAAGCTCAGGCAAGAATCGGAGGCAAACGGCGTCACTTCAACCGCATCCTGAAAGATTACACCATGCAGGCGGGCAATCACCTCTACCTGCACGGACCCGACGATCTGCGCCGCGACGCCACTCGAAGAAAGTTGGCTGCAAAAGCAGTCGATACCGCGATGGCACGGCGATTCCTCAGAATTGCCAGAGCGCTCGCCAAAAACCGCTTCATCTATCTGCCCGACCAGCTGCGCAACAACCTCCCGGACACAGAAGCCCGGGCTCAATACATCCTCCAATCCTGGCCCGAACTCCTGATCAAATGGAAACGGCTGGGCATGCACAAAGAAGCCTTTGCTCCCGATAACCCAATGGGCCGATGGCGCATCATCGTGCAACAACTTTATGGCATAGAACTCCCTCTATAACTTCACACCCAGGTGTATCGGTTTGGGCACGCAGCAGCACAATGGCACTAAATATTGGAAGCCGCATTCAATCCAACGACGGCAAGGGTCAGAACGCATACGCTGCTGCGGCCCTTTGAGCTTTTACTCGAAATGCGCATAAAGATACTTCGCCACTCCCCTCGCGGGTGATGGCATGCAACCAGTCAGCGCTACAGGCCGCAGTCCTCTCTCAGCGTAATACCATACGCGCTGCAGTTCCCATTCTGATCCATCTCGCCCCCACCATCGTGCGCCCCACCGAGCGCATCGCCACCGCATGCTCAGGTCACAAAATACAACAAAAAATCAGTTTTTATCTTGATACTCTGACCCCTTCGGCTCCTACCAGTCTGATGCACCCGCCACACTCCCCTGATTCCACCCCCCAACGGTGGAAAGCCGCTGCTTGCGCCGGTCTCGATCAATAACGAAATATCAGTTTTTAGCTTGATACTCTGACCCCTTCGGCTCCTCGACCCCTTCGGCTCCTCCTATTCGGGCGCTTCGCTCTTTGGCACAAATCCAACAGGAGCAATAACTCTGTGCGAGACCTCACGAACCGACAACGGATCAAAGGTCCCGGAAACAGTGCGCGACTCGATTGCCAATGCTCGAGTTAAAACAGTTACTTTGAACTCCCATGTCTTGTCGTCGAATCGTGCCGAGGATGCTTCGATCTGGGCCACAACCTCGGCAGCTCCGTCAATATCAGGACGTTTCTCTATCGATGTGACAATCTCTTGCAGCCTCTCCTGATCGATTACCATCTCGTTAGGTGCCACCACGAATCTGTATACAATCTGCGGGAGTATCCTGGAAGCGAAATTGTCTTTCGTAGTCAGCTCTCCGATCCCAACAAAACGTCTTATAACATAATCAAATCTTGATACATCAAAAAGGTACACCTCATTCTCTAAACAAGGATCCTTCCAGATCAGAAAAAAACCATGGGCGTCGGAAATTTCGGGATCATACACCATAACACTGGTCAGCGACCCCGGTTCCTGAACGGCATACAGGAAACTCCATTTAAATGTTTCTGTTTTAAACGTAGAAACTTCGCCTGATTTTGCGAAAACCGAACTGAAAAGAATCAAGTATAGCACAAAGGACCGGACAAAAGGTACTGTCCAATTTTTCATAATTTTCCCTCAACGCATGGATTCAGCAGCAGATGCATAGCCGTCAGTGATTTCTTCGAATGTGTGCAATCGAACGCATAATGGCAATCAAATGCGATGGGCCGGATAGATCAACCCATGCAAACCCACTCTTCCCCGTGTCCGAATGCTACAAAGCAAAATCATGACGGAGCGAAGCGGAGAAGTTGAAAACTTGGCTATGTCGCATCCGGACCTTTGACGCGGCGGACCCCAATCAGGTGAATCAGAAGACTTTTGTCACTCGTCTCGATCGGCTTCGCCAAAAGCGCGAAGACTCCTGCAGATTGCTGGATGGGACCCGATGGTTCCGTAACGAGCAGGACAAGTCGGACCGCCTCATTGCCATTGATTGAAAGAATAAACGGATAGCTGTAGCAGGGGGTGCCCGGAGCCAATCCCCAAGGCTCGGGATCAATAGCCTGAATGTCTCCATACCTGCGGTCGCTGGTCCTAATCCCGCCTCGCAAGAGAGAGAGGCGGGAGGGCTTCCGTGCGATCTCCCACATGACTTCTGAAAGTCCCGGCATCTCGTTTAAAATTTGGATAAACGCATCTGTCGCGACGCCTCTCGCGGCAAGCATGCGCAAGGTCGGCTCGTCAATCGACAGGGCCTCGGCCTCCGCCGCTTGACGACGCACTGTCTCCTTATCAACCGGGTTCGAGCGGTTCGTGAAGAAGGAGAGGTGAGGCAACGAAGGATCCTCCGCCCGTTGTCGTCGCTGCTCCAGCTCAAATGAAGCCGCTTCATGAAATCCCATGCGCAAAAATTCAGTCGGCACCTTGGCGGTTGCAGTCTGGGGTGAACCAAGGCGACCTTCCTCGGCAGAAATTGGCCCCAGAGTCGAAACTTCCAGAAGGCCCAGCGGTGAGGTGTATTCGAAAACATGTCCGGTGCTCGCATGGCGCTTGACACTTTTTGATCGCTCCCGCTCGGATTCGCCGCGCCAAATCGTCCTGAAGAGATAGTGCCGTGAACGGGTGCCATCCTGGAGGACAGCCAGGAAAACGAGTTCGTCGCCTTCCAGAAGACCGCTGTCCCCGGTCGCCGAGGTGGTATCTCCCAGCACAAACGAAGCGGCCAAGGCCACGTCCGCGAGTGAGGATGACACAGGCGGTGGAATCAACGAGCTCACGTCGCCTGCCTCAACGGCAGATCGTGTTTGATCCGTATCAAGCGCAACAAGCGCAACGGGGAAGCAGAAAAGACATGCAATCGAGAAGAAACAAAAGACTTTATTCATGGTGCAGAGTGATGACGATTCGGGTAGCAATCCATGCATACCTTGCCGAGGCACTTCCGGGCAATCTGTAAATGCTTGAGGCCTGAACCTGGCTGGTTTCTTCCGAGTCATCAGAAATACAATTCCAAATCGGCGGAACGAGATCAGAGATAGTGAAGCCAATTGGGAGCGCCTATCGAAGGTCTTGGACGCCGCACCCTTTAGGCGGAGCGGGGACGCTCCGCCCTACCTGCCTTGAGCATTTCGCGGGGCGACCCACGGACGCGGACGCGACGAGCGCGTCCCTCCAAATGGGCGTATTGCCTTGATCCCTTATCCTCCATCCTTCCTTCCCCAGCGGGACGCTTGGCGTGGATGTCGGAGGTGGTTACTCTTCCTCAAAATGAAACAGGGTCTGGAGGAATGCGGGGCCACCCCCTTCGGGAACGGAGATTTGGACATAGCGCACCTGCCTGCCTTCGTGGGTGCCGCTGCCATGCGGCCAATTGTTAAAGGGTAGTTCTTCCCAGGTTTCCAGATCCGAAGATGAGTGGAAGGAGAGTTTTGCTCCTGAGGTTTGGTGAAATTGATAACTGAAGGGAATCATCAAGGTGAGGCTGCGGGATTCCGGATGGGCCAAACGGAAGGGGTCAGAGTATCAAGCTAAAAACTGATATTTCGTTATTGATCGAGACCGGCGCAAACAGCGGCTTTCCACCGTTGGGGGGTGGAATCAGGGGAGTGTGGCGGGTGCATCAGACTGGGAACGGGTAAGCGTTTGGTATACCGCTGTGGTTGGACTGTGGCCCGTAGCGCTGACTGGTTGCGTGCCATAACCCGCGCTGGGGTTTGGCGAAGTATCTTTGTGCGCAATTGGAGCAAAAGCTCAAAGGGCCGCAGCAGCGGAGCGTTCTGACCCTTGCCGTCATTGGTGAATGCGGCTTCCAATATTGTGTGCCTTGGTGCTGCT
>JBJHBA010000002.1:0-267418 GCA_050485245.1 Verrucomicrobiota bacterium | reverse complement strand
TTTGGCTAAACAGACTACTTCCGCCAACATTCATCACTGCCTCCTTGCGTTAGGTTGATTCTTTTCATCACAACCATTCTCAACGCAACGGAGGCTCTTTTTCAAAACCTGTTTTGGACACTAGTGGAATGAAATATAATCTAATCAGGCCCCTGAGCTGAACGTCCGAAACGAACAGGGGTAATCAGCCCCCTGCTCAATGGCCTGATGACAGGGTCTCAAAACGGGGATGCGCTGGCAAGTCGAAGTGCAGGGTTCCGGAAGGGTGAAATGTGGTTTTTCGTAAAAAACGGGGGCTTCGGAGAATTTCCATTGCCTGTGGTGCGGGGAGGGTTTGACTGCGGGCATGGCTAAAGTCGACTTGGATTTGGTGAAGCATGTGCTCGTGCGCAATGAGATCGATACCCGCAAAATAGCGCAGATCATTGAAGAGGTCCGCAAAGAGGTGGAGATGCAGCAGGCAGAAAACCCGAAGGAGCCGCCGGTGAAAAAGCAGTTCGCTATTCTCATTTCGGATCCGGAAGAGACCTTGCCCAAGAAGGATCTGGTCGGCTGGGTCCTGCAGATCCCGGAGGATGACTCCCCTGCCACCACCGAGGAGCGGCTGGTTAAGGCCGCTTATGAATTCAATCTCTCGCCCAAGGGTCGCCGCATGCCGGTGCAGACGATTGGCGAGGCCTGTGAAGTGGTCCCCACCCGCTTGCTCAAGGAACAGGCGGTCTGGGTCAAAACCAAAGAACCCGTCCTCATGCTGCGCACCAGCAACCAGATTCCCTTCGACAAGCTGGAAGCGGAAAGCAAGGAGTGAGGCGGCTTCGGGCTGGCCTTAAATTAGCTGAAAACAGAAACGTCTAATTCCGTTTTGAGTCACGGACTGTGACACAGGCATTCCTGCCTGTGATTTGGTATTTTCCATCAAAGCCGTAGGGCCTATGGCCTGCCCTGAGCCTGTCGAAGGGCCTGCTGAGCAGGGACGCTCAGCGCTACCTGCCTTGGTCCGTTCGAAATGGGTTCGCGGACTATCTTCCGTTCCACCGACCTCCGACCACCGTCCTGCCTGGGGCAAGAAGGCGCCACTGACCTTCCGGCTGATTGGAGGAGGCTGGTTCAAATACGCTTGGGACGCCCCTCACAGACAAGAATGTCTGTGTCACCCCCAATCCGCTGCCCTAGTGACACAGGCATTCCTGCCTGTGATTTGGTATTTTCCATCAAAGCCGTAGGGCCTCCGTTCCACCCTGAGCCTGTCGAAGGGCCCACATTAGGGTTTGCGGAATCGGGCAAATGGGTGGAAGCTAAGGGATCTTTTTCGCACCTCTACCCTATAGCTCATGATCCTACGTAAAATTGGTAAACTGGTCCGTGGTCAGAGTTCATTTCAGATTTACAGTGCCTGCATTCTGGGCTCGGCAATAGCTTTTGTGCCGGGCTTTGGGCAGGCCCCCGGGCTGATGGCTTTTCTGGTCGCGCTCCTCGCCTTGCTCAACGCCAACTTGTTTCTCGCGGCGGGGATCGGCGTTCTGGCCAAGATCCTCTATTGGCTGTTGCTCCCGGTGCTGTTTCATTTCGGGGTCTGGCTGGTGGAAGGGCCCTTTCACGGTCTCTTCGCGCTGCTGGCCAATGCCCCCGTCACCGCTTGGTTCGGATTTGAATATTATGTGGTCTCGGCGGGCATCATCATCGGCCCCTTGTTGGGTTTGCTCACTGCTGTGCTGCTGCACAAGCAAGTCATTGGCTTGCGCCGGAAACTGGCTTCATGGGAAAAGGACTCCGCTGCCTACGAAAAGTGGAGCCAGCAGTGGTGGGTAAAGGTGCTGGCCTTTGTTTTCATTGGCGGGACCAAGCCAAAGAAAGGCTCCTGGCAGGATCTGACTCAGCAGAAAATGGGCAACCCGGTTCGCCTACTGGGAGCGGCTTTGGTCGCAGTGGTTCTGGTCTTTGGAATCATCGTTTTGAAGTTTTTTGACAGCACCATTCTCACCGCCTATGCCCGAAGTGCTCTGGAAAGGGCCAATGGAGCCACCGTCGATGTTGAATCGGTGGAGCTGTCTCCTGTGGAAGGCCGCCTCACCGTTCGCGGCTTGCAGATGGCCAATCCGGAGGCGCTCGATGAAAACCTGTTTTCCGCCAGTGTCCTCTCCGCCGAGCTGAGCGGGATGAGCCTGCTCGCCCGCAAGTTTGTGGTCGAACGGATTGAAGTGAGTGAGGCCACCAGCGGCACGCCGCGATCCATCCCCGGACGCTTGGTGGGCCCGCGGCCGCGGCCGGTCGAGGATCCTCCCGTCGATGAGGCAGCAGGCGAATTCTCGATTGAAGCGGTGATGGAAAACGCCGAGATTTGGAAAACGCGGCTGTCGCGCATTTCCGAATGGGTAAGACGCTTCGCCCCGGAAGAAAAACCGGCCGCGGAGGAAGTGGAACGGCGCCAAACCTGGCGCGAACGCCTGGAAGAACAGGCTGCGGCCTTGGGTTATGCGCAGGTGGCCTCAGACCAATTGATTCGCCGTGCTCCGCGTCTGGAGATCCGCGAGCTGGTGGCCAACGGGGTGCGTTTGGCTCAGTTACCGGAGGAGGAGCGGGTGGACTTCAGGGGAAGTCACCTCTCCACCCAGCCTTGGTTGCTGGAAACCGCTCCTTCCTTCCAGGCACAGGCCCACAGCGGTCAATTCTCTGTTTCTTTCACCGGGACTGGCTATACTTCGGCGGGGGGAGCCCATCAACTGCAGTTTTTCTATCAGGACCTGCCTGCCTCGACCCTGGCAGGAATGCTGAAAGATCCGGAACGCTTTCCCTTGCGGTCCGGTTCCATCTCAATTGCCAGCGAAGGCCGGATGGAAGGCACGGGGATCGATTTCCCGCTCAATGTAACAGTCAAGGATGCCCGGATCGAGTTGTCTGGTTTGCAGCCGGTGGACATTTCCTCGCTGGAAGTACCCGCCCAGCTCGGTGGGACGATTGCTGCTCCCAGACTGAAGGTGGAGTCTGATGCCTTTCAGCAGGCGCTGCGCAATGCCGCCCGCGGGCGTCTGCAGGAGGAGGCGGGCCGCCGTCTCCAGGATGCCGTCGGTGAAGAGACGACAGATCGCTTTCGACGGATGCTGGGAGGAGACTGAACCATTACAAGGCGGAGCGCCCTTTTGAAGCCCACCGACCACTGCGTTCCATTTCAGATGGGTTCGGCAGAACCGTCTCCGGTCCATTCCTGCACTATTGATGCGCCCGGATGGGTCTATTGAGTTCTACTTCTGCCTTTCGTTCACCCTGATTTGACCCTTTACAGAAGGCTGGGGCTGACCAAACTTTGGCGCTTTGATTGAGGGGAAAAGCAACCTGACTTTCCAGACGGAAGATGCCCGCAATCAAGCCGCGCCTCCATGCGGCACCTCGACCAGCGCAGTGAACGACCAACCCGACATCCTCAAAGCCTACTGGCGGATGGACTATGTGACCGCTCCGAAGCGTGAAGGCACGGAGCGCGCCAATCCCTTTGTCGAGTTACCCAAGTTGGAGGACGCAGAGTCCCTGATTCTGCATCGGGGAACCTACTGCTATCTCATTCTCAATCGCTTCCCCTACAATCCCGGCCACATGATGGTGATTCCCTTCCGGGAAGTCGCCAGTCTTCCGGAGTTGAGTCAGGAAGAGCGTCATGAGCTTATGGATCTGTTGGTTCTGGCGGAGGAACTGCTGCGGGAAGCCATGCAGCCAGACGGCTTCAATATTGGCTTCAACTTCGGGCGTCCGGCGGGGGCTGGCATTCCCCAGCACCTCCATGGGCACATTGTTCCCCGCTGGGACGGCGACACCAATTTCATGCCGGTGATCGGCAAAACCCGGACGCTTCCCCAAGCACTGGAGCAAACCTGGGAACACCTCCGGACGGTTCTGGCCAGGCGTTGAGCGCCTGCGCGGGAAAACCTCTCTTTTATTACTGCATGCAGACCAAAAAGCTCTACTTCCAGACACCACGAATGCTCACCGAGTTGTATGCCGGAGACGAAAGCCTCCTGAACACACTCGAAGAGGTCTTGCAGATCAAGGTGGTGACCCGTGACGATTGGGTTGAACTGAGTGGTGATGATGCCTCCGTGGCCTCGGCTGAATCCCTGTTTCAACTATTGGAAACCGGTCGCCGGAACGGGCTGCGTATCACCAAAGGAGATTTCCGCAATTCCCTCCAATCCGTCCTCGAGGGCAATGCCGAAGAGCTGAAAGTAGCGTTTGGCGATCAGCTGCGCATCCAGCTCAAGCGCAAGAGCATTGTTCCCAAAACCATCAATCAGAAGCGCTACCTCGAAGCCATCCGGGACCATGACATTGTGTTCGGGATCGGCCCGGCCGGAACCGGAAAAACCTATCTTGCAGTGGCCTCCGCTCTCGACGCCCTGCTCGCAGGTCGCGTGGAAAAAGTCATTCTCACCCGCCCGGCGGTGGAGGCCGGTGAGGCGCTCGGCTTCCTCCCCGGCGATTTCAATGAGAAAATCCGCCCCTACCTCCAACCGCTCTTTGACGCTATCTTTGACATGCTGGGCCCGGGTGACAGTGAACGGCTGCTGGGCGATCCCCGCGAAAACCGACCGGGCAAAATTGAGATTGCTCCCCTCGCCTACATGCGCGGACGCACCCTCAGCGATGCCTTTATCATCCTGGATGAAGCGCAAAATACCACTCCGGAGCAAATGATGATGGCTTTGACCCGTCTCGGTCATGGTTCGAAAATGGTCATCACCGGTGACAAAACGCAGGTCGACCTCCCCCGCCACAAGTATTCCGGCCTCAAAGAGGCGGAAAAGGTGCTGGCCGGAGTGGATGGAATTGCCTTTCATTATCTCGACGGACGCGACGTGGTACGCAATCCTCTCGTTCAGAAAATCATTCTGGCTTACGAACGTTATGAAGCCAAAACCGGGGCTCACCGTCCCCGGGAAGTGCGGGCAGACTGAGTCCTGACCCACAAAATCGGCCCTCCACCATGCCACAAGCCAAGAAAAGCCGTAAGGAATCATCCGTCGTCACCCGCCGGAAACGACCGACTGCCCTGGACTCCGCCAACAATGCCCAGCGGGACCGGCACGCTCTGCTCAATGCCGGGATTTTCGTCCTGTTTGCCGTTGTCTTTATTTCAGTCGGCTTCTTCGGTCTCTCTCCTGCCAGCCCGGTGCTGCAGGAAGATCAGATTGCGCGGGTTCGGATCGTGGCGGAAATTCCCTTTACTTACGAGAGTGCCATCGCCACTGAGCAACGGCGGGAAGCGATGCGCGACCGCGTGCCCCCGGTATATCGCCTCGATGACACCCGGCTGCAGGAGTTCCGGGCCTACCTGGAAAGTCTCAGTGAAGCTCTGACCAGCTTTGCCGATATCCCCGCCCAGGCGGAGGATCGCAGCCTTTATGCCCTCAGCCCCGACGAAGTCGCACGCTTTCTGCAGGATTTCGAACTCGGAAACCCCTACAATCTTCGGGAGCGCGACCTCGCTGTGCTTTGGAACCAACTGCCCGAACGGCAACGCTCCAGTGCCATTGCCGAAAGCCTGCTTATTCTGGAGCAACTGTATCGAGAAGGGATCTATGACCCGGCCAGCAGAGAACTGGGGATGGACCCGGCCCGACTGCGTGTCTACAACGTGGAAGATGCCGAAGGCCGGATCCGGGAGCTGAATCTGGTGACCATTGAGGAAGCCCTCCGCACCCTGCGGATCAACCTTGCCGCCCTCGACATCCCCCGTGAGTCTTCGATGATCCTCTTTCGGATTCTGCGCGAAGGCCTCGGACCGAACCTGCGTTTCGATGAAGACCGCACTCAGCAGCTGGTAGCCCAAACCCTTGCCGAAGTACAACCGGTTCGGTTAACGGTTCCTGAAGGGCAAACCATTATCGAACCAAACAGTCGGGTTACTGCCGCCCAAATAGAGCAACTCGAAGCCTACCGCAGAGAGCAGGTCCGGGAAAGCCATGATCAATTCGGCCCCGACCGCTTATTCATTGAGCGGGCCTTGATGACCATTGCTGTGCTGCTTGCCGCTGTCCTTTACCTGCGCCTGACCGGCATTAAAATCACCGCCAACCGCCGCCGCATCTTCCTCGCTGGCAGTGCCCTTCTGCTCAATCTCATCATCAACCGCCTCCTTCTTGAGATGGGAAGCGGTCCTGGAGCCATCCAGAATCCAACCTTCCTCTCGGTCCTGCCCTATCTGCTTCCTATTGCCCTGGCCCCAATCCTCATTGCCACCCTGATCGGAGCTGGCCCGGGAATCATCTGTGCAGCTTTACTCGCCTTTTTCAACGCCCTCATGCAGGGCAACTCGATCGTCTTACTGATCTCTGTTCTGTTCGCTTCTCTGGTCGGGATTTTTTACGCCCGCCGCATAGAAATGCGCACCAGTCTGGTTCGCGCCGGTTTTATCAGCGGGCTGGCCATGGCCTTGGCGGCCATTCTCATGGGCATCCGCGACTCGCTGGATGTCGTCACCATCCTCTATCAAATGCTGGCCGCCATTGGGGTCGGTGCTCTTACCGGTGTCGTCATCATTGGAATCCTCCCCATTTGGGAATCCCTCTTTAAAACGACCACCAGCATCACATTGCTGGAGCTGACCGACTTTAATCACCCCTTGCTCCGCCGGATGCAATTGGAAGCTCCCGGCTCTTATCACCATAGTCTGATGGTGGCCAATCTGGCCGAGAACGCCGCCGCCGCGATCGGTGCCAATCCGCTGACCTGCCGGGCCTGTGCCTTCTATCATGACATCGGCAAGCTGGTGAAACCGGAGTATTTCAGCGAGAATCAACGCGACGGATACAATCCCCATCTGGAGCGCAATCCCTCCATGAGCGCCCTGGTGATCAAGGCGCACGTAAAGGAAGGGGTCGTTCTGGCCCGTGAATATAAGCTGCCCGGAATCATCATCGACGTGATTCAGGAGCACCATGGCACCAGCCTCATTCAGTATTTCTACTACCTTGCCCTCGAACGCAAGCGACAGTCGGAAGCGCAAATGGAGACCCCGGAAAAGTTGGCTCCCCGTATTGAGCTGGATGAGGTAAATGAAGCCACCTATCGCTACGAAGGTCCCTGTCCGAGTTTTGTCGAGAGTGCCATCATTATGCTGGCGGATTCCGTTGAGGCGGCTGGGCGCAGCCTACGCAAAGTCACCCCGCAATCGATCGACGAACTGATCGAAAAGATCGTCACCGCACGGGTTGAAGACGGACAGCTCGACCGATGCCCGCTGACCTTCCAGCAACTGGCAAAAATCCGCGAAAGTTTCTCTTTCACCCTCCTCAATATGCTCCATGCCCGGGTCGAATACCCGAAAGAAGCCACGGAAGCAGTGAAAGCGAAAAAGAAAGCTACCCGCGGCCGATCCAGCACCTCCCCGTTCGCCGAACTCAGCAGGAGTTTAGATCCCGATGCCGACACACTGGTGCCGACCGGCGAAGGAGATTCCAACCCTCCCATGCCGCCAGATTCAAAAGGCAGTTCTCATCCCCCGATGGATGCCCCCAAGCCGACGCAAAAGAGTGGCACGCCTCCTCCCATGAAAGCGGATAGCACACCGTCAACTCCATCCGAACATGGCCAGAATCGTTGAGGTGGAAAGTGCTGATCCGCGGCTTCGTTTCGATCCGCAAGCCGTGGTCCGTCTTTTTCATTTTCTCGATCAACACATCGCTGGCTGGCGGATTCCTCAGGGAGATCTCGCAATTCGCTTCGTCGATGAAGACTCCTGCCGCCTCCTCCACGCCGATTTTTTCAATGACCCGGATCTGACCGATGTGATGACTTTTCCAGGGGATCCGGAAGATGATCATGCCGGTGACCTCGCTGTCTGCCCGGCTTATGCCGCCTCAGCTGCACCCGAGCATGGAACCAAGTTTGCCGAGGAACTCACCCTCTACCTGGTCCACGGATGGTTACATCTGGCCGGGCTGAGCGACCTCACCCTGGCCAAAACCATCGCCATGCGCAAAGCGGAAGAAACCGTGATGACCCGCTTGCAGGCAGCTGAAATCATCCCTGCCTTTAGCTGGAATCCATAAGCACCTCAGCGCCGCGACAGGCGATAGAGATAAAAGAGGGCCGCAATGGTTCCAAGCACCACTCCGGCAAAGAGCAATGGGCTGACCACCACCAGCCGCGGATACATCAACGTGGCCACCCCGAGCCCTAGCAGGGCCCCGCCAAGGTGCGCATCGTGACCCACATTATCCCGCCCGGCGCGCGCCGCCTGCACCGAATAGGCAACGAACAAAATGGCATAGATCCAGGATGGTATCGGAAAGGGAAAAGGAAGAATATAGACACTCCCTCCGGGCATGAGAAAGATACTGGCAAAGATAATGCCACAAACACCACCGGAGGCCCCCAGTGCCCGGTAGTTGGGATCGTTCCAGTGCATCAGCAAGGCAATGACATTTCCTCCCAGCACGCCGACGGCAAAAACCACTGCCACCACCAATGAACCGTAGTAGTGCTCCAATACATTGGCGAAAAAGAAAAAGCTGAACATGTTCACCAGCAGGTGAGTCCAGTCCGCGTGGAGCAAACCCGCCGAAAACATCCGGTGATACTCGCCGCGCCTCACCGCGCCCACCTCAAAAAGATAGGAACGGATCCAGTCCGGCCGGGAAAAAGCCGCGATGGAAACCAGCGCGGTGCTGGCAAGGATCGCTCCGGTAATAATGCCCAATTGATTCATAACCCGCTATTGGGATCAATGCCGCAGCCAAGCGCAAGAATCAATCATCCCGCTGCGCTACCTGCCTTGATGTGTTCGAAAGGGGTTCGCAAGCTATTCCATCCCACCGACCACAGACTTCCGTCCTGCCTGGGGCAAGAAGGGGCCACTGACCTACCGGCTGATTGAGGAGACTGGTTCAAATACGCTTGGGACGCCCCTCACAGACAGGAATGTCTGTGTCACCCCCATCCGCTGCTGCCTGCGATCTGGTACTTCCCATCAAAGTATTAACCCCACTCCGGTATCCGCCCCCCCGTCTTCCGTCAGGCGAAGCCGCCCGTCCCTCCACAGCTCAGGTCTTGGGATCAATCGGACACTTTGGGCAAAGTCCCCGTCCTTCGCCGTAGAAAATCGTTTCCTGGCCAGTCACCCGAAAGCGGGGTTCCGGGGGGGTAGGCACATCCCCGACTTCATGGGGAAAGGAAAACAGTTTGTCGCACAGCCGACAAATAAAGTGGGCCTGATGCCTCCGGGTAACCGGCTCATAGCGCAGGGGTTGACCGGGATAGTCGATCCCCACCAGTTCTCCGGAGTCCACCAGCTCTTTGACCTGCCGGTACACCGTCCGCAGACCAATCTGCGGATAGTGCGCTTTGGCCGCTTCATGAATCTCCTGAGGAGTCAAAGGCCTCCCGGCAGCATCGAGCGCTTCACGAATAGCTCCGCGCTGACGGGTCTGGCGCATTACCCCACTCTTTACGGCGGGGTGAACCGTGCGCTTCCTCGGGTGCCTGGGGTGCGAATCACTCATGGTCAACGAAGGGGATTAACGGACTGCTTCCCAAACCTTCAGGCAGCGCAACAGCAATCCTTCCAAGGCTTCCAACGGAATCTGGCTGGCCGCATCGGAAATCGCCCGATCAGGATCCGGATGTGTTTCGAGGAACAATCCATTCGCTCCGGCCGCCAAGGCCGCTTTGGCAATTGTTTCCACAAATTCGCGCTGGCCTCCACTTTTCCCTCCGGCGGCACCCGGTAACTGCACCGCATGGGTCGCATCGCAAACGGTCGGGTGCCCCAAGGCCGCCATCAGCGGAAAGGCTCGCATATCCACCACCAGATTCTGATAGCCAAAGGTGGTTCCCCGATCGGTCAGCCACAGCTCCGGCTTCTCCTGACCGGCATCCTTGGCAGCCTGCTCCAGCTTACGGACCGCAAACTCCATCTCAGCAGGTGAGAGAAACTGCCCTTTTTTTACGTTGATTGCCGCCCCGCTGCCAGCGGCCGCCACCAGCAAGTCCGTTTGACGACAAAGAAAAGCAGGGATTTGCAAGACATCGCACACTTCGGCCACCGGTGCGGCCTGTTCCGGATGGTGAATATCGGTCAGACAGGGAAAGCCGAACTGATCCTTGATCTGGCGGAAGATCGCCAGGCCTTCTTCCAGTCCGGTCCCCCGGTCACTCTGCAAGGAGGTCCGATTGGCTTTGTCGAAGGAACCTTTAAACACGATGTTGAGCGCGGGGCAGGCCTCCCGGATGTCAGCCAGCTTGCGGGCCACAGCCTCAGCATTGGCAAGGGATTCCAAAGAGCAGGGTCCGGCGATCAGTAGGAGTCGATCAGGTTGAAAGATCATGGAGCACCAGCGTGGAGGCTTCCAGCCGATCGGGCGAACACAAATCATCACGCGAGGGTGTGAGGCCATGCTTTTGCCCCAAAACCGTGCTTTTCACGGTGACAAACCACTCAAAGTGTGGCTTGTTGCCCACCATGGATCAGCGCAAACCCAGCTGGCTGCGCGCCAAGCTTCCCACCAGCCCAGAGTACAAGAACGTCCGCAATATCGTGGATAACAACGAATTGCACACGGTCTGCCAGAGTGCCCGTTGCCCCAATATGGGGGAATGCTGGTCTCGCCGCACCGCCACCGTGATGATTCTGGGGAACACCTGCACCCGCAGTTGCACCTTCTGCGCCATTCACACCGGTCGCCCCACCGAGCTGGACCTCGGTGAGCCCGCCCGCGTCGCCGCCGCCATCCAAAAGATGCATCTGCGCCACGCCGTCATCACTTCTGTCGCCCGCGATGACCTCAAGGATGGCGGAGCCGGTGTCTGGGCCGCCACCATCCGCGCCATCCGCTACAAAAACCCGGAAACCGCCATTGAGGTGCTCATCCCTGACTTTCGTGGAAACCTTGACCAGCTCGACACGGTCCTTGAAGCCAAACCGGATATCCTCAACCACAACCTTGAGACCGTTGTGCGCCTCCAGCGCCCCGTCCGCAAAACCGCCTCCTGGGAGATCTCCACCAAGATCCTTGTCCATGCCAAGAGTCGTGGTTTCACCACCAAGACCGGGCTGATGCTGGGAATCGGAGAAGAAGCCCATGAAATCGAACACGCCCTCCGCCATATCCACTCCATCGGCGTCGATATCGTGACCATCGGGCAATACCTCGCCCCTTCCGCCGAGCATCGCAAAATGCATCGATGGGTCGACCCCAAGGAATTTGCCCATTGGAAACAGTTCGGCCTCGACCTTGGCATCCCCGTCATCGAGTCCGGTCCACTGGTCCGTTCCAGCTATCACGCCGATGAGCAAAGCGACCGCTTCACCCGCCCCTCCGAAGCCGCCGCCTCCGCCTGATCCGACCCACTCCCTAAAACCTTATCTGGTGTTTTTAACCCCAAAAACCCAAGATTAAGCTTTTCTTTCACTGCTCAGCCTGCAGGTTCATTGCTTTTGCCCCCTTATGACCTGGGAAATTGCATTCATGCTCTCAATGCTGGTGATCATGCTGGCAGCTTTCGTCTGGGAAAAATTACCCACCGAGCTGACCGCAATGACCGCATTCGCTATTCTCCTCGTCTTCGGTCTGCTCACTCCCGAGGATGCGCTAGGGGTCTTTTCCAATGCCGGTCCTATCGCTGTCGGCGCGATGTTCATTCTCAGCGCCGCGCTGGAGAAATGTGGTGCCATTGATACCGTGGCCTCCGGCCTGACCCGTTTGCCCAAAATGAGCCTGATCGCCGTGCTCCCGGTCGTGGTTCTCAGTGTCGGCATCATTTCCGCTTTCATCAACAACACCCCGGTGGTGGTGGTCTTTCTTCCCATCATCATTACCCTCGCCCACCGGATGGAAGTGCCCGCTTCCAAACTGTTGATTCCCCTCTCCTACGCCTCGATTTTTGGAGGAACCTGCACTCTGGTCGGCACCAGCACCAACATCATCGTCAGCTCCATGGCGGTGGATGCAGGCCTGCCCGGCTTCAGCATGTTCGAGTTTGCTGCGGTCGGGGTACCCTTGATGCTGGTCGGCACGCTCTACCTGACATTCATCGCGCCGAAGCTGCTTCCAGTCCGGGAAACCATCACTTCGATCCTCAGTGACGAAGAAAGGCGCGAATACCTCGTTGAAGCCTTTATCAAGCCGGATTCTCCCCTCGCCGGACTTCCCCTCTCAGAAACCAGTCTGGCCAAACAGCGCAACCTGCGCGTGCTGGAATTCCTCCGCCACGGGGTGCGCCTACCCATCACCGATCCGCACCTCAGGTTGGAAGTCGGAGACCGTTTACTGCTCTCCATGTCTCCCCGCGCCTTCTCCAAAGCGCAGCAACAGGAGGGCGTCGATCTGGTGGATACGTTTGGCGAAGGGCTCGAACAGATTTCCCTCTCAGAAGGGGTCATTATCGAAGGGGTCATCGGCCCCGACTCCGACCTCATTGGCAAGGTCCTCGGCAGTATCAATTTTCGCCAGCGTTACCGCCTCGTGCCGATGGCGGTACACCGCAAGGGCAAAAACCTCAGCCGTGATATCGACGAAGTAGAACTGGCTTACGGAGACACTATTCTCCTCCTGGGGACCTCCGAGGCAATTGAACAGTTGCGGGGAAATGAGGACATCCTCGTGCTGGACAAACCACCGGTCATTCTGGCTGCCCGCAAGAAGAAGCTGCCCCTCATCATCGCCACGATCGCCGGGGTCATTGCCGCCGCCACCTTTGGCCTTATGCCCATCGCCCCGGCAGCCATCGTCGGCTGTGTCATCCTGATTCTGGCCAAATGTCTCACTCCCCGGGAGGCCTACGAATCGATCAGCTGGCCCATCCTCTTCTTGATTTTTGCCATGCTGGGGGTGGGAGCCGCCATGCAGAGTACCGGAACTTCCATCTGGCTGGCGGAAAAGCTGGTCGCCGGTGTCTCCGCCATGGTGGCTGAGCCCTGGCGCCCCATCGCGATGCTGGCGGGGGTTTATCTTCTCACCAGTATCCTGACCGAAATCCTCTCCAACAATGCCGCAGCCGTCATCGTCGCCTCCATCGCCTTCGGCCTCGCCCATTCGCTCGGGGTGGACGTCAAACCCTTCCTCATCGCCATTGCCATCGCCGCCTCCGCCAGCTTTTCCACCCCCATCGGCTATCAGACCAATACGTACGTTTACGGAGTCGGGGGCTATCGCTTCTCCGACTTTTTCAAAGTCGGCATCCCCCTCAACCTGACCGCCTTCACCATCGCCATGATCGTCATCCCCCGGGTGTGGAGTTTTTGAGTCAGGGACTAGGCTCAGAGGGCAAGTCGCAAGCGGGGTGAGGGTCGGTCTTAATGAGAAGCCAAGCAAACCCCACACGTTTCAAAAGCGCAATCCTCCCAGGGTAACTCCAGCGAAACGCCGGACTTCGATTCTCCTTTTCATCAGCTTCGATTCGCTCAATCTTACGCAACACGATACCTTATGACTTGGGAAATCGCATTTATGCTCTCCTTGCTGGTCGTCATGCTGGCAGCTTTTGTCTGGGAGAAATTACCGACTGAACTGACCGCCATGACCGCCTTTGCTCTGCTCCTGGGTATCGGTCTGCTCGCTCCCGGCGACGCCATGCAGGTCTTTGCCAATACTGGTCCCATTGCGGTCGGTGCGATGTTCATCCTCAGTGCGGCTTTGGAAAAATGTGGCGCCATCGACACCATTGGTTCCAGCCTGACCAAATTGCCAAAGCTGAGCCTGATCGCGGTGCTCCCCATCATGATCCTGACCGTTGCGATCATCTCCGCCTTCATCAATAACACCCCGGTGGTCATCGTCTTTCTTCCCATCGTCATGACCTTGGCCCAGAAGCTGAATGTCCCGGCTTCCAAATTACTCATCCCCCTCTCCTATGCCTCGATCTTCGGCGGTTCCTGTACCTTGATCGGCACCAGCACCAATATCATCGTCAGCTCAATGGCCGCTGATGCCGGTCTCCGGCCCTTCAGCATGTTTGAGTTGGCGGCGATCGGCGTTCCCCTGCTCATCGCCGGAACCCTCTTTCTCACCTTTCTCGGGCCCAAACTCCTCCCCCACCGTGAAACCATCTCTGCCATCCTGACTCCCGAGGAACGGCGGGAGTACATCGTCGAATCCTTCATCAAAAACGACTCCCCTCTGGTCGGTCAGACCATAAAAGAATCCAACCTCAGTAAAGTATCCAATTTACGGATACTGGAACTGCTGCGCCACGGGGTTCGCCTGTCCATCAACAATCCTGATCTGGTCTTTGAACCGGGCGACCGCCTCGTCCTTTCTATGTCACCGCGAGCTTTATCCAGGGCCCAAAGCGGAAAAGAAGTGGACCTCGTTGACACCCTCGGCGAAGGACTCGCTCAAATCTCCCTTTCCGAGGGTATCATTGTCGAGGGTGTGGTCGGTCCCGATTCGGATTTGATCGGAAAAGCCCTCGGCAAAATAAATTTCCGTCAGCGCTACCGTCTGGTTCCCATGGCGATCCACCGCAAAGGCAAGAACCTGCGCCGCGATTTTGACCGGGTTGAACTCGCCTACGGTGACACCATTCTCCTGCTCGGAACCACTGAAGCGGTCGAACAACTCCGTGGAAACGAAGACATCCTCGTGCTCGACAAGCCTCCTGTCATTTTAGCAGCCCGCAAGAAGAAGCTTCCACTCATCATCGGCGTGATCGCGGCTGTCATCACCACCGCCACCCTTGGCTGGCTGCCAATCGCTTCGGCTGCCATCATTGGCTGTGTCCTGCTCCTG
This sequence comes from Verrucomicrobiota bacterium, assembly GCA_050485245.1. GTDB lineage: Bacteria > Verrucomicrobiota > Verrucomicrobiia > Opitutales > Oceanipulchritudinaceae > JBJHBA01. The sequence continues at coordinate 252,701 of JBJHBA010000002.1, read as the reverse complement.
CTCACCAAGTGCCTGACGACCCGTGAAGCCTATGAATCCATCAATTGGTCGATCCTCTTTCTCATCTTTGCCATGCTCGGGGTCGGTGCAGCCATGCAGAGCACCGGCACCTCCGTCTGGCTGGCTGATAAACTGGTGCTCTTCGTCTCCGCCTTTATTTCCGAGCCCTGGAGGCCGCTGGCAATGCTTGCTGGCATCTACCTGCTGACCTCCATCTTGACCGAATTGCTCTCCAATAATGCCGCCGCCGTACTCCTCGCCTCCCTTGCCATTGGGCTGGCCAGCTCCCTTGGAGTCGATCCACGCCCCTTCCTCGTGGCCATTGCCATGGCGGCCTCCGCCAGCTTTGCCACTCCCATAGGTTACCAAACCAACACCTACGTCTACGGCGTCGGCGGATACCGCTTCTCCGACTTTCTCAAAATCGGCATCCCCCTCAACATCCTCGCCTTCATCATCTCCATGATCGTTATTCCAATGGTCTGGAGTTTCTGAGATGCGGTCTGGGAAGATAAATCCCTTCATCGACAGGAAAATCCATAACACTGAATTCCTTATCCCGCTCTTCGCCTGCTCAGGAAGGATACAGCGGAAAATCCTGCAGGGATGACGCATCAGATTCCCAGCCAGTCAGGGAACGCTATCCATGCCCCGATTCCGGAACATCGAAATACCCCGGTAGGTCGGTATTGCTTGCTCGGGGCGACTAAACGCTCCAAAAATATGGTTATACCTTTACGGTAGTTCTCTCCCTGTTTCACCCCATAAAGTGCTTCTTCCCCGCTTATGAATGCCCTGTCCGCTTTCTTACGTTCTCTCTTGGTCTTCTCTTTTATGCTGACCCCAACCGTTTTGACTCCGGCAGATGAGGTCTCCGCTGCCGAGCAACCCGGGCCCTCAGCCATCCCCATCGAAGATTTTTTCCGGCCCAGCTTACTCAGCAGCCCAAGGCTCAACCCCGATGGCACCCACTATGCCGCCATCGTCACGACTCCGGAAGATAAGGATATCCTGATTATCGGACAACCGGGCAGTGCGGATTTCACTCCTCTGGTCCCGCAGGCCAACCTCGATATCTATACCTTCAACTGGCTGACCAACAACCGCCTGATGTTCAACGTCATTGAAGACAAACGCTTCATCCATAGCATGTACGTCACCGATATCAACCGCATCAGCGGTAACTACCCGATTCAACGCTACAGTGCCACCAGCCTCATTGCCATCCCGAGGGAAAATCCCATGCGTCCGCTGGTCTGGATCCGCGCCAACGCCCACGAAGCTCGTGGGCGCGATGCCGGCGTTTTCACACTCGATGCCAATCGACACGTTCGGATGCCGGGGGAAATCAGGGATACCGACTTCAGCACATATGGCACCGTGGCCAGTATCCACCGCCGGGAGCCCTCTCTCTCCACCCGGACCCGGTTACCCTTCGGCTATTGGGCCGATCCCGACGGAAACCTCGCCTATGGAACAGCCATTGAAAACGGAGTCCTGACCTTTTATCGACTCGACGGAACTCGCTGGCGCCCCACCCCCATCGATCTGGACACCATCGATGTGATCATAGCTGCTGCCGAATCCGGTACCGTTTTCGCCTCCGCCCCCACCGAACCGGGTCAACCACGCCGTCTGGTTCGGGTGAAAGTGGAAACCGCTGAGATTGTGGAAACGCTGGTTGAGGATGATTTTTATGACCTTGAGGTAGGCCGTTTCCATGTCGACCCAACCACCGGTGAACCCGTAGGATTCCACACCGTGCGCTCCGCTCCCCTTTCCATCTGGTTTCATCCCGACTACCAGGCACTACAGGAAATGTTCAATGGACACTTTCAAGGCAACCTCGTCCGCATCCTCAACAGCAATCATGCGAAAACCAAGTTTCTCATCAGTGTCTTTTCCGACCGCCAGCCAACCCGCTTCTATATCGCGGATCTGGAGAATGGCTCCCTCGGTCTCCTCAAGGGGACCCGACCTTGGATCGACCCCGAACAGATGGCGCCGATGCGGATCTTTCGCTATCGTGCACGGGACGGAGCATCGATCGAAGCCTATCTGACCCTTCCGCTGGGAGCCTCCCGGGAAAACCCACCCCCACTTGTCGTTCTTCCCCATGGTGGCCCCTGGGTCCGGGACGTCTGGGGTTGGCAAGCCGAGGTCCAGTTTCTCGCCAGCCGAGGCTATGCCGTTCTCCAACCCAACTACCGCGGCTCTCCCGGCTATACCTGGCAGTTCAGCGAGCAGGATATCTCCGACTTTCGCAAAATGCATGAGGATGTCACCGACGGCGTCCGCTTTGTCGCCGCTTCCGGCTTTGTCGATCCCGAACGCATCGCCATTATGGGAGGATCTTTCGGCGGATACCTCGCCATTAGTGGTGTCGCCTTTGAAGAGGATCTCTACAAATGCGCTGTCAGTATCGCAGGCGTCTTCGACTGGGAACAGGCCGTTGCCGAATCCAGATTGCTCGGACGCGAAACCCTCCGATCTGCCTTTCTGCAAAGACGACTCGACAACGTGCTGAAAGATCCGGAAAGCCTCGAACGCATCTCACCGCTCAATAGCGTAAGCAAAATCCAAGTCCCCGTCTTCGTCGCTCACGGCAGCCGGGACAATGTCGCCCGCATCGCACAGTCCCAACGCCTCGTCAGGCAACTCGAAACCCATCAAATCCCACACAAAGTCCACTTCACCAGAGGAGAGGGTCACAGCTTCCAGAATTTCGAGAACACCATCCATCTTTACCAGGAAATCGAAACCTTCCTTCAGGAACACCTCTAAGTTAGAGGCCGGAGGACGGGGACCTGAAGACAAGGAATCCCCTTTCACTGGAGGGACACGCTTGTCGTGTCCGCCTTTCAACTGAACCACTTGCAATGCTAGTCTCGCGAACGGGAAAGTCTCGGACGGCGAGACTACTCGCCGATTCGGGCAACGTCTTCTTCACTTATGAGTTCAGGAATGCTTTAAAGTTCTTTCAATGAATCCCGGAATTTGGCCAACAACAATACCCCATACAACCGAGTCTTCGACGTGATCGTTGCTCCTTAAAAAACCACTGCGGGGCTCAAGGATTTTTAAGGAGTAACGGAATCGTCCTTCATTCTTGTCCTTTGCGCGTTTCAACTCAATGACTGTTCCGTGGCTGTTTTCTTCCAGAGGCGAAATGCATCGGAATTCACCCTGAAAGGTTATCGGGTGACACAGGACGGGCTTTGTATCTGGCCCCTCCGACGGCTTTTCAGAAAGTGGGAGCAACTTGAGTCGATCCGGATCCGTCCGGCAGGCAATCATGACGGCTTGTGGGATGTGGCTTTTTATTTTCAAAAGCACCGCTTTCCGATTGTTTTTTCGGGGCCTCCCTTCGAGGGGATCTTTAAAGTGCTGGATATGGCACTCGCCTATGGGCCGGAAACCGTGGAACTGGCCCCGGAGGTCTTGGATTTAATCGAGCGTTTCAAGCCACGGATGGGGGATGCCGACTCAGCCAGCCTTGAGGAACTAGCCGCAGAGGCAGAACGCTACCTGGCTTTGGGAGACAACAGGAATGCGCGAAAGCTGCTCAAAATCGCAGACAAGAGGGGTGCAGACTTTCCTGCATACCACAGTGCGTGGACCAAGCTGATGCTGGCGAAGAGGGTCAGCTACAGGAGGACGCTCAGATATATCCAAAAAGCCCATGAATCCTTTCCCGATGACCAGGATTTGCGGATGCTTTACTATTGGCATGCGTTGACCAAACGAAATGATCATGTCGCTTCCGCGGCAGAAGACCACTGGGAAAGAACCAAGGAACCGCCCCACTTGGCCGGGCTTCTCAGCAATTATTGGGTAGACAGAGGCCTTTATCCAAAAGCGGTCGATATTCTAAAGAGCGCCATACTTGAGACCGAGGATCCGAAGGCTACAGTGGCACTCATGCAGGATTTGGAGAAGGTTGAAAAACTCCAGAAATCTCCAGCACGGCGCTTTCTTCGATATTTCATTCGCCCCTTGTTCAAGGAACGGAAACTACCTCATTGGTTCAAATACGCCTTCATCGTTTTCTGTATTGCGGCAGGGTTTGGCATCTCCCACTGGATAAATCAGGCGCAAAAAGAAGAGGAACGTGCCCGTGAACAAAAGGAAATCCAGAGGCAGGAGGCTATTCGCCTGGTACCGATTCGCTTAAAGGAAAAGGCGGAAGCGGGAGATGTGAATGCAATGGTGGATTTGTGGAACGCCTATCGCTATGGTACCAGGCAAGGTTTCACCAAAGATGCTCAATTACAGCTTCACTGGATGACAAAAGCAGCTGAGGCGGGGCATGGTGAATCGATCCGCCAATTGGCCTTCGCCTATCAGCGGGGAGAAATCGTCGAAAGAAATCTGGCGACTGCCTTCTATTGGTTCAGCAAAGGAGCTGAAGCAGGCGGTGCCTGGAGCATGTGGGAGCTCGCCCACTACTATTACCTTGGGATTGAGCCCGTCGAGCAGGACTTCGCGGGTGCCCTTTATTGGTATAGCCAGGCATGCAAAGATGAGCGCGGGTATGCTCAAATGTATGTTGGTTGGCACTATGAAATGGGGCTTGGCATCGAAAAGGACCTTCACCGGGCGTATGATTTTTATCGATACGCATCCGCCCGTGGAAAATGGTGGGCAAGCGAAAGGCTGAGCGTGCTCTGTTACGATCCGGAGAGCCCGTTCTACAACCCCCCGGGATGGGTGGGACTGGTATATGTTGGCTTTGAATCAGGCAAATGAAAGCCAGGAAAGTTGGCAGAGGGTATTGCCGGGCAGGAGGATCCGAAGTGATTTTGCCTACGGCCCATTCTTTAACATGGGTATCTGGGTAACACCGACCAAAGCGAATATCCGCAGGTGGTTTGAGATCGGAGCAAACCATGGTGACGCATATTGTGCATGGAAACTATCCATCCTTTATTTGGACGGATTCTTCGGAGAGGAGGAAGCACTGACCAAGGGTGCGGAATGGCTTCAACTGGCGATGGATCGCAAACTCCCTCACGCGGTATGGTATGGTGCCACCATCCGGTCAGATCCTGGGCACCCGCTTTATTTTCCGGAAATGGCGGATAAGCTGAAGTCGGATTTGGTCGACCTCCAGTTTCCTCCAGCGGGTCCCTTTATCATGCCTGATTCACATTAAGAAACAGAACGAAAAGCAATCTGTTGGGACGGAGTATCCGCGCCCCTTCGGCGCAAAAACCTGATGGGTGCAAACAGCCGATGAAACGCCAAAGCGTTCCGATGTTGATTCGCTCATTTGCCGGATTCTTCCGCCATCAGCACCTTGCGCACGCGCTTCACTTCGGCCAACTGCTTTTTGTCCGGCTCCGGATAGGCAATGGGCAAGGCGCGGAGGGCTTCGATGATGATGTGGGAAATGATCAAGCGGGCGTTGCGTTTGTCATCCGCGGGCACGCAATACCAAGGGGCGAGGCCGTGACTGGTATTTTGCAGGCACTCGGCGTAAACCGTTTGAAAATCGTCCCACTGAGCCCGGCTTTCCAGATCGGCGGAGCTGATTTTCCAATGTTTGTCCGCTTCATCGGCACGGGACAGCAAACGCTGCCGTTGTTCCTCTTTGGAGATATGGAGAAAGAACTTCAAAATCTGCGTGCCATTGCGATGGAGATAATCCTCGAACTGCACGATGTCCCGATAACGGTCCGGCCAGAACTGATCCTGCTCGGTGTACCCTTCCGGCAGGGGCTGTGCCGCCAGCACACTGGGCATGGCTTTCACAATCAAAACCTCCTCGTAGTATGAACGGTTGAAAATTCCGATGTGCCCACGCATCGGCAAGCGCTTCGTCGTCCGCCATAGATAATCATGCGCCAACTCCTCTGGACTGGGCTGCTTAAAGCTGTGAACCTGACAACCCTGCGGATTGACCCCACTCATGACATGACGGATGGCCCCGTCCTTGCCTGCGGTGTCCATCCCCTGAAAGATCAGCAGCAGGGAAAAACGGCCATGGGCATAGAACACACGCTGGAGGTCGTGCAGTTCTTTGGAAAACTCCTCCATCCGAGCCCGGTAGTCCTTTTTCGAATCGTAAAGTTTGTCGATTCTGGTGGGCAGCTTGGAGAGTCGAAGCGGTTTGGACCTTTTGTTCCAAACCGGCACGCGAAAGTCTTTTGGATTACAGGAGAGGTTCATGGCTTGCAGAGGTTTCGATTACTTTATCCAAAAGCACTGATCTTGTCAAAAAACCATCCTACCCTAGCGGAACAGAACACTCCGCACCCTACTTTGCGGTTCTTGCGTCCTTTTGCGCAGAACATTCGCTTTCATTCTTGTCCACGGCCTGGAACGAGGCTGCACAGGGACGCATCACCCTACCATAGATCGCCACCTATCTTTCGGCTTCCACCCTTTCCGAACTCCGACTTCGCGTCTGGAGAATTTGCGATTTGAGCCGTCTTGGCTTAACAATGAATGGATGATCGGTAAACCTGTAGCCGATTATTACTGAGACTCTCTTTCGTTCTATCCGTTATGTCTGAACCTTCCCGTACTTCTCCCGATAAAAAAGTTTTTCATGCCGTCCCTGTCGAAGAGGCGTTCAAGCAGATGGAGGCCCACAAGGAGGGCCTAACTGTTGAGGAGGCCGATCAACGCCTGGCCCAATTCGGTCCGAACAAGTTGCCGGAGGCGGAGCGCGATAGCTTGCTCAAGCGGATCTTCATCCATTTTCACGATGTCTTGATTTATGTCCTGATTGCCGCTGCGGTGGTCACGGCTTTGCTCGGCCACTGGATAGATACCTGGGTGATTCTCGGGGTGGTGGTGATCAATGCGCTGATCGGATTCGTACAGCAGGGAAAAGCGGAAAAGGCTCTGGCTGGGATCCGCGAAATGCTCTCGCTCAAAGCGCAGGCCCGGCGCGATGGATCCTGGAAGGAAGTATCCTCGGAGGAACTGGTTCCCGGTGATGTCGTCCGGCTACGCTCGGGAGACCGGGTTCCTGCCGATCTTCGGTTGATTGAGGTGACGAACCTGCGCATCGAGGAATCCGCGCTGACCGGTGAGTCGGTGCCCAGTGAAAAAGCTGTCGAGGCGGTGGAGGCGGATGCCCAAGTGGGCGATCGCTCCTGCATGGCCTATTCCGGTTCACTGGTATCAGCCGGGCGCGGAGTAGGCCTGGTGGTGGCAACCGGAGCCAAGACCGAGATTGGCAAGATCGACCAGATGATCTCCGAAGTGGAGAAGGTCGAGACGCCCCTCACGCGTCAAATGAAGCAGTTCGGCAAAGTCCTTTCTCTCTTCATCGTGGGCATGGCCATCTTCATGTTCGGCCTCGGCTGGGTTTTGCATGGGATGAGTCTCGATGAATTGTTTATGGCCTCGATCGGATTTGCGGTGGCAGCCATTCCGGAGGGACTGCCCGCGATTCTCACCATCACATTGGCGATCGGTGTCCAGCGGATGGCAGCACGTAACGCGATTACGCGCAAGCTGCCGGCGGTGGAAACGCTCGGCTCGGTCACGGTGATATGTTCCGACAAAACCGGCACCCTGACCAAGAATGAGATGACCGCCCGCGAGGTGCGCACCCCGGCCCGCCACTATGTCGTCAGCGGTACGGGGTATGCCCCCAAAGGTTCCCTCACCCATGAGGATGAAGGTGGCGAGGCGGCCGATTTGGAGAAAAACGAGGACCTCCGCCTTCTGATCGAGACGATGGCGGCCTGCAACGACTCCGACATCGTCGAAGGAGACAAAGGCTGGCAGGTCAATGGTGAGCCGACCGAAGGTGCCCTCGTGACCCTCGCCCGCAAGTCGGCCTTTTCCCTCGAAGGTTACGAGCGCATTGCAGTCATCCCCTTTGAATCGGAAAACAAGTTCATGGCCACACTGCACCAGCGGCCGGATGGAGAGCGTGTCCTCCTGATGAAAGGGGCTCCTGACCGCCTGCTGGAACGCTGCCAACAGCAGCAGCAGAAGACGGAGGGAGGGACCGAAGCCTTGGATAAGCAATTCTGGGAAGCGGAAATGGAGCGCATGGGCGGAAGCGGACAACGGGTGCTTGCCGCCGCAATGAAGCCCATGCCAAAAAACGCCGATGCGCTTTCTATGGAAGACCTCGATGAGGAACTGATTTTCCTCGGTATGGTCGGGATTATCGATCCGCCGCGTCCAGAGGCGATCGAAGCGATTGCCACCTGTCTGGAAGCCGGCATTCGGGTCAAAATGATCACCGGGGACCACGCCATCACTGCCTGTGCGATCGGACGGGAGATGGGACTGGAAGGAACCGATGAAGCCATTACCGGGGCGGAGCTGGAAACTGCCAGCGACGAGGATCTGCAGGAACTGGTCAAAGACCACGATATTTTTGCCCGCACCAGTCCGGAGCACAAACTGCGACTGGTGCGCGCGCTCCAAGCCAATGGCGAAGTCGTGGCCATGACCGGTGACGGAGTCAATGATGCCCCTGCCCTCAAGCGGGCCGATGTCGGAGTCGCGATGGGCATCAAAGGGACGGAAGCGACCAAGGAAGCAGCTGAGATCGTGCTGGCTGATGACAACTTTGCTTCGATTGAACGGGCGGTGGAAGAAGGGCGCACCATTTACGACAACCTGCGCAAAGCGATCCTCTTTATCCTGCCCACCAATGGTGCCGAGGCGCTGGTCGTGCTGACCGCGGTGGTGGCTGGCTTTGCCCTGCCCCTGACCCCGGTGCAGATTCTCTGGGTCAACATGGTGACAGCGGTGACCCTGGCCCTGGTGCTCGCCTTTGAACCCTCCGAGCCCGGCCTGATGAAACGGCCCCCGCGCAATCCGAAGGCTCCGATCCTCGGGCTTTATTTCCTCTGGCGGATCGCTTTTGTCTCGGTTCTGATCGGCGGAGCCACCACTGCGCTCTTTCTCATTGAGAAACAGCTGGAGATGCCTCTTGACCTCGCCCGCACGCTGGCGGTCAACACACTGGTGGCTGGACAGGCCTTTTATCTGTTTAACAGCCGCTATCTGCGGGAAGCCAGCTTCCTGCCCGGACGCCTCTTTAACAACCGGATGGTGCTCATTGCGATACCTGCGCTCATCGTGCTGCAGTTGCTCTTTGTCTACGCACCCTTCATGCAGACCTGGTTCGGATCCGCTCCGTTGGAGCTGCGCCACTGGCTGATTCCGATCGGGATTGGCTTCGGGGTCTTTATCCTGGCGGAAGTTGAGAAGGCGGTTTACCGATCGCGCCATCCGATTGAGGAGGAAATGTGAGCGGACAGGTACGATGCAGGCCTGTGACCCAGCGGGCGGCGTTTTTTCCAGAGTATGGGGAATTTTCATTGACCCCCATGCCGCGGTTGTTTTGCTCCATCCTTTCCCTTGTTTTGGGGGCGCGTAGCTCAGTTGGTTAGAGCACTACCTTCACACGGTAGGGGTCGCTGGTTCGAGTCCAGTCGCGCCCACCATTTTCACAGTCCAAGCCGATAGGCCAGCAGGCTCTCTCCCGCAAAGTGTGATTTTTTGGCAAAATCCGCTTGCATGGGATAAAGGGATCTGCCTTTGTTTTCGGCTTTCCCTTTCAGGCAACCATGCACCCTTAGCTCAATTGGATAGAGCACCTGACTACGGATCAGGAGGTTGGGGGTTCGACTCCCTCAGGGTGTGCCACTTTTCATCGAAAAAGGTCAGGAACCACAGGTTTCTGGCCTTTTTTTGTGAAGCAAACTGGTCAAGGTTCAGGGGGCATGGATCTTTGCATGGAAACCAGTCACTTTTGAGGCCATCGAAGAGGTTGCTGCCCACTGCGGTTTTTGCTTCTCTAGTGGAGGTATTCTGTTAGCGTAACACTTTGGTTTACCTATGTTTCCGGAAGTTTCAGAAAAGTCCGGGGCGGATGCCATCATTCAGTTCTCGGTCTTTGCCGATAACAAGGTGGGACGCCTCAATGAATTGGTTCAACGGCTGGGGGCCGATGATGTCCATATCATCGCCATCAGTCAGCTCGATACGACCGAGTGCACCATTATGCGCCTGATCGTGGATTATCCCGATGAAGCCCGCGCCCTCTTCCGCCGTCATGGCTATGCCTTCTCCGAGACCGAAATGGTTGCGGTTCAGATTGATACAGAGGCTCAGTTGAAATTCGTGACGGCGGCTCTGGTCGAAGCGGAGATCAACATTCACTACATCTACTCCTTCCTGATGCGCCCTGGCAACAAGACAGCTCTGGCTTTGAATCTGGAAGACAATGACCTTGCCCGCAGCGTCCTGCGCACCCGCAACATCAAGGTGCTGGATCAATCCGACATCGCGCGATAACCGAATCTCCACTCGGAAGGCTTTTTCGCCCTCCATTGAGAGCATCAATTATTTTCACTGGTAAAGGTCAGCGTGCGGGTGTGCGGCGGATTTCCCGGCGGCCGACCAGGGCTGCGGGCCCGGCGAAAGGCTTCCATCACCGAATTATCAAAGGCGGTATCCCCGGAGCGTCGAAGAAAACGGACGTTGGTGATGCTTCCATCGGCCTGCACCGTGAACTCCACCCGGGCTGAATAACCAGCCCCCATCGGATCAAAAACCGCCTGCAGTCGGGCCACCAGAGTGCTGAAATAGGTGGCAAGGGCATCCCGCTGGGCGGCCGTCATCTGACTGGTATCCACCGCTTCAACCGATCCGACACTGGCCCGCAAACTCTGCCGGATATCGGTTTCGATGCGAGGCACGTCCACCCGCTGGGGACGAGGTGTCGGGGCCGGCTGGGTGCGGGCCGGAAGATTCCGGTTTCTGGCCCACTCTTCAAAAGAAACCTGCTGCGGGGTTGGCGTAGGAACAGGAGTCGGGCGCGGAGTAGGTTGAGGGGTCGGCTCAGGCGTGGGGGCCGGGAGCACCGGGACCGGCCGGAGCGGATCGAGCGAGGGCAGTTCAATCGGCTGACTGTCGTCAGGGACGGGTTCCGGCTCCGGCTGCGGAGCTGGGTCCATCTGGGGCGAAGGCATCGGGGTATCCGCCATCAGCGTGTCGACCAGCTCAAACACCACCGGGGGCTCTTCAAAAGGCCTCAGCCAACTGATGAGCATAAACAGAAGCATGATCGCAAAGCCCAGCATGTGCACGGCGATGGCGAGGAAAAATGCTTCTTTGTCGGTTTTATCCATCCGCACTTAATTACGGTTGAAAGTATGTATTGTTATAAGAAAAGACTTCTCCGCACAACGGAATGTTCAGCGCCCGCGGGTTTCCAGACTGAGTTTGGTCAGGCGGTGGGCTTTAATCATGTCGATCAGGTCAACGACTCCCTGATAAGGAATATTGGCATCCGCCCGCAGGCGAATCACCGGTGGATCCGGATCCAGAGCCATCAGCGAGAGCATTTCGTTGATCTGCTCAGCCGACATGACCTCATCTCCCCAGTAGTAGCGGCCTTCGGCATCGATACTGATGTCCTGCGTATTCGGTGCTGTCGTAGCCTGAGGGCGAACCGACTCCACCGGTAGGTCGATTTGAATCGACTGCTCAAGGAGAGGAGCGGTGATCATGAAAATGATGAGAAGGGCAAAGGCGAGGTCGATGAGCGGAGTGACGTTGATCTCCGACATCGCCTCGAGCTGGCTTCTGCGATGGAAAGTGCGGGCCATGGCGGTTTACTTCAGACGGGACTCCTGCTCCACCCGGTCAGCGAGGTGGCTGGCAAAGTTCTCCAGCTCGGTGATCATGAGTTTGGCCTGGGTCAGCAGGTAGTTGTATCCGAAGACAGAGGGGATCGCCACGAGCAACGCGGCAACAGTGGTCATGAGGGCTCCCGAAACCCCCGGGGCCAAGGTAGCGACACTGGCTCCGGCCTGACCGGCGATGGAGCCGAAGGCATCCATCACCCCCCAGACCGTTCCGAGCAGACCGAGAAACGGTGCACCGGAAACAATCGAGCTGAGCATGATCATGCGGTTCTCATAGATCAGACAACCGCGCGAAACCGCCCGTTGGAGGGCGTTTTCCACGTGGGAAACGGCATGCGGGCTGCCTTTGCTTTGATGGTAGGCTGTCAGTGCCTCGCGGGCGAGGTTGGCATAAAGGCCGGAGGTGCCCTTGAACTGGGGGTCTATCTTGGTCACCGCATCGGACGCTTTCAGACGGTCCTCAAAAATCAGGTTGGCTTTGCGCAGTCGGCTGAGTTCGGAGTATTTCCCGATCATCAGCGTCCAGGCAATCAAGCTGAAAACGGCCAGCAGCAGGATGATTACCTTACCGGCGGTGTTGGATTGCCCGAAGTAGACAAACACATTGGCGATGAAGAGGCCTGAAGTCATGGTCTTGCACACTGAGACGCCCTTTTCTTTACGCCAATTCAAAAAACTCCCTCGGCAATTTTCTCGACACAGTTCGCCAAGCGCAACTTTTATGAACCTTTCCCCTTTCCTATCTATGAAAAACATATCCTCCACCTTGGAAGAGCTGTCTCCGGTTGCTTCCCGGATCAGCACGAAAAACGCCCTGATTGGACTTGATGGATTCGTCGACAAGATCATGTCGGTCGTCCAACAGCGGCACGGTCGTGGAGCGGAATTCACGCCAGTCCCGGAAATCGCTGACTTCGGCAACCGAATTCTTGCTGCCGCCGGCCAAAGCGCCAATATCGAGATTTATCCGAAGGTGGAAAAACTGGGGGGGAACGGTCCCATCATGGCCAACGCCCTCCTCTCCAAAGGCCTCGGCGTCACCTACGCCGGTATGCTCGGCCAGCCGATTGCACCGGTCTTTTCGCAATTTGCCGCCCGCACTCAGGCAATCAGCTTCGGCCAGCCGGGCATTACTCATGCCCTCGAGTTTAATGACGGCAAACTGATGCTGGGAGAAATGGCCGATTTCGATAACCTCACCTACCAGCGGATTATCGAAGTGACCGGGGAAGGCCGCTTTTTCGATCTGCTCTCCCGCTCCGACCTGATCGGACTGGTCAACTGGACGATGATCCCAGCCATGACCTCGATTTTTGAAGACCTCCTCACCCGGGCGCTGCCCAACCTCCCCCCGAAAGACGGTGGCAGAGTCTTTTTCTTCGACCTCGCCGATCCGGCCAAACGCTCCGAGGGCGATATCCGTAGTGCGCTGCGTGCCATCAGCCGTTTTCAAAACCATGGTCGTACCGTGCTCGGTCTGAACCTCGCTGAATCCAAGCAGGTGACCAAAGTGCTCAAGCTCGAGTTCCCCGGAGAGGAGCCGGAGCAACTCAAGAAAGCCGCCACCCGCCTGCGCGAAGCCCTTGAAATCAGCTGCGTGGTCATTCACCCCAGGGCCGGGGCTGCCTGCGCCACCCGGGATGAATCGGCCTGGGTCGACGGTCCTTTCTGTACTCAGCCAAAAATTTCCACCGGGGCCGGTGACCACTTCAATGCCGGTTTCTGCACCGCCTATGTCCTCGGGCTCTCTCCGGTCGCCTGCCTGACCGTCGCCGTCGCCACCTCCGGGCAATACGTCCGCAGTGGCCGCAGCCCTACGCTTTCCGATACCCAGGGCTTCCTCTCCCGTTGGGAATCCGGAGATATTGGATAAGTGCATCCTTTTTCCATTGCTCAGGGCACGCACTTCGGGCATTAAATGGATCCAGAAAAATGGCTACCAACGACGACGATACACGGGGCTACCTGATCACCTTCGAAGGCTCGGAGGGGAGTGGTAAATCAACTCAAGTCAGCCGCATCGCCGAGCGCTTTTCAGACGCCGGTTATGACGTTGTCGTAACCCGTGAACCGGGCGGCACCGATATCGGCGAGCAGATCCGCCACCTCCTGAAGCATCATGTGGGGGACGATCAGGTCATGTTCCCCGAGACCGAGCTGCTGCTCTTTGCCGCCAGCCGGGCTCAGCTCGTGCGCGAAGTGATCCGCCCTGCCCTCGCTGAGGGAAAAATCGTCCTCTGCGACCGGTTCATGGATTCGACCACCGTCTATCAGGGTGTCGGGCGCAAACTGCAAGGCGGGCCGGTGCACATGATCAATACCTTTGCCGTCGGCGACCTCGTGCCGGATGTTACAGTGGTGATCGACATCCCGGCGGAAGTCGGCTTCGAACGCATTCGCCACCGCATCAGTGACCTCCCCGACCGGATGGAAGAGGAGAATATCGAGTTTTACCGCAAGGTGCGGGAAGGATACCTCATGCTGGCCAAGGCCCTGCCCGAGCGCTTCCTCGTCGTCGATGGAATGGACCCAGTGCCAGCAGTAGAGGTCAATATCTGGAAAGCCCTCCGGGAGCGCGTCATCTAGTCGACGACTACGGTTTCATGAGGCCCAACCTGAGCGATTCGCTTCCTCCCTCCCTGCGCCAGTGTCGTCAGGTCAAGGTGCTGGAGGCTTCCCTGCAAAGCGGCCGACTGGCTCATGCCATCCTTCTGCAGGGTGAGGAGCTGGGCGAGGTGGAAAGCGTGGCGCTCGCCCTCGCTGCTGCCTTGCTGGACACCACTCCGGAAAAAGTGCAGATCCACCCCGATCTCTTTACCCTCCGTCCGGCCAAGAAAGCCCGGCAGATCCGGATTGGTGAACGTGGAGCGGAAGAGCCCAATACCATGCGTCGCCTCCTTCGGGAGGTAGCCCAATCCTCCAATCAGGGAGGGCGAAAGGTCGCCATGGTCTATGAGGCCGACCGAATGAACAACGCCACCGCCAACGCCTTCCTCAAGACCCTCGAAGAGCCGCCTGCCGACACCACCCTGCTCCTGCTGACGACACGCCCCTATGCGCTGCTCGACACCATTCGCAGCCGCTGCTTTAATTTTCGACTCCCCTCGCGCCGCACCACTATTGAGCATGAAGAATGGCTCCAGTGGACCCAGCGTTACCGCCAATGGCTGGGCTTGCTGCTCTCCGGAGCAACCGACGCCACCGCCCGGGCCGATGCCGTGCTCGCTGCCTACGGTTTGGTCACCGGCTTCACCCGCATTCTAGACCAGACCAGCGAGGAAGCCTGGAAAGTGGAAGCCGCCAGCCTGCCGGATTCCGTCGATGCGGACGAAAAGGATGCGCTGGAAGTCGGCATTCGCAAAGGCATTCGCAATCGCCTCTGGGCGGAAATCGAACTGGCCACCCGAATGTTTGCCATCGAAGCCTCCCAGCACCATCCCTTCCCCTCTTTTGCCCTCGTCCGGGCCGTCGACGAGCTGGAACTGCTCGGTGGCCTGCTCGAAGTCAACTTGAAGGAAGATGTTGCTCTCGAACACTTTTTCCTGCGCTCCCTCCGGATTTGGAGCCAAGCTCGCGAAGCCGTAGCCTGAAGACTCCGGCCTTCGGTCGGACAGGAGAGGGGAATACGGAAGCCGGAGGACGAGGACAGAAAATGTGCTCCCGGGGGTCGCGAAGACGGGAGAGGGGCGGCTTCGATTTGCTGCGTCGATAGCGAAAGCGATACCGGTTTCGATTAATGGAAGGGGCGCCAATCGGGCGTTTTAAAACCGATCAGCGGCAGGCGGCGCAGGGACGCACCGCCCTACCTTGGAGGGGAAGCCGACTCTTCATCTCCGTTTCCATGCTCCTTCACCCTTACCAGCCTCCGGCCTGACGGGAAACGGGAAGTTGGAGCTGGAGGAGACTGGTATAAAATCACATTGCGCCCCCCCCCCTCACAGACAGGACGGATGCGAAGCGGAGATGGCGTAGAGATGTCTGTGTCATCCCAATCCGGCCTCTGTCCTCTGGCGCAACGCGCCACCAGCCCCCCGTTGTCTCAAGCCCGGAGGATTTATATACATTTGCTCATTGAATCCTCCCGGCTTGCGCCTTTTCCCTTGCGCTTGAGCAGGGCATGCTCAATGTAACGCCCTGAAACCCCGGCCTGCGGCGCGTTTTACACACGTAGGAAGTCCGCTTGTGGATCCAAAGCCCTCGTCCTTGGACCATTTGGCATCTGCATTCGGTATCCCCAAGCGAACTTCCTAGGAATCGCTTCAGGTACGGAGGTTTCAACTGCGGAACCGGTCCATTCGGGATCGGTTGAACTCGTTACAGATAAACACAGCATATGTTGAAACAGAAATACTCCGTTGAGGTACCCGGGATGGGCATCTCGATTGAAACGGGCACCCTGGCCAAGCAGGCCAATGGAGCCGTCACCATTCGCCTCGGCGAAACCACCGTTTTTGTCGCCGCCACCGCCGCTAATTCGGTCCGCGAAGGCCAGGACTTCTTCCCCCTGCAGGTGGACTACCGCGAGAAATTCTCCGCCGCCGGGCGTCTGCCCGGAGGCTTCTTCAAGCGGGAAGGCCGACCCTCCGAAAAGGAAATCCTCACCTCCCGCCTTTGCGACCGCCCGTTGCGTCCGCTCTTCCCCAAGGGCTTTATGAACGAAGTCCAGGTGGTTGGCTTCCTCGTCACCACCGACCTCATGAATGAGCCGGATATCCTCATGGTCAATGCGGCTTCCGCCGCCCTGATGTGCTCGGACATTCCTTGGGATGGCCCGGTGGGTTGCGTGCGCATCGGTCTGGTCGACGATGAATTCATCGTCAACCCGACCCACGAGCAGATGTTCGAAAGCGAACTCGACCTCATCTACGTCGGCAACGAACGCGAGATGATGATGATCGAGGGTTCGGCGGAAGAACTGCCCGAAGACAAGTTCATCGAAGCGCTGGAATTTGGCCAGAAAGCCATTCAGCCCATCATTGAGGCTCAAAAAGAGCTGGCCGCTCAATGTGCCCGCCAAAAGAAGACCTTTGACCTCTTTGTCTGCACTCCGGACAACCTCGAATTCGTCCGCAACCTTGTGGGCGAGCGCCTTTCCAAGGGCATTTTCCAGGACTCCAAGCAGGCCCGTGGTGAAGTGGTGGACACCCTCAAGAAGGAAGCCACCGAAGCGATGAAGGAACGCGACGGCGATGACTTTGATCCCAACCAGATCATGCTCGCCTTCGAAGTCCTGCAGGAAGAACTCTACCGCGAAAAGATTCTCGATGAAGGCAAGCGCGTCGATGGCCGCAAGCCGGAGGATCTCCGAGAAATCTCCTGCGAAACTGGCGTCTTCCCACGGATGCACGGCACCGCCCTCTTCCAGCGGGGTGAAACCCAGGGACTGGTCTTCGCCACCCTCGGCGCCAAAGGCGATACCCAGGGAATGGATGGTCTAACTGGTGGCCCAACCGAAAAGAGCTTTCTTCTCCACTACAACTTCCCCCACTTCTCTGTTGGGGAAACCGGCCGGATCATGGGGCCGGGACGCCGTGAAGTCGGCCATGGCAATCTGGCGGAGCGCTCCCTCCTTCCGATTCTTCCGGACGAGGATGAATTCCCCTATGTCATCCGCCTGGTCTCCGAAATCATGGAGTCCAACGGCTCCACCTCGATGGCTTCGGTCTGCGGTGGCTGTCTGGCCCTGATGGATGCCGGTGTGCCCATCACCGCCATGGTGGCAGGGATCTCCTGCGGTCTGGTCACCCGAACCGATAAGAAGGGGAAAATCTCCAAGCACGTCGTCCTCAGTGACATCCTCGGAGCGGAAGACCACTTCGGAGATATGGATTTCAAAATCTGTGGTTCCGAAAACGGCATCACCGGTTTCCAGCTCGACCTCAAAATCCAGGGGCTGCCGCACGAAATCGCCATCGAGGCCATCCGCCGTAACACCGAGTTGCGGATGCAGATCCTCGAAGTGATGAAGCAGACCCTGCCCGAGCCACGCAAGGAACTCAGCCCTTATGCTCCCCGCATCGAGACGATCGAAATCGATCCGGACAAGATCGGTGCCGTCATCGGACCGGGCGGCAAGACCATCCGCAAGATCACTGAAGTATCCGGTGCCAAGATCGACATCGACGATGACAACTCCGGCAAGATTCACATCTACGCCACCGGCGATGATTCGATGAAGCGGGCGATTGAAGAAATCAAATTGATCACCGCCGATATCGAAATCGACACCATCTATCGCGGGGTAGTCCGCGGGGTGAAAGACTTCGGTGCCTTCGTCGAATGTCTACCCGGCAAGGAAGGCCTCGTCCACATCTCCGAACTGGCGGATTTCCGCATCAACCGCACTGAAGACGTCTGCGGCATCGGTGACGAAATGTGGGTCAAGTGCATTGGAGTCGAATCCAATGGCAAGGTCCGTCTCAGCCGCGTAGCCGCCCTTCAGGAACTGGAGGACAAGGTCGACGGCATCTCCGAGAAAGTGGCTGCCGCCAAGGAAAAGGCCGCCCAAGGGGGTGGTGATCGCGGAGACCGGGGTGACCGGGGTGACCGGGGTGACCGGGGTGATCGCGGAGACCGGGGTGATCGCCGGGGCCGTGGTGGTGACCGGGGTGGACGCGGTGGCCGTGGTGGCGACCGGGGTGACCGCCCCCGTCGTGACAGCGATCGTGACGGACGTCCCCGTCGTCGACGCCGCTCTGACAATGACTCGGAGAATCAGGCCCCTGAAGCCTCTTCCGGCGGCGGCGAGGAATAAATCCTCTTCCGACCACCCGCTTCAACTTTCGCCCCCCGGATCCCCGGGGGGCTTTTTTTTGGAGCGGCAAATGCAGCCAGCCCCAGGCCTGAAGGAAGATGGGCAGTTTCGAATTCGATTAATGGAAGGGACGCCAATGGGGCGTTTTAAAACCGACCAGCGGCAGGCGGCGCGGGGACGCACCGCCCTACCTTGGATGGGAAGTCGGCTCTTCATCTCCGTTTCCATGCTCCTTCATCCTTCCTAATTCATCCTTCATCCTTCCTAATTCATCCTTCATCCTTACCGGTCTTCCACCAACGTCACACCGACCAACGGCATACCGCCCCTCCGTCCTGACTGGGTAGTGACGCAACAGCTCATCCCACAGTTGGTCGGAGGGACTGGTTCAAAAACGTTTGGACACCCCTCACAGACAGGAATGTCTGTGTCACCCCAATCCCTTCACCGTGATACAGTCATTGCGCCATCTCCGCTTCGTATCCGTCCTGCCCCGTGACACAGGCATTCCTGCCTGTGATTCGGTATTTTCCATCAAAGCACTAACACCACTCCGAACTCCGGAACTCCAAGGCTCCGGTTCCTTTGGACCTCATTCGATTTCGATACCGATTAATGGGCGTTCGGAAGGCGCTGGAACCCAAGCCACGATCTCAGGCGGCGCAGGGACGCACCGCCCTGCCTTTGATCGCACCCACCTCCCATTAACTTAACTCTTCACCAATAACCAATACCCGGCGCAACGCGCCACCGACCACCGTCACTCCGCCCTAACCAGGCCCAACCCGGGTGAGTCGTGGATTCCCGCTTGCACAGTCATGCGGCATCGCCAAGCGTGCTCTCATGTCTGGATTCAAGCGTGCCGTTATCGCCGGTGGCGGGGCAGCCGGTTTCTTTGCCGCCCTCCGCCTGGCTGCGCAATCCCCTTCCACCGAGGTCATCATCCTTGAACAGAGTGCAAGGGTTCTTTCCAAAGTGGCGATTTCAGGGGGAGGCCGCTGCAATGTTACCCACGACTGTACCGATCCGCGCACCCTCTGCCGTCATTATCCCCGTGGCGAGAAGGAATTACGCGGAGCCTTTCACCGCTTCTCTCCGCTCGATACCATCGAGTGGTTTGAGGAACGTGGCGTCCGCCTGAAAACAGAAACTGACGGGCGGATGTTTCCGGTCACCGACGATTCAGCGACGGTCGTGGATTGTCTGGTCGCGGAAGCAAGGCGGCTCAAGGTGGAGGTTCGCCTGCGTTGCGGCTTGAAGGATTTTCGGGCGGGTCCCGAGGGCGTTGGCTTTGCCCTCAATCTCGGGCGGGGAGACTTTCTTTCCACCGACCTCCTGATGATCGCCACTGGCGGCCTGAAACGCGGCGGGCTGACCGAAGCGATTGAAGCATGCGGACACCGGATCGAGCCGTTGGTCCCCTCGCTCTTCACTTTCCACATTAACGACCCTCGCCTGGAAGATCTTTCAGGGCTCGTCGCTGAGAAGGCCGAGGTTTCAGTGGAAGGACTCCCGCTGCCTCAAAAGGGTGCGCTCCTGATTACCCACTGGGGACTGAGTGGCCCTGCGATTCTTCAACTGTCCGCCTGGGGAGCCCGTGAGCTGGCCGACCAGGATTACCAGTTCAAGCTGAACGTCAACTGGATCGGAAAGAGCGAAAGCCAGCAGATTGCCACCTCTATGGCCCGCCTGAGATCGGAACGCGGGCGACAGAATGTCCACACTCATGCCGCCTTTGGTCTGCCCCGACGGCTCTGGCAGAGACTGGTTGCCTCTGCAGGTATCCCGCCGGAGTCCATTTGGAGCCATTTGCCTAAAGCCGCCGAACAAGCCCTGATCGGACAGCTGACCCAAAGCCGCTTTGAGGTCACCGGCAAGAGCTTGAATAAGGAGGAGTTTGTCACCTGCGGGGGCGTTTGCCGCAAAGAGATCGATTTTAAAACCATGGAAAGCCGCCTGATCAAAGGACTCTACTTTGGCGGGGAAGCGATTGATCTTGATGGCATAACCGGAGGCTTTAACCTGCAGGCCGCATGGACGACTGGCTTTCTCGCCGGTGAGGCCATGGGTCTGGTTTGAGACAGATTCATTAGCCAAACTCTATATGTCCCAAGCTGATACTCCAACCTGCCATGAGGTTTGACTGCCTTCCTCTGTAAAATTGAAGTTAAGATAAGTGCTTTCTCCTAAACCTCTTGACTATAACGTTAGGATTAAATCGAATTCGGGTTGAACAAGATCTGACTAACGGATTTGAGTTATGTCGCAACTGTCTACCCTCCGTATTGCCCATCCATCTGCTTACATAGATTCAGCCTGCATCCGATCAACTTAGAGGGTTGCCTCATTGATCCCAGCAGAGACGAGACTTTTCCAACAGCAGCAGGAAAAAAGAGAGCGAACAAGCCCGCCGGGAATCCGGCGGGCTTCCTTATCATAATCAATAACAAGAAAACTTAGGGACGGAAGGCAGTGTCGCGGCCAATGGTCCCGACCAGGGTTTTGCGGTAGTCCGGAGAAGAAACCATATCGAGCAGTTTACGGGCACGTGCTTGTTTCTCCTTGAGATTGCCAGCGGTCCCGGAACGGGCCTGCTCATCTAGATAGGCAACCCTGGCTTCCCAGTGATCCTTCGCTTGCTGCTGAACACTATCCACTCTGGCCTGGTACCAATCGCTGGTGAGGACATTTTCCAGGGTGAACATTGCGCGGAACTCTGGATCATGGATGGTCTTTCCTTCCCACTCTCCATCTCTCATGATGTGCAGGAGGGCTTTGAGCGGTGGACATGCCAGCTTGATACTTTCGTCCTCAAAATAGTTTTCCGCTACCCGTTTGTGGGTGACCATCATGTTTTCAATGCCGTCGACAAAGACCTGCATATCCTGATCCTCCGGCCGCAACATTTCATCGGTAAAAATCCCTGAGGGGTTCCCGAAGATACGCCCGAGGAATGAGGACACAAAGCTCTCATTAATCCGATAACCCAAAATGGAGGAAGGAACATTTTTCCCATTCCACTCCATATCTTCGACTTTATCCAGCATGCCGTTCTCGATAAGCCATTGCGGATTACGCTCTTCATGGCGCATGCGGCACCAGATCTCAGGAACGATCAGACTGACGTCATGATCCACACGGTACTTGGGACCCACATAGCCCGCTGCTGTAATGAACGGCTCATACCCGGTCATCACATAGGAAACCAAGGCAGAGTTTAAATCAGTGATCGGCAGAAGGGCATTGAACGGGCCCTTGGTCAACGCACCTTCACTCCCTGCACCGGTGGTGGAAGGGCTTTTCCCGGTCATACTGGAAATAAACTCCATGAAGGCCTCCGGTAATGGGAGGTAATGAATGGGATTGAATACGGCGAGATTGCGAATCGGCCCGTCCGGTGGATTGTTGCGCCGACCCGGTAAAACGGCATCCACCGGAAACGGCAGCGGTTCGCTGCTGTCGAGTCCACGCAGGAGTCGTGCGCCCATTTCAGCGACATAGACTTCAGCCGGAGACTCAAGACCACTGCGCGTCTGCAGATAGCGGGGATTCTTCGAGGGTTTACCCTCGACCAGTCGCGGGTAGGCGGAACTGCCGACATACTTGGGATGCTTTTCCGGATGAGCCACAAACTGCTCGATCAGCTCGCGTTGCGGTGGAGTGAAATACTCGAAACGAATCGTATCTTCGAGCATTTCCCTGGCAAACTCCTGCGTCAGCGGTTCGAAATTGGAAAGAAAACTACCGGGCTGAGCCAGGTCGTATTCCGTCTTTTTATCATACCCGCGGTGAATCGCATCATCCGGACGCTGGAAGAGTCGATATTCGCAATTATAGAGGAACTTGAGCGCGTGATTCTTAAAGCGTGGGTGGAGGCCCGTGATCTGCTCCCTGGGGACAACCACCGAGGCGGTGATGTCATCTTCCAACTGAATCTTGGCTGCGGGGGAATAGTCCTTGCGCAAACCGAAGACCCGCCAGCTTCCATTCTCGTCGAACCCAACCCGCAGATAGCTCGCGATCAGCTTGGAATCCTTGTATTTCAACTCATGTCCCGGCTCTCCGTTGATGACATCAACCGAGAAGCGTTCACGCCAATTGTCTCCCCAATCCGGTTTGTAGAAACGCTTAATCAGAAGGACCAGCTCTTTGACCTCAACCGGTATGGATTCAACAAAGGCATTATGCTCGTCGGTAAAGTCCTCGCTCGGGGTGAGCAGCTTGATAACGGATCCCAGAGAACGCTTGGAACTGAGAATGGATCGCCCCGGAGTACGGCGCTGGGCAGGATCGCGATACCGCTCACCATACTCCCGACCAAGAATTTCCTCAACCAGTTTAAAGTCCTCCTCCAAGTCACGGATATAAAACGGAAGCTGGACGATGGCATCGGCGATTGGCTTGGAAATTTCCGACTTACCACCGCCACTGACAGTACAAGGCTTATGGCAGACGGTTGCCTGGGCGTTCACTCCAATCAGTCGCCAACGGCGGCCCTCACCGGGCTTTTGCAACCGCACCTTGTATCCATTTGATAGTACATAGACCTTTCCTGGAAGCAGTTTCAGACTGTAGTTATCCCCCCCCCTGCTCCAGGTAATGCGTTGGCCCTGAAGGGTGAAGTGGGCATCCTCCGGCAGGTAATGAATGTGCGGAAACTTATTATCGAGAGCATAGCCTCCCTCCTGCAAAGTCATCACATCTGCATGCCGTTTCAGCATGTCTTCAAAAGCTTGATCGACCTCCGGGCTAGACGGTTTATTCTGATAATCCTCCCCTTGGTCGTAGCTGGCAAAAGCCATGGCTCCACCGGCATGTTCTTCTTCGACCAAGCCAAAGAGATTGGCGGCATAACCCAGCTGGGTCTTCACCTCTTTTTTGCAGTACCCAAAATAGTTATCTGCAATCAATGTGACGACAACGCCGCTTTCATCTCGGGTCGTGATTTTAAAGGCACCGCCATCGTTGTACCGCTCGTCCTCCTTTTCCCAGCACATGCCATCACGCTTCTGCCGCTCGGTGGCTTCGCTGATATGCGGCAGCCCAAGTTCTTTTTTGGTGCAGTAAATCAGATGGGGAGCCAGGATAACACAGCCTGTATGGCCGCTCCAGTGCTCAATGTCCAGACCTGCATCATTCTCCGGCAGAAAAGGGTCACCCGCATTACCGAAAATGGACTCCACGAAATCAAGGTTGCAGACCAGATTCCCTGGTGCGAAGAAACGCACTTCCATGCTTTTTTGAGAAATAAATCCAGGCACTGCAGGGCAAACAACAGGACGGAGGAGCAAGGACACCCATGCTTTGGCCTTTTTCTCCTGAAGCGCGGTAAATGGAAGCTCCTGAATGGGCTCCGGGGGTTGCAGCGCCCGCTTGAACAATTCGACAAAGGCTTTCTTGGGAACCTCTTTCTTATCAGCCGGGACCGGAAGGCCCCCTTCACAAATATGGAAAACGCCCTTAGTCGTCCGGCGGTCACTTTTGGGGTTGTGGAGAACGCCCTGCGACAGGCGAAACGAGTCAATGATGTCGGAATGAAATTCATCCCCATTGGCAGGAAGCGATAACACCCGGGCGAGACCGTGATGGCCCAGGATAAAAGTGTTGCCGGGCAGATTAAGCTTCTTCCCTTCGAGGGTATCAGAATAAAAAGAATTGAGCCACTTTTCTATCCGCTGATCAACCGGAGGATGGAGGGGATCCCGCAGGCGGTCTTTTGCCTGATAGTGGGTGGCCAGCGCCGTCCCCATTCTCAAGAGGGGATAGTCAGCGGAACTCCCGAAAATGGGTTGTCCCATCGCGGCCAGTTGCAAATTGATGAATTGAATCGTCTCCGGCTCGGGAACGACTGCTTTACATGTTTCGGCATCAAAGCCGATCGTGGATTTCAGGTCCTTGGGTAGAGGCTGCATAAGCTTCGGATAGTTTCTTGCGGTCGGCCCGTCGAAACCGCCAGAATGCGATCCAATCTTCCCGGACCAACTACTCATTAAAAAGTGAATGACCAGCGCCTTCGGTCAAGGGGAAGATTCTCAAAAAACCGTCTTTGGGTCGAGCAAGAAGTCGAAACAATACCTGTTGTAACCTCAACTTCTACGTCGGAAACTCATTTGCAGGATTGTCACTAAATAGTCTGTGAAATGACACTTCGTGACAACCCATACCGCTCCCTTCGACCGGCTCAGGGCATTCAGCGCACTGCAATTCGATAGGTAATTTCATGTTCCGCTTATCAGCCCTGCTTTCGTGGCCTGCCATGAGCAAGCGGAGCGCGTCGAATGGCGGAGAGCGAGGGATTCGAACCCCCGGTACCGTTACCGGCACACCTGATTTCGAGTCAGGCCCATTCGGCCACTCTGGCAGCTCTCCTTGGATTCATCCGGGAAGCCCCGAAAATGAAAGGCAAAGGGAAACCACTTCGTTCGCCACCTGTCAACACCTACATCCAGCCCTTATCCAGTCAGGCTGTTATCAGGAGCCATTGCGCTGCCGATTGAAACTGAGGCCGGATTGCTGGAGGATAGGAGATAGAACAAGTCCTCCCTGCGGTTGCATGGATAGACATTTGAGGATCAGGTCATTCCTCCCATCTTCAATCCTCCAAACCCTAACGGATTGTGTGCCTCAGCCTGTCCTGTCTAAAGTGAACGGATGCCGGCCGTGAGGACATCCAAGGTCTTGTCAATATCGGCCTCACGATGGGCAGCTGACAAAAAGCAGGTTTCATAGGGACTGGGTGGCAGATAGACACCGTGCTGCAGAGCGTGGTGAAAAAGCTTTTTGAAATGATCTGTTTCACTGGAAACCGCTTGCTCAAAGTTGCCTACGGGTTCGTCACTGAAAAAGAGCGCAAACATTGAGCCGGTCTGAGGAACCTGCAAGGGTAAGCCTTTCTCCGCGGCAGCCCCTCTCAGCCCTTCGGCAATCTGTTTGCCCATGGCATCAAGCCGGGCAAACGGATCCGTAGCTTCCAACTCTTCCAAAGCCGCCAGTCCGGCCGCCATGGCCAGCGGATTCCCGGAGAGGGTTCCGGCTTGGTAGACTGGTCCGAGCGGGGCCAGCTGCTCCATGATTTCCCGCTTCCCTCCGAAGGCCCCAACCGGGAGGCCGCCTCCAATTACCTTACCCATCGCAGTCAGGTCAGGACGCAGTTTCTCGATCGACTGGACACCTCCCAGTGCAAGTCGAAAACCCGTCATCACTTCGTCAAAAATCAACACTGCTCCCACATCATCGCACAGCTTTCGCAGCGTTTGCAGATATCCGGGCTCGGGCAGAATCAAACCGCAATTGGCGGGATAACTTTCCACGATGACCCCGGCAAGGTCTGTGCCGTGCTCGGCGAAGGCAGTCTCCAGCGCACTGACATCATTGTAGGGCAGCACAATAGTGAGTTCCGCCAGTTCCCGGGGTACTCCGGCGCTGTCCGGATTTCCCAGAGTAAGCGCACCGGACCCGGCTTTGACTAGCAGAGAGTCCGCGTGCCCGTGGTAACAACCGGCGAACTTGATGATCTTCCGCCGACCGGTAAAACCCCTCGCGAGGCGAATGCAGCTCATGCAAGCTTCCGTGCCACTGTTGACAAAGCGCACCATTTCCAGGCTCTCCACCAACTGGACCACTTTCTCTGCGATGGTGACTTCGGTTGGCCCCGGGGTTCCAAAGCTGGTCCCCTTTTCCAGTGCCTCTGCTACCGCCGCACGGATTCGCGGGTGATTGTGTCCCAAAATGGCCGGGCCCCAGGTGCAAACATAGTCGATCAGTTCAAGGCCATCGACGGTATGCAGACGGGCACCTTCTGCGCGTGCGGTAAAAAACGGCGAGCCCCCCACCGAGCGGAAGGCACGCACCGGACTATTAACCCCACCGGGAATCACTTTGCGGGCACGGGCGAACAAATCTTCAGAAGATGGCACCATCGTCATATCCATCAAACTGCCGTGCTCTCGCTTGCAGGCAAGATTGAATGCCTTTTCCTGCATCACCAAGGGGGGTCGTCAAGATCTGCAGGAGGTGTACTCGGAAAATGTCCTTCAGTGCTTTCGCACCACCCCTTTGCCCGGCGGAGCGATCCTGATTAGGATGTGGATAAGCGTCAGATTGGCATAGGCCCCTACTGGCGCCAGAGCACAGGGACGCCCCGCCCTACCTGAAGTTGGACATCCATACACAATAAGTTGTCACCCGGCTAAAAGGTGTATTCGCTCCATCTAGAATGGAAGTTCTGGCTGAGCACTGGGCATTGTTTCTCTCGCTGATTCACTTGGCGGGATGGGCCAGTGCATTCCATGTCCTTTACACCGACCGTAACCCTCAAGCCACTGTAGGATGGGCACTCGCCCTTTTGTTTCTCTCCCCGATCGCAGTTCCCTTCTATTGGGCATTCGGGGCCAGACGTTATAAGGGTTACCGTAGAAATCTTCAGCGCATCATGTCCGAACATGAAGCGCAGATGAAGGAGATCTTTGACCCCTTACTGCGCAATGCCGTGGTCAACAGAGAGGCCTTTGCCGGTTTGCGAAACCTCACTCCCTTCCCCCTGACTGGCAACAACAGCGTCCACCTGTATACCCGCGGTGCGGATTCTTTCGCCCAGTTATTCTCCGAGCTGAACAATGCCATGGAATATATCGTCGCAGAGTATTTCATTATTGAAGATGATGAACTCGGTAATCGTTTTCTGGATACACTGAAACGTAAAGCTGCAGAGGGGGTTCGCGTCCATGTCTTGTACGATTTGATCGGATCTTTTGCCATCCATCGGAAGCATGCTCGCCAGCTAAGGAAGGCAGGAGTGCAGATTCACCGCTTTGGCAGTCCCCGATTTCCCGCTTCCTATCTGCATATCAATTTCCGCAATCACCGGAAGATCTGCGTAATCGATGGAAAGATCGGTTATGTGGGAGGGCTGAATATTGGGGATAAATACGTCGACAAGCACCCCAAATTGACGCCTTGGGGCGATGCTCACTTGCGAATTGAGGGACCCGGCGCACTCATGCTCCAGGCTGTGTTCCTGGCAGACTGGTACTCCGCCAGCAATGAAGCAGTGCCAGTGCGCTGGGATCAGATAATTGATGAATCGAATACGCGTGAAGTAGCGGTCATTCCTACCGGACCAGCCGATTCCCTTCATACCTGTACCCTGATGATTCTGGGAATGATCCGGGAAGCCTATGAACGGATTTGGATCACCACTCCCTACCTCATCCCTACCGAGCCGATCATCGCTGCGCTGGAATCAGCAGCCAGCCGGGGGATTGATGTGCGGATACTGGTCCCTCCCATGCCTGACCACCGGGTCGCTTTTTATGCTGCCTGGTATTTTGCAGAGCGGCTGAGGAAAGCAGGGATCAAGATTTACCGTGGAGAAGGTTTCATTCACCAGAAAACCATGCTCATCGACCAAAAACTGGCGGCGGTTGGCACCGTTAACCTCGACTCTCGCAGCATCGAGTTGAATTTTGAGGTGACCGCCCTCCTGACGGATCCGGACTCCATCTCGGAAGTGGAACGGTTTATTCATCAAGATCTGCAGCGGGCAACCGATAGTGAAGGAGAATGGTCGCGGCTCAACTGGGGGCAAAGAACTGCCGCCAGAATTTGCCGTCTCTTTTCACCTCTGCTTTAATATTTACCTGCAGAATCCTCATGCCTTTCTCCACGTCACAGAGTCACCACGGGAAAAGCCGGGGTATCACCGTCTCGGATCTGCACTTGCTGGCCGAAAGGCGCCCGCTGTCCTACTGGGAAAGCCATAAACGCATTTGGCGTGAACAATTCGACCTTTGCGTCCTCAATGGAGACATTTTTGACTTTCACTGGGCTCGCCAGGACCATCCCGACCGATCCGTCGAGACGGCCAAAGTATGGTTGGAAAGCTTACTTGAGCCGCCAGGGCGGGCTCGTTTTGTGGTTTTGATGGGCAACCATGATGCCACCCCTGCCTATCGCACGATCCTCGACAAGCTCAATCAGAACTATCCGCATTTCACCTGGAAAGAGCACTGGTTCCTACTCGGGCCTAAAGTTTTCTGTCATGGGGACATGCCGGATCTCAGCGGTGAGATACAGCGGCTTCGTGCCTATCGTCATCGCCACGCCAGCCGACGGTTACCCCGCCCAATCGAATACCGGGCCTATGCCACCGCCACCAAGTTCGGACTGACAGGAACCGTGCCCCGTATTTTGCCCTGGAAACGGCAATGTGCCCGGACCGATGCCCTGCTCCGCACCGAGTTAGGGGAACGCTATCGGCAGCATGTTACCGATGTCTACGTCGGTCACACCCATGTCCACTTCCGCGATCTGATCCTTAACGGTAAACGCTTTCACAACGGCGGTGCCCCGCTCCCCCGCGGTCGTTTCGCACCCATTGCCTTTGAGTTCAATCCAGATGAACTTGATCTGACCTAGCGCACCGAGCCAGTCGCCCCTTCAGGGCTTTTAACCTTCACCGATCAGCGCAGAACGCTGCCCGACCGTCCGCCCATAAAAGCGCGGCCTTCACCCTGCTTCCAGACCGTGTAACCCGAGACACGCGATATTTCAGGGATGATGGGATATCATCAGCTGCATGAAGTCCATCGCGATCATCGGAACGGGAATTGCCGGAATGTCAGCCGCCGCCCGTCTCCATCCCCATTTCAAAATCACCCTATACGAACGGAATGCCTACATCGGCGGGCACACCAATACGGTGGTCAGCACCGGACCAGGCCCTGATGTGCCCATTGATACCGGTTTCATGGTCTACAATGAAGCCACCTACCCCCGACTCACCCGACTTTTCGCGGATCTCAAGGTTGAGACCATGCCGACGGAAATGTCCTTCGGCGTCTATCACCCGGAAGAAGATTATTTTTGGAGCAGTCGATTCCCGGAAGGTTTGTTTGCCCGCAAGCGGAACCTCATCAGTCCACGTTTCTGGACGATGTTCCGGGATATCTTTCATTTTCGCAGACACGCCCTGAATCTCCTGGAAAATCCATCACTTCAGCAAGCGACATTGGCAGAGTTTGTTTTGCAATGCGGACTCAGCGACGCCTTTGTCCGCGCCTACCTTGTCCCGATGGCCTCCTCCATCTGGTCCACCCCGCCCGATGACATGCTGGGCTTTCCGGCCATCACTCTGATCCATTTCATGCGGAACCATCGCCTGCTCAATGTCCACCAGCAACATCCCTGGCGGACGGTGGTCGGAGGCAGTCGATCCTATCGCGAAAAACTGATAGCTTCATTTCGCGACCGAATCCACACCTCACGCGCCGCGACCCGGGTTGAACTGAGCGAACAAGGTGCCTTTGTCACCGATATTGATGACCACCGGGAACAGTATGACGGTGTCCTCATTGCCACCCATGCCGATGAAGCCCTGGACTTGATTGCCCAGCCCACTTCTGCCCAGTCCGCCATTCTCGGTGCCTTCAAATACTCTGCCAATGACGTTTGCCTGCATTGTGATGAAGGCGTCATGCCACCCCGGCGGACTGCCTGGGTCTCCTGGAACCACCGGGCGGATCGTATTGAGGATGGAACTCTCCAGGCGTCCACTCATTACTGGATGAACAAGCTTCAGCAACTCCCAACCACCACCAACTGGTTCGTCTCCGTCAATCCTCCACCCGGTCTGATTGACTCACATAAAATCTGCTGGAACACAACCTACCACCATCCCAACTTCGACCTTTGCTCCATTCAGGCGCAAAGCCGCCTCCCCGAACTCAACAGTCACGACCGCATCTGGTTTGCCGGCAGCTATTTTCGCTACGGTTTCCACGAAGATGCCTTAATGGCCGGCCAGGATGCGGCTGAATCCATCTACCACCGCTATTACCATGACGCTGCAGTCGTGTCTTTATAGATGTCGCGTCCGCCACCGTCGGAGGAGCCCTCGCGAGCATGCATTTGAAGCAGAGATGTTCATGTTCCTGCTCGATCTGGACGAAATGGATTCAATCGTTCGCAAGCATCCCCTGATCAGTCGGAATCGATTCAATCTCTATAGTTTCTACGATTCCGATCACCTCCCCCTCGGGCATGACAATGCCAGAGACAATGTCCGCGAGTTGCTGAGGAAAAATGGAATCCAGACAGAACCGGGACGGATCAGAATGCTCACCTCCCTGCGTGTCTTTGGATACGTCTTCAATCCACTGAGCTGTTTCTTCATTGAAGACCAGCAAGGATCCCCGCTTGCCGTTATTGCCGAAGTACACAATACCTTCAAAGAAGTGAAGACCTTCGTCATGCCCAGCAGCACTTTCGACGGCAACTGGTTCAAATCCATTTTTTGGAAACACTTCTACATCTCACCATTCAGTGAACTTGATCATCAGCTTGCCCTGCGCTTTCAGCTTCCCGATGATCGTCTCAACCTTCATGTGAGCGACCAGCTTCCCGGGGAAAAGCCATTTTTCCATGCCTCTCTCACTGGTGATCGTAAAGTGCTCAGCAGCCTCCGCCTCGCCGCCTATTCTCTGCGGTTTCCCCTCATAACGCTTCAAATCATAGGGAAGATCCACTGGCACGCCCTGCGTTTGTGGTTGAAAGGCGTCCCTTTTCACCGTAAAAATGAAAATCCTCAGCTGCAAAGGGACATTTTGCCCGAATCCCTCTCATCCAGAACCTGACCTTTATTATCAGCCGTGAGTTCGACCGAAGATTCCCACCACGTTTCTCTTTCCTCAACCGAGGATGCTTCAACTGCCCGGACGCAGGCAAAAGTGCCTTTTAGTCAACGCTGCATTCTGTCCATCCTCCAGGGCTTCACTGAAGACTCCCTCGAAATTCGGCTGCCGGATGGTAGCAGTCTCCGGGTCGGTGGTACTACCTGCGAAGAACAGCCTGCCCGAATTGATTTCATTAGAGAACAGGCCTTCCGCCGTATGCTTTTCGCCGGTGAAATCGGATTCGGAGAGGCCTACGTCGAAGGGGACTGGCAAACTGATGACATCGCCCGTGTCATCCGTTTTTTCCTGCGAAATGTGGAAAACAATCCGGGGGTCAGTGGCAGCCGCCAAAGACGATTCCTTTTCAACCTGCTCAGTCTCGGCAATCGTTTTCAGCATTGGCTGCGCCGCAACACCCGACGTCAGAGCCAGGTCAACATCTCCAAACACTACGACCTCAGTAACAATTTTTACAGCCTCTGGCTCGACGCCACCTGGACTTATTCCAGCGCATATTTCGCAGATGCGAATCAGCCACTGCCTGAAGCACAAGAGAATAAATACCGTCGTCTGGCGGACTCCCTAGGGCTCAAGCCCGGACAGCATGTGCTGGAAATCGGTTGCGGCTGGGGAGGGTGTGCCCTGTATCTGGCCCGTCATTATGGGGTGCGGGTCACTGGCATAACCATTTCCCGCGAGCAGTATGCCCTCGCCCGCCAGCGAGTAGCCGAAGCTGATTTGGAAGATCAAATCGAAATTCTCTTTACTGATTATCGGGATGTTCAGGGTTCTTTTGATGCCATCATTTCAGTTGAAATGATAGAGGCTGTCGGACACAGCTTCCTGAAGCCGTTTTTCGAGCAGTGCCATCACCTGCTTAAACGCAGCGGCCGCCTCGCGCTGCAAGCTATTCTGGCCCCGGATGCCCGTTATGATAAAATGCGCCGTGAATCGGACTGGATTAAGAAATACATTTTCCCCGGTGGCCAGCTCCCTTCACTTGCGGCGATCAATGCAGCCATCAATCGCACGGGTGAGTTGAACCTCCTCAGCTTCGACTCATTCGGGCAACACTACGCCAAAACCCTCGCCCTCTGGAGGCAACTTTTCAACGCACAGATCGAAGAAGTCAAAAAGCTGGGCTTTGATGAGCAATTCATTCGAAAATGGAACTACTACCTCAGCTATTGTGAAGGTGCTTTTTCCACCTCTCACATCAATGTCGCTCACATTGTTTACGGCTTCCCCAACACCGAGGCGGCTTTGACATAATTTGCCGGCTTTTCCCTAGAGAAAATTCATGAAGTAGCGGGTCGCCGTCGTCCGGTGCTGGTAAATCCAGCTATTTCCCAAACTATGGTGCGTGTAGTGGAGATAGACCGTCTGCGGTTCTCTAAGTTCTTCTCCGACCTGCAGCGAGTATACAACCTTCACGATTACATCCTTTTCCGAAGAAAGGGACAACAGCGGGTAGCTCGCTTGAATGCTGTCAATCATGGGATGCGTCGCCTGATGCAGCGCTTGAGTCTTTTCCAGAGCATCCGGGTCTCCGGCTTGAACCGCCGCCAGAACGCGCTCGGTTTCCCCTGGCAGATAATCCATCAATAAGCTCGCATTAAGGGACCGCATGAATGCTTCATTATCACTGAGATCCTGAAAGCTAACAAACCGATAGCCAAGCAAACCGATCAGCAGAACCAGTAAGGCAATAGCCTGCCAACCCTTTACCTGAAACTGAATGGGAGTACCAGAGGACATGAATAGCGCGGGATAAGGGTTTCCTAACTGCCTCTAACGTAGAATCCCCACCCCCTAACGCAAGGGAGAATGTTTTTTATCGTGACCACCGACATATCCCAGTCCGGAAAAAGTACAACCCTAACGTGGCGTACGCCACGTTAAGGTTGTTAAGATATTATTGATAAGGCACTTGGGATCGATCCCTTTCGGGGGATTCAATCAGCCACCGTGCGGGTATGGCGATGGAGTTGCGGGGCCGGGGCTGGCTCGGTGCGGGGAAGGGAGTGCGGTGATCAGAGAGCCATAACCAGATTTGAAATCGGGATAGTGTGGCTTCCATCCGCTGGTCTGGCTGAGTTTTCGGGCACGGATTCTACGATTGGGAATGCCTCCCGGAGCGAGCATGCGGCGGCGCATCCGTTCGTTTAGCTGATCAGGATGAAAAACCGGGGCTGGTTTATCGAATTGCTCGGCAGTCCATGCGGCAATCGCCTCCTTGGTCGCGGGCGAGCCATCGGCGACGTTGAAAATTTCAAATCCTGTTGCGCTCCACCCATAGACCAAGGAGAGGACGGCTTCAGCAGCGTCATCCCGATGAATGAGATTCAGGAAATAATCACCCCGTCCGGAAAAATGCGTTTCTCCGCGCCAAATTTGATCGATCAAATAATGTCGCTGGGGCCCGTAAATCCCCGCCAGCCTGAGGACTGCTGCCCGTGGAAGGTGAGCCTGGTGGACAGCGTCCCGAAAGACTGCTTCCGTTTCGAGCAGAATGGCATTAAGCGGTGTGCTTGCTGCGGTATCCGCTGCCTCATCAACCCATTCACCAGAGGACTGCGGGTAGACTGATGTGCTCCCGGTGTAAAGCAGGCCTTGCGGTTCTCCAGAGGAGCGTATCCACTCAACAATGCTCTTGGCACCTTCCAGGTAAGAATGACGGTATCCGGACTCGCCGCCACCACCCGAACTGACACAGTTGACAATCCAGGCACCCGCAGGATCCAGCAGCCGATGCCAGGAAGGGCTGGAAAGGTCCGCTTCAATCACCGGGATTCCAAAGGTGCAGCGCAGTTCCTCCGCTTTTTCCGCGTTGCGGGTCAAAGCAGAGACCTTACAGCCATGGGTGACAGCCCGTGCGACCACTTCGCGGCCGACATAGCCACACCCCAATACCACCAGGTGCCTGTCTGTCTCCTCAGTCGTCATATTGATGAAATTAAGTTGAGCCGTGCCCTTGGCAAATGTTTCGTCGTTTTCATGAGTTCGGATCAAGTTCAAGTCGTCCGTCAGTACTTTACCGGTTTACAGGGTCGCCTCCTTTCCGCATTGCGAGAGATGGATGCGGATGCGCGTTTCCGCAAGGACGGCTGGGAACGTCCGGAAGGTGGGGGGGGTGTTGCCATGGTGCTGGACAAAGGGAAACTCTGGGAAAAGGCGGGGGTTAATTTTTCCGATGTGCAGGGAGCTACCCTTCCCCCCTCCGCCACCAGGTTGCGTCCGGAACTGGAGGGACGCCCCTGGCGGGCCATGGGGGTATCGCTCGTCTTTCATCCACTGAACCCGAAAATTCCTACGACGCACATGAATGTGCGCTATTTCACGACATTGGAGGCCGACTCCATCTGGTGGTTTGGGGGTGGCTTTGACCTCACGCCCTACTATCCAGCAATGGAAGATGCCATTTCCTGGCATCGGGCGGCACGAGATGCCTGCACCCCATTCGGGGAGGAGCTGTATCCACGTTTCAAGACAGCGTGTGATCAGTATTTTTATCTCCCCCATCGTGGTGAAACGCGCGGCGTTGGCGGTATCTTCTTCGATGATTTCAATGAACCGGGTTTCAATCAATCATTTGCCTTTACCCGATCGGTCGGGGATGCCTTCTGGCCTGCCTATGCGGAGATTGTTGAACGCAGACGCTATGAATCCTATGGAGAACGGGAAAGGTCCTTTCAACTGTATCGACGAGGCCGATACGTTGAGTTCAATCTTCTGCAGGATCGTGGAACGCATTTTGGGATCCAGAGCAACGGCCGGACAGAGAGCATTCTGATGAGCCTTCCTCCACTGGTCCGCTGGGAATACGACTGGAGACCCGAGCCAAACACTGCGGAAGCCGATCTCTATGAGAATTATCTTCGCGCACGGGACTGGCTGAAGGAGTGACGCGGAATGATGCCTTCAGGACTGGGGTTATTCAACCCTGGCCCCGTCTCCCGCCCTGACATGAAAGAAGCCGGGAAGAGGAGCTTGCGGGCGGGCTTTGTGGTAATCCCGGATGAGGGACTGGGCCTGATCCGCCTGAAACCGCGCATCGGTTAAGAGCAGGACGGCTCCCCCGAAACCTCCTCCGGTGAGGCGGGCACCCGCTACCCCAGGTCGGCCCTGAGCCAGTTCGACCAGAGTATCAAGGGCTGGTGTACTATTTTCAAACTGATCCCGGGAGCTGCCATGGGAGGCAAGGAGCAAGGCTCCGATCTCTGCCAGTGAAGCCTTTTGATCCAGTAGATCACGACAACGGGAAACCCGATCATTTTCCTCGATGACATGAGCTGCGCGGCGGGCCAACAACTCCGGTAAAGTGTGCCGGACGCGGGCAAACTGCTCCGGTGTGATCTTGGCCAGCGTGGTGATTCCATCCAGTTGAACCTGAAGCAAGGAGAAGGCTTCACGGCACTGGTCAAAACGCTCCTGGTAGGAAGACTCCACCAGTCTGTGTTTTTCGTGGGAATTGAGAATCCAGAAATGGGCGTCGTCCGGAAGCGGCAGGCGGGAGAACACCTCGGTCTGACAGTCAATCATCACAAGGTGCCCAGCCTGTCCAAACCCGGAAACGCCCTGATCAAGAATACCGCAGGGCATTCCGACAAAATTATTTTCCGCCCGGCGGGCAGCTCTGACGGTTTCGAGCAAACTCATTTCATAAGCAGCGAGGTGCAGCAGTGCTTTGGCGGTGGCCATTTCGAGGGCCGCGCTACTGCTCAGGCCCGCGCCCGCCGGCAGATCACTGGTAATATAGATATCCAGCCCGGGGAGCATAGGCATCCCTGCCCTTTCCAGCTCGAGGAGAACACCGAGCGGATAATTGACCCAAGCCCGTTTTCCCATTTGACGGACCAGATCGGAACGCGGCAATTCCACCACCGGCCCTGCCTCGGCGGAGGCAAAGTGAAAACGCCCATCGTTGCGCAAGGCAGCGGCCACCCGGATATAACGGTCTATCGCCGCTCCCATTACCAGCCCACCATTGTAATCGGTGTGGTTGCCGATGAACTCGATGCGGCCGGGGGCGCAGGCAAGTACCGCAGGCGATTGCCCGAAGGTTTGCTGAAAGACGGTTTGAAGGGGTACCGCTGACATAAACTGAAACGCTGTACGGGCAGGTTAATAATGCAAAAAGAAAAGCCTCCACGGTTGTGGAGGCTTTCCAAAAGAACTGGAGAGATAACTTAGAGAGAGCCCTTAAGGCCTGCTCCAGGCTTAAACTTCACTGTCTTGGATGCAGCGATTTTGATCTTTTCACCAGTGCGCGGGTTGACCCCTTGACGGGCCTTGCGCTTGGCAACTTCGAAGGTGCCGAAGCCAACCAGCTGGACTTTCTTTTCCTTGCCCTTGAGGCCCTTCTTGATACCGTCGATGACAGCGTCAACAGCGCGCTCAGCAGCGGCTTTCGATGCATCCGCACCGAGTGATTTTTGCACAGCTTCTACTAATTCAGCTTTGTTCATTATAATCCTTTGATGATTTTGAGGTTGGAGGTTCCTAAGCGAGGCCAGAAAAACAGTTATTCACAATTTTCGTCAATCGGATTCTCATCTGAAAGCTAAGATTTTTTCAGAAAGTATCCCTGTCTCAGGCTAGTGGTGAAGCGGAATCCTCCCCGTTCACCCCTTCTCTTCCGCTGATCATCACCCTTAAGAGATGATCTAAAGCCTCAGCTTGCTTGATACCTCGCTCATCGGCAATTTGCAGCGAACGCTTCCACAGTTGGCGTGCCATCACATCCGCCTGTTGAGCCGGGGCTCCCATTCGGCGACAGATTTCAGCAATTCCTTCAATGTGCGGTGAGTCTATTTCACTCATAGCATAAAGCCTTGATGTTGAATGACCCAACGGTGAACTCAATCGCTTTGCCAGGCTCCAGAATCCGGGATTTAACCAGAGCTAAACCTTGCACTTGACCGTTTTTCTGAGCGAGGGCGCGGAGGTTTCCGACCTTGGCTTCATCCAGAAAAAGGTCCGCTGGAAGAGCCTCTGGCGGCAGTGTTTGACTGAGGGAAACCCGGATCAGGGAGCGGCTGGCACGGTCCAGACGATGCTGCCGGGCGACCACTTCCTGCCCGAGAAAACAGCCCTTGTTCCAACTGCAGGCAAATTCCATCCCAACATCGTTAGGCGTCTCTTCTGGACCGATCTCAGCGGGAATAAGGGGTATTTTTGCCTCTATTCTGGCCCATTGCCAGGCTTCGTCAGTCGTGGGAAGGACCGTTTCGGGCAATGACTGAACCCATTCATCCAATGCTTTGCGCGTTCCTGACAACATCCACCCGCCGAGGGATTCCGGGCTCAAGGCGCAGAGGAGGCAATCCCCCTTGGTAGCAAACCTTCCTTTCTCCGGCAGTGTCCAGCCGGCGGCCAGCAGTAATTCTTGGGCCTGCTCTCCGACCAGGGCAAGTACGATAGTGGTAGTGGTCCGGTCTTCGAGGATCACCTCATCGGCAATGATGTGCGCATCGAGCTTGGCGATCAGATCCTTCGCCTGGGTGCCGTGGCTGATCACGCGGAAACGGCCATCTTCCAGCGGAAAGATAAAGCTATCACCGTGGATTTTCCCCCGATGATCCAACCAGAGTCCGTGGACAAAGTGCCCGGAAGGCACCCGGAGATCATTGCTGAACTGACTCTGCAGAAAGTCGGCGGCATCCTCGTCGGAGACCTCAATGCAGGCAGCCAAGGGAAGCGGAAAGTATTCGGTCAAAGCATTCACGGTCCAACTGTGAATATGGAACAGTTCTGTTTCAACCCAGACTTCTATTTTGACTGCAAGCGGATGGTTTCCAGTCCTTCCTTCCGACACAGATCCATGACCGTTGTGGTGTAACGGAGGAAACTGGACTGGTCAGCCATAATCAGCACGGGTGTGCGCGGGGCAGTCCGCCCTAGCAGGGCAATCCGCTGGGCCAGCACCTCAAGGCTAACCTGTTGCCCATCGAAATAAAGGTCTCCTTCCGCAGTGATGGCAATTTCCACCTGCTGACTACGCTCAGCCTGACCAGCGGTTTCGATCTCCGGCAAATCGAGCTGCAGGGTGGTTACATTGCGGAACTGCATCGAGACGAGGAAAAAGAATATCAGCACGACCAGCACATCGACCAGCGGAACGATGTTGATGTCGGCCCGCCGCCGCTTCTTTTTAGTCCTGAGCGATCCGGCGTTCACAGGCTTGCTTTACGTTTGGATTTGGAGGTGGTGAGTCGCTCCACCCCCACTTCCAGCTCGGCGGAAAGCGCATCGATCCTTCGGGTCAGGTAGGCATGAAAGGCGAGGCTGGGAATGGCAATGGCCAAGCCCACCATGGTGGTGGTCAAGGCAAGGGCCACCCCTTCGACAAAGGATGCAGTATCCGGAACACCGGTTTCCGGGGACACGCCGCTGAAGACCTTGACCAGACCCGTTACAGTTCCAAGCAGTCCGATCAGCGGGGCGGCACTGACCACAATCTCAAGAAGAAAGAGGCCTCTTTCCATGCGGGAAATCTGGAGGCGGGCAAAGGACTTCAGTTCCTCCGCATCGGTCGTCACCGCATGATAGAATTGGACGATTCTTCCAGCGACGCTTTGACTGTCACCCTGGGTGGGTATTTCCCCCGCCAGAAAGGCATCGTGATAGCGCCTTGGAATCACACGGCCATGACGCAGAGCAAGCAGGCGCTCAAAAATGATGAATACGGCGAGAACCGAGCAGAGCGCAAGGGGCCAGGCAAAGATCCCGGCGTTTTCGTAAATTTCATACATAACGTATCGTCCAGTCTCCTGCTTCAGACTCTCTCCGCACCAAAAGGTTCGGAATCAGTTTAATTGAGCCCTCATTCAGGCTTTCATGTAGGGCAGGTTATCCGCCACAGCTTCGACCTGTTCGAGGCCGGAAAGCAAGTCTGCAATCGGATCCCAGCGGCCGGTCAGGAGCGACTGGCGATTGCCTTCGCGAATGGAGCAGGGGAAAGAGCGATCGCCCACCGCAACTTCAGAAGCTTCTAGATCAATCGTCACTTCCACTTGGGGATCGGTCTGAATTTTCTCGGTGATGGCCATGCGGTCTTCCCGCGACACCGTCACACAAGGCATTCCCAGCTGGGTGCTGTTGCCAAAGAAAATCTCGGCAAAGCCTTCGGCAATGATCCCGCGGAATCCAGCACGATAAATGGCCTGGGGAGCGTGTTCCCGTGAAGAACCGCAGCCAAAATTGTTGCCCGAAACAAGGATACTGGCACCGGCGAAACACGGATCATTGAGCGGATGCTGACGATCACTGCCATCTTCATTCCTGCGGACATCATAAAACATGAATTCCCCGAGTCCGTCGAAAGTGACACACTTCATGAACCGGGCAGGAATGATCCGGTCGGTATCAATATCATCGCCGGGAACCGGCACTGCACGGCCCCGAACATGAGTGATTTTGGTTAATGCCATGATTGCCAAAGGATAAGCCGATACCGCTGGATGCAAGAAAATTGAGATGTGTGTCGCAACAAAAGCAGAGACCACCCTGGTCTTCCGCGTCCCATTTTCGGGACGCACGCATCCCGCAAATGAAACCATGGAAGCCCTCCGCACTGTGCATCATATTCTCCAATCCGGCATCAACAAAGGATTGCCGTGGAATTACCGGAACTGGCACATCCCCTGCGATTCACACTCGCGTTTCGTTCCCGAAGCGTGCTATGGAAACCCCACACGCCCCAAAATCATGGCAACTCCGTTTCAGAGCCGTATTCTCATCGCCGACGATCAGCAAGATGTCCTTGAAGCCCTCTGTCTATTGCTGAAGCCGAAAGGCTATCGCATCGACACGGTGGCCTCACCCACTGCCGCCCTCAAGTCGCTGGAGAAGCAGGACTATGCGCTTGCGCTGATCGACCTGAATTATTCCCGGGACACCACCTCCGGTCAGGAGGGACTGAACTTGATCGAGCAGTTGCACACCATGGATGCGACCCTGCCCATCGTGGTAATGACGGCATGGGGAACGGTGGACCTCGCGGTGGAAGCGATGCGGCGAGGTGCCCGGGACTTTGTCACCAAGCCCTGGGACAACGCCCGAATGCTCACCATTATTCAGAATCAACTCGATCTGAACTGTGCGGTCCGCGCCTATCGCCGACTGGAACGGGAGAATGAGATTCTTCGGGGAGAAGGAGGTCCGCGGTTGATTGCCGAGTCCCCGTCGATGCGTCCGGTTCTGGAAATCATTTCCCGGGTAGGCCCTTCCAACGCGGCAGTTCTCATTACCGGAGAAAACGGAACCGGAAAAGGGGTCGTGGCGGAGTCCATACACGCCGTTTCGGGGCGGCCAAAAGAGCGTTTTATTTCCATCAATATGGGTGGACTGGCGGAAGGCGTATTTGAGAGTGAATTCTTCGGACACGTTCGTGGAGCGTTCACCGATGCCAAGAATGAACGGGTCGGGAGATTCGAATTGGCGGATGGAGGCAGCCTTTTCATGGATGAGATCGGCAACATCCCGCTCAGCCAGCAGGCAAAACTGTTGAGAACGATCGAGACCGGGCAATTTGAGCGGGTCGGTTCGTCCAGAACCCAGCATGCCCAGGTCCGTCTGGTCTCCGCCACCAACACAGATTTGCCGCAAGCTGTGGCAGAGGGTAAATTTCGTCAGGACCTCCTTTTTCGACTCAACACCATCCACATTCATCTCCCTCCACTGCGGGAACGTCTGGAAGACATTCCTTTGCTGGCCCGCCATTTTCTGCGGCAGCACTCCAAGCGCTACCAGAAGGAAGGCATCACCGGTTTTGATACCGATGCCCTGGAGGCGATGCGGACGCATGCATGGCCGGGCAACATCCGGGAATTGGATCACGCCATCGAGCGCGCTGTCCTGATGGCTCAGGACAAACTGATTCGCAGCACAGATCTCGCCCTGCACGGGGAACAGAGTCAACCGAGGCTGGAAGACATGAGTCTGGAAGAGGTTGAAGTGCTTCTCCTGCGCAAAACCATCGCCCGGTGTGGAGGCAATCCCAACGAAGCCGCCCGGAAGCTGGGGCTAAGCCGCAGCGCCTATTACCGCAGACTGGAAAAATACGGGCTGTGATATCGTCTGATATTGTCACTACACATTATGTCTCGATTCTCCCGACTTCCGCTGCACCAACAG
Organism: Verrucomicrobiota bacterium; assembly: GCA_050485245.1. GTDB lineage: Bacteria > Verrucomicrobiota > Verrucomicrobiia > Opitutales > Oceanipulchritudinaceae > JBJHBA01. The sequence goes on along the minus strand of JBJHBA010000002.1, from coordinate 211,503 downwards.
GTATTCTGGATGGCCATACTGGCGGGACTTCCGGGAATACTGGTCGCCACTTGCTGGTTGTATGGTGGGGAACTGGCCGGGCATGACATTCTTGCCCTTTCCCTCCTGATCGGTGGGCTCTGGCTGGGGTTCGCCTTTGCTGCGAGCAACCGGGTGCTTCGTTCTCTGCAGGTTCTTTCCAGCCTGCTCAGCTCACTCCGGGAGTATGACTTTTCCATTCGCGCCCGGCGGGCACATCCCTCGGATCCGCTGGGAGAGGTGTTGGATGAAATCAATTCGATCGGAGATATCCTTTCCACTCAACGCATCGCCGCCACCGAGGCTACGGCTCTGCTCCATACGGTTATTCAGAAAATTGACGTCGCCGTCTTTGCCTTTGATGAGCACCACGTCCTGCAGTTTGCCAACGAAGCCGGGGCACACTTGCTGGGAGTTGAAGTTGATCACGTAGTAGGTCACACCGCCTGGGATCTGGGCCTGGCTGAATGCCTGGAAGGAGGGCCTTCGAGGATTCTAGAGAGGCGCCAGTTCCCCGGAGCGTTTGGACGCTGGGGCTTACGCCGATCCACGTTTCGGACCCACGGCGTTCCCAACACCCTGATTGTGCTCGGAGACTTGAGTCGCGCCTTAAGGGAGGAAGAAGTGCGGGCCTGGCAAAACATAGTTCGGGTCCTCGGTCATGAACTGAACAACTCGCTTTCCCCCATCAAGTCGATTTCCGGGAGTCTGCGGGAACGTATTATGAGTTCCCCGCCGGAAGATGAACTCACACAGGATTTGAAGCGTGGGCTGGAAATCATTGAAGGCCGGGCGGAAGGCCTCTGTGCCTTTGTTGCCGCTTATGCCCAACTGGCGAAACTGCCTCAGCCTAACCGGAAACCAACGGAGGTCCGCGCCCTCATTGAACGCGTCGTGGCAATGGAGCCCCGCCTGTCCATTCAAGTAGAGCGCGGCCCTGAACTCATTATGGAAATGGATGCCAGCCAGATAGAGCAGGCCTTGATCAATCTGGTGAAAAATGCGGTGGAAGCCGCCCTCGAAAGGCAAGCGGCGGAAAAAGGTTTTACCCCGGAAGTCCGCCTGTCTTGGAACGTGCATCAGAATCGACTGGAGATCCGAATCGAAGACAATGGGCCGGGGATCACCAATCCGGACAACCTTTTCACACCTTACTTCAGCACGAAAAGCGGCGGTTCCGGTATCGGCCTGGTCCTCTGTCGGCAGATCATCGAAAACCATGAAGGATCGGTATCCCTAAGCAGCCACCAGGAAGGCAATTTTCAGGGAACGATCGCCCGGGTGCAGTTCCCGCTCTGATTGGCAAATGCGTCCCGAAAACGGGACGAATGCGTCCCGAATTTGGCGAAACCGACCAAAGCACAGCAGAATTAAATAATTCATATTTTGTTGCTAATCAGCATCTTTTGAAGTTTTTTATACATTGGCACATCGTCTGCAATACAGGTTGTGACCCAAAACCAAACTAGTGGATGAATCTCAAATTTGCATTTCGCCAGCTGGGCAACAGCCCTGGATTTACGATCATCGCCATCATCACCCTGGCACTTGGGATCGGACTGAGCACCTCCTCTTTCAGTACGACCAACGCCTTTCTCATGCGATCGCTGCCCTACCCGGAGTCCGAGCATTTGGTGAGGATTTTCGGGACCTCCGAACAGTCGAATAATCGTGGGCATGCTCCCGGAATTGCCATTGAAGTGGTAGAGCAAGTGCAATCTTACGAGAAGGTCGCCGTTTATCACTTCGATACCTTTGCCCTCGGATTTCCCGGCGAGCCTCCGGTGCAGGTCAACACCATGCAGGCCACGCCGGATTTTTTTGAAATCCTGCAAGCGGTTCCGGAAAAAGGCCGTCTTCTGCTTCCCGGTGAAGATGACCCAGGGAGTGAGAATGTGGTGATTCTGACTCAAAGAAGCTGGGAACGCTATTTTGGAAAAGATCCAAACATCATTGGAGAGGTCATCCGCTTGAATTTTGAGCCGCATACAGTTATCGGCATCCTTCCGGCGAGCTTCAATGCACCACTGGTATGGGGAGAGCCCGACGTCATCACCAACCGCATGATGCATCCCAGTTTTCGGGAAAACCGATCCGACACCTGGATGCAATTGCTGGGCCGCTTAAAGCCGGGAGTTTCACTGGAATCAGCCCAAGCCGAGCTGGATCTTTTAGCGGAGCGCATCTCCCGTGAGTACCCGCAAACCCATGAAGGGATCGGGCTGCGGGTCACCGATCTGGCCACGTCCAACATGGATTCGGTTTCCCGAACCTTGCTGTGGCTGATGACGATTATCGCGCTCACCATGTTGCTGATTGCCTGCGCCAATCTTGCCAGCCTGCAGGTGGCCAGGGGATTCTCCCGCTCCAGGGAAATTTCCATTCGGGCCGCACTCGGTGGCAATCGTCGCCAACTGCTCACTCCGCTGCTGCTGGAAAGCATGTTACTTTCCGTCATGGGCGGAGTGCTGGGTATCCTCATCGCCTCATGGACCAACACGATCATCGGGAGTCAACTCCTCATCAACGACTCTCGCGGCTTCGACATCCCCATCGACCAGAATGTACTGAAGTTTGCCATCGTCATTACCCTGCTCAGTGGAATCAGTTTCGGCTTTGCCCCGGCCTGGATATCTTCGCGCTCCTCCGGAGCCGAAGCCTTGAAAGAAGGTTCACGTGCAAGCACTGGGGGCAAGTCCCAGCAAATCCTCAAGAAAACCTTAATTACTGCAGAAATAGCCCTCGCGTTTGCCTTGGTCTCTACTGCCTTTTCCTTTGGCGTAGGGGCACGCAATCTTATTTATCGGGATCTCGGTTGGAACATGGACAAGGTATTTGTCGGTTTCATTGCGCTTCCCTACAGTGCCTATTCCGCTCCTGAAAACAGCCGTAACTTCCAGCAAAGACTCCTTGATGAACTGTCAGTCATTCCCGGAGTGGAGGCCGCTGCCCTCGCCGGTTCCATTCCCTACTTCAACTTCGGTTTCAGCCAGCCGTTTGAAATCGAAGGCTCACCTGCTCAAGATGCTCATCGCCTGCCTATTGCACAGGCCATAAATATCACCTCCGAATATTTTGACGCACTGGAAGTGCCGATCCGCAGTGGGAGCACCTTTCACCCACAGATGACAGCCGAAGATCCTCCGACCATTCTGATCAATCAGGCAATGGCCTTGCGCTTCTGGCCCAACGAAGACCCGATTGGTAAAAGGATTCGGTTCAATGGAGAAAGCAACTGGCGGGAAATCATCGGGGTATCCGGAGACATCATACCTGCAGGGCAAATGGAAGCGCCCCCCTCCCGTTATCAGGTCTTTATGCCTTATGTGCAGGCACCCAGCCGCCACTTTATCATTGTGCTGAAGACCACCCGCCCGCCTGAGAGCATTACTCAGGAAGTCAGGCGTGCGACCGCATCGGTCGATTCCGATGTTCCAGTGTCGAATGGTGGATCCATCCGTGACTTTTTTGAGCAAGCGATCTCAAATCTTTCATTGGTGGTAACGAATCTTAGCGTCTCAGCTGGAATGGGTTTGCTCATCGCCAGTATCGGCCTGTTCGGGGTCATCTCCCAAATCACAGCCCAACGCACCCGCGATATTGGCGTTCGCGTCGCGTTGGGAGCCACCTCTCAGTCCATCCTCAGGATGGTGCTACGGGAAGGCCTTTCCCTCCTCATTTTGGGACTGATTGTGGGTATTCCGATTTTTATTCTCCTGCGCCTGTCCCTGGCTCAAACCATGCCCGAAATGCAACTCCCTGGCTTCTCCCTTATGGGAATCGTCACCATCGCGCTTTCAACGGTCATGTTTCTGGCCTGTTATTTACCCGCTAGAAAAGCGACCCAAATCAGCCCCGCAGAAGCTCTCCGCACGGAATAATCAATTTCACACAAATCATCATGGATGTTCAAAGAAAAGGTATAGCCGCCAAAAAGCGAAAGAAGCGTGTTCTTCTCGGTATCGGCGCGGTGATCTTACTGGTATTGGTCAGCATCGCTGTTTCCAGCATCAAGCCAGCCTCTCCGACCGTACGGCGGGATGCCATCTGGATCGGTGAAGTCCGACAAGGCCCCCTTCAAGTCCGCGTCCGGGGCATCGGTAACTTCGTTCCGGAAGACCAAAGATGGCTCACTGCGCAGACATCCGGTATTGTCGAAGAACGCACGCTGCTCCCGGGGGCCAGAGTCGAACCGGACTCCATTATTCTTGTGCTGAGCAACCCGGAGCTGGAGCAACAACTGCGCAACGCTCGCCTTCAGCTCTCCTCTGCCGAAGCAAGCCTCGCCAACCAGCGGGTGAGGGAAGAAGATACCCTTCTGGAAATGGAATTCCAACTTGCCCAGTTGGTCGCCAGCTACGAAAACGCCCAGCTTGATGTCCGGGTGAATGAAGAACTCTTTGCCGACGGATTGATCGCAGAGCGGGAACTGCTTCGGTCCAGGGTTGCCCTTGATCAGCTTGAGCGCCAGTCCGCCATCCTTCAGCAGCGTCTGCAAACCCGCGGCTCCCAAATGGAGCAGAACCTTGCCCCGGCCATCGCCGCTGTGGAGCAAGAACGGGAACGCCTGGCGCTCGTCACCCGTCAGGTTGAGCAGTTGACCGTTCGGGCCGGCATCAACGGGGTCTTGCAACGGCTCAATGTGCAGGATGGCCAGCAGGTTGCCCCCGGAACTCAACTGGCACAGGTTTCCGATCCCAACCGCCTCAAGGCCGTCGTCCGCATTCCGGAAACCCAGGCCAAGGATGTCCTGCTGGGTCAGCCTGCCATAGTCGACAATCGCAATGGCACTGTCATCGGACAAGTGGCTCGGATTGATCCGGCAGTGGAAGGGGGGCAGGTCCATGTCGACATCCAGCTGGAAGGGAATCTTCCCCCCGGATCCAGGGCCGATCAAACCGTGGAAGCCCAGATCGAGCTGGAGAACCTGGCCAACGTCGTCTATGTCGGGCGGCCTTCCTTTGGACGTGAATTCAGCACCGCCCACATTTTCGTCCTAAGCCAGAACGGCAGCGAAGCACTGCGGCGCAGAATCACCTTTGGACGCAGTTCCGTCTCGGAAATCGAAGTCCGCGAGGGTCTCAACCCTGGCGAGCGTGTTATCCTCTCAGACACCAGTCAATGGGAAGGCAGCGAACGTATTCGTATCAATTAATTCAATACAATCTCATTCAACCTACTCTCAGCCAAAAGCATCATGACAGACAAGCCACTCATCACCCTGAACAATATCCGCAAGGTTTTTCTCACGGACGAGATCGAGACCCATGCCCTTTCCGGAATCCATCTGACCATCCGTGATGGTGAGTTCGTCTCCATTGCAGGGCCATCCGGCTGCGGAAAGTCCACCCTGCTCTCCATTCTCGGCTTATTGGAGGCTCCATCCGATGGAACATATATGCTCGATGGAAACGATGTCTCCAATCTGAGCATCGAACAACGGGCCCGGATCCGGAATCGGGAAATCGGCTTTATTTTCCAAAGCTTCAACTTGATCGGCGATCTTTCAGTATTGGAGAATGTCGAGCTTCCCCTCTCCTATCGTGGAATGAAGGGCGCTGAACGGCGCGACCGCGCAATGGCTGCCTTGGAAAAGGTGGAAATGAGTCACCGTAAGAACCACCTTCCCAGTCAGTTGTCAGGTGGGCAGCAGCAACGGGTGGCAGTGGCCAGGGCGCTGGCAGGGGATCCCAAGATCCTCCTGGCTGACGAACCTACTGGAAACCTCGACTCCAAGAATGGTCAGGTGGTAATGGACATGCTTAGCTCCCTCAATGCCGAAGGGACCACCATCTGCATGGTCACCCACGATGATCGTTATGCCCATGTCGCCCATCGTATCGTCCACCTCTTTGACGGAAAAATCGTCAGTGAAGAGTCAAAGGCAGAGGAAGTCGCAGAAGAGCCCTTAACCGTTTGAGTGAACCATGATCCCCCTCCGCAAGACTGGAAGTCTCTGGCTGGCTGGTTGCCTCAGCCTGTGCCTGAATGCCGCAGACCCTGAGATTCAGCCCACCACCCTCGCCCTCTCGGCTGATGAGGTCATACAACTGGCTCTGGCCCGTAACCACACTATCCGGATCGAGCGGATAGAACCGGAGATTGCTGCCCAAGCCTTGCGCCGGGAACGGGGCATCTTCGATCCGGAGCTGCAGGCCGAGTATCGCTATGAACGATCAGAAATTGCAGCCTATAACAATGCCTTGAGCGAAGACGCCGCCGCACGCTTCGGAATCGGGGGACTGCTGCCCTGGGGAACCCAGTACCAGCTGGCCTTTTCCGCCAACGATCGGACCACTCCCTTTGAGATCAGCTCGGGAGTAGACCAAATCATTACGGCGGGGGACAGTGTGAGCACATTCGGAGGCGTGACCCTGACCCAGCCCTTGCTCAGAGGCTTCGGACTGGGTGACACCTATGCAGGAGTGCGCATTGCCCGCAATCGCATGACCCATTCGGAAGAAGCCTTTCGCGCTTCGCTGATGGACACTTTGAGCCAGGCCTTGCGAGCGTATTACCAATTGTACTACGCAGAGCAAAATCTTGTCATCGCCCGACGCACCAAGGACAATGCCGCCCAGCTCCTTCGCGACAACAGGAGGCGGATTGAAACCGGCTCCATGGCACCCCTCGATATCTATCAGGCTGAGTCTGAAGTCGCCTTGCGTGAAAGTATTGTGATCTCGGCGGAACGCTTTCGCAGGCAGGCGGAAAACCGTCTCAAAACTTTCATTACAGACAATCCCATGGATATCCACTCGTTTTCCATCCTGATAGAGGAATTGCGCGAACCGGTGGAGTTGAAGGTGGATCCGGTTCAGGACTACCCCGTGGCCCTGGAACATCGTCCGGACTACCGTCAGGTCCAGCTCGGTCTGGACATCCGGGAGCTGGAACTGACGCGATCGAGAAGCCAGGCGCTGCCCCGCTTCGATCTGGTGGCTTCCTATGGACGCAGTGCCACGGACAAAACCCTCAGTAACAGCGTGAGCAGGCTCTCCGACGATGGCAGTGATCGATATACCTTCGGGGCCGTTTTCAGTTATCCCCTCTTTAACCGGTCTCGCGATGCCGCCCGGACCAGTCAGTACCTGCGCAGAAACCAAACCCGTTTACTTCAGTCGCAGCTGGAGCAATTCATCATGGTGGAGCTGGACGATGCCGCGGTCCAACTTGACACCAGTTGGCGTCGGGTTCTCTCCACCCGAGAGGCACGCCGCCTGGCAGAACAGTCCCTGCGGGCAGAAGAACGCAAACTGGAAGTGGGCAACACCTCGACCTTCTTCGTGCTCAGCCTGCAAGGGGACCTCGGCACTGCGGAAATCCGCGAGACCGAAGCACTGGTCGACTATTTTAATGCCGTTCTCGAGTATGAGCGGGTGCGCGGGACGCTCCTGAAGCACCTACGGGTCAAGGTCGATTCGTAAATGATCCCACTTGGGACGGATGCCGCAGGCTTCTTCAGGCGATTACCCGCGTACCAGACATTCAAGCTTTCTCCATTGCCCCTGCGCACGGGAGGGGGTTGCGGGGGGGGGCATAGTTCAAGCGGCAGGGGAACGGTGTTGCATTTAGTGAGTACACCGCGTAGGGAGAATCATCGTAACCCAAGCCTGATTAAATCATTTGAACACGCCTTCCCCTTCACGCAGAAATCGCTTTGAAATCCGCCCGACCCGAATCGAAGATTATCCGGGAATCCGGGCGCTGTGTGAAGCCGTATATCCCGGGATCAAACCCTGGGCCGAAGAACAGATTCGTTCGCACCTGACCGTATTTCCGGAGGGGCAGATTGTGGCCATTGAAAGGGAAAGTTGCACGGTGGTGGGGATGGCCGCCAGCCTGGTCGTTAACTGGGAAGACTACGATAAAGAAGGAGACTGGCGGGACTTCACCGATCGGGGCTATTTCCGCAATCATGACATCGAAAACGGACGGACTCTTTACGGTGCCGAGATCATGGTGCATCCCGGTATTCAGCGATGCGGGCTTGGCGGAAAAATGTATGCCGCCCGCCGCAAAATCGCCGAAGATCTTGGGCTGCTGCGAATCCGTGCGGGCGCCCGCCTCCGGGGATATGGCAAAGTGGCCGCCAGAATGGAGCCGGAAGACTATGTGCGTGAAGTTGTCGCGGGCAAACGCAAGGACCCTACTCTCAGCTTTCAACTCCGGCAGGGTTTTGCTGCCATTGCGCTGGTCGGAGACTACCTTCCGGGGGACTCCGACAGTCAGGGCTGGGCCGTCTTGATAGAGTGGCTCAATCCGGCCATCGCCGATGAAAACCACCGGACTGCTCAAATTCAATGCTATCAGGATCTATTCGGCCTTGAACGCAAACAGGCCAGACGCCTGCTCCGGCGGGAAGACTGAAAAGTCTGATATTCGGGCAGAAGCCAACTTTTTGCAGGAAAGAGTGGACCCCGACAGACAAAACCTTTGTCTCGACAATATGGCTTATACCTTTTCCGGAACCGTTAAGAAAATTTTCCCCACCCAGACCTTTCCCAGTGGCTTTTCGAAGCGGGAATTTGTCGTTACCTCGACTGAAGAGCGCTTTCCGCAGGATGTGAAGTTCGATTGCCTGAAGGAAAAGGAAGCTCTTCTCGAAGGCGTCAAGGAAGGCGATACGGTGACGGTGCATTTTGATATTCGCGGCCGCGAATACAACGGTCGCTACTTTGTTGATCTACAAGCCTGGAAACTGGATGCGGGGCAAAGCAGCTCCCCGGCCAAAGGTAAAGATGACTACATCCCCGAAGACACCACCGACTACGGCAGTAACGACCCCGGGGATGACATCCCCTTTTGAAGCCGGAGTCTCCCGACAGGGGTAGGATTCGGATTCGAAGCTTTAATTGCGGCAAACGCAGAAATGCCGGTTTCAGGTCCACCTTGCACCCAAAGGCCGTCGAAGTGCCTCACCCTTCCAATCCAAGCTTGAACAACTCGTTGGCATTGCGCCAAAAGATGCGTTCAAGCTGTTCTTCCCTCAAACCCAGCTCGCGCACGAATTTCAAGTAGGTACGCATCCGGCAAATCGGCCAGTCCGTCCCATAAAGCAAATACCGTGGTTCGCCTGCATAGAGTATCATCTCCCGAATCTGCCCCAGCATGTAGGCCTCGAACTGATCAGTAAAATCACCCAGCACCAGCCCTGATATATCCGCATGGACATGCTCGTTCTTGTAAACAACTTCCATGCAGTCCCGGATCCATGGGTTGCCAACGTGACAAATGACCAGCTTCAACCCTGGATAATCCACCGCCACATCGTCGATCGCCAGCGGATGGGCATAACGAACCTTGGCCTTCGGATCATAGGTATCTCCGGTATGAATCATCACCGGTACATCAAACTCCAAGGCCAGATCATAGAGCACACGGCAACGCGGATCGTAAGGATAAAACGGCTCATAGCCCGGATAGAGTTTCAGGCCCTTGACCGATCCCTCTGTAAGATAATCCGCCAACTCACGCAGATCCCGCTCACGATAATTGAGGAAACTGATCCCGGCAACAACGTGAACCTGCGAATCATTTTCCACCAGTTCGACAACCTCTCGCGTCGACGGCCGATTACGGTTCACCTTGTATGAAGTGAGGATCAAAGCGTGATCAACCCCATTGATGTCCATCGATTCCTTGAGATCCGCATACCGCTTTTCCAACGGCACATCATTATCTTCATCGTAATTATTCAGATGGGTATGCACGTCAATAATCATACAATACCGATAGCACGTTAGCCTATCTCAATCAAGGTCCATGGCCATTTCAAACAACACCGCAAACCCCTGTCCCGGGATGTCCGATATAGAGCCAGTATTGCATTCCGTTGGCTGAAGGGCGGTGGCAATGACCTTCAGGTTATGGTCGATGCAAACCTGTTCGTTGACGAAGGAGTGCCCTCCGAATCTCCGGCCTGTGGCTTTCGTCCGCAGCCCTTAGGCCTCAACTCAGCGTGCGCTGGGATCTCCGGTGGGCGGCGGGGCGTGGTCTTCGGCGGCGGGTGGTCCAAGGAGATCCGTCAGGATGGGCTGCAGGTTGCGGGCCCATACTTCATAGCCTTGGCGGGTGAGGTGAAGCTGGTCATCGGACATTCCCGGCAGAAAATCCCCATTCTCATCGGTCAACTGGTGGTTGATGTTGAGATACAAAATCGTTTCGCCATCGGGAATCTGCTCAATCAAGCGGTTGGCGGCGGCCACGGCCTGATTGGCGGCCTCGCTGTCATTACGGGGAAAAACACCCATCAGGACGATGGTGGCCTCAGGGGCTTTTTCCCGGCAGGTGTCGATGATCGCCCGGATACCCTGATCTATATTTTTCGCCACATCGGGTCTGGGTTCCCCGCCGATGTTGTTGGTTCCGGCCAGCAGAACAATAACCCTGGGATGGACATCGTCGAGTTGTCCGTTGCGGATCCGCCAGAGGATGTGGTGGGTGGAGTCCCCTCCCCAACCAAAATTGGCGGCATTCCAGCCGAAAAACTGCTCGTTCCAGTGTTCAAGGAGTTCGGGATAATCAAGGGCCCCCCAGCGCCGGGTGATCGAGTCTCCGAGGAAATAGAGATCGATTTGGCCCGAGCGTGCTTTCTCCAGATGCTCACGATGGGCGATCCATCCGTTTTCATTCCAGGGTTCTAAAGCAGCATGCTCCGAAGTGGGAACTGTCTCTTCACCCGCCGAAGGAGCTTCCTCCGCTCGATCCAATGGAGAGCAAGCGAGAGAAAGGCTGAGGACGGCAATCAGCCAGAGAGGCATCCACGTTCGGGAGATAAGGATTATACGGCACATGATATGAGGGGGGCTGAGGATGAAATTACAGTGGATGGGATAAACTGGGTAGCCGTTCACGAGACGGATTTCAGATTAGAAAAACGGGGGTGGGAATCAAGGGAATGAAAAGGCACCTCTCGCCGAAGGCGAGAGGTGCCCACTGACCCAATTCGTACTCACCCAATTGAGACGAAACTTAGAAGTCGAAGCTGGTGGTCAGTTCCCAGGTCATCCCTTCAACAATCCGATACCCGGCGATACTGCCGTCCGGATTGGTGGTAGCCGGGAGGAGGCGTTTGTTCTCACCTACGTTTCGCAGGTTGAGCTGGATGCGCCAGTCCACACGACCATCCATGATGGTGCGGGTGTAACCGCCCCAGAGGTCGATTGCGTCCTCCTTGGAACCCTTGAAGGGTCGGTTGACATTGAAGGTTCCGATGGGATCGGCACCGGGATCGGCACTTACTTCCATCGCTTCATAACCGATGATGTTGTTGTCCTGCCAGCGGTAACCACCACCGACGAAGGCACCGGCGAGGCGGCCTTCGGTGAAACGGTAGCTGGTTACGATGTTAAAGCGCCACGGACGCAGTTCAGGAGTGGTGTTCCCTTCCTGGGCACGGAAGATGAAGTAGCGGCCGAAGGCATTCCGCGAGAAGTGCGCCACTCCAGCACGGATGGCAGCCGTTTCCTGGGCACCGGTGAACCAACGAACCCCGCCGGGACCACGGTTGACCCCATCTGCATCGGGTTGATAGAGTTCCCAGCGGTTGTCCACCCAGTCACCGATTTCACCGGTAAGGTTGAGGCGCATGGCATCGACCTTGGCCACGTTGATGGCGATGTCCCAGTTATCGGTTGGGCGAAGGAAGAGTTCCACTTCCGTTCCCTTCGAAACCGTGTCACCCGTCATTGCAAAGCCGGGGAGAAAACTCCAGCCAGCATCATAGATTCCAGTGCCGTCGGGATCGGCCAGCCAGCGTTGGTAATATTCGTTGGGATCACTGATACCCCAGGCATCCATGAAGCGCCGAACATTGTCATTGTCCGCTGCAGCCAGAGTAGCCATTGCCTGCTGGCGGGCGAGGGCATCAGCCGCTGCATAATCAGCACTCGTCCAGCTGTCACGATCCGGAGAGAGGGGCTCATAGGCATAGATCCGCTCATCTTCCGGGTCATTGACGTTCAGCCAACGGTGTCCGGCGTTGTTGCCGGGGTTGGTGTTGCCGCTGCGTCCATGGGTGAGAATGGCGAGCGCAAACTCAGAACTGCGGGCAACTTCGTCTGCCGCCATCCCGGGGAAGTTGAAACCACCGGTATTGTCGGTGATGGTGTCGTTGAGGACGTTGGTTTCAAAACGGTTGACCTTCAGGCTGACGCGACCGTCAAAGGCCTCGAGGGTGAAACCGTATTCCTGCGTATCCGCCTGTGGAGGAGCCAAAGGCGTGTTGTAGATACCCACCCGGGTGACCGGGCGGAAGTTCTCCGACTCGCTGTAGAACACAGTTGCATTCATGTTCCAGGGCAGATGACGGTTGATGAATTCCGGACTTCTCAGCACGGCACTGTAGGTCTTGAGTACGTCACTGCGAAACTCCGAGGTCTGAATCAGCTCCCAGGGAGTATTCAGGTCAATGTGTCCGTTGTTGCCACCGATGCGGGGGCGGTTCCCTGTGATGTCATCGGTTGATCCCGGGACGTGACCCCGGTATTCCCGCACCCGATCTTTACGGAAACCGGCGAGCAGGATGAGGTGATTATCCAGCAGGCGCCATTGGTCGACAATTGCCCAGGATTCCACAATGTCTCTGGACTCGTTCCAGTCCCGGTAAAGGTTCTGGCGATCCTCTGCATTGTCCCCGTTCCATACGGTGATCTCACCGGGTTGATTCCAGCCTACGTAGTTGGCAGGATTGTTGGCTTGATTGCGCCCAAAGACCGGAACGTTGTTCTGACTCGGAAGGAGCCCAACAGTGACACTATCCGTCCAGGATTCAGTTGGCGCAGGAGCGGATGCAAGATAATTGCTGTTAAAATACCAAGCGGTGTTGGTACCGATGTTCCGCTGGCCGGAGATCGGGCTGAGATTCAAATCTGAAGCCGAGCTATAGCCGACGACCGAATCTCCGAGGTAATTCATAGTCCGGATCGTCCGCAACCGGTCTGCGATCCCGATGTTGGGATTACCGCCTACCGCGACGTTGGAATCCGAGGAAAGCGAATAACGCTGCCAGCCCATGCTTTCGCGCCAAACTTCATTTCGTTCCAGCAGCCCGGTGAAGTTGTGGCGGCCGAGGATCTTCACCAGCCAGCTTTCCGGATCGAGGAAGCTGGCAAAATCAAGCTCAGCATAGGGAGTGATGCGGTAGGTCTTGCGCTCTACAAAGCGCTCGTTGGCACCACCCGCACGTGCTATAATCACCGGACGACCGAAGTTCGGGTTTTCCAGCGGAATCAAATCTCCCTCCGCGTTGGCTGGAGCCATCGGGAGATGGGAATACATGTCGATCATTAAGCGGGGGGTTCCACCGATATATTCTTCCCGACCGTCACTGTATTTTTGGAAGTCATAGGAGAATTGAAAACCGGCCCGCTCTGAGAAGAAGGTCTGTTCCCAGCTCAGGTTATAAGCTTTGAAATCAGACCATTCCCGCTTGTTGGGACCGTCAATGAGGTAGCTGAAGAAGTCAAAAATACCAGGATCGGAAATCATCTGGTCCCGGTAAAGGCCTTGTCCCTGATAGAGGAAGTTCTGATAGGTGGCGTAGCCTCGGGTGGAATTGATCCAGTTGTTGATGTTCGGATTCCGGTAACCGGCAGGGGTTCCTCCGGTTGCGCTGACCGGAGAGAAGCGGTTACTCACGGCCGCACTGTTCGCCCGGTAGTAGTCCATGTCCGTAGCATTCGGATCAGAGAAAATCGCCCAGAAGCCTTCTGTCAGCAGTCCGCCAAAATCATCCCCACCCGGACGCAGCCAGGGCTCGGCATTCGGCATATTCGACTGACCGGCTCCGATATCGAGGCGATCGGGATATTGCTCAGCCACGGCCACCGTGTTGATGCCGACCACATAAGGATCGTAACCTGTCCGGTGACGCAGCGGGTGGAAGGTTCCAAAGACTGTCCCATCGGGAGCCACCATCTGTTCGGAAGTGGTCCGGAAGTAAGGGGTGATCTGGTCAATCATCGTGGTGGTACGCGGACGATTGGCCCGGATCTGGCCCTTTTCAAAATTGGCATCAAAACGGGTCCGCATATCATGGACCTTAAGGAAATCCGGTTCCCAACGCAGCGCCCCGTAGATTCGGCGATCGCGCTCGTAAGCAGGATCCTGACGATATTTGGTCTCGTTGTCGAGGAGGGCTATGCGGAGAGCGAGTTCGTTATCAATGATATCGCGATTGAGGTTCAAGGAACCACGGCGCCCGCCGAACTTGCTGACCCGAAACTCAATCCGCCCGGAATCACTTCCCAGCGTCGCGTTCTGAATATCAGCATTGACGATACCGCCACCACTGCCCTGACCAAAAAGGATGGAGTTGGGACCACGCTGAATGTCGATACGGGTAGTGTTGTAACTGTCCCAGGGAATATCGGTGAGGAAAAAGTCACGGGTATTGTCCGCACTCACCAGACCGCGAACACGGGTATTGCTCTGGGGCGTTTGGCGGGAACCCTCGTCATTGAGGTCACCAGCATCCTGAACAACACCACCGAAGTTTCCGCTCAATCCACCGACTTCAGTTCCTACGGTGTATTGCAGCAGATTTTCGCTGCTGGTGGCACCGGTATCTTGAAGGAATTGAGAAGTAACGACGGAAATGGCCGAACCCACTTCGCGCAGATCCGTCCGGACACGAATACCGGCGAGGGTATCGACGGCGCGGTAACCGATGTTTTCCGTGGCACTCACCTCAAAGGGTGAGAGTTCGAAGGCAATTTCATCGTCTCCGAATTGGGCAGACAACGACAAGGAAAGCACCAGCGGTGCCCCCAGTGCTATCATCCGCTTGGGTAACACAAATTTAGATTTCATAGATTCGTAAGTAGTCTGTTGGATGGCAACCTGCAGGTTGGCTCTGAGGGGTAAGCACCGTGCTGATGGAATCACCACACAGATGAGAAACCTGAGGATACGGGGATTGGGAGATATTGGACAAATCCCACAACATTCGCCTCAGCACGCATTTCCTGAGTACAGAACCAGAAGTGATTGCCGGAGAGAGAGCCGTGTGACTGTACAAAATCTTTAACCTTTCTGCACGCGATTCAGGGATGTAACGAGCCTGCGACTACTCACATCGTTGAGCTGCACCAAGGTTTCCTCACGCGGGTCCGTTTCGCTCTAATATATATATACTCACTCCCGGAAGGGGAACGAATCAATCGATTCGCAGGCTTGCCATGAACGGCCTATCCTTTGCAATGTCGGGCATTGCCTTCAGAGGCATTCTCCTTTTCACTTCATGCAGAGACTGCTGACCAGAAGTCAGCGATTCCCTATCCCCAGAAATGAAGTCCCGTACTACCATGGCCGATGTGGCCAAAGTTGCCGGCGTGCATACGACGACCGTGTCTCTTTCCCTGCGCAACCATCCCAGTATTCCGCCGACCACCCGTGAGCGTATCAAGAATATTGCAACCCAGATGGGATATCGTCCGGACCCGGCGATCAGCGCGCTGATGGCCCGTCGGCGAAGTGGACATAAATCGACTGTCAGTACTCCCCTCGCCTATCTGACCAACCGTGAAACGGAATATGGCTGGCGAGAGAGTCCGGCGCATCTTGAATTCTACGAAGGCGCCAAACGACGGGCGGACGAACTCGGGTATCGGTTGAATCATTTCTGGATTGGCGAATCCGGGCTCACTGGGCGTCGTCTGGCGGAGATCTTATCCACTCGTGGGATTCCAGGTGTGATCATTGCCTCGCATGAAGAGGAAACAGACTTTTATGAAGAGTTTGACTGGAATGCTTTCAGTGCTGTCAAAATCGACCACTTCCCGACCAATCCCATGTTGCATCTGGTTACCAATGATCAGTCAGCGATCATTCGGCTGGGGATGCGCCGGCTGATGGAACTGGGATATCAACGTATTGGATTTTTTATGCCTTCGTGGTGGGACAATTGCGTCCAGCAAGCCTGGTCTGCAGGCTTTCTCGCCAGCCAACGCAAGTTTTGCCAGAAAAACCAGATTCCTATTCTGGAGTTCGAGGCACCAGGCTTTGATATCCCATCAAAAGTTTTTCAGGAATGGTACCAAAAATATCATCCGGATGCGCTTCTGACTTATCACAAATTCCTCGAACCATTAGTCGAAAAGTTGAAACTGCGCATCCCTGAGGACGTTGCGTTTGCGGATATATTTCTCCTCGATACCAGCGGCCAGACCGCAGGGATTCGGCAGAACTGCCAGCGCGTTGGGGAAGTTGCGGTGGAACAGGTAGTCGGGCAGATCATGCAAAATGTCCGCGGCCTACCGGATTATCCCACTGTGACCATGGTGGAGGGAACCTGGCACTATGGGCACAGCCTGCCTGCTATGACAGGCTTCCGAAAGCACAATAATGCCACCCCCACTCAGCCGAAAATGGATACTGCTTCAACATCCCAAAGCTGAGGCTGCCGCAATAAGCCAATCACCCATCAATGGAGGAGTGAACAGGCTGGGTTTCAGCACATATTCCAGCGATTGGATTGCTTTACCTTATTCTGCCGGGTAGGCACCGGGGAAAGGACTTGTTTCCAGCTCCCAACCAACCGCCTCAAGGACCGTCGAAGGAATCTGCACACCCACCTGTGCCCCTGGGAAAGTTGCCATTAACTCGAACCGCTTCAATTCCGGGCTGCGTACTACCGGCCAACGGTAACCGACAAAAGCGGCTCCTCCCTGCTCAAAACCTGGCTTTTCTGACCGGATTCCGGACATAGTGTAGACGCTCTGCGCCGAATCCTGCGTAGGCGGGAATGTGGCAAGCCCCCAGCTAATCAGAGGCTTTCCGGAACTTGTCCGAACGTAAACATTCCCATCCAGCATTTTGATCTGCTCTGCTTCAGCGACGGCATCGACACCTTCTGCTTCCCAGTATTGAACCAGTGCATAGGGGAACTGCTCATCTGCGATAAAAAGGTTATTTAAGGCTATATGCCGATCACGCTGAGCAACCGAGGGACCAGCACTTTCGTGCCATCCGAAGTGATCTCCCGCCGCTGAACTACGCATCGTGCGAATGACCTGAAGCGGGCTGTTGTAAAACGTGTTCTGATACACCGCCACATCCGCGCTGTTCAGGATGCGAACACCAGGGGATGCATTGACAAAGACATTACCCGCGCAGATGGCTCCCTCGGATATTTCAAAGAAGAAACCATCATTGGTATTTTCCACCCAGTTGTTCACCACCAGACCATGGTTATTGCCAACATCATACCAGATACCGCTGGCATGTGGGTTGTCGATAATGACGTTGTCGCGCACCACCACGTAATGGGACTGGTTGAATATTTTGATGGCCGAGGCATAATACCCCATGATCGGTGTATGGGAATTGGTCCGGGTGATAATGTTTCTTTCCAGAAGGACATTCGCAGAATTGATCACATAAATCCCCTCCGTCGCACAATCCGCAATCAGGCTCTGTCGAATGGTCAAATCATCTCCGCGGAAATAACCGGCGACACGCGAACAATGGGAGATCGTCACATTCTCGATCGTCGTCCCGACGACATCCTTGCCAAACTCACTAGCGTCCATCGGTCGTCCCGGTTCCACGCCTTCGACCAGAAGGGCGAGGCGGGCATAACGGGTAAAAGTGATCCCGCGAATTGTCGGGCCGATGCCATCATTGTCGCGGTTGTGAACCCGCCGCATGGTGCGGACCAGCGCGCTGTCGTGAGCGGTGATTTCGATACTGGTTTCCGCCGGATTCCGACCGATGAAAACCCACCCGTTCTCATAATCGATGTAGTAGGAATTTTCCGACACCTCTTCGATCGATCCGGCACTTTCGAGCCTCTGGTCATCGGCAAAAACCATGTCATAATTAAAGCGGTGAAGCGGGGTGGTATCGAGGTGCCGCTCTGGCCGCCACCAGTCCGCTGGGGCGGCGGGAAACAGGTGGGTCCACTGCGTCTTCCAGATGCCCTCTGCAGCTTTCTTCCAGTCGCCGGAGGAAACCAGCAGGGTTCCTTTCAACACCGGCTCTTCATCATGATAAGGCTGGAGGGTGATTCCCTGATTGAAATAAACACTTCCGGTCCGATAAATTCCCCCACGCAGGACCACGGTATCACCGGTCTGAGCCCGGATGATGGCATGGCGCAGGCTGGTCGGCTCATCCAAACTACTGCCGGTCGCTTCTGGATTCCCCTCCGGGGAAACATAAAAGACCTTGCCGGTTTCGGGGACCGGGTAGTGCTGGGGAACGGGACCATAGGGGCCGCCGGAAGGCTGAGCAGAAACGAGCCCTCCCAGCAGGGTGGAAAAGAATAGAATCAAAAATGTCGAGTGGGTTTGACGCATGGGGCCGTATTCTTTGAACTGTTTTACATATGCCAATCAAAACCCGATCCATTTTCGTAGGAATCCTCTTCATTCTAACCCTTGGAATGACGCAAGGTCTTCATGCCAAGCCGGATGAGGCACAACAACGCCTCGCCGCAGGATTTCTGCTGGCTTTTGGAGAAACGCTTGACCCCAGCCTCTTCGCTGGGGAAACGGTGGAAGTGTTTGAGTCAGTGGAGGCGGCTTATGCCAGTTTTCAATCCACTTTAAGTCAGAATACGGCAGCTCAGCAGCGGGTAGCCCAGCTGGCCTTCCTCGATGCATTTGGCATGCATCCAGACGCTGAAGGTGCCCCCACTTCCGAAGTGACAGATCCCACTCTGACTTATTGGCAGCAACTCAAGCGCCATACGGAGTGGCTGGACCGGAACCCCGCAGCCTACAAGGATGTTTTAGAGCGGGCCTATGACTGGGTAGTCCACCGCGAAGTCTATGAGGAAGAGGTGGCTTACTGGAAAGAGTATCCCACCTTACCCTTTATCTTGTTGGCCGGAGGCATCGAAGACTGGGCCCGCCGCAATCAACCGGGATTGATGGTCACCACTGGAAAGGCCACCATTTCATTGAATTGTGACTACCTGAGCACCCTGCCACTATCTCCTAAATTAGCATCTGAGGCACGCTCCGCCATCGGTTTGCCCCCGGCAGATGGTCGAGGTCACCACATCATTGCCCCCGCTGCCACTTCTATTCTCAGCAGTGGTCGCATCCATTTTATCCCGGTTGGCTCCGAAGTGCTGCGGCAAGGCATCGGCCTGTAGCAATTTGGTGCTAGATGAGGATGAGTTTGGCGCCGGGGCACATCAGGCGCCGCGGCGAAGAGACACACTGCCCTGCCTTGGATTGGAAACAGGAGACTCCGATGCTTCATTCTTCATAATCCATCCTCTTTCTTTCCTCTCCGTCCAAGCCCCCACTCCCTTAAGATGGACAGGCGGGCAGGAAATCTGCTAGGAGTGATCTTTGGCGTTTTACAAACGCAATAGTTTCACCCTCTGCCCTCTCGCTTCATGCTCCCTATCCTTCTCATTCACGGTTATTCCTCCGAAGGGAAAAACAATAAGGTCGAAGACATCTACGGCACATTGCCAAACGAGCTGCGAACCCGCTTCGGACCAGAGGTCGTCAAAGAAATCAATTTGAGTCGCTGGATTTCGCTCAACGACGGCATTCGACTGGATGATGTCACTCTGGCCATGAACCGTGCCCTCCACGGTCAATATCCGGAACTGCTTGTTTCAGGCTTTCATGTCATCATCCACAGCACTGGTGCCCTCGTTGTGCGCAACTGGATTCGCACCTATTGTCAACCGAAGGGCTTTTCGCCCATTGGCAACTTGATTCATCTCGCCGGGGCCAATTTTGGCAGCGGACTCGCTCATGTCGGACAAGGACAACTGGCGAGATGGGGCCGCCTCATTTTCCAGGGTACTGGTCGCGGCTTGCGTGTGCTCAATGAACTGGAATTCGGGAGCTGGAAAACCCTCGATCTGCACCTCCACTACCTCCAATCGGGGCATGATATGTATGACGACTATGGGGTGCAGGAGTTTGTTCTCATCGGATCACAAACCCTTCCCTTCCTGCGTCCGGTCCCCATCCGCTATGTCAAGGAGGACTCCTCTGACAACACAGTGCGGACGAGTGCTGCCAACCTCAACTTCAACTACCGAGCGATCCGGCCAGCCAACGACTGCGAGTCACTTGAGGTGGAAACACTCAACTTACTTCTGGAACGTCGTCTGGAGGACAGCAGCTTGCGCTGTAAAACTTACTCCGTAGAGCGAAATCTACTGGCGGGGGACCGCAGAGAAATCCCCTTCGCCATCGTTTACGAAACCGCCCATTTCGGGAGCGATATTGGAATCGTTACCGGAAAGAACAACCGCAATGCCGTTATGCCGTTGATTCAGACCGCACTGGAAACACCGGCCGATCCAAAATCCTATGCTGCCACCGCCGCCTATTTTCGCGATGCCACGGCCAAGACTTTTACCGATGTCAGCCGTCTGAAAAACAACCTTACCAACTGGAACCGGCATCAGCAATATGAAGCCCATGCCCAGATTATTTTCCGGCTGCGGGATCAATTCGGGAACGGGGTTGAGCATTTCGATATCACCTTCAAATCCATGCCCAACCAGGCCGACATGGTGAAGCTGGAAACGTTGATCGAGGACACCCACAAGAACAAGCAACACCCTGGTACGATTACATTTTACCTGCGGACTCAGAAATTTGATTCAAAAAAGAAGCGCTGGAGGAACCTCCTCGAAAAAGCCGCCCCACTCCACATTGAAATCACCGGAGCCGAACCGCTTTCCAGCGATATCGCATTTGTGCCGATGACGGTGACACTGAAAGCAGCGGAAGTCCGACAG
This sequence comes from Verrucomicrobiota bacterium, assembly GCA_050485245.1. Taxonomy (GTDB): domain Bacteria; phylum Verrucomicrobiota; class Verrucomicrobiia; order Opitutales; family Oceanipulchritudinaceae; genus JBJHBA01. The sequence goes on along the minus strand of JBJHBA010000002.1, from coordinate 190,760 downwards.
CTGGTTGCCAATTTCCAAACGACGGTCATAGATGTGATTCTTGCCCGGTTGCCCTCAAGCAAAGTTTTCGAAATTCATTCAGTAGGGTGACCATAGGAAATCGAGCGGTGTAATGAAATTGTTATACACTGTTCCGTTTTTTAAAAAAAGGTCCGCGCGCCGAAGTGTCAGGCACGCGGACCTTTCCAAAGAACCACTACCAAGTATCAGTTACAAAGATTTTCCGCATCGGGCCCAAGGTCATCCGGGGCAAAGGGATAAGTGGAGAAGACTAACTTGTCCAACATGGAACCTTCATGCCGGATACTGATTAATATTGTATGTTGGCCCGCTTCCAGATTCCACCCGGTCATCCGGCGCCACTCCCAACCATCGGTTTCTGCTGCGGATAGGGAGGCATAGTTCCCATCATTCAGTTTCACCCAGACTGAATTACTGCTGGAGGTTGGGAAATTCACCCGCCAGAATAGATTGTACTCAGCAGCTTCCTCGATATCTATGGTTAACTCGATCTGACTGCCTTCGGCTCCAGCTTGAACCGCCAGTATAGTTGCGAAGCCTGGTTTGGGGATGACGTAGCGTCCATTGGAAGCCTCTGCATCCTCAACGATGTCCCAGTTCTCGCCAACCAGACCGCATTCCGGTTCATAGGCAATGGTCACTGAGCCATCACGTGGAAGCACCGGCTCATCCGTGCCCCACCAGCGGAACCAACGCTCGTAATTGACATGTGGGAAGGGATGGTCGGCAAAGCTGGTATCGACATTTTCCACATCGAGCAGGAACTTGTCGACAAAAGCCTCCACCGCCGGAAGCTGTGCCGGATGCACCGCGCAGTGCTGGTGCCCTTCCTGAATGGAAAACCCAAAACGATCACCGATTCCAAAGGCCTTCCACACCTGATGGGCGGCCCGGGATGAAACATAACCGGATTCCTCCGCCAGCCACGTCATGCTCTCATTTCCGAGGAACAACAATGCACGGGGTGCCACCATCGCCATCAACTCGTGATGGTCAGTGGGGAGTTTAAAAACGTTGTAGCCGGAGAAGCGGAACATGCTTTGCATGAACCAGGCATTATTGGTCGCCCCGAGTTTCTCCACTCCCTGGAGCATTTCGGAAACCCGCCAGGCAGCGGCCCCACCGCCACCGGGCTCATGAGCGATGGTCAAGGCAATGCGTTCATCCATTGCTCCCGCCCACAAGGCCATTTTTCCAGCGAATGAACACCCGCTGATCGCCAGCCGCTCCAGATTGATGGGGAGTTCGTCCTGGACCATCTCCAGACCATCAATCAAGCGACTCACCCCCCAGGACCAGGCTGCATAGTCTCCCATCCAGGTCTGATCTGGATAGAGCCGGTAAATGGGAGGCGTCTCGCCACCGGGAAGCGTCCCACGATCCCAGCGGTGTCCCACCACTTGCGCAAAATTGAACGGGATCATGGCAATATCCCGGCTGCTGAAAATATTGCCCGGCAAACTTCCCGAGCCACCGCCTCCCAAACCGATAATGGCAGGGAACGGGCCATCTCCAGAAGGCAGAGTAATCGGCGAAGTCAATGTCAGCGATTCATCACCGACGGTAACAGTCACCGTAAGGGTGCCATTGGCATAACTGGCCGTCATGTTCTCCGGCCTGGGTGGCTTTGGCCCGATTTCGTATTCCTCCAGCTCCGCCTTGATCTCCGAACGGCGGCGGGCCCAGTCTGCAAAACTGCTGATCCGGCCGCTTCCATCCGACCAGGCAAAAGGATCGGTCAGCGGGACAATCTCGGGAAGATCTTCAAAAGCAGGCAGCGGTGGAGGGTCGTAAGCTGCCCCGGTATGTTCCACCGAATAGACACGCGGAATGATCACCGGCTCCGCCAGCACCCGATAAAACTGGTGTGTCCCTTCCACCGGTTCCATGAAGGTCACCACGCCAAATGAGTCTGCATTCGCCGTGGAAATCGCAGCCCAGGAATCGCCCAGCTCATCCGATTTTTCCAAAGTAAATTCCTGGCCAATGATGCCACGGTACTGCATCCGCAACTCGCCCTCACTGGTCATATCCAGCCGTTCAACACTGCCCTCCTGACTTCCGGGTAAAACGGCGGGTACGAGCGCGAGCAAAGCGGCAACAGTGGGGTTCAATTTCAATGAACATCGTCTCATAGTTGTTCCTTAAATACGTATTGAGGTAAGTTCTCAGCCACCAGCCCCGCATCCGGGCAGCCGATCAGTAGAGGTCATGGAGTATTCGATCATGCAGGGGGTTAGAGGAGACCTTAGGCGCGGGCAAGGGTATGAATCAACCCTATGCAACGATGAGAGTAAATTGGCGATAGGGTTCTTCTACCTGCTAGGAGATTCAGTGAACTCAGGAAACAGTGAGGGGCTTTCCATTGTCCGCGGCATTGAGCCGCAGGAGCATGGGACCAGCCCGCTGAACCCAGACATCCGGTGAGGGGAAGGATGCGGCATTTTCCCCGAAACAGCTTCTGAGCATTTCCGTATCAATGATTCCGGGATTGAGCGGGATGGCCGCCATTCCGGAGGGAAGTTCTTCGGCCAGTGCCAGGGTCAGTCCTTCGATGCCCCATTTCGTGGCACAATAAGGAGCGACCTCGGGGGAAACGCTGCGCCCCCAGCCCGAACTGAAATTCACCACAACCCCGCTCCCCCGGGCGATCATAGACGGGAGAAATCCTCGGATGACATGAAAAACCCCTTTAACATTCACATCGAGGATTCGGGAGAAGTCCGCCACGGGAACATCCCAAAGTGGGGCATTCGGAGTAATGATGGCGGCATTGTTGACCAAGAGGTCCGGAGGTCCGGCCGCTTCGATCACCTCAGCAGCCCAACGCTCAACCGCGTCCGCATCACACACATCCAATGAATCGAAACGGTGCGGATCCGGATATCTATCGCTGAGCGCCTCGATCTCTGATCGGCTGCGCCCGCATCCAATGACAATATACCCGTTTTCGATAAACCAACCAGCCAGAGCTTTTCCCAATCCACGGGTTACCCCGGTAAGGACGATCGTTTTCTTCATAAAAAGGATTCAAGGCATGGTCAGATGAAGAGTCAAAACCCACCCATCCCAAAAAAGCAGGAATTTTTCTTGATGGCCGAATGACTGACGTCAGATGTATGGCCAAGGAGAAAGTCATTCCACCGCATTTCTTTCTTCTGGCACTGCAATGCTATATGACCCTGCCTCTTACTAGCGCTTCGTCACAGGATTCCATCCCCCCTCAAACCCAGACTACGAAGTTTGAGCGCGGCCTGCATCCTTCCCCTCCGCAACCGCGCTGGCTGGTCTGGCTGAAAATCATCGGAATCGCTGCCGCGCTCTATTTTTTCATCGTCGGAGTGGGCGGCATGGGCCACGCCTTCAAGTTGTTCGGGAAAGAGTTTGCCGAAACCCTGCTGACCGCGACGTCCAACCCCATCACGGCGCTATGTCTGGGAATCCTCGCCACGACCCTGGTCCAAAGCTCCTCTACTTCCACTTCGATCATTGTCGGGATGGTGGCGGGGGGCGCACTTTCCAGTCAGGCGGCCGTCTATATGATCATGGGGGCCAACATCGGCACCACCATCACCGGGATGATGGTCTCCCTCGGCCATATCAACCGCAAAGCCGAGCTGGAACGGGCCTTTGGTTTTGCTTCCCTGCACAGTTTTTTCAACGTGCTGACGGTTGCCATCCTCCTGCCCCTGGAATGGTCCACCGGGGCATTGAGCAGCGCAGCGGAGTTTTGCGCGCATACGTTTCAGGATTTCGGTGGAATGAAAGTGAGCAATCCGATGAAGGCCGCCACCCAGCCGACCATCGAATTTATTGCCATGGTCTGTTTTCAAAATGGCTGGATCATGCTGGTTGCCACGCTTGCCCTGACTTATGGCATGCTGGTGGCGATCGTAAAAATACTCCGCAGTCTGGTACTGGAAAAGCTGGAGCGTTTTTTCAATGAGCACCTCTTTCGCAGTGCTGGGCGTGCCATGTTTTTCGGAGTGGTCCTGACCTTTGCCGTGCAAACCAGCTCCGTGACCACATCCTTGGTTGTTCCCCTGGCGGGTGCGGGGATCCTTCGCTTGATCCAAGTCTATCCGTATTGCCTTGGGACCAATCTGGGAACGACGCTCACCGCCATGCTGGCAGCCTTGGCCACCGGCAGTGAAGTTGCCGTGGTCGCTGCCTTTGCTCACCTGCTTTTCAATGTTTCCGGCATCCTGCTGTTATGGCCCTTTCCGCCCGTCAGAAAAATCCCCCTCGCGGTGGCGAGTTTCCTGGGGGCGATGGCAGGGAAGAACCGTTATTTCCCCATCGGGGTGATTGTCCTGCTCTATTTCATTCTCCCCGCTATGGTGGCCCTCGTCTCAAGGTTGTTCTGAAGCGGATGGCGCTCGGTCGTGATTCCCCTTGCACCGCTCAGGTCCATCTTCAATAGCTAGAAAGATGAATCCGGTCCTCAGTGTTGAGCGATTGAGCAAGGCCTACGGTCGGCACCCTGCGGTGGATCAGATCGACCTGGCACTGCACAAGGGGGAAATCCTCGGACTGATCGGCCCGAACGGAGCAGGCAAAACCACCACGCTTGAATGTATCCTCGGGCTGAGGCAACCCGATCAGGGCAAGGTTACGATAGCGGGGATCGACGCTCTGAAATCCCCTGATCGGTGCCGGAGTAAAGTCGGAGCGGTCCTCCAAGCCTGTAAGCTTCCCGATAAAATCACCCCTCAAGAGGCCCTTCAGCTCTTTGCCACCTTTTACCCGCGGAGCCAATCTGCCCAGACTACCCTTGAGCAGTTTGGTCTCCTCCCGCAGGCCGCAGCCCCATACCATACGCTTTCCGGGGGCCAGAAACAGCGCCTGGCGCTCGCCCTCGCCTTTATTCATCAACCTGAATTGTTCATCCTCGACGAGCCCACTGCGGGCCTCGATCCCACCGTTCGCCGTGAGCTGATGACGCTTATCCGGCAGTGTCGGGACACCGGAGCAGCCGTGCTGATCAGCACTCATCTGCTCGACGAAGCAGCCCGGGAATGTGACCAAATTGCGGTTATCGATACCGGAAAAATCGTTGTACAGGGCACGCTTCCTGAACTGCTGCAGCCAGTCCGCAACCACAAGCGGATCACCTTCACCACCGACCGACCGCTGAACGATACCATTCTGACTTCGCTTCCATGTATCCATCAAAACACTACACACGACCACTTCTACACCCTGCAAACCGATTGCATCACAACAGGCCTCCGTGAACTCACCGGTCGACTCGCACAAGAGCAGATCGAGCTGAAATCCCTTTCTTCCGTCGACGGCGACCTTGAAGCGGTCTATTTCCAGCATACCGGGAAAGGCTACCCTGCCGAAGGAGATCCCCACACATGATCAAGGGACTTTGGCTTCACTTCAAACTCACCATGGGCTTGAACTGCCGCAGCGGCCGGACGCTGGCTTACGGATATCTGGTTCCGGTCCTCTTCCTCCTCGGTTTTGGCAGTATCTTTCGCGGTGGGCAGCCCCTGCTGCTTGATCAGATGGGGCAGATTCTGACCATTACGATCCTCGGGGGTGCCTGCCTCGGGATGCCCACCGCACTGGTGGCAGAAAGGGAACAGGGGCTTTGGCGGCGCTTTGAGCTCCTACCCATTCCGGTCAACGCCCTCCTTTCATCCGTCCTCCTTGCCCGTCTCTGCATTGTCGCGCTCGCCGTTATCCTGCAGATGGTTCTGGCCCATTACCTTTACGGGACACCCTATCCGCTGCACCCTGGTCAATTTCTTCTCGCCTACGCCATCGTCATTTTTCCTTTTCTCGGTCTGGGGCTGATCGTGACCGCACTGGCCAGCGATGTGCCCTCGGTGCAGGCCTTGGGTCAATGTCTCTTTCTCCCCATGATTCTAATTGGCGGCGTCGGGGTGCCCCTGGTGCTCCTGCCCGAGTGGGCGCAGATCCTCGCCAGCTTCATGCCCGGCAGGTATGCGGTGGAAGTGCTTCAGGCTACCTACCATGAAGGCCAAGGGCTTGCTGAGGTACCTTTTTCGATCATCGCCCTGCTCACCATTGGCCTAGCCTCGACGGTGGCCGGTCTGGGACTGATTCGCTGGGAAGGGGCCCGTCGATTGACCGCCCGCTCATCGATGTGGGTGGTCATCGCCCTGCTCACTTGGGCGGGGACGGGCGCTACGGCCCTCTGGATGGACCGGACGGAACCCCTCGCCTTTTACGGAACAAGCACTTATCGGGAAATCCCCCGGGAAGCCATTGATCAAATCCGGTTTGATGGTCTGCCGGAAGACGATGGCATCTACACTCCGCTTGCCCCTCCCCTCGGCAACATGCCTCTGAGTCACCGCATGCGGGAACTGCTTCCCCGCCTCGCTAACTGGGAGCCAGGTCTGCGGGGTGACAAGGGGCAGCGCGTGCGCAATCTCATCTCGGTCGCGGCCATTGCCGACATCACTCAGGACAATGCAGAGCGCATCATTGCCCGCATCATCTATGATCACCTGCGGGAGCACTTTGCAGAAGAGGACCTCATTCAGGCCCTCGCCTGGGTCGCCCTCGACCGCGAAGCGGGCAGTGTCATCACCGCTGCGCCCGAACTCGGGCTTCGCGGCGAGGTCCATCCCTCCATCCTTCGTGAACGCAGTGACTGGTATGCCCGCAAATACCTCGGACGCATTCTCGGCGTGATTGAGGATCCCTGAGCTTCCGCTAAGACCCCTCGCTCACTGCCTCCGCCTCAGCGTCTGATTCCAACTCCGATGCCGAGAGTAATCGCTGGCTGATATACCAGCTGACTCCGGCCAGAACAAATACCCCGCCCGCAATCCACAGCCCGGTCGCCAGATCAACGGCCATCGCTCCTGCCCAGGCATAGATCAGCGCAGGAGGAATCGTGCCCAAAGTGAAAGCTGGCAAGACCCGCTTCCATCCCAGCCCCATTGCACCGGTCATGATAGCTACGGTTTCAGCCACGATCGGAAGCATGCGCGAAAGGACGATCGCAAGCATTCCGTAGCGGAGCATGTACTGCCTGGCTTTCTCCCGCTCAGTCGGAGATACCACCCGGTCCATCCAGACGCTCCCCTTCTTTCCCAGCCACCAGCCGATCATCCAGCCGATGACACTGGCCACCAGGGAAAGCATAAACCCTCCCCACAAGCCGAAGACCGCACCATGCGCAACCATGATAATGCTGGAGGGGACAGGGATGAAAATATCCGCCATCAACAGGCCTCCCCCCACCGATGCCGCCAGAAGGCCTCCCCGGCCAATCCACTCTGAGGGATCGCTCAGCAGCGACACCCCCCAGGCTTCCACCAGGAGAAAGGACATCAGGATCAACAAAGCAATCATCCCGGCCACTCGGAGGTAAGGTTTCATCAGTGAAGATGCAAACCTCAGAAATGCAGATCCAGAAAGGGGCTGTCCAGTGTAAGTGAACCCAGCACCATCCCGTCGTCCCATTAAATACATTATACAGAATATACTATTGACCGTATATTGATACAGCCCCACCCTGGAAGAATGGACTTGATCAACATTTACAAGTGCCTCTGCGACCCGCAGCGCCTCCGCATCCTCAACCTGCTCAAGGCGGGGCCACTCTGTGTCTGTCATTTGCAGGAGGTACTGGATGAAACCCAGGTCAAAATTTCCAAGCAGCTGGCCTACATGAAGCGCCTGAAAATGGTCGAGGCGGAACGTTCAGGGAACTGGATGATCTACCGTATTCCCAGTCCCGCACCTGCCCTGCTGGTGGAAAATCTCAAGTGCCTGCAGGACAGCTCCCGGGAATACCCCGTCTTCAAATCAGACCTGAAAAAACGGGACACCGTTATCCGGAGGATTCGCAAACAGTCCAAAGACTGCCCCGAACTCGTCGCGGACAACAACTGCTGTTAACCTTTTCACACCATCAACATGCAAAAAACCAACGTTCTCATTCTCTGCACCGGCAACTCCTGCCGCAGCCACATGGCTGAAGGCATCCTTCGCCATGTGGCTGGTGATCTCTTTGAGGTCCACAGCGCTGGTGCCAAACCAGCAGGCTATGTTCACCCGCTGGCGATCGAAGTCCTCAAGGAAATCGGAATCGACGTCAGCGGACACACCTCGAAGCACCTCGACCAGTTTCTCGATGCCGGTATCCAGACCATCATTACAGTCTGCGGCAATGCCAACGAAGCCTGCCCCGTATTTCCGGGGAAGGTCACCCGTTACCACTGGGGATTTGAAGATCCGCCCCATGCGGCCCGTCCGGGCGAAGAAGCAATCGAGGCCTTTCGACGCATCCGCGACGAAATCGCCAAAGTCTTCGGCGCTTATGCCGCCGGCTATCGGGAAGCCTTGAACGCACGCTAATACGGCCTGTCCCAGCCGATTCGAACGCCCCCCCCTTTAATCCCAAGTACCATGTCTGCTCAGTCCGTAGCTAAAAAAATGTCCTTCCTCGACCGCTTCCTGACGGTCTGGATCTTTGCTGCGATGGCCCTTGGAGTGGCCATCGGAAACTTTCTGATCGCCGATCCGGAAGGCTTTTTCGCCCCGGTCACGGTAGGAACGACCAACCTTCTGATTGCTGCCGGACTCATCCTGATGATGTATCCGCCACTGGCGCGGGTGAAATATGAACAGATGCCGAAGGTCTTCGCCAATGTGCGGGTGACCAGCCTCTCGCTGATCCAGAACTGGATTGTGGGACCGATCCTGATGTTTGTGCTGGCGGTGATTTTTCTGCAAAATCATCCCGAATACATGGTCGGCCTGATCCTCGTCGGGATTGCCCGCTGTATCGCCATGGTGCTGGTCTGGAATCAGCTGGCCAAGGGAAGCTCGGAATACTGTGCCGGACTGGTCGCGCTCAACAGCGTCTTCCAGATCGTCTTTTTTGGCTTCTATGCCTGGATCTTTATCACCTGGCTGCCCGGCTTGCTCGGCATCGATTTGTCCACCGTCCAGGGCATGGGCGGCCGGACGCTGGCCGACGTCACGATCGGTGAGATTTTTGCCAGTGTCATGATTTATCTGGGGATTCCCTTTGCCGCCGGCATTCTCAGCCGGGTCATCCTTATCCCGTTAAAAGGCGCGGCCTGGTACGAGAAGCAGTTTATTCCACGAATTGCTCCGATAACGCTCATCGCACTCCTTTTCACCATTGTGGTGATGTTCACCTTCAAGGGCGACGCCATCGTGCAGCTCCCCGCCGATGTGCTGCGCATTGCCGTGCCGCTGGCCCTTTACTTTGTGCTCATGTTCCTGGTCAGCTTTTTCATGGGCAAGCGACTGGGAGCGGATTACAGCCGCAGCACCACCCTCGCCTTCACCGCATCGGGGAACAATTTCGAACTGGCGATCGCCGTGGCCATCGCGGTCTTTGGCATCGGCTCCGGCGTGGCCTTTGCCGCTGTGGTCGGCCCTCTGATTGAAGTGCCGGTTCTGATCGGACTCGTTCACGTCGCCCTCTGGCTGCGGAAAAAATACTTCGCCCATGAGATCACCGACGACAATGACGATTTACCGCTGGAAGACATCGAGTGTCGCACCACTGAGCGCGCCATCGAACAAGCGCGTCGCCCGGATGATCCAAAACCCTGATCCGGAGAAAGACCAGAATGGCCACCCTCCTTGCTTCGCAGAAGGGTTGAAAATGGGATGCCACATTGGCGGGGAACCAGCCTTGCCTTGACGGACCAGCGCACCGCTTCCTTTGCCAAAACATAAGGCGTGGAGGCCATTGTCTGTGGTTTGCGCTGCCATTTGACTGCAGAAGCTACGCCTGGAAGCAAAAAGCAGAAGCGTATCAAGTCCACCATCATGCAGCTGGAAAGCTAATGCCTCTGGAAATTACAAGATAAGAAATGATCTCGTAAGCTGAAATAATATTAGCTTTACTAATATACCAACATACCCCAACTCTTAGTAATAGCTACTGTGATATGACGATTCGACGCATCCCGCTTTTCCCGGTCTAATCAGCAGATCAAAGCTCGCAACATTCCTTATTGAGGTTCAAAAGAGTAAACAGTCCAGAGTTCGAATTCTCCTTCCCCGTTTATATCCCATTCTCCATGAAAGACGACTCCACCCAAATCCATGACGCGAATGAAGCAGTTGCGTCCGTAGCCTACCGCCTCAGTGAGAACATTGTGATCTACCCTATCACGCCCTCCTCACCCATGGCCGAACTATCCGATGAATGGTCGAGCCAAAATCAACCCAACATCTGGGGGGCGGTTCCACAGGTCGCGCAAATGCAATCTGAAGGCGGAGCGGCCGGCGCGGTTCACGGCAATATTCAGGCCGGTTGCCTCGCGACAACCTTTACCGCTTCCCAGGGTCTGCTCCTGATGATTCCCAACATGTATAAGATTGCGGGTGAGCTGACTCCTTTCTGCATGCATGTGACGGCGCGCACTCTGGCCACCCATGCGCTCTCCATTTTCGGAGACCACTCAGACGTGATGGCCTGCCGTCAAACCGGTTTCGCACTGCTGGCATCCAACTCTGTCCAGGAAGCGCACGACCTGGCGGCCATTGCCCATGCCGCTTCAATCAAGTCCCGCATCCCTTTCTTGCACTTTTTCGATGGCTTCCGCACATCCCATGAGGTCAACACCTACCAAACGCTTTCAGACGCGACCCTCGAAGCGCTGATCGACCCGGAAGCCCTCTCCGCCCATTATCGGCGCGCACTGACCCCAGATGCTCCGGTCATTCGTGGCACCGCCCAGAATCCAGACGTTTTCTTCCAGGCCCGTGAAGCCATCAACGGATACTATGACGCCCTTCCGGGCATCGTGGAGGATACGATGGAGGTCTTCCACAAACTCACCGGTCGTTCGTATCAACTATTCGAATACAGTGGAGCCGACGACGCTGAGGATCTCATCATCATCATGGGTTCAGGAGCTGAGACCGCAGAAGAAACCGCTCACTGGCTCAATCGCAACGGACGAAAAACGGGGGTGCTCAAAGTCCGCCTTTTCCGTCCGTTTTCGTTAAAACGCTTCGTCCAGGCGATTCCCTCCACGGTCAAGCGCATCGCCGTACTCGATCGGACAAAAGAACCCGGAGCGTTGGGGGAACCCCTCTACCAGGACACCCTTTCTGCCCTGGCCGAAGCGCGCGCCGAGGGAGAACTCCCAGCAGGCTTTGAGCCGTTGGTGATCGGAGGACGCTACGGTCTGGGTTCAAAGGAGTTCGATCCTGCGATGGTCAAATCGGTCTTCGACAATCTCGCAGCAGAGAAGCCGAAAAACCACTTTACGGTGGGAATCGTCGATGACGTGAGCCACACGTCTCTACCCTATGACCCGAGTTTCGGCATAGAGTCCGAGGATGTCTTCAAGGCGCTCTTCATCGGACTGGGCGCGGACGGAACCGTCGGGGCCAACAAGAACACGATTAAAATCATCGGGATGGAGACAGACAATTATGCCCAGGCATACTTTGTCTATGACAGCAAGAAGTCCGGAGCGATGACGGTATCGCACCTTCGATTCGGCCCCAGACCGATCCATGCTCCTTACCTGATTAGTGATGCCCGCTTTGTCGGCTGCCATCAGTTTTCCTTTGTCGATCGGATCGACATCCTGGAGCGGGCGGCGAAGGGCGCTGTATTCCTGCTCAATGCCCCCTTCAGCCCAGATAATGTATGGGACCGCCTGCCGCGGGAACTTCAGGAGGACATCATTGAGAAAGAGCTCAAGTTTTATGTCATTGATGCCTACAAGGTATCCCGGGAAACCGGCATGGGGAGCAGGATCAACACGATCATGCAAACCTGCTTCTTCGCGATTTCCGGTATCCTGCCGAAGGACGAGGCGATCCAGAAAATCAAGGACACGATTGAAAAGACCTATTCCCGCAAAGGTCGTGCCGTCGTCGAAAAGAACTTTGCGGCAGTGGACGGGACACTCGCCAATCTCCATGAAGTGAAGATCCCGGACCAGGCACAGGCGGACCAGCATCGTCTGCCACCCGTCCCGAAAGAAGCTCCAGACTTTGTCCAGCGAGTGACCGGGGTGATGCTGGCGGGGAAAGGGGATCTCCTTCCGGTATCCGCATTTCCCATTGATGGAACCTGGCCGATGGCCACCAGCCAGTGGGAAAAGAGGCGGATTGCCCTGAGCGTTCCGACCTGGGATCCTGATCTCTGCATTCAATGTGGAAAATGTGCCATGGTCTGCCCGCACGCGGCGATCCGGGCCAAAGCCTATCCAGCTGAAAGCCTCAATGGATGCCCGGCAGAGTTCCAGAGCAAGGAGTTCAAGTCGCGGGATTTGAAAGACCATCTCTACACCATTCAGGTGGCACCGGATGACTGTACCGGTTGCCAACTGTGTGTGTCGGTCTGCCCGGCAAAAGACAAACAGAACGCCAGCCGCAAGGCGATCAACATGACGCCGATCGATGCGATTCTTGAAAAGGAACAGGCCAACTACCGTTATTTCCTTGAGCTGCCCGAGCCGGATACCTCCGGGATGCGAATCGATGTCAAGAGCACGCAGCTCAACCGTCCACTCTTCGAATACTCCGGAGCCTGCACGGGATGCGGAGAGACACCCTACATCAAATTGCTGACCCAGCTGATGGGCGACCGTCTGCTGATAGCCAATGCCACCGGCTGTTCCTCCATCTACGGAGGAAACCTTCCGACCACGCCCTATGCGGTCAACGATGAAGGACGCGGGCCCGCCTGGTCCAATTCACTCTTTGAAGACAATGCCGAATTCGGATTCGGCATGCGCATGGCAGTGAACTACAAGGCCAAGCTGGCCGCGGAGTTGGTCACCAAGCTGGCACCAGCCCTCGGCGATGATGTGGTCAATCAACTGCTCAACAGCCCCCAGGACACTGAAATAGCAATCCGGGCCCAACGGGAACGGGTTCAAGCCCTCAAGGATAAGATTAGCTCCATCGACAGCCCGGAAGCCAGGTTGCTGTTGCCGGTAGCTGACTATCTGGTGAAAAAGTCGGTCTGGTGTATCGGTGGCGATGGCTGGGCCTATGACATTGGGTTCGGCGGCCTCGACCAGGTTTTGGCCAGCGGCCAAAACATCAACATTCTCGTCCTCGACACCGAGGTCTACTCGAACACAGGTGGCCAATCCTCCAAAGCGACTCCGATGGGCGCAGTGGCGAAATTTGCGGCCAGCGGAAAGGCCATGGGGAAGAAAGACCTCGGCCTGATCGCGATGGGATACGGCAATGTCTATGTGGCATCGATTGCCTTTGGGGCCAAAGACAACCAGACGGTTCAGGCCCTGGCAGAAGCCGATGCCTATGAAGGGCCTTCACTCGTCATCGCTTACAGCCATTGCATCGCACACGGTTACGACATGGTCAACGGGCTCGAACAGCAAAAGCTGGCGGTGCAGACCGGCTACTGGCCCATTTACCGCTTTGACCCGAGAAAATCGGCCGAAGGCAAGGTGCCCTTGAAGCTCGACTGTGCAGAGCCATCGGTCCCGCTGAAACAGTATATGAACAACGAGATGCGCTTCCGCATCCTCCAAAACAGCGATCCGGCCCGCGCCAAGCTGCTCTTTGACGAAGCCCAGGAGCAGGTCAACTGCCGTTTCCAACATTACCAGAAGCTCGCCAACCCCCTTACCGAGTCCAAAGAATGAATCCAGACCTCACCACTGACTACCTCGGCCTGAAATTGAAGCACCCACTTGTGGTGGGGGCCTCACCCTTGGTCGATCATCTGGACCGGGTTCGCGAAATTGAAGATGCGGGAGCTTCGGCCATCGTCATGCATTCGCTCTTCGAAGAACAGATCCTGATGGATCATCTGGCGGAAGAAGCGTTTGTCGAAGGGCCTGCCGAGACTTTTTCAGAAGCAACCTCATACTTCCCTGCATCCTCGGCATTTACTCTGAATACGGAGACTTATCTAAGCCGTATCCAGAAAATCAAAGAGATGGTTTCGATGCCGGTGATCGGCTCCTTGAATGGCCGCACACCCAGCGGCTGGACAGATTACGCGAAGGATATCGAGCAGGCCGGGGCCGATGCCCTCGAGCTCAACCTCTACTTCCAACCTTCTGCAGTTGATAAATCCCCGACAGAGATCGAAACTGATGCGGTCAGCATCGTCCGCTCCGTCTGCGCGCAGGTGCAGATTCCGGTCGCGGTGAAACTCTCCCCCTACTTCACATCATTGCCCCACTTTGTCCGGCAACTGGAAGCAGCTGGGGCCAGAGGAGTGGTGCTCTTTAATCGATTCTATCAACCCGATATCGATATTGAGGAGCTGCAGACCCTCCCCCACCTCCAACTCTCGGACAGTACGGAACTGCTCCTTCGCCTGCGCTGGCTGGCCATCCTCCGGGATCCCTTTAACCTCAGTTTCGCCTGCAGCGGAGGCGTGCATTCCTCAGTCGATGCACTCAAGGCCGTCATGTCGGGTGCAGACTGCGTGCAGATGGTCAGCGCCCTGCTGAAAAATGGGGTCCGTCATCTGACTACCACTCTGGAGGGTTTGACCCACTGGATGGAAGAGCATGAGTACGAGTCGATCAGCCAGATGAAAGGCAGTATGAGCTACCGCAATACCCCCAACCCGGAGGCGATCGAACGTGCCAACTACCTGAAGATTATCACCGCCGCCAAGCTTCAGGATCGCTTTGGGCCTGTCCACTGGTAAGCCACCGGCGACAAAAGAGTGGATGCAGCTGCAGGACTGCAACGCACCCATTCAATTAATTGCCCTAATCCCACGCATTGAAAAACTACTATCTTCTTATAGAGATGTCGATATATTCGACCTTGAACTCTGATATGACAGCATCCTGACATGCTCTCCCTGTCACACAGTTTGGGGTATGCGATCCGGGCCCTCAGTTGCCTCGTTAGCGGCGAGTGTGAATCTGCTTTTGTGAGGGATCTTGCCAAATGTGCGGATGTCCCTCCCGCCTATCTGGCCAAACTATTCACCCGGCTGGTGGATGCAGGGATATTGGAATCCAAACGTGGCTGGAAAGGGGGTACCCGTTTGGCCCGCCCCGCGCAGGAGATCAGTCTTCTGGAGATTGCCGAAGTAATCGAACCCAAAGAATGGCTGGGCAGCTGCCTGATGGGTTTGGGAACCTGCCATCCTTCCAACTATCAATGTCCTACACATGCTTTCTGGGCTGAAGAACGGGCACGGATCAAAGAAAAGCTGGCAAGCCTGACACTCCAGGATGTGATCGATGACAACGGGCACTTCTCATCTGGTCAAGCGACCCCGTACCTCACCTCCAGCAGCTAACCATTGGCTCCATTTTCTGCGGAAAAGTGCAATGCCTCATGAACCGTGGTCAATAGCGACTCAGCGGTGAAGGGTTTGGTGAGAAACACGGATACACCCGCACCACTTGCCCGGGATAACATACGGCTGGCTTCCAGCCCACTGCAGGCAACGACCTTAACGTCCGGATTGATCTGCTGAAGTGCCATAACCAGCTCCGGCCCGTCCATTACCGGCATCATCATATCGGTTAACACCAGATCAATTTTATCCCGGTGGAGGGAAAATAATTTGACGGCTTCTGCTCCATTTCCGGCAAGAAATACTGTATAACCAAAAGTTTCCAAGGTGTCCTTTGTCACATTGAGGATGGCTTCCTCATCATCCACCACCAGAATACACTCCCCATTTCCTTCCGGGAGCGGCCCAGTGTGGGCGACAAAGGCCTCCACTTCATCCACCTCTTGCTTAGCGGGCAAATAAACATGAAACGCAGTCCCCTGCCCGGGCTCACTATAAACCGTGATGAACCCACTATGACTGCGCACAATCCCCAGCACAGTGGGAAGCCCAAGCCCTGTCCCCTTTCCGGTCTCCTTCGTGGTAAAAAAAGGTTCGAACAACTTTTCTTTAATTTCGGGAGTCATCCCCACCCCTTCATCTCTCACTTCCAGGCAAACATAAGGACCTGGCTGACACTCCGGATAAGAATCGAGATTCTGCTTACTTAAAGTCACATTCCGGGTGGATATGTGCAAGTGCCCTCCCTGTTCCATTGCATCCCTCGCATTCAAACATAAATTGAGAATCACCTGATGCAGCTGGGTTGGGTCACCCGAGATCAGAGCAAGGTTTCGCGAAGGTGTGTACCCGAAGGATATATTTTTGGGAAAGGTGTTCTCGATGATGGATTCAACCTCACGCACAACATGTTCCAGTTGCAGAGTGATTTTTCTCACTTCCAGTCCCCGGGCAAAGGACAATACCTGTTTGACCAGATCTGTTCCGCGCCGTGCACTCCGGGCCATACTATCAAGGATCAAATACAAATGCTCGGGAAACTCTTCGTTCTGCCGGATCAGGTCGAGCCCCATGATAATAGGAGACAACACATTGTTAAGGTCGTGAGCGATCCCTCCGGCCAGGGTTCCAATACTTTCCAGGCGTTGCACCCGCAGGAACTGTGCTTCGATTTTCTTTCGCTCTGTGATGTCGGTATTCACCGCCAGAATGGACTTGGGATTGCCCTTTTCATCCTTGAGCAGCGTCCAGCGACCCTCGATCAGAACCTCACTACCGTCCTTATTCTGCTGCCGGAGTTCTCCAATCCACTCACCCTTTTTCAAGAGGATTTCCTGCGCTTCTTTCATCTGCAGTTTCTCCTTGAACAGGATTGAATCGGCACGCTTTCCGGTGATTTCGTCGCGGGTCCAGCCATAGATACGCTCGGCCGAAGCGTTCCAAAATATCACCACACCATCGAGGTCCTTTACAATGATAGCATCCTGGGTTTTATCGATCAGGGCAGCCTGTTCTTTAATCCGAAGGATCGCCAGACGGTGCTCCGTGATATCCTCCGCCGTCCCAGCAATCCGATATACCTTTCCGGAATCATCCAGGACGGGAAAAGCCTTGTCCCGAATCCAGCGAATGCTCCCATCAGGACGAATAATCCGATACATCTCTTCGTAATTCCCTAATGCCTGCTCCTGCCGGGAAGCCTCATCAATCCGCTGACGGTCCTCAGGGTGAATGGCTTCCAGCCAGGTCCGTGGCGACTGGTACAATGATTCCCGCGACCTTCCCCAGATGCGCTCATATCCACTGCTGACGTAATACATGATTCTCTTGTCCGGGTCGGAAAGCCAGAAGACCTCATTGATATTTTCCGCCAATTGGTTGAAGCGCAGCTCCGTTTCACGAAGGGATTGCTCCATTTCCTGACGCTTGGCTATATCCGCTTCGAGGGCCTTATTGGTCTCTTCCAGTTGGATCATTTTCTCCTCCAGCTTGCGGATCAGCGTCTCACTGTAGGACTTGAGAATGGTATCTGTGTCCTCTTCTTGCGGAGAGTCCTTACTGAAAATCTTATTCGACCCGACGGCGGCAAAAACTGTCTCCAGCTCCAGCAGGAATACTTCCGGTTCAGCAGGTTTGAGGATAAAGGCATCCGCCCCCAGCTTGAGCGCAAGCTGGCGATCCTCTTCTTCTGTGTAAGTCGCCGTATAGACGATAAAAGGAACGTCTTTCAGCCGTGCGTCCAGTTTCCAGTGCCGGAGCAAGGTGTATCCATCCATGACCGGCATGAGTAGATCCGATACCACCATGTCGGGGATCTGTCTGCGAGCCATGGTCAACGCCTCCGCCCCATGCCGGGCGGCCTCCACTTCGTAGCCATGACCCTTGAGCAATGCGGACAGATAATAGAGATTCTCTTCCTTGTCCTCAACAATCAGTATACGGCTCATCGATCAGGACGTTTGCAGTGAAGATACCACGTTTTGGATTTCAGTAACAAAGGTATCTGGATTAATGGGTTTTTCCACATATCCATTGCACCCGGCAGCTAACGCCTTCTCCCGATCTCCCAGCATGGCATAGGACGTCACCGCAATAATGGGCAAATGCCTGCCTTCCTCCAGCTGCCGTAGCCTGCGGGAAACTTCATATCCATCCATCCCCGGCAACTGAATATCGAGGAGAATAAGATCGGGACGGATTCGGGACACCATCTCCAGACCCTTGGGACCATCATAAGCCACATGCACCTTGTACCCATTCTTCTCCAGCAGAAAAGTGGCCAGATAACGATTCTGTTCGTTATCTTCAATCAGCAGAATAGTCCGGCCCGTCATAAGTGAGTGAGCTTGTGCAGTAAGGGGTGGCAAGCGATTACCTTAGTTGGGCGCATCTTGCGGCCATCACATGCCCCTTGCAATCCTGTTTTACAAAAAAACCTCTAAAAATGTAGCTGAACAGATGATAACTGGAAGGGTGTTGTAGCTAGCGTTTTCCAGCTCTGCGCTTCCGGAAATTCGGTGGATTTTCGCCTTCATATCGGGAGGAAGCTTCGCCAATGTCTCTCAGATGAACCGTGTGCCTCCGCACATCCGGGCCTGGGTGGAGATCGATCTGGGCCGACTGGAACTCAATGTAGCGAATGTCCGCGCCGCCCTGCCCAACCACCTGAGCTATATCGCAGTGGTCAAGGCTGACGCTTATGGACATGGGCTGGAACCGATTGTGGGGCGACTGATGCGGGCAGGGGTGGATGTTTTTGCTGTCGCCAACCTCGGAGAGGCCGCCGCCATTCGGGAGGTGGGCAGAGGCTGGCCGATTCTGGTTCTGAGTGCCCTGCTGCCCGGAGAGGAGGGGCAGGCGGTCGCACTGGATGTGATGCCAACCATTTCCAGTCTCGAAGAGATTCAGCGGCTGGAAAAGGCCGCAGAGCGTGCACGCAAGGTGCTTCAGGTCCACTTGAAAATAGATACCGGTATGGGGCGTCTGGGGGTCTGGCATCCCCATACTCGTGCGGTCTATGATCAATTACGGGCTTCGCGACATTTGAAACTGGCAGGTATTTTCACGCATTTTGCCTGCGCTGACAGTGATCCGGAGTTTACAGCAGACCAGCGTAGTTTGTTTCTGAAAGTCCTCCACTCTCTGCCCGACTGGGACGATACCCCTCGCTTGATCCATGCGGACAATAGTGCCGGCCTGCACAGCTTTTCGCGGGAAGGACCTTTCAACGGTGCGCGGGTCGGGCTGCTGCAATTTGGGGTACGCCGTCATCCGCGCTCCCTTCTGGCCGCGGTCGAGGTTGAACCTGTCTTGAGCTTTCACACCCGGATTACCCTGATCAAAGAACTGCCTGCCCGGACCGGGATCAGCTATGGATTAACCTACCGACTGGAGAAAGCGTCCCGGGTCGGAATTCTCGCTGCAGGGTACGGAGATGGGATTCCGACCGCGCTGAGCAATGTTGGCCATGTGATCATCCACGGAAAAAAATGCCCGATTTTGGGAAGGGTCACCATGGATCAGACGGTCGTCGATATTTCCGAAGTGCCGGAGGCTGTTCCCGGCGACATCGCCACCCTGATCGGCTCACAAGAAGCAGTTAGCCTGACCGCAGCTGAGTTTGCGCGGCAAAGCAATCAGATACCCTGGGAAGCATTTTGCGCTATTACGCGGAGAGTGCATCGGTTCTACCGCTCTGACACTGCGCTGTAGGCATCAACTGGCACTGCGACTTTCCGGTGAGGTCATTCTCATGGGAGGTTGAGTCGCCGCAATCCTCTGTTTGGGGAAGCAAATACGTGACACGGCCGCCTCAAAGTCTTCCACTCCGGCGAGAATTTTAATCTCCACCCTCAGGTAATAAAGAGGAATTTCCGGATTCCAGTCTCTGGGCAATCGCACGGCATCCTTCTCCGTCGTAACCAGAAAATCAACGCCTTCTGCCTTTGCCTGCTCAGCGATCTGACGCAATTCCCAATCTAGAAATCGATGGTGATCGAGGAAACGATGGCGACGGTGGATACGGGCACCCAGCTTTTCGACATAAGACTCGAAGCTTTCCGGGACGGCGATGGCGGAAAAGGCATTCACCCGTTTCCCTTCAAGGGCCTCCAGCGGAAGCTTCTGCTTCTCGCCCCCTACCTGCTGGAGAAATTGGGGCGCATGCGTGCACTCAATGGGATCGGCATCCGGTTTATAGGTCCGTACGGTGGCTTCCAGTTCCGGATCCTGTTCTCCGGTGGACTTAGTAAGAAAGATATAACTGGCCCGGGCCAAGTGGCTGACGGGCTCCCGCAGCAGGCCCCGGGGCAGCATATGTCCATTCCCAAACGGGTTGGTCTTGTCCACCAGAAGGACCTGCAGATGGTCCTTCAACTTATAATACTGAAAGCCATCATCCAGAATCAGGGTGTCGCAACCGTATTTCTTGATCGCATAGAGCCCGGCCTTAACCCGGTCCTTATCCGTCAGGACCACCACCCCAGGAAGGTTTTTGGCCAGCATGTAGGGCTCATCTCCCGCCACATGGGCATCGAGCAGAACTTCCTTCCCGTTGCTGACCTCACGGGGTTTGCTCGGCTCGGTATGGGTGATCCAGCGCCACCACTTCCGGTAAACAGGCTCTTTTTTGCTTTTATACCCCCGGCTGAGGATAGCCACCCTCCGTCCCCGGTCCCGTAGACTGCGTGCCAATTTCTCCACCACCGGTGTTTTTCCGGTCCCGCCAACCGTCAGATTTCCCACCACGATGACCATGCAGCCCAAGTGATTCGCCCGGAGAATCCCATAGCGATAGAGGCGGGAACGGATCGAAACAATCAGGGCAAAAAGGTGCGATAATGCCCAAAGAAAGGCCCCGTAAACCCGTGCGCGGCCATCCTCCCGACGATCATAAATCACATCGATGGTGAAGTTCTGGAAATCAGCCAGCCACTGGCTGATAACATTGCGTGATTCACCCATTCAAAAATAGCTCAGGATGAAATAATGGGAAAAGTCCTTGCAGGGCAAGGGAGGATCTCCGGTCTATACAGGGCGTTTCCCATGTCATAAGCGCTCTCCTCAGCAGAAGGGAGGGAAATATTTACCCTTCGTAACGGCCAAAGACGATAGCCGCATTGTGACCACCAAACCCAAGATTGTCACTGAGGGCGATCTTCACCTCCTGCTGAATTCTGGTATTCGGCACGTAGTTGAGGTCACACTCGGGATCAGAGGTCTCATAATTGATGGTCGGTGGAATCCAGCCTTCATTGATCGCTTTGATACAGGCAATCGCTTCAATACCTCCGGCGGCCCCCAGCAGGTGTCCGGTCATCGACTTACTGGAACTGACTTTCACGTCGTAGGCATGATCCCCGAACACTGTCTTAATCGCCTTGGTTTCCGTTCGGTCGTTGTAGGGGGTAGAAGTCCCGTGGGCGTTGATATAGTCCACCTCTTCCGGCTGGATCCCGGAATCCTTGAGCGCATTGCGCAGACAGAGAGCCAATCCACTCCCATCGGGGTCCGGAGACGTGATATGATAGGCATCGCAGGTTGCGGCATGGCCGAGGAGTTCACAATAAATCCGGGCTCCCCGCGCCTTGGCGTGCGCCAGCGTTTCCAGAACCAGGACGCCAGCTCCTTCTCCCATCACAAAGCCATCACGATCGAGGTCAAAGGGACGGCTTGAGCCTTGCGGGTGATCGTTAAAGCGGGTCGCCATTGCCTTCATGTTGCAAAATCCGGCAAAGCCCATCCGCGTAATGCTGGCCTCAGCGCCTCCCGCAATCATCACATCGGCCTCCCCCGCCCGCAGAATCCGGACACAATCCCCAAAAGCATGACTGGCGGTGGCACAGGCACTGACCACTCCGTAATTCGGCCCCATCGCACCGAGTTCAATCGCGACCACCCCACTGGCCATGTTGCCAATGAGCATGGGGATCATAAAGGGGGACACCCGGCGGGGCCCACTCTCCCACAAACGGAAAGTCTGTTTTTCAATTGTATCCAGCCCACCGATGCCGGTCCCAATGATCACTCCAAAGCGTTCGCGGTCGGGAGGGGTGCTGAAACCCGCGTCCTTCATCGCCTGACGAGCCGCCGCGACTGCAAACTGGGTATAGCGATCGTTGCGCTTGGCGTCCTTCGGATCCATCCACTGGTTGGGATCGAAATCCTTTATTTCCCCCGCCACCTTGCAGGGATAATCGGTCGGATCGAATGCCGTCACATGGTCAATGCCACTGCGACCGGCTAACAATCCTTCCCAGAAAGAATCAACATCACAACCAAGCGGGGTGAATGCCCCCATTCCGGTGATAACAACGCGGGTTTGATCAGAGCGAGCGTTCATGATGTGGCAAAGAGTTCAGGGGAGAAATCTGAAGAAAAAAAAGAGGCCATAAAAGGCCTCTTGGCAATGCTTTGTAAGGAAAGTTTTGTCAAAAGCCCGCAACAATCAGGCTCCGGCTTTTTCCTTAATGTAGGAAACCACGGCTCCGACAGTCTGGAGCTTTTCAGCTTCACTTTCGGGAATTTCTCCGTCGATCTCGTCGCTGAACTCTTCTTCGAATGCCATGATCAATTCCACGGTATCGAGGGAGTCTGCGCCCAAATCTTCGAGGAAGGAAGCTTCCGGCGTAACCTGCTCTTCGTTCACGTTGAGCTGGTTAACGATGATTTCTTTTACGCGTTCTTCAATGCTCTTGTCTGCCATTGTCGTTGCCGATATCAAAAGGGTTAAGGTCGTGATAAGCTCACATCACCATGCCGCCGTCAACCGTAAAAGTCTGGCCGGTGATGTATCCTGATTCCTCGCTGGCGAGATAAGTAACCAGACGGGAGATGTCCGCCGGGTCACCCATTCGACGCAAAGGAACTGCGCCGATGATCGACTCCTTTGTCTTTTCGTCAAGCACTGAGGTCATATCCGTGGCAATAAATCCGGGAGCCACCGTATTGGCGGTAACGTTGCGCTTGGCGAATTCACGGGCGAGCGATTTGGTCAGACCAATCACTCCGGCCTTGGATGCAGCATAGTTGGCTTGCCCGGCATTTCCAATCAAACCGATAACAGAGGTGATATTGATAATCCGTCCCCAGCGCTTGCGGGCCATCGGCTGAATCAGCGCCTGAACCCAGGTGCGCACACTGCTCAAATTGGTGGCGATGACATCGTCCCACTCCTCGTCCTTCATCCGCATGAGCAGGTTGTCGCGGGTGATCCCGGCATTGTTAACGAGAATGTCGACCGCCTCATGTTTTGCCAGAATTTGCTCCGCAACCGCCCGAACCGCTTCGCGATCGGCAACATCCACCGCAATCGCTTCGGCCGATCCTCCGGCCGCACGAATCGCTTCAGCGGTTGATCCACAGGAACTCTCTGATCGGCTCACACAGATCACGTGAACCCCTTCTGCCGCCAAGTCCATGGCAATGGCCTGTCCGATTCCGCGTCCGGCCCCAGTGACCACCGCGACTTTGCTCTCAAATGTCAATTTCATGCCTCCAAGAGAGAAGGCAGCCAGTCTGTTGGCAAGCGAATAGAAAGGATGTCCGCAGGCGGGGTTTCATCATAATTCGCATCGAAAAGTATCGATCCGTTTCCGAAGAACGGCCATCCCTCCATTCCCGACTCCCTTTCTGCCGACCGCTTCCGACCGCAATCAAGCAATCAAACCGCCCACTAAGAATAATGCCCTTTCATCCCTGATTGCATGCCTCCACGGAAAGGAGGCCTTATCTTGGAAATGTTTTCAGAAGAGAGCAATTTGGGGTTATTAAGGTCAAAGGAGCCCGCACTTCTCACAAGAGGGTTGCGGGCTTCTTCTTGCCAAAGGGAATCAACCGAGTGGTCTAAACCAGCTCAAATCATTCCCGCAGGCTGCCACCGGGCCGATGATCACGACCGCTGGAGCCCCCAGTCCTGCCTCAGCTACTGCCCCTGCCACACTCTCAAGGCTACTGCTCAAAGTGCGCTGCCGCGGGGTCGTCCCCCACTCTACTACCATCACAGGCTCAGACCCCGCCCGCCCTCCGGCAATCAGGGCACCCGAAATTTCCTCCAAGCGTCCCATCGCCATGTATAGGACTAAAGTGGCGCCAGATCGAGCATGGGCAGCCCAGTCCACCTGATCCGCCTCCTGCTTCTCCGGGGCTTCGTGTCCACTAATAAAGGTGACTGCCGCACTGCTTGCCCGGTGAGTGAGCGGAACCCCGGCGTAAGCTGCACATCCCAGCGCAGCGGTCACTGCCGGTACCACTTCATAGGGGATTGCGGCCGAACGCAAGGCCTGCGCCTCCTCTCCCCCTCGCCCGAAAATAAAGGGGTCTCCTCCCTTCAAACGCACCACCTTGAGGCCTTCACGTGCCAATTGCAACAGCAGTTCCTGGATCTCCTCCTGGGGTAAGGAATGAAAACCCGAGCGCTTGCCCACGCAGATTCTGCGGCAGTCCGCCCGCACCCATTCCAGCATCTCCGGGGCGACCAAATAGTCGTAGACCAGCGCATCGCACTCCCGAATCAAACGGGAGGCTTTGACCGTGACCAGTTCGGGATCCCCCGGGCCCGCACCCACTAAATATACCGTGCCAATGGAAGGCATGTGGAAAAGGAATCTGAATTTTCGTTTGCCAAGCAAACACTTTTTTATAGTTTTCGACCTTAAATACCAAACTTAACTTCAGAAGTAGCAGCATTTATGTTAGGTCAGGCCCTTATAGAACAGGAACGGGAAACGTGGAACGAACGGCTGACCGCCCATACGGCGGAGGAACGGCTTCGTTGGGCGGTCGATCAGTTTGGGGATCATGTCGTGCTCTCCACCAGTTTCGGAGCGCAGTCTGCAGTCATGCTCCATTTGGCGACAAGCATCAAACCCGATATCCCGGTTATTTTCATTGATACCGGCTATCTCTTCCCGGAAACGTACCAATTTGCCGAGGACTTGCGTCAGCGGCTCAAGCTCAACCTTCGGGTCTACAACCCCCTGATGACGGCCGCCCGTCAGGAAGCCCTTTTCGGCAAGCGCTGGGAACAGGGTCGAGAAGGGCTCGAGGCCTATGGCCTGATGAACAAAGTGGAGCCGATGAACCGTGCGCTGACCGAGCACAAGGCGCAGGCCTGGATTTCCGGACTGCGTCGATCCCAGGCCAACTCAAGGAAAGAACTGAACGTCATTGAGCGTCAGAACAAAACCCTGAAGATCCACCCGATCATCGACTGGAGCGATCGCGACATTTACCGCTACCTGACCCGGCACGACCTCCCCTATCATCCTTTGTGGGAGCAGGGCTATGCCAGCATTGGGGACTGGCACAGCACCAGCAAACTGGGCGAAGGCATGAGTGAGGAAGAAACCCGATTTGGCGGCGTCAAGCGGGAGTGCGGTCTGCACGAACTCAGTGGCCAGGCCGATTGGCAAATTTAAACCTGCATCACTTGGCCTGATCCGCATGGAAACGTCGGATCAGCGCTTCCGGATTTTTCAATGAGTTGCACACCCATTGCCATCGCAGGGCCAGTTGTTCATCGACAGAAAGATGCCAGTCATCCCGTTCCCTCCGCATCCGGGTGCACAGGTCATATAAGGTCAGGGAAACCGCCACTGAAATATTGAAGCTCTGGGTAAACCCGAACATGGGGATGCACATCACATCGTCGGCCAGCGCCAGCGCCGTCTCGCTCAAACCATCCTCTTCCGTTCCGAAACAAAGTGCCGTTGGTTGGCTGATATCCAGATCCGCCAAAGCGATGGCGCCCTCCCGCAAAGCAGTCGCCACAATCCGATAGCCCTGTTGCTTCAATCCCTGAAGGCAGGTGGTGGTATTATCCATGTCGGGCTGGCGATGCCGGTGGAGCGAAACCCACTTCCCCGCCCCCATGGAGACTTCGTTGTTGGGCAGGTAGGCATAGCGGTTCTCGATTATGTCCATGTGCTGAACGCCAAAACACTCGCAGGAGCGCATTGCGGCACTGGCATTGTGTGGCTGAAATATATCTTCCAGAACAACCCGCAGGTGTGCTGTCCGGCTGCTTAGCACCGTATCGATCTTGTGCCTGCGGGTCTCCGTGATAAAGCTTTCCAGAAAAGCAAGGCATTCACGGTCCGTAGGGTTTGAGGCATCCATCATGGTCCTCACGGAAACAAGCCCGACCGAACGGGGCAATGCCGGAAATCAGATCCGTCCCCCCTTCAATAAGCGTTATCCCGCTTGAAGAAGGTCATGACCAGACAATAGAAATCGAGCCAGACCGACCAGTTCTCTATATAGAAACAGTCGTAGCGGATCCGCTCGGAGAGATCGGTATCTCCCCGCAGCCCGTGGATCTGCGCCCATCCGGTGATACCCGGCTTCACAATGTGGCGGTGATTGTAGTGGTCGATTTCCCGTTCAAAGGTCTCAATCAATTCAGGGCGTTCCGGTCTTGGTCCCACCAGGCTCATATCCCCCTTGAGCACATTCCAGAACTGGGGAACTTCATCCAAATTGCTTTCCCGCATAAACTTGCCGATCCGCAAGCGGCGCGGATCATCCTTTTGCGCCCATTGAGCACCCCCATGAGTTTCTGCATCCATCCGCATCGAACGCAACTTGTAGATGGTAAACGGTTCCCCGCGCACCCCCGATCGTACTTGCTTGTAGAAAATCGGACCACTTGGATCTTCCCTTTTGATCAAAAACGCGAGGATGGCAATGGCCGGAGCCGATAGTGCCAAACCCACCAATGCTCCGAGGATATCGATGCAGCGTTTGAACATCTGGAAAGTCAGGCGCTCGACCTTCAGCTCTTCAATTCCCAATAGCGGGTGCCCGGAAATGGTATCCAGCTTCAGTCCAGACACAAAAATCTGAAACATGGAAGGCAGGATCTTCAAATTGACATAATGAATCTCACAGATTTTGGCAATCCGCGTCATGGCGGCACGGTCAAGATCCAGATCCGCCACCACCAGAATATCCGGGCGAGTGCGCTGAATCACCCGCTCCAGCTCATTCAACTTCCCTTGCAAGGGGTAAACATTGGGGGCGGAGGCAGACGACTCATCACCCGTCCGTACCCAACCGATGATCTGGTAAGGTTGATTCTCATCTCCATGGATGGCATCTCCCAGCTCCGCGGAATCATCCGTCCACCCTGCCAGCAGTACCCGTTGGGAAAGTTGATCCGTACGCCCGGTGAACTGGATCAGCCGGGTGAATCCCCACTTCCAAATTCCTACCGTAACCAGCACCGAAGCCCAGGCATAGAGCATGAAAATACGCGAAATCTGCGGCTCGAACTTCAGAACCACCGAGGTACAGAGGTAGATCAAAAACCAAAAAGTAATCGTCTTGAAAGTCAGCGGCAGCAACTTGCGGGGGCGCAGCAACAACTTCCAGTCATAGATCCGCTGATGCATGAACCCGACGATCAGAAAAAGAACCCCCAAAGCCAGGACCGGCTGGTAGTCCGCAAAGTTTCTTGATGTGGATACAGTGCTCACTCCAATTTGCGACAGAGGTGAGACAAATCGCAGCCAATAGGCCAGACAGAGGCCCAGATAGGCGAATGCAATATCCCCGGCGAACATCAAGAGCAGCAGCCGGTGCCGCAAACCGATTGTTTCGCTTTTACTCGAAACAAGCGGGGAAATACCAGAAGCCTCGGAAAGTGAGGAAGCAGAAGATAAACTAGGTGGCGTCATGCCGATACAGCAGGTTTGAGAAATGAGCGAGCATATCGTCTGCCAAATCCACTTTCATGTCAAAACCGGATCTGATCAGACAGACCGATAAGAACAAATTTGAGAGGATCAGGCAAGGATATACGCAAAAATCAGAGTTAATAATAAGGTCAATACCCTATTCATGGCCACCTGCGGTTTTTCCTCAACCACAAATATTGAGGAGACTGTACTTTTTACAGTTCACCCTTTCCCAACCGTTCCAGGTCGTAGCTGCTTTCTAAAATAGGCTTCCACCACCCCGCGTGCTCCAAATACCAGACAACACACTGCCTCAACCCTCCATCCGCACTGATTTTCGGGGCCCACCCCAGTTCGTTTCGAATCTTGTCCGTGTTCAGCGCATAGCGTCGATCATGGCCCGGACGATCCGCCACGAAATGGATCAGAGATTCCACTCCATCCGCCGGTAGCTTCTCCAGCGCCGGATGGCCTTCAGCAGCACAAGCGTCGAGGCAACGGCAGATCCGTCGGACCCATTCCAGATTCGTGGATTCCTGGCACGCTCCTATCAGGTAGCGCTGGCCTGGCCTGCCTTCGCAGAGCAAGCCATAGAGGGCTCTGACATGATCCGAGACATGGATCCAGTCACGAATCTGCAAACCATCCCCATAGAGGGGAATCGGCTCACCGCGTAACGCCTTCAGGATGGTGAGCGGCACCAGCTTCTCAGGAAACTGCCAAGGGCCGTAATTGTTCGCACTGTGACTGATGACAGTTGGGAGACCATAGGTATGCCACCAGGCGCTGACCAGATGATCTCCGGCCGCCTTGCTGGCGGCATAGGGAGATCTCGGGTCGTAGGGCGAGGTTTCGGTAAAGGGAGGTGCATCCCGCTCCAGTGATCCGAACACTTCATCCGTGGAGAGATGCAGGATGCGAAAACGTTCCCGTTGGCCAGCCGTCAATCCTTCCCAGTAAGCGCGCGCCGCCTCCAGCAAATGCTGCGTTCCGATCACATTCGTCTGCACACAATCAGCGGAGTAATCAATGCTCCGGTCCACATGGGACTCAGCCGCCAGATGGATGATTCCACAGGGAGCAAACGCTGCAACCGCCCGAAATATCACATCGCGGTCCCGCAAATCACCCTGAGAAAAATGATAACGCGGATTCCCTTCCAGATCACGGGTATTGGCACGCAGACCAGCGTAGGTCAGGGCGTCAAAATTCAGCACTTCGATCGAGGGATTCGCCAGAAGAAATCGCAGCAGATTGCTTCCGATAAAACCGCTGCCCCCAGTAACCAGAATGCGTCTGGGGATTTCTTTCTGCGAATTCTGCATGGCATCCAGTCAATCAATTCAAAGCACAGCGGCAAGCCTGCGCATATCCAGAAAGGGTAAACCGGAAGAACCCGCGATGGATCCCCTGAGTCCATAACGACTCCCCTCCTGCTAGCGATCCATCAAGAATCTAAGCGGAAATGCCCCGATAGGTGATGCGGCCCTCCACCACCAGGCAGGCAGGAGCAGGCAGAACCACCGTCGCCTTATCCACCAGCTCCACTTCCTCCGAAGCAGCCAGAACTGCGCTGACCCCATTCACCACTGTCTTTTCGGAAACCTCACGGCATATCCGCGAAACCACACTTCGCGCTTGTCCGCCGGATTCATACCAAAGGCAAATCAACCCCAGCCTGGGATTTACCTCGACCTGCAAGCACTGAGCTTGCAGCAGACCTTCCTCAAGCCAGCGGCGTCGGATGGACAATAGCTGCTGGTACCAGTCCCAGACATTTTGCTTACGTCCCGTTTCCCTCAGCCTCGATTGATAAAAGGCATCCGCAGAGATCGGGCTCATGGCCCCATTCCAGTCACGGGCAGCGTATTCCCGGGCTCGCCCGGCTTCCACCATATTGCGGAGTTTCTCAGAATCGAAATCCACAAAAAAATAAAAAGGACATTCGCTCCCCCACTCCTCACCCATAAACATCAGGGGCATCCCGGGATATAAGAGAGGAATCGCAACTGCAGCCACTTGGGTCGCACAATCCGAGAGGGTGGTCACACGCCTTCCCCTTGGGTCATTCCCCACCTTGTCGTGATTTTGTAAGGACACCACCAATCGCTCCAAAGGTGCCTGAGATGCAGACTTGAGCTTCTTGCCTGGTTTTCCGTCAGGATTCTGCTCATACAGGAATCCTTGACGGAGCACCGCCTCCATGTCCTCAAAACCGGCATAATGCCGTCCGCCATAATTACCGGGCTGATCCAAAGCTGTCAGCAGGCAGTGCCCGACATCGTCACTCCATTGTCCATCCATCCCGTATCCGGAATCTGAGACATCGCGGGTAAGCGTTTCCGCATACAGATTATTTTCAGCAAAGAGATAAAAGGGACGTCCTCGAAGTTCGGCTTCCGCTTTCACGCACTGGTTGAGTTCCTGCAGGATATGCACCGGAGAAGCGTCCACCATATCGCGGGTGGCATCCAGTCGAAGCCCATCTACATGATACTCCTGCAGCCACATCAACGCATTCTCGATCACAAACCGCCTCACCTCCGCAGAATTTTTCCCATCAAAATTCAACCCAGGACCCCAGGGAGTCTGATGTGTGCTGGAGTGGTAGGGGCCAAATGCCGGAAGGTGATTCCCCTCCGGACCGAGGTGATTGTAGACCACATCAACGATCACCCCCAATCCGCGCTGATGGCATGCTTGTACGAATGCACGTAAATCGTCCGGTGCCCCATAGGATGCATTCACCGCATAGAGACCGACACCGTCGTAACCCCAGTTCCATCTTCCTGAACACTGGGCCAGCGGCATGAGTTCGATCATGGTCACCCCCAGGGATTTTAACCGGTCCAAGTGCGCCATGGCAGCCGCAAAGGTCCCTTCAGTGGTCAAACAGCCCAGGTGCATTTCATAAAACACGCAGTCACGCAGCCTTATCCCGCTCCACGCTGAATCCTGCCACATCCAACCGCGTGGATCGACCAATACCGAAAGGCCATCGACGCCCTCCGGCTGATATCTCGAACGCGGGTCCGGTAAAACCCGAAGGCTATGATCGAGGAGAAAACCGTAGGCATCTCCCGCAACCGCAGTTTCCACCAGACACTGGAAATACCCATCCCCCAGAGACTCCATCGGTTGCACCCTTACCTCGCCGGATAGCGAATGCCACTGCAGTCGGACCTCTTGACAGTGCGGTGCCCACAGGCCGACTTCAGCTCGCCCATCTGCCCGTAAATCAGCCCCCAATGGTATCGACCTCAAAGCCATCCTCCGTCAATCATCCAAGCCGAAGCGCACACCAAAATACAGACACCCTTCCACAATCCCACTGGTCGAATCCGCATCGGAGATGTAAAGTTTTTCCCCTTGATTCCGTTCAGCCATTCTTTGCCGGACCAAGACCTTGAGAGCGTCGGTTGCGTTGCCAACGAGGATGGCATTATAGCCACTGGTCAACGCCGCCAGATCATTCCCAGAATCGCCGGAGAAAATCGTTTCGCCCTGGCTAAAGCCCACTTGCTGCCCCAGCCATTCAAGGGCATACGCTTTATTCACCCCAACTGGAAGGACATCGATCAATCCGTCTCCGTTGAAAGGGTCGACACTTCCGATCACTGAATAAGGAGCATTTTTTTCCACAATAAAGGACTCCAGTTCATCGACGAGACCTTCGACCCGATTCGCAGCGCAATAGAAACTGAGTTTGTGCGTTCCCTGCTTTTCAGGTTCCTGCTTGCGCAATCCGTCAATCCGACGGATCAACATCGCAAAATCCCTTAAGGGCAATCGCTCAGTGAGTTCATTGAGATGATCCCGGTATGCACCCAGCACCTCATAATCCGCTTCTCCGGATCCGGGGCCATAAATACTGGTACCCACATCACAGATAATATAGGCAGGCTTGGGCGAACCGACTTCGGACATCACTGCACGAACCGAGGTGTAGTGACGGCCCGTGACAAAAACCAGTTGCCTGCTCTCTTGCGTAAAATGGGAACCAAGCTTCTTCATCGCCTGAACATGCGTCTCCAGGCCATTGAGAGGGAGAAAAGTTCCATCGAGGTCTGTCGCCAGAACAGATAGAACGGATTGCTGCAAAAGGTTGCGATTGGACATGGATTACATACTGTAAAGATCTCTCCTCCTTTGACAACGAATGATCGCAAAAGAAACCATTAGCTACAATGTGTCCTGACTCCGGCCAAAACCGCCCGACAGATAACACGCTCCCCCCGCTCATCATCGGGGAAGTCCTCTTCGACTGCTTTCCTGGAAATAAATCCGTGATTGGCGGGGCTCCTTTCAATGTTGCCTGGAACCTGCAGGGGATGGGTTTGGCACCCCGGTTTCTCAGTGCGATTGGAGACGATGCGCTTGGGCAAACAGTATTGGATCTGATGAAACGCTGGGGAATGGATGAAGCAGGCTTATCCGTTCTTCCCGGCCGCCCCACCGGTAAAGTCGAGGTACGCAATGCCGAATCCGATCCGGAGTATATCTTTCAGGAGGATTGCGCCTGGGATCACATCCATTTTAAAGCAAGCCCCATCTCCCCGGACCAATGCTCGCTCCTCTACCACGGATCTCTGGCCGCACGGAAATCCATCACGCGGGAAACCATTTTAAAATTACGCCGAGAGACCGACCTTCCTGCCTTTGTTGATATCAACCTGCGGGAGCCATTCTACCAGCGCGAAACCATTCTTGAACTTTCCCAGGGAGCGCAATGGTTGAAACTGAACAGCAACGAACTCTCCATGCTGGCTGAATACCAGAACGTGCATCATGGCACACTGATCGAAATGGCCAATCGCCTGGGGAAGACACTTGGCAACGCCCACCTGTTGGTTACCGACGGTAAAGCCGGTGCCTACTGGATTGAGATCGATGGTGAAACTCACTACGAGAAAGCTCCTGAGGCCAACCCCTTTGTCGATTCAGTCGGAGCTGGCGACGCCTTCGCATCCATCTGTATCGCCGGTATTTTGGAGCAGGTGCCAGCCCCTGCCATCCTCCGGCAAGCCGTTGCCTTCGCCGCAAATGTTTGCAGCATTCAAGGAGCCACTTCCCAAGAAATAACATTTTATGACCAAGCAATCGCCAGAAGGTAAATCATCCAATAATAACGGTAAGGGCCTGCATATCGCCTTGCTCAGCCTACATGGACTGATTCGGGGGCATGACCTTGAACTGGGCAGGGATTCCGATACCGGTGGTCAGACGAAATACGTAGTCGAACTGGCCCGTGCACTCGCAGCCCGCGAAGATGTTCGTCGTGTCGATCTCATCACCCGCCAGGTGATTGATGATCGAGTGTCCGATGACTATGCTCAGGTTGAAGAAGTACTCTGCCCCAAAGCGAAGATCCATCGGATCGCCTTTGGACCCCGTCGCTATTTAAAGAAGGAAAGTCTTTGGCCCTACCTAGACTTGTTTGTCGATCATGCCGTCAATTTTTTCCGTCGCACGGGTGGGGTTCCCGACATTATTCACGGCCATTATGCAGACGCCGGTTATGGCGGGGCTCACCTCGCCCGCTTGTTGAGAGTTCCTTTTGTCTTCACCGGCCACAGTCTAGGCAGAGTGAAAAAGCAGCGAATATTGAAAAATAACGAAGATGCTACAGAATTGGAGGAGACCTACTCCTTTTCAAGCCGGATTGAAGCCGAAGAAATTGCCCTGGAAACCGCTTCTCTGGTCGTGGCAAGCACCCTGCAGGAGGTTGAAGACCAGTACCAACATTATCATCACTATGTCCCCGACCGCATGGAGGTCATTCCGCCAGGAGTCGATTTAAGTAAGTTTATTCCTCCCAATGGAGAAGAACTGGAATCCGATGTCCGCACAAGAATCGAACGATTCCTTGATGATCCTTCCAAGCCGATGATTCTGGCCCTCGCCCGTCCGGATGAACGCAAAAACCTGGAAACGCTGGTTCATGTCTACGGGAAAAATGAAGAACTACGCAAAATCTCTAATCTCGTCCTCATTTTGGGCTCACGGGATGACATCCGGAACATGCCTTCCGGCCAGCGCCGTGTCCTGCAGAACATACTGACGCTGATCGATACCTACGATCTGTATGGGCATGTTGCCTACCCGAAGAGCCACCAGTCGGAAGAGGTTCAGTTGATCTACCGACTGGCGGCCCGTTCCCGCGGAGTCTTCATTAACCCCGCCTGGACTGAACCCTTTGGGCTGACCTTACTGGAAGCTGCCGGCAGCGGCCTCCCCGTGGTGGCGACCAACGATGGAGGCCCCCGTGACATTCTCGCCAACTGCCACAACGGACTGCTGGTTGATCCTTTTGACGAGAAGGCAATCGAAGATGCCCTCATCACCGCTATAGATGGCAATGCCGATTGGGACCAATGGTCAAAGAACGGGGCAACCGGTGCGAAGAAACATTATTCCTGGGATCGGCACGCGGAACGCTATATGCGGGACGTGAAAGAAATTGTCGGAAATTTCGCCCGCCCAAAAATGAGTCTGACCGGACACTCCAAGAGTCTTCCGGACTTCGACCGCTTGCTGGTAACTGACATCGATAACACCCTGACCGGGGATCCCGAAGCCTTAAAGGATTTCCTCGACTATATCAGAGAAGCCAAGGACCACTTGGGAATTGCCATTGCCACCGGGCGTAATCTCAAGGAAGTCACCCGGCTTCTGGAGGAATTTGCGATCCCCCGCCCGGATGTGCTCATCTCCAGTGTCGGAACCGAGATTCACTACGGGGATGATCTCCATCCGGACAAGCGCTGGCATGCACAGATGAACTTTGGCTGGGATCGGGATGCCATTGAAAAGATCCTCAACGAAGTCGAAGGTCTCTATCCTCAACCCGAGAGCGAGCAGTCAAAGTGGAAGCTCAGTTATCAGATCGATCCTCAGATCGCTCCCAAGCTCAGTGAGCTGAAAAAGATTCTTCGGGAGGCCAAGCTCAGAGTAAACACCGTTCTCTCGCATGGGATCTATCTGGACATCATACCGACCAGAGCCGGCAGCGGCGTTTGTGTCCGACACCTCTGCATGAAATGGGGATTTCCTCTGGAAAAAGTGCTCGTGGCCGGAGATTCCGGGAATGACGAGGAAATGTTACTGGGCGGCACCCTCGGCGTCGTGGTGGGCAACTATGCACCAGAACTCGAGAAGTTACGTGGTCGACCGCGGATCTACTTCGCGGAAGGAACGCATGCCCGTGGCATTATCGAAGGCATGAAATACTACAACTTCCTCGACCATATCGAGATTCCCAATGATCGGATTGAATAACCAGGAACCGACCGAAGAAGATATCCGTTTTGAAGCAGAGCTAGCCCTTTCCCGCCTTCTCCCCCGGGCGAGCCGGACGATAGCTTCTGCCAGCGGACTGAACAGCTTGAGTGAAAATTCCTCCTGGGAAGACTTTCTCCACCGACTGCAAGAACACTGGCCCCGGTTGTTCGGCCTCCTGTTCCAACTCTACGGTTCCCGCCACGATTTCTATTTCTACATAGAGGAAGTCCTCGTCACCTTGGGTGAAGCTTGGATGGATCGGCCAGAGGATCTGCGCAGACTGGACCACGACCGCGAACACGACAGCGAGTGGTTCCAGTCGGAGGGAATGGTCGGTGGCGCCCTCTATGTGGATCTCTTCAGTGAAAATCTGGGAAGGCTGAAAGAGCATATTCCCTATCTCAAGGATCTTGGATTAAACTACCTCCACCTGATGCCACTGTTTGCCGTCCGCCCGGGCGATAATGACGGTGGTTATGCCATCAGCAATTACCGTTCTGTCGATCCGCGGCTCGGCACAGTGGAAGATCTCCAGGAACTCGCGGTCAAGCTTCGGGAGAACGGCATCTCACTGGTTCTCGATTTCGTCTTTAATCATACCGCAGATGATCATTCCTGGGCACAGCGGGCTCTCTCCGGTGACAAAGAGTATCAACAATACTACTACATGTTCCGCAACCGGACCATGCCGGACGAGTATGAAAAGAATCTGCGTGAAATTTTCCCGACCGTCCGCCGCGGTAACTTCACCTGGAATGATGACATCAAACGCTGGATCTGGACCACTTTCAACAGCTTCCAGTGGGATCTGAATTACGCCAACCCGGCCGTCTTCCGGGCCATGCTTGGGGAGTTGCTCTTTCTGGCCAATACGGGCGTGGAAATCCTCCGGCTCGATGCGGTCGCCTTCATCTGGAAGCGGCTGGGGACCAGTTGCGAAAACCTTCCGGAAGCACATACCCTTATCCAGGCTTTTAATGCGGCTGCCCGGATCGCCGCGCCCGGTTTGCTTTTCAAATCAGAGGCAATCGTCCATCCCGATGAAGTCGTTCGCTACATTTCTCCCGAGGAATGTCAGCTTTCCTACAACCCTACCTTGATGGCATTGACCTGGGAATCGCTTGCCACCCGCGAGGTCAAGCTGCTGGCCCGTACCTTGACACGTCGTCATAAGCTACCGCCCGGCACAGCCTGGTGCAATTACCTTCGCTGTCACGATGACATCGGCTGGACCTTTGATGATGGAGACGCCGACGCGGTCGGAATCAACGCCTACCACCACCGCCAGTTTCTCAATGCTTTTTACACCGGACAGTTCGAAGGTTCATTTGCCCGGGGGGTACCCTTTCAATTCAATCCGGACAACAATGACATGCGTATTTCCGGGACGCTGGCTTCCCTCGCTGGTTTGGAGCAGGCCATTGAGGCAGGCAACGAGGAATGGAAGGAGATGGCGTTAC
This sequence comes from Verrucomicrobiota bacterium, assembly GCA_050485245.1. Classification (GTDB taxonomy): domain Bacteria; phylum Verrucomicrobiota; class Verrucomicrobiia; order Opitutales; family Oceanipulchritudinaceae; genus JBJHBA01. The sequence goes on along the minus strand of JBJHBA010000002.1, from coordinate 154,575 downwards.
GCCGAATCTTATTGCTGCATGGCATCATTCTCAGCGCGGGAGGTATTCCCCTGCTCTATCTCGGTGAAGAATGGGGCATGCTCAACGACTACGACTTTGTCAAGGATCCAGCCAAGGCCGGAGACAGTCGCTGGATCCATCGACCAAAAATGAGGTGGGAATACCTCGAAGAACTCTCCAATGAAAGCTCTATTCACCAGCGTTTGTTTTCATCCATTCGCGCCCTGATCCATGCCCGCAAGAAATTGTCTGCTTTGGCCGGCAACGAGCTGCAAATCATCAATCCCCACAATCCACACGTGCTTGGATTTGTCCGGAGTTATCAGGGCAACCGGGTTCTGGTCTATGCCAATTTTTCCGAGCGAGAGCAGTTTATCAGCGGAAACCATGTCCGCACCATCGGTCTGGGGCGCTTTTTCAAGGATCACGTAACCGGCGAAGTTCTCAGCACCGAAGGCGATTTCAGGCTGGCCCGCTATCAGTTTTTTTGGCTGACAAGAGATTGATTGCTTTCGGTTTCCATTAATTGGGGATACACCCGGAAGCGATTTTCAGTTTGAGGCATTCTGCCCGAAAGAAATCTTACACAGGGAAAGCACGTCCATGGTCTGCGCTGATTTTTTTTTCTTCGTGGATACATCCGTGAGCACCCTTTGGAGGTCCTCCAGTCTGACCGGTTTGCTCAAGTGATCATCCATCCCGACCGAGAGGCATTGCCGTCGGTCTTCAGCCATGGCATCCGCAGTCAGCGCGATGATTGTGGGCCGGTCGTATCCCCACCGCTCAACGATATAACGGGTCGCCTCCAATCCATCCATCACCGGCATCTGCACATCCATCAGGACCAGGTCATATGATTCCTTTTCCAGTGCATCGATTGCTTCGCGCCCATTGGACACTACGAGGGCGGATTGCTCCAAGCGTTTCAACAACAGCGTGGCAACCCGCTGATTTACCGGGTTGTCTTCCGCCAGCAGAATCCTCAGGGGAACGGCGGCCTTTTTCTTCTTCTTAGGATGACCGTTCAGCTCATGCCTGCCCTCCCTTTTTGGAGCCAATAGTCCATCTACCGCCCGCAACATAGGTTCCAGTTTAACGGGTCGGTAGACCACCGGAATGGTCCCATCTCCCTGCAGACTACCCAATTGTCGGCACATCATAATTCGACAGCCCGCTTCTCTCAATCGACCAATCACATCTTCACTATGAATCGGGCAATGCAAATCGACAATGGCGGCCGTTCCGTTCTCTACCGAAGGAATCGAATCAGGATTCACTTCTACCGGATTCATCCCGAGTGCATGAGCGATTTCCGCGATATGTCGGCAGGCCTTGATCCGGTCACTCACAATCAGTAAAGGTTGATCGACGAGATAATGTTTGTGCGGAGGCGGGATATCCACCGCTCCAGCCTGCATCGGAATATCCATCGTAAAGCAGGTTCCTGATCCTTCTTCACTCTCCGCCCAGATGCTGCCCCCCATCATTTCAACCAGTTTCTTACTGATTGCCAGGCCCAGCCCGGTCCCTCCAAATTTCCGGGTGGTGGAAGCATCCACTTGCTGAAATGACTGAAACAGGCGGTTCATACCCTCAGGCGAGATTCCTATACCCGTATCTATCACACTGATACGCAAACAACAACTGTCTCCCTTCCCCCCCGGAAGACGGGTCGCCACCACGGATACATCCCCTTCTTTGGTGAACTTGACCCCGTTGCTGAGGAGATTGACCAGTATCTGCCGAATCCGGGTGGGATCACCCGCCAAGAGGCCGGGAATGCTCGTATCAATATGGCAATACAGATCAATCCCTTGCTCGACTGCCTTGGGCACAACCAAATCAATGGCCCCTTCAATACATTCCCGCAAATCAAATGACACCGTTTCCAGTTCAAGTTTCCCTGATTCGATTTTGGAGAAGTCAAGGATGTCATTGATTAGGCAGAGCAGGGATTCGGAGCTTTGCCGAATCGTCTCAACGAATTCGATCTGTTCACCGCGCAGTTCCGTATCCATGAGCAAGCGCCCCATTCCGATTACTGCATTGAGCGGAGTTCGGATCTCATGGCTCATGTTGGCCAGAAACTGTGATTTGGCCAAGGTGGCGGTGGCCGCTTCCATCGCCAGTTGATTCGCCCGTTCCAGGGCATTCTCCAATTGCTCATTCAATTGCTCGGCCTGCATCTTCGCAGCCAGGGTGATCTCACGGGATAATTCCTGCTGGGTGATGTCAATGGAAAGGCCAGCGATGAGGAACCCTGGTCCATTCTCCAATGGCTGCACCGTGGAGTGAAATTCGATATGTCGATTCCGACCGTCCGGGTGGTGATAGCGAAACCGCTCGGAACACTCAAAATGTTCTTTCGCACCCCGAATCGTTGCTTCGATTCGTTGCCGATCCTCCATGGGAATTCGACAGAGCAGACTTTCCTCATCAATGAAACCATTCTCCAAATCCATCCCCAGCATGCGTTCCATCCGTTCATCAAGATGGATGGTACCAGTTTGCAGGTTCCACTCCCACAATCCGATCCGGGCAGCTTTCAGCGCCAAGTCATAGCGTTCACGCAGAAACGGTTCACCCTCTTTCCCAACTTGCTTGGACTCCTGAACGACACCATCAAATGGGTTGCCCTTTTCCGCTGGGATCATTCCAGATCCAGACGGGGACATCCGGGTCAATGTCTGATAACTGGAAGTCTGTGAAGATTTCACATCGGCGGCACGATCGCAGTACAGATAAGGGGTTTCACCCCTCATTATCGGTGCATCAGACACAAACTGTAGCTCAAAAAATGACTATTCCGCGAATATACTCCACTCCTGCCTGTTCAGGGTGTTAGAAATCAAAATCCATTGGATCCGCACCACTGCGCTGGTTACGTTCGAGGGCATTCAGGGCCTCCATGTCATTCGCGCTCAGTTCAAAGTCAAAAATGGACGCATTCTCCTGCATTCTCTCCACCCGGGAGGATTTGGGGATCGTGATGACGCCGGATTGCAAGTCCCAGCGAAGGACGATCTGGGCAGGCGTTTTGCCCTGTTTCTCTGCTATCTTCTGAATAACCGGGTCCTCCAGAAGCGTACCCTGCATCAGGGGGCTCCAGGCAGTCAGGCGGATGTTGCGCTCCCGGCAATACTGCTGCAGGGAGGTGCTTTGGAGGTAGGGGTGAAATTCAATCTGGTTCACAGTCGGGACAATCTCTGCCGCGGGGAGCAGCGCCTCCAGTTGCGGAATGAGAAAATTGCTCACCCCAATCGCTTTTGCCCGGCCGGAACGATAGATTTTTTCCATTACCTTCCATGCACTGACAAATTTCCCCTCCACCGGCCAATGAATCAGATAGAGGTCCACATACTCCAAATCGAGTCTGGCCAGACTCTCCTCAAAAGCGGCCTCGACCCGATCTTCCCGCAAGTCGTCGTTCCAGACCTTGGTTGTCACGAAGAGGTCTTTGCGGGGCACCCCCGAATTTCGTACCGCCTGCCCCACTCCGCGCTCATTCCCGTATAGAGCAGCGGTGTCGATGGAGCGATACCCCATTCCAATCGCCTGTCGGACACAGGCTTCGGTGGTGGCATCGTCGCCCATTTGAAAAACACCCAGGCCCAGCCAGGGCATCGAAATGCCGTTGTTCAACCGGCAGCGGGCGGCCAATCCAGCTTCCATCGTATCATAAATGCCTGGCCCTTTTTCAATCGTCTCACTCATATCCTAACATTCGCTCAAGTCCTCTCAAGGGTCAAATTTTACACACGCTCTCTGCCGAAGAAGGACCTTCACTCATAAAACGGGCGATATTTCTTATCCCAGTCACGCAGCTTTTTCAGATAATACTTGGGGTCGTATGGCCGTTCCAGTGGATCAAAGGCTTTCAGCGGGACTGCCCTCTGCCAATCGGGCCCCCTGGCCCCTTCCGCACTGGAAATGTAATACGGCACCCGTTCCCCCATCCGCGGGCGCGGATCCATGCGCAGACTAACTTCCAGAGCGGCCCGACGGGGCTTTCCCCCTTTGGCAATCTTTTCCGCATACACCTCCGGATGCATGCTCAGGTATTCACTCTTGGCGAGACGCTCGACCCCGAAGTCACCACTGCCAATCTGCTCTGCCAAATGATTCAGCAGGATTTCCGGAGAATCGGTTTTCACCCCCAGAAGGTAGGCAATCAATTGATCCGTCAGCTCTTTGAGAAAGGGTTCCATTCCTCTCGAACGCAGGGCTGAGCCCCGGACGGTGATATGGTCCCCGTCAAAGAGCGCATAATTTTTCGCTTTATAGCAAAACATCGCGGGAAAACGTCCGTCATACTCCAGATCAATTCCGGCAGGCAGAACAGCCGAAGCCTCGACCAGCAACTCCTCCGGCTGGTCAAAATAGTCAGGAGCCTGCACATAGATGCCATCCGTATCCGCTTCGATCACGGTGTGTCCGGATGACTCAAACCATTCAACCAGCCGCTGGAGCAGCTCCCGTCCCTGACGGGTCACTTCGCTGGCCAGTTCCCCATCGGCAAAGCGTGCGCCGGAAAAGCCGAGGTAGCCATAAAAGGAGTTTATGAGGATTTTGAAGCTGGTCTGTCGGGCCTGATACTCTTGCTGCAGATGCGGATCCGTCTCTTCCCGGGCCCGCTTCTTGTATTCCAGGCGATAGGAGCGAAGAGACTGCAGCGTCGGAATAAAAGCGCCCAGGGTGTCGGTGGCCGGATTGCGCCCCATTTTCAGAAGCAGGCTGGGATAGAGTGAAGCGACGTCGAAGTGCAATACCTGCCGAAAAACCCCGTCCCCATAACTCCGGGTGAATCCACCGGCAAAGCTGGCAACTTCACTGCCAGCAGGGAGAGAATGTCTCTCCTGATAATAGCGTTCCAGCAACAGAAGATCCACTTTGGCCGCGGTTCCCCGCAGGCAGACCTCCTGCAGCACCATCGGATAGCCCTGGGCCTGAGCCACGTAAGTCGGTAAAAGCCTTGAAGCAATCCCTTCGATTGCGTTCAGGATCGTCTCAGGCTGCTCCCGGTCGAGCGGCGGTAGTCCAAAATACTCCGCAGCCTCCTCCAGAGAATACCCGCTCATGTCCCGCGTGCTGACATCAAACAACTGGACCGCCAGTGCCGTATCGAAAACAGTCCGCCCGGGGAGATCCGCCCGCAGATAGTCGATCCAGCGCTCAGCGATTCGCAGGCGACTTTTCCGGCAGGATATTTCCGCTCCGAAGCGCCCCCAGTCGCGCTTCACCCGCAAGCTGCGGGCTCGCTGCTGCAGGCTGGCCAGACTTTCATTGAAAATACCATGGCCCTCGAGCACATCCGGATTCCATTCCCGCAGGGTCTCGCTGAATGCCTTTAACAAGTTCCGTTCGGCAGCATCAGATGCCTCCTCCAGCACCAGGCGACGTCTTTGCCGATGCTCACCTTCGATCAAAGCCAGATCGATGGAGTGGATTCGCCGCTCACCGGAATCCGTTTCCGGCCGGGATTCAGCCCCCACAGTGACCTCCAGCTGGCAACGGCGCAACTCCGCAAATGTCAGCCCTGCAAACTGACGGGCATGCTGCCTCAGCAACCATTGATTTTCCAGTGGCCGCACTGCCTCCAGTCCGAGTGAACGATCCCGCATGCATGCAGCAAAAAGTGCGGACTCCTCGAACTCCCACAAATAGGGCAGCACGCCTTCTCCGCCCAGTCGGTTGACCTTTACCCCAGCCGGAGCGGTCGCCTCAGCGCCCCAGGCGAAGGGTTGAAATCGCTCTGATACTTCGACTATCCGGCCATCGGGATCCTTCCAGGCAATATGCGCTGTGCCCTTCCCATCGACCCAGAGGCCAAGCAATCGTTGTGGTGACATGCCGGAAAGAAAACCGAATTTTCCCCTTCTGGCAATGCCCTGACTCAATCGACGAAATCGTTCAGCTCATAGAGCTGGGGATCGCGGCTGGGGGCCCGATTCCGGCGCAGCCATCGCTTGGCCTTGCTCACTCCTCCGCCCTCCGGCCCGGCCTCATCCCCTTCCCCCATCATGGCATCCTCGTCAAAGGCATCTCCAAATTCTTCTTCCAGCTTTTCGGGATCTTCACCCAGCTCCAGCCGCCGCACCATTTCCTCCATCTCTCCGGGTAATTTTTCCCCTGTCATCTCTGACATCCTCCGCATGAGATGGGCCAACTGACGCGGATCCGGGTTATCCTCATCCATGGAGGACATTTCTCGTTCCAGTTGCGTCATGGCCGCTTCCATTCGCGGATCATCCAAATCCCCCATCGCGGGGTCATCGAATTCTTCCTTCGCCTTGCCGGTGACCGCAAAAGAGGAAACGCACCGTTCCATCCGTGCCGCCGGGTCATCGGGACAACGCGGGCAGCGTTCGCTGTCGGCCAGACTGCGGGCAAAGAAGCTGTAGATTTTGTGGGTATCCGGAGAGTAGTATTCGTAAATGGGCATGGCTCAAATAGCGATTATCCGCAGGATGATTGATGCCAGAGAGCAGCAGGGATTCAAGCCGCTTCCTCTCAAATGTCACCCGCAGCCCTGGTCCAGCCTGCCCTACCGTAAACTGAGATGTTGAATCAACGAAGCGATGGGGAGGAACAGCGCGATCACGATGGTCCCCACAATCAGGGCCAGTAAAACAATCATGAGCGGTTCCAATATAGAGGTAAGGCCAGCCACTGCGGTATCAGTCTCCTCCTCGTAGGTATCGGCAATGAGATCACACATTTCCGAAAGCTGGCCGCTTTCCTCCCCGACATGCAGCAAACCCGCCACCATGGGAGGAATGATGGAGGCATCCCGCAGTGGTGCCGTGATGGATTCTCCATCCCGCACCCGATCATGTTGCCGGTCAATCCACTCCCGCATGACTGCGTTGCCCACCACATCCCTGGTGCGTTTGAGCGCCTCCAGCAATGGCACCCCTGTCCGTAACAGCGTCCCAAAGGTCCGCGTATAGCGGGCCAGCATCACTCGTTGAACGATTCCCCCGGTCAAAGGAACCTGCAGCAGCAGTCCATGCCAGAGGCGTTCTCCACGCGACGTTTGACAAAGGCATTTGATCGCCAAAGCGATCCCTATCGTGGTCAGCAGCAGCCAGAGGCCGTGCTCCCGGATCAGTCCACTCAAGCGGATGATGATTTCAGTCAGGTAGGGCAAAGGTTGGCCACGCAACATGCCTTGAAAAACGTCCTCGAACTGCGGCACCACCAGGGCCATCAGCAACCCGACAATCAGGCTGGCCACCAGCAGCACAATGACGGGATAAATCAGAGCGGCTTTGACCTTGGCCCGGATCCTGGCGGACTTTTCCCGGAAGCAGGCCACCCTCGCAAGAATCAAGCTCAACTGGCCACTGGCCTCACCCGCACGGACCATCCCGACAAAGAGTTCGTCAAAAAAACCAGGATGCCGGGCAAGCCCTTCGGATAAGCTGCTCCCTGCCCGCAGGTCTTCCTGCAGGCTTTCAATCACCTGCCGGAAGGAACCTTTTGCCTGCTGGCGATGGAGCGTTTCCAAAGCCCTCAGCAACGGCATGCCCGCATTGAGCAAGGTCGCCAGTTGTCGGGCAAACAACGTGACCGTATGGGATGCAGACCGCCCGCGCCAAATCAAACGCCTGCGGTCTGGAGAAAGACAGCGATTCCAGAGCATGCTGATAATCCAAGCAGAGCCTTGCGAATGGAGCAAAGCGGAAAATCAGCAGTTTACTCTGTTTTCAACTCATCCGGTTCGCCCCGCAACATCTGTGCGAATCGCGCCCAGACGTGATCGTCCAGGTCTCTGCCCTGACTCACAAATCCCCCCCTCGAATTGGGGTTGTTGCGGTCCACTTGCAGCGTCCAGAGGGTGACCACACTGTCCGGCAGCAGCGCGTAACGAAAATCTCCGATCACCGCGGGATCGTCTTCGACAAAATACACCCAGCGGTCGGAAAAATGCGTGAAGCGCTCAATGTCGCGCCGTAACTGGCTTCCCTCCGGTGCCCCCGAAAAGAGTTCATCCGGCTGCAAACGGGGAACCGATGTGCCTTCATAGATAACCGGACGGGAAAACCAGCCCACCCGGATGGCATCGACATAGAGGCGATCATCCGCCTTGACCACCACCCGGAAGAGGAAGTTGTTGAACACCGAAGGCTTGGCTTCGATCCGTTCAACCACCAGCCCCCGGCTGGCCGCCAGCTCCTCTCCGGCGGAAATGGCCCGCTCCCGCTGAACCACTCCTATCAGTAAATACAGTAGCAGCCAGGCCAATGCGCCCCAGGCCAGCAGCCGCTTGCGCTGCACCGCCGCCCAAATCGCCAGAATCAGACCGGGAATCGTGTAGAGCGGATCGATGATCGCGATATTGCTCCAGGCCACCCGTGTTTCACTGAATGGCCACCATAAGCGGGTTCCATAACTGGTGCAGGCGTCAAGGATCCCGCCCTGCAGGTAGCCTAAAAATGAATACAGATAGAGTCGTCCAAAACTCAGCCACCGCCGAAAGACCGGATACCCCACCAAGGCACAAAGCAATGCGCCCACCGGCACAAAAATCAGGGCATGGCTGAAATGTCGGTGAAATTCGACCTGGAGCAAGCTATCCGTGCTCGATTGGATCAGAATATCCAGGTCCGGAGTCATTCCAGCCAGCGCTCCGACCACCGCTGCCGCCCGAATCTCAGAGGGACGGGCGGCCGACTGCGCCAGAAGAGATCCGGTTACGGCATGAGAAAGGGGGTCCATCAGTTCAGAAAAAGGCTTAATAGAGTGAATTTCCAGCCTCCGGCAAGTCCTTGCACGAATTTCAGAGTTTCATTGGCCGGTGGTCAGTGTGACGTGGGGGCGGCTTCGCCGCTGTTATTCGTTCTGGGTTATCGGTTCTTCGTTGTTATAGGCTCTAGCTCTGGTCGGTGCCTTCCGTCTTCCGTCAGGCGAAGCCGCCCGTTTCCCGTCTGGCCAGTGGCCGGTGTGACGGATGTCCAGTCTATGGTAGGAAGCTGCGTCCCTGCTCCGCCGCGTTCCAAGCCGAGGACATAGATGAAGACTTTTCGATGGACCCTGATCAGTCTTTTCCACCGACACACCAGCCACCGACCTCTGTCCCTTGCCCCTTGAACCTTGTTGATTACTCTCCCTTATCCGGGCAATCGATTCCCTTCATTGACACCGCCCCCGGTCTTGTCCTACCTTTTCCATTATAGTCATGCCGAACGATCAACCCGAATTCATCCTGGAGTTTGAGAAACCGCTTCGCGACCTGCAGCGTCAGTTGGACGCCTTACAGGACACCTCCCGCGAGCACCAGTTCGACGTCTCGGCCGAAGTCGCTGCGATTGAAAAGCGGATCGAAGAGACCAAGCGCCAGATTTACTCCAACCTCACCTCCTGGCAACGCGTTCAGCTCGCCAGGCATCCGAGGCGCCCCTACTCGCTCGATTACATTGAGCGCATCTTCACCAACTTTCAGGAGCTGCATGGCGATCGCTCCTTCGGCGATGACCAGGCTCTGATCGGTGGAACCGCCTTTTTCGACGGGCTCCCCGTCATGATCATCGCCCAGCAAAAGGGACGGGATGTAAAGGAGAACCTGCGCCGCAACTTCGGCATGCCCCACCCCGAAGGTTATCGCAAGGCACTGCGTCTCATGCAATTGGCCGGAAAATTCCGCCTTCCCATTATCACTTTTATCGACACCAAGGCCGCATATGCCGGGGTCGGCTCTGAAGAACGTCACGTCAGCGAGGCCATTGCCCGCAACCTGCGTGAGATGTCCCTCCTTAAGGTGCCCATCGTCGGTGTCATCATCGGCGAGGGCGGCAGCGGTGGTGCCCTCGGCATTGCCGTGGTCGATCGCCTGCTGGTCCAACAACACGCCTACTACTCTGTCATCCCGCCTGAAGGCTGTGCCGCAATTCTCTGGCGGGACCGGAAATTCTCCGAGCAAGCCGCCGATGCCCTCAAAATCGGAGCCCGCGAACTGCTCGAACAGAAGATCGCCGATGACCTCATTCCCGAGCCACTCGGAGGCGCCCACCGCGATGTCGAACAGGCTTCCGCCGACCTCAAATTCGCCATCCAAAAACACCTCAATGCGCTGCTTAAGCTGGACGAGGATAAACTTCTCAACCAGCGCTACGAAAAATACCGCGCCATCGGTGAATTTGAAGAACGGGTCCCCTGCCAGGAGTCCGCTCCCAGCGCGGTGAAGAGCAAAGCGCCGGTCGAAAGCGAATAAGGCTTACTCTGTTGGTGGATCAGATCTCCACCCTCAAGCCATCGTAAGCAAACGCGACCCCCGCAGGCAGTTTCGCGCTCTCCCGCGCATGATCCACCATATACGTCATGTGCGTGAAATAAGTTCGTTTCCCTCTCAGGCGCTTAGCCGTATCGACCGCTTCCAGCAGCGACATGTGCGCCGGATGCTGTTGCGGGCGCAAGGCATCCAGAACAATCACATCGGCCCCTTCCGCCAAGGCAGAAGCGTCCTCCGGGACTTCCTTGCAGTCCGTGTAATAAGCCAGCCGCTTGCCCGTATGCGCTTCTTCAAAGACCAGCCCGAGCACACGCATCGGACCATGCGGCAGCACCACCTTGTGGACCACCCCTCCCGGCAACTCAAGCCGCTCAGGCAGCTCCATCAGTTTGAATGCCGGATAACCCCGAACCACTGCCCGCTCATGGATCGCGTAGGGAAAGACACTCTCCACCCGCTCCAGACCTTCCGGACTGCTGTAAACGGGTAAGGCCATTCCATCCCGCAAATCGATAAAACGCCGCAAATCATCCATCCCCAGAATGTGATCGGCATGGCCATGCGTCAGAATGAACGTGTCCACCTGCTCAATCCCATTCCAGATACACTGCAGCCGGAATTCCGGTGACGCATCAATCTGAATGTGATGCCCCCCCATCACCACATGCGCACACGAACGCGTGCGCCAGTTTCGCTTGTCCGACAAATCAAGACCTTCGGAATCATGCGCAATCATCGGAACCCCCTGCGAAGTTCCCGTGCCCAGAAATACCAGCTCCATAGGCCGATTAATAGCGACACCCACCAACCATAAAGCAACCCGAAAAAACGCACCCCCACCTCCCCGCGCCCTCCGGGCCCCGGATCTTGAGGGCTCCCGGCCAAGTACTGCCCTAACGTGGCGTACGCCACGTTAGGGTGGTATTTGGGGAAGATTGAGAGAATGGGATAATTGGCTCGGTGGGGGGTCTGGGGTTAAGCTGTAATTGCTTGGAACTGTCCTCATAATTCCCGATAGTGCGCGGATCATGAGTGCTTCCGACCCCAAAAAGATTCTGATTGTCCGTCTCAGTGCGATTGGCGATGTGATCTTTTCGACTTGTATTCTGCCGGGGCTGCGCAAGCGCTATCCCCAGGCCAAAATTGTCTGGCTGGCGGAAGCCCTCGGCAAGGAAGTGCTGGGCGAGCACCCGTTGATCGATGAGATCTGGGAGCTCCCCCGCCGGAAGTGGACCAAAGGCTGGAAGAACGGACAGAAAAGCGAGGTACTGCGCGAAATCCGGGCTTTCCGCCGTCGTTTACGGAATGAAAAATTCGACCTCGCCATCGACATGCAGGGGCTCTTCAAAAGCGCGATCTGGGCCTGGATGTCGGGTGCCAGGCGCCGGGTCTCCCTCGAAGGCCGGGAGGGTTCGCGCTGGCTGATGCACGAGACCGTCCATGACCCCGTCGCCGTCGGCGGTCGCATCTGCCGCGATTACAAGGTGCTCTGCGATCACCTGGGACTGCCCGAAGACGTATTTGCGATGTCATTACATCCAAAACCGGCTGAAATGCAGAAAGCCCGTCAGCGTTACCGTGATGCGGACCCGGACCGTCTGCCCGTTCTGCTCTTCCCCTTTACTACCCGCCCGCAAAAGCACTGGTTTGATGAGCACTGGGCACAACTGGCGGAGGCCATCTATCAGGCAGGCAACTATTCTGTCTGGATTATGGGAGGTCCCGGAGACACCGAACATGCCATGCGGATAGCCTCCGGCGCTTCCGTTCCGATCCATCTGGTGGTCGGCCCACAGACCGACTTGCAGGAAAAACTCGGGCTGGTTGCGCAGGCCCATGCCTGTGTGGGCGTCGACACCGGCCTGACCCATATGGCCTACGGCTTGAAACGCCCGACCGTAGCCCTTTTCGGATCCACCTTTCCCTATGGGGAAACGCCGGGAGTTCCCGGAGTTGTTTTATATGACAAACTGGACTGCTCCCCCTGCCATCGCCATCCCACCTGTAACGGCGAATTTACCTGCATGCGCAATCACACCGTCGGGCGAGTGTTGAATGCGCTCAGACCGCTTCTGTAACAATAATTTCATTACACCTTTTTCTGGCCTCCAGAAAACGCAATTTACATTAAAGGGGAAAACAGCTTGACCTCGCCAATACCGTTCGCAGTTTTCGGCGGCATGAACCCATCCAAGAGAAAGGAGGCAGGCACCATGGACGATGATGACAGTAGTCGCTCGTTTGGCTCACCCTACCTTCTTCGGACTTTGCGTCCGGCGTGTTGCCTCTCGGAGGGATCCACCTGTCTCAGCTAAGGATTGCTGAGCATTCGGGTAGATTTGATTCCGGAGGGACAACCGACGGGCATCCAATCAAGAACCGGAACACCCCGACACGGGCTTGTTCCATTCAAAACCCGAAATCCCATGAACACAGCAATCCTGCGTGAAAAAATCCAAGGGTATCTGGCTGGCCAGGAAACCCATGAACTCAAACTGCTGGTCGAAGGCCTCCACCCTTCCGTCACTGCCGAAGCCTTGGAAAACTTCAGTGACGTGGAAGTCAAAAGCATCCTCGCCCTGCTCGACCCCCGCAACCGCGCCGAACTGTTTGGATTTTTCCAACCGGAACGTCAACTCCTCCTCCTGGCAATGGTGGAAGAGAAAACAGCGGTCGAAATCATAACTTATCTCTCCCACGACGAACGGGTCGACCTGCTTGGAGAACTTCCTGTGGAGCGAAAAGATACGCTCATCAAGAAGCTCGCCGGCAAGGAACGTGAGGACGTGCGGCGGCTCGATTCCTACGATGAAGGGACCATCGGAGCCATTATGACATCCGACTATATTGCCCTGACCGTGGACATGACCATTCGCCAGGCGATGGACCGCATCCGCACTGAAGCTCCGGATGCCGAAACTATTTACTACGCCTATGTTCTGGATAGCGGACGGCGTCTGGTGGGGGTCATCTCCCTCAAGCATCTTATTCTGGCAAAGCCGGATCACCTGATCAGGGACAGCATGCGGACTCAGTTGATTGCCCTGCATACCCGCGCTCCCGTTGAAGAAGCTGTTCAGGAGTTGGCCAAGTCGGACCTGGTGGCTCTACCGGTTCTCGATCGAGAAGGACGCATGGTGGGAATTGTCACGCACGACGACGTAGGAGACGTTGCCCGGGATGAAGCGACCGAGGATTTCCACCGAATGGCGGCCGCTCCCGGTTTGAAAACCATGAGCCTGCAACGGGCCACACTGCCACAGATGCTGGCCAAACGCCTTCCTTGGCTGATGGTTCTCGTTTTCATGAATATATTTTCCGGAGCCGGAATCGCCTTTTTCGAGGACACGATTGAGTCCGTGGTGGCGCTGGTCTTTTTCCTGCCATTGCTGATCGACAGCGGGGGCAATGCCGGTTCCCAGTCGGCCACCCTGATGGTGCGGGCGCTGGCAATCGGAGATGTGCGCATGCGGGATTGGTTTAGATTCCTCCGCAAGGAAGTGGGCATCGCCCTCATCATGGGTTTGGCGATGGGTCTGGCCGTCTCTCTGGTCGCCTTCTTCCGGGCGCCGGAAGTGGCCGCCGTCGTTGCCATGACCATGGTGTGCACAGTCATGGTGGGTAGCCTGATCGGAATGCTCCTCCCCTTCATCCTCACCCGTTTCAAGATGGACCCGGCCACCGCCAGTGCGCCTTTGATTACTTCGCTTGCAGACATCGCAGGTGTTTTGATCTACTTTTCCATCGCCACCTGGTACCTCGGGTTGTCGGCCTGAATCTTTGCAAACACTGAAAACTGGAAATTCACATCATGAAAACCATCAAAAGCTTTACCTGCTTCTGTTTGGCAAAAGGCATTATCAGCACTTCCGCGCACGCCGCTTATCCCTTGGTAGTGGATGACGCTGAGGTGCTGGGACCCGGTGAATCCGAGCTGGTATTGTGGGTCGAATTTGAGCGTGATTCAGACAGTCGCGCTTATGCCCTTCCGGTGGAGTTCTCCCACGGAATCGCTGAGCGAATCGAAGTGGCGATCGTCACTGGATTTCAGCACGCCCGGACGAATGATCCCCGCCAGCGCTCGGAAGGCTGGCTCGATACCAAGGTAGCCCTGAAATGGCAGGCTTTGGAGGCAGACCGGATCCCCTACTCCCTCACCTTCGAAACCGGCCTCTCCCTCCCCACCGCATCTGTCTCCCGCGAACTGGGAAGCGGTACTTATGACGTGGGCTTTAATCTGGCAGCAACCCGTCATTGGGATGCGTTCGCTGTGGATATCAACATCGGCTACCTCTTCAACGACCATTTCAGGGGTAAACGCAGCGACGGTGATGAATGGTTTACCGGCATTGCCATCCGCCACGAAGTGACATCCGCCACCCTGTTGTTCCTCGAAGGCTACATGGACATTCCAGTTGGAACACGTAGTGGAACGATCACGACAGTCCGGACCGGACTAATGACTGAAGTTGCGGAAGGCATGTCCCTCGGCCTTGCCATTGGAACCGCGTTCGGAACGGACAGTCCCGACCTGCTGGGCACCGCAGGCTTCCTCTGGGAGTTCTGAGCCCCACCCAATTCCTTCAAGCAACCACTGCCCTCGGTCCGACCCCAAGGGCAGTGCTCCACCCCGCACACACTCCAAGGAGGAGGATAAAATGGAATACATGGAATTCCTTATGCGCATCGCCATCGCCTTTGTGGCTGGAGCGGCCATCGGCGTGGAACGCCAATGGCGCCAACGAATGGCCGGTTTACGAACAAATACTCTGGTCTCCACCGGGGCCGCACTATTTGTGCTGATCTCTGCAGTGGCAGTCGATGAAGTCAGCCCTACCCGCGTGGCGGCTCAGGTTGTCTCCGGAATTGGGTTCATCGGTGCTGGTGTCATCATGAAGGAGGGATTAAACATTCGCGGATTGAACACTGCAGCCACTCTCTGGTGTTCAGCTGCAGTCGGGGCACTGGCTGGAACCGGGCAAACGGTCCTGGCACTGGTCGGAGCGGGATCCGTCCTCGCGGCCAATCTTGGACTGCGCCACCTGCAACGGATTATCGACCGCCAGCCCCAGGAAATGTCAGAAATTGAGACCCATTACGAAATCCACCTCACCTGCAGGACCGAAGACGAAATTCCCCTTCGCAAACTGTTACTGGATTCATTGGATAAATCGCTTTTTCGAATACAGTCCCTGCACAGTGAGGATTCTGAGCGGCCTGGGCGCCTGGAAGTCATCGCTGACCTTTCAACGATCGGCCGCAAAGACGACTTGATAGAACCTGCCATTGCCCGGCTCTGCACGGAGCCGGGGGTAAGCTCAATCCGGTGGAAAGCCGTGCCGTGAGCCCTGGAGAAGAGAATCGTCCTGTTGAACTATAAACCCAACAATCGCGGCAACCAAAGCGATAGGCTCGGGATGTAGGTAATCAACATCAAGCCAATGATCATTGCGGCAAAGAGGGGAAGCAGGGGTGGAATGACCTTGGCCAGAGTGGTTTTCCCCACTCCGCAACCAATGAACAAACAAGTCCCGACCGGGGGAGTACAGATGCCGATACAGAGGTTCGCAATCATCCAAATCCCGAAGTAAATGGCCACTTCATCGGGAGCCAACCCAAAGAACTCCCCTCCCATCAGGGTCACCGCCGGCAAAAAGATCGGGGTAAAGATCAACACCGCCGGAGTCATGTCCATGAATGTACCCACCATCAGCAGGAGGAGGTTGATGATCAGAAAGGTGATCAGGGGGTTCTCGCTGATAGTCAGCAAGGCGGCACTGACCATTTGCGGAATATTCTCAAAGGCCAGCACCCAGCTCAGTGCCATACTGGCCGCAATCAGTAGCATCACCACCGAAGTTGTCTTGGAGGCCCGCAGCAGGATATCCGGCAGCGCCGAAAGCTTCACCTCCCGATAGACGACTGCCCCAATCAACCAAGCATAGACTACCGCCACTGCCGCAGCCTCGGTGGCGGAAAAGACCCCGCCGAGAATTCCACCCAGCACGATCACAATCAAAAACACACTGGGGATGGCATGCAGGAAGGTGGTGAAAAAAACCTTCGGGGTGATCCGTACTTCCGTTTTCTCCACCTCATGTCCCCGCAGCATGAGGAAGGATGCCACCATCAGAAGGAGTCCCATCACGATCCCGGGGATAATGCCAGCCATGAACAAACCAGCGACTGAGACATTTCCCGCCACCACCGCGTAAACAATCATGATATTGCTCGGGGGAATGAGCAGACCGGTGGTCGCTGAGGTCGTGGTCAGGGCTACGCTGAACTCACGTCCGTACCCCTTTCGGGCCATTTCCGGAATCATGAAGCCCCCGACCGAAGACACAGCGGCGGCAGCCGAACCGGAAACCGCACCAAAGAGCATACAGGTCAGGGTGTTGACATAGGCCAGCCCACCCCGCAAGCCACCGACCAGAACCGCGGCAAAATCCATCAACCGGCGGGCCATCCCTCCCTCACCCATCAGGATACCAGACAGGATAAAAAACGGAATCGCCAACAGGGGAAAACTGGCAATGCCGGTCGTCATGCGCTGGGCGAGCATGAAATCGGCGGAGATGGTCCCCAGAGAGTAAATAGTGAGAAGCGTGGCAACCCCGATACAGACCGCGATGGGAACATTGAGAAAGAGCAGGGCCGCAAAACTCAGAAGGAGGATTAAGATCTGAACGTCCATGGGATCAAATGGCTTTGTTCGAAGCAGGCGTATGGGTTTCGTTCACCTCGTCGGCATCATCGGGAGCCACCAGGGCGTGAAGCGCAAAGAGGATAAAGAAGGTACCGCTGATCGGGAGCACAGAATAGATCCAGCCAATCGGAATCTGCATCGCCGGTGTCACCTGGCCGCCGGCCAAGGCGTGCAGCATCAGCTTTCCACCTCCAATCACCATACCAAAAAGGGCAAACAGCAAAACAATCAGATGCACGATTCGCTGTGACAGCCGCTTCACGTCCGGATGGAACTTCTCGACAAAATAGTCTACCCCGAGGTGGGCCTTATCCGCGTAGGCAACCGCAGCCCCGATAAAAGACACCCAGACGAGCAGATAAATGGCAACTTCTTCCGTCCAGCGTACCTGCTGCCCGATGATAAACCGGGAAAACACGCCCAGCAGCACATCGGCCACCAGCAGGGCAAGAATGATCATGGAAAAGCGTCCCAGCCATTTCACCAGAAAATGGTGCACCGGGTTCAAGCTATTATAGATCGCCTTCATCAGTGTGCCCGGATGCGTTCCACGTATTCACCGATTCTGGTGCCTTCAAAGCGCTCATAGAGGGGAGCAACCCTCTGCCGGAAGGGTTCGATCTCAGGATAATACACCTGAACCCCATGCCTCCGGAGGGACTGCATCGCATTTTCGCTGTATTCATCCCAGACCTGGCGCTGATAGACCACGGAAAGTTCCGCCGCTTCCATGATCCATGCCTGCTCCTGCGGAGAGAGCGTCTGCCAGATCCGCTCACTGAAGAGCAGGATGTCCGGAACTTTGGTATGCTCATTAATCGAAAAGTGGCGGGCCACTTCAAAATGCCGACTGCTGTAGAAGCTGGGGGGATTATTCTCGGCCCCGTCCACCATGCCTTGTTGCAATGCAGTGTAGAGTTCACCCCAGGAGATCGGGGTGGGAGAACCTCCCATCTGAGAAATCATGTCCATCGCCATCCGGCTTTGAAGCACGCGGATCTTCATTCCCCGCAAGTCATCGGGTGATAATATCGGACGATTTGTGGTGTAAAAGCTGCGACTGCCCGCATCGTAGTAGCAAATCCCCCGCAGACCGAGCCGTACCCCGCTTTCCAGGAATTCCTGCCCGATCTCGCTGTTGAGCACATCCCAGAAGTGGTCGTGGTCCCGAAACAAAAAGGGAAGCCCAAAGACAGCCATCTCCGGAACAAAGTTCTCCATTGAGGCAGTCGAACTCTTCACCATGGCCAGCACTCCCTGCTGCAGTTGTTCGGTCGACTCCGTTTCCGAACCCAGCTGACCGCTGGGGAAAATATCGACCCGGATTCTACCTCCGGAAAGGCGATTCACCTCTTCGCCAAAGCGTTCCATTCCAAGGTGAACGGGGTGCGCCGGATCAAGAGCATGTGCCAGTCGCAGAACCCTGACATGGGGGTCACCCGCATTCTGTTGAGAGTGTGCGGAAATAATGGCAAACAGAACTGCGGCAACAGCACCGCCCACCAGCAGTCCCAGCACAAAGCCGGCCGCGGCGGCGCGCTCAAGGAAGCCCTGCCGCTGTTTCAATGCAATTTTTGGAGGGGTCATGGGGAATGGAGTCTGTTCCGGTCAAATCGCACCGAAACGCAAATCGCCCTCGATGAAGAACAACTTGGGGCCGGGATTCAATAACAAGTGTTACTTTCTACCCTGAATGCCAAAAGCCCGCAGAACAGAGGAGCAAATTGCCGCCCCCCTGCCCCTTGTCCTTGGAACCTGCCTGCCTCCCCGGCTCAGGATGCCGTGAAGAAGAACAGGACGTAAACATAGCCCAGCGTCATCAGCAGGAAAAAGCCCAAGCCCGCCCAGCTCAGCGACTTGAGAAACGCACCGGGCCGTTCCGAAACAGGCACATTCGGGCCGTTCATTACCTTGAAATTGATCCAAGCCAAAATGGGCGAAGTCAGGAAAGAGATGACTGCGGCAAAGGTCAGCAGCTGTATCAGATTACTGACAAAATACAGTACGACCACCGAGGCCAGAATCAGCGAGACCAGCATCCACACTTGGTGAATCTGCATGAATCGCCTGGGTGGCAAATCCCCCAGCAGCGCGCAGCAGGCTGCCAGCGAGCGGGGATAGCCATCCATACAGGTCAGCGTGGTACTGAACATGGTGATGAAGGCTGCGGTCAGAATCAACGGACGCGACCACTCCCCAATCGTGGCGGTGTAAAGGTTGACCAATTGCTGGGAGAAACCGATCCCGCTTTCGGAGAAGGTTTCTCCCGTCCCATACATCACATAGGCACCCAAGCCGACAAAGAGGACCGCCATGAAAACTGCCGATGAATAGCCGATATAAAAATCAATCGAGGTTTCCCGCGAGGTGGCAAAGTGTCCGGTTTGCTTCTCCCGGCTGAACATCCAGAGGGACGACCAGGCGGACAGGTCAATCGGGGCAGGCATCCATCCAAGCAGGCTGACCAGAAAAGCAAACGAGGCCCATTGCCAGGGACTTGGGGCCACGAAGTCCTCCGCCCGCGCACTCTCACTGCCCATGGCAAAGCCCAATGCCACCACCGTGCTGATGGCAAGAAAGGCAATGATGAATTTGGCCATTCCATCCAGCAATTTGTAGTGACCGAGTAATAACAACAGTACGCAAAGGGACATCAGCAGGATCGTGATCCAGGGAATGCTGATAAAGGTGATGCCATACCCGGCAAAGAGAGCCCCACTGAGCATGGCCACACCGGCTATGTTAATGGTTCCGGTGAGGACATTGATGGCGAGGAAAGTATAGACATACCCCACTCCATGCCGGTGATAACCAGCCAACAGGCTTTCACCCGTCGCGGCAGTGTAGCGCTGGCCATAGAGGAAAAAGGGAAATTTGAGCAGATTGGCAAAAAGGATGAGTCCGAGCAGGCTCCACCCAAAATCCGCCCCGGCGCGGGTGGACCAAACCAGATGGGATCCACCCACTGCGGCGCAGGCCACCAGAATCCCCGGGCCCAGGGCCTTCCAGAGATTGGAGCGAACTTGTTTCTGAGTTTGAGCAGCAGAAGAAGATGTATCAGTCATGGGCTCTTCGATAATACGTTGAGTCCTCCAATAATGAGTGAGTGCTAATAAGAAGAGTCTGCCGTTCTATGCATTTTCCCCTAGATGGAAAGGGTCAATTTCCATTCAGGCCGCAACAAAGGCTCGATCACGATCGATCCCCGGCCGCAGGAAGACGGCATTGCGAAACTGCGTTGATGACACCTTCGCGCTTCCAGGCGCTCAGGAAGGCACTTTGAGCCATTGCTCCGCATGGAGGCTCTCGGCGATTTGGACGGCATTGAGCGCAGCACCTTTGAGGATCTGGTCACCGACCACCCAAAAAGCGAGTCCATGTTCAAAGGCAGTATCGCGGCGCAGGCGGCCCACCGCACAGTCATCCTTGCCCGCCAGGTTCAGCGGCATCGGATAAACCTGATTCTCTGGCTCATCCACCAGCTGCACTCCTGGAAAGGCACGGATCGCCTCCCGGGCGATGTCGAGATCCACCGGATGGGCAAACTCCGCGTTGATGGCAACAGAGTGTGCCCGCAGAACTGGAACCCGGACGCAGGTGGTGGAAGCCAGCAGTTCTCCATGCCCCATGATCTTCCGGCTCTCGTTCACCATCTTGAGTTCTTCCTTGGTGTAGCCGTTGTCCAGAAACACATCGACATGGGGCAGCACATTGAAGGCGATCTGGTGGGGATAGGTCTCGATCCCAATCGGCTCTCCCGCCGCCCAGGCACGCATCTGCTGTTCCAGTTCATACATTCCCTTTACCCCGGAGCCCGATACCGCCTGATAGGTAGCAGCGGTGAAGCGCCGCAATCCAAAGGCCTGATGCAGGGGATACAATCCCATCAAGGCAATGGCCGTAGAGCAATTCGGATTGGCAATGATCCCACGATGCTCGGCAAGGGCATGGGCATTGATCTCCGGCACCACCAGCGGCACCTTCGGGTCCATTCGGAAAGCGCTGGAATTATCGACCACGACACAGCCGCGCCGGGCGGCTTCCGGTGCCCACTCCGTGCTGAACCCGCCACTGACGGAAAAGAATGCCAGATCAAGCGCGTCAAAGGCACTTTTGTCCGCTTCTTCAATCGTGTAGGTCTCTTCGCCGAGTTTTACCGTTTTCCCTGCCGAACGGGCAGAAGCAAAGAGGCGGATGCTGTCCGCCGGAAAGGATCGTTCGCGAAGCAGGCGCAGCAGTTCTTGACCCACTGCACCACTCGCACCAAAGATGCCTACACGGTATGCCATATCTGAATCTGTTCGAAAACCAAGCCCTGTGCGATGCACTCGCACAGCAGAAAATCGAACCTACGGACGATGTCCTGCTCGTCTCGATTGGCGAGAAAAAACTCCTCCACTTTCATCAGGACAAACTTTACCAAAGCTACACCTGCGCCTCTTCCCTGCGTCCCCCCTCCTGCGTCGAAGATTCCCTCGGCACTCCGCTCGGCCTTCACCGGATCCACTGTAAGATCGGGGATGGCGCTGCGCCCGGAATGGTTTTTATTGGCCGCGAATCCACCGGACAGTGCTATTGGGAACGGGAGGATGCCGGTCCGGACCAGAAAATGTATGTCACCACCCGCATCCTTTGGCTGGAGGGGCTCGAACCGGGGCGAAACGCGGGACCGGGAGTGGACACCCGCAATCGCTATATTTACATCCACGGCACCTGCCACCCTGAGCATTTCCCCGAAAACCTCAGTGCCGGCTGCATCACCCTCCTCGACGACGACCTTATCGCCCTCTTTGCCACAGTTCCCCAAGGCTCCCTGGTCTGGATAGAACGCTGAGCTGGGAGCCGTATTTGCCCGGCTTATATTCTGAAAAATTCCAGCCAAGGTTTGAACTTTTCCCCAGTGCCAGCGTCTTAAACGGTTGACGCCTCTCCCTGGCAGGGAAAGATCCCTGCTGTTCGTGTCGAACAGGATACGCCGGATATGTTCTGTAAATTCTCCACCAAAACGATTCTTTTTTCCACCCTGCTGGTCTGGCTGAGTGCCGCAGCCAACTTGTCGGCCTCCCGTGACCCAGGCAGCTTCTACGGCTTCTGGGAAAGCCTTGAGCCAGCTGGGGACACCTGCGTCTTCAACATCAAACGGGGCAACCGCATCTCCAGTTTCTTTACCGGTGCCGCCTCCCCGCTCATCACTCAGGGACGTTGGGAAATGCAGGATGACAAACTCGTCGCCATCTGGGACTCCGGCCACCGCGACGTCTTTCGCGTTCTCGGAACCGGGGCCCTCGAACGCCAGGCCTTCCGCCCCGGACAAGAGCTTTCCGGCGACCCTGCTTACATCACCCGCGCCACCAGAGTGGACCCTCGCGTCCCCGGCAGCCTCGGGGTGCGACGGGATGACACTCCTCGCGAAAATGCCACCGCCCCTGCTCCAAGGGAAGAGCGCGCCTCCCCCCCGGCAGGTGCCGCCATCCCCTTCCGCAATGATTTCAACGGCTATTGGCTCGTGCATCAGGGAGCCGGCGGCTTCCTCGGTATTCGCTCCGGTGGAAGCGATCACTTTTACCTGCACCTCATGCGCAACGGAACAGCTCAGGCTTCCCAGCGCCGCTGGAACCTCGACACCAACATCGTCAGCGGTCGCTGGACACTGGAGAATGATGCCGCCGTGATCGAATGGCCCAACGGACAGCGCGACATCCTGAGGGAATCCTCTTCGGGAGAATTCTCCCTCCAGGTCTTCGGGACCGGTCGCCGCGCGGACCGCCCGGAAGGGGTCCTCTCCGCCCGCCGCTCGACCGCAAATGAATCCGCACAATATTTCAATACCGGAGACGTCCGCCTCTTTACCATGTCGGATATCCGTGGTTTTTGGGCTCCCGTGCGCAGCACCGAAAGCCCCCCGCCTTACATCCATATTGAAGGATGGGGTCGAGCCAGCCAACACCGGCTATCCACCAACGCCCAACAGCGCGGAGAATGGCGACTCTTTACCGACCGGGTAGTGATCACCTGGGATGATGGTTCCAAGGACGTCATCCGCCTCGGCATGCGCGGCTGGGAACAAGACCGCTTCGGTCCCGGAATGTCCCCCAGCAGCCCACCTCTCGACACCTTCCCCGTTCGTAAAGTTGACCCCGACACCCTCAACCTCGGCAGCCGCTAAGCCGCTGGCCGGGACGGAGGCCGGAAGCAGTCGACCCTTCAGCCCTCCTCGCACATCCTTCATCCTTCATCCTTCATCCTTCATCCTTCCAGGTGGATAGCGCCACCAGGCCCAGGCTATAAGGGCTCCAAATGCGGTGTAGAGGATGGCAAAGACCCAGAGGGGAGCTTGATAGTAGAGGACTCTTTGCACCCAGTGCTCCACAAAGCTACCGGTGTAAGCCGCTTGTCCCGCATTCACCCGCAGCCAGGACTCCAGAATGGTCAGCGGACAATACTGACCAATCCAGGCCTGAAGCGCCACGACCCCGATCGCTCCCAAGTGCAGCAAGCGCCACCAATAGACATTCGCCCAAGCCCATCCAGCCTTGTTCCCGATAACTATCGCCGGAAGCCCCAGCACTACAAAGAGAACAATTCCAAAGTGCAGGAGCAGCACCCCATCCGCCAGGACCTGATAGAGAACGATTTGGCCTTCAGTTTCGATTGAATCCCTCATTGAAATCTCCCATCTCTCAGGTGTAGGAATGCGGAATTTTCTCTGTGGTAATATGTTCCCGACAAATCTCAAAGATCTTCCGACCACAGTCAGCCTGCTTCGGAATCCTCATGATTGTGTCAACGTTGTGCCGTTTATTTTCATCTTTCTGACTCCGTTTTAGGTTCGCAAGACGAACATTGCAAGTGGTTCAGTTGAAGAGGGGGGCAGCCCAGTTACCTCTTCTCAGCCGCCGACGGGGCCATGGGTGATGGGTATCACAAACGACTGGGCAAGTGAATGCATGCAGGAAGCAGAACGGTTGTGTCGTCGACCGCAGCCAAACAGGCATTGCCGCCAACAGGCACCGCTAAGCGGGGGTGTAGTGCCCTGTCTTCAATGGATTTTTCTTTCTTTCCATCAAGGGCCTGGGTACCACACTGCCTCCATGCGTGCGATAGCCGGAATCATTCACTTTGACGGATCCCGGGCAGAACCTGAAGCGGTGAAACAGTTGGTCCGTAAAATGGAGGTCTGTCCCACGGATCGGCAGGAAATCCGCTGTTTGGGTTCGGCTGGCATGGGGCATTTCGTGAAGTACCAATTGGCGGAAGACCGGTTTGAACAACAGCCCCTGCAAAGCAAGGACGGTAACCTCCTCCTCGTCACCGATGCGATGCTGGACAATCGGGATTATCTCGCCCGATCCTTTGGCTGGAGCGCAGAGGAAGCGGCCGTTTTGCCGGACAGCGCCTTTGTCCTCGCCGCTTATGAGCGCTGGGGTGAAAACTGTCCCGATCATCTGGAGGGACGCTTCGCACTCGCCGCCTGGCACCATCGGGAGCGAAGACTGTTTTGCGCGAATGACCACCTTGGGTGTCGGCCGCTCTATTTCTGGGAGAGCAGGGGTCAATTGGCATTTGCCACCACCCTGCGCGGACTGTTGTCGATGCCTGGGATAACACGGGAAATCGATGAAACAGTCTTCGCCTGCTTCGTCGCCCAGGCTCCACTGCCCGAGCCGACGCGCACCCTCTATACCGCTATCCGCCGCCTGCCGGGAGGTCATCAGATGACCGTCATCAATGGAAAACGGCGGATAGTGCGCCATTGGAATCCGGACCCGCACAAGACTCTGAAACTGCCATCTACGGCGGATTATCTGGAAGCCTTTCGCAGTGAACTGGAACGGGCGGTACGAACATCCCTGCAACGAGCCCAAGGGGATGTCGCCGTCATGATCAGCGGTGGTCTGGACTCGGCCGCCGTCACCGCCATCGCGGGCAAACTGCTGGCCGAACAGGGTAGACGCCTGCAGGCCATCCACCTCCTGCCGACCACCCCCAACCGGAAGCACGGATTGCGGGAACTGGATGAATCTTACTATGTGAGGGAACTGGAGAAACACGCCCCCCACATTGATTTTCATTATATTCCCAACGCCCCCGAGCCCCTGCCGGTGGAAGCGTGGGATGATTACTTTGACATCCATCAGGTGCCATCGAGAACACTTCCGGTGAAAGCAAATCCTGCCCTCAAGGCATTTTATGAGGAACACCGTATTCACCTCGTCCTCAACGGACTGGGAGGCAACTTTCTGGTCTCACCTGAAGTGCTTCCAAACGGCTTTCTCACCCATTTGCTCATAACAGGTAAGTGGTTCCGATGGGCACGAGAAACCCACCTCTTTAGCAAGCACTTTCAAAAGAACCTGACGGATCTCATTCGTCAGACGGTCACCGTCCCCTTAAAACAGTGGGCAGTACCTTCTCGGCCAGCATCTCCGCTTCATCCTTTGAAATGGCTGGACTCCGACTTGCGCCACCGAACCGGTATCGATGCCCTGCTGGAAGATGCCCAATCCCGCAGCAAGGAACTTCCCTGGTCCATAAACCAGCATTTCCACATGTTGTTGACCCGTGTATTAGTCCAGCAAAATGACGTCAACCCATCGCTTATCGGGAAAGCATCGAACGAAAGACTGACGAGATCCCCGATGGCGGATGTACGCTTGAACGAATTCTGTCTTTCCATTCCTTGGATTCAGCATTTTCAAGGGGGATGGGACAGATATCTAATGCGGGAATCGATGGTAGGCCTCTTGCCAGAGTCACTCCGGTTCAGAGTAACACGAGGATTCGCACAACCCGGGACTGAAGCTTTGGTGAAAAAGGTGAATCATCCTTCGTCCCCCATCAGCCCAGATTCTGGTTCAGCGATCAAATCAAGGCCATATCTCAATGCTGAACTCATTACAACAGGCGCAATAGAATCCCTACCAAGGTATGAGGCCACAAGACTCCGAATAATCGATAAATTCGTAGAGTGGCTCAACTCCAATAACAATGTGTCACTGTCTTAGCTGCAACCGAATCTACCGTACATTTACTATAACCTGCAAATTCGGTGACCAACCCAGGGTCTCCTCCCTCCGTACCACTCATGCCAAGCTTCGACACAAAAGGTGCTTCCCAGGCACGTTTTGCGGGGGACTCACCCAGCGATTTAACGTCAGGCTGATCAGAGAAATTGGAAGAGCGAGCATTCATAAGAGAATTGCGCATTTAATATCAGGCCAGCTAACCAAGTCAAGCACGCAGCAGAATTTTCCGGAAAATGACACAAGTGTGGACGGGGGTTCGAAGCGCCGGAGGACGTAACCGGTTATTGGTTAATGGTTCTTGGTTTGAGGCTGGATTTATCATAAATGGCAGGGCGGTGCGTCCCTTCGCCGCCTAAAATTACGCCCCCTCCCCTCGACCCACCCTTCCGAACGTTACTCGAAATCAACGCAGCAAGAGCGGAGATGGGGCAGCAAATCGACGTTTCTTCGTTCCCAGTTTTAAAAGGTCCAAGCTCCAGTCTCCACCTTCCGTCCCCCGTCTGGCCAGAGGCCGGAGTTTCAGGTGAAACCTGTCATGGGCTATTTGGGGTTAAAAGGAGGCCCACCGCGCCGGGGTGAACTGCGACATGTCGCTTTCCGATCCAGCATCTACGAACCTTCGCCTCCCGGCACATCGTCCCTGCCGGACAGTCGCCAAAGATACACGATGGAATAACGCATGGGACCCCAGCGCACGATTTCACATCTCTCTGGTTTCCAGTCTGGAAAGCAGTAGTCGTGGGAGACGATCCGTAATCCTGCGCGGCCCTTGGGTAACAATTCCTCCTGAATGCGTGGATAAAAAACAGGCAGAAGGTAAAGGAACAAAACCGAAGCTGCCGAGATATCCGCATCAAAGATGTCGCCGCAGACGAAGTGTACCCTCGCGGAAACGTCCTCCCTTTCAGCCAGAGCCAAAGCCTCCTGCACCCTGATCGGGTTAAGATCGATCCCGAAGCCGGAAGCACCGGTTTTGAGGGCAGCTTGTACCACCAGACGACCGTCTCCACAGCCCAGATCCATGACTTGATCGGTTGAGGTGATCTCAGCCAGTGCGATCATTCTTTCCAGCACCTTTTGGGTCGTGGGCAAATAAGGAGCGGCGAGCGATTCAAACTGGGACCGGCTCTTTTCACCTAAAGCAACACCCTGCGACGATCCTTCATCATCCTGACACTGGTTGAGCGGCGCAGGGAGGGGTAACTTCAAGCTACGATGGGCGCTTGCCAGACGTGTGGCGACGATCGACCTGATTCCCAGGCGCTCCGCCTCGGCCAGCCACGCCGCCCTCTCCTCTTTTGAAAGCGATCGTGCACAAGCAGCGATCCTCCAGGCTTCTCCAAGTCGGCGGCTCGACTCACCAGACCTCAGACAGAGCTGCAATAGCTGCTGAACCTGCCCCAGCACCTTGAGTTTGCGTCCGCCGAGTGACCACTCCACCGTTCCATCCCAGAAGGCTTTGGTGTCGCAGGATGGCAAGCGGCAGGAATCAAGAATTACGGGACTGCTCCCTGGCAGAACGAGTGCTTGAGCGTCATGCTTCACGGTGTGTCCGTGGGCTTGCAAAGTCGTTTCAGCATCGCTTCGGCGGGACTCAGGGACAGCAAAAAACAGGGATTGCCGCTGGGAATCGACCTTTGTCTCGAAAACAAGCGTTCCAGATTTAACTGTGGTATTCCACGGCTCGATACAGACTGCAGGGATACCTGCAGTTTCGAACAACTCATAGACCTTGAGGATTTCCCGTGTGCGGGAGAGCGTCTTGAAATGGATTACCTCCCGGACTGCCTGTAACTGGGAATAGACGCCAGCCGGACAGATTTCCTGCATCCGAGGTAGAATGACATATTCAGCCAGCAGCCAAAGGAGTCCATGTCGGTTGGCCGCCCAGAGCAGGTGCTGCCAGTTGATGTTGGCGAATGCAGGCGGCAACTCATCCGGGGACAGGCATCCCAAGTCCACGCCAATGCATAAACGCAGGCACGCTTCCTCGTGTGGGGCCGAAAGCGGGGAATCAATCATCATCAATACTCGGCGGACTATCGGATGGATTGCGCCGAGCCTGCAGCTCCCGCAGCCGCAGCCTGCGCTCGATCAGCGTTTCGAGGCATGCAACGGACTGGTTATAGGCGGGCACCCGCAGGCCATCGACAAAGATCGTCGGAGTGCCACGCACCCCGGCTGCGCGGTTGGAGGCATTTCGTTCCCTGGCCGTCGGGCGTAAATCGAGCAAACGGTCGCCCAGATTTTCCGCATCCAGGCCGAGATCACGAAAAACAGCAGCGATGGTCTCCACTTCGAGCGCTTCCCCTTCACGATTACGCAGATCGAGCATGCGCCTCCACAAATCAAAATAAAGGTCATCGCGGGAAGCCAGTAGAAGCGCGTTCACCTGCATCTCCGATGAAGCCCATAAACGGTGCGGCACGATAAAAAACCTCGCCCGATCCCCATGGCTTTCGATCAGAGGTTGCAGGTCGTGAAAGTATCGGGTGCAGTGTCCACAATCGGGATCAAAAAACAGCACCACCGGGATACCATCCTCCGCCCCTCGATAGGACATGGGAGAGGGAATCAGCTCCTCAAGGTCCAAGGGCCGTTCAGAGGGCTCCAGCCGACAAGCCCGCATAGCCGCCAGATGCCCGGCATCAATGTAACGCGGGAGCGATCGGCCGACCATGCGTTGAATCTCTTCGGCAGTCGACCCTTGATCAAGGGGACGGGTGCCGAGCCGATTGACAAAGAGGAGAACGCCGATCATCAGGCCGAAGGCCGCAAAGAGACTGCCTCCGGCCATGCCCCATTCCACCAAGCGCTCGTTTCCCTCGGGAGGAGAAAAGCCACCTTTTAGCCGCAGCATGAGATGGGCGACAAAAAGCAATGCTATGAGCAAAGCCGATCCGAGGCACAGCAGGCAAAAAGTTCCGGCAACAAAAGCCATCACATACAGCAGGTAACCAGTGTAAAGCAGCGCGAACAAGGCAGCGGCTTCACCCATCAGGTGGAGCGCACAGGCGAACCGGGGTGGCGTCAGCAATTTAAAAAAGGACACCAGCGCCAATCCGAAATAAAAGGCGTAACCCCAGGCGGCGGGAGAGATGCCGAAGATGCGACCGGCCGCCTGCAATGTTTCATCGGCGCAACCGCCTTCGTAGAGAACAGCCGGAGTGGCTGAGCCCAACCCGAGACAGCCCTGGTCAAAGCCTCTGGCCTGCTGCACCCATAAATGCGTGACGAGAATCATGCCCGCCAGGGACAGCCAGAGAATGCATCGGTTGAGCCAGCGTGCGGACATAAAGCTATTTATCCTTCACCACCTGCAGCAACCGATCCTTCATCAACTGTTCAAGAAAAGGCAGTGCTTCCGCTTCGCAGGTGACACGGTCCACCTCAAATTCCTCAAGTAACTGATCGATGAGGGCGGAGATTTTATTCGGAGATTCGAGCAGCTCCCAGATCCGGCTGCCCACGGCATTCATATTGTAATACTCTCCATTCTCAATGCTGAGCAGAACAATGCGCCCATCCAAATCTCCGGAGATCTGTTCCGGGCTGCGCACCACGACTGAATCAAGCAGAAGAGAAGAAGAAGCCATAAGGTAAGATCAAGCAAAGCACCCGAATCATTGGCAACGTCCTTTTTCGCACCGTCAGAGAAGTTCTCCCGATCGCAGAGAGCCGTGTTCAACTTACATGCGTTCCACAAAAAAAGCGGACCGGAACCCGCCAGCAAGCAGTGGACACGGAAGGATTTGTGCCAATACTCATCATTCTTCATGAAAGAGCCCCACGTTAAGCCCGAAGCTTTGCAAGGGACGGTCATTGTTCTGGCCGAGGCCCGGACAGGTTCTTCCCTGCTGATGCAAACGCTGCGGCTGCTGGGCAAAGAAATCCTCGGTCAGTTCGAACGAAAACACCTGCCTCAGGTGGCCAATCCACATGGATATTATGAAGACGAGGATTTTCTGGGCAAAGGACTCTTTGCACATACGCTGCTGAAAGACCCGGAGGCCCTGAAAGGAAAGGCGGTCAAGTTTTCCCTTTTCAGGCTCGTCATTCGCAGTAGCCCACAAGAGGACGCAGAGTGGAAAACCCTGATCGATTCCGAGGCGACTCTGCTCGTCCCGATTCGCCATCCGGTGGAAACCCTCCTTTCCAGGGAAGTATTTCTGCCCGAGCAAATGCCCGAGCAAAAGCGTTTTCTGATCCGTTTCGGAGATGTCGGGTCCCTGCTCCGCGACTACGCCCAAATGGCTCATTTTTTTTCCCGGGCGGAAACCGGGAAGTGCCGGATCGCAATGATCGACTATGCGCTGTCGGTCGATTCTCCGGAACAGTATGTGGCTGAAGTTGCACGTGCCGCTGGCCTCAAGCCTTCTGATAAACAACGCCAGGCCGCCCTTTCCAACATTACCAGGAAACTGTATCGCTACCGCAAACAGGAAGCAGATCCAAAAGTGCTGGAATGGATCCGGACTGCCCGGCTGGAGACCATTTATGAAACACTTCGGAAAGGAGGAACCTGGGCCGAAGTCAAGAAGCACATCCCCGACTGGGCTTTCGAGAGTGGAGAGGATCCCATGAAAAACTTCCTCTTCCCGAAGAAACAAACGAAATCGAAGAATCCCACCCCTTCGGACTAAGCCGTTCGGACTGATCTCGCCCTGCCTACACGTTCATTAAAAGACAAGCTGGCCCTCTTCGTCGAGATAGCCGAAGCGTTTCATCACCTCGCGGTGGTCCTCAATGATTTTGGCTGCCTGTGCGTCACTGAGGGACTCCCGCCAGGAGCCGATTTCTCCCTTCCTGAAAAATGATTTCGCCCGGGGCATTTTTTCACCAAAGCCAGATGCTTCCTCTTGAGCTTTGAGCACTTCAAACCGGCTGAAATGGATGGCCTTGGACAGGCGGGCGGATTCATCCGGAAACCCCATAAAGCGGACAGCCGCGCCAAATGTTTCTTCCGGCTTCTGTTTCATGTCTTCATAACGAATGGTCAGTACACGGATCCCGGCGGCATCCGCCCAACTGAGAGCATGTTCGCTCCAGGACAGCAATCGCTGGCGGAGCTGATTTGTCTCCAGTGCCTGGTTGTCGCAAAAGCAGTTTTCACTATCGGCCATTTTCTGAATAATCCGGTCGTAGTGTTCGTTTCCGGAATGATGGGCAAAAGACACTGCCACATCAAGCGGGTTGCGGATAAAGTGGAGGGCACAGATGGTTGGCTCAGACGGAATCATAGGACGCCCGTCCGGCAGAAAAGTGTAGGCATCGTGAATTTTGCAGTAAAGCGTATCCTCCGCTTCGCGTGCCCACTCCGCATAAACTTCCGGTCGAAGATGATCGATCTCGTCAAAAGTCATCTCCCCGGAATCATAACCGACGGCTTCGTCAAAAGGTTTCCTTGCACTGGCGATGGGTCCGCCTTCGAGGTCATTGATGATGACTGGCTCATCGGGATCCCGCAGAAAATTGCTCAAAAAAGTCCGGAACCAGGTGTTACCGGATTTTGGATACGAAGCGAGCCAGACGATTCCCTTCATTTCGCCTTAAGGTCATCACGGATCAATTCAACCAGTTCATCGAGTTGAAATGTCCCGGAAGGGCGCGATGCCACGCTAAGAGGAGCCTGTTGCGCGAGTTTGAGCGCATGTTGGAAGTGCGTTGCCTTGCCATCAATCCCAGCCAGAAACTTAAAACGGTAGGTTTGATTCTTGAGCAAATTGAACTTACCCGGTCCCGATGCAGGGCTCAGTTTCAACTCCAGCTTATTGTGCGGACGCAGCAGGTAGAGCTGTCTGACCGGCAAGGGAGACCGGGTAAATTCCGATACCACTGGCACCGCCCTTTTCTCCAGTTTATTGCGGATCCGCTTAAGCCCATCGGGTGAAAGGTCGAGCTTTTGCAAAGAGTCCAGCCAAAGCTTCGTTTGCGGAAACCCCGGGTAGGCCAGCATCACGCCTTCGCTGTCGGGGCGTACCACACAGAGGTCATCGGTCAGTAAGGCATGCCCCCTCTGGCGAAAGGCGGAAGAGAGAGTGGATTTACCGACCCCGGAATTGCCCAGAAAGACCACAGCCTTCCCTTCCCACTCGACTGCACTCCCATGCAGGACGAGATCTCCTCGCTGGTGCAGCAAAGCCCCGAAAACCGAACCCAGCAAAAAAACGCGGACATCGTCATCCTCCGCCTCTGGATCACGATCAATGGTGACGCGCAGACCCTCACTGACCAGGAAACGGGCTACCCCGTCCACCTGAAGCAGCAGTTCCGCTTTCCCCGCCTGATAACGCACCCCTTTTTTCAAGGCTCCGGGCAGCTCCTCTGGAACCGAGCCATAAGCAATCTCGATGTCCACAGCCGCCTTCTCTTGTCCGCGGAGCAGTTCCGGCAAAGGCAAAACCGAGCCAATTTTCAGGCCAAAGGCTTGATAAAAATCCCGGGGATGTGCCAATTGACTGGGAGATGAAACTTCTGACATGTTCCGCTAATACGGTTCGAGGACCAGACAAAGTCAAGGCAGCGCTCCCTCGGTGGCAAACTGAGACGTCACCCAGTCATTGACCCGTGCATCAATGACGAGGTGCACTCGATCGGCTGTCCCCCGATTGGCTACCCGGTGCGGATCACTCAGTCGCAGATACCAGCATTCCCCCTCATCCATCACAACCCGCTCATTGTTCAGATAAAATTCTACATCCGGATTGGTGTAGACCGGAACGTGGAGGCGAACATGCCCCCGATCAAAGTCAAGATCGAGGTCACGGTGCTCTTTGATGTCCGAACCCACGGTCAGCTTCATCAGGCGCACAGCATCCAGCGGGCACTGGAAAGCTGCCAGAACCTCACGAAAATAGGGGCTGCGCTCAAGAAACGGGGTATCCGCGAAGTGCTCACACGTCGGGTCGGAATAGATCATCTGCACTGGGTGTGTCGCACCGGCCGGACCACGCAGGGGAATCACACTCCAGGAACCCGAATAGTTGCTTTTCACAAAGTGATCGATCCACCCCTCGCTTTCCAGCGCTGCCAACTCTGCCTGCATGCGGGTGGCGTCGAAGCGCAGCGGCAATTTGAGACGGTCTTTCATGAAACCCCATTAAAGACGGGACATTGGCGCAGGCAATGCCCGTTTGCAGTTGAAGAATGGCTTGACCTGAACCTTGAATGGATGTGATCAAAACGAAATCCAGCTTCTGCTGAATCCTCACTTCATCATCCCTTCTCTGTTGAAAAGCAATCCCGACGACTTCCCTCAAAAAGAAGCCTGCTATCGTTACCGGCTCTTCATGGATCAGCCCAGGATACAGCAATTCCTGAAGTCTGGAGGTATTGTGACCATTGCCACTGAGAAGCGGGACATGACCTACATAAAGAGCCTGACTTCTATAGGCCACACCCGGTTTGCCGAAAAGTTTGTGCAGGAAACGGTGGGGAAAACCAACCTGCTCACGCCCCTGCAAAGAAACACCATTGAACTGCGCTTCTTCGGACGCCTGCAATCGAACAAAATACGAAAGATCGTTCAGTATTACGAAGTTGTCGAAACCATTGCCTCTAAACGACAGGCCCTGCTGCTCTACAAAGCATGGCGAAACCAATCCGGCACACGCATGCGATCCGTACAGATTCAGGTCAACCTTGGCCGGGAACCCCAGAAAAACGGATGTCTGCCCGAAGACGCACCACAACTCATCGCCTACACCCAAGGTCTGGGGCTTCCCTTAACCGGACTGATGACCATTCCTCCCAAGAGGAATGAACCAGCGCCACACTTCAAGGCCTTGCGAACACTGGCTGACAGGCACGGTTTAACAGAGTGCCAGATGGGATTTTCAGACGACTATGCGATCGCCATTGATTGTGGAGCAACCCACATCCGCGTGGGTCGAGCCATCCTCGGCCCCATTCCATCCGTCCGATGAAACCAATGCTGACCAAGCTAAAACAGCGACTGGCACTGATCGTAGTCCGGTACCTTTGTCCGGTGCTGATCTTCTTTCATCGGCGATTCCCTCATTGGAGCATTCCCACAGCTGGGCTGCTCGCTCGGTTCACTTTCTTATCACATGCACTTTGTGATCGGGTGGCCGAGCGCAAAGATCTGCTTCTGGCCCAGGCTATTGCCCGTCAATGGCTGGAAGAACTGCTCACGCACCCCGATCAGCGCGCTCCCCATGAAATCGCGATCTCCACCCGAACAGCAGCCCCATCTCCAGATGCCCATGTGTTGCACACCGTGCTGGAAGAGACGCTCAATGTGTTGGATTCCGCTGGGCTGGAGCCCTTCATCTGTTTTGGTCTCCTGTTGGGTTACATCCGCGAAGGCGATTTTCTCTCACATGATTCTGATCTCGATCTCGGTTTCATCTGGCAGGATGGATTGTGCGAAAAACTCAGTCAGTTGTTAACATCCCACGGGTTCAGTCTGCTCCATGTCGAACCGGATCCATGGCCCAGCCGGATCAAGGCCTGTCATCGCCAACACGCGATTCCTCTCGATATCCTGTTTTTTCGCGCATCCCCACCATGGGTGCAAACCTACACCCGCATTTGTGGCCACCCGATCATCCGGAACCGAACCCCATTCGAATTGAAAACAGTCCGTTTCCGTGGCATCGAAGTCCGGGTTCCTTATCCTCCAGAACAATTTCTCTCGGAAAACTATGGTAACTGGCAGGAACCAAGCTCATGGTATGACTATATCCTTTCCTCGCTCCTGACCGATTTCTCCGATCCGGCCGTGCGATACTATTATTTGCGAAGGCTCGCCAACGCAGTTTACATGCATGACACCACAGGCATTCAAGAACTGCTCCGGATCGGACGGAAACACTACCCCGAGGAATCCCTGCTGCACAATCCCTACTGGAACACCAACCCATGAAAACCGTTTACACGAAAGTCGTGGCCGATCTCTTTCATCCCGGCCACGTCAACCTTCTTAAAAACGCACGTGCACTGGGGGATCGGCTTGTCGTCCATGTAGTGGATGACATCCGCGTCACTGCATTCAAGCGCAGACCGGTTATGACTCAGGAGGAGCGCATGGCGGTCGTTGAGGCCTGTCGCCATGTTGATGAAGTCAAAGCCGAAGGGCCCAAAGTCATCACCAAAGCCTTCATGCAGACCAATGGCTACGACATCTATGCCTATGCCTTCGCCACTGAAGAAGAGCGCATCGTCAAACGGAAAGACTGCCCGGATCTTCCCGAAGAGATGATCGGGCTTCTTTCTTATACCCCAGGCATCTCCACCACTGCTCTCCTCGAACGGATCGCCCGGAGGAGTGCCTCTTCTTCTCCGGATCAAGGAACCTGAACATGTTCGATCAGGCTACGATTTAAAGCGGGCGATCAATTTGTGTCCTTTTATCCCCGCTTCCCCTGTCATGATTTTTTCCCCACAGGTCAACCAGGCATGCGCTTCGAGGGGGGATTTTTCGGAGTGGCGCACCCCCAGATGAAGAATGGAAGGAATCTTCCGCCGTCGCAGCATGCGCTGGGCAGCCATGGCCTGGGGCAGGCATACCAGCTTGCCCGGCAGGTAGCGAGCCATCACGGTAACGGCCCGCGAGATTCGATCCAGCACCTCACCAGCTTCGATCATTTCGGTGCTGACCGGATCCTCGGTCGGATCGGAATGCACAGCACCCGCATACTTGCGAAAGGGAACAAAACAGACCAGAAAGCGCGCCCGGTAAAGCTCGCACAAAGCCTCCATATGCAAGCGTTTCTCCGCTCGATCCAGAGCGCAGAATTGCCCCCATAAATGACGGAATAGCTTCCATTTTGACTGTTTTCGCCGACGCATCTACTTCTCTATCCTGAATGATCCTGGACGATTGGCAAAATCAAGTTCGGGAAAAGAGGCCCTGCCCATCAAAAAAAGGATGCATATCTGACGTTGAACAAGAGGAATCTTTTGCGTCTAGTCAGAATCCGACCTTTCAGCTCCCATTTTCATGAACCCAGCCCAGAGATCGATTCCTCTCCGCCAAGCCATCCGGGTATTTGCGCGTTTTCTGGGATTCTACCTGCACATTTCCGGCTGGCGACTCTGGGTCAGCATGGGGCTTCGTTTTGTTCACGGAGCAACGCAAGGGGTCGGGCTGGTAGCGGTACTGCCCCTCCTCGCTGCGCTGGGGTATCTGCCGATGACAGAGTCCCCGGCGATGCTGCAATCCCTCGCTGAAACCATTCGCACCACCATTCCAGAGCCCCGGCTGCTGATCGCACTGGTCGGATTGTTCAGCCTGATTGTCCTGTTTGAATGTCTGCGCTACCTCGAATCCCGCCTCCATGTGCGGATTGAACAGGATTTCCTGCGGCGGCTGCGGGTGGACATGCTGAGGGACTATCTCGGGGCAAAATGGCAGCACCTCTCCACCGTCCGGGAATCGGATGTCTCCCACGCCCTTCTCAGCGAAGTGGCCCAGGTTTCCTCTCTCGCCCGACAAAGCCTCAACCTGATTCTGTCTGCCATCACCACGCTCTGCTATCTGGGAGCTGCCTTTTTCATCCATCCCGTTTTCAGCCTGCTGGTGGTACTGGCCGGACTGCCCTTGGTCTGGATGCAGCACCGGAGATCGAACCTTTTTAAAGCCGCAGGCCGCACCCAGCGTGAACGGACCCGGCAATTTCATGCCCTCCTGCTCGGGAGCACCCAAGGGCTGAAACTGGTCA
This sequence comes from Verrucomicrobiota bacterium, assembly GCA_050485245.1. Lineage (GTDB taxonomy): Bacteria > Verrucomicrobiota > Verrucomicrobiia > Opitutales > Oceanipulchritudinaceae > JBJHBA01. Next base: position 117,924 of record JBJHBA010000002.1, on the reverse strand, counting down.
AGAGCCTGAATCTGGAATCGAGCATCTGCCGAAACGCCTCCGAGCTGACCGAAGAGATGAAAAACGCCGTGATCGATTTGAACCACCTCTCAGCCGTTTCCAAGTGGATGCATCAGGTGGGAAGCATCGCACTGATCCTGACTGTGCTTTGGCTGGGCCTCGAACCACTGGGCGTCGATCCGGCCGTCATGCTGCTGCTCACCCTGATTTTTGCCCGGCTCTACCCGCGCATCTCCGGCTTGCAGCAAAGCTGGCAAAACATTCTACCCGGTTTGGTTTCTTTTCGAGCTTACCGGACGACCATTGAGCAGTTGAAGAAACATGCGGAGCACCAGTCGGTTCCGGATGGAAAGCACATCGACATCCGGTTCGAACACGCTCTCCGGCTTCAGCAAGTTTCCTTTTCCTATGACGGGAAGCAGCAGGCGCTCAAGGGAATTTCCCTTTCGCTCCATCCGCGTGAAACAGTGGCGTTGGTCGGAGCTTCCGGCGCAGGCAAAACCACCTTGGGCGACATCCTCCTGGGCCTTCTCGAACCGACCAGCGGACGTATCGAACTGGATGGTTCTCCCCTCTCCGGGGAAGCCCTGACCGGCTGGCGGCAACGGGTGGCCTATGTGCCGCAGGAGACTTATCTCTTTCACGAATCCATCGCCTGGAACCTGCGCTGGAGTTGTCCCGAAGCCAGCGAGGATGACATTTGGAAGGTGCTCCAGCAAGCGGCGGCAGCGGATTTCGTGCGGCAGTTGTCCGAAGGGATTCACACCGTGGTCGGCAACCGCGGGCACCGGCTTTCCGGGGGAGAACGGCAGCGAATCGCCCTCGCCCGTGCGCTCCTGCGCAAACCCCTCTTTCTTTTGCTGGATGAAGCAACCAGCGCCCTCGATACGGAAAACGAGCGGCTCGTGCAGCAGGCGATCCGCGGCCTTCGCCAACAGTTGTGCGTCTGTGTCATTGCCCACCGTATGTCCACCATTCGTCATGCGGACCGCATAATCGTGCTGGAGAAAGGTCAGATCGCGAGCGAGGGGAGCTGGGAAACGTTGCTGGCAGAGAACCGTTGGTTTACCCGGGCCGTGCAGGGCTCCCAAAGTGACGAAGTGTGATTTGGTCGAAAAGAAGTTGGAAGCCACTCAGGCCGCAGGGCGTGCTCCCCCCTTCAGCTTACGCCAAATCCAAGCACCCAGCCGGATAAACGGATAGATCCACCAGAGAAGGCGCGGCAAAGGCCAGCGGGAAAACTCATCCATTCTCAACCCGTGCCGGAAGAGGACCTGCCATTTATAGCGACAGCCGGGATGCAGTGCCATTTCCCGTCGGATGGCCTGAAAGGGACTGTCCGTGGTGATGCGCTCCCCCGGACCGGGCGGCAGGTTCGCATAAGCGAGAAAAGACGAATCCAGAAGCAAGCGGGTCCCGCCATCGATGCGCAACTTGTCCGCGAGGATGGGATCCTCCATCAAGGAAGGCGGCCCGAAAACGTCCTGGGCGAGATTCAAGCCATAACACAGGCTCCGTGCCTGTTTCAGTTCATCTGAACGCTGAAAAATGTGCGTGCGGGTAGCTGCATCGGATTGCTCCCAGGCCACAGCCACATCCAGCAACCAAAACAAGCGCACATAAAAGTGAGCGGCGGCATGCGCGGAAAGATAGAGAAAATTATCAGCGGGTTCCAGGACGTGAAGCGTATGTCCCCCGATGTTCTGCTGCCGCGATCTGGCCCATGCGGTCTCAAAATCCAGCGGGAACAGGGCCTTTGCACTGAATGGACTCCAATGGACTTCTAGATTGGTCCTCCCTCGCAGATAACTGAGGTGCGGGAGATAGCGGCAGATCAGTTTCTGGTAGGTTTTCGACCTGTTAAAGACCGCTTCCTGGCAGGTGAACCCGAGATCCCTCAAATGGGTGTCCACTATCGGAAGATCCTCAAGACTCACCCACAGGTCGATGTCACCGCTGTGACGGCGACCAAACGCTCCATACAGGTCCCGGCCCAAAATTTCACCCTTCAGGGACAAAGACCGTACCCCGCGATTCGCCAGACTACCGGTGATCTCCACGATTTCCCCAATCCGTTTCATAACCGCCAGCTGTCTCTTCTCATGGGCACGATCCCATGGCTCTGCCCATGACAAGGGCATAGGGCCGGTGACGGCTTCGACCGACGGGCGTTCCAGAAAAACATGCAATCGATGTCCCCGCATATATTGGAATAACAAGCCCCAATCAATGGAAACATCAGGGATCTCTTGTGGTTTCGGGCCCCATTTCATTTGCAGGCGCACCGCTGCAATGAGAGCGGATAACTCAGGGGCCACATGATCACTTGAGATAGTCACGAAAAGTGTTGTCTCGCCAGAAGTTGAGCCGTGCAAGCGTTAAGCAAATCCGGCTGAAATTCCACTTGCCACAATTATAGAACCTCTATTTGTTAAGATTGTCTTATGGGATGAGTAATCAACCCTACTCAAAGACCAACCGATCAACCACACACTCATGAATTGGAATCTATTTCGCCAATTGGCTATTACTGGGATCTGCGCCTCCTTTGCCCTGACTCCCGCACTCGCTATAGAACAACAACGGGACGGAATTACGGCTGCAGCTACATTGGAGTTGTCTTCGGACAGTAATATTGAGCGAAATGCCGCCGAAATCCATGACAATATTCTGACATTAACCCCCGAAATTGGCTACCGACACAATCAGGGCGTTTTTGGTTTTGAATCGGCTGCTGGCATCAACATCCGCAGATATGACAGCTACTCTGACAACGACAGGGAAAACCTATTTGCCCATGCGCAGATCACCGGGCTGAACCGACAGGACTCCCCGCTTCAGGGTTTATTTCGGATCAGCTATCAGGAAACAACTGAAGCCAACGTCGATGTAGCCAACATTACAACATCGCGCACGTTCAGTACTTTGCTTTCAGGCCTCTATCAAGTCTCTGAAAAACTAAAACTGGGGATCGACCCGAGCTACAGCAATACGGAATACAGCAACGCGGATTATGCGGATATCCGCAAGGCGACTTTTGGGGCCCGTATTCAATATATTTATTCTCCCAAGCTCGATCTCGGTCTGGGAGCACGTTATGCGGAAACTTCTACTAAAGGCGGGGGCATCAACCGTGCTTATGACGCAGACGATACGTCTCTCTTTCTCATCGCCACAGGCCAATTGTCTCCCAAAGTCTCAGGAACAGTAGAAGTGGGTGCCATTCGTCGCTCATTCGACCGACAGACTGATGGGTTTTCCAACGCTACCCGTCCGTATGCGTCGATCGGCTTGAGTTGGGCTGCGCAAGAGCGTACCACTATATCGCTCGGTATTTCCAGCGACTTCGCTGCGGCGGCCAACAACCAGTCCGTCCGGGCAAGTTCTGCGGATATCGGGTTGACCCATCGCCTGAATGAGATGCTCACTGGCAAGATAGGAGTTGGTTATGTCCGCCGGGCCTACAGCGGAGGGTTGATTAACCGGAAAGATGAGAATTGGCGCATCTCCGGCGGCCTGACCGCAACCCTCAATGAATGGCTTCAATTGGGTCTGAATCTCAGTGCCGAGGAAAACGATTCGGATTTTGCACTGACCGATTACACCCGGTATTACGCAGGTATCTCCGCAACCGTCCGATACTAAGCCCGGGCAATCCATAACTTCCCGGTTGAGGAAAATTGTGCGTTCTGATTGATCTCTCTTCTTTCTGGAGCGAGACTATTCATTCACATGAAGTATTTGCCCATTCGTACTGAAATGCATACCTGCTTGTGGCGGGCCGTTTGCACGCTTCTGGCTGGGGCATTGCTCCCAATCTGCCTCCCTGCCCAACCAATCGAAGAATCCTCTATTCCCACGCCCAGGGATACTCAGCCCATTTACTCCGGAGACACCATCCGGGTCTCCGTTTTTGAAGAACCGGACCTAATGACCGAGCAACGGGTCGATGACAACGGCCATGTGAGATTACCCCTGCTGGGAAACCTCTCGATTGAAGGAAAAACCATCCGTGAAGCCGAAGGCATGATTGAGCGGGCCTATGTCGAGGGTCGTTTTCTGCGTGCTCCTCAAGTGACCATTTTCATCGTTTCCCATGCGCAACGACAAGTGTCCGTATTCGGACAGGTCCGACAGCCTGGAGCTGTCACTTTTCCGGAAGGCACCCGCACAATGAGCATCGCCGAAATCATCTCCCGTGCAGGGGGATTTACCGGAATTGCCCGGAGTCGATCCGTTCGGGTAACCCGCTTGGAACCGGACGGCAACGAAACCAGTTTTACCATTAATGTCGACGAGATTGTTTCCCGGGGAGGCTCAACCGTTCCGGAATCGGCATTGATCCACCCGGGGGATGTTATTTTCGTCCCGGAACGTTTGTTCTAGCCGCATCGATATTTCAGCGCATGTCCCATCCCGACTCTCCATCCTCCCAAAAGTCACGTGGCAACATTTTTGATGCTCAACTCAGCAAGATAAAGGGTGTCACTGACTGCCTGATCCTGATCCGGGAACGCTGGCCAATAGGATTAGCGATCGGGCTGCTGATCGCCGGACTGGTTATTTTCCAAGAAGCCCGTAAACCGAACATCTACCAGTCGACCGCAGAGTTGCGAATCGAGCTCCAGCAAGAACGGGTACTCAACATTCCTTCCGTTCGTCTGCCGCTCATGTTTATCGAGCAGGAGATGGAGGCACAGATCAATATCATGAGAAGTCGGCGCTTTACCGACTACGTGATCGAATCACTGACGCCGACTGAGCGCACCTTGATCGTCCAAGCCTACAAAACCGCAGAAAATCCCGATCCATCGATCAAGGAAATCATTCGGAGTGCAAACCGGATCACCCGGGATCCACGATCCATCATCATAAAAGTCAGCTTTGCGCATCGGGATCCGGAAGCTGCCGCCTTGCTGGCGAATCGACATGCCTCCCGATTTATTGATTTTGTCACGGACTCTGCCCGGTTGAGCAATCGTGCGGCACTGGTCTTTCTTGAAGAGCAAAGTGAAGACTTGCAGGTTCAGCTGGAAACACTGCGTCGGGAACTTCAGTCCTATCGCCAGCGTTACAATCTGGTCTCCCTTGAAGAGAGCCAGAATATCGTGGTGGAACGGTTGAAAACGCTGAGTGCGTCCCTGACCGGGGCAAAAGTCCGTGTTCTTGAACTCTCCGCTGCTTTGGAATTGGTGGCGGAAGCAAAGGAAGAAGGGATGAACCTTTCAACCTTACCGGTCGTGGCACAGTACGGTTCCATCGCTCAGATTTCGTCGCAGATCGAAGCCCTGCGCACGACACGTGATACCCTCTCCCGCCGCTACCTCGAGCGACACCCAAGGATGATTGATAATGCCCGGGAACTGGAATCCCTTCAGGAGTTGTTGCAGGAGAATATCGCTTCCGCCATTTCCGACCTGCGCAACCGTCATACCGAGGCCCGCAATCAGCTTGCCAATCTGGAGCGGGAACTGGCCAACGCAGAAGAGCAGGCATTCCTTCTCGACCAACGTGCGGTTGAATATGATATTTTGCGCCAGAATCTCCGCAGCAAAGAGTCACTCTATGCGGAAGTCACCCGCCGGATGAATGAGACTTCTGTTTCCAGCCAACTCGATCGGCAGGATTTAAGTATCATTGAGGAAGCCTCCCCTTCCTACACCCCCATTTCTCCGCAGGTGCAGAGAGCTACTGTCGTCGCGATCATGCTGTTCCTCATGGCGTTCACCGGCGTTCCCATCCTGCTGGAATTTTTCAGTCATAAAATTTCCACTCACTGGGATATTGAAGTTTTCCTGAACCAGAGGCTGCTCACCGATGTTCCCAAAGTCGGGCAGATGAGCAAAAAGGAAAAGAGGCCATTTCATGTAATCAAGGAGAGTGATGATGAACTGGATGAGAGCTTTCGCGCTGCATACGGGGTCATCGCCATGCATTCAACCTTTGACTTTCCGAAGACGATACTGGTCGCCAGTGCCGATGCCAGTGAAGGCAAGACATTCGTCGCGTCTCAACTGGGACTCACCTTCAGCCGACATAATCATCGCACATTATTGTTTGATTGCGATTTTCGACGTCCCAGCCTTCACCAGAACTTCTCCATTGCGAACAAACAAGGGTTTCTCACCGCATGGAACGCACAAACCCAAAACACTTCTGTGCCCCATCTTTGCTCGGAGATTCGCAAGCAAGTGGTGGAAATCGCCCCCAACCTGTTCATCTTGCCAACCGGCGGAAGCACCCGTGAGGCCACTCAGATCTTCAGCGACTCGAAATTTGATAAAGTGATCTTCGATTTGAAGCAACATTTCGACTGTGTCTTCTTCGACACTTGCCCCGCCGGTATTTTCCCCGACTCCCTCTCGCTTTCAAAACACGTCGACGAACTGGTCTTTGTCACCCAGCATGAACGGACCAATCGGCACCACGCCAAGCAAACCGTATCCACTCTGCTCGAAAGCAAAGTCCACCTTCTAGGTGTGGTCATGAACGGAATCTCCCGTTCCAAGCTGGGTCGATATGGTTCCTACGGCTATGGTGGTTATTATAATTACCAGAAGCAGCGTTCCTATTACGCACAGAAAAGTTGATGCGCCTTGGCCCAAGTGGACGATTCAGAACTACGCCTTGGACAAGGGGGGAATCGACGCGGTCAGAAGAACGGGTAGTAGCAATAGCACTGCCGGGTTTTGCAGAGGAAATTCGATAACCGCCATCAGCGGAACCGAAGCACACCCCAATATCGCCCACAATCGGACAGTGGAGGGACGGTCTAGATTCGCCCGCAAACGACATCCGAATAGGCCCAAACCGACCATTCCCCACAGAATACCTACCGTCCCCAGTTCAGCCCAGTACTGCAGCCAATCGTTGTGAGCGTGTTCATTGCGAAGAATGATGGCACCTTCAGCATTCCGGTATTCCGGTCCCGCATAGAGGTAAAAAATATATTCATAGGCCCCCAGACCCCAGCCAAAGGCAGGACGCTCCACAACCATCTGCAGGGTATCTCGCGGCGACGCATAAAAACGTTGATCAAAATGCCACCATTGCTCACCAGCACGGGCTCGTTCCCAAGCCTGATTGGTTTGAAACCAGCGGTCGGCCAGAGGATCGGCGGACAGCCAGACGATGTATCCGATGATTGCCCCTGTTGCGGTAACAACGCCGGTCAACTGCAGCAGCTTTTTCTGCCAGTGCGCAGCGTCCCGTTGCCATACAACCGTAATTCCCACAAGGATCACCCATAGGAGCAGGAAGAGAAAACCGATACGGGATCCGGCCAGCGGGAGGGACAAGCCCAGTAAAGCTGCCCCCAGCGCAAACAACCAATGGCCGTACTGTCGGCGATGGATTTGATGCCGCCTACGAAAATGATACCAAAACAGACCCAGAGTACACCCTAAACTCAGCGAAGCATAGGCAACCCAATGATTGTGATACAAGAAGCTGGCAAAAAAATAGGCATTGACCGGTTCCACTAAACCAAGAACCGAATCGGACCCCATCAGTTTAAAGAGGCTGCCAACCAAGGCCAGCAAACAGCTGTTTACCACGATCAAACGGAGCAGACGGCGAGATTCCCACCTTGTGCGGATCGACCAGGCGAGCGCGAGGCAGAGCGCAAGAATCCCACTCAGTTCAACCAGACGCATCCACGTCTGCCGGGCATAAACCGAAACGGGGAGTCCTTCCCAATAACCGCGAGGCAGGAGAAATCCCTGTCCCTCATCCGACCTGGAAAGGGCATACATCGGGTTGAGTGCGCTCAAGACCAGATAGCCTGTAAATACCAGCAACCAGCCAATCCCAATCCATGGGATGCGAGGAAGCGCTTCCGACGAAAGCGACTTCTGGTCTGGTAAAGGTTTTCGTGTTGAAAACACGGTGACGCAGATCACAAAAAGCAGCGTCAACCACCCGGTGACTCCCACGATCCAACGCATGCCAAAGCCATGGCCACCCAAGGCCCAACTGCTCAAAACAAGTAAGACCATCGTTACCCATTGGGGAACAACGACCAAGCGGCATATCAGATGCATCGAAGCACGATGGAGCGGAAAATCACGAAACCCAAGACGAAATCATTAGCTATGAATAGCGTGACTTCGTGCAGCTGCAGTTCAGTTGTTGGAGACAGCCCCCCATAGGGGCCTCATGGGCTGCCTCTTATGGCTGACTGGGTGATTGAACCGGAACATCCGGTTGCCGCACGGGAATACCGCCCTCGGTAGCCGTAGGGGCAGCAGCGATAAATGGGCTCAACACATCCAGAATAGACTGGATTTGCTGTGCGGTCAAAGTGCTGGTCAGAATTTGATTCAACTCCAGGCCACCTTCAGCACTTTCATCAGCTATCACCTCAAAAATGACACTGGAATTGTCCGGAACGGATACCCCGGAAAAAGGATCTTCAGCAACATTTCCGCCTACCTGAATCCCTTCCAGCAGAAAAACTTCAACTTCGCCATCCGCTTTTTCGACCTCGAAGCGGGGAACTCCGCCCACCATGGAAAAGCGAACGGCAAATCGGGTGCCTTTGACCACCGCTACTCCCGCAGGCGTCTTGACCTCAAAACGAGAGTCAGCGGTCAAACCCGTGACCTGTCCAACTACCCCACCCGTTTCGAGAAACAGGACTGTCGTCGATTGACCACGTGTTGCTCCCATGGCAAAGGTTTCCACCCTCAAAACGGAATTGGACTCCAGTGCCAATTCAGCACCATTGGCTAAACGCAGGCTGGCATGTCCATTGGAGCCAGTCGTCACCGTTGTGCCGGAAGCCAACGAGACTCCCCTTGTAGCGGATTGCCTATTTCCAGCCTCATCTACAATAGAAACGTTTCCTCTTGCCGAATGCAGAATGATATCCGCCTGGGCAACCGCAGAAACTGCAGCAAACGAGGTGATGCTAAAAAGGAGAGCAAAGGATAAAAATAGTTTCATACAATTAAAGGTCCCATTAATCAATTAACTCATGAGGGCTTGAGATGTATACAAGAAGCTAGGCTAATCTCCTTGGCAGATCAAGGACTATTTCGATTGTCATTTCTTTGGGGAACACCTCGCCGCATCCATTCCATCCATGAATCTTGGAAATTGCCTTGTCTGCGTTCAAGAGCACCCTTTGATCAAGGTAGCTCACTGCTTTAATCCACTCTCATCACCATGCCTGAAACCGCTCCAGGTGCTTTGCCCCGCACCATCATAGATCCAAAGGAAGCGACTCGCCGCTACTGGGGGGACCTCCTGCAGTATCGCGAGCTGTTTGTCATCCTCGCATGGAGGGATATCAGTGTCCGCTACAAGCAGACTGCGATCGGGGTGAGCTGGGCATTTATTCAGCCCTTTCTCACCATGGTACTGCTTTCCATCGTCTTTGGACGATTCGCCGGGATGCCCTCCGAGGGAGTCCCCTATCCGATTCTCGTCTTTGCCGCAGTCCTCCCATGGCAGTTTTTTGCCAGCGCCATGGGCAATGCCAGCAACAGCCTGATCAGCAATGCCAACCTCCTGACCAAAGTCTACTTTCCCCGTCTGATTGTCCCCACGGCATCCGTGGTTACTGCGTTTATCGACTTTCTCATTTCCTCTCTGATTTTCGTTGGCCTGATGATCTGGTATCAGTATGTCCCGCCCTGGACGATCCTCTTTACCCCCTTTCTCCTCCTTGTCGTTTTTCTCTTTTCACTTGGGCCTGGACTCTGGTTTGCCTCCATGAATGTCCGGTATCGGGATTTCCGCTACGTCGTCCCTTTCTGTATTCAGTTCGGACTCTATGCCTCTCCCGTCGGTTACGCCACCGGAGTCGTCCCAGCGGCGTGGCAGCCATTTTTTGCCCTCAACCCCATGGTCGGCGTCATTGACGGTTTTCGCTGGGCACTGCTCGGCCAACCCCTGCCCCTCAATCCTATCCTCTATCTACCCTCCATCGTCCTCACCCTCGTCGCTTTCTGGCTGGGGATCGTCTTCTTTCGTCGCACCGAACGCATCTTTGCCGATATCATCTAGACCATGCCCGCAATCAAGGTAGAAGGCCTCGGAAAGCAATACCTGATCCGTCATTCCACCCGGACGGATCCCTACGCAACCCTGCGCGAATCCCTGACAGGATCGGCCAAGGGTCTGATCCAGCGCATCAAAGGACAACGGCAGGCCGGGACACGCTCCACCCGCGAAACCTTCTGGGCACTGAAAGATGTCGATTTCACCATCGAGCATGGGTCTGTCACGGGCATTATCGGGCGGAACGGAGCCGGCAAGTCCACCCTCCTCAAGCTGATCTCACGCATCACCGAACCCACGGTGGGCAGAATCGAGCTGGAAGGCAGAGTCTCCAGTCTGCTCGAAGTGGGCACCGGTTTTCACCCCGAACTCTCCGGCCGGGAAAACATTTTTCTCAACGGCTCCATTCTCGGCATGAGTCGCCGTGAGGTGCGCAGCAAATTCGATGAAATTGTAGCCTTTGCCCAGGTCGAACGCTTCCTCGATACTCCGGTTAAGCGCTACTCCAGCGGCATGTATGTGCGCCTCGCTTTTGCCATCGCCGCCCACCTCGAATCCGAGATCCTCCTCGTTGATGAAGTCCTGGCAGTGGGAGATGTGGAATTCCAAAAACGCTGTATCGGAAAAATGAATACGATTGCTGGATCCGGACGCACCGTTCTTTTTGTCAGCCACAACATGGCCACGATCAAACGCCTCTGCCAGCGCGGGCTCTATCTGCGCGATGGCACTCTGGCTTTGGATGACGCAATCGACCCCTGTGTATCAACTTACCTGGAAGATGTCGGATCTGGTTCGGGTGAAAACAACTGCTATCAATCACCCGATGCCGACCAAGCGCTTCCACCCGGAAGCGCCCGACTTCAAAGTGTCCGCTTGCTCAATGATGAAGGAGAACCGCTGGGGCGCGTTTCACTGGGTACCCCCGTCGTGATTGAGTTTATCGTCGCCTATCATGATCCTTCAGATCTATTCTGGCATTCTGTCCAGATCCGGAACAGCGAAGGGGTTCAAATCTATAACATCTACGATCTCGATAATCGCGAAACAGCGCTCCCGCCCGCCAGTGTGCGCCGCATGCGGGTCCGCATTCCTGAGTGGCGTTTCATCGCAGATCGCTACGACTTGAGTTTCTGGATTGGTGACGCCGGAAAGCGGACCGTTGATTTCCGGGAAAGCATTGTTTCTTTCGAATCCGTTTCCGAACATCCGAACCTTCGACGCATCCCCAGAAAGGATCTTGAACTGGCTTGGGAGCCATTCGCATGGGAATGCGAAACCGTTGAACCCCATGGACCCAAGTAATGCATTATCCAAAGAAATTTTTCTTCGCTACGCTGTTTGTCGTTTTTCTCTTCTTCGCCTTGGTCGGTCTCCTTTGGAGCAACCCTTATTGGCTCTTACTGGGAATTCTCTTCGCCGTGGGCGGCGTATTTGGACGCTTGTCAAACAGCCTGGCTTCACGATTCGCGAGGAGATCTTTGGTCGTATTGAAGCATCCCGCCATTCTCTCGATCCTCTCCAAATGCCTGAACAGGTCATTGATCCCCTCGGCCAAGCTGAACGGAAAAACCGCCTCTGGTGACGAATGTCCCTACGAAAACTTTGCCTTTGACCGTACCCTTGACCAACTCAAAGCCACTGGTTTGAAGGTTTCAGCGCTCCCCGTCGATGAAGCCGCGCTACAGGCCTATATCGATAAAGCCAACTATCCTGGTCAGTATCCCCGCTATTATGCGAATTCATCGCATTTTCTGAAACATAAGATCTTTCAACACGCCATCACTTGCCAATTGGCTCCTCCGGAAAAAGGGCAAATCTGGATGGATGTGGCTTCTTCGAGCTCCCCATTTGCGGAAATCCTGATGCGCCATGAGGGCGTCGTCGCCTATCGCCAGGATCTGTCCTATCCGAAGGGGGTGCATGGCCTCACGATCGGAGGCAATGCGGCAAACATCCCACTGCCCGATGCTTCCATTGACCGGATCAGCCTGCACTGCTCGTTCGAACATTTTGAGGGAGATAGTGATTCAGGGTTTATCCAGGAGGCCGGGCGCATCCTGAAGCCAGGCGGTATCGCCTGTATCGTTCCCATTTATCTCTGTGATCAAAGGCACATTCTTTCCAATCCCCGTTACTGGTTTGAAAGGGGGATCCCTGCGGAAGCAGACACACCCGTTGCTGTCTCCGGTATTTTCTGGGAAAGTCACGGGCGTTTTTATGATGCCCAAAGTCTCAACGCCCGCGTCATTCAACCCGCATTAAAATGTGGTCTCAAACCGCACCTCCACCGGGTTTTTCCACCTCCCTCCTTCAACTATCCACCGTTCACCATTTTGACCGTCACCCGTGACTCATAGATGGCTCTGACCCACAAAATCAAGCAAACCCTTTATGAACCACTGCGCCTGCTTTTGCATGGGCAGGTCAACCAAGGCCATGAGTGTGTACTCAATCGCATCCGGAGGGAACCCGATGAACGTGCATTGGGACCATACGCCTACAATCCGGCATTGATTTCTACCGGTGACAATCGCCGGGTGTGCGTTTTCCGGAGGATATCCCCTTCCGGGACAAGGGAACTTTGCCTTGCCCCTGTCACGGATTCTCTCGAAATCGACCCGTCAGCCATAAGGTGCATCGACGCCCAGCTTTCCACATCCGATCTCTCCGGACCGTTCGAAGACGCCAGACATTTCCGGTATCAGGACGTGGACTACCTCATCTACCATTCCAACCGATCACTTTACATAGTTCCGTTTTCACTCAGTGAAGGCAGGCGACTGGCCCCGCCCAGACTTCTTGTTCAAACCGTGAACGGCGTCGCCACCCGTCTGGACGTAGAGAAGAACTGGACTCTGTTTGAAGCCGATGGCGAAGTCCATGTCATCTATTCGATTGACCCGTTCCGCATCCTCAAACCTGTCAACTGGGATGAAGAAGGGACCCCGTTGCGATGTGAATTCCTCGCCGAACACACTCCGGGACCTTCGCTACAGCGCCACGTGCGCAATCCCTTCGGATGGAAACGTCGTGATTTTTGGAATACGTTTCATTGGGGCCGACTGCGGGGGGGGGCGCCTCCAGCCCGCATTGGCGACCATTTCTTTCTGTTTGCTCATTCCTACAGCTACGTGAAGCACATCGGGAGCTACTCTCTTTTCGGGTTTTCCGCACAGCCCCCTTTCCGGATCACCCATTATCCGAAACGTCCGATCGGCTTCCCTACCATCGAAAACGCCCGTTCCAGCCGTTTTTATCCCGGCCTGTTCCTCGTCTTCCCCTGTTCCGCCCACTATGAGCCGACAACGGACGAATGGTTGGTTGCCTGTGGACGCGACGACTATTGTATGGAATTCATCTCGCACCGGCACAGCCGGATTTTGGAAACCTGCCAATCAACCAACGCTACGATTCTCCACACATCCGCAGATCAGCATGACCACTAACAAAACAAGTGTGGCCATCATCGCAGCCTATGGAGCTTTTCTACCTCCCGGAAACGGCGGGCACCTGCGCACATTCCATTTGATGCGGGCATTGTCGGCATCCTGCCAAATCACCGTTTTTTCCCATACGCCCGAAACGCCGGAGATCAGGCGGTTTTTAAACGACAACACCTATTCCCCCGTTACGCTGCGCCAAACCAAACTCCCATCAAGAGCCAAGCGGTCCATTTGGATTCGTCTGCTGGATCGAATCCGACATGCCAATGCCGTAAAAGATTGCTTGGTTCCATCAGATGCCTCGGTATTATCACTTCATCAGGCCTTTCGGGACAGTTTGAGCCACGATGTTTATGATGTGATCCTGGTGGAATCCTTGCCACCTGCCGCCTTTTCCCGTTTTCGAAACAAAGACGGAAAAAAACCGATGCTGATCTACAACGCCCACAATGTGGATTCGGTGCTTGCCCGACAAGCGATGGGCAAACCTCTGCCCAAACAGCACCCTGCCCTTCGTAAAGAACGCAAGCTCTGGAAACATTGTGACCTGGTTTTCTCTTGCAGTGTTCCGGATCGTGATTCGTTCCTCCGCATCAACCCAAAACCCGTCCAGATCGAAGTTGTCCCGAACGGGGTCGATACCGAACGGAATCCTTTCGATGAGGACCGGGAGGGCGTCCGGCCGAATCGGATCCTCTTCTGCGGCTCCCTCGCATACCGCCCGAACGAAGAAGGACTCATCTGGTTCATGGAAAAAGTCTGGCCTCTTCTGCAGGAAGATCATCTGGAGCTGTGTGTCATCGGTAGAGGAACAGCCTCGCCTGCCTTGCGTGCCGCCTTGGCGGCCCCCCGGGTGGAACTCATCGGCGAAGTTCCCTCCACCCTTCCTTACTACAGGGAGGCCGCCATCGCCATTGTCCCCCTGCTCAGTGGGAGTGGCACACGCCTGAAGATTCTGGAAGCGATGGCCTTGGGCACTCCCCTTGTTTCCACTTCAACCGGCGCGGAAGGAATTGAGACCACCCCCGCTGCTATTTCGATCTCAGACCATCCCGATGGTTTTGCCGACGCCATCCGGCGTTTGGTCAAACATCCGGACCACGCCAATGATCAGCGCATGGCCGCACGTAGTTTGGTCGAACACAAATACGAATGGAAACACATCGGTGAGATCGCGGCGGAATCAATACGTTCAAAACTTTCAAAATCCACCTTCTGAGTTCCAACTCACTCATCACAATTTCCTCAATAAATGGAACCTGCCACCGCGCTTCGCCTGATGAAAAAGACCCGCTCCATTGAAGGATGGCTGTCGGTTGAAGCTGGTTTGCTCTTTGCCTGGCTGAATGATTTTCAGCGGTCCGCTGGGGTCACCGGCAACATTTTTGAAATCGGCGTCCATCATGGCAAAAGTTCCATTCTGCTGGGAAATTTTCTCTTGCCGGACAAGGAATGGCTCGGCGCATGCGATATTTTCGAACAGCAATCCCATAATGTTTCCCATTCCGGGTCCGGTTGCCGATCCCTGTTTGATGCCAACATTCAACGCTGGCTCGCATGTCCGGAACAAGTTAAAGTTTACACATCTCCCTCTGAGCAACTGGAGCCAGAGAGCATCGGACCAAATCACCGTCTGTTCCATATCGATGGCGGGCACGACAAAGAAGAAGCCCTCCACGATTTGCGTCTAGCGGCTTCGACCACCATCGAAGAAGGCTTGATCGTGATTGATGACTGTTTCAGGCACGAGTGGCCGGAAGTTACGGAAGCCATCATCGCATTTCTTCAGGAAGCCCCGGAAATTGTTCCAGTGGTGGCTGCTTTCAATAAGCTGGTCCTCGCCCGGCGCGACACAGCTACAAAGCTCGCATCCCTACTCCTTGATCTCGAATCACGCATCGAACGTGGACTGGGCTTTCCATGGCATGTCAAAACGGTTCGTTTCCACCAGTCTCCCATGGTCGTCTTTCACCAGCCGCCAGCCACCATGGCTCCTACCCCACGCAACCTGATGCTCAAGCTGCGACAGAAACCTGCCTTCCGCGCTCTTCGGAAATCCTTCCGAAGATGAACGGAACAAGCAGCCTGGATTATTTCCGGATCAAACTATATAATTAATCTATGCAACCGATCGTCAGTGTGCTCACCACCATTTACAATCGCGAGGTGTTCCTTGCCGAAGCGATTGATAGTGTGCTGGCACAGACCTTTGAGGATTTTGAACTGATCCTGCTCGATGATTGTTCAACAGATCGCAGTCCGGAAATTGCCCGGAGCTACCTGAGCGACACTCGGGTCCGTTTTTATCAAAACGAAAAGAACCTCGGGGACTATCCCAATCGAAACGCTGCGGCGGCACATGCCCGGGGTACCTACCTTAAATTTGTGGATTCCGACGACACGATTTCAAAAGATTGCCTTGAAGTGATGGTCGCATCCATGCATGCGCATCCAGACGCAGCACTGGGTCTGTGTAAGTCTCCGGAGACCTTCCCGACACTCCCATGCCAACTCCTGCCTCTCGAATCGTATCGCATGCATTTTTTTGAGCAGGGTATCTTCAGTAATGCTCCGCTTTCGACCATCATCCGGAGATCCTCATTTGAAGCGGTGGGGGGCTTCAGTGGTAAGCAGTTTGTCGGGGACAGCGAACTCTGGCTTCGACTCGCTGCCCGATATCCTATCCTTTTCCTGCGCAACAAGCTCACTCAATGGAGATCGCATGGAGCACAGGAATATTTTCTGGGCATGGAAACCGGGGCATATCGGACGGCGAACTATTCCGTTGCCAGAAATGCTCTGCTCGATCCGGCATGTCCGCTGACAAAGGTTGATCGGGAAGCTGCTTTGCAAAGGCTCACCCGCCAGCATGCACGATCGCTTGTTCGTGAAGCCCTAAAAGGAAAGCTGCGTGACAGCATGCGAACGGCTCATGCAACGAATATGTCGCTACTCACCGTCTTGCGGGCAGCCTGCTCCAAGGAGATGAAGCGATGAAACCGGAGCTATCCATCATTATTCCCTGTTACAACGGAGCGGACACGATTCCTGATCTCGCCCGGAATCTGAATGCCTATGAACATGATGCCGTAGAAATCGTCTTTATCGACGATGGCTCCACCGATGACAGTGCCGCCATCGCCCGCCAACACATTCCACAGGCCAAGGTCTTCCAGCAAGCAAACGGTGGTGTGGCCGCAGCCCGCAACACCGGAGCAACAAAGGCTCAGGGTGCATTTTTAACCTTCCTCGATTGCGACGATTTTCTCATCATGGAGCATCTGTTGCCCCGCTTGGAACAACTCAAACAAAGCGGCACTTCCATCCTGGCCTCATCATGGCGGATGGAAATACGGAACCAAGGCAAGATCCAGCTGGAGGACATTCGACCCATGCCCACTCCGAAGGATCCAGTAGAAGCCCTTTTGGAAGGAAGCTGGTGGGGTCCTCCCCACGCTTATCTCCTCAAAAGATCCGCCTATGAGGAGATCGGAGGCAGCGATGAAACCCTTGTCAACGCGCAGGATTTCGATCTGTGGCTGCGCCTTGGAATCGCAGGCATGCGCTTTGACTCATCATCTCTGCTGGCAGGACATTACATCCGTGATCTGGAACGCTCCAGTCTGGCCCGGGGGCCGCGGGAAAGGTATTGGACAGACACACAACGGGTTGTTGAGAAAGCGCTGAGGGCAATGGAGACGAACAACACGCTCACCCAACAACGCGAGCAGGCAGCCGCGAAGCGCTTACATACGGTTGCCCGTGGGCTATACGGCATCGATCAGAATCGTTTCAAAACGATCATCCAGCGGATAAGGGAGTTGGACCCTTCATTTCTACCCACCGGTAGCTTTTCCTATCGTTGGGCAGCAAAATTGTTCGGTTTCGAACGAGCAGAATGGATCGCTTCGATCGCTCGACGAAGTCCTTTTACTAGTGGAAAAACATGAGCAGACAAGGCACCTTGGATTTTCTCTTCGTCCTTTATGCACCGCTGGAGTGGTATCCTCCATCGCGCTTCCAGGTGGAGATGCTCACGGAAAAAGGGTTTCGTATCGGTGTCATTGATACCAGTCCCGCAAATCTACCCGGAAACCTTTCTGACTCCGTTCTCCACTTCGGACTGGGGCGTGCTCCCTTCCCCCTGCTTCGACACTATGCTCCCCGAAGCCTCCGGAGCCTTCTCCAAACTTATAGTTATCGTCGGCTGGTCAGAAAGACCATTCAGCAGACACGTCCCAAAGGGATCGTAGCCTATGATCCAATGGGCTTTTATCTGGTCGGTGCAAAACAAAGTCTCCCTGCAAAAACCCGCCTGATCTGGCATCATCATGAATTGCCGAGTTTTATCAGCGGCTCAAAGGGTTCCTTCCTTGTCCGCCGAAGTGAGGCATTCGTCCGCAAACATGCCGGGGATCCTGATGTGGATATTTTTCCAGACGCTGGTCGAGCCACAGTCTATACCAAAACGCTCGGGATCAGCCCGAAACAGAGCTACATCGTTGCAAACTGCCCCAGAATCAGCCCGGAACCAGTCCCATCGGGCAAATTGAAAAGTCGGCTGGAATCAATAGGCTTCCCCGCACAATCCAAGATCATCTATTTCCAAGGCGCACTATCACCAAGCAGATGCATTGAGGAGATCATCACTTCGATACGGCGGTGGCCTGCGGACAGTATTTTTGTGTGTGTTGGCCCCTGTGAAGACGCTTACCTGAAACGATTAAATCAAACGGCGCTTTCCTGCGGCATGGCCAACCGATTTGCCTATCTGCAGCGGGTGGATTATGAAACAGCCATGGCCTATGCGCCGGATGCTGACATCGGCATTGCTCTGGTCGGAACCCCCGAAAACCCGAACTGGAAATACTCTGCCGGGGCGATCAATAAACGTTTTGAGTATATGGCCGCTGGTCTTCCCCAAATCGGCAACCAGGGACATGGCATGGAGGCGATCCTGTCAGACCCCGAACTTGGCATACTGGTCAACCCCACCGATCCTGATTCGATCGGAAATGCGGTGCAGACGCTCCTCTCCGATCCTGCACTTTCCCGAAAAATAGCTGATCAATCCCGACAGGCGCATCTTTCCACCTACAACTACGAGCATCAATTCAGCCCAGTCATCCAGTTGCTGAGCAATTGGGTCGCCCACTAATGGCTTGAGAAGATCGATTTCCCCGTAAACATTTCTACCTTGCTGCTTTCGCTCAAAACATGCCTCAACAACCCATCACCATCTTCTATCTCTGCACCCACTGGTGGGGATCAGATGCCCGGGCTCTTGGTCAAGCTCTTCGCGCCCAAGGCCACACGCTGATTGAAGGGATCTATGAAGATTATTTCCCGCAATCCTGGAGATCCACTCCCTTGCGCATAGCGAGAAAGCTCATCCGCCCGTGGATTGAAAAAGAATACAATCAATCTCTCCTCAAAATCCTCGATTCCTCCAACCCTGATTTAGTCCTCGTTTTCAAGGGAATGCTGTTGAGCCCCGAGGTGTTGATCAAAGCCAGGCAACGCAAGATCCCTGTCTACTGTGTGTATCCGGATATCACTTTTGATTCATTCGGGGACAACATCGTTGAATGTCTTAAACTCTATGACGTCCTCTTCACGACGAAACGGTTTCATCTCGAACTGCCGGATCAACCGAAACTGAAACTTCCTGAGAAAAGGATTCTGATTTCCCATGGCTATGATCCGGAGGTTCACCGCCCCTTGAACCTGACCGATCAACAAATCAAAACCTATGGCTGTGACGCGGCTTATGTCGGCGTTTGGACTCCCAAAAAAGAAGCAACCTTGAGTGCACTCACCGGCTTGTTGCCCAATCTCGATTTGCAGATCTGGGGGCCAGGGTGGGAAAGAGCCGATAGCAAAATCCGCGCTTTCTGGAAAAATCGTGGGGCTTATGGAGACGAAGCCACCCTCATCTATCAAGCTGCCAAAATCAACCTGTGCATCCTGACTGAAGGTGAATCGATCGACGCACCGGGAGATACCATCACGGTGCGAACATGGCAAATCCCGGCCAGCGGAGGTTTTTTGCTCCATGAGGAAACCGATGAACTCAAGCTCCATTTTACGCTGAGGGAAGAAGTCGGAACCTTTTCCGATATTCAGGATATGGCAAAGTGCATTTCCTATTATCTTGAGCATCCCGAAGAAAGGGAGCGCATCCGCCTTGCGGGTCACCAACGCTGCCTGCGGGACAAGCAAACCTATCATGCAGCGGCCGAGTCGATCATGGCACATTTCTACGATCCGGACTCTCCAAATTCAACCCCGGCATCATGAATCGTGTCATCGCATACTGCGACACTCATGTGGCGCTCTCAGAGACATTTCTCTACCAGCTTCATCAAGGTCTCAAGCACTTTGAGCCAGTCATCCTGACGCACGAATTAATCAATGAGGATGTATTCCCGTTGAAAGGGATGCCCATCCATCTTGTATCGAGAGAATCAGGACGCCAGCACATCCCCCATAAAATGGCCCGCTTTGCCTACAACACCGTTTTCCGCGGAACGCTTTCATCCAATATCATGGACCCCGATCTGGTTGGGCGCCTGGTCAAAGAATACCAAGCCAGTGTTTTACTGGCTCATTTTGCCTGGGGAGGCATTCGCATGATGGGAGCTGCCCGAAAACTGGGCTTGCCTCTGGTCGTGACCCTTCACGGGTGCGATGTTTCAAACTGGCTCAGTTTCCCCAGATACAAGAGCAACCTGAAGCGGCTGTTCGAAGTCGGAACGGCTTTCACCACTTCTTCTGAATTTTTAAAACAGCGCGTCGTTGCCCTCGGATGCCCGGAAGAAAAAATCCTGGTCAACCATCTCGGCCCGGCTCGGGATACTTTTTCCGACGAAGCTCGAAAGCCCCCATCCCATACAGCAACCAGCAATGTTACCTTTCTCCATGTCGGGCGACTCGTGGGTAAAAAGGGGATCCTGCATACGCTGCGCGCCTTTCACGAGGCACAGGCGCAGTATAGCCGGATGCAGTTGCGCATTCTCGGTGATGGCCCGGATTTATCTCCAGCCAAAGATCTGGTTCAGTCGCTGGGCTTAGCCAGTCAAGTGACATTTCTCGGAGCACAGTCCTTTGCTGTAGTCAAAGAAGAGCTGAGAAAGGCGGACGCCTTTGTCCTGCATTGCCGAACAAGCGAAAACGGGGACATTGAAGGCGGCCCCACCGTGGCTATCACAGAGGCGATGGCCGCAGGACGTCCGGTCGTAGCCACGACCCATGCCGGGATTCCGGAGTTGGTGGAGGATGGCGTTCATGGCCGGATCGTCGCGGAACAGGACGAGTCGGGCATGGCTGCTGCCATGCTTGAGTTAGCCAATGATGCGCCCCTCAGGATTCGGATGGGTCAGGCGGCCCGCGATGAAGTGGAGCGCAAGGGGTTCTTCAGTGAAGCAGCAGCCGAACGGCTTGATCGCCTGTTGCTCATGGTAACTCAATCCACCCGCTCAATTTGAATCCCGTGAATTCAGACCAAAAACACCGCATCCTCTTCATCGAACCCGCAGGGAACCTCTGGGGTTCGGAGCGGAGCCTGTATTCGCTGTTAACTCATTTGGACCTGAATGCAGTTCAACCTGTTGTTTGCCTCCCAAAATACTCCAGTCTCGGGCAGAAAGCCATACCTTCCGGCATCACTTTACATCCTTGCCTCGATGCAGGCTTCAAAACCCGCTCCGCTTTTTCCCGATTGAGAAATGCCTTTGCTCTTTTTTGCGCCATCTCCCGGTTTCACCCGGACTCCATCCATATCAATCAGGCGGGCTTTCTGAAGATTGTCCGACTGGCGAACCTGTTTCACCGAAAACCGGTTGTCATTCATGTCCGGCTGGGTACGGACGCTGCATTTGTTGCCCGCAATGCGCCCCGAAAAACACCTTTTATCTGCATTGCCATTTCACAGTTTGTCGCCGACGCACTGCATCATCAGGGCATTCCGAAAGTGCGCATTCAGAAAGTGATCAATCCGATTGAGGTTCCTCCCAAACCAGTCGATCGGAATCCCGTTCCGACCGAGCCCATTGTTGGCTTTGTCGGGAGAACCATACCCGACAAAGGCATTCTTTGTTTTATCGAAGCCATGCGCCTTCTCTGTCAACAACATGCCGGGATCCGGGCAGAGATCATTGGAGATGCGGGCGGGGTGATCCATTCTGACGGCAGTGACTTTCTAGAGCACTGTAAGCGGATCGTGGAAAATCAATCCGGTGCTGAGCGCATTCAGTTTCTCGGTTTTCATCCGAATCCCGTTGAGCGCATGCCGCAGTTCTCCGTTCTGGCTGTACCGTCGGAGCTGGAAGCCTGGGGACGGGTGGTGGCCGAAGCCATGAGCGTGGGGGTGCCTGTCGTCGGTTCAGATGTCGGAGGCATTCCGGAAATCATACAGCATGGTGTCAACGGGTACCTTTTCCCGGTAAATGACGCCCAGGCATTGGCCGAAGCGATCCTGAAAATCATGACCGACGATGAAATCCGAAGCCGAATGAGCAAGCAGTCGAGGCAGTGGGTCCGTTCTCAATGCGATCCGGATCAACACGCTCAGAAAGTCGTCAACATCCACGCCCAACTCATAAATGAAAGCAAGCTGCACCGCAATTGACCTTCGAACAGGGTCAACTTATGGCATTTGATCCTTCCCACCGTTTATCATGCAACAGTCTGCCAAGTATTCACCCAATTCTTTCCTGATTCTTCTGATCGGGATTGGTTTTGTTGGTCCGATCGCAGCACTATTGGCTCTGCCTTGGTATGCAGACATCTCCTATTGGATCGGCTTAGCGGTGCTATTTGCCTGTGGGATTACCGCCCATTTTTTCGCCGTCAGGAAAAGATACCCGGCGCTGCTCCATGTCGCCATTGGCATAGCCCTTTTGCAACTGGTTTTCATGGCTTGGCTGGCCCACTACGTGGTGGGTTGGCATTTGAGTGACATTGGGGCAAATCTTCCGAACTACCTGACTTACAGTGTTCCCTTCACCATCGCCCTGGCCCTTGGTATGCTGACGGCGACCACAGGCTTAAATGCTGAGATATCGCCCGCTATCGAAAAGAGCCAGTCCGCAGATCTCAGCAGGTGGTGCCATTATCTTATTTTTGGAGGGATCACGATCCTGCTCATCGGCCAATTCATCTACATCCCGGCCCTCGCCTTTGTCTTTCACTTATTGGCGAACCTGCGCTTCGTCGGGGGTCTGGGATTGATGCTTCTGGGCAATAAAAGTTGGAAAAGTCGCACCGCACTCCTGTTCATTCTGGAAATCTACTTTTCCACCGGCAGTGCCATGTTTCACAGCCTCGCCCTTTGGGGCGCCATTTATCTGGCATTCTGGATTTTTTGCATTCGTCCCCGTTTTTTAACCGTCTGCCTTGCCCTCATTATCAGCGGTGTGGGCATTGTCGCCCTCGAACACACCAAACTGAAAGTCCGCACCGATGTTCGAGACCGACAGACCGAGCACATTGGAGGTGGAAACTATAGCCCTTATCCCGTCATTGACGTCATCGCTCCCTGGGGAATTTACATGCTGGAGGGCAGTGCCGACCTCTTGTCCGGTCAGTTGGATGAGGAGTTTAAACGTCATCTGACGCATCGCTACAATCAAGGATGGATCGTGAACGAAGTGATGCTGCATGTTCCTTCGGTGGAACCCTATGCCGAAGGAGAAACCATTCTTCGGGCATTTGTGGCGGCATTTCTCCCCCGCTTCATCGCTCCGGATAAATATCGTGCTGGAGGGCAGGACTACATGCAGCGGTTTGCAGGCTATGAGCTGCAGCCTGGAACCAGTATGAACATTGGCATTTCCGGGGAATTTTACGCCAATTTCGGAAAAAGGGGTGCCATCCTGGCCGCGATACTCCACGGCCTTCTGGTGGGGTTGGTTTTCAGAGGGTTTGCCATCCTGGCACGGCGTCATCGCTTGTTCTGGGCCTTTGCCCCTTTTGTCTTGTTCTGGGCCCTTAAATCCGAGGAAGGGTTTGGTGAAGTCCTCAACTGGATGAGTAAAGCCGGGATGATTTCGATCGCATTGATCCTAGCGGTACCTACTTTCAGAACGGCGTTGCTGATACCCATTATCCGTTCAATCAAACAGGACAAAACAACGCCCACACCCGACTCAGAGCCGGAGGCTCTCCCCCATGGCTAACAAGACGGCCAGGCGCATTGCGGTGATTGCCGATTCCTTTGACCTGGACCGCGGAGGCGTCGCCAAAGTGGCCGCATTGATGGCTGTCACCATCAAACGGGCTGGCTACACCGCTGACTTTCTCTCCGTTCAATCCTCTGCCAATCCCCTTTTAAGTGGTGGGCTGCGCACTTTCCAAGGGTCTCCTTTCAGACTGGCTGCCTGGCTGCTGCTTCATCGAAACCGATTCAGCCATGTTCTCTTTGATTCACCCAACCGAGCCCGCCTGAGTCGAATCTTCCCGGCGATCACTCAAACACTGACCTTCATTCATGGAATCGAAGTATGGGAGCAAGCCCGCCCGGATTGGATCAAGGCAGTGCGCCGGTCTCAAAAAGTCATTTCCAACTCTCACTACACGGCAGAGAGAGCGGCACACCTTCACGCCCCATTTCCTCCCGTTGAGACCTGCTGGCTGGCAACGCTTGAGGATACACCCGCACCAAACCTTTCCGGCCATGCTGAGCGTGCCCCCATCGTTTTATCCGTCGCCCGCATGGCACAAGAGGAGGACTATAAGGGGCACCGCGAGTTGATCGATGCGTGGAATCACATTTCTGGCAAGGTCCCCGGGGCCGAACTTCACTTCGTCGGAGACGGAAGCCTTCGCCCTGAGCTGGAGGCAATGGCTAAAAAAACTGAAGCGCCGGATAGTATTCATTTCCTCGGTAAACTATCCTCAGAGGAACTTGAACGCGCTTATCGAAGCAGCCGGGTCTTTGCCATGCCCAGCCGCGGGGAAGGCTTTGGTCTGGTTTACATCGAGGCGATGCGCTTTGGACTTCCGGTCATCGCAAGCATCCATGATGCAGCTCAGGAAATCGTGGAAGATCATGTTACCGGAAGACTGGTTGATTTGGACAGCCCTTCAACCCTCAGTGACGCCCTGCTCTATTTGCTGCTGGATCCGGCTGTCAGCGAAAGGTTCGGACAGGAAGGACAAAACCAGTGGATGACCCACTTCCGATTCAGTGCCTTTGAAGCAAGATTTCTGAAAATCCTTCAGCCCTTTCTCGGAGAATCCGATTCATCATGTGCGGAATAGCAGGCATCGTCGGACCCACTGCCAATGAGCATGTCGCCGCCTTGCAGCAGATGGTACAGGCACTCGGACATCGCGGACCCGATGGCAATGGGATGTTCATTTCCCCCAGTGGGCATTGCCTGCTCGGCCACACCCGCCTTGCCGTTCTCGACTTAACCGACGCGGCCGCCCAACCCATGCGGACCGCCAGTGGTCGCCACACGCTCGTTTACAACGGTGAATGCTACAATTTCAGGGAACTGGCTGAACATTCAGAACCTCGCCCACGGGGAGACACCGAAGTCATCCTCAGGCTGCTTGAGCGAAAGGGAGCGACGTGTCTTCCGGAGATCAACGGTATGTTTGCCTTGGCTCTCTGGGATGAGCAAGCGCAGTCCCTGCTCCTCGCACGCGATCGATTTGGCCAAAAACCCCTCTACTATGGTTATGCTAAAGGCTGCCTTTGGTTCGCCTCAGAAGTGAGGGCCCTCCTGGCGGGCGGTGCTTTCCCGAGGCATCTGAACATGGATACGGTCTCCGGCTTTCTTGCCACGGGGTCCGTTCCGGATTGCATCGTGGAAGGCATCCACTCGGTCCCTCCAGCCTGTTCCCTCACGGCAACACCGGACGGACCCGTTAAGACCGCCTCCTTTTGGAGCCCCGACTTCAGCAAAAAAGCTTATGAGGATGAAGAAGTACGGGCCCTTTTCTCCCGTGCCGTGTCAGATCATCTGCTCAGTGATGTTCCGCTCGGGGTGTTCCTCTCGGGAGGACTGGATTCGGCGGCGGTCTGTGCCGCAATCGCACATACTCAAGGTGCCGATGCCGTGACCGCCCTCACCGTGATGTTTCCCGAGCTGGAAGACAAAAGTGAACACCACCGGGCGCAATGGATGGCACGTCATCTGGGGGTGACATCCCGCCTCGTCGAGCTGAGAGGTAAAGATCTTCGCGAAGCCCTGCCGCTAGCTTTCGGAGCACAGGACCAACCCAGTATCGATGGAGTCAATACATGGCTCATCTCCAAGGCAGCGCATGAAGCGGGACTGACCGTCGCGCTTTCAGGGCTTGGAGCGGATGAGTTGTTTGGAGGTTATCCAGTCTTCCGGACTCTCCCACGGCTGATTCGATTCAAGCGTTGGACAGGAAAACTTTTGTCACCGACCTCCAGGATCATCAGGAGATCGCACCCGTTCTCAAAATACGCAGCAAAATGGGAATCCATTCTCGGTGCGAAGAACAAGCCCAAAGAGCTGTATCAGGTCAGCCGCCAACTGTTCTCCCCGTATCAACAAAAAATGCTCCTGGGTGAACATCTACCATCCTTCTCCCGGGATCTGGACGAACCCTTCGTTGCCGGACTGGCTCTCGAAGACCAGATAGCATGGTGGGAAATGCAGCACTACATGGGCCCTACGCTGCTCCGCGACGCCGACAGCATGTCCATGGCCCATGGATTCGAAATCCGGATGCCCTTTCTGGACGCACGCTTTGCCGAAGCCGCTCTCGCGCTCCCATCTGCGGTGCGACGTCCGACGCGCTTCCCCAAGGAGTCCTGGGCAAGGATACTCGGTGACTGGCTCCCCCCGGATTACCACCGTCACCCGAAACAAGGTTTCACCCTTCCTTTCGAATCGTGGCTGTCGAAAGACCTTAGCCCTTTTGCAGAGGAAGGGCTCGCTGCTTTAAAGGCTATTCCAGACCTTTTCGAGGCCAATGCTGTTGATGCGCTATGGCATGCCTTCCTCAAGGCTCCTTCCTCGGTCGGAGCGTATCGTCCACTTGCCCTCGTTTGCCTTGGACACTACCTCCGCCGTCACCAATTGACTCCCGCATGATACGCATCACTCACTTCATTCCATACATTGGAAGCGCAAGGGGAGGTCCTATCCACGCCCTCCGCAGTCAATTGATGAGCCAGGATCCCCACCTCCTGGATTCATCCATCTATACTATTGAAACCGCAGTCGATGATCCTCCTCTCTCATTCCCGGAGTCTGTTTCCGTAGAATCCTTTCCGGGTCATCCTGCCTTCGGATTTCGTTTCAGTTCGACTCTGGCAAAGCATCTCTCGCGCTTGCCTCAAGGCATGACGGATGTCGTCCACTCCCACCTGCTTTGGACACACTGCCATTTGCTCGCAGACCAGTTTGCCCGACGCCAACGCGTACCGCATCTCATTTCTCCATGCGGCACCCTGGCTTCCGGTGCGCTCGAACATCGATCGTGGAAAAAGAAAATCATCCTCCGGGCCTTTCAAAAGGCTGCGATTGGTCGAGCCCATTGCCTCCACGCAAAATCAGCATCGGAACAACTGTCCATCCAAAAACGTTTTCCCCGCAGTGAGGTTGCCCTCATTCCAAACAGTATCGAAATTCCGGATACCATCTCCGAGGAAGCCTGTGCCAGCTACCGTAAAAAGTATATGTACTCCGGGGAAGAACGCCACATCCTCTACCTCGGGCGGATTCACCCGGTCAAAAATCTGGACAATCTCCTGCGTGCCTGGGCGCAGGTTTCCAGTCGCTTCCCCACATGGAGACTTGTTTTTGCCGGCCCCGATGAAGATGGTCATCAGTTACAACTCCAACAGTTTGCGGTGGAACTGGGAATAGCCTCCACGCTACGGTGGACGGGAAATTTACCAGCCAAGGAAAAATGGGCCGCTCTCAAGGTTGCGGAAATTCTGGTTTTACCCAGTCACTTTGAGAACTTCGGACTGGCAGCCGCCGAGGCATTGGCGGCGGGGACTCCTGTGATGGCCTCCACCGCGACCCCATGGAAAGCCCTGGCCGACCATGACGCTGGCATGTGGGTGGATAAGCAGCCGGATTCCATGGCCCTTGCCCTCGCTCAATTGTGCGCATCCTCACCCGAAAAACTTACTGAAATGGGGACACGGGGGCGGGAAATCGCCCTCGCATTCAGTCCTGAAAAAATCCAGGAGGAATGGGTCGCCCTTTATCGATGGCTGACCGGATGCGGAGAACGCCCTGCTTGCGTTTTCTCTCCCAGTGGATCCTGAAAGAGGGCTGACTGCTTGGCTTGCTCAGCCTTTCGTGCGAAAGGACGCAGGACGGTAAAGACTGTTTTGAGAATGATCGAAAGGTCGAGAAAAAGTGAGTAGTGACGAACGTAATACAAGTCATAGGACAGTTTCTCACGGGTATCTTCAATCGAACTCCCATAGGGATAATTAACCTGAGCCCAACCCGTCACGCCAGGCCGCACCGCATGACGGATTTCATAGTACGGAATCTCACGCTGATATTCGGCGACCAGCTCAGTCCACTCGGCCCGGGGTCCGATGAAAGACATCTCACCCCGCAGGACATTGATCAGTTGTGGAATCTCATCGATCCGGTGCCTTCTTAAAAAAGCTCCAACCCGTGTTACCCGGCAATCCCCATCAAGCGTGTAACGGGAGCCGTTTTCAGACCCATTTTCCATGGTCCGGAACTTGTAAATGGTAAATGCCTGCCCCAGCCTGCCGCAGCGAGGCTGGCGAAAGAAGATCGGGCCTTTGGAGTCCAGCCGGATCAACAAAGCAATCAAAGGGAAAAAAGGAATGGTCAAAAGAAGCCCGAAACCCGCAAAGAGAACATCCAGCATGCGTTTCGAGCGCTGAAAAATAGCTCTTTCCCGAAGACGCAGATCGGAGTCGAATACCCAGGAAGGCGTCACTTCGCTCAATGGAATCAGTTTGAGACTGGAAGCACAGAAAGCATTGAGACTTTGCACCTGGATACTGCGCATGTGAAGCTGCAACAGTTCTTCCACCAGTTGTTTGGGCAACACTTGTGCCTCCTCTGCAATGACAACTGCCTCCAAATGCTTTCCATGGAGCAGAATTTCAGAAAGCCCTCCTTGCAAAACCGGACTGGTTTCATCGCCCGGAATCAGGTGTTGCCCCACCCGCTCTGGTTGGACGGCGTGGAAATGCAACTTATAGGGCCATGTGGGCCGATTCATTCTCTGATAAAACTTCTGTGCCAGAAGTCCGTCTCCAATGACACAGAAAACCTGATCGCGGGCATAGCGAAGACGGGAAAAACCCATTATCCGCCGAACTCCGAGGGAAATGCAGAGAAAGCCTGCGATCGTCACCGCGACATTCAAACGGCCGGGCTTGACGGTTTCCGTATAGCTTCCGACCGAATAGATGAGAAGGGGTGCAATCAAGGCGATGAAGACAAAGGCGATGACGTGTTCGGCCGCATAACGCAGTCCGACAAAGTTGGTATCACGGCCATAGCCTCCGACCAGAAAAATGAAAAACGTACTGGTTATCGTCAGAATCAACAACACTTCCGGAAACACCCGTTCGGAAAACTCCAGAGGGAAACGCAACCAGACAACAGAAAGGTAAAGCGTAAAAATGGCCAACAGATCGAAGAGCAACAACCATGGCGCAGAATTGCGGTAAAGGT
This sequence comes from Verrucomicrobiota bacterium, assembly GCA_050485245.1. Lineage (GTDB taxonomy): Bacteria > Verrucomicrobiota > Verrucomicrobiia > Opitutales > Oceanipulchritudinaceae > JBJHBA01. Next base: position 88,802 of record JBJHBA010000002.1, on the reverse strand, counting down.
TACGAAAAAAACCACTGGGATTTCGATTGGATACACTCATCTCTGAAATCTTGAAATGGGATATGGAAAAGGATTCTTCATGCTCTCCAGACTTTGCCTTCCATTTTTGGCAGCACATTTCTGCAATCGACCATGCACCCGGACCATTCCAGGCATTGCTTGTGATCCACAGCAGAATGGTTGGTAACCACCACCCCCAGATCAAATGAGCGCACGTTTGCTTCACTCAGATCGATGGACTTCATTCCAATAATCCGGTCATCCGCGAAGGGGTGTGCCAGGATTTCTCCGACATGTGGATCATGATAGGCGATCTCTGCTCCCAGATTCAGAAGTTTCCCCATGATCGCATAGGAAGGGGACTGCCGGTCGTCCTCAATGTCGGGTTTGTAAGCGACTCCATAGATCAGGATTCTACTTCCTTTGACCGAGCGGCCGATGGAGTTGAGGGCCTCCATGATAATTGTGACCACATGGTCGGTGATCAGGGTATTGACTTCTCCGGCCAGTTCGATGAAGCGGGCATATTCCCCAAACTCCCGGGCTTTCCAGGAGAGATAAAAGGGATCCACTGGGATACAATGCCCACCCAACCCTGGGCCCGGATAAAAAGCCATGAATCCAAAAGGTTTGGTTTTTGCCGCTTCGATCACTTCCCAAATATCGATCCCCATTTTCCGGTAGATGACTTTGAGTTCATTGACCAAGGCGATATTCACACTTCGGAAAATATTCTCCAGCAGCTTAGCTGCTTCTGCCGTCCGGCACGATGAAACCGGGACCAGTTGATCGAAGATACAGCCGTAGAGCGCTTCGGCCCGTTTCAGGCAGGTATCAGTATAGCCACCGACTATTTTGGGGATCGCGGAAAATGAGTGTTGGGTATTCCCCGGATCTTCACGCTCGGGAGAAAACGCCAAAGCAAAATCCTTTCCTGCGACCAGACCGGACACCTCTTCCAACACAGTCCGAAGTTCTCCATCCGTCGTGCAGGGATGGGTGGTCGATTCCAGCACCACCAGACTTCCTGGGCGTAAAACTTTACCAATCGCCCGACCCGCTGCGAGAACATGTGAAAGGTCTGGCTCCCGATAACGGTTGAGCGGGGTGGGAACGGTGATGATATACGCTTCAGCGGTATTTCCATCGGGAATCTCTTCACCGACATCAAATAAACCACTTTCTATAACGGCTTGAATACGTTCATCGCGAATATGGCGCAAAGGCGAAACCCCCTGTTTGAGCTTTCCCGTTTTGTGCGGGTCAATTTCAATCCCCATGACTCTGTTTCCTGCATGGGCAAATGCCAATGCGAGGGGCAAGCCCACGTAACCGAGACCAATCACGACTATATCCATACGCTGGAATAAGCTACACTATCAATGTTCCGCATCAACCTTTCTATCATTTGTCGCTCAAATTTCTCCCTGCAACTCCCCAAATCCCGGAAGCGGGAGCATATCAAATCAAAAACTAGCCTATTTCCAACATTTTCAAGTGGAAGCTTCATCCAGTTTTTTACATTATCAGGAATTCTTGGAGGTGGGTGCGTGGCCGTTGAATCATTATCCTGTGCCCATGCGAAATGGCGTATTTCTCCAAACGTGAAACCTACAGAATGGACAGCAGAAGACGGCATATCAGAATAAGCAGCTTAGGCATTCCTGCATTCACAGCGGGTGACTCGTGCTAGTGCAAATGCCCTTGATTATATCGGCCTCTCGTTTTCCGCTATTTTCTTCCCCTTCTCGATTTCCTCCTACTGCCTTTGATCCTCGTCTGGCGGGGTGGTTCTTCTTTCGCCTTTACTCCGTGGAAGCCTTGCCGGTTCTTTAAAAAAGGCGATAGCCCACGAAACGGATTGTGATGTTCATTGCAGAAGGCAAACGATTGCGACCTTAAGTATCAAGAGATGGATACAACTCACGCTGATGTTCTGGGGGAACCCACCTGCTGCCTTCTATACGGAGGAGAACACACTTAACCGACGATTCCGCCGCTGCTCAGGAAGATGCCCTTGAGGTTCATTTCCAGCGCCTTGGGGTTGGGTGAGAAGGCCAGGGCGGTGTCGCGGGTGATGGTTCCGGCTTTAACCAGGCGGAAAAGATCCTGATTGAACGAGCGTGAACCGTGTTCCTTCCCTGCTTCGATTACGGAGGGAATTTTGTCGAATTGGCCTTCTCCAATGATGCTGCGGGCGAGGCCATCGACGACAAAGATCTCCAGTACAGGATGGCGCCCCTTGCCTTCAAGAACGGGGGCCAGGCGCTGGGTAATGGTAGCACGCAGCGAAGAAGCGATCTGTCGACGCAGGCCGAGGTGGCGATCAGGTGGATAAAACTCAAAGAGACGCTGGACCGACTGCTGGGCGCTGGAGGAGTGAAGTGTTCCGAAAACGTAGTGGCCGGTTTCCGCCGCATTCAGCGCGGTGTTAAAAGTTTCACTATCCCGCATTTCCCCCACCATGATCACATCGGGGTCCTGGCGGAGAACAGACTTCATGCCAGCCGCAAAGCTGGGCGTATCGATCCCGATTTCACGCTGATTGAAAACGCTTTTGACGTCGGAGTAGTTAAACTCGATCGGGTCTTCGAGGGTGACGATGTGCTTATCCTGGTGGTGATTGACCCAGTTCAGCATCGCAGCCAAAGTAGAACTCTTGCCCGATCCGGTGGGACCACAGACCAGCGTGATGCCATCCTTCAGCCCGCATAATTTGCTGAAGACATTGGTGTCGAGATTGAGGTCGTCAAAGGTTGGCGGGCGGTCGGATACATGGCGAAAGACAATGCTGGGGGTGCCCCGCTGGTAAAAGGCATTGACGCGAAATCGACCGACATCTTCGAGCTTGTAGCTGTAGTCCACCTGATTCTCTTCCTGCCAGCGTTCATAGAACTGGGAAGGACAGCTCGCTTCGACGAAGCGGCCGATCTGGGCATGGGACAGGTTGTCCATGTCCACCGGTTCCAGACCACCCTGAATCCGCAGAAAGGCAGGTTTGTTGGTCTTGATGTGAACGTCACTGGCACCGTTCTCGACTGCAAGTTCCAGGAGGTTGTTGAAAATTTCGATTTCTTCAGACATATCAGCGAGGGAGCTAAGGGCACAAAAGCATAATTCGTTTGAAAAGTAGGTCAGGTGGCGTAGCGTGGCAATTTAAATTCCTAACCTTCATACACTTTCCAGAGCATGTCCACGCCCTCATTTACAGGCACCCTAACCGCCCTCATTACGCCCTTTTCCGGCGATTCGGTGGACTACACCCGGTTTCGCACCCTGATTGAGCGACAGATAGATTCCGGCATCAATGGCATTGTCCCGGTGGGGACGACCGGGGAAAGCCCAACTCTCTCTACCGAAGAACACCTTGAAGTGATCCGCGTCGCAGTGGAAACGTCCGCTGGCCGGATCCCCGTCATCGCGGGAACAGGGGCCAATTCCACCAGCGAAGCACTCCATCTCACCCGCGAGGCCGACAAGCTGGGAGCAGATGGCTTCCTTCAGGTCGCCCCCTACTATAACAAGCCAAGCCAGGAGGGTCTCTTCCGTCACTTCGCAGCGATTGCCGAAGCCACCACCAAGCCCATCGTCCTTTACTCTGTTCCCGGTCGCTGTGGCATTGAGGTCAGTGTTCAGGTTATTCGCCGGATGGCAGAAGCTTATCCCCACGCCCGCACCATTAAGGAAGCAGGTGGCAGCGTCGCCAAGGTGCAGGAGATCCGGGCGGCCTGTGGTGATACAGTTACCATTCTTTCAGGTGACGATGGCTTAACGGTTCCTTTCATCGCCGCTGGAGCAAAGGGCATCATCAGCGTAGCCTCCAACATCGCCCCACGCATCATTTGCCGAATCACTGATCTTGCACTGGATGGAAAGTTTGAACGAGCCCGCCAACTGGCGGAAAGCTACCACGGCCTGATTACCGATGGGGTTTTTCTAGAGGGCAACCCTGTGGCGATCAAGACCGGCATGCAAATGCTCGGCTTGATCGATTCTGCCGCCGTTCGCCTTCCCCTGTGGGAAATGAGTGCCCCCAACCGGGAAAAGCTCCAGTCCCTGCTCGCCTCCCTCGATCTATCCGAAGATGTCGCTTAATACCATCATCTGCGGCGCCGACGGGCGCATGGGCAAGACCCTCCAGGCACTCGCAAGGGACTGCGGGGCATCCGTTGTCGGACTCTTCGAACTGGATCGCCCGAGACCGCCGTCCATTTGGATGCAGGCCGACGTCATCATCGATTTCAGCTATCATTCCGCCATCAATATCCTCTTGGGTGAGGCCGTTATGCACAACACCCCGACGGTGATCGGAACAACTGGACACACCGAGGAGGAACTTGAGCGAATCCGCGAGGCGTCCCGCTCCATTCCGATTACCTTGGCCGGAAATTATTCTATCGGTGTCAACCTCCTCCTTCACCTTACCCGCATGGCCGCCCGCACGCTACCCGAGGCATACGTTCCGGAAATCCTCGAGATGCACCACAAGCACAAGAAGGACGCGCCTAGTGGCACTGCCATCAATCTTGCGGAAGCTGTCGAAGCGGCACGCGGGTTCTCAAAGGATACGCGTATAGACGGTCGTTCCGGGGACACCGGCGAGCGGCCTGATCGGCAAATCGGAATGCATGCGGTCCGCGGCGGAGAGATCGTAGGCGAACACACCGTCTTTTTTATCGGCGACAGCGACCGGATCGAGCTGACCCACCGCGCATCCGACCGGGGGATCTTCGCTCGCGGTGCCTATCAGGCTGCGCACTGGCTGGTGAAGCAGAAGCCTGGACTCTACTCCATGCAAGACGTCCTCGGCCTGCGTGACTAATCGAGCATTCATCCCATGATTGTCCACATCGAAGGCCGTCTCGTTCAGGCAACGCCGCTTTCCGCCATCATCGACGTCCAGGGCATCGGCTACGAAGTGCAGATCCCGGTCACCACGGCGGAACGACTTCCCAGGACCGGAGAAAAAGTCTTTCTCCACACCCATGCCGTTTATCGGGAAGACAGCCAGGCCCTTTTCGGCTTTATCACCCGGGAAGAAAGAGACTTTTTCCGCCTGATCACAGAGAAAGTGTCGGGTATCGGCCCCAAGATCGGGCTCAGTATAATGAGCAAACTTTCCCTCCCCCTGCTCCGCTCAGCCATTGCCCAGGGGGACGTCGGCCTGCTCTCCAAGTGTCCGGGAATCGGGAAAAAGACGGCCGAACGCCTTTGCATTGAGCTGCGGGATAAAGTTGGCATCGCCATCGGAACCACTTCCATGACAGAAGGCTCCGCCGCAGCCACCGGTGAGCCGGCAACGGACACCTCCAGCCGGATTACCGATGCGGTCATGGCCTTGATTGCCCTCGGTTATAAGGCGGATGTGGCCGACAAAGCCGTGCGCAAGGCCGATTCCAGCCTGGGAGCCGAAGCCAGCACCGAAGCCCTGATCAAGGCTGCCCTCAAATAATGCCACTTTGGCGAGAGACAGGCAGCTGATCACTCACCACTGGCATCCAAGTGCGAATAATTCCCTACCGGAAAGGTTTCATTCGAAATATCCTGAAATCCCTACGTTTTTCCTTGCCGAGGTGCTGTTCGGGTGCTGTTTTCATCGTTTTTGCGAATCCAAAAAGCGAATTTCCCATGTCACAGCATCCCAGTTTCAAGGCCGGCGGCGCCGGAAAGAAAAAGAAGCGTAACGTCCTCAAGCGTTTCGAACGTATTTCGATGATGCGTCGTCGCGGTGAGTGGAAGATGGGCGACGGAGTTATCGGGCTGAAAAAGACCCTTCCCGACGAATAAGCCGCTCCATTCTCAGAGATTTTCCAAAACCTTCGGTCCATCCGAAGGTTTTTTTGTGCCATCATCCTTCGTCTATGGTGGAAAGCGGGAAGTGTTTTGGTGAGGTCAATCTCAGTTGTTGAAAGATGAACGCCTGAATAAAGGCGGTTTCCCGATAGGCTTCATATCGACCGGTGGCCCCATCGTGACCGGCCTCAAGATTGGTTTTCAACAGAATCGGATGGTCCCCCAAGGCAGTTTCGCGGAGTTTTGCCACCCACTTGGCGGGTTCCCAATACTGGACCCTGGGATCGTTCAACCCGGCGGTGACAAGCAGCGGAGGATAAGGCTGGGACTTTACATTGTCGTAGGGAGAGTATTCGCACATGTAGGCGAAATAAGCTTCATCTCGCGGATCCCCCCACTCTTCCCACTCGTAGGTGGTCAGTGGAATCGACTCGTCCAGCATGGTGGTGACCACATCGACGAAAGGCACTTCCGCCACCGCCGCTCCAAATAGTCCGGGACGTTCATTGATCACTGCTCCGATCAACAAGCCCCCGGCACTGGCTCCGTGAATGGCCAAAAGGGAAGGTGCAGTCAACCGATGGGTCACGAGATATTCCGCACAGGCAATAAAGTCGGTAAAAGTGTTTTTCTTGGAGAGCAGTTTGCCAGCCTCATACCAGCTTTCCCCCAGCAGGCCACCTCCCCGCACATGGGCTATCGCGCAGACAAATCCCCGTTCAAGAAAACTGAGGCGTGATCGGCTGAAATGCGGATCACTGGTAACCCCGTAGGAACCGTATCCATAAAGGTAGCACGGGGCCGTTCCATCCAACGGGAGATCCTTGCGATGAAAAATGGTTAAAGGAACCATCGTCCCATCGCTGGCAGGAACCTCCACCCGATAGGCCGTATAGACATCCGGGTTGTGCCCGCCGGGAACCCTGGCCTGCTTGAGCACGGTCTGCTCCATCGAACGAAGATCAACCTGAAAGGTGGTCGGGGGGGTCACTGGTGAATCGTAGACCAGATTGAGCAAGTGCGTATCATACTCGGCATTGATGGCTTCAGACAATACATGGACCGGCTCGGGAAAGTTCACCGTTTTCCATTCCTTATCCTGCCAGGATCGCACGCGTACCTGATCAACGCCACGCATCCGGACAAATAGGACCAGATACTCCGCCAGGGGCATGAAATCGAGGAAATCCACCGTTTCATCGTGCGGAACAATCTCCTCCAGATCCTTCCATTCGCGGCATGCATCCGGCAAGCGCGAGAGTTTGAAGTTCTTGGCTTCATGGTTGGACCGCAGCAGGAAAGCACCATCATGGTGATCCGGGTAATACCGCACATCCTTGCGGCGAGGGAGAAGCCGCCGAAAGCATTCCACCGGCTGGCCTGCCGGCAAATAAAAAGCCTCTGCCGTTGTCTTGCTCTCGCTGCTGGCAAAAATGTAGCGACCGTCCTGCGACTTGCTCAGGCCCACAAAAAACAAGGGATCGTCATCCAGATACACCACCGCATCCCCGGAAGCGTCCGTTCCCACCCGATGCCGTTGGACCTGAAACGGGCGCTGGTTGTCTTCGTCTTCAATGACATAGAAGAACCACTTCCCATCAGCCGACCATTCCCCGCTTTCTCCATTGACCAAGGGCATCTGGTCCGGGAGCCACTCTCCGCTCTCAAGGTCGCGGAAGCGCAGAATATAGCGTTCGTCTCCCGAGGTATCATAAGCCACTGCCATCAGCCGCCCATCCGGCGAGATCTGGATATAACTCAGTTCAAAATAGGACTCACCTTCAGCCAACTCATTGGCGTCGAGGTAAACCGTATCTTCACTGCCAACTCCAACCCTCCGGCGACAAAAGATCCGATACTCCTTTCCGGCCTCATACCGATAGGAGTAGAGATACGCACCATCTTTGTGCGGAGCAGAGACAAAGTCTTCTTCAATCCGCCCAACCAATTCCTCGTAAAGTGTTTCCCGCAATCCCGCCAGGGATGCGGTCATGTTGTCCGTATAGGCGTTTTCCGCTTCGAGGTATGCCAGCACCTCCGGATCTTCGCGATGCCGCAACCAATAGTAGGGATCACTGCGTTTGATCCCATGATCCGTCAACACATGTGGCCGCTGCGGACACCTCGGAGGCTCCGGGACCTTCACCTTGGAATCAATCGGTCGCCTGCTCAATAGACGTCCCGCTGGTAACGCTTTTCCTTCTTGAGCTGATCGACATAGGCGATGGCATCTTCCGGAGACTTGCCTCCGTGTTCAGCAACCACATCGATCAGGGTTTGGTGCACATCCTTGGCCATACGGTTGGCATCGCCACAAACGTAGAAATGCGCTCCTTCCTCCAGCCAGGCATAGAGATCCCTCCCGTTTTCCGCCATACGGTTCTGGACATAGATTTTCCGGTCCGTGTCACGGCTAAAGGCGACATCCATCCGTGTCAGCACTCCATTTTTCAGGTAGTTCTGCCACTCCAATTGGTAGAGGAAATCGTATTGGAAGGTCCAGTCGCCGAAAAAGAGCCAGTTCTTTCCCTTCGCCCCGGTCTCGGCCCGCTCCTCCACAAATGACCTGAAAGGGGCAATCCCTGTTCCCGGCCCAACCATGATGATCGGAATATCGGGATTCTCCGGCAGCTTAAAATGCTTATTCGGATGCACATAGACCGGAATCTTGTCTCCCAGGGATACACGGTTGGCGAGATAGGTGGAGCAAACGCCCTTCCGATTGATTCCGTGGGCCGTGTAGTAGACCGAGGTAATCGTCAGATGCACTTCATCCGGATGCGCTTTAAGGCTTGAAGCGATGGAGTAGAGACGTGGTGACGATCCTCTCAATATTCCTAGCAGGGACTCAGGCGAAAGGGGCTTGCGGGCGGGAAACGCATGCAAGAGGTCGCGGATCTCCCGTCCCCACAGCCAGTCACTCAACTCTGATTTGTGATCTTCCGCAAGAAAGGTATCCAGCTCGGTATTGCCGGCGATTGCCGCATACTTCTTCATCAAGGGCTTGGATACATTCGTGATGTCAAAGTCTTCCAGCACTTCCCGGAGAGCGCTGGTCTTCCCTTCATGCTCACAGCTCACGTTGAGAGGGAAACCGGCGACTTCAATCAGATCCTCAATCACCCCGGGATCATTCTTCGGAATGACACAAAGGACATCCCCCGGCTCGTAACTCATCCCGGATCCGGACAAATCAAACTCGTAGTGAACCGTTTCCTTTTGCGAACCGGTCCCGCTGAGCACGATTCGCTCTTTGAGCGCGGCGGGAAAAGGGTTTTTCTTCGACCACTCCTGCACCACCGGGATGGCCGGGGCCACCACCGTGGCAAGGGCAGGTGCCGCCACCGGCTCATTCAATGCCGTTTCCCTCGCCATGGCTTCGAGCGCCCCCTCCAGCCACTTCCGGAAAGGTTCTTCAAAATCGATATCACAATCCACCCGGTCAAACACCCGCTGTGCACCCAGGGCTTCCAGACGGGTATCAAAGTCGATCCCGCACTTACAGAAATCCGCATAACTGGTGTCCCCCAGGGCACAGACCGAAAACCGCACACCCTCCATCCGCGGGGCCTGATCGCCCATCACAAAGGCGTGGAAATCCGTCGCCCGATCCGGGGGATCCCCTTCTCCCCAGGTGCTCACAATGATCAAGAGATTTTTCTCATCCTTGAACTTGTTCCCCGGGAAATCTCCCATGTCGAAGACCTTCGCCTGAAAACCAGCCTTCTTTGCCGCTTTCTCGGTTTCATAGGCCAGACCCTCGGCATTACCGCTTTCAGAGCCGAAAAGGATGGTCAGCGGAACGCTCACAGCATCATCCGCCACCGCAGCAGCCGGCGTGAGTTGATCCACTGCCGCGAGATATCCGCTCAGCCAGGCGCCTTGTCCGGAACGCAGGGTGGGAAGAAAGGCCTCAAGAGCTGCCCGTTGATCTGCTTGAAACGGGGCTTCGGCCGGGAGCTTGATGGTGGGTTGGGACATCGGAAAATTAAATACCAGTCAAATCGTTATGGCTTCACCTGGCGCCGTCGAAGAAAAACTGCTGCCCTCCGTTCCGAAACTAATGACTTCGATCTCCAAATCATCCCCTCCCTTTCAGGAAGCGATCATCCAGCTCTCTTTTTACTAGCACGACCCGGATCGCATGCGGTCCAGCAACTCAGCCAAAGCCTGCCTCAAACCTCTAATGTTTGGTTTAAAAGGTCAAGAACCCAATTTTAAAAATTCAGGGAAAATATGAGGAATGGTGCGGCAAGCGGTGGGAGGACTTAGAAGAATCGGATGGTTTTGGACTGCATCCGGGCGTGCTCTTCGTCCGTGCAGGCGGCGTTGGTGGGGACATCCACAGACTGGTCGCTGGGTTGAACGAGGTTGTTGGCCAGGAGGTAGTTCTCCACTTCTTCTCCGCTGACATCGGCAAGCATCACCCCGTCGACAACCACACAGGGAGATAAGGGCTGACCCGACCGACGCACCATCTCCTCGTAATTGGCCGGATCATTGATGATGTCCTTGTCGGTGTATTCGAGGTTGTATTTGGCGAGGATGGCACGGACGCCCTTGCTCCAGCCGCAGGTGGGTTTGAGATATGCTACAATTTCCATGGATCGATTAGAACTGGGTTAAAGATATCAGAAATAGTCAGGGAACGTATGGATAATTAAACCGGGCAGCCCCGGATAACAACCCGTTGGCGCACATTTTACCCCTCAAGGGATAGGGCGCCGGGAAAAATGCCGGGCGATGACAACCAATCCGATCCCGGCAAGCAGCGTCAACCCAGAATATGCCGTTCCTCTGGAGACCCCCAGGATGAGACTGGCATCGGGTTCCCGGAAGACTTCGCTAAGGATGCGCAGCAGCGCGTAAGCGATGAAAAATTCTCCGGCGAGTTGGCCGGGAACCTTTCGGGCGGTTTTGCTCAGCCAGAAGCGCCCATGAATGTAGAGCCCGGCTACCAGGCCTTCCAGCAGGGCAGCGTACAACTGGGAGGGATGCCGGGGATTCACGTATCGATCCAGCGCATCGGAATAGACCATAAAGGCGTCCGCCCGAAAATAGGGATAGCTTTGGGCCAAGGGAAATATCACCGCCCAGGAAACATCCGTCACCTTCCCCCATAATTCTCCATTGATGAAATTGGCTACCCTTCCCAGCAGGATCCCTGGGGGGGTGGCCAGAGCGATGAGATCGCCCAGCACAAAGGGGGAATGGCGATGGCGTTGGGAAAAAATCAGGGTCGCGACGACCACTCCGGCAAAGCCGCCATGACTGGCCATCCCCCCCTCCCAGACACGAAAGAGGTAGAGCGGATCACCAAAGAACTGCTGGGGAGCATAGAGCAGTACATACCCGATTCTGCCGCCCACAATCACCCCGAGAAACAGGTAGGTGAACAGCGTCTCCAGTTCACCCGGCTGCAAGGGAGAGCGTCCCCGGCGGGCAGCCCACACCAGAGTGGCAAAGGCGAGGACAAAGCCCAGCACATAGGCCAGCCCATAGTAGCGAATGGCAATGTTCTCCCCAAAAGAAAGAATCACTGGGTCCAGATCATGAACCCAGTAAGCCAGGAGCTGTGGAACGTGAAATAAACTGTCACCGGACATTTAAACTTCGTTTTTGGGGAGGATTCAGCAAGTGGCGAGGCTCAATTCCCGGACTCCTTGGGAGGGACCGAATTTTCCTTGCCCGGAAGGGTCTCTTCCGGGACATCGACGCCTTCCGTTGGGGTCAACCCGGCTCTTCTCTGGGCACGCTTCATGGCGAGTTCACGCATATCCACCGCGACATCCGAGCTTTCAAAGATTTCACTCCCGATCAGATGCTCGACAATGTCTTCCATTGAGATCACTCCGACAGTTGATCCATACTCGTCCACCACTACGGCAAACTGCTGGTGTTTTTTGAGAAAGAGCTGAAGCGCATCAAGAGCGGAGGCAGTTTCCGGTGCAAATACCACTTCCTGCATCAGCTCGGTCATTTTCACATCATCCTGATCCTCACTGTAGGCCTGAAGTATGTCCCTTCGCCGGGCCAGTCCGAGAATATCATCCACACTTTCCCCATACACCGGCATACGGGCAAAGGGAATGTTCTTAAAGTCCTGACAGACCTCTGCCACCGTGCTGGCACCCTGGACAAAGGTCACCACGGTCCGCGGTGTCATGATTTCTTCAATACGCAAATCATCGAGGCTGAGGGCATTGGAAATCAATTCACGCTCAGGATCACTGAGGGCCCCACTGCGCACGCTTTTTTCGGCCAGAAAGCGGATCTCGTCCTCCTGTTCCTGTTCGGTCGGTTTCTCCAGACGGACAATCGGCGTCAGGATTCGCTTAAAGGCAAACGAAGCAGGACGCATCAGGATGCGCACAATCCATATCCCAAACACAAGATAGGGACCCATTCCACGACGATAAGCCACACCAAGGTTTTTTGGGATGACCTCGGAAAAGATCAGGATACCCAGGGTCAACATGACGGACATGCCAAACACACTGATCGCCGCCACCGCATCCGTGAGGGCACCGACTACGGTAGCGCCTGCGGTATTGGCGATGGTGTTCAACGTCAGGATAGCGGAACTGGTTTCTTCAATCCCTTCCTTATACCGCTCCAACATTTGCCCACGGTGCGGATGCACCTTCTTCAGCGCTTCAATCTCACCAGCTGTTGTGCTGAGAATAAACGCCTCCAGAAGGGAGCAAAAAGCGGAAGCACTCAGGGTGAGGGCAATCGCAATAATCAGCGCGGTCATGACTGCAGGGGTGCGGGCACAATGGCTTGAAGGCACACCCGAAAATGGAGGGAGCCGTTCAAGCCACTACTGTCAGGCTCGTCGTCTTCATTCGCGCAAGTCAACATCATCATTCCCTTAATCTCGACATAAACCGCCCTATTTCAAGAAAAAGCGCAATTCCCGCACAAACCGTGACAGGCACAAGAGCCCCTCAGGGGTCAACCCCCTTCAAGGCTATTGTACCGAAGGGAGACGATTTCCCGATTGCCAGAGCATTCCGCGCTGCCACAAGCTGCACCGATGGAATCCCTCCAGCGCACTCCCCTCTATACTTTTCACCAACGCCATGGTGCCCGCATTGTTCCTTTCGCCGGATGGGAAATGCCGGTGCAGTATTCGGGCATCCTGGAAGAGCACAAAGCAGTGCGCACTGCGGCGGGTCTCTTTGATGTCAGCCACATGGGTGAAGTACTCTTTTCCGGGCCACAGGCCACCGCCTGCCTCGACTATCTGGTGAGCAACGATGTCTCCCGTCTGGAAGTGGGCCGCGGCCTCTACACCGTAATGTGCTACCCCGAAGGCGGCGTGGTCGATGACTTGATCATCTACAGGCTGAAGGAAACAGAGTATCTCGCCATCATCAATGCGGGCAACATCGCCAAGGATGTCGAATGGATGGAGGCCCATCGTCAGGGCTTTGATTGCCGAATGGAAAACATCAGCGATGCGCGCGCCCTGCTCGCCCTGCAGGGTCCCAGAGCGATGGAGGTGCTTCGCGCCGCCGGGGTAGTTCTGCCGGAAATTCCCCGTTTTGGGATCGTCGCGGGAGAGATTGGAGCCCGCCCGGTATACTTTGCCCGGACCGGCTACACCGGTGAGGATGGTTTTGAAATCCTCTGCGCGCCGAATGATGCCGAACAGATCGCCGAACATCTGATGCGCTCCGGCAACCCCCTCGGCCTGAAACCAGCCGGCTTGGGAGCAAGGGACAGCCTGAGGACAGAGGCGGGCTACCCCCTTTACGGACATGAGCTTTCCCCGGACATCTCCCCGCTGGAAGCCGGTCTTGGATGGGTGGTCAAATTGAAAAAATCCGCTGACTTCATCGGGCGGGAAGCCCTCGCCCGCGAAAAAGCCAACGGCCCCCAGCGCAGCCTGATCTGGTTCAAGCTGGAGGATCGCCGCATTGCCCGGCAAGGAGCCGAAATCTGGTCCGGCGATCGCTGCGTGGGAACCGTCACCAGTGGCACCCATTCCCCCATCATCAATGCCCCGATTGGAGCGGCCCTGGTCGATTCAGCGGCCGCCCAAAGCGGCAGCCTGGAAGTCGACTTGCGGGGAAAACGCCTCGCATTGCACATTGCCAAACCACCGCTTCATCTCGAAAGTTAAGCCTTTTTCCATGGCACCATCCTCCAAAGAATTCGTCTACGGGCTCAATCCGGCCTTTGAAGTGATCCGCGCCAACCGCCGCCGGATCTTCAATGCTTACCTGAGCGAAGTCTCCGCCCAAAGCGGGCGGCAGAAAAAACTCAAGGAGCTGCTTGAGCGCCGGGGCATCCCCATCGAGTGGGTCGATAAAGGGCGCCTGACCCAACTGTGTGGAGCGAGGGAACATCAGGGAGTTGTCTTGCGGACCGACCTGTATCCCTACGTTCCGCACGCCGACATCTTTGCCGCCGCCCCGGAGCGCCTGCTGCTGCTGGACAATGTGGAAGATCCACACAATGTGGGGGCCATTCTGCGCAGTGCAGAAGTCTTCGGATTCCAGCATGTCTTCCTCCCCACCAAGGGTGTACCGGAGATTTACCCCTCCGTGCTCAAGGTTTCCGCCGGAGCCGCTGAGTTCATGCAGATTGCCCGGGACTGCACGGCCAACAAGTATGTGCAGATCGCCTTGGAAGCCGGGTATCATGTCGCCGCGCTCGACGCCAAAGGCAGTGTCCAGCTTTCGGAACTGGCCAAAAGCTGCCCGGTTAAGTTGTTCCTGGTCATCGGTGGCGAAGACAAGAGCGTCGGCCAATACATTCTCAATCAGGCGAACTCCGTCATTCGCGTGGAGCAGGCTGGTAAGGTGAACAGTCTCAACGCCTCGGTTGCCAGCGGAATCGCCATGTTCATGCTGGGTGAAACCAAAGGAACCTGACGCGGCATCCATCCTGCCTGCTGCCGGAACTTTGCTTTTCCCAGATTAATCCAGACTTTTCTCCATTCCCATCCCTCGCATGCAATTCTTCAAATACCACGCACTCGGCAACGACTACCTCGTTCTCGATCCGGCCGACGGTGCCCTGCCCTCCCCGCAAGACATCATCCGCATCTGCCACCGCAACTTCGGCCTCGGGTCTGACGGCATCCTCTACGGCCCGCTTCCCACCGGGCAGGCAGCGTTTGGCCTGCGCATCCTCAATCCGGATGGCAGCGAAGCGGAAAAAAGCGGCAACGGTCTGCGTATTTTTTGCCGCTACTTGCTCGATCAAGGCAAGGTTTCGCCCGGCAAGTCCTTCACTATCGACACTCCCGGAGGGGTGGTGAGCTGCGCCATCGACGGAGAAAGCGGCCTGATCACAGTGGAAATGGGCCAGGTCAGCTTTCTCTCCGATAAAATCGGCATGACCGGACCCTCCCGCGAAGCCCTCGAGGAAACCATCGAGCTGGAAGGCACCCCCCTCACCTACTATGCGGCCACCGTGGGCAATCCGCACTGTGTGTTGCCGATGGACGAGATCTCCGAAAGCCTCGCCCGGCGACTGGGACCCTTGATTGAAAACGATCCACGCTTTCGCAACCGGACCAATGTCCAGTTCCTCAAAATCCTCGATCGGAACAACATCCAGATCGAAATCTGGGAACGTGGTGCCGGTTACACCCTCGCCTCAGGCAGCAGTTCCAGTGCGGCAGGGGCAGTGGCTCGCAAAATGGGCGCAGTCGATGCGGACGTGACCGTGCACATGCCCGGAGGGGACATCCAACTGCACATCGACGATGCCTATCACATCCGGATGACCGGCCCGGCCACCCGGGTCGCCACCATGGAATTGGACACGGAAGCGCTCCGTTGAGCGCCTGCCGACGAAGATTGCCTTTCCCCACAAATTCCTCCACATTTCCCCACCATGAAGTCGGCAGTCTTACCCTCCCTGATCTGCGCCGGTGCCCTCTTGTTGAGCACGGGTTGCGGTACTTTCGGCGAATACGAGGCCGATTCCCCCACTGTCCGGCTCCTGCGCGGCGAAATCACCGCGAATCAGTTCCGGGATGACGTGGCGCACACCAACGAGCGCCAACGGGCCGATGAAGCCTTTGAGCAGAACCGCGTTCCCACCCGCGCCTTCAACACCAAAACCGGGCGCTTTGAGTTTGTGCCTCAGGATACGGTGCAATCCTGGAATCCCGATACCCAGCGCTGGGAGTTCACTCCCCCCGATAAGGACCGCGACCGCCGCGAGCCTCCCCGCCCGCGCGATTGAGCCCTTGGCGATTGCCGCCTCTTCGCGTCTCCGGCTCCCGCTCCGGTGAGGTCACAGCAGAAGCAGCCTCCTGCTGTTGAGCAGCCTGTGCCCCTCTTCTCAACCCCTGCCCCGGCTGGTGTTCAATCGGCTCAGTCGGAACAAAGGCAAAAAAAGCCAGAACCGCCATCGATACGATGGCCACCCCCAGCAGCAGACCGCGTCGCTGGGATGCCGCCACCCGCCAGATCCAGCGCCAGTGCAGGCCCAGATGAAGTGTCACCCCAAACGCCAGCATCAAGCCAATCCACCAGTGGATCGCCCCCCATTCATGCCGGTCGAGGCCGAGAAACAGCACCTGCACTCCCTCACGCCCATGCGGCATGCGGAATTCCAGCAACAATGCCGTTCCCAGAAGCACCAGTCCGAGACTGAACAGCAGTGTATTCAGTCCGATATTCAGTCTTTTCATACCCACACGCTATCAAGAAGCAGCCGTCCCTGCACGTTCGCACCGCCGACCCCGAATAGCTATTATTCCCCAACAGACCCTGATAAGCTTCGCTAATCCACCCTTGATCCCCATCCCTCTCCCCCTCATCGGGCTCGGTGAAAACGTCCGGCTCCAGCACATTGATTCTCACCCAGACGGATAAACGGCCAGGGGCTGGGCATCATGAAGAGGGGAATTTGGGGAAAAGAATTCACTTTCTGCATTGCAATCGGGGAAGAGCTCAGCAGGATACCTTTTTGAACTCAGGTTCACATTCTACCCATGGGTAACTACGAATTCGAAGGGCACTCCGACGGCGACTGGGATGAACGCGGTAACGTTTCCTGGAACGAGTTTGACTGGCAACAGTATCTCCGCCGTCAGCAAAAGGAAGTCGCCCGCTTTGTCACCATTTACGACCGCTACCTCGCCGAACCCGACCGGCTCGACCAGGTAGCCATGGAAATGGGCTGGGAACAGGAAGACTGGTCAGTGGGGGAAGGTCCGGAAGAGGAAGAAGAAGACGCTTCCGAAGCCAATCAGGACTTTGATCCCTACACCCTCCACCGGCATCCGGTGTTTGTTGTATCGGCCGGACTCTATGCCCAACTGCGCTACCTCTGGGATACCTTTTTGGGAAAAGCCGCCATCGACCTTACCGCCCGCGACGCCAGCCGCGTTTCCAACGCCTTTTCCGCTGGCGAGCAGAACCTGATTCTGACCATTCAGGCAGTGGACATGGGGGATTTCCTCCTCGGCGTTTGCCATGGGAAGCTTTCTCTCCGAGCCATCAATGAGGCCATGCGCCTGCTCGAACCCCTCGCTGAAATGGGGGGAGATGCCCCTCGTTTCCTCAACGCCATGCGGATCCGGCTCTTTGACCTGCGCGACGTCACCATCCGGGTGATGTCTGACTGCCGCGAAGAGCAGCGCCGTGGTTTTCGCGACTCCGATGGTCCTGCCTGAGGCGGGTTCGCCCCATCCAGAGCACGACTGCCCTCTCTGCGCCGCATCCACGGAGGGTATTTGGCAAAATGTGGACGGTGCAGCCTTTTTCCGTTGCCCGTTGTGTGATCTGATTTTCAGGCATCCTTCCAGCCGACCTGCACTACCCGAGGAGCGAGCACATTACCGCCAGCATGAGAACGATCCCTCCGATCCAGGATATCGCGCCTTTCTCGATCGCTGCTTTGGCCCACTCACTTCCAAACTGGCACCAGATGACAGAGGGCTTGATTTCGGCTGCGGCCCCGGACCGGCCATTTCAGTCATGGCCGCGGAACGTGGCTTTACGGTGGATAACTGGGATCCGGCTTTTTTCCCCGATCAAAGCCAGCTCCGCAGTCCATACGATTTCCTTATCTCAACCGAAGTGCTGGAACACCTCCACCATCCAGGAGAAACCCTCACCCGGATGTTTTCGCTGGTCCGCCCCGGTGGCTGGCTCGCTGTGATGACAGGAGTCTATCGGGACGACCGCCCTTGGCCGGAATGGAACTACTGGCGCGATCTCACCCATGTCTGCATTTATACTCCGGCTACCATGGACTGGATAGCCCGCGATTTCGACTGTGCAGAAAACGAAGCTCCCCACCCCAATGTCCGGCTCTGGCGTAAAGCCCCCTAGGCGAACTTGGCGGGTAACCGGCAGGTTTATTTCAAACTTCGGTTGAGATCTCGGCCTTGCCGGCCAGGGCGGCTTCAAGGGCATGCCACGCCAGGGTAGCACATTTGATCCGGGCCGGGAACTTGCGCACTCCGGTGAGGGCCGCAATCTCCCCGTCCACCATCATGTCGACCTCACGGGTGGGGTCACGCATCAGGTCCAATACATCAGCGACCGCCGCATGGGCTTCCTCAATGCTCTTTCCAGTCAATTGCTCGGTCAGCAGTGAAGCGGAGGCCTTGGAGATGGCACAACCCTGCCCCTGAAAGGAGATTTCGACCAGGCGCTCACCCTCCACCCGCGCATACACCTCAATCTCATCGCCACACATCGGATTATTTCCCTCGGCATGGTGGGTCGGGTGGTCGATCAGGCGAAAGTTTCGCGGGTTCTTGTTATGGTCCAGGATGATCTCCTGATAGAGTTCTTCCATTTCGCTGCTCATAATCTAAAATAAAAGAGAGTGGGGGGGATCATTGTCGAGGGTCTAGCGGAAGAAGCGCTCAATTCTCGCGACTTCTTCAACCAGTTGCTCCACCTCTTCCATAGTATTGTAAAAGGCAAAACTGGCCCGGGCGGTACCAGGTAATCCCATTCGCCGCATCAGGGGCTGCGTGCAATGGTGACCGGCGCGGATGGCGATCCCCTTCTGGTCGAGGAAAGTCCCAATGTCATGCGGATGGGCACTTTCCAGGACAAAGGACACCACACTGGCTTTGCGCCTTGCCTGGCCGACCATTCTTAATCCGGGAATGGTGGAAAGCCCCTCTTCGGCCACCGCCCGCAGTTTTTCCTCGTGTTCCACAGCCGCCGTGCGGTCGATGGTTTCAAGATAGCGCAGCGCTTCGGCCAGGCCAATCACCCCGGCGATATGCGGAGTGCCCGCCTCAAAACGTTCAGGCGGTACTTTGAAGGTGGTCTTTTCAAAAGTGACTTTCTGGATCATATCGCCCCCTCCCTGATAGGGTGGCATCCCGCTCAAGTGGGCGTACTTCCCGTAGAGGATACCGATTCCGGTCGGTCCGAACAGTTTGTGGCCGCTCATCACAAGGAAGTCAGGATCAAGTGTGGCGACATCGATGGGAAAATGGGGAGCCGACTGGGCGGCATCAAGTAAAACGGGAACTCCCTCCTGCCGGGCGGCGGCGATCATCTCCCGGGCCGGATTGATCGTGCCAAGTGAGTTGGAAACATGGACAAAAGAAGCCAGAATCGGGCGTTTTTCCCGAATCAGACGTTGCCACTCTGATAAATCGACTTCACCGGCGTCACTGACCGGACACACCACCAGCTCAAGACCATGGGATTCCTGCAACAAATGCCAGGGAACGATGTTGGCATGGTGCTCCATTTCCGTGATCAGGACACAGCTTCCCGGCTGGATGCGGGGTCGGACAAAGCACTGAGCGACGAGGTTGACACTCTCAGTCGCCCCCCGGGTGAAGACGATCTGGCGGGCATCCTCCACCCCGAGAAAACGCGCTATCTCAGAGCGAGACTGCTCATAGCTTTCGGTCGCACGCTGACTGAGGGCGTGTACTCCGCGGTGGATATTGGCATTTTCGATCCGGTAGAAACGCTCCAGGGCGGTGATCACCTGCCGCGGTTTCTGGGTGGTGGCGGCGTTGTCCAGATAAACAAGGGGATGCCCGTTAACCTGTTCACTTAGCAAAGGAAAGTCCGCCCGGACACTGTCCACATTAAAATCTGACATAGTAAGCAGGGATGCAGCTAAAAAAGCGGAAGGTCAACCCGTGGCTCAAAGTAAAATCTCGACCGCTTTACAAAAAAAAGGCTGAATTATGGCTTCTCTCAGGAGCAGCAGGCTCCTTTCATCTATCCAACCATAACTATTCCATGAATATCTCTCCTTGTCGTTATCTCCGCTTCTATGCTGGCTGCCTGGCTGGCGTTGTCGCCGGAAGCAGCGTATCCGCACAGCATTATCAACAAGTGGTGGAGAAGCTTGACACCGATGGTAACTTTGTCGCTTACATCGACTTCTCCGGGGATGCGGTCGCTTTTGGCGATCACCTCACGGCCATTTATACCGCAGTATTGGAAAACAACCCCGATATGATGCCGGTTCCGCTCGATTTTGCCTCCGTCTTATCACAGTTAGGATTCGATGGCCTGCTGGCCCTGGGGTACTCCAGCAGTGAAGTCGAGACAGGACTTTACCGCAACCGCGGAGTCACCCTGAGTGACGGAGAGCTGCGCGGATTGATGGCCCTCACCGATCCGACCCCACGCAGTTTTCGGTCGGCCCAAATGGCTCCCCCAAAAGCAAGCCTGGTGGCGGACTTCAGCCTGAACCTCAATGAAACCCTCCAGAGTGTCACTCAGGTAGCCACCTCCGTAATGGGGCCGATGGGCGAAGGTTTTATCCAAATGGGCCTCGGCCAACCACTGCTGCCCACCGGCCTCAACGGATTCGAACTGATCGAAGTGCTCTCCAATCCGATCACCATGATTTTGGTGCAGGACGTGAACTTCAGCCAGCAGGATGCCGAGCTTGAGTTTTATCTGGAGATCGAAAATGGCGCTTCCCTCCTCCCTCACCTGGTAGAACTCAACCAGATCAATCCGAATGTGACGGTGGAAACCATCGGCGACGAGATAGTTGTGGACCTCAGTGCTTTCCTCCAAGGAGCCGGATTCGGCCTCTTTGCCAAGGGCAACCCCAGTGGTGGCACCCTCACCCTTCATTCTGGCGATACCATGCTGGCCATGATGGAGAATGAGGAGAAACTGGCCCAATCCGAGGCCTTCCAGCGAGTGGCCAGCCGCCTGCCAGAGGAAGCTGCCGCCTTCGTTTACCAGGCGGGAACGGATATGGATCCCCTCTTTGAAATGCTCAAAGACGGCGACCCGCAAATACGTGCCTACCTCCCGGCGATTGAAATCGCCTATGAACGTATCTTCAAACGCTTCATGGACCCCCAGGCCACTGCAAGCTGGAAGGATGGGAACTACTTCATCAGTGAAAGCTATGGCAGTTTTTCATTCAAGGATGTCGCGGTGGCGATCCCAGTCGTTGTCGTCGGTCTGGTTACGGCCGCGGCTATCCCCGCCATCCAGCAGATGAGAGGGCATGGGAATTTTGATTATGCTGCCGGATGGTCCGAGGAGGATCAGATCGAACACAACCTCATGATCCTCTACTACAGTGCACAGCAATACATGCTGGAAGAAGGGGTTGAAGAAGCCGCTTTTCACGACCTGGTCGGTCCGGACAAACTGATCGGATATATGGAATCCGTCATGGGTGAAAGTTACGATGACCTTGTCATCCGTCTGGGCGATGAGGCCATTACAGTCCTTCTCCCCGACGGCCGGGAGGTTTCCTTCTATCCCTGATCGTCAGGAACAGATACCAAGCCCTTTAACTTTAAGAGGCGTTTGCTTCCTTTTGCGGTGGAGCAAGCGCCTCTATTTTTTTGGCCAGCTTGACATCTTTCTCCGTTACGACACTGCCCGCGTCATGCGTGCATAGCGCTATGCGCACGCGGTTGTAGAGATTCTTGATTTCCGGATGGTGATTCATCTCCTCAATCTCAAATCCGATGCGAATGACAAACGAAAGTGCATCGCGGAAGCTGCCGCAGGCAAAGGTCTTGATTAACTGATCCTCTTGCAGGGCCCAGCCGGGAAGATCACTCAGGGCGACTTCAATTTCACTTTCACCCAATGCATGGCTCATCCCAACAAGCTAGATATCGGGAAACTCCTTGTCAATTACGTGTCATCCGGGGATCTTCAGGTAAAAAACCGCCGTTGCCGCTCGGTAACAGGCATACCCAGTTGCTCCATGACCTGAAGCATATCTTCCCAGACCTGCCGTTTGGTCTGGTTATTGTTGTTTCTGAGGAGATAACTGGGGTGAAAAGTGGGTAAGAGCGGAATCCCTTCAAATCGATGCCAGGTCCCACGGATCTGCCCCATCCTGCGCTTGGGATCCGGCCCCAGCAATCCATCCACGGCTGTCTTGCCCAGAGCGACGATCAACTTGGGTTGAACCACTTCCACCTGCGCCCGCAGGTAAGGCAGACAGTAGCCCATTTCCTCCTGAGTCGGTGGGCGGTTCCCAAAGTCCGTCGGCATGGGCGGCCGCCAGTTCATGATGTTGGCAATGTAGACTTTCTCCCTGCTGAGTCCCATCGCTTCGATGATCTTGGTCAGCAACTGCCCCGCAGGGCCGACAAAAGGTTCGCCCTTCATCTCCTCCTCCGCACCGGGGGCTTCACCACAGAAAAAGATTTCCGCATCCACGTTCCCCACCCCAAAAACCGGCTGTTTACCGGGCTTAATCTGGCTCAGACAGACCTTGTCATTGAGCACCTGGGTCCGCAATGCCTCCCAGCGCACCTGCTTGCTTCCTTGCTCCAAGCTCACTTTCGGCGGAGGCGGCAACTTGGCGGGTCCCTTGGTTTTGGAAGCCGGTCCTTTCGTCTGGGAAACGGGGGGCACCCCACTCTCCTTCATTACCGCTACCAATTCATCCGCACTGGCAGTCTCTGCTGAGGATGATCGACTGGCGGAAGCACTTTCGGATGCCTGGGCGGGAAATCGCTCGCGATGCAAAGCTACCGCATTGCGTAATTGATCCAGGGTGTTGTCTGCCAGATAAACTGTCTCACAGCCTTCCCGCCGCAAGTGTTTGAGTTCGTGGAGCAATGCATCAAGTTCAGCGCGCATCAGGAATCAGGGTGGACCAGCGAGCCCGCCAGTGTCAAACCTCCCATCCGGATCCATCCGGAAGCCCCGCATTGTCAAGAGGCAACACAGCCTGAAGCACTCAGTCGCGGGTCAGGATTTTGCCTTCGGGGACGGAGGCATGGGATGAAAAACTCGGGCTGGCAGTAGATCCCATTTCGATCCAGCGCAGTGCTTTCAGTCGCGCCGCCAGCAATTCGGGCATTCGGGGATGATTTCCGAGCAGTTCGGTCCGATGAATCCGCAGTCCTTCCAGCTCGGTTTCCGCCTCCTGGCAAATGTGGGCAATGTCTCCACTGCGCCCGGCGTGGCGGCCAGGCGAAAGAAAGAGCATCGCAACCACCACATCACCACGGTTAAAAGGGGGCGTTCGCAATGCCGTCTCCAGCAGGGGTTCATTAAATGCATATTCCAGACCGTCGCGCCTTTCCATGGAAGCAGCCTGCACCTGTTCCACCCGATCACCAAGGCGCAGCCCCAACTCCAGCGCAAGTCGATCGCGGACGGCAGTCACCGCTTGCTTGGGGGAACCATGATCAACCAGAATCACCGGAGGACGCTGCAACTGCTTTTCCTCAATGCACTGGTTGATTCGCTCTACCAGCAAGTCCGCAATCGTCGGCCCTCCGGTGTTGACTGGATCCGCCAGAAAAGGGGCAAAGCGTACGCTGATCGGGCCATACCGTTCCTGAATCGCCAACGCCCGCTGGGGCAGATAATCAATGATCGCACCGGTCGGCCCAAAGAAAAACGGCAAGGTCCAGAAAGTATCCTCCCCTTTTTTCATGGCGGCCTTCACCGCTCTTTCCCAGGTAGTGGGCAATGGATAGCCTCGCGGCGTCTCCGCCGGGGGGATGCGGGAACTGTGCAGAACCGAGGCGGGTTCCACTACAATCCCGGTCAAATGACTGACCGCACGGGCCACCCGGCACAGATTCATCCAGGAATCCGCACGGAGAGAGCCGTTATCGACCAGAAAGCACTTCATTTCTTACAACTATAAAGACGCGGAAGCCCAAGTAAATCACTAGCTGATAAATGGTCTATAATACCGGCGAACGGTCAAAGGCTTCCTTTGCCCCGATGCCGCTGGGCCGTCCATTCCGCAAACACCGGGGCCTGCGGGACCACCACCTCAGGTTGATTCACTCCTCGAAAGAGTTCCGGTTTCGCTCGAAAAACCTCCGGCAGCGCGTCGAGTGAATAGTCCAGCGGCAGCGCACCTTCCGGTGGATCCAGACGCAAGGTCCCGTTTCCTATAAAGTAAACCTTTCCTTTCTGCCCCGAGAGAGAGTCCGCTGAAATCAAGCCGGGCTCACCCGCCTGGCCAGACTGGATGTGGAGATGATTGAAGAGATCCTTTCGGAACGGAGAGAGCAGATGAAAGTCTTCTTCTCCCTGTAGAATCCTCGCTGCCGCCATCCATTCCAGGGAATGGTACTGCCGCAGCTCCCATCGCTCCATTTCCGGCAATACCTTCCAGGTGGATACGGCCATGGCGGCTAAGCGCAAACCCAGCAGGCTGCCCGGTCCCCGGCAAAACAAAACGCCATCAAGCGACTCCATCCCCGCAGCTCCCGCCTGCTCCAGGGCTTCTCGACTCAGGCGAAAAATGGTTTCGAGAGCATCCCCGTCCGCCTGGGCACGGCCTTCCCAGCCAATTGCCCCAATTACTCCGACCACTATTTCACGGGTCGCAGCATCCAAAACCAGGTAGCGTGGCCTGCCCGTTTCCGACAGTGGGATAAATGCAGAATCCGTCATGAAAATATCACTACCTGTATTGCCGCCGGAGGTTGGTGGGGAGGATTCCCAGTTCTTCCCGGTATTTGGCCACTGTTCGCCGGGCAATCGTCACGCCTTCTTCCCCCAGGATTTCAACGATCTTCTGGTCACTGAAAGGTTTGGCCGGGGGCTCACTCTCAATGATCTTGGCAATGCGTTCCTTGACCGAGGTATTGGAGAGCGACTGGCCATCCTCTCCTTGATAGCCCGGAGTAAAAAAGTATTTCATCTCGAACGTCCCGTGCGGCGTCTTGATGTATTTATTGGCAATTGCCCGACTGACCGTGGTCTCGTGGACCCCCACTCTCTCTGCAATCTGATTCATGGTCAACGGTCGCAGACGCGAGGAACCATGTTCAAAGAAGTCCTCCTGAAACTGAAGCAGCTCGCGGGTAATCCGCTCAATTGTCTGCTGCCGCTGCTCAATCGAGTTAATAAGAAATTTTCCACTGCGGAATTTTTCCTGGAGATATTCCCGGTCCTTACCCTTGAGCACCCCTTTGGCCAGGATCTCCTTGTAGGCCGGTGAGATCCGCAGTCGCGGAATGTAATCATTGTTCAGCTCGATCTGCCACTCATCATGCTCATCCTTGTAGACGGTGACATCCGCTTCCACCACCCGGTTGATGTCTTCGCTGAAATGCCGACCGGGCGCGGGGTCCAGTCTGCCGATTTCAGCGATTGCCCGCTGTATTTCATCAGTGGATACACTCAGCTTACGGGCAATATCCGGAATCCGCCGACGCAACAGCAGCTCCCAGTGTTTCTCAATAATACGCGCCGCCAAACTGTCCGCTTTCTTCTGCAGGCGCAACTGAATGAGCAGGCACTCCTGCACATTCTCCGCACCGATTCCGGGCGGTTCGAGAGACTTGATCAAACGGGCGGCCTCCTGCACTTTTTTCAAGGAGAGGTCTCCCATCAGCGCAATTTCGCCCGATTTGGTGGTGAGGAATCCCCTTTCATCCAGGCTCCCGATCAGGTATTCAAGCGCCTTGAGCACCTCAGGATCACTCTCCTGCAAACGGGCCTGTTCCATAAGATCCTCATAAACATTCGTCTCCCCCGTTACGGAATCGAAAAAGTGCTGTCTGCGCTTGGCATCATCCGAGGTATATTCGAACTCTCCGGCCTCTTGATGCATAAGGTCTGCCCAGTCATCATCCAGTTTCCGAAGGACCGAAAAATCATCCTTGAACTCCAGCGACTCTTTGGACGCTTCACGCTCCGGCACAAGGTCTCCGTGATCGTCTACTTCTGCTGCGGGGGTAATTTGCTCCTCAATGGAAACCCCATCCATGGACAGCTCTTCCAGCGTCGGGTTGCTTTGCAACTCCTCCAGAATGGCACTGCGCAACTCCATCGCAGGAACCTGCAGGATCTTCAGCGACTGACGCAGTTGCGGCGCCAGTACTTGGGTCTGGGCCAGTTTTTGTACCTGTTGGAATCCCTGAGTCGGCATCGTCGTCAGTGTTAGTATGGGCTCAGGTCTTCAGACCGAAGGACTCGGATAGTTTTACCCGGTCATCATCGTAGGCTTTACCTCCGAGGAAGATTGCCCGCAGATAGGTGGCCAGCTTGTCGTTGGTCGGACCGTAGGCATGCCCGTAAAGATGAAGATCCAGCGCCGAACGCAGTTCCGCCGCACTCTGGTAACGATACCGGCGGTCACGCATTAAGGCCCGCTCGACGATATCCACCACATCCCCGGGGATGGATGGCCGGATCTTACTGATATTCGGCAACGGCATGGTGAGGATGTTGTGCCGGGTTGCCGGGCCATCATTGGGAACTTCGAAAATGTTATACCCACAGAGCATCTCGGCCAGCACCACCCCGCAGGAGAAAATGTCGGCGCGGGCATCCGTCACTTCACGGCGGGCCTGTTCCGGAGAAAGATATTCATCCTTCCCCGCTATAATCTCACCTTCATCGTTATACATCAGGTCCACCGCCTTCGCGATGCCAAAGTCCGTCACCTTTACCTCTCCCTCAAAGGACAGGAGGATATTGCGCGGATTGACGTCACGGTGCACAATGTTGAGTTTGTTGCCATCCCGCGACCGCTTGTTATGGGCATAAGCCAGACCTCTGGATACCCGGGAAATTATAAAGCAAGCCAAGTCCACCGGAATGACTTCATTCAACGCACGGTGTTGCAGAATAAACTCCTCAACGGTGACCCCGTCCACATATTCCATCACCATGTAATGCTGCCCTTCCAGTTCCCCCAAATGATAGGTCTGGACGATGCAGTTGTGTATCAAATCAGACACTAAACGGGCTTCTCCGACAAAATTTTGCCGGAAGGCCGGTTCGGCGGAATATTTTTCCCGAATTATTTTAATCGCCACTCGCTTGGTGAAACCTTGCGGTCCCTCCTGTTGTGCTTCATACACACAACCCATTCCCCCTTCCGCAATCGGCCGAACGAGGTGATAAGCAATACTGTCTTTGAGATGCCGGAGATGTCCCACGCCCTTCAAATTGACCATTCATGCTGGCACATCAAGAGTCATTTTCAATTTGAGCACGAAAAATGCTTCACCCTGACTGCGAGAGGATACCACCACCATTCTTGAGGCCGTTGGGTGCAGGGCAGTTGGTGATTTGACAGCTGTGGAAAGCTGCCGCAAATTGGATAAATGATTCAATTGACTCCACGTGCGGCCGAGGCCGTCCGCAAACTCCAGATTGAAAAAGGGGCCGGAGACCGCCCTCTGCGTATCTTTGTTGAAGCCGGTGGCTGCTCCGGGCTCGAATACGGAATGTCTTTTGACCCCCCGAAAGAGACAGATGTCAAAATGGAGAGTGAAGGCGTTCCCTTTTACATCTGTGAAAAGAGCCTCAAACGTCTGGATGGCTCGGTGGTCGATTTCGATGATGGTCTGATGGGCAAAGGATTTGAAATCCGCAACCCGAATGCCACTTCGACCTGTGGCTGCGGGCGCTCATTTGCCTGACCCAGCGTGGCGGCCTGACAGTAGTCGGTGATCGGAGTGACGGTGGTCGGATGGCGCGTTGCGCCAGAGGCCAGAGGCCGGAAGTCAGCGTTTCGGAAAGAAGGATTACCAAGTTGTTTCGTCGTGCCCATTGCCATGCCATCTCCGCTATTGCTGCGTCGATACCGATTTCGATTTCGATAGCGATGAATAGGCGTTCGGAAGGCGTTAAAGCCGCTATCTCAGGCGGCGCAGGGACGCACCGCCCTGCCCATAGATTCGACCACCCACCTCCCATTAACCTTTCACAAATAACCAATAACCGACCTCCCTGAGCCTGTCGCAGGGCCACCGTCACACCGTCCTCCGGCTCACCGCGCCTTGAGAGAAAACAGGACAGGGCAAATCCTTTTTAAGCATTTGCGTTTTGGTGCGTAATCTTATTGAAGGTTAGACGTCCGTTAGTCTGACCGCGAATAACCCAATAGAAATCCCATGATACTGCGCCATTGCCTTCTTCTTTCCAGCTTTGTTCTCTGGGCACTGCCTGCCTGGAACTCCCCCATTGACGTCGAATCCAGTATTGTCTCGGTCGAGGTATATCAGGGCCAAGCTCGGGTCACCCGTAGTTTTTCGGTCGATCTGGAAGCCGGAGCCCATACCTTGCGCTTCCGCGGTCTTCCCTCCAGCGCTCAGATGGGCACCGTGCAACTGGAAGTCGATGAGCGCCGCATGCACCTGGGGCGGCTGACCCACGATTCCCGCTTTACCCCGGATGATGAGTCCGCCTTGCTCCGGGAGTTGCGCCAGAATCTGGAAACCTTGGAAGCGGAGAAGAACCGTCTCGCCCATGAAAGGAAGCTGGTGCAGGCCTTTGCCGACCATCAGGGCGAGCT
The DNA here is from genome assembly GCA_050485245.1 of Verrucomicrobiota bacterium. Lineage (GTDB taxonomy): Bacteria > Verrucomicrobiota > Verrucomicrobiia > Opitutales > Oceanipulchritudinaceae > JBJHBA01. The sequence continues at coordinate 60,323 of JBJHBA010000002.1, read as the reverse complement.
GCTCAAATCGATCCGCGATGGAATCCGGGAAAGCGGTTCGCGCGACCTTTATGAGCTGGCCCGGGAGGCCTGGCAGGAAGCCGAGACCGCTCAACGCACCGCTTTTGACACCACCGCCAGCCTGGACAGCGCCATCCGCGAACTGGATGTTCGGATCAATGAAGCCCGTACCCACTACCGCGAAAGACTCAACCAGGAACAGCGGGCCCCCATCAAGCTGATGGTCGAAGTCCAGGCTGCTTCCGGACAAACCGAAGGAACCCTCACCTACGTGGTGAACGGGCCGCGCTGGAACCCGCTCTATCTGGTCCGCGCCCAGCCGGAATCCTCCACCGTCGAGCTGTCCTATCAGGCCTCTATTCAGCAATCGACCGGTGAGGACTGGGACAATGTGACTTTGAGCCTGAGCACCGGCCGACCGGCCATGGGCGGGTCTCCCCGTGATCCCCACCCGATCTTTTTGAAGAAATGGGAAGACACCTTCGAACTCCATGCCTTCTCGGCCAAAAGCGCCCCGGCTCGCGGGCGGGTGATGGCTGCTGCTGAAATGGAAATGGCGGTGGCCGCAGACCTGTCCCCGCCTCCGGTGGCAGAAATCACTGCCAGCACCATAGGGTTCCAAGCCACCCTCCCCGGCAAAGTCACAGTCCTCAGCAACGCTTCCGCAGCGGTCCTGCCGGTTCTCCAGGAATCCGTCCAGAGTGAATTCTGGTCAGTTACCGTGCCCTCGACCGCAGAAAGCGCCTTTCTCGTGACCAAGTTCGACAATCCCTTTGCCCTGCCGATTCTGGCGGGTGAAGTTCAACTACAAGTCGATGGCCGCCTCAGTGGAAGCGGTCGCCTCCCACAGACTCTGCCCGGACAGGAGCTGGAACTGGGGCTGGGCGAGAATCCCAACATCGAAGTCAAGCGGATCATTCTCGCGGAGGATACCTCCCGTTCCGGCATCATCAGCCGCACTCGCCAGGAAGAGCGGCGTTTTCGCATCGAAGTCACCAACCGGATGCCCATAGCCCAAAAGCTGGTGATCAAAGACAGCGTGCCGATCTCCCGCGATGAACGGATCCGAGTCGAGCTGCGTGCACCGCGCAACATCACCCCGGAGGAAGACACCGGTATCTTCCAATGGGAAAAAATCCTCCAGCCCGGAGAGTCCGCCGAGTTCATCACCCACTATGTGGTCAGTTATCCGCAGGACTGGCAGATAACCGGTGGCTTTTAGTTTCCACACCAAAAAAACCGCCGGATAGAATCCGGCGGTTTTTTATTAAAGAGGAAAATGCGTGAATTGAATCAAGCGCCAACCTGAAAGCGGGCAAAGCGCTTGATCACCATGTTTTCACCCATCTTGGCGATCGCCTGCTTGAGGTAGTCGCCAATGGTGATGTCGGGATTCTTGACGAAAGGCTGCTCCATGAGCACCACCTGCTGGTAGATTTTCTCCAGCTTGCCAGCGACGATTTTCTCGACGATTTCGGCGGGCTTGTTTTCGGAACCGGCTGCGGCAATTTCGCGCTCCTTCTCGAGCAAGTCGGCGGGCACTTCTTCCCGGCGCACACAGCTCGGATTGGCGGCTGCGATGTGCAGGGCGATGTCGCGCACCATGGCCTTGAAATCATCCGTCTTGGCCACAAAGTCGGTTTCGCAGTTCACTTCAACCAGCACGCCAACCTTGCCACCCATGTGGATGTAGCTCTCGACGAGACCGTCGGAAGCCGAGCGGTCAGCCTTCTTGTCAGCGCTGGCAATGCCCTTCTTGCGAAGTGCAGTGATCGCTGCCTCTTCATCGCCCTGTGATTCCACAAGGGCCTTTTTGCAATCCATCAGTCCGGCGCCAGTCTTGGCACGCAGGTCGGACACCATTTTTGCGGTGATATCTGCCATGATAATTAAGTCGGGTAAATTGTGACGTAGAATTAATCTTCAGTGCTGAAGGAAGAGGGAATCTCTTCTTCGGAACCCGCAGCGGGGGCGGAGGAAGCACTCACTTGCTCATCGTTGTCCGGAGTCGCCACCACCGGGGTGATGGTGCGGGGCTGAATGGTTTCCTTGACCGGACGGCGGGCGAGACCGGCCTGAACAGCATCCATCATCGCTTCGACCATAATCCGGATGGACTTGATAGCGTCGTCGTTGCCTGGAATCGGATAATTAATCAGGGACGGGTCGCTGTTGGTGTCGACCAAGGCGACAACCGGGATACCAAGGCGATTGGCCTCTGCCACCGCGATGTATTCGGTCTTGGTATCGATCACGAAAAGAGCGCCGGGACGCTCGTCCATATGGACGATGCCCTCGAAGTTCCGCTTCATCCGGCTCATTTCACGGCGGATGGCAGCAACTTCCTTGTTGTGCATCTTGTCGAGCGTGCCATCGGCTTCCCACTGCAGATACTTCTTGTATTTGGAAATGGAGCGTTGAACAGTTTCCTGATTGGTCAGGGCACCGCCCAGCCAGCGGCTGGTGGCGTGCGGCATATTGCAGGCAACAGCAGCTTCGCGGACAATTTCCTTGGCTTGCTTCTTGGTGCCGACAAAGAGCACATCCTTGCCGGAAGCCACCAGTTCTTCGACAAATGTGCTGGCCGCTTCCAGACGTGCATAGGTCTTCTCGAGGTCGATAATGCTGATGCCATGACGATGGTCATAGACAAACTTCTTTGACTTCGGATTGTAGCGGCGCGTCTGGTGTCCCATGTGGACGCCAGCGTCGAGGAGATCTTTCAGGGTGATGTTCATAATCGTTCGCTCCCACGGGCACGGAGAGCTTCACTTTGATATTATTGCTAAAAAGTCCGACTGCGCGTGCCGTTGCGGACCGGTTGAATTGACTTAACGTTGAGGTTGATTTCCGCTTTATCGGGAAGAAAAGCCCGACTGGCGAAAAGAGTCGAAAGTAGGCTCTTGCCCCCTGCTGACAAGGGAAAAAGACGCTTTAGGGGTCCGAATTCCGCAATTTCCGGAAAAACAGTTCGCTCCCTGCCATTGACAGAAGGGACTCCGCCCATTCAAAGATGGAGAAGATGGACGCACGTTTTTGGATGCTGCTCGGGGCGATTCTCTATGCCGCCTCCCTGCTGCTGGCGACAATCGGCCTGAGCGACCGGCGCCGGGAATTTCCCCGTCGCTACGTTTTCGCCTGTGTGCTGACTGGTTTTATTCTGCAAACGATCGGCCTCCACCAGCGGGGAATGAGCGTGCAAAGCTGCCCGATCGGCAACCCTTTCGAAGTCCTCCAGTTTATCAGCTGGTCCATCATCCTGATCTATATCCTGACCGGCCCGGTCTTCCGCATGTCGCTGCTGGGCAGCTTCAGTGCCAGCCTGGCGGCAGTGCTCGGTCTGATTTCCTTTGCCATTCCCAGCTGGGACAAGCCCTACACTCCCGGCCGCCTCTTTGGAGGGGATCCATGGATTGAGGCGCATGCCTCAATCGCTCTTTTCAGTTACGGCCTCTTTGCCATGCTCGCGCTGACTTCGGTCATGTACCTGCTGCAAAATTATGGCCTCAAGCGTAAGCGAACCAAAGGGATCTTTTCCTTGCTGCCATCGATCGTTCAACTGGAGCTGGTCAGCCTCAGGCTGTTGCAGCTGGCCTGCACATTCTACACGGTTTCCCTGATTATCGGCTCAGTATCCTGGATCCCGGCCTGGCGGGAGATTTCCCTGGTCAAGTTTGGCACCACCATCCTGCTCTGGATCGGTTATGTGGGCTTGCTCCTGGCACGCCATCAGCGCTGGGTGCGCATACACCGGGCCGCCTGGATCGCCATCCTCCTCTTTCTTATCGCACTGCTCATCCTCTGGCCGGTTGAAGCCAACCGGGCAGCCATCGCAGCAAAATCTGCCCTCAGTGCTTTCTGATCGATGTCCGACGCTCCCATCCATTTTCAGGTGGTCGGATGTAACCACCACTCCACCCCGTTGGAAATCCGGGAACAGATTGCCCTGACTCCGGAGGCACTTGACCGGCTGCGGAAAGCATTGGCGGAAGACAGCCAGCTGCTGGAAAGCTATGTGCTCCACACCTGTAACCGCCTGGAGATATATGCAGCAGGCGAGCCTTCTTCAACTGCAGAAAGGTTACAGTCTCACTTGCTTGCCGCCACCGGATTCACCGCAGACACGCTGGCCCAATACACCTACCTGCACACCGAGCAACAAGCCATCCGGCATTTGTTCGAAGTCGCCTCCGGGCTGGACTCCCAACTGATCGGGGAAACAGAGATTCTCGGCCAGGTAAAAACAGCCTATGCGGAGTCAGTCCACTCCCGATTAGTCGGAAAAACCCTCCACCGGGTGCTGCAAAAAACCCTTCAGGCGGCCAAGTGGGCGCGTACCCATACGGCAATCGGACAGGGTCAAGTCAGCCTCGGAAATGTAGCCGTCGAACTGGCGGAACGGATCTTTGGCAAGCTCGGCAAAGCACGCACCCTCGTGGTGGGGTCCGGTGAAATCGGCCGGGAAGTGGCCCGCGCCCTTCACTCCCGCGGAGCCTCCGCCATCGCCGTTACCAGTCGGCGACTGGAGAATGCCACTACCCTCGCCCGGGAAGTGGAAGGTGAAACCATTCCCTTTGCCAGCTGGACGGAAAAACTCCGCTTTGTGGATATCGCCATTTTCGCCACTTCCGCACCCGGAACGATTCTTACCTTGGAGTCCATTGAAGCCTTGATGGAAATCCGGGGGGATGAACCTTTGTTTCTCGTTGATCTGGCCGTACCCCGGGATGTCGATCCGCGGATTGGAGAGATGGAATCCGTCTTTCTCTACAACTTCGAGGATCTGGCGGAAATCGCCAATCGCAACCGGGCCCTGCGTGAAGCGGAAGTTACCCGCTGTCAAAAGATGCTCGCCGATCGTGCGGAAGCCCTCTGGGCCAGCCTGAATGGTGAGGAATGAGCGTTCTATAGGTCTCGTTCAGCGGCTGGCAGCGTGCTGTTCGATAAAATTGCGGATGGCCAGGGGGCTCGCGTCGAGGGTGTGCTTGCGCATCGGCAGAGGCTTGAGTGCTTCCAAAGTCGGATGCGTCGGATGCTGACCAATGGAATCGGCTATGGTATCCGGGAATTTTGCCGGATGGGCAGTTCCGAGAATCACCGCAGGCCGATCTTTTCGCAACTCGGCAAAGCCACAGGCGGTGTGCGGGTCAACAATGTACCCATACTTCTGATACACTTCCCGAATCAACTGGACGATCCGGGCATCATCTGCCCTTGAAGCCCGGAACGAGCTTCGGTCAAAACGGGAAAAAGTGTAGGCTCCGGTCCGCTTAAAGGACTGCATGACCGCCCTGACGCGCTCGGAATCTTCCCCTTCATGGTAGTAGAGGAAGCGCTCGAAGTTACTGGCGATCTGGATATCCATCGAGGGCGCACAACTTGCCGCGACTTCCCCGATTTGGTATTCACCGGTTTCAAAGAGACGGTAGAGAATATCATTGCGGTTGGTTGCCACACAGAATCCCCGGATTCCCACCCCCATTCGCTGGACCAGCCAGCCCGCCAGCACATTGCCAAAATTCCCGGTGGGAACGATGAACTCGGTCACCTCACGTTGACTGGGCGGAAGACGAAACCAGGCATAGAGGTAATACACGCACTGCGCCAGAACCCGGGCCAGATTGATGGAATTGATCGCACTGAGATTATGGCGGGCCCGGAATTCGAGATCACCAAACAGTTCCTTGATGGTGTTCTGCGCATCATCAAATGAACCCCGGATGGCCAGCGCATCCACATTGTCCGCACCCACACAAACCATCTGCCGCTCCTGCAGAGGCGCGACTTTTCCGTCAGGATAAAGGATAAAGATATGAACGCCTTCTTTGCCCAGCAGCCCATGAATGGCCGCCGCACCGGTATCGCCACTGGTCGCCCCCAGCACGTTGATGGGACGGCCCGTGCGCCGAATCTGCTCCTCATAAAAGTTCCCCAGCAGTTGCAGGGCAAAATCCTTGAATGCCAGCGTGGGACCATGAAACAGCTCAAGCACTGCTGTCTGATCATCCAGTCGATGCAAGGGAGCTATTTCCGGATGACTGAACCGCGAATAGGCATCCCCTACGCAGCGGGCAAGCGTGGCCGCATCCAGATCCGTGGCAAAAAGGCGAAAAAAGGCCTCCGCCAGTTCCGGATAGCTCAATGCCTCCCAGGCCTGCAAATATGGGCGCAGGTCGGGCAATTCCTTCGGCAAGAGCAAACCACCATCCGGTGCCAGCCCCATTGCCACCGCTTCGGTAAAACTTACCGGCTCAATTCCGCCTCGCGTGGATATATAGCGCATCATTGTGGAGAGCAGGATGGCCTACTCTTCTCCGCCAAGTTCAAAGGCATCATGCAGGACGCGCACAGCCTCATCCGCCTTCTCCAGATCGATGGCGATCGAAATTTTGATTTCAGAGGTGGTGATCATCTGGATGTTGATTCCATGCTCGGCCAGGGTGGTAAACATTTTGGCGGCAACCCCGGAGTGGCTGCGCATGCCGATGCCCACGATGGAGACTTTGGCCACCCGATCCGCAATGGTGACCGAGCCCTTGCCAACGGATTTCAGCGTCTTGTTGACGGCTTCCTCTGCGATGTAGGCATCATCGCTGGCCACCGTGAAAGTGAGGTTGGCCACACCTTCCCGGCCGATGTTCTGCACGATCATGTCCACATTGACGTTGGCTTCGTGCAGCGCCCGGAAAACGGCGGAAGCGGCTCCCGGTTGATCGGGCAATTCGCTCACCGCGATTTTGGTCTGATTCTTATCCGATGCGACACCGCGCACCACGACATCTTCTAGGGTGGTTTCTGCTTTCACGATCGTTCCTGGGTGGTCGTTGAAACTGCTGCGTACCTCAAAGGGCACATTAAATTTATTGGCGAACTCGACAGCTCGCGACTGCATGACTTTTGATCCGAGGCTGGCCAGTTCGAGCATTTCCTCGTAGGCGATTTCCGGAATTTTGCGGGCATTGGGGACGATCCGGGGATCCGCGGTATAGACGCCGTCCACATCGGTATATATCTGGCAAAGGTCAGCCTTCAGGGCAGAAGCCAGGGCCACTCCGGAGAGATCGGAACCGCCTCGCCCAAAGGTCGTGATCTGACCCATCCGGTTTTGCCCCTGAAAGCCCGCCACAATGACAACTTTTTCCGCCTGCAGGGCAGCCGAGATTTCATCCACCTTGATATCGACGATGCGGGCCTTCATGTGCACCTCGTCAGTGACAATACCAGCCTGTGCTCCGGTGAAGGACACCGCTGGCACACCAATGGCATGCAAAGCGATCGACAACAGGGCAATCGACTCCTGCTCCCCCACCGCAAGCAGCATATCCATTTCACGGCGATCCGGGGTGGGATGAAGCGCTTTGGCGTCCTCGATCAGGCGATTGGTCACTCCACCACGGGCAGATACCACCACCACCACCTGATGACCGCTCTCGCGGGTGCGGCGCACCCGGTCGGCCACGGCCCGGATCCGGTCGAGTTCCTTGACGGAGGTACCTCCGAATTTTTGAACAATCAAGCCCATGATTATTTTTCGAAATTGGCGATTCGGAGCACGAAGGGTTTGCGCATCACTGCTTTCTCCTTGGTCAAGTCCGCACTGGCATCACGCAATTGCTTTTCGCTGGTCTGGTGAGTCGTCAGCACCAGGCTGGCAGTACCCTTGCGGTCTGCAGGCATCTGCAGCACACTTTCAATACTGATGGAGTGACGGGCCAGAATGTCGGCGATTTCCGCCAGCACCCCCGGCTGGTCTTTGACCGTCAGCCGGATGTAAAAGGCCCGCACCACTTCTTCGAGGGGAGCGAGGGACAACTCGCCAGAAAAAACTTCGGCGCTATCTTCCACCGTGACACAAGTCCCTTGTCCGAGCAGGTAGCGTGAGGCGTCGACGATATCACTGATGACCGCGCTGGCGGTGGCATCCTGGCCAGCTCCCCGACCGATGTAAACGCTTTCCCCGACGACATCCCCCTCGACCGCGACGCCGTTGAAAACACCATCAACACTGGCCAATACCAGACTCTGCGGCACCAGCGTGGGATGCACACTGGCGAACACTTCCTTGCGCTTGAAATTGCGCGAAATGGTGGCCAGCAGCTTGATTTTGTATCCCAGTTTTTCCGCCCACTCAATGTCTTCAAGGCTGACATCGCGAATGCCTTCCACCGGCATCTCATCAAGGGAGATCCACCGCCCATGGGCCAGCCAGGCAAGAATGGCGGTCTTGTGCGCGGTATCCCAGCCGTCGAGATCGAGGGATTCGTCGGCCTCCACATAACCAAGGCGACGGGCATCCCCCACGATGGCTTCAAAACTCGCCCGTTCACGCTGCATCCGGGTCAGGATGTAGTTACAGGTGCCGTTGAGAATCCCGTAAATGAGGGGAAAGCGGTTGGCGACCAGGCCTTCACGCAGGGCCTTGATGATCGGGATGCCCCCGGCGACCGATGCTTCGAAGAAGACGTGTCCGCCGTGGGCCCGGGCCGTCGCAAAAATCTCGTCTCCATGCTCACAAAGCAGGGCCTTGTTGGCCGTGACGACAATTTTCCCCTGCTTGAGCGCGGCAAGGGTGAGCTTGCGGGCCAGTTTGGTGCCCCCCATCAACTCGCAGACGATATCGATCTCAGGATCGGTTGCGACTGACATCGGGTCATCGGTCAACTGAGTGTCACTCAGTTTGACTTCCCGTGAACGGGACAGGTCACGGACGGCGGCACGGTGCAGCACCAAGCCAGCGCCCAATCGGGACTCCAGTTCACGACGATGGCGTTTGATATGTTTCCAAACGCCCTGACCGACGACTCCAAGGCCGATTAAGCCGATTTTCAGATTCCTACGGGAGGCACTCATGGAAGGAAGTTGCTAGAGAGATGACTTGGAACGGGGCGGACGGCGGGGCTCCGTGCCGCGGTAAAGGCGCTCGATATTGGACCGGTGGCGAAAGATGATAACCACCGCCAGCACCAGACAGAGAACCAGCCCCAGGCGGGAGGCAAAAAACACTGCGCTGACCGGGAGGCTGATTCCGAGAAGAATGGAAGCGAGGGACACATATCGTGTGCTGTAGAAAGCCAGCAGCCACACGGCGATCCCGATGAGCATGACCCAGGGCAGGATGACGAGCAGGCCGCCCACTGTGGTGGCGACACCCTTGCCACCGCGAAATCCGAGAAACACGGAGTAGCTGTGGCCAAAGATGGCGGCCGCCAAGCCGAGAATCGCCAGCACCTCTCCTTCCACTCCAGGGGAAAAAGAAGCCAGCCCTTTGCCGATCAGAGCTGCGGCCACGCCCTTGAAAGCATCGAGCAGAAAGCAGGTGTAACCCGCCTTTTTGCCCAGATTGCGGAGGATATTGGTCGCCCCGGGATTGCCGCTGCCCAACTTGAATATGTCCACTCCATGCTGCCGGGCGATGAGAACGGCAAAGGATATCGAACCGACCACGTAGCCGGCCGCCAGAGTCAAAACATATGCAAGGATTGAGGGCATAAGCATCTAGAGTTCCACTAAGACTGCCCGGAAGATATGCTTGTCGTTGCGGATTTCATTGAGAACTTCCGCAGAGGGCTTGCTGTCGAGGCTGCAGATATTGAGGGCAGCCCCTCCAACCGAGTTCCGGCTCAAGGACATGTTCGCGATATTCACTCCATGCTTGGCCAAAACCGTTCCCAGCATCCCGACGATTCCGGGCACGTCTTCATTTTCAATCACCAAAAGGTATTTTTCATCGAGCAGGCACTCGATTTCACGACCATGGGCAAAGGTCAACCGAGGACGCTGGGATTTGCCCACCAGCGTGCCTTCAACCACATACTCGCGATCCTCACAGTCAAATGCCTCAACCCGGATCAGCTCGGTATAGTCGCGCTCGAGTTCTTTCTGCACCACTTCTCCTTTGACTCCGAGACGCTCCATGATGCGCGGCGCATTGACATCGTTGACGTCGTTGGTCACGCGGCGGAGATACCCCCGCTGAATCGCACGGGTCACCGGCTTGACGTCAATGTTGGCAAGCTTGCCACTGTAAACCAGTCGCATCTTGACCACCTGGTCTGGAGTCAGCTGCTGAACAATGGTCCCCAGCTTTTCGGCCAGACCAAGATACGGTTTGACCACCTTAAGCACTGCCGGGTCGATCGAAGGTGCGTTGAGGGCATTGCGGATCATGCCACCCTTGAGCGTTTCCGCCACTGCCATGGCCACTTCCAGGCCGACATTCTCCTGTGCTTCCGTCGTCGATGCGCCCAGGTGAGGGGTCATGACCAAACGGTCAAAGCCCAGCAATTCAGAATCCTTCGGCAGGGGCTCCTCCACAAAGACATCCAACCCGGCGGCAGCCACCTTGCCGTCCCGCATGGCCTGGGCCAGATCTTGTTCATTGATCAGGCCACCCCGTGCACAGTTCACAATGCGAACCCCCGGCTTCATCTTGGCAAGGGCTTCGGCATTGATCAAATTCGCCGTGGCCTCGGTCTTGGGCATGTGCACCGTGATAAAGTCGGCTTCGGTAAAAACCTGATCCAGATCAACCTTCTTGACCCCCAGCTGCTCCGCGCGGGCCGCAGTCAAAAACGGATCGTAGGCCAGCACGGTCATCCCAAAAGCACGCGCCCGCTTGGCCACCTCACTCCCGATCCGACCCAAGCCCAGCACCCCAAGGGTTTTCTGAAACAACTCGGTCCCGGCGGAGTAAGTTTTTTTGTCCCACTTGCCTGACTTCATCGAAGCATTGGCCTGAGCCACAGGACGGGCGGAGCAGAGCAAATGGGTAAAGGTCAATTCCGCGGTGGCAATGGTATTGCCCCCGGGCGTGTTCATGACGATGACGCCCTTGTCGGTCGCCGCTTCCAGGTCGATATTATCGACCCCGACTCCTGCCCGGCCAACCACCTTGAGTTTGGGCGCAGCCTGGATGATTTCCGCCGTAATTTCGCTGGCACTGCGCACCACGATGGCATCAGCATCCACCGCCAATGCCTTCAGTTCCTCTGGAGAAGATCCGTAGGCCTCAACGACGGTAAAGCCTTCCTGCTGCTGCAGGAAAGCGACTCCGGATTCGGCGATTTTGTCGGCAACGATTACTTTCATAACACGAAAAAGCCTTCGAAACTACCGAACACAGCTGACATGGCAACGGAGAAAAGCAACTTCCTTGTCAGTGCTGTGCCGGTGGTCGGAGGGCGCGTTGCGCCGGTGATCGGTAGTCGGTGGTCGGTTGTTCGTTGTTGAAAGGCCCCAATTTCCCGTCTCCCGTCAGGCGAAGCCGCCCGTCTCCCGTCTAGCCGGAGGCCAGAAGCCGGAGACCCTTCATCCCTCAAACTTCTTCCTTCCTCCCTGCCCCTATTCCACTTCGAGGCGGAAAACGATGGTGCCGTTTGAGGGGAGCGTCAGTGCAAGGGAGAAGGGGTGCCCATCCCAGGGAATGTCATCGGTATTCACACCACCCAGATTCCCTTCGCCCTGCCCGCCATATTCCTTGGCATCGCTGTTGAAAACCTCTCGCCAGTATCCTTTGACCGGAACGCCCACCGTATAGCCATGGCGCACCATCGGAGTGTAGTGCCCCACCACCAGATAGACCTCCTTGAAGGCAGGATCTTTGCGCAGGAAGGCAATGACCGAGGAATCCGCATCGTCGATACTCACCCACTCGAATCCATCGGAATGAGTATCTCCATAAGCCAGCACACTCGAACCGGTATAGAGGGCATTGAGGTCGGAAAGGCAGTGCAGGATACCCGAATGGTCCTTGTATTGCAGCAGGCCCCAGTCGAGTTGATGGTCATATTGCCATTCCCGGGACTGACCAAAATCACAGCCCATGAAGAGGGTCTTTTTCCCCGGCCACATCCACATCAATCCATAGAGACCACGCAACTGATGCGCTTTCTCGGTGATGGTGCCTGCAGCCATTTTCAGCAGCATGGATTGCTTTCCGTGCACCACCTCATCATGGGAATACACCTGCGTGAAGTGTTCGGAATACTGGTAGATCATCCCGAAGGTCAGGTTGTGATGATGATAGCGCCGGTAGATGGGATCCTTCTGGAAAAACTGCAGCGTGTCATGCATCCAGCCCATATTCCACTTCAGGTCAAAGCCGAGCCCACCCTCGGAAGTCGGCTTGGTCAGCTTGGGGAAGGATGTGGATTCCTCAGCAATCATCAAGGTGCCGGGATAGTAATGATGCACCAGATCATTGGCTGTCTGCAGGAAACTGATCGCCTCGAGATTTTCCCGGCCGCCATATCGGTTGGGGACCCACTCCCCTTCCTTGCGGGAGTAGTCCAGATAGAGCATCGAGGCGACCGCATCTACCCGGAGTCCATCGATATGGTAGCGTTCCATCCAGGCGAGCGCAGACCCGATGAGAAAGCACCGCACTTCATGGCGTCCGAAATTCGGAATCAATGTGCCCCAGTCCTGATGAAACCCCTGGCGGGGATCAGAGTGCTCATAGAGTGCAGTCCCGTCAAACTGGGCCAGTGCAAAGGCATCGGTCGGGAAGTGGGCAGGTACCCAGTCCATGATCACCCCAATCCCAGCCTGGTGCAGGGTATCCACCAAATACTGAAATTCATCGGGGGTCCCGAAACGCTGGGTGGGGGCGTAAAAGCCGGTCACCTGATACCCCCAGGATCCATCGAAGGGATGCTCGGAAAGCGGCAGAAACTCGACATGAGTGTAGCCATGTTCCTTCACATACTGGGTCAGCTCTATGGCCAGCTCGATGTAGCTCAGCGGACGGTTGCCATCCTCCAGCCTCCGTTTCCAGGAGCCCAGGTGCACTTCATAAATCGACATCGGGGCTGACTTCCAGTCCGTCCTGGCCCGTTTGTTCAACCACTCTTCGTCTTTCCAGTCATAGGCATCCACATCGCGCAGGATAGTCGCGTTGTGGGGAGGGGCCTCAAAGTAGCAGCCATAGGGGTCGGTTTTCAGGTGGAGATGATCCTGTTGATCCTTGACCTCATACTTGTATTTCTGGCCCTCGGTCAGGCCAGGGATAAAGATCTCCCAGACCCCGGATGAGCCTAAAGGCCGCATCGGGTGGTAACGGCCGTCCCAGTGATTGAAATCGCCCACCACCGATACCCGTTTGGCACTGGGTGCCCAAACCGCGAAACTCGCCCCGAGGACTCCCTCGTGCTCACGCAGGTGCCCCCCCAGTTTGTGGTAGACCCGGTGATCATTTCCTTCGTTGAAGAGATAGAGGTCCTGCTCACCCAGGGTGGGGAGGAACGCATAGGGATCGAAAAACTGATGCACCTCCCCGGTCACCGTGGTGATGCGCAGCCGGTAGCGAAATACTTCGGTCTCCCCTTTCAGAAAGCCTTCAAAACAGCCGGCATCGTCGATTTTATCCATCGCCCAGCGCTGGTCCGTATCCACCCGGACGACTTCACAAGTAACGGCGTTACGAAGAAAGGCACGCACCACCAGACCCTTACTGCGCCCGGATGTGCAGGGATGCATTCCCAAGAGCCCATGTGGATTCCAGCAGGTGGCAGTTACAATCGAGCGGAGTTCGTTGGGTTGAATGATCACGGCAATAAATCTGTTCTCGGAGTTATGGGCGTAACGTTAAGCCAAGCCCGGACGACTAGAAAGGCTTTTCTGGGAAAAAAGCAGTTTGCAGTGACAGCCAGCAGCACACCACAACCCTCCTAGAGATTGAACGACTCCCCCAGATAGAACTTCCGGGCATTGGCGTCCTTAATCAGATCCTCGCTCCGCCCCTCGACCAGTATGCGTCCTTCGTGCAGCAGGTAGGCCCGATCCACGATCCGCAGAGTCTCGCGCACATTGTGGTCCGTGATGAGGACACCGATGCCTTTCTTGGAAAGCCCCAGAACGATTTCCTGCACCTCAGCCACACTGATCGGGTCCACCCCGCTGAAGGGTTCGTCCATCAGCAGAAATTTTGGGGATGTCACCAGCGCACGGGAGATTTCCAGACGGCGGCGCTCCCCCCCACTGAGGGTGTAGGCCTTCTGGCGGGCCAAATGCGTCAGCCCAAGCTCTTCCAGCGAGCGCTCGATCAAGGCCTTTCGCTCGGCCCGGGGAATTTTGACCGTCTCCGCGATGGCCCGGATATTTTCCTCAACCGTCAGGTTGCGAAATATGGACGCTTCCTGCGGCAGGTAGCCAATCCCCAACCGGGCTCTCCGATACATCGGCACTTTGGTGATATCGGTGTTGTTGTAGAGAACGGCTCCGCGAGTCGCACCGACCAGACCCACAATCATATAAAAAGAGGTCGTCTTACCAGCCCCGTTCGGCCCCAGCAGGCCAACGATCTCTCCGGAATCCACTCTCAGGTCCACCCCATTCACCACCGGACGCTTACCAAAGGTTTTGACCAGTCCACGGGTTTCAATGGTGGCAGTTGCCGTCGCCGTTGCCTCGCTCACGGTGCTTCCTCCTCTTCCGGATCAGACGCCTCGTCCGGGTCGAGCATATCAGCTGCCGTCGGCATCTCTTCCTCCTCTTCCTCCGTCACCTGCCCTCCATCTTCCGTGCTCCGGCTTCCGTCCTCCGTCATCTGCCCTCCGTCCTCCGGCTTTGGCGTGATACGGTCGCGAACGCCTATTTGCGATTCAGGCTGACTGAAACCCATAGCTGGCAAATTCGACAGGGTCACCCGCGAACGGGAGGGACGCTCCGGCGTGGCGTCAGGATCGGGAATGGTCTCGACCCGCCGGTCCTCGGAATGAAACACAAACTGGAAGCCTTCCACTTCCACTTCACTGTCAATGATCCGGGGGTTCTCCGAAAGCGTCACCGTTCCGGCCCGTGGGTTGACTTCCGCCCGACCTGCCAGGGCCTGCCGCCCGGCTTGGGTGATATGGACATCCCCCGAGGCAACAATACTCTCAATCGCCCCAATCTCTCCCACCACTCCGTCCGAATCGCCTCCGCGGGAGGCCGTGACCACCAGCTCCTGACAACGGATTTCCAACTCCTCACCGACCACCCGGACATTGCCCCGGAAGTAGAAGTAATTGCGGTCGTCGGTACCTTGCATCTCCAGAGAGTCGGCATCAATCACCGTGCGCGGGGCGTCTTCCTGCCCTGCCAAGGGAAGGCACAGGGCAAGACTCAATAACATCAAGCGGGGGAAAAAGCTCATCTCAGGATATTGATTTCGTCATTAAAGGTGACCCGCGCCCGACTGGTAACGTTCAAGGTGCGGGTTTGGCCGTGCCAGGTCCAGTTTTCTCCCTGCAAGGTAAAATTCGGACCCGTGAAAAAAATGGAGGAATCCCCTTCCGCCCGGATTTCATCGATAAAGACACGCGCCCTTGGGCTGCGCAGGCGGTGCTCCAAAATCATGGCTTCATCCGCCGAAAATGTTTTCAGATCCAAGCCGAGGATGATGCTTTCTTTTTCACTGATGTAGCGGCCTTCAACTCCCTGCAGTTCCCAGATTTTATAGCCGTCCTCGGCGAAGACCGGAAACCGGAAGTTCCGCAGGGGAGCATCCGGGGTCATTTGGGCTGGTAAGGGGCCTGCCGGAATAACGGCCACCGCAGCCAGCAGGACCATTTGACGTAGTGCTGTGCTTAAAGTTCGCATCTCGTAGAATGTGAAGCAAACGAGGCCGGAGCCTTCTTGTCAACTTGAGTGCCCATTCAACTTAGCACCGCCCACCGGCGCAACGCGCCCTGCGGCTTCCGGCTCCGGTTTCGAGAATCCCAGCCCCCAAGGGGTGTTCTATATAACCCAAGGCAACGCCTTGGGTTCGGGTTTTCAGCCCTCTAAATTGCTTCCAACCTATACTCCCAGAGCGATGCTCTGGGCTAGGATAGCTCGGGCCCTCAAGTAAACCGAGCTTTCGCTCCGTCGATAGCGATCGCGATTGAGTGGAAACAGCGGCCGTTAGGCGTTGGAAGCCGATCAGCGGCCAGGCGGCGCAGGGACGCACCGCCCTACCTTGGTTCCTGCCTTCTCCCGTTAACCATTCACAGATAACCAATAACCGTCTTCCGACCACCGACTACCGGCGCAACGCGCCATTCCCCCTTTCCGAAGCTCTGAAACTCTGGCCTCCGCCCTCCGACGGAGTGTTCGCGGAGATGTCGCAGGGCGCAGCCCAAGTAAACTCCGAACTTCCGCAACAAATCCATTGTCATCAGAACGGGAATGGACTTGCCTCTCCACAGTGGGTATTCGATTTCGAGTTTTGGGCAGCAGCAGCCGCGGAAATTGTGCCATCCTGGAAACCGCACAAACCCGTATCCTCATCGATGCGGGCTTCTCCGGGCGCCAGATCACACAGATGCTCAAGCCACATGGCTACGATCTGGATGCCATTGACGCCGTCTTTCTAACCCATGAGCACAGCGATCACGTGGCAGGTCTGAGGGGGCTCAGCCGACAATCCCACCTGGAGTTTTTTGCCACCTACGGCACCGCCAAAGCCGCCCAGACCAGCCTCACCCGCGACCTGCCCTGGCGGATTTTTGAAGCGGGCAGCACGTTTCAGTTCCGCGACATTGAGGTCTCCACTGTCAGCATCCCCCACGATGCCTACGATCCCGTCGGCTTTGTCTTCCGCTCCGGCGGCAATGGAGAACTCTTTGACCCTCCCTCCTCCGTGGCCTGGCTGACCGATCTGGGGCATGTCCCGGTCGGGCTGGCCGATAAAATTCGCGACGTCGACCTGTTGGTGGTCGAATCCAATCACGACCTCGCCCTGCTGGATGCCGATGAAAAGCGGCCGTTTTCAGTCAAACAGCGCATCCGGGGCCGTCACGGCCATCTCTCCAATGAAGCCGCCAGACTGTTTGTTGACCAGATGGGCTCTGTCTCCTGGAAACATCTGCTGCTTGGCCACCTCAGTCGCGACTGCAACTCGGTCGAAAAGGTGCGGGATGCTTTCGGGCAGAACGGGCGACCCTATGCACTGGAAATCATTGACCCCGACGGCCCCGGCAGCAGTTGGTATGAGCTTTCCGGCTGGTAGCATGCTTTTGCCATTGTCAGACCCGCCTCAAGCGACACATTGAGCAGCTAAGTATCCCTTCGATTCACCTTTTCTACCATCCCCGCATGAGCAACATTCCCGCCGATCTGAAATACACTGAGGAACACGAATGGGTCAAGGACCTCGGCAATGGCCAGGCATTGATTGGGATCACCGACTATGCCCAGCAGAGTCTGGGGGATGTCACCTTCGTCGAGTTGCCTCCGGTCGATGAGAGCTTTGAGCGGGGTGATACCTTCGGTGTGGTGGAATCAGTTAAAGCCGCCAGCGATCTCTACATGCCAGTCGCCGGCACCGTGATTGAGGTGAACAGCGACCTCGAAGCCGCCCCCGAGCAGGTCAATGAATCCCCCTACGAAGGGGCCTGGCTGATCAAGGTCGCCCTCGAAGAGCCCGCCCAGATGGATGACCTCCTCGACGCCGAAGCCTACGCCAAAATAGCAGAATAGCCGGAGGCGATGTGGCGCGTTGCGTCGGTGGTCGGTGGTCGGTGTGACGGTGGGGTTCCGACGCTCTTTCATTCAATCGCTATCGGTATCGAAATCGAAATCGGTATCAACGCAGCAATAGCGGAGATGCGTAGCAAATCGAATAAGGCCCAAATGTGGTCGGTGTGAGGTGACACAGACATTGCTGCGCTATCTCCGCTTCGCATCCGTCCTGTCTGTGAGGGAGTGCAATGCGATTTTGGACCGGTCTTCTCCAACTTCCCGTCTCCCGTCGCCCGTCTCCTGTCAGGCGAAGCCGCCCGTTCCCCATCTCCCGTCTCCCGCCTCGCCGGAAGCCGGAACCCTTCGACAACGAAAAACGAAGAACCAACCCCCCAATAACCAATACCCAATCCCCCCTCACACCACCGGGGCGGTTTCGAGGATGGAGATTTCGGGATTTCTTTCCTTGAAATAACGGAAGTTCCAGTCGCTTTCGAACAGGAGGACGAGGTGTTCGTCACCATCGCGGGCCGCCAGCACCCCGGGCCCCAGGCGCAAGGCACGCAGATCCGCCTCGGTCACTTCCGGGTGCAGCCAGCGACACAGCGTCCACGGGGTTTCTTCCGTTCGGGTGGGCGCCCGGTATTCCTCCTCCATCCGGTAGCGCACCACATCAAACTGCAGCGCACCCACCGCACCGATCAGAGGCACCGCACTGACCGCATCCAACGGAAAAAACCGCTGCACCAGCTTCTCCTGCAGCAACTGCTCCACCCCTGCCCAATACCGTTTCAGGTTCTGGGTGTCGGTATTGTGGAGATAAATGAAGGACTCCGGCGCAAAACGCGGAATCGGAGCATAGGCAATGGAAGCATCCGCCGTCAGGGTGTCCCCAATCTGCAGTTCAGCATGTCCGGCAATCCCGATGACATCTCCCGGCCAGGCTTCATCACTGGTTTCGCGCTCCCGCCCGAAAAGCTTATGGGAAAAAGACAGGCGGATCGACTTGCCCGTCCGTTCATGCACGACCTGCATATCCCGCTCAAACTTACCCGAACACACCCGCACAAAGGCCACCCGGTCGCGGTGGCGCGGATTCATGTTAGCCTGGATTTTGAAGACGAACCCGGAAAAGGCTTTGTGATCGGGAGGAACCGCCCCGTTCCTGGCCGGACGCGGACCGGGCGCCGGGGCATGCTCCAAAAATGCGTCCAGGAGCATCTGCACGCCGAAATTGTTCAGGGCACTGCCAAAAAACAGCGGGGTCAGCTTGCCTCCGAGCACCTCTGCCCGATCAAAGCTTTCCCCTGCCCCTTCCAACATCTCCAATTCATCCGCCGCCTGGTCGGCAGCAGCATCACCGAGGGTTTTACGAATGCCGGGTTCTGTCAGATCCCCCACTGTCAGCGGTGCCTTGTACTGTCCGCCCTGTGTGCGCTCAAAAAGATGCACCTTCTTGCTCAGACGGTCATAGACACCGCGGAAATTGTTGCCCTCGCCCAGCGGCCAGTTGACCGGAAACACACCGATCCCGAGAATGGCTTCCACTTCGTCGATCAACTCAAGCGGATCCTTGCCCGGACGGTCACATTTATTGATGAAAGTGAAAATCGGAATGCCCCGCTGACGGCACACCTCAAACAGCTTACGGGTCTGCGCCTCAATTCCCTTGGCTGCATCGACCACCATGACCGCAGCATCCACTGCCGTCAGCACCCGATAAGTGTCCTCCGAAAAATCCTCGTGCCCCGGAGTATCCAGAAGGTTGATCACCCGATCCCGATAAGAAAACTGCAAAACGGTGGAACTGATCGAGATGCCGCGCTGTTTCTCCAGCTCCATCCAGTCGGAAGCCGTGGCCCTTTGCGACTTGCGCCCCTTGACCGTTCCCGCCAACTGCAGGGCTCCGCCGTAAAGGAGGAATTTTTCAGTCAAAGTAGTTTTTCCGGCGTCCGGGTGCGAGATGATCGCAAAGGTCCGGCGCCGTGATATTTCCTCGGAAATTTTCATAGGCAGACGGCTTCCAGACAGCTGCGGTCACTGCCGAATCGAAGGTTCCAGATGTGGGCTTGGCCAAATTTCACCCGCGCATCTTCAGCAGGACTCCCCGCAAGGCAATGCGGAAAAAGAAGAAAATCTCCCGCCTCCGGCTCACCGCACACCATCCACAGTCCACCGTCACACCGTTTTTCCAACCGCGACGGAGCGCAGCGGAGATGGCGTAGCAATGGACGCCAATAAACGCGAATTTATCAGCATTGGATCCGCTTCCTCTATTCTGAAAATCCGCTCCGCCGAAACTCCGGCCCCCGGCGCAGCGCGCCGTCACTGCCGGGGATCGTCGCCTGAGCGGTCCACTTCGCGCAGTTCGAGTCCTTCGCTTCCGGTGAGATCTTTATCGAGGTGTTGGCGGGCATCGAGCAGGGCCTTGATCAAACGGGCGGCCAGGGGATCGAGGCTCTCCTCAAAATCTTCCGGGATGATCCCTTCAAATATGATTTTCCCATTAGCATCCCGCACCTGAGCATGACGGCCTTCCTCCCGATGGGATAGGCGTACCCTGCCTTCTTCCGTGGCCAGACTCATCAGGGTCTGGTCTGTGCGGACCAGAGAGAGCCGGTTGGCGGCTTCCCGGGAGATGTCCACCAAGCCAGCCCAGTCAGGGTTCTCTCCTCCCAGATCCAGCCGCTGCAAGCGGCTTTCCAGGGCACTGAGGGATTCACGCAGGCCGGACAGGTCGACTTCCACTTCGCGGTCGTCACTGACGATGACCCGGACCTTGCCCGGCAGATTCTGCTCCAGTTGCGTCATCACTTCTCTGGCAATGGCGCTGGCGTCCGGAAGGTTTCCAAAGGCACCTTTGTCCATTTGCAGCCATCGCCCACCCTGGCGCAGGCGTTCTTCCAAGGTCACTTCCAATTCCAGTTCACTGCCCCGGCGCATCACTTTGGTCAGCACGGCTTCTCCGGCCTTTTGCATCTGTAACAGACGGGAAAACTGTTCATGGCTGAGGATCAACTGACCGGCAAATTCCAGCAGGATATCATTGTCCTGCAAACCACTGCGGGCCGCCGGGCTGTCGGCATGGACCTTGGAAAACAGTAAGCCCACTCCGTCACCCAGATCCAGATGGGCCCGGAGGGAGCGGGGAACCGGTTCCACCGTCACACCCAGGAACAGTGCGGGCCGGGGTTCTCCGTTTTCCTTTCCCCAGTCCTGCCAATGGGAGATATTATCTTTGAACATGCGGGCGGCTTCCACCGCAGCACGCACATTCTCCATCGCTTCCGCGAACTCTCCCGGCGGCGGTGGCGGTGCAGGCGGTGGCGGAGGAGTGGATTCCGGAGTCGCTCCCGCCACGTTCCCCAGCCAGGGAGCTGAGAACACATATATCAAAAGGCTGATTCGTGGAATGCTTGGAAAGTGCATCGTGCGGGCGTCCATTTACAGGGTTAATACATGGCCACGGGGAGATAGAAAATCTCGTCCCGGGGGGTCGCTATTTCAAAGGTGCTGCCATCTGTGGGGTTTTCCCAGGTCACCGTATCGACAAAGCTGAGGCGGATGCGCCGGGCCGCCAGGCCATCATCGAGAAAGACGAGGCCTTCATCGGCCCGCTCTTCCAGCGCATTTTCCGCCCGAACGGGTCGAAAACGGGCACCGCTGTCTACGGCAGCCAGTTGCAGATCGGAGCGCTTGCCTCCGGGTAGGGCGGCAGAGGTCCCGGGCAGACCCATCAGGCCAAAAATGCTCCCGTTGATCTCCTCTTCCACCTGCGCCAAATGCTCAAAGTTTTGCCCGAATCGATCTTTCGCCACAAAAAAGACACAAAGCCCCAAGAGCAGACAGGCCGCCAGTGACATCGGTGCCAGCCAGATGATTTTGCGGACCGACGAAGCGCTTTTCCGCGATGAATGCTCGTGATCGCGCCCTCTCTCGGCTTCCAGCTTTTCCATCGCACGATGAATACACGCTTCCACCTCTGGCTTGATCGCCCGGGGGGTGAGCCGGGAAAGCTCTTCTTCAAGTTGCCGTATTTCTTCGTCGTTCACTGGTGTAATAAATGGAGGTTGGATCGAAGGGTTTGCAAGGCGTAGCGATATCGGGAGGCCACTGTATGAGGGGAGGCATCAACGACCCGGGCTATTTCATCAAAGGTCAGTTCTCCCCAAATCTTCAGCATGACCACCTCCTGCTGAGCAGCTGGCAGCGTGCGGAGGGCGTTTTCCAACAGTTCAGCCCGTTCCTTGGCTTCGAGCGGTTGTTCGAAAAAAGTATCCGGGGAGGATTCCGCCACCTTGGTTTCCCGGACAGAGCGGCGATCCATCTGGCGGCCGAGGTCAATAGCTGCCCGCCGGATGGCGGTAAACAGCTTGGGTAAACTCGGCTCATCGCCGGTTTTCCAAATCCGGACAAAGGCATCCTGCAGAACGTCCTCGGCATCTGCCTCGGAGCGGGTCTGCTGTCTGGCAAAGAGCAGGAGGCGCGCTCCATACATTTCAAGCCAGGATCGCCAGTTGGGTTGAGGGGAATCAGGCGCCATGCCACCGGTTTCATTTTCCGTTAAAGCGTCACCGCTTCACCGTTTCGTCTAAAAAAGCTTCATTTCATGAAAATTTCGATCTCAAAACGCAGAGGGGGCGGAGGGTTCCCGTTGGACCAAACTTGAACCTCGTTTAACCGCCACGAATGCGCAGCGGAGATGGCGAAGCAATGAACCCGCTTTCATTTCAGCTTTTTAGTTTTTAGCGTTTTAGCTTGTTTTTCCGGCCTCCTCCCCTCCGAAACTCCGACCTGCCTTGAGCCTGTCGAAGGACCTCCGTCCCCCGTCTCCCGTCCCCCGTCCCCCGTCTCCGGGTCCAACCTGAGCCCGCCGAAGGGCCTCTGCCACCCGACCTCTCTCCGAGGCGGAGCGCCGACCACAAACCACAGATCTCACGCCCGTTCGCTGCGCTCACTTGAGCCGCTGAGCCGCAGAGGGCAATGTGTCCCCTTTCAAAAGAATCTCCGCGTCTCCCCGCGCCTCTGCGTGCCCCCCCCGGCGTTCGAGCAAATTCCGGTCTTTTGCGCTCTCTGTGTTCTTTGGCGGCAAAAATAATCTGCGGAAATCCGTGATATCCGCGGTTGAAATCAAGGAACAGGGAACAGGAGGCATTTCCCCATGGTAGGGATGGACGGCCCAGCCGTCCGTGATTCAGACGTGGGGTCAGAACCTGTCTGGTTCCTTCCCATCCCATCCAGATCGCTATCGCTATCGGTATCGAAAACCTTGGACTCCAAACCATGCGGCGCTGCAGGGACGCAGCGCCCTACCCCCGACCGGAATCTCTCATGTCCGAAATTCTGACGGAGCGGAGATGTCGCAGGGCGAAGCCCAAGTAAACTCCGTCCTCAGCGCAACGCGCTCCAAGATGCCGCACGCCCGTTCGCTTCGCTCACTAGAGCCGCTGAGGGAAAAAGGTGAAGGGAAAGGATGAAGAGAAATGCTTCGACACCAAATCTCCGCCAATCCTCTTGCCGCAAAAGAGCGCAGAGAACGCAAAAGAAACCAGAAACGCTCCAATCCGAAACTTTGACGGAGCGTAGCGGAGATGTCACAGGGCGAAGCCCAAGTAAACTCCGGCCTGCCCTGAGCCTGTCGAAGGGCCTCCGACAACCGTCTCCGCACCTCCGCGTGAACCCCCATTCCGGCGTTCGAGCAAATTCCGGTCTTTTGCGGTCTCTGTGTTCTTTGGCGGCAAAAAAAAATCTGCGGGTGATTATCCCGTGTTCAGCGGGCATTGGGCGCCAAACCGAGATGCGTCACCCGCCCTCCGGCATCTACCCTCATCCTTCTACCCTCATCCTTCCAACTCCACGCCCACCGGGCAGTGGTCGGAACCCATCACTTGGGGCCAGATAAAGGCGTCCTTTAGTCGCGGGCGAAGGGCTTCGGAGAGGCAGAAGTAGTCGATCCGCCACCCGACGTTGCGAGCCCGTGCTCCCGCCCGATAGCTCCACCAACTGTAATGGCGGGGCTCATCCGGATGCAGACTGCGGAAAGAATCGAAAAAGCCCGCCGCCAGATGGGCGGAAAATCCCGCCCGTTCTTCGTCGGTAAAACCAGCGTTCTTGCGGTTGGTCTTCGGATTGGCGAGGTCGATCTCCTCGTGCGCGACATTGAGGTCGCCACAAAAAACAACCGGCTTGGACTCCGCCAGCCGCGAGCAGTGCGCCCGAAAGGCCGGGTCCCATTCCCGGGTGCGGAAGCCGAGGCGGGCTAAGGCGTTGCCGGAGTTCGGGGTGTAGACATTGACCAAATAGAAATCCCTGAACTCAAGAGTCTGCACCCGCCCTTCGGCATCCCCTTCCGGCAGGCCGATGCCCTCCCGCACATTGAGCGGTTCGACCCGGCTCAGGGTTAGGGTACCACTGTATCCGGGTTTGAGCGCGGGATTCCAGTAGACACGATACCCTTCCGGCAGCTCCAGATCCACCTGGTCCGGTCGCGCTTTGATCTCCTGCAGGCAGAGTATGTCGGCCCCGGACTTGTTGAGAAACTCCGGGAAGCCCTTCCCGAGGACAGCACGCAGACCATTGACATTCCAACTGAGCAATCGCATGACTAAAACTTTCGCCCGCCCAGCGAGCCTTCCGCAAGCGCATTTCCTCTAAATCTCCCCCCTCCGGTCCGCTAAAACGCTTGCCATCATACCGGACGGGGCCAATCTGACACGTTTTTCACTTTTGCAGCACACTATGAATATGACCGCGATGCCTTTCCTCCTCGCACAGAGTGGCCCCGGCCCTCTGATGAACTTTCTGCCCATCATCCTGATCTTCGCCGCGATGTATTTCCTCCTCATCGCTCCCCAGCGAAAGAAGGAAAAAAAGCATCGTGAAATGCTCAACGCTCTGCGCGTGGGCGACAAAATCATCACCATCGGGGGCATTTTCGGAACGGTGACGGCCCTCAAAGACGACCGTGTTCACATCAAGGTCGACGATACCACCCGGCTCGAAATGCTCAAATCCGCCATCCAGACCGTCCGCACGGAAACGGAATCCAAGTAAAGAATTTTCCCATGGCGTCTTCCACGCCCAGCAACCACCCCACGCTTTAACTCTGACCATGTCCGGACCAAACCTCACCCGGTTTCTACTGACCCTCGCCGCCCTTCTTTGGGCCGTGGCCTCCATCACTCCCTTAAAGGACACTCCTTTTGAGGATTACCTCATCGAGCGCGTCACACCGCGCCTGGATGCTGCCGGGACACAGATTCTGACCAGAGCAGAGAATCTGGCTGAGTTCGAGGATCTCCTTGAGCGCGCCCGGGCACGGGTACAGACCGGCCCCGACGCTGCCGAAGGCGCGCCCCCCACCGCTTACATGGCCCTGCTCCAGATAGCCCGGGAAGAAGGTCTCGACCTTTCCCAGTTCTATTCTGACCTGCGCATCACTGACATTGGCAACCTTCAGCGCAAAAATGAGATTGTGCTCAATGCCCTGCGCAAGGATTCGCGGGCCAAGCTCCAGCCGGGCCTCGACCTCGCAGGTGGTCTCTCCATCACTTTTGAAATCCCGGAAGAGCAGTTGCAGCGCACCGGGATGGACCGACAGGAAGAGTTGCGGGATGCCCGTGCAGTTCTGCTCGACCGGATCGATGCCCTGGGCGTGGCTGAGCCTATTGTCCGCGTTCGCGGGATGAACCAGATCGAAGTGCAGATGCCGGGGGTCGATACCCAGACCAACCCTGATATCGCCCAAGTCATCGGGGCACCTGCCCTCCTCGAGTTCAAGATTGTCCACCCCACTCAGCGCGCCTTTCCCGGCGCCAACCCTCCTTTCGGGTTTGAAGTTGCCGTCCTCGAACACGAAGACCAGCGCACCGGTGAAGTCTCGGAAGAATACCTCTTTCTGCGCCAAACCCCGGTCATGCGGGGTGATGACATCGCCCGGGCAGTTCCGCAAATGAGCGATACCGGTGGTTTCCGCGTCGCCATTGAATTTACCAGTTCAGGAGCCCAGCGCTTCGCGGAGGTCACCCGCCAGATTGCGGAAAGCGGCAGCCCCGGCAACCCGGCCCGACTCGCTATTGTGCTCGATGGCAAACTGATTTCCGCCCCCTCCGTACGTGAGGAAATCCGCGGGGGTAATGCCGAAATCACCGGCAACTTCACCCGTCGCGAAGCCTCCAATCTGGCCAACGCCCTGAATAATCCGCTGGCTGTCCAGCTTGAGATTGCCGAACTGTATGAGGTCGGCGCTACCCTCGCCCGGGAAGCCCAAAGCGCATCGGTGCGCGCCGCCATGTTTGGCAGCGGGATGGTCGCTCTCTTCATCATTTTCTGGTACGGGATCGCCGGCCTTATCGCCGTTATCACTGTAGCCGCCAACGTCCTCCTCGTGCTCGGTGGCCTCGCTGCAGTGGGCGCCACCATTACCTTGCCGGGGGTCGCCGCACTCGTGCTTACCGTCGGCATGGCTGTTGACGCCAGTATCCTTATCTTCGAGCGGATTCGGGAGGAACTGAAAGTCGGAAAAAGCATCGCCCACGCCGTCACCGATGGTTACGGCAAGGCACTCTCGACCATTCTGGACGCCAACGTTACCACCCTGATCACCGCCCTCATTCTCATTTACTTCGGCACGGGGCCGGTCCAAGGCTTCGGGGTTACCTTGTCCGCCGGTATCCTCGCTACCGTCTTTACTTCTCTGGTCATGAGCCGCTGGATGATGGAGTGGGCCGTGCGTGCCTCGCTCGTCAAGAGTCTGCCGCAGCGTTTCAACTTCCTCGATAAGGCTGCCGTCCCCTTCCTCAATTACGCCAGGAAAGCGGCCTCCACCTCCGTCGCCATCCTCGTGGTCGGACTCGTCGCGGTATGGGCCCATTGGGACGTGATTTTCGGGATCGATTTCCGCGGGGGGGACGAAGTAACGGTCACCTTCCAGGAAACCATCACCGCTGCCGATGTCACCGCAGCTGCAGCCGAAGGCGCATTCGGTGAAGTCAATGTCACCTTCCAGCAGCCGCTGGGAGGAGGCGAGGCCTTCATGAACATCCAGACTTCTCAAGGGTTCGGCACTCAGTTCTTCAACTTCCTTCGAGACGCCTATCCGGACGCCGGACTGGAGATGACCGGCAGCACCCAGATCGGTGCCGCCGTGGGAGCGGAGGTTCGCAGTGGTGCCATTTGGGCGATCAGCCTTTCTCTCCTCGCCATCCTGTTTTATATCGCAGTTCGATTTGAGTTTGGTTTCGGACTGGGAGCGCTTGGGGCCACCGTCCACGACGTGCTGCTGACCGTTGGGATTTTCGTCGCCCTCGGTGAGTTCTTTGGCATCGGCAGTGGCCAGTTTACCGCTCCAATGATAGCCGCCGTGCTCATGGTGATGGGATACTCCCTCAATGACACCATCGTGGTATTTGACCGGGTGCGCGAAGAGCTGGACCTCAATCCCGGCATGAACCTGAAAAAGGTCATTCACCTTTCCATCAATCGGGTTCTCAGCCGGACCTTACTGACCAGTTTGACCACGATGTTTGCCTCCCTCGCACTCTACCTCTTTGGTGCAGGGGTTATCGTGGACTTCGCCCTGGTCTTCCTGATCGGTATCATCACCGGAACCTTCTCTTCGATCTTCATCGCCAGCCCGATCTTTTACCGTTACCACAAAGGTGACCGTAAGAGCGTTGAAAAGGGCGAAATTCTCCCCAGCTACGACTGGACCAGTGAAGATGGCAACGTGAAGAAAGCCTGAGGGCCTTCCGCAACCAACACAGCCACGATCCCATGCGATGGAAGCAAGCCCCGATAGACCCTGTCTGGACAGAGCAAATCGGGGCGCTTCCGGGGCTCAATGAGATTATAGCCCGCCTCCTCTACCAGAGAGGTCTAAAGACTCCAGAAGAAATCACGGCGTTTCTTGAACCGAAGCTCGCCCGGCTCGAAGATCCTTTTCAGATCACCGGTCTGGAGGATGCCGTGCGCAGGGTCCAGAAGGCACTGCGCGGAGAAGAAAGCATCGTTGTGTTCGGGGATTACGACGTCGATGGCGTCACCTCTACCGCCTTGCTGGTAGACATCCTCCAACGCTTCGGAGGCAAGCCTCGCTACTATGTTCCCCGACGGCTCGATGAAGGTTACGGCCTCTCCAGAATCGCGTTGGAACGCGTCATGGAAGACGGTCTACCCAAGCTGCTCATCGCGGTGGACTGCGGCACCAGCAGCCGAAGCGAAGTGGAACGGCTTAGGGCCCAAGGCGTTGATGTGCTGATCATCGACCATCATGTCTCCAAGGAAGCCCTCCCCGCCGATGCGATCCTCATCAACCCGCATATCAACGATCCACAAAGTGCCCCATGGAAAGACCTTTGTTCTGTCGGACTGGTTTTCAAACTGGTTCATGGTCTCTTGAAAGTACAGAGGCTGCAAGGCGATGCGCTCGCCCAGGAAATTGACATCAAAGAATACCTCGATCTGGTCGCACTCGGAACAATCGCAGATCTGGTCCCCCTGAAGGGAGAGAACCGCATTTTTGCCCGCTACGGTTTGCAGACCCTGCAGTCTCCCCAGAGAGCGGGACTTTTTGCCCTTTTTGAGGTGGCCGGAGTGGATCTCAGCCGCACCGTCGATCCATTCGACATCTCTTTTCGCCTCGCTCCACGCATCAACGCCTCTGGCCGCCTCGACGATGCCGCCCGCCCCATTGAACTCCTCCTCAGCAAGGACCTCACCGCCTGCAGGGCAACCGCACGCGAACTGGATGGATTCAATCAGGACCGCCAGAATATCGAAGCCGCCATCACCGAAGAAGCCATCCGTATGGCTGAGTCGGTGGGCAGAGATGCTCATGGTCTGGTATTGCACTCTCCCGAATGGCACCCCGGAGTCGTCGGCATTGTTGCCAGCAGAATCGCTCAACACTTTCATCGCCCCACCCTGATTCTCGGCTCCGAGGATGGACTGGCTAAAGGCAGCGGCCGCAGTATCGACGGTGTCAATCTCGTCGAGGCACTCAAACCGTGTGCCGCTTTTCTCGAAAAATGGGGCGGCCATCCCATGGCCGTTGGCGTTACCGCCCAAGTCGATCAACTGAACACCCTCCGCGAGGCTTTTTCCGACTCCGTTCGCCAGTTGGTGGGAGGCGACATTCCGGAAAAATCCATCCGCATCGACGACTGGGTCAAACCCTCCGCCCTGACGGGTCCTTTCCTCGATGAAATCACCCGGCTGGCTCCATTTGGACAGGGTAATCCGGAGCCAATTCTTGCCGCCTCCACAGTGACCCTGCGCTCTGTCCGCCCGTTTGGACGGGGGCATATCCGCTTCTTTTTCGAACGCTCCCCCGGCGATTTACTCGGCGGTGTCTATTGGCGTGGTGGAGAGAATCCCCCCCCGGAAAATCAGCCCATCGACATCGCTTTCCGCTTTCACTGGAATATCTGGAAGGGACGCCGCGATCCCCGTATCACGCTGATCGACTGGAGGGTGGCCGGAGAAGAGCACTGACTGCCCGCAAACAATGGCCTCGACAGGATGCGGGGAAAAAGATTTTAGATTGCTGTAACGGGAGTTTATGAGTCAGACCAAAAAAGCCATCGGTATTGGATGCACTGCAATTTTAGGCTTCATGGGTATTCTCATTGTTGTCCTTCTGCTTGTAGTCTATTGGAATAAGAAACGCTTCGACGAGATCACTTATCCTTTCTTCGATGAAGTGATGCCGATTTTAACCCAGTGGGATCACCGCGCCTTCGAGCCCTACTGGGCTCCGGAAGTCGTCCAGAGTTGGCCCGAAGAAAACATGATACAACTATTCGGGATGTATCGTCGGCTGGGAGCACTGCAGGAATTTGCAGAACCACAATTTCAGAATATTGGCACGACCACTCAGATCCCCTACCCGTCACACGTCACTTACAAGTTTCATGCAAGCTTTGAAAACGGCACTGCTCTCCTGACCTGGGTCCTGGTTCATACACCCCAAGGTTCCCTCAGAGTTTGGTCTCTCCATGTGCATTCAGATGTGTTTATAGTGCCGCTGGAATCGGGTGCGGATTCTGCCCCGCAAAACTAGAGCCTCGTTGGAGCCCCCTCATTTCGCAGATGCCAACAGTTGTCGGCTGTATGCTATCTGCATTTCAGTCTTTAACCGGCACCATCCGGTAAATCAATCCACCACGACCTCCTTCGATGGCCAGATACAGCAACCCTTCCGGACCTGTAGTGACATCCCGGATACGACCTTGTCCGGAAAACACAATTTCCTCGTGGGCAACTTTCCCATCTTCAATCACCAGTCGCGTCAATTGCTCGGAGGCCAGTCCCGCCACGAAAAGATGGTTTTTCCATCCGCTGAAAACGTCTCCAGTATAAAAGCCGATTCCACAGGGAGCGATGGAAGGAGTCCAGTAATGGACAGGTTGCTCCAGGCCCGGAGCTTCGGTGATCGCCGTAATCGGAGTCCCGTCATAATTCATTCCATGCGTGATGACGGGCCAACCGTAGTTGACACCGGGTCGTATCAAATTGAGTTCGTCCCCACCTCTCGGTCCATGCTTGGTTGTCCAGATTTCTCCAGTCTCCGGATGAATCGCCATCCCTTGAATGTTTCTCAACCCATAGCTCCAGGTTTCCGCAAGAGCATCCTCTTTATCCACGAACGGGTTGTCGGAGGGGATGCGGCCGTCGTCATAGAGGCGAAATACCTTTGCATGAGGAACACTCAAATCCTGAGCCTTTTCCTGCTGTCCACGATCTCCAATGGTAAAGAAAACATACCCATCCTGAAAGACGATGCGGGAACCGAAGTGGTGCTGAGTGTTCACAAGCATCTCCCGGGGTGACTCCCAGATGGTTTCCTCATCCTGCCAACGCAGCTCTTGGTCTATACGACCACGGACAACTTTGGTCATCCCACCTCCACTGCGCGCAGGGCGATCACTGAAGGCGAGATACACCCACTTGTTTTCCTCAAAATCCGGATGGATGGCGACATCAAGCAAGCCTCCTTGCCCCCCTCTCCACACGGAGGGAATACCGCGGATCGGCCCCAGCAGAGCGTCATCCTTCAGCTTCCAAAGTTTACCATCCCGTTGCGTCACCAGTCCACTGCCATCAGGAAGGAAGGAAATCGCCCAAAGTATGCCATCGGCTTCAGCCACACGCTCCAATCGAAAGCGCGCTTCTTCGCTGTTAAAGACTCCTTCCGAGGGACGCCGCTGCTCAACGGTCTCATCCAATTGCGCCCGGCGCTCGGCTTCTCGAATGTAGATTACCATCGCCCGGATTTCTTCTTCGCTGAGGACATCCCCGAAACCCGGCATCCCCAGTTCGGGTTGACCGTCCCGAATACTGCGGGCAATGGACGAGTCACTCCCGCCAAACTGCCACTGCCCGTTAAGCATGGAACTGGCCAACCCTCCCCTCAAGTCGGAACCGTGGCAATCCATGCACAAGCGTTGATAGATGCGCTGAATTTCACCCGATCCAGCCCCAAATTGGGCCTGCAGTGGATAGCTCAGTGTGACCAGCAAGCCACCCATACCCAGGGTGGCACGAAGGAGAGTGCGTAGATTTAACATGAGGAAAGATATATTTCAAAATCAGCTGTTGTCCAAAAATGACTTAAAAATCAGAGCCTGTGTATCAGGATCTATTCCCTCTGTTCCAGGTAGAGACTTTCACTCTCTGTAAATCATATCACTGTGCACACTCTTGATGGCAGTGCTCAGCAACCCGATACCAAACGTTTAACTCAAGACGCGTTGCGGAACACAAGTCGCCCCGGCTCTCCATTCTTCCACCCGGTTGCGAAGAAATGTGATCAATGCAGGGTGCTCATTGAGACAGGGAACCAAGGTGAAATCTTCACCACCCGATTCTATAAAGGTTTCTTTACCTTCCTCCGCGATCTCTTCCAACGTCTCCAGGCAATCCGTGACAAAGGCCGGACAAAGTATCCGCAGCCGCTTCACCCCTTTCTTCCCCAGCTCACGCAGGGTGTCGTCAGTGGAAGGCGCCAGCCAGGGATCCCGTCCTAAGCGACTTTGAAAGGATACCACCCACTTATCGTCTGGGATACCCAGTCGATCTGCCAGGAGGCGTGAAGTCACCAGGCACTGATGGCGATAGCAGGTCGCATGCGCTGGGTTGGCCGTTTCACAGCAATCTGCGGAACATAGACAGTGGGCACTGGAGGGATCATTGATCTTCAGATGCCGCTCCGGCACACCGTGGTAGCTGAAAACCACTTTGCCGTAGCCTCCTTCCAGATGTGGACGGGTACACTGATCCAGTGCCTCAAGGTATTCGGGGTGATCGTAAAATGGCTGCAAGGTATCGATTTTCATTTTCAGCCCCTGCTCCCGGGCGACCTCCATTACCCGCACTACCACCGTCTCATAACTCGACATCGCATAATGCGGATACAAGGGCATCAGGAAAAGCTGCTCCACCCCATCCTCGGCAATCTTGCGCAAAACATCCGGTATCGAGGGATTGGCATAGCGCATCGCCAAATATACCGGAATGTCCAACTGCTTCTGAAGCAGCTCTTGCTGTCGCTTGCTGATG
Organism: Verrucomicrobiota bacterium; assembly: GCA_050485245.1. Lineage (GTDB taxonomy): Bacteria > Verrucomicrobiota > Verrucomicrobiia > Opitutales > Oceanipulchritudinaceae > JBJHBA01. Next base: position 28,343 of record JBJHBA010000002.1, on the reverse strand, counting down.
ACAATCAAGGGGGACCCTTCGTCCGTCCAAATCGAGGCATAGGCCTCCGCCGATTTCTTCGGCCGGGTATTCAGGATCAAGGTCGGGACGATCACCTTGCGGACAAAGGGCACATCAATGACCCGCTCATCAGTGAGAAATTCACGCAGGTATTCGCGCACATCCTCGACCTTGGTAGAGTCGGGGGAACCCAAATTGACCATTAGCACAGCTTGTTTCGCCATGTTCACCACGGTTGCCAGCTTCGCGCAGACGTCAACCGACAACAGCAATTCAAGTGCGGTTTATGCGCTTTCCGCACGATTCTGGATTGTGATCAGGGCTCCAGAAGTTTTCAGTAGTTGGATCATTTCCGGAAACACGTGAAGACTGAACCTCCCACTCCCTCCCTGCGCAACCGGCTGGCCCGCCGGAAACATCTGCGCTTCTTTCCCATTTGGGGGGCGAGCAAGGGTTATCGAACACCCGCCCTCGCGGAGGATCTGCGGGCGGGAATGAATGTCGCATTGCTGGCCTTTCCCCAGGGCATGGCCTACGCCGCCATCGCCGGCTTACCGATCGAGTTCGGCTTGTATGGAGCCATTATCGCATCCCTCGTTGCCCCCATTTTCACAGGTTCGCGCTTCATCGCCGCCGGCCCTACCAACGCCACCGCGGTTCTGGTCTTTGGTGCCCTCCTCGGTTTGAACTTTGCCGATGCCACTGAAAGAGCCGCCGTCATTCCACTGGTTGCCCTCCTGACCGGTGTGTTTCTCGTCGTCGGGGCCTTTCTCAAGGTCGCCGCCCTCGTGCAATACGTCTCCCGCTCTGTCATCGCCGGTTACATCACCGCAGCTGCCCTTTACATCATTATCAATCAACTCAAAATGGTGCTGGGCTTCGACTTCGACGTCCCCCCCGGAGGCACAGTCCTGCATGTGGCTCTGGGCACCATCGAGAACCTCCCCCAATCCCATTTACCCACCGTTTTTCTCTCCCTCGCCGCCGGAATTTTTTATTGGGGGCTCCAGCGCAAGGTTCCCGGGTGGCCGCTGGTGGGGGTCACCCTGGTGGTATTTTCCACCGTCGCCGCCATCGGCCAATCCTGGCTGCAGCTCCCAGGCTGGGATGGCATCCGCACCCTCTCTGCAGTCAATCCCGCTGATTGGCATATTGCCTTTCCCCGGATCTCTCAGGATCGGATCGCAGTCGTGGCCAATCTGGCCTTGGTCCTCGCCTTCATCTGCATGCTCGAAGGCTGTTCCATCGGCAAGACCCTGGCTGCCCGCAGTGGAGAAAAAATAAACCTCAACCAGGAGATTTACGGACTCGGCATGGCCAATGTAGCCTGCTCCATCCTCCAGGGTATGCCCGCCTCCGGTTCGCTCACCCGGTCCCAACTCAATGTCACCAGCGGGGCCCGCACCCCTTGGGCCACTATCTTCTGTGGCCTCTTCTGCGCATTCGGCGTTTTCCTCCTCGGAAAATACATCGCTTTCATCCCCGTCTCCGTCCTCGGCGTCCTCGTCATCTCAATCGGCCTCTCCCTCATCAATCGCCATGTTCTTCGGGTCGTATGGACCTCCACCCGAAGCGACCGGATTGTCCTCGTCACTACTTTCAGCGCTGCCCTTATCGCTTCTCTCGACTTCGCCATCATGCTCGGGGCAGGAGTCAGCATTCTCCTTTTCCTCCGGAAAGCCGCCCAGCCGGAATTGATCGAATACACCCGCGATGAAGATGGCGGTTTCATGCCCTTACCCGAAGGCCATAAGGAAACCGTCCCTGAAGTTTCCATCGTTCACGTCGAAGGTGACCTCTTCTTCGGCGCCGCTGAACTGTTCCGCGACCAGATGCGCCGGGCCTGCGCCAAGCCCAACCTCAAGGTGGTCATCCTCAAATTGCGCAACGCCCACCACCTCGATGCTACCAGCGTCCTCGCGCTCGAGGACCTTATCCGCTTCATGCATTCCGAGGGCCGGGCCCTCCTCATCAGTGAAGCCAGAACCGATGCCATCGAAATATTCAAAAACTCCGGACTCCTCAAGCTGCTCGGTGAAGACAATCTCTTTCCCGACGACCTTACCAATCCCACCCTCTCCACTTCCCGGGCCATTCGCCGGGCCATGAGCTACCTCGAAGGCCGCGACGCTGAAGTCAAAATTTTTGTCGGCTCCTCCAAAAAACAGGATCCTGATGCCCCCGAAGATAACGAAGCGGAATAATCCAAGGCATAACCTTTATCCATGCACGCCCAACTGCCCACCCTCATCCTCCTTGCCTCAGCCGTTCTCTGCCTGCTCCTCGGCCCAGTAGTCCTGCTCTTCCTCCCAATGGGCATGCCAGCCATCTTTACCGGTTCAATCATGCTCGTTTACGGCGCCTGGGCTCTCTGGATCGGGATGAAACGCCTGCCATCAAAAAACGATCAGGGTCCCCCTCCGTAAGCGCCATTCCGACTACGGCTGCCCGCCTGCTCTGAACCATTCAATCCCGGAGGGGGTCAATCAACCATCAGTCTTATGTATGACTGGCGTGCTCATTGACGATAGTGGATCCTCCGGAAAAGATTACGTCCATTCACTGCTTCGTTCTTTTACTGCATCAAATTTGACTTTCTGCGCACTCACGCAACCCCCTTCCCGTGGAATCCTTTGGAGGGTTTCCATTCTTTCAGGCAGTCTGCTGTCTGCTTGAGAAAAATGTCAGAGAACACAACACGAACTTCAACTTCCGTCCCCCCCATATGCCTGAGCGGCACTCGGAAGTTGGAGGAAAAATATAGCCCCCGTCCTCCCCCCCCTAGAGGACGGGGGCTTCTTTTTAAGCTATCGCGGGGTTCAGAAATTGAAGTTCACCTCAAAGGTGAACATGTCTTTGTCGCCAATTCCAGCCCCGACAGCGCGGGATGAGGCACGATAGCGTCCATACTTCGCAACCAGGCTGAAATACCGGTTAATCTGATAGCTGGCGATCAGGTCGATCTCGTTTCCATAGCGGCCGGATCCGGTTTCGGGACGGAACCAGTGGTGCGTCACACGGATCGGGATCCCGTTGCCTACCGGGATACGATACCCCAGATAAACGTAGCGATCATCAAGCCCCAGGGGAAAACCGGCCAGCGGAAGAAACTTGTCAGCAAACCCGTTGAAGGCATGAACCGTCGCCAGTGGTGTACGGAACCCATTGGTACCATCACCCTCCAAAAGCTCAAACCCGCCACCCACTGAAATACCGGCAACAGTGGCCGATACATCACCAGCCAGATAACTCAGGGAGAAGTCGCGCCCACCACTGCCGGAATTTTCCGTCTGGTATGCGTAGGAAACCGCGTAGTCCACTCGCACATCTTCCATCGGGCGCTGTCCATGGAGACGAACCCCCCAGGTGTTGTTTGACCAAGCAGCCTGCCGGTCAAAATCCAGCCGCATAGCAAAGGCATTCACTTGCAGCAGTGGAGACACGGCATAAGTCATGTCGATCCCATAGCCATCAAGGCCTTCCCCCGTTCCGGTCACCCGCCGAACCCTATCAAGATAAAAAGGACGCAAGGTCACCGATTCGGACGCCTTCCACTCTGCAGTGGCCGCATCAAACGTTTGCATGTTCTGCCGCCAGCCAACATGGCCGATAAAGCGTTGATTGCCCAAAGTGTATACTTGGCGGCCTACCTTAATGGATCCCACATCCGAATATTCATAACGTCCCCAGAGCTGATTCAATTCAGTTCCTTGACCGGCCTGATCCAGAGGGTGAATGCGGTGGCTGCCATTGAGTGCGTAGAGGGTCTCTCCTTCCACCATCGCGCTAAACCCTTCGTAGGAAGGGGTCGTGTATCCGTAGCGCAGGCGCTGGGAAAATCCCTTCCGCTCAACTCCCGGAGCATCAAACCACTCATAGCGGGTCCGGATATTAAGATGGATGGTCCCAGGCAGATTTTGCTTGAGATCTTCCCGAAGCGTGTCGAGCGCTGTTTCAACCGCGTCAGCAGAAAAAGCCCAATGAGTGGAGAACAGGTTCAGCGCCAGTAGCGCAGATAAGGTGAAAAACTGAGTTTTCATAATTTGTAGTTAGCAAGGTCTAGTAATGAGTTTTCGGATACAAAAACAGCCTGCGACTGACCAGTCAAAGTACACATGAAGAAATGATCAAACCAGTCAGCCGCAGGCAGAAAAAGAGGGGAATCAGGTAAAACATCCAAATAATAGCATGAATATTCCCGCATTGATGGTCAAGCGGTGGATCTACCCGAGGGCAGGCAACTTACCAGCGTTTATAAGGCAGGAACTTTCCGCTCATCCGGATATTTACACGGTCTCCGGCAGGATTCTCTTCCCGATCAATATACATGGAGAAATCAATCGCACTCATGATTCCATCCCCAAGTTTCTCGTGAATGATCGCCTTGATCGACGGTCCGTAGACATAGACAATTTCCTGCAACCGGTAAATGACCGGATCCTGCAACATTTGCGGGTCCATTCCTTTGGTGGGGAAAACCTGCAGAGCTTGGGATACTTCTGACTCGAGCCCGAGTTCGGCGCATAGTTTGTCTGCGATTTCCGCCGGAAGGGAGTTTTGGCCCAGGCATGCCGAGACCAAAAACACATCCGTTAATCCCACCGCTTCGCCCAGGGCCTGCCAGGTGGTCTTCTTTTGGAACTTAGCGGCCATGATGGCCTCAGTCATTTCTACTTTGTTCATGGTGTATTCTATCACTAAGGGTTGATTAAAAGTCCTGCCCATCGCTCACTCCAGAAGTCGCCAGTTGCGGAGAGGATGGATCCAGTGGATTTACGTCCGGTGGAAAAATCACACCAGCCTCATTACGAACTTCCGATTCCTTGACCCGACGGACATTTCCGGAAAGTTCCCTCGACCGGGAAACCAGAAAGTCGACCAAATGATTTCGAATCGTGTAGTACCCCGGATTGTGGATGATCTGGGCACGGTCACGAGGACGGGGAATGTCCACCACCACTGCCTCCGCTATGTTTGCCCGTGGCCCATTGGTCATTAGGAAAATGCGGTCGGAAAGCAGGATGGCTTCATCAACATCGTGGGTGATCATGAATATGGTCTGCCCCGTGGCCGCACAGATTTTGACCAGTTCCTCTTGAATCGATCCCCGGGTAAGGGCATCCAAGGCACCGAATGGTTCATCCATCAACAGAAGCCGACTTTTGACTGCAAAAGCCCTCGCAATCCCAACCCGTTGATTCATACCCCCGGAAAGCTGGTGTGGCTTGCGGTTGGCGGCATCCTGCAGGCCAACCATTTCAAGATAATGCATAGCATGCGCTTTTACCTGCTGCTTTGACCACTCCGGCCAGCGTGCTTTGACGGCAAATGTCACATTGTCCAGCGCGCTCAACCAAGGAAGCAAACTGTGGCTCTGAAAAACCACCGCCCGATCCAGCCCAGGGCCGGTGATTTCCTTGCCCTTGAGGTATGTGTAACCAGCAGTTGGCTTCTGTAAACCGGCCAGAATATTGAGAATGGTCGATTTTCCACAACCGGAATGACCGATACAACAAATGAACTCTCCCTCTCGGATCCGGAAATTCACATTCTCGAAAACCACCAGATCCGCATCACCTCGTCTAGGGCTGGGATAGGCTTTTGTCAGGACCTCAGATTCAACTAGATAATCTTTCATCTTTTATTACAGGCTCTATGCCTTATAGGAGAAGGTTTTCATGAGATATCCGATCGCCGCATCCAGCGCGAAACCGACCAGCCCAATCACGAGAATGGCGAGAATCATCGAGTCTATGTTAAGACCATTCCATTCGTTCCACACAAAGTATCCGATTCCTGTTCCCCCAATCAGCATTTCAGCCGCAACAATCACCAGCCAGGCAATCCCGATCGAGATGCGCATTCCTGTGAAAATAGTCGGCGCCGCCGCAGGCAGAATAATACGTACGGCCAGCTCGGCGCGACCTAACTCTAGAGTCCGTCCCAGGTGTATCCAGTCTGTCTTTACACCTGCGACACCAAAGGCAGTATTGATCAACATGGGCCAGATCGAACAGATGAAGATGACAAAGATCGAGGACGCCTCGGCATCTTTGATCGTGTAAAGCGCCAAGGGCATCCACGCAAGCGGGGAGATCGGTTTGAGAATCTGGATGTAGGGATCCAAGGCGGTCTTAAAAACCGGAGACATCCCCAGCACAAATCCCAATGGAAGTGCAATGAGTACCGCCAGTCCAAACCCCATCCCTACCCGCCCGAGTGAATAGGCCAGTTGCAGGAGAATCCCCTTATCGTTAGGACCCTTGTCATAAAATGGATCGGACATTTGACGAACTATTTCACTTCCCACTTGAATTGGCCCGGGGAAGCCGGTGCTGGCAGATTCCGCCGCACCGCCTTCCCCAGTAGTAAACCCAAATGCCCGAATGCCTCCCGCCATCTCGATTTCTTCAAGAGTCAGCCCCAAATCAGCCAACTGCTCCATTTGATCGAAACGTAACCCTGCTTCGGCCAAAGCCTTCACATCATCTGCCGCCATGCCCTTTTCCAGGAGTGACTGTTCCTGCCCCGGCGAAAGCTGTGTGCTGGTGGTAACCTGCTCAGCCGTATGCGTGGATGCATGCCAGATCAATAGAAAGGCAAAGAGGAAAATGACCGATAAGAGATATCCTTTGAATGTATCGTTCATGATGGGCAGTTGAGTGATCCAGGGATTGCCGCCGATCAGGCGTCCCTCCGAATGGCAAATGAGTCGAGATAGCCATTAACATCCGTGGGGTCGAAGCGACGCCCGTGAATCTGCAAAACCGGATGCTCTAACTCGGGAAGGTCACGCCACTGAATATCCGGATTCTCATCCTGAAGCTCCCGCATCATCTGCTCTGTGCGTGAAGAAAGCGCTATCTCACGGGAAATGCTTTGATAATTGATATCATCCTTAAGATATCCCCAACGCTTCATTTGAGAAAGCACCCATATGCTCATGGACTGTGAGGGAAAGGGCATGAACGAAATCCGATCAGGAACCCGGCGGACATTGCCCAATCCATCCGGAAAAATACCAGTGAGGATCTGCCGGAGGACTTCGGAGGGCTGGTTGAGATAATTGCGCGGGGCCATCACTTCAGCAAAATGAGCCCGATTGGCTGGTTGCTCGGCCATCGCAGTCGCTTCAAGGATCGCCATACTCAGTGCGATGAAGGTATTCGGATTCTCCGAAATAAAGCGTTCACTGGTACTAAAAACACAGCAGGGATGTTGGTCCCACAGCTCCATAGTCAACTTGTGAATAAAGCCTACTCCATCAAAGACCGCACGCTGGCAAAATGGATCGGGCGCCAAATAGCCATCAACATTCTCAGCCCGCAGATTGGCTACCATCTCTGGCGGTGGAACCACCCGGATCTGTATATCACGATCCGGATCCAGACCTGCTTCCGCCACATACATGCGGATCAGAAAATTATGCATCGAATATTCAAACGGCACAGCAAAGCGCATCCCTTTCCATTGCTTGGGATCGCGTTTGTCCCGGTGCTTGTTAGCCAGAACAATAGCTTGTCCGTTCGTATTGACATTGGACACAATTCTCCAGGGGGAGCGGGTTGAACCAAGCCCAAGGCTCATCGCCTGCGGCATTGGAAAGAGTAAGTGAGAACCATCATAGTTTCCGTTCAGGCAGTTGTCGCGGGATACCGCCCATCCTGCAGTCTTGATGATATCCACATCCAATCCGTATTTCTGATAATAGCCCAAAGCATGTCCCGCCACGATCGGCGTCGCACAGGTAATGGGTACAAAGCCGATTGTCAGCTTCTTCTTTTCAATGTTTTTACGGGCTTCCGTAGCCATCGCCTGCAGCGAGGAAAAGGGGAAAAACTGAGCAAACATGGCAGCAGCCGCTCCCACTCCCACCCGCCTGATGAATCGACGGCGGCTGATGTCATTGCCAAACACCCCCTTCATGGCCGAGCTTTCCAGCGCACGGGCCACCACCGCATCCTGATCCTTGGGGTTGATCTTACGCTTGTTTAAAACAGCCTGATCTTCAGGCGAAAGTCCGACCAGCGAATCGGTCGAACTGTTATCGGCGTTTTCGCCACATTCATTCCAGACGTCGATGTTCGGATTGAAGGGATCTTTGATATGCGTGCTCATGCTTTGTCTCCAGATTATGGATGGTTTTCAGGTCAGATGTTTTCAGATATAAAAGCCGGGTTCAGTAGCGTATCCACAGAACGGGACCTCGGGTTTCGCCCGCTGATCAGGGCTTCCGCCTCGTCATAGATATCCTCACGGTAACAAGCCGAGACCGCTTCATCACTTAAGGGCGGCAAACTGGCGGACAAACCGTGGGCAAAAATCTCATTGATGACCCAGCGCCCTTTCTTCACACAGGGTCTGTTTGCTCCGTCGCGGGCAAAGCGGATGACATCAACCCCATCTGCCCTTCCTTCTCCCATCGGATAAGGGCCAACCAGAGAGGAACGCAGAATCGCTTCCGGCAAATCCAGATAGCTGCGATGCGAGAGGACAGAAGCCACTTCCTCACGATTATCAGGCTGATCACAATAGCGTGCCGCTTCAATCAAGGCAGCGATCAGGGCGAGATGCTCGGAGTGCCGCTGACGGTCAAAGCTTCTTTGTACCATGAAGATTTTTTCCGGATGGCCCGGATCAAAATCACGGCTCAGCACGGGGCTCCAGCAAATACCCTCAGCGATCGAGGCTGAGCCCCAAGGCTCCGCCACACAGAAACCATCAATATGACCTGCCCGCAGACAGGGATGGACCTGCGGAGGCGGGATCATGACCAGATCCACATCTTTGTCCAGATCAATCCCTCCAGAAGCCAGCCACTTACGCATTAGGTAGTGCTGGGATGAATACTGCAGGACACCGGCAAAAGTAAAACGCCGCTGATGACGCTCACTGCGAATCAATCGCATCAGTGAAAAGGCATCACGCACACCCAGTTCCCACAACTCATTCGACAGCACAATGGCATTACCGTGATGGGCCGTAATCAGGGCCGTCATACAAGGGACCGGCATCACCCCCAGACCGTAATGAATTTCAAATACCATGCTGGCCGGGGCCTGCGCACCTTGCAGCTCACCATGGCGGATTTTTTCCCGGACAGTGGCCCAGCCTACTTCGCGCTCCAGTTTGACCCGCAAGCCATACTTCCGGAAAAAGCCGTGCGTCTCCGCAATAATCAACGGCGCGCTATCCACCAACGGCACATAACCGATCTTCAAGGCCTCACCTTCCGTCGGTCGGATCCCCCCTGAATACGGCCTGAATGTGTGCTGTTCCATGCCCCTCTTTTTGCAGGGAGGATGCCACACCCGCTAAATGGAAAGATTAACTCAGCGAAATAATTTACATAAAATGATGAATTTGATTCATCAATTACCTGTGCGGCATGCCAACTGCTTGACCTTCTTCGTGAACAACCTGCTGGAATCCAGACAATTAAGGCTTTTTGTAGAGCTGGCCGAGCGCAGCAATATGCACCGCGCAGCAAAAGTTCTGGGGCTGACGCCTTCGGCTTTGAGTCACGCACTGAAACGGCTGGAGGAAGAATTGGGCTGTTCACTTTTTGACAGACAGGGCCGGGGGCTGGCACTTTCTGCCAATGGGCGGCTGTTTCTTCCCGAGGCAAAAGCGATTCTGGAAAAAATTGAATCAGCCCGTCACCGGTTTCACGCGCAATTGGACTGGAGGCGCGGACGCTTGAGGATTGGTTCGACCAGTGCCGGTTGCAGCCACATCCTTCCTGCCGTGATCCGGGAATACCGGGACAGTTTTCCGCAGATCAGTATCCACATCATTGAAGGATCCACCGATGAACTGATTGAGGGGCTGCGGGCAGATGAGGTGGACTTCGCCCTGTGTGTGAACCAACGGGAGCAGCGGGGATTTGAACAGATTGCCCTGGCCAATGAGAGCCTCGTCTTTCTGGTGAATCCGCTGCACCCATGGGCCCGCCACGGCAGGCTGCAACGCGATGAAATCAGCGACCAAAAATTCATCCTTTCGGAAACGGACTCAGACGCCTTTCATGTGATTGATCACTACTTCAGGGTGGAGCGCATCCAGATTTCCCCTTTCATTGAAGTGCGGAGCGAGGCTTTGATAAAAAAACTGGTCGAACTGGACATGGGGGTCGCGATCCTGCCGGAATGGATTGCCCGTGAAGAAATCGAAACGGGCCGACTCGTCGCATTTCAACCAGGGAAGCGGGCCTTGGAACGCAAATGGGAGCTGCTCCATATTCTTCAACGCGAGTTAAACTTCGCCGAAACCCTCTTTACTGGACTCACCCGTATGGTGGCGCGTCACTTGATACCTTCAAACTGATCAAAGTCGCCCTGTTTTTGATGCCATCCTTACCTTTCTTCACTCTTGCAAGAACCGATAAAATCTCATTCGTTACTCATCACTCAAATATGCGGGCGTAGTACATCGGTAGTATGCGAGCTTCCCAAGCTTGAGAGGCGGGTTCGATTCCCGCCGCCCGCACCAATTTCCCCCTTCGCGATGAACGTTCAGATGGAATCCATTGACGGATCATCAGCACCAATCTGCGGTAAATTCCCCGCTTCTCCGATTGCCAAGTTGCTTAGTCTTGATTCTCCCATCTGTCGTCGACTCTCTGAAAGACATGCAGCGACGACTCCTTTTAGCCCCTGTCCTGATCGCCATCGGGACCTTTCCGCTTTCCTCCGCCCATCAGCCTGAAGATCCTTCTTCGCATTCATTGCGCGAGAGAATCTCCATCAACGACAACTGGGCATTTATGAAATATGCCCAGGAAACCACTCCCGATGATTTGATCTATGATGTCCGTCCGGAAATGGAAGGGGAAGAGGTCGTCCGGGAGGCCGATGCCGAGCCGACCAAAGCAGAGGATCTGGATCGCAGCCGTTTTGTCCTCAAACCCTGGATTCTGCCCAGCGGAAACGCTTTTATCGCAGATCCGGAAAAACGCCACATCCGCCCAGAGGGCCATCCGGGGCAAGATTTCCCTTTTGTCCAATTGGACTTTGATGACAGTGGATGGGAACAGATCAACCTGCCGCACGACTGGGCCATAGCCGGACCGTTCAATGACGGGTCCGCCATACACGGGACCGGAGGCGGAATGGGAAGGCTGCCCAGTCCTGGGGTCGCCTGGTACCGCAAATCAATTGACATTCCCGCATCCGACGCCAACCGCAGAGTCTATCTCGAAGTCGACGGGGCCATGTCCTATGCCATGGTCTGGCTGAATGGCTACCTGGTCGGTGGCTGGCCTTTTGGCTACAGTTCCTGGCATCTCGACCTCACGCCTTACCTTCATTTTGGAGCTGCCAACCAGTTGGCTATCCGACTCGACAATCCACCGTTTTCCTCGCGCTGGTATCCGGGCGGGGGTATTTATCGAAATGTCTGGTTGACCAAGACCGGCCCACTTCATGTCGATCAATGGGGAACCTTTGTGACCACTCCGGCCGTATCCGATCAACGAGCTGAAGTACACATCGAGGTCCAGCTGGTGAATCACGACGAGCACCCAAGAGAGATTGAACTGCGCACAGCCATCCATGAGCGGGATGCCCGGGGGCAGCTCTCAACGGTACCGGTGGCATGGGCGAATTCGCTACACGCAACCATTCCGGCAAAGGGAACGAAAACCCTGTCGGCAACAGCTGAAGTTTCCCAACCCCGACTCTGGGGTCCGCCTCCCACGCAAGAGCCGAACCTCTATGTCGCGGTCACTGAAATTCTCCATGGAGGTGTCGTTATTGACCGCTACAAAACCCGCTTTGGCATCCGCACTCTGGAATTCAAACCGGAATCAGGTATCTACGTGAACGGCGAGCGTATCCGTATCCAGGGTATCAACCAGCACCATGATCTGGGCGCATTGGGCGCAGCCTTTAATACTCGCGCCGCCGAACGACAGCTGGAGATGCTGCGAGAAGTAGGGGCCAACGCCATCCGCCTCGCCCACAACCCTCCCGCTCCAGAGTTGCTCGAACTGACTGACCGAATGGGCTTTCTCGTGGTCAACGAAACCTTCGATGTCTGGGAAAGACGCAAGACGCCCATGGATTTCCACCTCATCTTTCCGGAATGGGGCGAGCAGGACACCAGAGCTTTGGTTCACCGTGACCGCAACAGTCCATCCGTCATCATGTGGAGCTTTGGCAATGAAGTCGGTGAACAATACACCGACGAGGAAGGAGCTGCTGTCGCCCGGCGCCTGCACGACATCATCCGCGAGGAAGACCCGACCCGCCCGACTACCGCTTCCATGAATTTCGCCAAGCCGGATATGCCCTTTCCCCGCACCATGGATGTGATCAGCCTAAACTATCAGGGCACCGGCATCCGCGACACCCCCGCCCATGCCCATCTTGTCGGAATCCGCACCCCTCCGCTCTATGCCGCTTTTCACGAGGCCTTTCCCGACAAGGTTATCCTCAGCAGTGAATCAGCCGCCACCATCAGCGCCCGCGGAGTCTATAATTTTCCGGTGTTTGATGGCATCACCGCTCCTATCTACGACGGCCAGGGGGGTGACTCCGAACGACAGCTGGTCTGCTCATACGAACTCTACACCGCCAACTTCGGTTCTTCACCCGACCGGGTATTTGCTGCACAAGACAGGCACCCCTTTGTCGCCGGTGAATTCGTCTGGAGTGGATGGGACTACATCGGTGAACCAACCCCCTACTACGACTCCAGAAGCGCGAGCTATGGTATGATCGACCTGGCGGGCTTCCCCAAGAACCGCTTTTTCCTCTATCAATCCCGCTGGCGCCCGGATCTTCCCATGGTCCACATTCTCCCCCACTGGACCTGGCCGGAAAGAGAAGGGGAAATCACCCCGGTCCATGTTTTCACCTCCGGAGATGAAGCCGAGCTTTTCCTCAACGGTCGCTCTCTGGGCAGAAAGCAAAAAGGGCCTTATGTATATCGCCTCCGCTGGGATGAGGTGATTTATGAACCCGGAAAACTGGAAGTGATCGCCTACCGTAACGGAGAGGAATGGGCTCGTGCCGAGATGATCACAGCCGGTGATCCCGCCAAGATGGAAATCCGTGCAGACCGGAATAAAATCCGGGCGGACGGTAAGGACCTGAGTTTCCTTACCATCCGGATCGTCGACCAAAAGGGTAATCTTGCTCCAAGGGCGGACCAGCTCATCGAATTTTCAGTGGAAGGCCCGGCAGAGATCATTGCCACCGACAACGGGGATCCCACCGACTTCACCCCCTTCCCTTCCCATCAGCGCAGTGCCTTTAACGGATATGTGCTGGCCATCGTCAGAAGCCTTCCGGATCAGGATGGTGAAATCATCATCACTGCCAGTCACCCCGAACTGGGCTCTGTCACTCAAAGCGTACGTAGCGCTCTTTCCCCCGGAAAGCGATGCGGCAACTAGATTGATGGTCTCCGCCGCCGCAAGCAAGGCATCCTAAAATACCATATCTTCTCCTCTCCTTGATGTGCTGCATCTTTGCGGCATCCGCAACTGTCGGCTATGCCCATTCCCACGGGAAAAAGCTTATGATAGCGAACGATCTGAAAAGAAGGAAACCATTGTCGCCATTGCGGCGGGTAATGACAATTTCTCGACACTGGTCGCTGCCGTTCAGGCAGCCGGACTCGTCGATGTCCTCAACGGAGAAGGACCGTTCACGGTTTTCGCACCGACCGATGCTGAAATTGGCATCGTTTTTTTTTGCCTCCCCCACCCGCTCATTCAAGGCGGATTCCTTGAAGCATGTCGGCCGATAATGACCTTTGGGCGAAAATCGAGATTTCCCAATAAGAAGCACATAACCCGATCCATTTACATGGTTTATACAATTTTCGGGATCATTCTGCGGACAAACTATAGTCGAGAATGAATAAACTGCTTAAGCTGGGCTGCAATGTTCCGTATTTACAGCTGAGGACATTGACCCTGCCCTGTTAACAGAACTACAGTTTAACTGTAACCCTGAGAACCAACCGTCCACCATGGACATTACCCTGACCACGTTATCCTTCCTGAAGGACCTCGTTCGGCCTGCTCGAATCCGGTCGGGGCTGCGTGTGGGTGGGATGCTTTCCGCAGTTGTCTTATGTGGAATCCCAGCGATAGCACAATCATCGAATGAATGGACGGGCGCGACCAACTCCAATTACGGAACAGCTGGTAACTGGTCTCCAAGCTCTGTTCCCGGGAGCAATTCCAGCGTACTCTTTGGAAATATTCCAAGCACCAATCAGACCATTAATTTGGGTGCACAGCGCCAACTGACGCAACTAAACATTCATTCCAATCTGAATTATACCTTCACTAGCGGCGATTTTGTCGCTACCAATGGTCCCAGTAATTGGAATTTTTCAGGAAGTGGAAATTTCACATTCAATACCCCTCTCAGGCTGAATACCAATCTAACTATCACTCATACGGGAAGTGGGCTCGTAACTTATAATTCTGACATCACCAACTGGGGGAGCACCAGAATGCTCACTATTTCGGGAAGCGGAACCTCCATTATCAATAGTTCCATCGGAGGTGGCGTCAACCTGACCATTCAAAGTGGGATCAATACTTTCACTGGCAACATTGGCTCTGGCATAGTCAACGTTTCCGGTGGCACCAATGTATTTGATAATGCTCTCAGTGGAGGTGGAAAAGATGTCAATATCACCGGAGGCGATAATACCATCATCGGGAATATCGGCGGGGGCGCCGACATCAATGTCAACGCCAGCGGGGGCAGCCTGAATATCCTGGGTAATATTGGCGGAGGCGCAGATATCCAGGTTTCTGAAGGGGCGCTTACTTTAAATGGGTTTGTGGACGGCGGTGCTTCTGTCCTCGTCGAAAGCGGAGGAACCCTTTTGCTCAATGATGGGGTTTCCATGGGGGGTGGCAGTGTCGTTACACTCGATAGTGGCACCCTGGTCGCTACCGGAAGTGTCTCCATCCCCAACGTCACCCTGACTGGTGATTCTGTCATCGACCTCGGCAACGACCCCAATGCACAGTTGAACCTCGGTAACATCTCCGGCTCCGGAACCATCAACGTCATTAATTACGTCGACACCAACCAGGTCGTCTTCAATCCAGCCGGAACCAATATCAACATCCCTCAACAAGTCAGCTTCGAAGGATCCGGTTCCACCATTGGCCCTGGCAACACCATCATTCCTGTCGAACCTGTAGTGATTCCCGAGCCAGGGATCTCAGTAGGCATTCTGTTGCTCGGTTCCTTTATCGGATGGCACGCCTGGAGACGCAGGCAAAAGGCATCCGAACATCTTCACCCCCCGGATGGCCTTCAGGATAAAGATGCCGCTTAAGGTGCCTGCCTCTTTCCTGGAGGAACCAGCCTGAGTTCAAATTTTGCCTCCCCCGGCAACAAAGGTCTGGGTGTCCCTTTCACCCAATCAGCATGACCGCTCCGATAGAAGGGTGAAAGAAAATGACCACTCACTCCACCCGGTTGATGGTAGTGCCCTTCAGCTTCCAGGCCCGGTGACACTGCTATACGTTGGGCCGCTCCGAAATTTCGCCCTTGTGCCCTGACCGTAAAGACATCCCCAGCCATCTCATCAGCTGGCATGTCCAGCCAGCGTCCTAGAAATGGGAATACACTGGAAAAACGATGTTGCATCGAAAGCCGGTTGCGTTGCCCCCACCTCTCCTCAAAATCATGCGTCTCCAGCAATTGATCAAGGGTCGCCAGAAAGACCGCTTCCCACGTGCCCTTATCCGACGGAGCCAACGAATCCAGGCTTCTCGCATAGGGAGTAAAAAGGATTTCATCCAAGGCAACTTCACGATTCAAGGCATGAGGCACCGTTTCATCCTGCAGGGGAGCAAAGAGACGATCCCAGGCTGCGCTCAGTAGTTCCCCCCTCAAGTCCCGCAGCAATGGATATGCAGTGGATTCGGCTGATGCCTTGCCATCCCACGATTCCAGCACCTCCAGTGCCTTTTCCCGCTTTGCGTTGAGGGCGCTCTGTGCCTTCAATATCCCCACCGCCAAGACCCGCCACCGTTCCATCATGGGAACGGCTGTATCCATTTGGATCTGTAGAAATGTTTCTTCTGTCAATGGCTGATCCTGTAGCAGATCCCAAATTCGTCCGGCACGATATCCAGCATCATACCCTCCATCCCCCAGGATACTGATGGTTTCTCCGCCCAGCATTCGCTGATTGGCCGTCCAGATCAGCCCTCCTTCAGGTGTCACCACTCGTGGGTAAGCATCTGCAGACAGACGGCCCTGCCATCCTCTACCCCACTCTTCAGCCGATATGGGAAAAAATCCATTGATGCCTTGCCGGTTCGGTATCGCCCCGATCAGGGTCCAGCCAATCTGTCCACTGCTATCCGCCACCATCAGGTTTTGCGTAGGTAGCCCTTTTTGCCAAGCCACCTCAAAAGCTTCTTCCACCGTCCGGGCATTCTCCAAATCAAGAAAATCCAGATTCCATGCTTCTGGCAGGGATGCCACCCATACCACCGCATACAGCTCACCTGTCGGCCCTTCCTTCACCGGACCCCAAATCGTTTCCCGCACGTCTTCAAAAACAGCCGCTTTCCCCGCCACCTCAATCCGCTCACGCCGCAACTCAAACGCCTTCCACCCGTCAGCAGTCCAATATTGGTTCGGATCCTCCGGATGCAGTTCCAGCCGGACAAGGTCGGTCAGGTCGATATAGCTGTTCGTCATGCCCCAGGCGAGCTGTCCATTACTTCCTGAGAGGATCACAGGCATCCCGGGAATAGTACCTCCATCCAGCGAGTGGACTTCCCCCTCGGGTTCCTCAGATATGCGCTGATGCACCCGATACAGCACATGTGGAACTCCTAGCCCCAAATGCATGTCGTTGGCCAGAATCGCACGTCCATCCAAAGTGGCTTGTCCTGTTGCCGCCCAGGCATTGCTGCCTGGACTACTCTCGGGTTCAAAGGCTGTCCTGCTCAACTGGCTGGCTCCCATCATCTCAGCTTCCTCCCACTGGGAAATCGCTTGAGCCCATGCCTCCACCGGAAACACTAAGATAGGCCGAAGCGTATCATCGATCGGACTATCCCAGGGAGACCCTTGCTGAAAGATAAAATCCACCAACTCCACTGGAAACAGCTCCGCGATACGCCCACGAATCAAATCATGTCTTCCACGACTGTCCTGAAGAAAAAAATACATCGACAGCGTCATGAAAAAGCCATCCTCCGGAGCCCACGGTTCCGGTTGAGAGCGCAAAGCCAGATACTCCGGAGGCACAACATCAAGGGCATTCAGCCCAGCATTGACTCCTTCAGCATAAGCATCCAGCAAGGCACGGTGTTGATCCGGCAGCCGGGCATAAGCCTGTTCAACAAAACGGCGTCCGGGATGAAACCGCAACCAGCGATCCGTCTCCACCAAGGGAGCACCAAACAACCCGGATAACGCTCCCGCCCCGGTCCGACGGGAGACATCCATCTGAAAAAAACGGTCCTGCCCATGCAACCACCCCAGAGCCCGAGCCGCATCCTGACGTGATTGCGCATGGATCGTTGGCACTCCCGCGCCATCCCGTTCAATCCGCACCTCCCCCAGCAAGCCAGGGACTTCGCGTGTCCCTTCCAATTGAGGTAGACTCGCCTGCAGTACAGTCCGCAACCACCAAATACCGCTGATCCCAAGCAGCAGAAAACAGATTATCAACGCAATCGATATCCCCAGTAGCCAGCGTGTTCGTTTATGCATGCCTGAGGCTGTGAAGGAGGGATTTCGGTGGCAAGAACCCTTTGTCATTGATGATCCCAAAATCTCCTGACAGGATCAAATCACTCAAATATATGGAATCCCTTCAGGAAATGTTGCGCGACCAGGCATGGATCGGTGATGCCGTTCTAGGCCTCTTTGCCCGTCAATGGCTCTTGGCCAATGACCCACCCGCTCGGGGTCTCTCCCGGCAGGATCTCTATGTCCGCCTCACTTCCAATCACTTCCTTTCAGCCTTTGGCGAACCCACTGCAGTAGAGGCACGCATTGGCCGCCTTTACCGAGATGAAGGGATGGCCGCCGCCTTCAACTGGATGGAAGCAGAACTGATCCCCCACTTTCTCAAGCAACTGCAGAAAATGCGCCTTGGCAGCGGGAAAACCAAGGGCTGATCATTTCCTGCATTCTTTTCCTTGACCCGGACCCTTCCGCAGCCTTTGTTCACGCCTTTGATTTCGGGCTGTAGCGCAGTCTGGTAGCGCACTTGCATGGGGTGCAAGGGGTCGGAGGTTCGAATCCTCTCAGCCCGACCATTTCCCCTCCCTTCCATTTCCATTCATCGCTGTCGCATTCTGTCCATTGAGGGTAAAAATCAACCGGACAACCCCGAGAACCGACCACTCCGCGAGGATGCATTCTCTCATTACCCACTTGTATTGAGGGTTTTACGAATCTCGACACAAGTGACCGTCCGTCGCTCCGCACTGTCCTTTCGTCGCGACATCCAACCGTTCAACCAGTCTCTCCAGGGAAGTTTTCAGGACAAGAGGTATTCTGGGTTTCACTCAAAACTCAGACCCTCTAATCATGAAACATAAATTACTACGTTCCCTCTCCCTGATCGGTGCACTCACCATCGGGGCAAGCTCTCTCCAGGCACAAGGCTTGGTGGATGTTACTGCTTCCGGAGACGGAAGCTTCACTTCGAGCTGGTTTGGCTCCTTCACTCAAAGCGGATCAACCACCGCAGTCATGCTTCCGGGCTGGATAAATCATGATGAGCACGGCTACATCCACCTCTCTGGTGCCGGTGAAGAAGCTGTCTGGATCTTTGATCCGAATCTGGAGTCCCTTGGCTTGCCTGGATGGCTCTACGTTGACGAAAGCAATTTCCCCTACTTCTACGTATACAATGAAGAAGACAGTTTCTGGGTCGCCTACGTCGTCGGCGTAACCGCTCCAGAGCCCACCCCACGGGTGTTTGTCGTTTACAGTTCGATGGATCCCATCCTCCTTGCCAAGCGGACGACGGACAACATTGCGGAACTGGCTGGCCAAGTCGATGACCTCAGCACCTTGCTGGCCGCAGTCGGTGCCGCTGATCCAGCCGTCGCAGCCGCCCTTACCAGCGAAGGTCCTCTAACCGTATTCGCCCCTACCAATGCGGCATTCGCAGTACTTGGCGATACGGTTGCTACACTTCTGGAGCCGGAGAATCAAGCCACCCTCTCTCAAATTCTTACCTACCACGTTGTAGCTGGTGAATTCACCGCCGCGGATCTCACCTTCAACCCTGACAGCATTTTCGGCGGTCAACAGAACACCTTCTTTGTCACCACCGTTGCAGGCGCGGACCTTCGCTTTGATGTGACCCCACTGGGTGTTTTAATCAATGAAAGTGCCACCGTGGTCATTCCAAATGTGTATGCATCGAACGGAATCGTTCACGTCATTGATGCCGTTTTGCTCCCACCGGAAAACCTGGCCACCGTTGCAGCCGAAGCAGGCTTTGACACCTTGCTTGCTGCCGTCGGAGCAGCCGATCCAGCCGTAGCAGCCGCACTCACGGGTGAAGGTCCATTGACCGTCTTTGCACCCACTGATGAAGCGTTTGCCGCCCTCGGTGATACCGTAGCGACCCTCCTCGAACCGGAGAACCAAGCTACCCTCACAGAAATTCTCCTCTACCACACCGTTGCAGGAAAAATCTACGCTTCAGAAGTCCCGACCAACACCCCAGTCCCCACCAGTACTGGTGCCACCATCGAGTTCACCGTCGGTGAAAACGGCGAACTCCTGGTCAATGGAATCGAAATCATCGCCACCAACGTGACCGCCTCCAACGGAGTCATCCACGTCATCGACGGGGTGCTCCTCCCTCCGAGTGAGTGATTTCTATAAATCTAAATTCATTTCACTCTCAACCTGCCGGATTTCCGGCAGGTTTTTTTTATGCCTGTGGACTGTACAGTCTCTTCAGGGAAATTCCTCTTGCCTGCACACAAGGGGGGATTCCAACCTTCTTCTTCTCTCAATCACTCAACCAGCGAAGCAAGATGAAGAAACTCACTCATCCGACCGTAGACTTTCCCATTCAAGTCAGCGCACTCTACTGCTTCTTTCAATTTCCCGACTATCAGGCCCGACAACTCTCGATTTTGAGCAATGCCACAGAATCCGGAATTGTCGGAAGCCTGCTCCTCGCCTCCGAAGGAATCAATGGGACGATTGCTGGACAACCGCAGCAGATGTCCATCTTTCTCGACTTTCTTCAGCGTGAAACCCGGATGCCTGAACCCGAACTGAAACACTCCTACACGAGGGAACTTCCCTTTCGGCGCATGAAAGTCCGACTCAAAAAGGAGATCGTCACCCTGGGAGTTCCGGAAGCTAATCCTACTCTGGTCGTCGGCAAATACATCCCACCCGAGGAATGGAATGAACTGATCTCCGATCCCTCCGTCACTCTCCTCGATACCCGCAATCAGTATGAAACAGAAGTCGGGACCTTTCAGGGTGCCATCGACCCCGGGACTCAGGATTTCCGACAATTCCCCCAATTCGTAGAAGAGCAGCTCGACCCGCAAAAACACCCCAAAGTCGCCATGTACTGCACCGGGGGAATCCGCTGCGAAAAAGCTTCCAGCCTACTCTTGCAACGCGGTTTCAAGGAAGTCTACCACCTTAAGGGGGGTATCCTCAATTACCTCGCCAAAGTTCCCCCGGAGCAATCACTCTGGAAAGGAGAATGCTTTGTTTTTGACCGACGGGTCACCGTCGATCATCACCTCCGTCCCGGTCAATACACCCTCTGTGATGGTTGCGACCGGCCCCTAACTCCGGACGACCGCGCCTCCCCCCATTACCGCGAAGGGGTCCACTGCGCCGCCTGCCACGAAACCCTCTCCCCCCAAAAAAGAGCCCGCCTCGAAGAACGCCAACGCCAACGCTCCCACCTTCTACCAGACTAGTAATCGCCCCCCCCGGCTCACCCCCTTCCCACTTTCGACTATCTACCAGACTAGTAGTCGCCGCTAGTAGTCGCCGAAAATGTGCCTCTTTTTGATAAAAAGAGAAACTCAATCCACTACGAACCAGACTGATAATCCCTGAATGGGGATTATGACTGAGTCCAGTCAGGTATAATTTCTTTCTCCAAAGAGGGCAGATCCAACACGGACGAGGGTGCTTCCCTCAGCAATAGCCTGCTCCAAGTCACCGGTCATGCCCATCGAGAGCACTTCCAGAGGCAATCCGACTTTTTCCCTCAAACGATCCCTCAATTTCCGCAAATTGGCAAAACAGCGGCTCGCTACATCCGGGGAATCATCCAGGGGGGCAATCGTCATCAGTCCGTCAATCCGCAGGTAATTGGTTTCCAGAGCCATTATCAGAAGTTCTTCTGCCTCTTCGATCCTGCAGCCAGACTTGGCCGGATCCTCACCGGCGTTAACTTGTATTAGGATTGGAAATGGCTTACAAACTGCCACCCCCTCTTCTACCAATCGTGCCAACGTGGCTATCAGCTTACGGCGATCCACCGATTGGATTCGGTCAAAATGAGCAATAGCCTGACGGGCTTTGTTTGTCTGCAACTGCCCGATCAATTCCCATTTGGCCTCGGCCTTAAACCGCTTGATCTTCTCCACCCCTTCAGGAACGCGATTCTCACCATATAAGCTGAGTCCATGACGAAAAGCTTCTTCTACTGTCTCGACCGGCTGAGTCTTGGTCACTGCCATCAAATCAACCGAATGTTCCTCCCGTCCACTGGATCGACATGCTTCCTGCAGCCGCCAGCGCACTTTGGACAGATTACAAGCTATCCCAACGTTTTTATTAGGTGAATTTCCAATCATAAAACTAATGGATTAGCATTTTTAATATAGACAAAGCCGTATAATAGCATATCAGTGTGACTTATGCATGTTGAAAACTTTAAAATCTTTTCTGATCTGGTTGAATCCCAAAGCTTCTCTCGGGCTGCTAAACTGAATGGGATAACCCAGTCGGCGGTTAGCCAACAACTCCGGTCGATGGAAAAGCATTTTACCGTGCTCATTGTCGACCGCAGCCAAAAACAGTTTCGCCTCACTCGCGAAGGTCAAAAACTTTATGACAGTGCAAAGGAAATCCTTCATCTCTACGATAAGCTGATCAGCGATCTCCAAGAGATGAAAAAGGTGATCAGTGGTACCATCCATATTTCCACAATTTACTCCATTGGTCTGCATGAATTGCCTCCTTATGTCACCAAGTTCCTCAAGGAATACCCCGCAGTCAATTGCCGGGTGGAATATCGCCGATCCAACCTGGTCTACGAAGACATCCTTCAAAATGCAGTTGATATCGGACTGGTCGCGTTCCCCGTCAAAATGCGCCAACTGGAAGTTATTCCTTTCCTTGAAGATCGCCTGGTCCTGATCTGCAATCCGAACCATCCTTTCGCTAATCGGAAGACGATAGAGATCAAAGAGTTGAACGGTGAAAAATTCATTGGTTTTGATCCCGATATCCCCACCAGAAAAGCCACCGACCAGATTTTCCGTGAAGCCAAAATGGAAATGGATCCGGTGATGGAATTTGACAACATTGAGACCGTGAAGCGTGCAGTGGAAATTGATGCTGGTATCGCAATTGTGCCTCAGGCAACTGTTCAACAAGAAGTGCGTCAGGGACTTCTCAAAATGATTCAGCTCCGCGGTAAGCAGTTCACACGACCACTCGCGATCATCCATCGCAAAGGTCGGGTACTGACACCCGCCATGAAGAAATTCATCGCCTGCCTTACCGGTCAACCCTTCTCGCATGAAGTCGACGATGGAACCAATGACGTGAAAAAGTCGGACTCCAGTCGCGCCTCCAAAGCAAGCTGAGGCTAAATTCCCATTCTCATTTCTCCCCACTAAAATCCATCCACTGGGCTTATGCACTCGCCTGAAATGCCCGTGAAAGATGCCATCATTATCGGCGCCGGCTTATCCGGTCTGACTTGTGCGCAAAAATTGGTTTCGGAGGAGAAGTGTGTTCGCGTGCTTGAGAAGAATGCCTATCCTGGTGGAGTCATCCGCAGCGAACGAATCGAAGGGTTTCTCTGCGAAGCAGGACCGAATTCCCTCTTGGTCAAATCCCCTGTGGTCGAAAAGTATCTGTCAGAGGATCTCCGCCTGAGCGAGGAGCGCGTTGCGGCAAACAGCCAGGCTAGTAAGCGATTTCTGGTTAGAAACGGAAGGATGCTCCCCCTCCCATCTTCCTTTGTTTCTGCGATCCTCACCCCTCTTTATTCATGGCCTGCAAAGTTTCGCTTTCTGGGGGAACCGTGGAGAAAGCCAACGGCAGGAACGGATACCAGTGTGGCTGAATTTGTCAGTCGCCGCCTTGGGCCGGAGTTTCTCGACTACGGAATCGCCCCACTGGTCTCAGGTATATTCGCCGGAGATGCCAGCAAGCTATCCATTCGCCATGCTTTTCCAAAGGTTTGGAATCTGGAAGCGAGGTCAGGATCTCTCATCCGGGGCACTTTAGCCCTGAAAAAAAAGCGTAAAGCAAGCGGAGAACCCCCGTTTCGCAGCCAGTTGATATCGTATCAGAATGGCCTCGCCACGCTCACTGACAGGCAAGCCAGTCTGCTCGGCGAATCCCTCCACACTCAAGCGGATCTGCGCTCGATCGAATACCTACCCCAGCAAGGCACCTGGCAACTTCAATGGCATACACCTTCACATGGCCTTTCCATTGAGCAGGCACGAAATTTGATTGTCGCAACGCCATCCTATGCCTGGGGCCAGCTTCCCTTCGATCCCTGCCTGCTGAAGTCGCTTCAAGATCTACCGCCGATCGACTATCCGCCAGTCGCTACCTTGGTCCTTGGTTTTAAGAAAAGCCAAATAACCCACCCCATGGATGGATTTGGGGTATTGATCTCACCCAGAGAGAATGCACCGATTCTGGGAGCCATTTTCTCATCTACCCTCTTTCCAAATAGAGCTCCTGAAAACTGCGTCTCCATTATGGCTTTCCTCGGAGGAAGTACCCACCCTGAGGCTGGTAGATGGGAACAGGACGAGGCCGTTGATCAATGCATGCGCACGCTAAGCTCACTCCTGAAGGTGACAGGAAAGCCTATCTTCAGCCGCCACACTCGGTGGGAGAAGGCCATCCCCCAGTATAACCTCGGTCATGACGCTTTCCTCAGCGGAATGGAACAAGTCGAAGCAAACTTTCCTGGCATCCATCTATTGGGCAATTTCAGAGGCGGTCCAGGCCTGAACGATGTGCTCGAAAACGCGCTCGCACTTGCCAACAAGCTTTGCGGCAACAGCAAGACCAGTCCCTGATAGCGGACCTTCCTATACTCCAGAAACGAAATCAGATCACGGTTCCGGATGGGACGACCCCATCTTTGCCCACGATCAAAACGCCGTCACGAATACTGATGGCACCTTGGTCGAACCCATCAGGCTTACCTTCCGGATCCAGGCGCACATTGTCTCCAACCCGTGCGTTCTTATCGATAATGGCGTTCTTGATCATACAATTTCGCCCTACCCCAAGTAAGGGAAGGTCGTTTGCGGTAGTTCCGGCTATCTCCTGTGCGCCTTCAAAATAGTCAGCCCCCATCATGACAACATTGCTCAACTGGCTGCCTTCTCGGACGACAGAACGTACACCAATCACGCAACGATTCAGCGTGCAATTAGTCAAGACAGCCCCACCCGCGACGATGGCCTGCCCAACTTGAGCAGAGTTGATTTTAGCTGCAGGAAGATAACGAGCCCGCGTATAAACTGGGTTATCCTGATCAAAAAAATTAAACGGGGGCACGGCTTCCGTAAGTTCCAGATTCGCATCAAAGAAAGCTTTCACTGTCCCGATGTCTTCCCAGTAACCTTCAAAAACAAAGCTCTTTAACGAGACCTTGTCCAGCAGGTGTGGGATGACTTCCTTCCCAAAGTCCGTGTACTCATTCTGCAGACTATCCCGGAGAACCTTGGCGTTGAACATGTAAATCCCCATATTGGCGAGGACATAGCTGGCCCCAGCTTCCGATTCCTCCATCGAAGAACGCACTCTGTCGCTGATCGCCAAACTGTTGATAACCTCAGGATCCGTCGGCTTTTCCACGAATTCACTGATGGTCAGATCGTCCTCCACCCGCATCAGGCCAAGCCCATGGACGTCGGTCGTCCGCATGGCCTTTGCGACTATCGTAACATCGGCATCCGTCTCTTGATGCTGAGTGACCAACTGCTGAAAATCCATCTGGTAGAGCTGATCCCCGGACAAAATCAAAACCAGATCATGATCCGAGCAATTCAAGTGGTGCATATTCTGGCGAACGGCATCTGCTGTACCTTGATACCAAAAGTCTCCTTCCATCGTCTGCTCAGCAGCCAAAATATCAACAAATCCACCGCCAAACGGATCGAATTTGTAGGATTCCTGAATATGCCGATGGAGGGATGCTGTGTTGAACTGAGTCAGAACGAAAATCTGATTTAACCCGGAGTTCAGGCAGTTGGAAATCGGGATATCAACCAAGCGATACTTTCCGGCGAGCGGTACCGCGGGCTTACTGCGTTCTTTGGTCAGAGGAAACAGACGCGTGCCACGACCGCCTCCCATAATCAGACAGATGATTTTGGACTTCATGATGGGTTTTGTAAAAAAGGATCAAGGGGATAGGCTTGAACCATGCTGGATGATCTGCTCCCATGCAACCAATATGTGTGGAATAGTCGGATACATCGGAACGCGTAACGCGAGTGCAATATTGGTGGAGGGCCTCAAACGGCTCGAATACCGGGGCTATGACTCTGCAGGGGTTGCTGTCCTTCATGATAGCCGTTTCGATCTCGTCAAAAAGGCCGGACGGGTAGAAGTGCTTTCACGGGCACTCGGACTACGGATGCCCAAAGGGTCCCTCGGAATCAGCCACACCCGTTGGGCTACCCACGGCTCTGTAACTGACTGTAATGCACACCCACACATCAGTGCCAATGGGAAGATCGCCCTCGTCCACAATGGTGTCATTGAAAACTATCTCACGCTCAAGAAGCAACTCGCTGCTCACAACGTAAGCTTTCAAAGCGAAACGGACTCCGAAGTCCTCGCCAACCTCATCGCCTGCATCTACGAGGCAGAACTCGAAGCCTCTCCCGGCACTCCGGATGAGGCATTGAACACCGCCATCCGCGCCAGCCTCCTCCAAGTGGAAGGAACCTACGGAATTGCCGTTGTATGTGCCGACACTCCGCAGCTTCTGATCGGTGCCCGCAAAGGTAGCCCACTGGTCGTCGGCATCGGTAAAGGCGAAAATTATATTGCCAGCGACATCGCAGCTTTCAGCGGGCGCACCGCCAATGTTGTTTACCTTGATGACAATCAAATTGTTACACTGACCGCAGACAATTTCACCATCAGCACCATTGATGCTGTTTCTGTCGAACCGAGGATTGATACCATCAGCTTGGATCGACAGGAAATAGAACTCGGCGACTACCCCCACTACATGCTCAAAGAGATCCACGAGCAGCCGGTGGCGCTGGAGAATGCCATGCGCGGACGGTTTTCTTCGGACGAAAGCACTTCCCAGTTCGGCGGACTAAATTTGGCGGCACGAGATTTTCGCCAAATAGACCGCATACTCTTCATGGGCTGCGGCACGGCTTGGCACGCCTGTCTTGTGGCAGAGTACCTGATCGAGAAATACGCCCGTATCCCGGTTGAGGTGGAATACGCCAGTGAGTTCCGCTACCGTAATGCACCCATTGGCAAAGATACCTTGGTTTGGGCCATCAGTCAAAGCGGAGAAACCATCGATACCCTTGAAGCACAACGAGAAGCTCAACGCAAAGGCTTGCGGGTTCTCGGCATTACCAATGTCGTTGCTTCGACCATAGCCAGGGAAAATGACGGTGGCATTTTCCAACACAGTGGTCCCGAAATTGGGGTTGCCTCAACCAAAGCCTTTACCTCGCAGATTCACCTTGCCGCCATGATCGCTCTGCATCTGGCCCGGCTCCGGGACATGAGCTTCGAACAGGGCAAGGAAATCGTTGCTGCTCTAAAGAAAGCGCCGGAACTCGTAACGGAGACTCTCCGGATGGCTCCTGCCATTGAGAAAATCGCCAAACGCTATGCTCACTTTAATGATTTTCTCTTTCTGGGACGCCAGTTGATGTTTCCCCTCGCCTTGGAAGGCGCATTGAAATTGAAGGAAATTTCATACATCCACGCCGAGGGCTATCCCTCCGCAGAAATGAAACACGGACCTATCGCATTGGTATGTCCCGAATGCCCAACCGTGGCAATTGCCCAAAAAGGCGAGATGCTGCGCAAATCCATCTCAAACATTCAAGAAATCAAAGCCCGCCACGGCCCGGTCATTGCGATTACAGATGCAGGTGATGAGTTTCCGGAAGGATTAGCTGATGACGTCATTCATCTGCCACCCTGCCATGAGGTCAACCTCCCGGTAGTCGCATCCATTCCACTCCAGCTACTCGCCTATCACATCGCTCTCCAACGCGGTCGCGATGTGGATAAACCTCGAAACCTCGCCAAAAGCGTTACTGTCGAATGATGGCAACTCCCTCACCCTCAGAATCAACCCCGACTTCAACGCACAGACATGTGGTAATGACCATCCTCGGGGCCGATCACCCCGGGATCGTTGATCGGCTGGCCAAAATCGTCCGACAGCACAACGGCAACTGGCTTGACAGCCAAATGGCACGCCTTTGTGGCCAATTTGCCGGCATCGTCTCGGTAAGGATTCCCGCAAATAACATGACCATACTGCAGCATGACCTCGAGTCGCTTTCAACTGAAGGGCTCACTGTGGTCATTCAACCAGGACTAGCCGAAGATCAGGATCAAGC
Organism: Verrucomicrobiota bacterium; assembly: GCA_050485245.1. Lineage (GTDB taxonomy): Bacteria > Verrucomicrobiota > Verrucomicrobiia > Opitutales > Oceanipulchritudinaceae > JBJHBA01. Next base: position 505 of record JBJHBA010000002.1, on the reverse strand, counting down.
CTCTCCAAAGCAACAACTGATCATTGAAATCCTCAGCCCGGATCGTCCAGGTATTCTACGTGAACTCACTGCGGTACTCGCGGCACATCAAGTCAACGTAGATGGATTATCGACCAGTATCGTTCCTGCCCAATTCAGCGGTGAGCCCCTCTTCAAGGCACATTTACGTGTTACGCTTCCCTCTCTCGATACACACGCCCCCCTCTCAGAAGCCATCCAATCCCTAGCCACCGACATGGCCCTCGACCTCACCCTCGCCAACCCCTAACCCCTCCCCCCGCACAACCAGTCTGGCAAATACCCTCTGTTCGGCCAATCCACTACTAACCTGTCAGATTATGTGCGTTCAATTACCAGTCTGGCTGATGATTGACTGAGTACTTTCTTGCGGTGTATGCTTTTCCCGGGGTTGAGGGTGGTTTCGGCGTAAATGGTGGGCTTCCTTGGCTATTTTGCGTTGGGAACCCTGCCTAAGCAGCCAGTTGCGTACATGCTGAATCCTGCT
>JBJHBA010000001.1:0-368700 GCA_050485245.1 Verrucomicrobiota bacterium | reverse complement strand
CCAGGACCAGCCCCACCGCGTCTTCCTTGAACTCGCGCGTGTATGGTCGTCTTTCACTCGTTCTCATCTCTTCCTTTCTCGCTTTTTAAGCGTCAACTGTCTCCCATTTTTCGGGGCAGGCTCAGATGGCGCTCGGGCCTGAGCAGGTGGTCCAGATCCTTCGGCCACGGACGCATCGGGCGCTCCGCCAGGTCCTCTTCCCATCGCTCGGCCGGGACCCATGATCCCATCAACGCCCCGGCGTTGATCGATTCGTGATTGCGCTTATCGATCACCTCCTGAAAGACGGCCATCGCCTGCGTGAGAGTGAGCAGCTCGCCACGCGGGTCGCGCCGGCCTTCCTGATATGCGCGCAGACGGCGGTTCCCTTCCTCCTCTTCCCCGCGGAATCGCCCGATCTGGCCCGGCACCCGCGAAAGGTGGGTCCAGGTCGTATTCCACCAATTCTCAATCAACTTTTGGCGCGGTTGATAGGAGGTAAGGCGTTCCACTTCAGCCAGCCGGAAAAACTCGTTTACACGCTTCGATTCCCACGTTCCTCGTTCCAGGTAGGCCGATTCCCAGAGCCCGACCTGGCGCATTCCGTATCCCAGCGCGGCTACCAGGTCTTCGGCCCGGTAGCTCTGCGACGGCCTCGCCACCCAGGACACCGACGGCACATATCCGGATGCGCAGTCCAGCATGGGCAACACTTCGAAGCGCCCGACCCGCACACCGAACTTCTTCGAACAGGGATCGCCGCCCCAAGGCCACGGCACCATTACCAGAAAGTTCACGCTCCCATCGTCTGAGGAAAGCATTTCGCCGGCGTAAAGCCGCCGGTCCTCGCGCGGGTGCATCCGCAACACTTCCGCCGTATAGACACCCTCCATGCCGGCGGCTGTCGGATTACGATGCCGCCTCACGATCGCATCAGCCACGTCGATCGCATCCCGCAGCGAAGGGGGAAGATACTGGCGGTCCGAAAATGCTTCGATGTAGGCGCGAAACTCCGGAGGGCATTCCGGCCTCTCAGCCGCCATCCGCACCGCCATCGCGTAACTGCCGCCGGTCTTCGTGCGGTTGAGCTGGAGATAGAGCTTCTTACAGAGCAGCAGAAACTCCTTTGTCAGTCCGAATCGCTCGACGATGCAGGGCGCTCCTGGACCTTTCCGTCCGTTCCGCACGTCCGGAACAAGGCCGGAAGGTGCTCCTGCATCCATCCGTAAATTGATTCGTGACGCCATGCCTTCAGGAGCACTTCCCCCGGACGGTAACTGCCCCCAAACATCCCCGCCTTTTGTCGAATCGTGGCGCTCACCGTGAGTGTGTCGCTCATGTGCTCGGATGTCCGGCCCGGCTCCCGCAGCCGATCGCGAACTTCGTCCTCGGTCATGCGCAGGGCCACAGCAATCTGTGCTACCCGCATTCGCCCCCGCGTGCGCAATTCGCGGACTGCAATCCTTTCGCGGATCGCATCCCATTCCGTTTCCGTGATCAAAATCGCTGTCTTCTGTTCCATTTTGTGCTGCGTTCAGGTTTTGCCCGGAGCGCTGCAAACGGCGGCGCTCCGCACGGGTCAAATAGGTGTTCGCTGACGTCGGGCCGCTCATTTCTTGGCCTGCGCTTTCGCTTGTTCCAGGGCAGTGTGGATGATTGCCTCGCGCACATGCCCAGGTAGGGCCGCCAACGCACCGGAGAGTTCATCGACCGCTCGCATCCGGGCGTCAGCCACAAAGAGTTCACTCCAGCGACAACCGATTCGCTTAATCGTCTTCGCTGCTTTCACCCACAGCTCCAGGTTGTCGGGCGTAGCGCGGTCCTTGCTTCCGTTCCCGAGCAGGGGATCATCGACACGCATCCCTTCACCCCGCACGCCTGCCCAAGCACGGCTGGGCTTCGGCGTCCCTGGTTGCCCCTGCTCGGAGACCGCCTGCTCTGCGAGCTCCTTCGCCCGCTTGGTGACCGTGATCAGCTCTGGTGTGCCGTGTTTGTCCTTCAGCGACACCACCGTTCCGACTTCGGCCATGGCCACCTGCTCCAGCCGCGCCAGATAATCCGCAGAGTCCAGGATCCGCTGCGCCTGTTGCGGGTGCATGTCGAGCTCGATGCGTAGCTTCGCTTGAAAACCGCCCTCATTTTTCTGAATCACAATTTGTGATTCAGAACCGCGGCGCAGCCCTGGAGGATGAAGATACAGTTCCCGGAGGCGTCGGATTTCCGCAGCAAACTCGCAAGCCACCCGCATGCCCTGCGCCTTGAGTCTCCGGGCGTAATCATACTCCGGATCCAGCCCGTCCTGGACCGGCTCCACATCCCCAAGGGGTCCAAGTGGATATTCAGCTCGTCTCATGCCTTCACCTCCGGCAGATCACAGGAAACGCCATGCGCCAGACACAACTCCCTATACCGCCTCATCAGAGAACGGCTCTCTCGCTCCCCCCGGAGCACGAGCGATAGGTGCGGCATAGACACCCCGAGCGCAATTGATGCTTCGCGCAATAGCACTGGATACTTTGCGCGCGGGTGCCGGTCATTCTTTGACCTTGCAGATTGGGACAAAACAGTGTTCTTCATTTCGCTTATTTCGAGTAAGTTGGATGAAGAAAACTGAAGAACTGAAGACTCCGCAAGCAGTAAATGAAGATAATCTTCATTTTCTTCAGCGCGTGGACAATTACCAGTTCAATCAAGGTGTCCGCAGAGCCCAAGCTTGCAGAAAAATTGGTATTTCCGAAGGTCGCCTCTCCGAAATTCGAAATTTCAAAGTTCCTGTTTCTGATAAAATGTGGCGAAAACTCGAAGCAGCAGAGAAGGCGGCCGGCATCGCTCCGGCACCAAAATCGCAGGCCTATCGCAGTCCTTTCGCAGAGCCTCCGCTGGAAGTCCGCGAAAGTCTCGCCACTTATCCGATCCGCACCGCCGCTGACATCGCCTTCCGCGCTCATGGTGACACCCCAGCCGGGCAGATCGCATTCGAGTGCCACGCGATAAATATCAACGCCTTGAGGGACATTGCCGAAGCCAACCATCCCGATGACCTCATAGCTGCCGTCCACCAACTCGGTGTCCTCACAGCTGCTTATCTGGAAGGCATTAAGCATGTTTCAGCCAAACAAGACAGTTCCCTCGACCCCGAGGACAATCCTGCCGTCCAGGCCGCCCTCAACGAAGGCAAACGGAGAGGCTTTGCCGCCGTCGCGGAAAAAATCAAGACCCGCGCTCAGGCGGAGCAGAAGGATCATCTCCAGCGGCACGCATGATCTCATCCCTGGCCTGTGCTTCCAGAAACTCCATGAGCGAGCGCCGCTCATCCAGCACTTGGGTCATCGCTTGCACAAGTGGGCATGTCCTGCAGGCCACAGGCACATTAATACTCCCATTACTGTCTGTAATCATCTGCTAATTATAGCGGGAATGACCCCATCTTGGCCGGATTTCTTTCCCCATCTCACGTGATCCATCAGACCCTTTTCTGATTATTGCCCTGACCCTTTTCTCTATTTCCCCTATAGCAAGCCCCCGCGCTTTCGTAAACCACTGTCTGTCAACTGCTCCCAAGCCTCCTCCAGCTTATTCCAGCCTTTTCCCGAATTATTCCCGGTCACAGTCAGAATGCAGAAGCCTCACATTCAGAAGACTTTTTCCAATTTTGGCGACGCTTGAAAGAGAATCGATTCTTTAGGAAACCGTGGATCAGGCCGCATCAACTTTGCTTTGCCGCCACCGGCGGATCCCGGCAGCACCAAGTGCCAGCAGCCCCAGTCCGGCGGCGACCGTTCTGGGCTCGGGAATGGCTGTTGTCCCCATGTCACCCGCCAAAATGGAACTCCCGGAACTTTCAAAGGCCCAGCGGGTGATCTGCATACTGGGATCGGTCTGATTCAAAGAGAAAATGACCTCTGCCCAGCCATAAGCAAGGGTTCCTCCGTAATCGAACTGGAATCCAAAGTATCCCGCCTCGCCACTGGTGAAGCCACTGGCCTCAGAAAATGCATTATCTCTAACCGCAATTACACTGCTATTTAGGATTTGCCCTTCACCGATGACGCTTCCTTCCGGAAGATGTAACAGTTGATGGGCCCCATTGGTCACCAGCTTGGAAGACAGGTCATCCCCGTAAAGTTGAATTTCTTTTGGTAAAATTAGTACGCTGCTCGAGCCGTAGTATGTTGAGGTTATGGAGATATATTCAGGATACGCATAGGCGACAAAGTCGCAGTGCCCGTCACCATCAATATCCCAGTACATTCCGTTTTCGGATGATGTATCAATCGTAAACCCCGTGAGCCCCAGATCGAGGTTGGAAACAACTTGAGCCGAGCCGTTGGGAACAAGGATGAGGGCCGCGATCGAGGAAGCGAGCGGAGCCGTATGAATGGGGTTGAGAGCCATGAGGGAAAGGGGATGAATGGTGAACGTTAGGAAGTTTTCTCCGCGGCAGCGGGAACCTTTGCAAACCTTTGATAATCGGCTTGATGCATTATTAGGATTTTCATTTTAACAATTTCCTCTGCTAATTTTCCGGTCACCTGACCCTCACAGAAAATGAGTCCATGTGGTGCGCTCCAGCCTCTTGCATTTGTATGAACAGGCGATAGTTTGATCAGATGAGGATTCGTTCTCATGGATGCGGGAATGACAGAGATGAAAACCCCTCTCCGCCTGCGTCTTCCCCGACTGATCTATGGCACCACGCGGCTGGGCCATGCCGATGTCCCGATGGAAAGCCGTCTCAAGGTCGCCCGGGCAGCCATGGCTGCCGATATCTGGTTTCATACCAGTCGGCAATATGGTGATGCCCTGGAAACACTGGCCGAAGCCTTCAAGGACTCCTCCAGCCGCATTCCTCCACTGATCTGCAAGATCGGCGGGGGGAGCATCGAGGAACTACGGCAGTCCATTCGTGACAACCTCGATCCGCTCGGACTGGATTCAATGACCGTCGGTCAATTGTGCCTGCACGATGGCTACGCAGAGGACTTTGCCCGAGGAGGAAAAGCCCTTCGCGAGCTGTTGCAGTTGAAAGAAGAAGGGCTGGTCGAGCACTTTGTCATGGAGGTGTTCCCCTGGACTTCAACCGCTCCGCTCGCCGCATTGGAGTCGGGTGTGGCAAAGGCGCATCTGGAGGCTTTCATCTTTTATCTGAATCCACTTCAGCGTTTTGCCAGCAATGCGCTCTGGCAGAAAATCCACGAAGCAGGGTTTCCTGTGATCGCCATGCGCACCATCTGCGGGGCCCCGGTCCATGCCCTGCGGGACAAACCGGGTGCAGCCTGGGTGCCCTATCTGCAGGAGCGGGCAGTGGAAGTCGCGCCGGTTTTTGAAGCGTCAGGAATCACAGACTGGACTGAATTTTGTGTCCGATTTGCCTTCAGTTTTCCCAACGTAATCGGCACCGTTGGTTCGACCAGCCAGATGGAGCACCTGCACGCATTTCTGTCGTATCAGAAAATGGATACGATTGAAGCATTTCCAGACGAGACAATGCATCAACTATTGCATCTGCAGGAAAAATGGTCGGATACGGTGGATGTACATGCTGAACCCTGGACCATGTAAGATCCAGGGTTCGGGCGAAAACGCTTCGCCGGAGTGGGTTGGACCTTACATGTCCAACTGCGGACGCTTAGGGTCCGGCCAGTCGATGTGGTAGAATTTGCCACGCGGCTGATCCACCCGCTCGTAGGTGTGCGCCCCAAAGAAGTCGCGCTGAGCCTGAAGAAGATTTTGCGGAAGATCGCGGGTCCGATAGCCATCGAAATAGGCGAGGGCACTGCTGAAGGTCGGTGCCGGCACCCCAAAGTCAACTGCAGTCCCGACGACTTTGCGCCAGTTGGCGTCGGCTTTCTCAATCGACTCGCGGAAGTGGGGATCGAGCAACAGGTTCTTCAAGCCCTTGTCGCGGTCGTAGGCTTCTGTGATCTTTTGCAAAAATCCTGCGCGAATGATACAACCTCCACGGAAAATCTGGGCAATCTCACCAAAGTTGAGGTCCCATCCATAGACTTCCTGTGCATAGCGCATCTGCTGGAAACCCTGCGCATAGGAACAGATCTTTGAGCAATAAAGGGCATCTTCGATTGCATCGATAAAGGCAGCTTTGTCGCCCTCAAAAGCTTTGGTGGTGCGGGGTGAAAGGATCCCGGCAGCAGCCACCCGCTCTTCCTTGATTGCGCTAAGGAAGCGGGCAAAAACCGATTCCGCGATGGTCGGAGCGGGCACCCCCATTTCGAGGGCATCGACGCTGGTCCATTTTCCGGTGCCTTTTTGCCCGGCGGTATCAAGGACAATGTCGACAAAGGCTTTTCCGGTTACCGGATCTTTCTGCTGGAGGATTTCAGCCGTAATCTCAATCAGGAAGCTGTTCAAGCGGCCCTGATTCCAGCGATGGAAAATCTCCCCTATCTCACCGGCACTCAATTTGAGCACGCCGCGCATCAGATCATAGGCTTCACAGATCATCTGCATATCGCCGTATTCGATCCCATTGTGCACCATCTTGACGTAGTGCCCGGCCCCGTTCGGCCCAATATAGGCCGTACAGGGAACGCCCCCTTCGATGGGCTTCCCAGGGGCTGCCCCTTTCAGTTCCTTGCCAGTCTCAGGATCGACTTTGGCAGCCACCGCCTTCCAGATTGGTTCCAGATACTGCCAGGCCTCTGGCGTGCCACCGGGCATCAGGCTGGGACCAAAACGGGCCCCTTCCTCTCCGCCACTGACGCCACTGCCAATGAATCGAAAGCCCTTTTCCGTCAGCTCTTTTTCCCGCCGGATGGTGTCTGTCCACTTGGCATTGCCCCCATCTATGATGATGTCACCAGGTTCCAGCACTTGCTCCAGTTGCCCAATCACTGCATCGGTCGGCCGACCCGCCTGAACCAGAATGATAACCTTGCGGGGACGTTTCAGCGAAGCGACAAATGCCTCCATCGTTTCATACCCAACCAATCCTCCGGGAGTGTCGGGATTGGCTTCCACAAACTCCGTCATCTTACTGGTCGTCCGGTTGTAAACCGAGATGCGGAAGCCGTGGTCGGCAATGTTAAGAGCGAGGTTCTGACCCATTACGGCCAGGCCGATGAGTCCGATGTCTGATTGCGCTGCTGACATGTTGTCTTTTAGGATAGGGAGGGATCTATTAAGAGTCAGGCATCCTTGAAGATTGAGACCCTCTTGAAAAGGGCAAAAAAATGCGGACTGCCGAAGCAGCCCGCAAACAGGTCAAAAGTTCTGAGATTCAGTCGTTGATCAGCGGCCAGCGGGGCGGAAGTCGAAGGGGATGTTTACCATTGTCCGCACCGGTTGATCCATGTACCTGGCTGGCTCGAAACGCCATTGCATGACAGCATCTATGACGTTTTGATTCAGGCGGGTATTGGTGGACGACACAATCTCGACATCTTCCGGAACCCCATCCTTGCCGATAATGCAACGGACCACGATGTTTTCCGGATTAATGATGCGTGGCATATTGGTGGGAGACACCTGATTGGTCGGTCGCGGTGGAACATCCACTTGGGCCACAATAAAGATCCGGTCGAAATCGACCAAATTGAACTCAATTTCAACCTCTTCGCCAATCACCACTTCCACCGTCCGGGTTTCTTGTGAGAAATTGGGCATGGAGGCAGAGATCTCAAGCTCGCCTGGAGCCAGATCTTCCATGGTCAGCGGGGTAACCCCAATTTTCTCTCCCAAATGGAAAACTTCCGCCCCTTCCGGGATCGAAGTGATCCGAACCGCTCCAGTCGGGAAATAGAGTTCCGCTTCCACGGTTTCCTGACTGATCGGGAGTGAAACTTCTTTGGTCAACTCCGGCCAGCCTTCCCGCGTAAACACCAGCGTGTAATTGCCAAGAGGAAGCTCAGTCAACAGAGCGGGAGTCGTCCCACTTCGTTCCTGGCCATCAGGGTCATCCGGGCGCAGCACAAAATTAGCAGTCGTCCCGGGTGCAATTACCCGCAAGTCCGCAGCGGTCACACGCAAGGCTGGTGATCGGGCATGTCCGATTTCCCCCGCAATGACTTCATACATGAATTCCTGGGGATCATAACCTTCCCGTGTCACCCGAATGGCATAGTCACCTTCTTCAATTTCCTCAACCTCTAGCGGGGTCAACCCGTAGAAAATATCGTTGATGAACACTTCCGCCCCTTCCGGTTCGCTGGTAACAACCAAGCGCCCGGTTGTCGGCTCGGGCGTCGGTTCAGGCGTCGGTTCCGGCGTCGGCTCGGGCGTCGGTTCCGGAGTCGGCTCGGGCGTCGGCACAGGCGTTGGGGTGGCAACCGGCGTCGGACTCGGCCTTGGCGTCGGGGTCGGGGTCGCTTCCGCCCGGGTGCTTGGCGCAAACCCGGGAAGGGTTCCACTGGTCTGGTCCGGCCGTGAAGTATCGTCCCCGCGCATCAAGAAGAAGACGATCAGTCCAATGATCAGAACGGCGGCAATTCCCACAAATATGCCAACCGGCTTTTTCTTTTTCTCCTCAGGTTTGCCCGCCGGTTTAGGTGAGGGCTTCGCAGGAACCTCTTTCTTAGCCTCTGGCTTGACCGGTGCCTTGGCTGGTTCAGGCTTCTTTGGCTCCGGAGTGGCAGGCTTGGCCACGGGAACGGGAGCCTTGCCGGGAGCAGAAGGGGCCGGTGCTTTGGTATCTTTGGTGTCCTTATCCCCTGGCTTGGAAGCCTGATCGGGACTGGGTTTCGGTGGGGTAGGGGAGGGCTTCGCCGCCGGGGGAGGCGTTGGTGCCTGCTTTGGAGGGGCGGCCGCTGACAATGCTCCCGAAACACCTTTCAATAGTGGAGCAACACCCGCATCCTCAACCGTGGCGACAGGAAGCGTGATGCCCGCCCAAGCCTCCTTCCCACGAGACAGGGCACTAAGGACGGGATGTAGAGAGACGACTTTATCCACTGCCCCGGCGTCAGGATTCACTTCGACAAGGGATTCCGGGGCGAAGGCCGCTAACTCCCGTGCCATTGCCTTGGCAAGGGGTTCTTCCATCCAGGAAGTTTCCGCAGCCAAACCGAGTGGAAGGATCTTGCCGATGGGCTTCCCCATGGTGGTTTCCAACTCCTTGAGCACAGGGGATAGCTTCTCAGCGAGTCCCTTGATCAAATCATCCTGAACTTCACTGAAGTCATAGATGCCGTCATAGAAAAGCTTGGCGGCAGAACCAATGAATTTCAATTCCAGCTTTTCCTGGATGGCAGTGAATAGAACATCCAAGCCTGCGTCCACGCAGCGTTCCGCCACCACGCTGCCACCTTGGGCAATCACGATCTGCGTCTGCTCAGGACTGAAATCAAGCACCGCCACACGTTCATCCGCGAGGGATTTCTCCTCGCCCAGCGTACGGACCGCCAGGAGAGAATAGGGGACCAATTGTAAATCCTCGATTCCCTTGAAGGGCTCAGAGAGCGAATCCAAACTGGCTTTCGGCAGGCCATACACTACGAGGTCGCTGCCTTTTTCCAAGGGCTTGGAAAGCTTGGACGCATATGCGGCAAGCACCCGCTCATCAGCGTCATTCCACCGCTTGCGGATTATTTTTTCCAGATTCGCGCCGACATCGCCATTGCTCAGCTCGCTGGAGCGAACCAGAAGGACTTCACCTCCAGCACAGGAAAGTGCGAGGTGTCCACTGGTGGGGGAACCCAGTTCGCCCGAGAGCGAAGTTAGGCTTTCTCCCACTTCGCCCCGCGTTTTGGGGTGATGAAAAGCAGCACGCTCGATAATCGGTCCTTTGTCGCGGTGAACGACAAGAAGGCCAACCATGGAACCGTCGGCAATGCTGCCAGAAAGGGATATACCTTCCGTCTTATTCTCTACTTTCACAAGAATTGAGGCTGGAGATTAGGGACAAGCTACCAAAGACAACAAGCCACTTTGTCTCATGCTGGGCCAAGCAACCCGCTTCCATCAAGGCTCCCACAGGTCGGGAGTCTTCGAGAAGAGAAGAGAGCCATTGCTTCGCGAAAGGCAAAGGTGAATGTAGTCTTAGGGTAATCGGAGACCATAATGTGAACAGTTTAACAAACTTTTGCCAAGCACAATCATCACTCCCCGCAAAACAGCCCTCCGTTTTCCTAACGTCGCTATCCCCGGATCAAGTCCTTTTCTGGTGCTGATTTTCTTGCTCAGCCTGCGTTGCCGGTGGCATCCCCTTCCCTGATAATTGGCATATTTCCATGCCGGTTAGCTGATTTCGATTGTCTTTGAAAGCCATAAGGGATCACTTGCGTTTCTACCTTGAATGACTCATTTTTCTCTTATGCGTATCGCTGTATGGATTGCATGGATCTGGCTGACTACCCTCACCGCGGTGGTCTGCACTGCTGAAGAACAGGACCGCGAACGGCCCACCGATGCCTTGAAGCGCCTTTCGGCTCCGGTGGTTTCGGAAGAGACGCCATCCCCACAGGCAGAGGAGCCATCCCATGAAGCCACCTCTCCCGCTTCCGAACCCGAGGATGTATCCCCTTCCGCTTCGCCCGCAGATACCACCCGCCGGATCACTCCCCAGGAAGTTCAGAAAGAGGTACCGACCGTCGATGGGAAAACCCGGGTGGTCGTCCTGCCCGTGCGGGATGCGATTTCCCGCCCCAATCAATATATTCTTCGCCGGGGAATCAAAGAAGCCATCCAGGGGGATGCCGCGGTGGTGGTACTCGAAATCCATACCCCCGGCGGACGTGTGGACGTGATGCTGGAGATCATGGAGATGCTCGACCGTTTCGATGGGCACACCATTGCCTTCGTGAATAACGAAGCGATCAGTGCAGGCGCGCTCATCGCCTCGGTCTGTGATGAAATCTGGTATGAACCCAGGGCTGTAATCGGTTCCGCCGGGATCGTCGCCGGAGGAGGACAGGAAATTCCGGAAACCATGCGGCAGAAGGTCGATTCCTATTTGCGGGCCAAACTCAGGGCGCTCTCCGGCCCTCACCCATACCGAGAGCGCGTGGTCCGGGCCATGATGGATGCCAGTTACGAGCTGGAGATCGATGGCAAAATCATCTCCCCGGCCGGAGAAATGCTCAACCTCACGGCAAGGGAAGCCCTCGAATTGTACGGTGATCCGCCAAGACCTTTGTTCGGCGATGGCATGGCCGAATCGGTTACCGATTTGCTCAATGAGCGATTCGGTGAGGACCTTTGGGAAAAACAGATTTTTGAAGTTACCTGGAGCGAGAATCTCGCCATGTATCTGACGTCGATCGCCCCACTGCTCATTGCGCTGGGCATCGTCGGATTATTCATTGAATTCAAAACACCCGGGTTCGGCGTCTTTGGCATCATTGGCATCACCTGCCTCGCCATTGTCTTCCTTTCCAACTACGTGGCCGGCTTGGCCGGCTGGGAAGCATTTATCATTCTCTTACTGGGTCTGGCCTTCATCGCCCTCGAAATATTCCTTTTCCCAGGAGTTTTCGTCTTTATCATCCTGGGCGGGCTAATGGTCATCGGCTCGATTCTCTGGTCGATGACGGATATCTGGCCGGGGATCGACGGAACTGGCTTTGATTTTGAATGGAGCAGTCTGGTGGAAGCTTCCGCCCGGCTGTCTCTCGGCGTAATCGTCGGGACGATCATGATAGCTGTTATCTGGAGACTGCTGCCCAAAACGCATCTCCTCGACCGTCTGGTCCTCGGGGGAGAAGCTGCCTTGGCCGGTGCAAGTGGGGGCCATGACTCCGTCAGCCTTCCCTCAGAAAGTGTTTTCAGTTCATCAAAGACAGTTCAAAAAGCGCCTCTCGATGGTGCCGTCGGGGAAGTCACCCGCACCCTCAGGCCGACCGGTGAAATTGAAGTCGACGGAAAACGTTACGAAGCCAGACTCTCGCATGGGATTCTCGCTTCAGGAGAGAAAATCAAAGTGGTTGGAAGGGCGCAGTTCGGCTTGCTGGTGGAGCCACTGGAGGAAGATAAATGATCTGGATCGGCATTCTCCTCTTTTTTGCTTTGGTTCTGTTTCTTCTGGAGATCTTTGTCCCGGGAGGCTTTCTCGCCCTTGGCGGTGTCGTCCTTATTATGGCTGGCAGTGTGTTGGCCTTTATTGAATACGGACCGCTGGTCGGACTCTTTGTCTTTATCGGCGGACTGCTCGTTTCCCTCCTATTCTTTTTTCTGGAAATCAAAGTACTGGCTTTTACCAAAGCGGGGAAAAGCCTTTTTATTCATCAGCAGGTATCCTCCGGAAGCAGCGGCCTGGGTGATACCAGCCACCTGGTGGGCAAAGCCGGTGAAACCATCACTCCCATGAGTCCTGGAGGCAAAGTCCGGATTGATGGGAAAGAATACGCTGCTGTTTCGCTCGATGGTTTTTTACCAAAAGGGCGAACGGTTGTTGTCAAAGACGCCGACTCCTTTACCATTCGTGTTTCCAATCGCTAAGACTTACCCATGAGTATCAATACCATTATCATCCTGGCCGGTGTTCTTTTCATTACGATCCTCGGCTTTCTCGTGATCTCTTTTGCCAGCGTCTGGTTGAAAGCTTACTCCTCAGGCGCACCCGTCGGAATCGGAAACTTAATTGCCATGCGGTATCTTCGCCGCCTGCCCTATTCGCACATCGTCGATGCACGGATTATGGCCGTGAAAGCAGGCTTGATCGTTTCCACCGACGACATCGAAACCCATTACATGGCCGGTGGCGATATTATCGAAACCACCCAGGCGCTCATCAATGCCCAAAAGGCGGAGATACCCCTGAGCTGGAATGAGGCTTGTGCCATCGATCTCGCCACCAAGGGGACGGAAAAAAGTGTGATTGAGGCCGTTCGCACCTCCATTAACCCCAAGGTTATTGATTGCCCCAACCCCAAAACCAGCAACCGCACCACCATTGATGGTGTGGCCAAGGATGGTATTCAGGTGAAGGTCAAGGCCCGCGTCACCGTTCGCTCAAATCTCAAAAGCTACGTCGGCAGTGCTCAGGAAGAAACCATCGTTGCCCGGGTCGGTGAAGGAATTGTCACCACGATTGGCTCCGCCGAAAGTTACAAATGGGTGCTGGAAAACCCGGACTCCATTTCCCGCAACGTGCTCAACCGGGGTCTCGATACCGGCACCGCCTTCGAGATTCTCTCTATCGATATCGCCGATGTCGACGTGGGTGAGAACATCGGTGCCCAGCTCCAGGAATCTCAAGCTGAAGCCAACAAGAACATGGCTCAGGCCCAAGCCGAAATCCGCCGTGCGGCCGCCGTTGCCCTTGAGCAGGAAATGAAGGCCCGCGTTCAGGAAATGCAGGCAAAGGTGGTCGAAGCCCAGGCCGAAGTCCCACTCGCAATGGCCGAAGCCTTCCGTCAGGGCAACCTTGGAATCATGGATTACATGCGCTATAAAAATATCGAAAGCGATACCGACATGCGCAAATCCATCTCCGACCCGGACGGCCGGAAATCACAGCAGGGCCGTCCCAACAGCTGATCGCCCCCAGCTTTCTCACTAGACCATGCCTCATTTTCTCCAGAACTGGAACTGGACGGATCTACTCTACGGACTGATCCCACTGCTCTACATTCTTTCTCAATTCCTCGGCTCGAAGGAAGAGAAGAAGGAGGACAGCGATTCACCCGAGACCCAGCAGAGGAAACGGGAGGAAGAAGCCGCTTTGGCCGAAAGGCGGCGGCGGATTCAGGAAGAAATCCGTCGCCGGATCGCAGGGGAGGACGCCGTCAGCGAGCCAGCCAAGCAGCCGCAAGCCGCCCCGCGCAAAACGGCACCCGCCAGGAGTCTGCACGACCAGCGTCAACCGGATCCTGCTGCCCGCCGCACTTCCCCCCAGGCGAACCCTTCCCGCTCAATGCCCGCCAGCGATGTTTCCCGAACTTCAGATGGCGGCTATGGGAACGATATCGAGGCGCGCTTGGCCCGGCAAAAGGAGGCACTGCGCCGCTCTCAGCGTGAGCACGAAGCCGCCCGCAAGCGTGCGGCCGAGATCGGTTCCGAAATTGGGAGCATCGCGCAAGCAGGCCAAGCTCCGTCTAACGTCGGGGCCTCAGCCGTTCGCAAAGAGGTTCTGGCCGCCATCCGCTCTGGGCAAAATCTCCGTTCCGCCATTGTTCTGGCAGAAATACTAGGTCCCCCCGTCTCCCAACGTCGGGAAATTGGAGAACGCTTGTTCTAGCCCACCAGCTTCAACCAACCGGCGTTTACCAGTCTGGTAAATTCTGGATACACTGGGCTTCAGGCTGATTTCCCGCTTGAGCTTAAAGGTTCAGACGAACTCGTGGCCTGCACGCTTGAGGATATCCACGGCATCATCAAGCCGCTCTTCCCTCACCAGTAGATAATCCGTATCGTGGGTGGAAATCGAAAAGACACTGATTTGCTTTGCTGCCAGAGGGACGGTCAGGCTCGAGATAATCCCGACCAGTGAAAAGTCGAGGGTGCCCACTACCCGAAGGGCACGCCATCCTCCGACTGCCGGTAAGTCCGGCGGAACCACCAAAGACTGACAAAAGATGGACAGCTCGTCTTCTGTCCGGGTAATGGAGTAAAAACGACTGCTCCATACCCATGCCGGAATCGGAGCACCTGATTCCAAATGGATGACTGCCAAATCTTCTTCAAGGAGATGTAACTGCATGTGGAGTAATACGTTGGCAGTTTACGACTTTTCAACTGCATCCGTGCTGTTTTTCTTCACCAGCTTCCTTGCAGTCTTCTTGCCAACTGTCTTCTTTACCGCGGATTTTTTCACCGCAACCTTCTTCACCACCGCTTTTTTCGCTGCCGCTTTTTTCGCCGCGGTCTTTTTAACTGCGGCTTTTTTGGCCGCCTTCCGAACGGCCTTTTTCGCAGGTTTCGACGCTTGAACCACAGCTTCTTGGGCTTTCGCCGAATCTTCCGAAGCATCTTTTTTCGGTTCAGCCTTGATTTCAGAAGGTTTCGACTTCTCCACCTGACTCTTTTCCAAAGCCGCAGACTGGGAAGATTTCACCGTGGCTGGATGCGTTTCCTGGGAAGATTCTTTTGCCAGAGGGCCTGGTCGCGGCTCCAGTGTTTTACCATTGCCATCCGCAGACATCCCGGGCGGACGCGGCTTTCGTCCTTTTCTGCGGCGTGATTTTTTCTGACCGGAAACTGATTCCGCAGTTGGTGCCATTTTCACCTCCGTGCGATCCGGCCGGTCTAAATCCGGGTGGGAATGATGCCTGGTCCCCTCCTTTCGGCCACGATCCTTTTCGGAAACTCCGTTTTGATCGGAAGACACCTCCCCGGGACGCTTCTTTCCACGCCCCCGACGACGACGTTTTTTCTTCTTGGCATCGCCTTCGGTTGTCAGGTTAAGCTCCCGCTCTTCCTCTTCCCGGTCAGCACGCTCCTCTGCTTCAATCTGCTCACGTGGAACCGTATAGGGGATGGGTTTGGGCTTGGGATATGGCAGCTCCCTTACAGGTGGAATGATTCTCTCCGCCAGACGTTCCGGACGGATCACGACCTCGGTTATGACATTGGAACGACCGTGGTGAAGGATGGAAGCTACCGCTTCTGCCACTGCAACCGGATCGATAACACTTTGAGGGCGATCGCCATTTGGAGGCGGCGCATCCTGGGGCCTCCAGCGGTTAGGTTCAGGGTGGATAGTACTGACAGCAACCCCATCTTCGCGAAGTTGCTGAAAAAGGGATTCCTGCATCCAGCGAAGGCCACCCGCCGCACAGGCACCGACTGGACCTCCCCGTGATGTTTCGGGGGTGGCCGCACTGATGTTGATAATACATCCCCGCGTATTCCGCAGACCATCCATGCACCAGCGGGCAAGGATGAGGGGACAGAGGAGGTTGATATTGAGGCTGCGTGAAAATTCCACCGGGGCTCCCCGTGCAAAGTCGTCAGGGGGGTAGTATTTGGCATTATTGACCAAGACGGTAATAGCCCGTTCCTGTTCCAAAATTTCCT
This sequence comes from Verrucomicrobiota bacterium, assembly GCA_050485245.1. Lineage (GTDB taxonomy): Bacteria > Verrucomicrobiota > Verrucomicrobiia > Opitutales > Oceanipulchritudinaceae > JBJHBA01. The sequence continues at coordinate 352,809 of JBJHBA010000001.1, read as the reverse complement.
TAATTTTCGCCTCAACGTGTGCGGGATCAGCCAGATCACAGGGCATGGGACGGAAATCCACGTTGGAAAGCGTCGATTCCGTGTAATTTCCACCCAACCCGTAAACCCGGAATCCCAGGTCGATCAGGCGGCGGGAAATGGCGAGGCCAAGGCCGGATGAAGCTCCGGTCACTACTGCTATGTCCATAAATGTATGTGCTTTTCAGAAAGGTAACGCCGGAGTTCTGAAAGAAACCAATCTGTCATCTCACGACGCTCAACTGAAGAATAAGAAACCGCGTTGTTAGCACGCGTCATCGGATAATGCAAGAGGCGGCTGCGACGCATTTTACGCATCCGGTCATAATAAGGGTTGGCCAAGCGAAAAACACCCACGCTGACGTCATAAATATCCTCAGGTTTGAGAACGGAAAACGTGGTTTCCACGAGTTCGCGGTAGTGTTTTTGCCAATCCGGGACTCTGAGCAGCGGATCAAAGCAAAGCCGCACGGGCCACCCGGCATCAATCGCCTCCCGGGCTGCCCGCAATCGATGCCCAAGTCCCGGGGTCAAGGGTTCGTGGTCCCTGGCAACCGTCTCCGGAGAGAGCGTCCAGGCAAGAATCATTCGTTCACAGGGTTCTTCATCCGCCAGTGCCGCGTAGGCTGCGCTTTTCGTTCGAACCTCAGTGATCAGACGAGGATGAGACCGGATGAAAGGAAGCCACTCACGCAAAGTCCCTGTCACCTTCTCCAGCGCAAGTAAGTCGGTATCGTAAGAAAGCGCCAGCAGCAGGGAATCTGCATCCGGGAGCTGACTCAGCCGTTTCTCCACCGCCTGGAAATACGATTCCGAATTTACAAATACCACCAGATTGGCACTGGCATACATACCCTGCAGATAACAATACCGGCAATCATAGAGACAGTTCAGCACGAGAGCTGTATAACAAAAATGAGGCTGATCCAGATTTTGAACGTATTGATTTCCCGAATACAAAAAGTCCTCCTTCTTTCGTGCGATAATCAGCTTTGGACTCTTTTTCTGGGCGGCAAAATCCTGTCCGCCACGGCCAAACACTTCTTGATAATCATCCACCAGCACGATCTCCGCTTTGGGAAACCGTTCCCTCAGCTGCCGGGTTTTCGGTGCATCCGCTACGGCCTGCTCGATGTAGAGATGGCTAAATCGTGGACTCCAATTCATTGATCAATGCGCGGAAGGATTGATTTCGGGCATATTTGGACGGTGCTTCCAAGGAATCTACTTCCAGCAACGCCCAGTCAGTCCGACCCCGAATAAAGGCATTTTCAATCGAGGTATTTAGCAAATGCCCCTGGGTGGCAGTTAACTCCCATCTAGATTGAATTTGATCGGCAAGAAAGTGGAGGTTATCCGGCAAAGAGGGAAGCTCAGGATTGAGCTCCGGCAAGCTGGTCAGAAAACAGTCGATATTCTCGATTTGTTCCTGTACCCATTTTACAATGACATCTTTGCTCAATGAACTTCCCTCAAGGTAATCCGAAACAATCTTCAGCACCGCAATCCGATGAGGTGCCAGCCAGGAGCGGGCGGCATGAAAAAACCCCGATGCTTCCATATCGACCAATGAATCCGGTTGATCTGCTTGGGTCACAGCACGTCCATGGGTTTCCAGCGATGCCTCTTTCCAGGGGTGGCGGGCCAGTATGTCAGGATAATATGTCCGCTGGCTGGAAACATCTTTGATTCTGTGGATCAGAAAGGGGGTCCCCCGTGGGGGAGAGGACCAGGGGCAACCGCAAACTCCGAGATTCATGGCGAAATCCACCTCCGGCTCCGCCGCCATCACTGCCGCCACAGAGCTTGCTGCCGCCAATGCACCGGTTCCGCTGACCAGAAGCAGATACTTCCGAGCCATGTCCGAGTAAACCGTGCCTCCCCGTGAACTGCGCTGCTGCTTAAGCTTCCAGTGATCGATTAACGGTCGGGCTTCCGCCGCCAAGGCCGTGTGAATCAACTTCATTCGTTTGGCACCGCATGAAAGTCGCTTTTCCCCCCGGTTTTATCCAAAACCCGCACAGAGCGGATTTCGATCTCTGGGGAAAGCGCTTTACACATGTCGTAAACCGTCAGTGCGGCCACGGTCACCCCGGTCAAGGCCTCCATTTCCACACCGGTTTTATAATGCGCACTTACCGTGCATTCGATAGTAACGGTCTTTTCTACCCGGTTCAAATGAGTGGCGAAATCAATCTTCTCCACCGGGATGGGGTGGCAAAGCGGAATGAGGTCGGCTGTCCTCTTCACAGCCATGGTCCCGGCCAAACGGGCCGTTTGCATAACCGGACCCTTTCGCGAATGCAGCTCTTTATCCTCCGCAAATGCTTTCATGACGATTTCGGGGAGACGCACCACCGCCTCCGCCCGGGCCTCGCGGGGAGTCGCCGTTTTCGCCCCGATATCAACCATTCCAGGTTGTCCGTGCGCATCCAGATGAGAAAACTCCATTCCAACAGAGTGGAGATTTTCAGGAATCAGGTCATCCCTAAAACACACTACTTTACCAGGCGAAAAAGGGCAGCTCAGTCCCTGCTGATATCTTCTCGACCTCCGCCGGGATCTCCACAAATCCGGCCGTTCCAACCAGCGCGGCAAAATCTCCCGAATTGGCCACTGGACAGGGTTGGACGCTTCCACGGTACTCCGTTGATTTGACCGGAAGAAAGTAGGTCAGGGGGGGAGTGAATGTCACATCCTTCCCGAGACATACCTTACTGACGGGTTCCGGATTGGCCCCCGACCACATATCCAGTGCATCCAGCACATACCGCCTCAATCCCACCGCTGTGGAGACCGGGTTTCCCGGAAGTCCAAAAATTGCAGTTCTTCCGCATGTCCCGAACAGCATTGGCTTTCCCGGTCTCTGCAATACCCCCTGAAAATGGATGGTTACGCCCAGACCCCGCAAGGTATCAGGGACAAAATCACGCTGCCCGACGGAAATCCCACCGCTCACGATTATGCAGTCAGAATCATTCATGATACGCTTCAACGTGTGAGTAAGTGCCTCCGGATCGTCTGGGATGTGATGGAGGCACACCTTTTCGTATCGCTTCTCTCTCAGCACGGCTTCAAGGGCATGGACATTCGAACGGCGAATTTGATGGGGCAGAATCGGCTTTCCCAACTCCACCAGTTCATCTCCCGTGGATACCAGCGCGATTTTTGGCTGTCGTGATACCGTCACTTCCAAGGCCCCACAGGACACAGCCACCGCCATCATGCGAGGATCGACTCGATGTCCCGGTAGCAACATGGAGTCTCCAGCTTTGGCTTCTGCTCCCTCTCGGTGAACGAATCCGTTAATGGGAGGGTGGAACGCTGTTTCAACCTCCGCCCAATCCTCTGCGAGTCGATAGTGCTCACGCGGAATGACCAAATCCGCGCCAGTGGGTAAGACCGCACCTGTCATAACTGCAACCGCCACTTCCGCTTCAGGAAGCATGGTTTTCGGCATGCCCGCGCTGGCTTCCCCAACCACTGGGTAGTGGCGAATGCCTTTTTCCCAGGCGGATCTGGAAACGGCAATTCCGTCCATCATTACGCGGTCAAAGGGAGGTATCGAACGCTCGGCTACAATGGGCAATCGCAACACTCTGCCGAGGGAATCAAGCACCGGTATCGTCTCCGCACCGCCCCTTGGCATTTTAGCCGCAACACATTCAATGGCCCCTTGTACCGATATCATCATCCCATCCTGCCCCATGTAGAACCTGTGGACAAGTTCCGGGTGCATTTTTCAAAGCAGGATTCGACAGACCATATCAGCTCGGCAAGATACACTGTATGTCTTCTGCAACCGATTTATACGAGCGCCCTTTAAGAGACCTTCGCATTTCGGTGATCGATCAGTGTAACCTGCGTTGCACCTATTGCATGCCAGCCGAGGTGTTTGGCCCGGAGTATGCCTTCCTTCGCAAGGATGAACTCTTGCAGTTTGACGAAATCGAACGCTTGTCGCGGATCTTTGCTCAATTGGGAGTCCGAAAAATCAGACTGACCGGGGGAGAGCCTTTACTCCGCAAAAACCTGCCGATCTTAGTTGAAAGGCTCACCCGAATTGATGGGATCGAGGATATCGCATTGACAACCAATGGATTGTTGCTGCCCCGGCTGGCTCCCGCTCTTGCAAATGCCGGACTGACCCGGATTACGGTCAGTCTGGATGCCCTGAACCCCGATGTCTTTGCCAGAATTAATGGGCGGGGGGTATCTTCGGAAGCTGTCTTGGCTGGTATCGAGTCTGCCCGTTCCAGTGGCTTGAAGGTCAAAGTCAATGCGGTCATTGAATGTGGATACAACGAAAGTGAGGTGGTTCCCTTGGCCCGACATTTTCACGGGACGGACATCACACTTCGTTTCATTGAGTTCATGGATGTCGGGAATCACAATCGCTGGAAAATGGACAAGGTGTATCCCGCCAGGGAAATTCTCCGATCCATCGCCGCAATCCATCCTCTGGAGCCTGTCGATCCACAGTATACCGGAGAGGTTGCCCGCCGCTATCGTTATCTGGATGGAGGAGGTGAAATCGGCATCATTGCATCCGTCACCGCACCTTTCTGCCAGAACTGCTCGAGGGCACGTCTCTCTGCCGACGGACAGCTTTATACCTGCCTCTTTGCCAGTGAAGGTTGGGATTTGCGGGAGTTACTGCGTGCTGGCTGGAGTGACACGAAACTCAGCGGCCACATCGCCTCCATTTGGAACAAGCGGAAAGACCGGTATAGCGAGGAAAGAGCCGGATTGATCGCTGCCCACCGCCATACCCACAAAGTTGAAATGAGTTATATTGGAGGCTGATTCGAGCGGAATCCCGTGCTTCAATAACGCAGGGACCGCCCAAAATAACTCAAGGTCCACAACTCCCACCATACCCGGAAACGTCCTGCCGAAGAGATCCGGCCATCTGTCTCTTCTTCATTCGGATGATTCAGGAAACCCAGTTCCCGGTTCAGTTGCTCAAGGTGCCTTTGCTCCTGGTTATACGTTTCCAACGGGACACCCTCAAAGCTGTTGAATACTGTTCCATGCGCATCACAACGGGCCATATGCCGCTGATACAGTTTTTCCAGAGATTCCGTTCGAGGATGCCGTTCGAGATACCAGTTTTCCGGATAAAACCCACCAAAGGGGAGAAAGACATTGTCCGTCACCACCCGGATGCCATCGCTCGCTTGCGAATGAAAACTGAAAGCCATCGCCGCCTGCCCTCGGGCCCCCGGGAAAAAAATCACACTCAAACGCGTCTTCTGTTTGGCGCTTTCATAAACGCTGACCCGCATCAGAATATGTTCCTCCACCCGTGCGTAAAGCGCCTGAACCCGTTTGAATCCGTTTTGGCGCAGCCAGGAACGAATTTGAATAAATCGATCCTGGCTCGGCCATTCATCTCCCCGAATATTCTCCTCATATCGGGGGAACAACGGAAGCTCACTGCGACTCAGCGCATTGACCGCCATCCAGGTATAGGTCGTCTCGATCAGAAACCATCCCAGAAAGGCCGCAATCGCCACCACCCAGGGTGCATGGCCGATGTATCCAAAAGCTTCCACCACAACCGCAACAGTTGCCGCTATAAATACCCACCGCGTCCAACGTCCATAAATGGCGATGGTCGGAGACACCCGATACCGGTTGATCCAGCTTAACAGCAAAGTGAGGCCACCGGCTACAGCCCCGACTATGTATATGATGCCTGATTCGTCCATGCCTCAGTAAATGGAAAAGTCGACGAACCTCCGGTCGGTGGCCCGTCGACTGATAAAGTGCAATAACTTCCGGATTAATTCAAGCGAAGGGGCATGACCACACAGAGGAAACTGTCCTGCGTGCGAATCACCCCGGGGCTCAATTCGTCCTTGAATTCGAAAATAATCTCGTCTCGGCTCAAAGCTTTGAGTGGATCCAACATGAACTGCGGGTTGAAGGCCACAGTCACTTCCGGACCACTGTATTCGACATTCAGTGTTACATTGGATTCACCGATTTCCGGGCTCGATCCGGTAACCTGCAGAACATTGCTGGCCACATTCACTTTGACCGAATTGTTCTTGTCACTGGAAATCAAAGCAGCCCGCCGTAAACAGCTGGCAAAGGATTCACGATTCACCTTGATGTGCTGATCATTGCCCTTGGGGATGACTTGTCGGTAGTTCGGGTAATTCCCTTCCACCACTTTGGAAACCAGATAAATACTATCCGTCACCCCCGAGCCTTCGGCATCTTCACCTTCGGCATTGATTTCGAATGCTGCCTGCCGGTCATTAAAAGCAATCCGCACATTTTCTCCTTGTCCCAGCAGGCGCTCCAGCTCCGCCACCGTTTTGGCCGGAAGGATCAGGTGTCCGGCATTTTCCTCGGTCACCTCCAGCTCCTTGGAAATCACGGCCAGACGGCGGCCATCGGTCGCAGCCAGGGTCAAGCCACCCTCACCAAAATTGAAAAACACCCCGTTCATGATGTAGCGGGTCTCGTCGGTGGATTGGGCATAGGATACACTTTTGAGCATCCGCAGGAGTTCTTCCTGGCGAATGACAAAACTGTGCTGATCGTTAAAGGTCGGCAGCGGTGGAAACTCATCCGAGCTGATGCCCATCATCCGGAACATCGAACTGCCGGAAGTGATCTTCGCCTGGTGGTTCCCATAGCTTTCGACTTCCACATCCAGACTGGGCAACTCGCGGATAATCAGCGCCAACTTGCGAACGGGTAAAGTCAGCGATCCCTGTTCCGTTATCTCCGCCTTGATTTTACAACGGATGCCGAGGTCCAGATTCGTTGTGGTTAGTGAAACCTCTTCGCCCTCCGCATGGATCAAAACGTTGCTCAGGATCGGCATCGTCGCACGTGTGCCGACCACGTTGAGGACCTGCTGCAGTCCACCGGAAAAATGATCACGATTGATTTTGAACTTCATGGATACAAACGTTTTGTAAACGGGGGCAAGGACAAGGCAATCCAAATTGCCGGGGATTTTGGGAAAGCTCTCCAGCTGCCCATCATGAAGGGTGTTTTGAAAGCTACTGACAACCCTTAACTATTACTCTTTTAAATTTAATAAATCTCTTCTTCTTTCTTATGCGCTGGGAATATCGGAACAACTCTGTAACTGGCTTATACCCCGTTTTTTAGATGCTCCTTTTTCTGCCAATCATTCAGGGGTGATTTGGTGAGCGAGAGGGAACAAGGGAGTAACCCGTGGGTTATGCCCAGCCAGTCCACAGTTGTTGACAATGTCTTTCACCCTTTCCCCGAACTTCGCAGTAAGTGTCGCCGATTTTTACGAATGTGACGGAAGAGGCCAAAAAGGATGTAGCCGATAAAGAGCCCTGCAATTGCTTGGTAGTGAAACAGATAGATTACTGTGATGGCACAGATGAGCAAAATGAAGGAGCGAAATTGCAGCCGGGTGCGGGCACTGATGGCCTTGAAACTCGGATAATGGATGTTGCTCACCATCAGCAGGGAAGTGAGAACGAGCAATACCGGCAGGAGAAAGGCAGCTTCCCGGACTTCCAGACGGTTGATGACCAGAACCAGAGAGGCGACGAGTCCGGCCGCTGCCGGCACCGGCAGCCCTAGAAAGTCACTCTTTGGGAATCGTTCCGATCTCGGAAGCAGAGGTGAAGTGATCACATTAAACCGGGCCAGGCGAACGGCGGCACAAAGAAGGTAAACGAACCCGATGATTCCTCCAATGGTCCTGACCAGGGGCAATTCCTGTGTCGGGTTGAGCAGGAAAAAGAACACCAAGAGGGCTGGAGCCACCCCAAAAGAAACAATATCGGCAATCGAATCGAACTCCTTCCCGAAAATGGACTCTTTCCGGGTTATCCGGGCCATTCTCCCATCCAGAGTGTCAAATGCAACCGCCGCGATAATGAACCAGACCGCCTGCTCATAAAGCTGGGAAGGCGTCAAGGGGAGGGGACCCTCGGATTCCGGACCCGGCATGCCGGTCTGGCTCGCCACCAAGGCCTGAATACAGCGGATGACAGCAACATAACCACAAAAGAGATTTCCTGCGGTCATCAGGTTGGGCAGCAAATAGATGCGCGAGGCTTCTTCAGCCGATGAATAGGCTGATGCCGAAGCTGCTGCTTTGTCATCCACAGGAGGCGAAGGGGGATCGGAGCGTTCCATTCAACTCACTACCATAGCACAGGACCTCACCAGCACAAGAAAGGACACACCGGCCCCCTCCCGCCATTCATTTATCAACCAGACTGGTCGTCGAGCGTGGGACACGGACGTCCACACAGTTTACCAGACTAGTAGTGGCCCAGGAAAAGGAGCAATAATAAGGCAAAAATCGGGGGGGTATACAGGCTACGGATGAGGCATTGAGCCCACAAATACAATTATTTGCCAGACTAGTAGTGGTTGAAATGGCGATAGCTTGTAAGAGGGATTAGCTTTCTTGCTCTCGCATGCCTTTTTCCAGATTTTCGAGAAAATCTTCCAACTTCGACTCATTGACCCAGGCTTTGCAGGCATAGTCCCGGAGGATCTTCCAGTAGTTATGGACAAAACTGGAGGAAGCGGCCCGACGTTGTTCAGAGGCATCCTGAATGGTGCTGAACAAATCTCCGATACCTTTCTCCAGCAGTTCGTCGCACTCCAGCAGGATCTTGTTAAAATTATCCTGCACTTCATCTGCCACCAACTCGGCCTGAGTGCGAATCCATGACTCGTAAGGAAAATTTCTCAAGCGTGGCAGCGCAACATTCTCAAAGGTGGTATTCTCTACCTGCTCATCGTGTTTGTCGGCGATATCATTGAAAAAAGCGATTTCCTCTTCCAACTGCAGGGCGGCTTTGGCGGCAAATTCCAAATCCATGAGGGCATGTTCCCGGTAGGTTTTCTTTACTGAGATGTAGGAGGCAGCCATCGAGTTGCGGGCGATCCCGATTGCCTTGCGCAGTTCACCAACGCGATCCCGGAATCGGCGAAGACATCGAACAATATCATCCTGAAATTCTTTGGCGGCTAAGCCTTGGCGATATTCATCACTGGAAAGTCGCAGTAAGTCTTCCAGTTCAGACTCAATTTTTGGACGGATTTCCACCAGCAGGCCGTCGGCGTAATCCAAAGCCCGGTTCATCACAGAAATGGACATGTCCAGTTCCTGCTTGAGCGCTTGCCGTTCTTCCTTCTCTGCCATTCGCTCGAACTTCAGTCGGCTGGCTCTTTCCCTCGCTTTGATTTCATCAAGATGCTTGCGTAACGTGGACTTGCCTTCCTCCAGTCGCTCTTTTGAGCGTATCAAGTATGCCTCCTGTGTCAGGAGTAATTGAAGTGAAATGGGAATATCAGCCATAGGGGGGCAGGCAAAAAGTCTGATGTGAACAGCTACTGAATAGAGAAAAGGTTAATAACCAATACGTAACAAAACAAAGATCAAGGATCACAAACCTTAATGGTGTATATTAGGGGATGAGCATGGGTGTGTTAAGGTGTTTTCACCTATAATATCGGGATAATTTTGTAAAAACTTTAACAAAAAATGCAGCGCCTGAGCAGCTTCAGGGTATTATGATTCCAAGCGCATCCTAACAGAGCACTGCCGGGGAATCAGGGAATGAATGAAATGAGTGGGTGAAACGTATGATTTAGATAGCGAGGTTAACCCGCAGACTGGGTTTTGCCAAGTTCAATCATGGCGGTGAATCCACCCAAAATAGTGATGGAGAATGGCTTGAACCATTCACTTTCGTTCAATCCAACGCGAATGGAAGCTCCTACTGAGTCTTTGATTTTGAGCGGGTGGGAAGTTCTTTCAGGGCGGTATGCACATCGTAGCCGCTGGGCTCCTGAAAGACCCGCAACCCGAACTCGCCGATGATAGACAAAAGGTGATCAAAGATATCGGACTGAATCCCCTCATAAGCAACCCAAGCCGTGTTGTTGGTAAACGCGTAGATTTCCAAAGGAACCCCATGTTCGCCGGGATCGAGCTGGCGGACAATCATCAGCTCTTCTTGATAAATACCGGGGTGCTCTTTCAGGTAGGCGAGGCAATAGGCCCGGAAAGTGCCGAGATTGGTCAGGCGTCGCCCGTTGCAAAGCACCTCCATATCAAGGTCTTCCTGGTTATTGGCTTCCTCCACCTCTTTGAGCTTGGCTTCGAGGTAGGGTCTCAGGCGGCGAATACGCATAAACCGGGTTAACATGTCTTTATCGACAAAGCTGACGGTCTGCAGATCGATATAAATCGGCCGCTTAATCCGGCGACCCCGGTTTTCAAACATTCCCCGCCAGTTTTTGAATGACTTGGAAATCAGGTCATAGGAGGGAACCGTCGTGATCGTTCGGTCCCAGTTGCGGACTTTGACTGTGGTCAGTGAGACATCGATGACGTTTCCATCCGCGCCATTCGAAGGCATTTCAATCCAGTCTCCGATCCGCACCATCTGATTGACGGAAATCATCACACCGGCGACCAGACCCAGCAGGGCATCGCGGAAAATCAGGAGAAGCACGGCAGTGAGGGCTCCCAGCCCACTGAGGAAAAAGAGGGGGCTACGGCCGAAAATGATCGAAAGAACCAAGATGCCACCGACGATGAACATCACCAGCTTGATTGCTTGGACAAAGCCCTTGATCGGAATGTCTTTATCTACATGGCGCTCGAAGTATTGCTGGATTGTGTTCAGAACGGCGCTCAATACAAGCAGCACCACGATGACCACGTAGACCATGACCGCCCCGTGGATGATACTGACGATAAATTCCTGTCCATAGAAGAGGGCCTTCCCGAGGAGATTAATCACTGCAGCCGGGGCAAGGTGCGACAGCCGGATGAAGACGCGGTTGTCGCGCAGCGCGTTATCCCATTTCCAAGGAGTTCGGGAGACCACTTGGTCAATTACCCGCAACAGAATCCTCTTCGCCGCCCAATTCGCGAGGACGGCAAGAATGAAAATGGCTAACACCACGATCATCACAGCCGCCAGTCGGGCCACGCTTTCTCCGGCCCCCAGTGCCTCCACCCATTGGACCAGTTTTGACAGAAGCGCATTCATCCCCTCGATGGAAACGGAGGAAACTTCCTCCACCACCGACAGTTCTTCGGCCTCTGCGGCGAGTAGTTTCCGACTGGATAATAAAAATGCGATGGGGATCAGAAATCGGGACATGTTGCCATTATTCCTAGCTGCGGAGGACAACTTGCCTCAAGCTCTTTTCCGCCAATAGGCGAAACCCGCTGATAGGATGTCGAATGAATCTTCGATCTCCCTCAAGCATGAATTCTAGACCCTAACCCGGTCAAGAAACGGGGGCGGCAAAGGTAAAAGAACATGCATTCCCGCAAAATCGCTACACGATGGCTTGCCAGGCTACAGGAGCTTGGCCAAGTTTGGAATGATCGCTTATGACTTCCGACGCACCCACCAGTCCAGATTCGGGAACCTACCAGACACTTGGCAGGCGAGCCCGCAATCTCTTTCAAGTGACCTTCAGCGACCAGAGTATGAAGGAGTTGAACAAGTTGCCGGTGGAAGACCAGCTCAAGCTGGTGAACCGGATCAGTAACCTGACCTCCGAGCAGCTCAACGAAAGCTCTGAAACCCTTGACAAATTTCACCGGGACGGGGGCCGCACTTTCTATCGCGTACGGGTGGGGGAATTTCGCTGCTATTTCGAGATTCAGGGAGATATCCTCTACTCGCACTATATTCTCCACAAGAATACCCTGACTGATTTCATTTATCGTAACCGCCTTCCGGTCACGGAAGAAACAATGGCTGAACAGCATAACTCCTTTTGGAAGTATCTGGAGTCCCTCAAAAAGTAGGCCGATTCGAAGTGCTCTACTCCAAAATTCTTGCCTGAGCGGGTGACGGGAGAAAGATAGGCTTCATGCCTCCTCCTGTCCGCATCTTTACCTATGATCACTTTGAGGGATTATGGGTGGGAGCTATTCACCCATGGATGGAAGCTGCCCGCAGGCAGGCGCTGATGGACTCGGCTCCCTGGGTGGTATTGGCTCCGGATGTCGTCCGACGCGATTACCTGAAGCAAAAACTGGCTTATTCCGGATCCAGTGCGGTGCTGGGAGTCCGGTTTTTGACTCCGGGCCAGTTGCGAACCCTCTTATTGGAGCAGGGGTCCACTGCCGATGCAGGAAAGCTGGCCACCGGGGAGGATCTTCAAGCGGTGGCCCGGGCTGTGGCTGCGCAATCTGCCGCAGAGGACCGACGCCTGCTTCCCCTCCTCAAGGATGCCTCCGGATTTACCCGGGCGTGGGATGGATGGACGGCTGCCCGCGCCAGCCCGGACTGTTGGGCGGAAGGCTGGAATCTTTTTCGTCAGAGCTTTGAAGCAGTGTTGTCGGAGACCGGATTGTGTTCAACTGCCCAGGCCGACTGGAAGCTGCTGGCCTGTCAGGAAAACCCGCAACCTCTCCTAGGGGGCCTTTTTATCTGGGGCTTCACTTATGATCAAGCGGCACTCTATCCCCTCCTGTTGGCTGCGGCCAAGCATGCCCGCGAGGCCACTCTGGCATTTCCTCAACTGCGTGAATCCCTCAAGGAGTCCGTTTGGCTCGGTAGCTTTGAACAAGCATTTGGGCGCAGTGCCGAAATGTTGACGAGCGGAGATAACCAGACCACAACAACGCTCCATTCCTGGGCGCTGGCCGCTGAGTTCGGTGAATCCGTGGAGAATGCCGGGGATCAAACGGAGTTCCGCCTTTTTGGCGACCGCGAGTCGGAGGCTGCCTTTCTGGTTCACTGGGCGGAAAACCAGCTTCGGCAGATTCCCAACGCCCGGATTGGGATCGTATTACCCCGGGAACCCACCCTTGCGCGGGAAGTGGTACGGCTCGCCCAAGCCAGGATGCTTCCTGTCCATGATGCGATTGGACATTTTCCGGTCGCCCCTTTGCAGCAGCGCTTGTTTGGTGCCTGGGTTTCGTATCAGAAAACCGCCTTGATTGGTGAAGCTCAAAAGCTGCTGGAACTGCTTCCCTATTTAGAGGGCGGAGATGAGCGGGAAACGTGTATCCGGGAAGCAAATACAATCATCCGTGAATGGCAGAATGCGGGACAGGATTGTTTCAGCACCGATGCCACCCTCATCAGGGCTTATCTTCATGCTACCAGCCCAGCAAACAGGTTCTTTGAGCAATGGCCTCTTCTACCCGTTTCCGCTGAACCCCGGGCCTTGCTGGAGCAAGCTGAACCGGTTTTGAAGAAGCTTGGGTTCATGAATTCGCTCGAGGCCCTCTCCGCCACATGGAAAAACTGGAAGGGCGCGGTTTCCCGCTCCATCTGGATCGATTGGCTTTATGGGTCCCTGCGGATACCCGGGAAACAGCGGGCCCCCCAAGCCCGCAACTCTTTTGCCCCCATCCAGATCATTCATTACCACCAGGTTGGGAGCCAACATTGGACCCACCTTGCATTTGGTGGAATGAATGAAGGACTGGTTCCGGAGATATTTGCGGAATCTCCGTATTGGGTTCCGGATACACCGGGAACCCATTTGCTCCGATCAAGAAAGATGGGAATTTTCGGGGAAGGGCATGAAACCCTTCAACCCGACAAGGGTTTTCTTCCGGGAGAGCAGGAACAGCGGAACGCTACCTGGCGGGGAATCCTCGATGCGATTTCCGCAACCAGTCATTCGGTTCTCTGTTCCGCAGTCTGGAATGAGGATGCCACTGATCGTCAAGCATCGGTTCTCAGTCAGCCTTTTCTCCAACTGCTTCAAGCTGCCAGTGCCAGGAACCCCATCCGCTTGGAGTCGCTTCTGTCGAGGGTTCGGATCGAATCGTTGGACAAGGTACCCCCGCAGGCCGGGTGGAATAGCGTGGAGCAAACCCTGACAGCTATTCGCAAGAGACATGACCCATCGTATCCTTTTGATGGATACAGTTTTTGTCGGGAGTCATCATTGGATTTCAACTCCAGTCTGGCCGCCAGGCAATGGGAGGCTTTCCTCTCACGGCCAGCATCGGTCTGGCTGGAAGCCTGCTGTCACCTCAGGCCGCATGAAAACCTTGAAGACGGATTCAAGCTCAAGCTCATTCGCGGGAATCAGGTGCATCGACTGTTGGCCGGGAAGGTGCCTTCCCGAAAGCTGGGGTCCATTGAGGATTGGCGGCAAGAGATCGATCAATTTGCCGGGAGTTGGTTGAAGAGGGTGCAATCGGCCCATGAAAAGGCAGGTCAATCTGTTCCGCGCTGGTGGCTGCAAATCCGAGGCCTGATCTGTCAGGATGCCATGGCGCTGCTTGATGGGATGAAAGGCTTGAGTCTGACCGCAGACACGCAGGTACACAGTGAATGGAATCTACCTTCTGACACCAGTATCTGGCTTTCTGAGGAATGGCAAATGGGGGTTCGCGGGAAGGTGGATTGCCTGCTGGAGATTCCTTCCAGAGAGCCGGTCATTGTCGATTTCAAGACCGGGAAAGATAAACCGATTTCAGAGAAGGCTCTGCAAAAAGGGCAGGGGTTACAGGTTTTGATTTATGGACTGGCCTGTGCCGGGTTGCGGAGCGATTCGATTGGCCTATGTATCCTAACGCCAAGGGATGCCCTTGGGAGTGTTCAGCTTTCTGTTGTGTCAGGACAGGATCCCAGTGGGCTGTTGATTCCCCTCTGTCAGTCAGTCAATCAAGGCCTTTTCGGAGAGTCGGAGACCATTCGGTCCGAGCATGCTTTTGTCGGCAGCTATCCGCTCACAACCATGGCGTTGCCCCGCCACGTCTGGCTGGAGAAATGGAATCGCACGCACCCGCTCCTGCAGGTGGAGGTGGAGTCATGAAGGGTGGGCACCAATATTTACCTGATCAGGAGGCAAGAGATACCTTTGCCACCCAACTGGATCGCAATTTTTCCGTGCTGGCTCCGGCCGGAGTGGGGAAGACCACCAGCATCGTCAACCGCATTGTTGAAATTGCCCGGCAGGATGAGCGAAGAGCGGATGGCGAGCATCTCCTGCCATCTCTGGTGGTTGTGACCTATACCAACAAGGCAGCGGATGAGATGCTGGCAAGGGTGAGAAATGCCATTCAACAAGAGTTTACTCATCCGGAAATCAGTGCCCTGCTCAATCAGGCGTTTTTCGGCACCATTCATCGATTTTGTCAGCGGGTGATTTCCCTTGCAGGTCCGCTGGTCGGCTTACCAGCGCAATTAGAGGTGACTGCCGATGAAGATGCGCTCTGGCGGCGCTTTCGCAACGCGCGGACTGACTTTGGAGCCGACTTGTCAGAGCAGGAGAACCGGGATTTTTCGATCCACGGCTCCTGGGAATCAGTGTTCGAACTGGCCCGCAAATGGGAAGCCCATGCCCTCGCGGATACAGGCGTGGATCGGTCGGGAGGCGCTCCGCTTCCGGAGGGGCAGCCGTTGTTCTCCGTTTCCGCGAAGGGGAGAGCAGCTGAGTCGATCCGAGACGGGCAAGAGCGCTTTCGCCAATGGCTCCAAAAGGTCGAAACCCAGCGCGACGTCCCCGAACCATTGCCTTGTCCTGAACCAGTCTTTGAAAAAGGCGGCAAAGCTTTTCTCAATGCGGTCGATGAAACTTTCAGCGAACTGCGGGAGTGGCGGCGAAGCATCACGATTCGTTTAGCCATGGAAGTGGCGGCAGCTTACCGAGACTTTCGTCTGCAGGAACAGGAAGTGACTTTCAACGACTTGATCTACTGGGCCCATCAACTGGTCAAAGACCCCATGGCCAGGAAGTTTCTCCGTCAGCGCAATTGGATCATGATCCTCGATGAGGCACAGGACACCGACCCGATGCAGTTTGAGGTTTTCCTGGAACTGGCGCGTCCTTTGGACGCATCCGGAGACTGGCCTACCTCCAATCGAAGCCACCCGCCACGGCCCGGACATTTTTGCATGGTAGGTGATCCGCAACAGTCCATTTACAGTCAGCGGGCCGATCTCTCCTACTACCTCGGTATCCACCGGGCCTTGTTGGAAGCTGGGGGAGCGGAATTGATATTCTCGGTAACGATGCGTTGTCCGCAAAGAGTAGTTGAAGGACTCAATGCAGTGTTTCCCAGGGTTCTTTGTCCGGATGTGGCGATTAGCCGTCAGGTGTCTTACATTCCTTTGCATACCCCGGAAGGAGCGGCCAGGGGCCAGATGCTGAAAGTCAGGCTGCCGGTGGATATTCCGGACGGTATGAAAACAGATGGAGTAGAGAAATTGTATGCGGCAGCATTTGCCCGCTGGTTCCGCACCCTCTCGCTTGAAGATCTTCAGGCCCGCTCCTGGGATCAGGTTGCGATTCTCTGCCCTCGGAATAAATGGGTGGAGGCACTTGGTGTGGCTATGGACGCGGAGGAAGTGCCCTACCGGCTGATTTCGCGTGGGACGGCAAAGGCCGATAGCCCTGCCTACGCCTGGCCCCTCGCCGTCCTTCATGTCTTTGCCCATCCCCGGGACAGTTTTGAACTCTACGGTGTGTTGCGTGATATCCTCGGAATGAAGGATTCCGAATTACTGAGATATATCGAAACCCACCGGGTTCCGGGAAAAACACATCCATTGCGCCTGGACAAATCTCCATCGCATCCTGCGGTTGAGGACCCTGTCTCTCAGGCCCTGGCTGGATTACATGATTTCTGGGTGCGTATTCAAAGCCTTCCGCTTTATGAGGCGGCCCGCTTTCTCTTTGAGCAACTAGCATTGGAGGAGCGGATCCAGCTGCATCCGCTGGTCCGTCGGGGAGAAGCCCGCAATATACTGAGAAAATGGATACAAAACGCGGCTGTGGCAGAAGCAAATCAGTTAACCCTTGCGGACTGGGTCCGGGAATGCCGGGTGAATCTCAAATCGGCGCTTGATGAAGAAGAGGCCTCTGAATCCGGCGATGCCTGTGTCCTGCTGACCAGCCACAAATCCAAAGGCCTGGGCTGGGATGCGGTCATCCTTCCTTTTTTCGGGAGGGAACAGATTCCCTACACGGATGATTATCCCCGTTGTGCATTCCCCTATCATGGAGTCCCCCGGGTGGAACTTGGCAAATACGACAGTACCTCCGCCCATAAACAGGAGCAGACCCGCCGTGAACGGGAAGAGAAGGAAAGACTGCTCTACGTAGCCATGACCCGGACCAAGCGCTCCCTCATCCTGATAGATGATCTGGATCTCTGGAAAGGTGGGCCATTGTCCTTCGCAGATTGCCTTGGGCTGGTTGAAGGAAACCCCCAAACCTGGAGTTGGTGGAATCAACTTCCGGAGACTCCGGAAGCGGTTAAGCAGGTAGCCGATGGGAGACGGGACGTGGCACATGATGAAAGCTTATTTTCTCAACCCCCGCTTACTCTGGATGGAATCTGGAAACGGGTGACCCCCAGCAGTCTGCAACAGCACGGGGATATTTCCCCGGAACGCGATGAACCCGACCGGCTTTTTCATCCCGAGTACAAAGAGGAGATACGGACAATAGATCCTGCGGCCTATGGTAACTGGTGGCACATGATGATGGAAAAAGCCCCCTGGAAGGGAGACCTGGAGGCACTGCGCGCACACTGTCATGATTTCCTTGATACTTGCCCGAAGGGCAAGGAGGAGCGCGCAAGAAGGGAGATATCCGCCCTGCTTCAAGCCCCCATCATTCATGAGTTGCTACAGCCTGAGTGGGATGTCTGGTGTGAGGTTAGCATGCTGCATGCGCAGGTGGAAGCATACACGGCTTACGAAGGGTTTATCGACCTTTTAGCGGTTCACCGCGAAACCGGCGAGTGGATTGTCCTCGACTGGAAAACCGACCAGCTGCCCTCCAAAGAGCCTCAGCACTTTCTTCGTGGCGTCTATGGGCCCCAACTGGCAGTCTATGCGCAGGCCGCGTATTCCCATTTTAAGGGCAACGGAAGGTGTGGGATTTTCGCAACTGTATCCTCCGAATGGGTACTCCTGAACCCGCCCTCAGCCTAGTTCTGATTCTGTTCTCTTGTCACCGGATGCCCGGGGGGAGGCTCAAACAGAGCCGAAAGTGCCCCTGGATTTACTTGAATCCGGGTCACCCGGGCAGAGCTGTAGGGGACATCGTCCATCAAAACCTGCTGGGAGAAAGGAAAAACCAACCCCTCCACCTCCCGGAAATCACTCATCTGCACGCGAATCAGCTGTGGAGGGGTGCCTAAATCCGAATCATCACGTTCGATCTGCAAGCAGAGAAAATTGATCTGATCGATGAAAAAACGCTCAACATAGCCCTCTCTTTGTAATTCAAGAACATAGACCTCGCGATCTTCGAGTCTGGTGGAAGGAAGCATGCGCAAGCGTTCTGTTCGGCTCAGGGTGACAAACACCGGACGGGACATCAGAATATCGCGCATGAATCGTAATTGCTCATCTCCGGTAATGTTGCGCGAGGCGAGCACGCGTTCATTTCTCAGATGGGCTTCCCACGCCTGAGTACCATCATAGGAGCGACGGATGGAAGCGGAGTCCGCATGGAAGGTATAGCGCATGCGATTCGGGGACCGCCAAAACAATACCACATCAAGCGTGAGCTCATCCCTCAGAAGGTTCATTTCAATTTCCTGTCGAGTGGAGAGAAAAGCTCTGTGTGAATCGCGTCCACCGTAGGCCGTAATCAAGCGGTCAATGACAGCAGAAACGGAAGGGGATCCCGGTGGTAAATCTCCTCTAAGATCACGGGCGAAGGGAGTTGGAACCTCCGGGGCAGGAATGGTTTCATGGACGGCCGTGGCAGCGGGTGGTGCCCTGCGACTGGAATGAATAAGGTAGAAGATCAACCCGATGAGGAGGGTGCAAACTACGAAAATGGCCAGCAACTGATAGGCCAGGCTGTATTCCCTGACATGTTGTCGGACTCGGAAGGACAAAGTTCCATGGTGGCGTCCCATGAAAGGCTTTGTTATCGAAACCAGTGCGGGGTTGGCAATGGGAAAGACAATCAGGCAAGGCCCTTTTCGACGATGCAGGATTGAATGATCTCGATCAGATCTGCAGGTTTGAAGGGCTTGGAAATGAATCCATCCATCCCCGCTTCCCGGCAGGTTGGTTCATCATAGCGGGCAACACCGGCGGTTAATGCGATGATCTTGGGTTGCGCCTCAGCGGGGATCCGCTCACGGATCATCCGGCTGGCTTCGAGCCCATCCATTTCCGGCATTTGCACATCCATAAGTATCAGGTCGTAGCGTTTCAATTGCAGGGCATTGAGTACTTCGAGTCCGTTTTCGGCAATATCCGGATTGATCCCCAGTTTGCGCAACATAAGCTGAGCCAGTCGCTGGTTCACCACACTGTCTTCCGCCAATAGGACAGAGAGCGTGTCCGCTTGCTCGATTTTCTGAATAGGGGCGATCCGCCTGGAAGACGTTGGCTGATGGGTAACCGGGTCCTGTTCTGATTTGATCAAGTCATAGAGCAGGGACATGCGTACGGGCTTGCTCAGGTATGTTTTTGTCGTAGGCGGTTTTTTCATGCCTGGCGGAATTACTTGTATGAGCCGGACATTCCACGCCCTTAACCAGGCCTTCCAATCACCCGGCAGATGCTGTTCCATGTACAGCACACAATCAATTTGCTGTGGTTTTTCCTGAAAACCTTCGGGTAGAAAAACCTCCACTCCCCAGTGATGAAGGAAGCGGGTAATGACAGTTCGACTGATGGGATCAGGTTCCAACAAGAGAATTTTCTTCTGCGAGAGAGTCCCTGCTGAAGAGGATAAGGAATGACCGGGCTCAGTGATCAGGGGTAGGAAAAACTCAAAGGTCGTTCCTGCAGGAGAGCTTTGGCAGGAAATGGACCCTTTCATCGCCTCAACCAGATGCCGGGAAATGACCAACCCCAGGCCAGTTCCACCGTAGCGCCGTGTTATGGTGGGATCTACTTGAGAAAATGGTTGGAAGAGGGTCTTCAGTTTGTCTGGCGGAATGCCGATCCCGGTGTCATTTATGCGTACACGAATTCCGGATACATCCATGTGGGGAGGCTGCTCATCCCGAATTTCCACATGCACGACCCCTTCCGGGGTAAATTTGATCGCGTTTCCGAGGAGATTGACGAGGATTTGGCGGATGCGGGTGGGGTCCCCAATCCGGGTGACATTCATGGCAGGCTCATAGTCCAGAATGAGTTCGAGCTTCTTTCGGTAGGCATCTGGAGCCAGCAATTCCAGGACATCTTCCGCCAGTTGCACAAGGTCAAACGGGATATGTTCAAATTCCACTGCCCCTGATTCAACCTTGGAGAAATCCAGCACATCGTTGATGATGGTAAGGAGCGTTTCCCCGGAACGACGGATGGTACTGACGTATTCCTGCTGCTCTGCCGACAGCTCTGTGTCTGCGAGTAAGGTACTCATGCCAATCACCCCATTCATTGGAGTCCGGATCTCGTGGCTCATGTTTGCAAGGAACCGGCCTTTGGCCTCAGCTGCAGCCTGGGCTTCTTTGGCCAGCTTTTCCGATGCTTGCAGCGTGACCTCCAGTTCTTCGTTCTTATTCTGGAGGAGTTCAGCCTGCCGACTGACTTCCAGTGTGCGTTCCCGAACCGATGTTTCCAATTCGCGATTCCGGGTGGCGAGATTTCGGATGCGCCAGCGAACAAATCCAGAAACCAGACCTACTCCACTGATAAAATATAACAGGTAGGCAAGGGTTGTCCGATAAAATGGGGGGAGGATGCGTATTTCGAGTCGTATCGGTTTGGCCAGACGGTTTTGGACATCAGCGGATTCAACATGCAGTATGTATTTGCCGACTGGGAGATTGGTAAAATCCCGTGAGTATTCCTGATGCATTTCCCCCCACCCGCGGTCAAACCCTTCCAGGTAGATACGAAATCGCTGGAAGCGGGTGGAAGAAAATTCCCGCAGAGAGGCTTCCACCTGAATAGAACGATGCCGATACGGGATATCGATGCGCTCCGGTAAATCTGTGCCAGCCAGCAAAATCAAGTCCTCTTCGATGGACCTCAATTGATACAAGGCAACCGGTGCATTGAGGGGAGGGGAGGGCTCAAAAGCATTCGTAAATCTAAGCAGCCCAAACTCGCCACCAGCCCAAACGACATCACCTTCATCATAGGCAATGGCTACCGCCCTCCCATCAATGTTGAGGCTGGCCGCAACAATGGCACTGGATAAGGCAGTGGCTGGGCGGTGAGATAGGTTCCCAATGTTGTGACCTCTGGCAATCCAATGCATCCCTTCAGGATCCTGCACCAGGTGCTCATAGGCATAGGGCGGGCGACCGGGATAATAATGATAACGATCGTCGACAATGAACTTTTGCCTTCCCACATCCCATCGATACATGGGGATGTTCCCGATCAAGATTTCTCCATCAACCTCTAGGGGCTGGATCCATCGTCGTGGCAGGCCGCTCTCCGGTCCGAATCTTTCGAGGGCGAAGGTATCTCCCTGCGGACGGAAACGGATGGCAGCACTGTCTCCCATGCTGGCCCAGATCCATCCATCCTCACTTTCTGCAAGCCCATATATGCGGATTCCCGGAAAATCAACAGGATGCGGGCGCCATTCTCCATCCGTTTTCTTCAAGGCACGAACAGAACCTTCCATCTCGTAAAAAATCCAGTCCGGGTAATGCCTGGGATGTATTAGAAAATTAGATACGCCATAATCGATCACAGTCACCACGCCATTCTGAAGTAACCCGATGTGATCATTATCGGTGAAGAGCAGACCATTATCTGTATCAGTCAAAGTGTGGATGCGACTGACTCCGGGAATCCTTTCAAAGTAAGCGACCCCGTAGCCCAAGCTTCCAAGGAATAGCCCGACATCTGTTCCCACATAAATATTTCCCTGGTGCATGACCAAGGCATGGACAGCTCCATCCAGCCCATGTCGTTCGTCAAACAGAACGCTTCGGCGGGAGATGACTCTTCGGGTGATACTGCGCCGAGTGGCAACCCAAAGCCCATCGTCCGGATCGATAAAGAGCTGTTTGATTTCGTCGTCGGCCAACCCTTCCCGGCGGGAGATGACCTCCAGCAACTTGCCTTCTGGAGAATAGATGTACCCCCCGGAACGTCGTGTCCCCAGAACCAGACGACCATCCGGTAATTCTGCCAAAGCGGATATTTCGAGTGGATGGTGTGGGTCCGGCACCTCCCAGTGCCATTCTCGGAGCCCATCGTGGTCAAAAAGAAAAATACCGCCTCCTGGATCTGCCACCCAGGTTCCTCCCTTGGGTGAAGGAGCCGATGCGATGCTCCAGCCAAGTCCGGGATGGATCCACTTTTCTTCGGCAGGAACAAATTTCCCAGTCTCAGAGTCATATTTACTGACCGGGCCATGGTTCATTCCTCCGATAAGGAAAACTTTGTCGGCGACCGCAAACAGCTCTGCTCCCCATCCATCGAGAGCGATCACCGAGGCCGGCGTTGACCCATCCCAGCGCAGCACTTGATCTCCGCTCAGGGCATAGAGTACCCCTTTACTCCAAAGTAGACTATAAATTCTCTGAAAACGCCAATCATCCGGAGTAAGACCTTGGGTAATTTCAGTCGTCTGCCGTCTTCCCTGAGCATCCTCCTGCATTTCCCAAATAATGCCTCTGGCAGAGTAGAAGAAACGCCCGTCGTCCGTTCCGAGCACGGCCCCCATATCAGATTCCGGACCAAAAGAACGCCAGACATTGCCGTCATATGTGACCAGACCCCGTTCCGCAACAAAGGCGATTTCTCCCCCGGGGGTCATCCCGATATCCCGCACTTCGGATGCGATCCGGCTGAGATCCCGGGCAAATTCCAATACAATCCGTTCTCCTGCTATCTGCCACCCGTTTTCAGGCGGTTCCCCCGTGGATGCCTCAATAGAGCCCAATCCCACCGAGCACAAAACAAGGCACCACAGTGGGCGCGACAGATGGATCTGCCATAGCCGCCGAAATGGCGTCCGATGGAACGAAGGAATCACGGAAGTCAGGGAATCAGATGTCCAGGCATTGGCAGAGGCTGGTTGAACAGCCTCTCTTTATATGGCTGATTAAAGGATCTTTGCATGATCGGATCAGATTAGCAATAATTAAGGAGAATACCTTATTTTCCGTCCCTATGCTTTCCCTCCCTCAATAATCACCATCATTCACCCCGGGAGATGCGTATCCGAAAGGGACTTTGCAGGTTTAAATATTAGGGATCACATTGTTAAAGAGCAGGATATAGAACAGGGGGCCTGCTGTCAGTCTGATAGAAATCGATGGAACAGAGCGGCTACTAGTCTGGTTAATAGCCGCAGGCCGGGAGTTGAGCCCAAAAAACGGGAGCCTCCAAAGAAACTCCCGTTCAGGTGTTTGTGGTTTGGTTTTGTAAAAAAGCCAGCGCCTATAGGGAGGGAGAGAGGAGGTCCTGTGCTGCCAGAGAGAGGAACAGGTAGCTGCCCCCGATCGAAATGACGTATTCGTTTTGTCCCCAGAAGAAGGGCCAGTCCTCTTTGTTTTCCGGGAAATCGGGCTGGATCACGAGCACCCCGGGAACGATCCCTCCGGGGATGAAGGAGAAGTCGGCCCGGTTCATCCCGTAAGCGACGTCACGAGACTGTGCACCGACCCCGGAAACGAAGGAATGGTTATTGGCCGGATGACACCCGAGCAGGTAGTCGACCGACCGCAGGGTATCGTCCACTCCCACCAGATCGGGAAAGGCTTGGTGCAGGAAGTAATTGGTGATCCCGTAGCCGATAATGCGCCCGTTGCCGGCCCAGCCGAAGCGAGTGATGGGTACGGCGTAGGGATTCTCTTCGGAGAACTCCACGATCTCCTCCAGATACTGGCGGGTGCGTTCCCGCAAACGTTTGGCGAAAGCGGAGTCCATCTGGGGAAGAGCGCGGGCGGCCATCACCGCGTTGAACGCGAAGCGCTCATCAATGGTGTCCCACAGCTCCGCCAGACGATCGGCGAAGCGTTGTTCTCCGGTGGTGAGGAGGAGTTCCACCACCAGTTTGAGTTCCTCATCGTCGACCAGCCCGCCGGTGGTGTTGCCGTGGCGGAAGAGATTGGGTTCGCGGCTTTGCTCGAAGTCCCAGACGCGGAGAGCGGTTTCGAGGCATTCATCCGCCAGTTCATCGCGATACCCCCGGAGGGCGCGGCTGGCGGCGGCGAGGGCGGCGGCGGAGCCGTAGTTGAGGGCCGTCGTGTTCGTGGTGAAAGCCCAGCGGTCGTCCGGTCGTCCACTGCGGTCGCCGACTACCTCATCGGGACCGAGCGAGGGATCATAGATTTTGTTGTCGGTCTTGGTCATGCCATCGCCGAGGTGCGTGTATTGACGAAGGTCCGGTTCAACGATTCCTGGAATGGCGTGCCCGACTGCCCGATACTGGGCGATCAGGGCAAGGGTGCCGTGTTCGATCTGTTGAAGGATGTCCGGGATTCCGTCGGGCTGGTGAATGTAAACCGAGCGGCGCTCCTGCTGGACAGTGGTCTCGTCGCGGGTCGGGCGGAACTGCTCCCAAACCATCACTAGGTGTTGCACCGTGTAATACTGTGACTGGGTGCGGATGTCGTAGTCGCCCGCATCATACCAGCCACCGATGTTGAGGCCGGGAATGTGTTCGCCCGGCTCAAACTGCGTATCGGTGGTCGGCCCCATCCGGTAGAGGTCGAAATGTTCGTGATTGACCGGGGCCTGAAGGGCATCATCAAGGTGGGAAGCACCATGCCAGACGCGGTAGGCCTCGCGCACCCGCATGTGGTCCATCTGGACGGGAAAGAAAACATCGAGCGTGGCATGCCATATATCCGAGAAGACAGCTTCTCCAATGCGGAAGGCGTGGGTGCGTTGTCCGTCTGCTTCGAGCAGGTAAATGCCTTCTTCACGGACCTTGGAAAAGTCGAAGGTATAATAATCATAGCGCAGCCACTGGCCCCAGTGCTCGGGCTGAGCTGAGAGGACTGTTTCCATGCTTCCGTCAGCGGAAACACGGAGGAGGCTGACTGGTTCAGGGGCCTTGGCTTGCAGGTCCCGTTCGAGGACGGCCACCTTGCGCTGGGCCGGATGGTATCCGACCTGTGAATGACCGATCACCGTCGGGCGGGTCCAGCCCTCGCTCGTATTGGCGGTCAATGTCCAGCGCAGCACCTCGCCCGTGGCCTCGGCAGGCAAGAGCGAGCGCACCACATACCAGCCGTTCTGCGCCTGATTGCGCCCGTCGTAGAGTCCGAGGATCGCGCCATGTCCATCAATCGAAATATGCCGCTGGGGATCTTCCGGCGCCAGCACCAGGCGGTTCCCTTCGGCCAGAGGCAGTCGCCGGATGGAGCCATCTGCAGCGCGCCCGGTCGGTCCGGTGGGGTGGCGTGCCAGTTGGCCGCTGTGCCCATCGATGAGGTAACTTTTTCCCCAGTAAGCGGAAGGCAGGAATTCAAGATTGAATCCCGCTTTTCCGATCAAAGCTTCAGGCAGGGGCTTCTCCAGGTGGACCGAGATCTCGACGCCGTTCTGGATTGGGCGTGAGCGGATGGTGTAGGTGAAGTTGTATTTTGGATACGCCAAGTCCGCTTCGATGGCAGTCTCATCGCGCAGCACGCGGCGCTCAATCATGTCGGGAACCGGATCCCATTGTTCCGGTGTCGGGCTCAGCCGAACATCACCGTTGGTGACCGTGCGCACATCGTGGTGAATGACCTCAATACCGCTGATCTTGGAATCGCTGAAATTGCCATCGTACCAATTATTGAATACAAGGACATCAAGCCCCTGAGTGGAGAAGTATTCGTTATCGTGGAGGATCATATCGCCGTGGAGTGGGGTCATACTTGAGCCAAGGAAAAGAGCAGCCATGCCGCTGAATCGGGAGATTGCACGAAGGCCACGCATCCATGCGCCGCCAAGGGATAATGGGGTAAACATTAAGGACATCAAATCGGGGGGTTGGGGTAGTGAAGATACAAAGACCGAACAAACGGCGGGGTATTGCCTGCGAGTTGAACGCATTGCAGGCAAGAGGGCAAACACACTCGGATTATTCCCGCGTTGACTGTCAAGGATGGGAGGGGCGGATTTGATCCGTAGGATCCGGCCGATTGGACCGATCCGTCGGATCTTGCATCATTCTCTGAAACTCCGGCTTGGGGCCTCCGGGGCATAGCGATCAGTCTTCCGTAGACTGCGCCTCTAGCTCAAGAGCCTTTTTTTCCCATTCGGTGGTGACGGCTTCGATCCGGGATGCGCAGGTGTCCATGGCGGCGTGAATCTCTTTACTACGGACAGAATCATTGTTGGCGGCGGCTTCGGCCAATGATTCGGCCAGCATAACCTGCTCCTTTTCGAGATCGGCAATGGTTTGCTCCAGAGTCTCCACTTCTTTGCGCAGAGCATTCAGCTGGCGGCGTTGCTCGGCTTCGGCCCGCTTCTGGTCCTTGCTCTTGTAGCCGGATGTCTCCTTCGCCCTGGGTTTGGCAGCATTTCCGGTGTTCGCCTGGGTGCTGGCGGTGAGGGCGGCGCGGGCATCGCCAAAGCCGGATTTTTCCAGGAAGTAATCGTAGTTGCCGGCGTAAGGGGTGATTCGGCCGCTTTCGACATGGATCACCTTTCTGGCCACTGCCCGGATAAAATGCACGTCGTGACTGATAAATACAAGGGTGCCTTCAAAGGCCTGCAGAGCGGAGATGAGCGCATCAATCGAGGGGATGTCGAGGTGGGTGGTTGGCTCATCCATCAACAGGAGATTGGGCGGGGCCAGCATCAGCTTGGCGAGCACGAGGCGCGATTTTTCGCCACCGGACAAGACACTGACGGGTTTGCGGACGGCGTCGTCACCGCGAAAGAGAAAGGCACCGAGCATGTCGCGCGCGGTTTGTTCGGTCAGGGCGGGGTTTTCATTGCGGGCGCTGAGCGCTTCTTCGAGTACGGTTCGCCTGGGGTCGAGGGTTTCCGCCCGGTTCTGGGCGAAGTAACCGACCCGAACCCGCAGACCGGGCTCACGTTCGCCGGCTTCGAGGGGGAGTATTCCGGCGAGGATTTTCAGGAGGGTGGACTTTCCTGCGCCGTTTGGCCCGATCAGGACCATTTTTTCCCCGCGTTCGAGTTCGAAGTTGAGCTTTTCATAGATGACCTTGTCGCCGTAGGCTTGGCGCACATCCTTCAGCCGCATCACCCGATGGCCAGTGCGCTCGGGCTGGGGAAAGTTGAAGGCACGCATGCGCGGATCATCGCCTTCGGGGGCGCTGACCGCCTCGGCCTGGAGGCGGGCGATGTGCTTTTCCTTCGACTTGGCCCGGGTGGCAAGTGAGGCCTTGGCTCCGAAGCGGTCAACAAAGCGCTGGTGGTGGGCGATTTCCCGCTGCTGATTCTTGAAAAGGGCCAGCTGCTGCTCCTCATGGGCGGCCTTCTGCTCGAGGTAGCTATCGTAGTTGCCGGTCCAGCGATAGAGCTTTTGACCGCGCAGTTCGATGATGTCGGTACAGATCGCGTTGAGAAAGGCCCGGTCGTGCGAAATGACGATCAAGCCCCCGCGATACTGCCGGAGATAGTCCTGAAACCAGAGCAGGGCGGCAAGGTCGAGGTGATTGGTCGGCTCGTCCAGCAGCAGCAGATCGGGTTCGTCGACCAGTAAGCGGGCGAGGTGTGCCCGCATGACCCATCCGCCGGAAAAAGTTTTGGCAGGACGCTCCCCGTCGCCCTCCAGAAAACCCAGCCCGGCGAGGATTTTCTGGGCCTTGGGTTCGAGGGAATAGTCGATGGCATCATAATCATGATGTTCAACCGAGGTGACCTGGGCAAAGGTGCTGCCCGAGGTGGCGATTTCCAAAATGCTTTCCTCGCCCACTGGCGCGCTTTCCTGGGGGAGAAAGCCAAAGCGGGAGCCGCGTTCCCAGGTGACCTGACCGCCATCGGGCTCCTCCTCACCCAGGAGGATGCGAAAGAGGGTGGATTTCCCTGCGCCGTTCGGGCCGACAAAGCCCAGACGGTCATCCCTTTTGACAAAAAGGGAAACTTCCTCAAACAGCAGTTGAGGGGCATAGGACTTGTGGAGGTTGGCGAGGGTCAGCATGAAACGCCCAGCCAAGAGAAGGGAAGGGGTCTTCGGCAATCCGAAAGACCGCAGGAAAAGGTTTAAGGAGAAGATACTTGCTTGAGAGGACTGGACTCGGCTTTACTAGGGGCTTGTCCTCTCCTCAGCGCAGTCGTTTGTCTTCAGCAGCCATCCGCTTCTGGTTGGTTGGAGTGGTCTTGCTGACTTGGTTTATCGCCGGAACCGCTCATTTATACGAGTATTTCGGAACGGTATTGCCCCTTTCTCCCTTTCCGGCAGTCCCCATTGCTTTACTGGCATTAGCCGGGTGGCGGGGGACTGGAATCCTCTGCCTCAGCTGGTTGATCTCCGGCTGGTTACTTAGAGATTTTGGAGTGGTTGCCCGAATGGGCGGGATCGGATGGTTGATCTTCCTGCTGGGTAATCTGCTGGCAGCTTCGATCGGTGCGCGGCTGCTGAGTCCGTATCTTAATGATCCGATCCGCTTGAACCGGGTTCGAGAGGCGTTCCTGCTGATCGGGAAAGTCTCCATCACGGTTTTTCCTTTCATGATGGGCTTTGAGATCCTTCTCCGGCTTTGGATTGGACAGCCGCTCGGGATGGAATTTTTTGAGGCCACATTTTGGTCGGGGATGGGCCAGTTGGCCGGCGTTTTTTGCGTGCTGCCCATGGTTGTTACCTGGCGCTGGATTCTCGACGGCAAAGGCTGGACACCCTTTTGGGCGGTGAAGCTTCCCATGCTCCTGGGGGGAATTGCATTCATTGTCCTCGGAGGGCTTCTGGCCCAGGGGGAGTTTCAGCGGATCAATCGATCCTTTGCCGGAACCAGCTCCCTCGCGATCGCCCAGTTGCGTCATGAACTCAATGATACGATTGAAGACCTCTCTATCGCTGAGGGCATCCGAATGGATACCCGCGACCCTGCCCGCGCCCGCGAGCGTTTTAATCGCCTCGGGGAGGTGCTGCGCAAACACAGTCCTGGCGTGCGGGCGATCACCGAAATCCAACTGATCCCCCACCATGAACGCGCGATGGTGGAACAACGGATGCGGGAAGAATATCCCGAGGCCGACTTTGTCTCATTTCATAACATCGACGCTGCAGGGATTCCTCAGTCAGCCCCTGATCGCAACTGGTATGCAGTGATCAACCGGATCGACCCCTATGTCGGGAATGAAAACGCCTTTGGCCTGGATGTATTGCATCACCTCCCCACGCGCGAAACTGTTTTCGAGACACTGCGACACGGACGCCCTGTCATGACAAAACCACTACGTCTGGTTCAGGAAACGGAAACGGGATATGGGATGGTCCTGTATTTTGCCTTAAATCCGGTCCCTGACTGGGATGTCAACACTCCGCCCGACAGGGCATATTCGAGCCGGATTTTCAGTTTGGTTTTTCGGGGCAACGACTTTCTGAAGGCGCAGTGGGATTCCTTTATCGAACCCTATCTTCGGGCGGAATTATTCCAGATTGATCCTGCAGGTCAGCGTCTGCCTCTGGCTGCTCTCGAAGGTGAAGGCTGGGACGGCCAGCCCTTTCTGGTGCACTCCGAACATTTCGAGTTCGGGGAAAAACTGTGGGAGGCCCGGTTCATGGTCAGCAGTGGATATGTGGCACCGATGCGTTCTCATATTCTCCTGATAGGGCTTCCCGCCGGGACCGCTTTCATGTTGTTGCTGGCGGTTTTTGTGCTCACCGCCTTCCGGCGCCGGTTTTCGATTGAGAAGGAAGTACAGATCCGGACACAGGAGCTGATGCAGGCGAAGGAGCGTGCGGAGCGCTCAGAGCGGGTCAAGAGCGAGTTCCTCGCCACCATGAGCCACGAAATCCGCACACCGATGAACGGCATGATCGCCACCAGTGAACTCCTCCTGCAAGGAAATGCGACTGGTGACGAACGTGCGATGATGGAGATGATCCATACCGGCGCGGAAACCTTGCTCTCGATCATCAACGACATTCTGGATTATTCGAAACTGGAAGCCGGGCGGGTGGAGTTAGATTCGGCTCCGTTTAGGATGGAAGAGCTGGCCCTGCGCATTCGTGCGGTGATGGAGCAGGCCGCGTCCAATAAAGGGCTCGATTTTTCCGTGACCCTGTCGCCTGAAGCCCGCAAAAGCTATCTCGGGGACTCCGGACGCATCCTCCAGATTCTGCTCAACCTGATCAGTAATGCGATCAAGTTTACTGAAGAAGGTGCGGTGCGGGTTGTTTTTGAGGCAGAGTCCGCCGGTTCGGGAACGGATATGCTGCGCATCCGGGTTATTGACACCGGTGTCGGCATCGCCCCCGAACACCAGGCGAGAGTCTTCGAAGATTTTACCCAGGCCGACCCTTCCACCACCCGCAAATTCGGCGGAACTGGACTGGGGCTGTCCATTGCCCGTCGCCTGACAGAGATGATGGGGGGTAAGCTCAGCCTTCGCAGCAGTGTTGGGGAGGGGAGCGAATTTCTCCTCTTACTTCCTCTGCGCAAAGCGGAGCCGACGCAGAATCCTGATACCCTCTCCGCACCAGCGGATGACATTCGGCCGTTGAACGGCACCCGCATCCTTCTGGTGGAAGACAATAAAGTGAATCAGAAGGTGGCCATGATGCTCCTGCAACGCCTCGGTTGTACTTTTGAAGTTGCCGAGAATGGAATCGAAGCCGTGCGGCTGTGGCGCAGTGGCCGCCACCGCCTTCTCCTCCTCGATTGCCTCCTGCCTCATATGGACGGCTATGAGGTCGCCCAACACATCCGTGCGCAGGAGAACGGGACCGGCCCTCAGGACCGCACCTACATCATTGCCCTCACCGCCAACCGCATGTCCGGCGACCGCGAACGCTGCCTCGACGCCGGTATGGACGATTACCTCAGCAAACCCGTCCGCATGGCCGAACTCCGCACAGCCCTCGAACAAGCCGTTGGTGTGAAAGGATGAGGAAAAGGATGAAGGATGAGGGAGGAAGGATGAAGGTGCTGGGCGAAGACTGGTGGACCGATGCAAGGTAGGGCAGTGTTTCTCCGCGCCGCCGCGCCGCCGACGGAGCAAAGCGTAGCTGTCGCAGGGTGAAGGCCAAGTAAACTCCGGTCTCCTGAGTTCTGATGCACCAGCGTATGTCATCAAGAACTGGCTTCGCAGCTGTAGCACCATTGATCTGCTGGGACTTTGGGAGAAACTGAATAACCCGGATTTTAACCCGTCGAATTCGACGGGTTTAGAATGCAGGCTGGTGGAAATGCCTTTGTCTTATCGCCTAAGAAATGGATCGAAAATACTCAGGCCATTGGCTTACTTTCCAAGTCGGGCTGCTACGGCGGCTTCAGGAAAAGTGCCGCACCGATTTATCATCTGTTTGTTGAGCAGGCGAAGAAACTGTCTGCGCCCTTTCACAAAGTCTCCACCGCAACCCTTGGAAAGACCGGGTTGAAGCGGTAAGAATATGGCCAGTCAAATCAGGATAGTTTGGACCGCAAAGGGGCATCATTGCTTTCGCATGAAAGATGTCTTTTCATCCCAGAAAAGGCTCGCACATGCTATAGCGGCTTGATGAGATTGAAGGATGAGCGGATCTGAAGCGGATTTCCCTTCCCTAATCAAAAAGGTGCGCGAGCATCTGCACCTTAGCCAAGAAGACCTGGCTCGAGAACTGGGGGTCAGCTTCTCGACCGTCAACCGCTGGGAAAACGGGAAGACACACCCCATCAAGGTTGCCAGAAGCCAATTTGATAGCTTCTGCGCCAAGATGGTTCGTCAGGGCAAACTCGACAAAGGAATTTTGAGCTAATGAGTGAGCAAACGGGAGCGAATCTGGGTTTTGAGGACAAGCTGTGGACGGCGGCGGATAAGCTCCGCGGCACGATGGACGCGGCTGAATACAAGCATGTCGTCCTCGGGCTCATTTTCCTCAAATACATATCCGACGCTTTTCTAGAGCGCTACAACCAGTTGAAGGCGGAGGAGTTCGCTGACCCTGAGGACCGCGACGAATACATGGCGCTCAATGTTTTCTGGGTTCCACCGGAGGCGCGCTGGCCCTACCTTCAAAGCCGTGCCAAGGATCCCAAGGTCGGGCAACTGGTGGACGAAGGGATGACCGCCATTGAGCGCGACAACCCGCCGCTCAAGGGTGTGCTCCCCAAGGACTACGCCCGGCCTTCCCTCGACAAATCACGTCTTGGCCAACTCATCGATCTGATCGCCACTATCGGCCTGGGCGATGAGGAAAGTCGCCAGCGCGATGTGCTTGGGCGGGTTTATGAGTACTTCCTCGCCAAGTTCGCCGAAAAAGAAGGCAAAGGCGGTGGCGAATTCTACACCCCGCAATGCGTCGTCCGCCTACTCGTGGAGATGCTGGAGCCGTTTAAAGGGCGCGTTTTCGATCCCTGTTGCGGTTCGGGTGGCATGTTCGTGCAGGCGGTGCGCTTCGTGAAGGCCCACGCGACCGGCAATGGCAACGCTTCGACAGGCTCAACGCAGGCGGCTTCGGCGGCTCTCCGGCAGATTTCCATCTATGGGCAGGAGTCGAATTACACGACTTGGCGGCTGGCCATCATGAACCTGGCCATCCGGGGCATCGATGCCGACATCCGCTGGGGCGACTCCTTCCTCCAGAACAAGCACCCCGATCTACGGGCCGACTACATCATCGCCAACCCGCCTTTCAACATGGAGGACTGGGGCTTCTCCAAGGTGAAGGAAGACGTGCGCTGGGCATACGGCACGCCCCCCGGCGGCGGCCCGCGTAAGCAAAAGGACGGCTCGGTCGTCACGGTGGACGGCGGCAACGCCAACTACGCCTGGATTCAGCACTTCATCCACCACCTCGCGCCAGACGGCGTGGCGGGCTTCGTTCTTGCCAATGGCTCGATGTCCACCCAGACGGGCGGCGAGGGCGAGATCCGCAAGGCCCTGATCGAGGCCGACATGGTGGATTGCATGATCGCGCTGCCCGGTCAGCTTTTTTACACCACGCAGATTCCTGTCTGCCTCTGGTTCCTCACCCGTTCCAAGCGCCCTAACAAGAAGCGAGGCTTCCGTGGGCGCGTCGGCGAAACCCTTTTCATTGATGCCCGCAAGATGGGAATGCTCATCGACCGCACACACCGCGAACTGTCCGAGGCAGAGATCGCCGAAGTCGCCCGCACCTATCATGCCTGGCGCGGCGAGGCCAAGGACGGAACCTACGAGGACAAAGCGGGCTTCTGCCAGTCCGCCAGTTTGGAGGAGATCCGCAAGCACCATTATGTACTGACGCCCGGCCGCTATGTCGGCTCCGAAACCATCGAAGACGACGGCATCCCCTTCGAGGAAAAAATGGCCGAACTCGCCGACCGCCTGCAGCAGCAAATGCGCGAATCCATCGAACTGGATGCCACCATCCGCAAGAATCTGGAGGTTCTGGGCTATGGCGGATAAGCGGAAAGAGGAACTGTGGGCGGAGCCAACGATTCGGAAATTCCAAATAGTTCGGTCTCTGGAAAAGCTGCGGGCGAACTGCCGTTTAATACACCGGGAATTTTCGCTGAAACCACTTTTGGTCACCGTTTGTGACCTCAAAGCTGATGATTTTGAACTCGGAGGCCAGCCATGATTGATTACGACAAATTTCAAATGTCCCTGAAACACCTGGAGGTCCAGTTCGAGAACTACCGCACGCTGGGCGATGACCAGCCGGAACTCATTCAGGAAGCCGTTGTTGAGTCGGTTATTCAACGTTTCGAAACGTGCTGGGACTGCCTTTGGAAGCTTTTGAAGCGTTACCTGGAAGAGGAAATCGGCTTACCGGAAGTTCCCAATGGCCCCAACCCGATTCTGCGTTTGGCGTTTGAGAACAATTTGCTGCCGAGTCCTCTGGAAAACTGGCTCGGCTACGCCAAGGCAAGGGTGGCCACCTCACACGATTACAGCGGAGAAAAAGCCCAGGACGCGATCGGATTGATGGGGGATTTTATTGATGACGCCATCGGTCTATTTCAAACCTTGAGCGGAGACTCCTGGGAATAATGGGAAGAGAACTCAACAGCATCGACCTGACTGCGAAACAACGGAAAACCGTTGTTGAACTACTGCGTCGCCATTTGCCGGACACGACCGCCTGGGCCTATGGCTCGCGGGTGAAGTTCACTTCCAAACCTAAGTCTGATCTCGATCTGGTCGTATTTGCCAAACCCGATCAATCCTTGCAGGTAGCCGCCCTCAAAGAAGCCTTCGAAGAAAGCGATCTACCCTTCCGCGTGGACCTCTTTGTTTGGGATGAAGTCCCGGAGAAATTCAGGAAAAATATCGAGGAGGAGCGGGTGGTGTTGGCGGAGAGGGAGGACTTGGAGTTGCCAAAAGAATGGACGCCTTATTGCCTTGGCGACTTAACAGAATGGTCCTCTGGAGGCACGCCATCTAAAGCAAAGCCTGAATTCTGGAATGGCGACATTCCCTGGATAAGCGCCTCATCAATGAAAACCCCACTACTTTGTGACTCTAATCTTAAACTGACAAGGGCTGGTCTAGAGAACGGAAGTCGCCTAGCTGATGCAAACTCGATCTTACTACTAGTTAGAGGGAGTGAACTTCATAAAAGAATTCCGGTGGGTACCGCGACTATCCCCGTATCCTTCAATCAAGACGTCAAAGCGATTAACGCATGCAGCGAACTCCGCTCGGACTACCTTTTCTATTGGTTAACAGGTAACGAGCCCTTATTACTCAATAAGGTCGAAAATACGGGAATCGGAGCCGGGAAACTCGATACCAAAGTGCTCAAGGATCTTCCAATTGCTCTTCCCCCACTTCCCGAGCAGAAAGCCATCGCGCATGTGCTTGGGGCGCTGGATGACAAGATCGAGCTGAACCGGCAGATGAACGCCACGCTGGAGGCGATGGCGCAGGCGCTCTTCAAGAGCTGGTTCGTGGACTTCGACCCCGTCATCGACAACGCCCTCGCCGCAGGCAACCCCATCCCCGACGAACTCCAGGCCCGCGCCAGTGTCCGTGAATCCCTCGGCGACGCCCGCAAACCCCTCCCCGAACACATCCAGAACCTCTTCCCCGCCACCTTCACCCTCACCGATGAACTCGGCTGGATTCCAGAGGGGTGGGAGGTCGCCAAAATAGGCAATCTAGCCTTCCTGAATCCTACAGCGTGGACCAAGAAGAATGCCCCTGATTTCGTCAAGTATGTTGATTTAGCTAACGTCAAGAACGGCAGGATCAACGATGTTGCTGAATACCCATTCAAAGAGGCCCCTAGTCGAGCACGGAGAGTTCTTGAAATTGGAGATACTATCATTGGCACTGTTCGACCAGGGAACCGCTCATTTGCTTTAATTCACGAAGACGGACTAACCGGCAGCACTGGATTTGCAGTGATGCGACCGAATCAAGTTCGTGATGTGGAGTTCATTTACAACTGCCTTACGAGAGGTGAAATAATAGATCGCTTCGCACACCTTGCCGACGGTGCGGCGTATCCAGCCATCAATGCTTCGGTTGTAGCTGATACCCCAATAGCTCTGCCTTTTGAACCTATTCTTCAAGCTTACCACGACATTACAGAATCATGGATGCAGAGCGTAGGAGCACGAGAGATGGCCAACCGCGACCTCGCCAAGACCCGCGACACACTGCTGCCCAAACTCCTCTCCGGCGAACTCCGCCTGCCCTTGGAAGAAGTGGAGGTGGCGGTATGAAGACGCATGAATCACAACTCAGGGCTGTAGATTTCTTCTGCGGGGCAGGTGGAATGAGCTATGGGCTCAGCCAATCGGGGATTAGAGTGCTTGCCGGTCTTGATAACGAGAAGGAGTGCCAGAAAACTTACGAAGAGAACATTCCCAATGCCCAGTTCATTAAGCATAACATTTGCACTCTTTCTGCGAAAAAGCTTCAACAGCGAATTGAGATCGAACCCGACGACGACAGGCTTATTTTTGCAGGATGTAGCCCCTGCCAGTTTTGGAGTAAGATCCGGACAGACAAACGCAAGTCTGCGCAGACTGCTTTCCTGCTGAAAAACTTTCAGAAGTTCATCCGCTATTTTCGACCAGGTTTTGTGGTGATTGAAAATGTGCCCGGCCTATTTAAGCGAAAAGAAGAATCTATCCTTCCTGACTTTCAGACATTCTTAAAAAACTCAGGTTATTCTTGGGCGGATGGTATCGTGAATACGAATCACTATGGAGTGCCACAGAATCGGCTTCGGTATCTTATGATTGCCACCCGGTTAACGATAGATTTATCACTCCCTAAGCCAGAAGATAACCGCCCCGTGGTAAGTGACTTCATCGGATCCGAAAAGGGATTTGAGAGTATTTTAGCCGGATACAAAGATGATTCCCGCCTCCAGCACTGGTGTTCTTCGCTTTCAGAAAAGAATCTAAGGCGTATCGAAATGACGCCGAAATCGGGAGGCAATCGATCCGCATGGAAAGACGATGACGAACTCCAAATCTCTGCATATAAGGGCCGAAATGAAATATTTAGAGATGTCTATGGGCGCATGTACTGGGATAAGCCCGCTCCCACTATAACCACCCGATTTAATAGCTTTTCTAACGGCAGATTTGGGCATCCCGAAGAAAACAGGGCTATCTCAATTCGTGAGGGGGCTACGCTTCAGACTTTTCCGAAGGAATTCTATTTTCATGGAAAGACTTTAAATTCTCTGGCCCGGCAAATTGGAAATGCTGTGCCACCCGAATTGGCACGGAGAATTGGCGAGCACATTAAGGAGGTTCATCAAAATGGCTAGAATTCGCACGCGTGCCAGAGCAGTCGATATGCTGGGGCGGCAGCAAATTGCCACCATCCAGAATGCGATCTCTGAACTCTTCAAGAACGCCCATGACGCTTACGCGACAGAAGTTCGATTGGACTACTTCGAAGATTCAGGACCGAAATCTCAAGGCGTCGTCTGCGTTAGAGATAATGGAGTCGGAATGACCTATGAGGACTTCGAGAATAAATGGTTAGTCCTCGGCACAGAAAGCAAACTTGGTGATGAACGGGCTAAACACTTTCGCCCTGAAGGCATGGAGCAACGTCCGATCACAGGGGAAAAGGGTATCGGTCGTCTCGCAATTGCACTACTAGGAAGCCAAGTGCTTGTCGTGACGAGGGCAATTCGGGAAGATGGAGTCCACGATTTAGTAATGTGTTGGGTGCACTGGGGGCTCTTTGAGTTGCCGGGTGTCAATTTGGAAGACATCGATTTGCCGATCCATGTGTTTGAGGGAGGTTCTTTGCCAGGCAAGGAGACGATTTCGAAGCTCCGAAGTGAGCTTTTAGTTGGAATCGAAGCATTATCGCCAAAGTGCGACGCTACACTTTTGTCCTCGATTGTTCAGGACGTAAAAGCGTTTTCTCCCAACCCCGCTGAACTCGACGCCTATTTCAAAGACAGGGAAGACGCCCCTGTTTCTCTTTCAGAAGACGGCTATGGCACGCATTTCATTATTGGACCCGCAAATCCCGTCATCAAAGTTGAGCTTCGCGCTGAAGACAAAGAATCCGACTACAGCTTTAGAAAGCAGCTTCTGGGATTTTACGATAAGACATTCGGAGCGAAAACGGAATCGCCTATCAATACATCGATAAAAAGGTGGCAACCGGGAGATCTGTTCGGAGATGAATACCTAGATGACGACAACTTCTTTAACCGAACTGAGCTTACGGAAGCTTCGGACCATTTTTTAAGTGGTTCTGTTGATGAATTCGGGCAATTCAACGGAAATCTAAGAGTATATGAGAATGACTATAATGATCAGGTTATTCCGTGGCCAGGTAGCAACGGACGTAAGTCAAATTGTGGACCTTTTCAAATTGTATTCGGCTATCTTCAAGGAGTAGCAAAAGATTCTATTGTGCCGATTGAAGAGTGGTCCA
This sequence comes from Verrucomicrobiota bacterium, assembly GCA_050485245.1. Taxonomy (GTDB): domain Bacteria; phylum Verrucomicrobiota; class Verrucomicrobiia; order Opitutales; family Oceanipulchritudinaceae; genus JBJHBA01. The sequence continues at coordinate 314,974 of JBJHBA010000001.1, read as the reverse complement.
GAATGAACAAAAAGCTGGATTATCTCGGCGGAATATATGTCTACCGTGATGGGATACGAGTGCTTCCATATGGGGATCATACTTTCGACTGGCTAGAGGTTGAAAAACGCAGAAATAAGGGTGCGGGATACTACTTCTTTTCCTTTCGACGAATGTTTGGTGCGGTTTTGATTAACAGGGAGGATAATCCCCATCTTCAGGAGAAAGCAGGCCGGGAGGGCTTCCAAACCAACGCTGCGTATCGGGATATGCGTGATATCCTGATAAATCTTCTTATCCACCTAGCAGCTGAGTTTTTCAGAAAGGGCGGAACCTATACTGAGATCTTTGAACGAGATCAGGCAGAGACAAAGAGGCGATCTGAGGCATTGGAACGGCAGCAAAAGAGAGCTTCCGAAAAGAGAAAAAAGTTTGAGCTGGCATTGCGGACATTTGCTGATCGAACCGCAACCAACCTGCCAGGCTCACAAATTGCCCAGCTTAAGGAACAAACGAAGAAAAGGATGGAAGCGGCCTCCAAAATTCCAGACCACGACAAAGCTGCTGCCAGTTTAGTACGAGCTGAGCAGGAGGCAGTCGAAGCACTTGCAAGGTTGAGGGCCGAATACGATAGAAAAAAGCCATCTGGCATCGCTCTGACCAAATCTCTTGAAAGCGATTGGAAAGCATATCTTCAAGAACGCAACCGGATCGAGGATGAACTCTTTAGTCCCTTCGAAAAAGAGATATCGAGCACCTTGGGAGAAGTAGCGAAGCAGGCAAAACTGTACATTGATCAGAGAAAACGCTTGGACGAAAGGATCAAGGCTTTGGCTGCCGAAAGGAAGAAGCAGCTACAGGAAGCATCAAACTTAGCGAATGAGTCCGCATCAGAAACACGCAGGACTGTATCATCGATTACAGAAAAGGCCCGCCTCGCTCTAGATGAAACCATACGGGGTATTCAGGCGGACATGAACCGGACTCCCATTCAGGATATGAAGCCGGACGAAATTGAGGAGCTTCGCATGAAGTGGGAAGGCCAGCTAACAGAAATCGAAACTAGGCACCGAGACGGACTAATGGCTGCGAGAGATATGCTGGCTTCACTTGCAGAGAATCTAAGATTCTCGGACGGCAATGAGCCTGCTGCTGTCATGGAAGCGCTCGAAGAACGGATGATGGATCTGGAAAATCAAGCGGATCAGGATTTCGAAATGGTTCAGCTAGGGCTCGCCGTAGCAATCATCAATCATGAGTTTGCTGCCTCTATTAAGCAGGTTCGTCGGAGTATACAGAGTCTGGGCCAGATTTCTAGACGTGCAGAGGGCATTAGGCCGATCTATGAGTCGATTAAATCGAATTTCGAACATCTGGACGGACACCTCAATTTGTTTACTCCGCTGCAAAGAAGGCTCTATCGGAAGGCGCAGAATATTTCGGGTAAAAGCATCTATAACTACGTCAAGGACCTGTTCTCAAACAGAATTGCTAAAGAAAGGCATAACGTGAAGATTCAAGCGACGGATGCCTTTCTTCGATCCAACGTTGAATGCTACCCATCAACACTTTACCCGGCCGTGATCAACATCATTGATAACGCGATCTATTGGGTATCCGGCAACATAGGTGACAGACTCATTCTACTCGATGCATCTGATCATCAAATCATAATCTCAAACAACGGGCCGGCTATAGAGAATCGAGACAAGGAAAGCATTTTTGCGCGAGGTTTCAGCAGGAAGCCGAATGGTCGGGGTCTTGGCCTTTTCATCTCGAAGAAAGCTCTGGAAGCTGAGGATATGCACCTGTGTGTCGGTAACACGCATAAAGACTTTAGCTCCTCATTTCAGATCCAATCTGATTGCATCACTTTGAAATCATGAACGCACTGAATCAATTTGTTTCCGAATCAGCTCTTAGCTATCTGCAAAGCGTCGTCTACGTGGATGACAAGATCTACTATAAACCAGCATCTGATGAAGATATATCACTTGCAGGTCTTCCGGTCGCGCATGCTCCAAGTTTTGTCGATGAGGATTCAGAAAATTCAGCATCGGATATGAATGAAGGCTCTGACGGCGAAGGTAATACGTCTCATGCTTCAAGCAAAGCTCTTCCAGACTACCATCCGAAAGAACTCATGGAGAGTTTTGCTGCCAAGGGTATAGTATGCGCCATGTATGAACCAGCGGAGGATGAGGTTGTCGGAATTGATTCCCAAATCTTTAAGCTCTGTGAACGAGCGGATATTGTAGTGCTGGATTGGGATCTGGATAACGATGATGGCGATAGAATATCTGAGCTATTGGCAAACTTGATTAAGCAAAGTGAAGCTGTTCAACCACATCATGTGCGGCTGTGCTCAATCTATACGAATCGACCGAGCTTGTATCCTATCGCAGATTCCTTGCTGAATAAACTCCGGTCTGAAGGGTGTGTAGACGTCGAGGTCGTGGAAGGCAGACTTCAACTTGTATCCGGCGCGACTAGAATCTCGATTCTGGGCAAGCCTCACGTATCGGGTAGACCACCAAGCGATGCAGAATATGAGGTTGAGGAGCGCGACTTGGCTGAAAGACTAGCTCTGGATTTCTGCCAGATGCATAAGGGACTGCTACCGGGCTTCGCCTTGAAAGGCTTGTCTGCAATACGAAAAAACACAAAACGGTTGCTTGAAAAGTTCTCTTCCGATTTAGACGGAGCGTTTTTGTTACATCGTGCGCTTGTTAAAGCTGACAGAGAGGCTCTTGAGGAACTACCAGCGTTGCTGGCCGATGAGTTAAGCGCCATTCTTGAAGATAGTCTCTTCACTGGATTTAACTCTGAATCGGTGATCAATGACGTCGTAGCTTCACTTAATTTGATTAATCCCAACGACGGGCAGGCTTTTGATGCGCAGCATGTACGAGCAGACCTTAAAAACGGACTAAACATCGACAAACGGAAAAAAATATTACGCTATGGTACTATTGTCGGCGGGAGCGAACATTTGTCTCCTGAAAAGCTAAGTCACCTGTTCAGCAGCCGGACTCAATACCTGCTAGACTCACCAAATCTCAAATTTGGCACCGTCGTAAAACATAGGAATAATTGCCAAGAAGATTGGGAATACAGCATATGTTTGATGCCCATTTGTGATTCACGAAACAGATCTAAGCCCGAGGAGAGGCCTTCGCACATGTCCTTCCCATTTTGGCGCTTAAATCGGGAAGTTAAGGTGCTGAACTCTAGGTTACCCAATAAATATGCTTTTGTCGTAGAAGATGAAGGCAAAGCCGTCAGTCTGGGGGTCGGTGGCAAAATAAGAGATATGCTTTGGCTTGCAGATGTGAAACTGGATGAGGACGGTTGGGCTCGATCAGATTCATCAACCTTACAGTTTGATACTACTTGCGAAGGTCAGGAAATTCAATGGGTTTCCGAACTTAAAGCCCTCCATGCTCAGAGAATCGCTGCGTATGTCGGGACAGAAGCTTCCCGTGTTGGGCTGACTGAATCTGAATGGCTGAGGCGATTGTGTAAGGATTAAGGGTTAGACGGATAATGAGCGCCTTAAATGAAAACGTCCTGGAGCAGGCATGCCTCGAATGGTTTGGGCAGTTGGGCTGGCAAATCGCGCACGGCCCGGACTTGTCACCCGGAGGGAGCCATAGTGAACGAGAGGACTACCGGCAGGTCCTTCTCGCAGGAAGGCTCCGTTCCGCGCTCGAACGGATCAACCCGGAGATACCACCCGCTGCTATCGAGGAAGCGGTCAAGAAAATCGCTATTGCCGAATCGCCCGACCTGCTGATCAACAACCGGCAGTTTCATCAGTACCTGACGGATGGGGTCGATGTCGAACTTGCTGCCGACACACTCGGGGAGAGGCGTCACCGCAAGGTGTGGCTGATCGACATCGAGGACCTCGAGAACAACGATTGGCTGGCAATCAACCAGTTTACAGTGGTCGAGGAGAAACGGAATCGGCGAGCTGACATCATGCTCTTCCTCAACGGGATGCCGCTCGGCATACTGGAGCTAAAGAACCCGGCCGCAGAGTCGGCTGACACGCGAAGCGCCTTTAATCAGATCCAAACCTACAAGCGCGACATCCCGAGCCTGTTTGCGACCAATGAGTTTATCGGGATCTCCGACGGCTTTCAGGCGAAAGTGGGCATGTTGACGAGCGGATGGGACCGCTTCATGCCCTGGCGAACCGTTGATGGCTCTGAAGTCCTTCCGAAAGGTGCGCCTGAACTTGAGGTGATGGTGCGGGGCCTCTTTCAGAAAAAGCGCTTTGTCGATTACATCCTGAACTTCGTCGTATTTGAGGACAACGGTGCGGACATCATTAAGAAAGGCGCGGCTTACCATCAATATTGGGCCGTGAACCGCGCTCTTGAAGCGACGCTCTCGGCGTGTGGAATCGATGCCGATCCGAGCCTTCTGATCGGTATTAATAAGGAAGAGGGAGCGATGGCAACCGGTGAGGTGCCACAGGCTGCCTATGGAAAAGGCACAGGCCATTTCAACCAGAAACGGATCGGGGTGGTCTGGCATACCCAGGGAAGCGGAAAGAGTCTATCGATGGCGTTCTTCGCAGGGAAGGTCGTCAGACATCCGGCAATGGAGAATCCAACGCTGGTCATCATCACAGATCGGAACGACCTCGACGACCAGTTGTTCGGAACGTTTGCGGGGTGCAGCCAGCTTCTCCGGCAGACACCCGTTCAGGCGGAAAGCAGAACGCACATTCGGCAGATTCTAAAAGTGGCCTCAGGGGGTATCATTTTTACAACGATCCAGAAGTTCATGCCGGACGAGAAAGGAGATTCTTTTCCACTCCTCTCGAACCGACGGAACATTGTGGTCATCGCGGACGAAGCCCACCGCAGCCAGTATGATTTCATCGATGGATTCGCCCGGCACCTGCATGATGCTTTGCCCAATGCATCGTTTATCGGCTTTACCGGAACTCCGATAGAACGGGATGACCGGAGCACACCGGCGGTCTTCGGCGACTACATCGACAAATACGATATCCTTCGGGCGGTCGAGGATGGGGCCACCGTGCCGATCTACTACGAAAGCAGGTTGGCCCGAATCGAACTGACGGAGGATTCCAAAGATTTCATTGATCCCGATTTCAATTCCATCACCGAGGGAGAAGAAGAGGCTGGCAAGGAGAGGCTGAAAACGAAGTGGGCAGCCCTGGAGGCGATGGTTGGGGCAGACACGCGCTTGGCTCTGATTGCGAGCGACCTGGTCGAACACTTTGGCGCTCGCTTGGAAGTCCTGGCAGGGAAGGCAATGGTGGTTTGCATGAGCCGCAGAATTTGCGTCGACCTCTACGAAGCCATCAGAAAGCTCCGGCCCGAATGGCACAGCGACGACGATGCCTCTGGAGAGTTGAAAATTGTGATGTCTGGATCGGCTTCTGACGAACCTGGATGGCAACCGCACATCCGAACGAAGAGTGCAAGAGAGGCCCTCGCCAATCGGTTCAAGAATCCCGAGGATCCATTAAAGGTCGTCATTGTGCGTGACATGTGGCTGACGGGTTTCGACTGCCCGAGCCTGCACACCATGTATGTCGATAAGCCGATGAGCGGGCACAACCTGATGCAGGCCATTGCTCGCGTGAATCGGGTCTTCCGGGACAAACCCGGTGGTCTAGTAGTGGACTACCTTGGACTCGCGGAGTCTTTGAAGCGGGCACTTGCCGACTACTCGGAGAGCGGCGGACGCGGCGATGCGACAATCGATCAGGAAGAAGCGGTCAAAGTTTTTCTGGAGAAGTTCGGCATCGTGCGGTCGATCCTCCATGGGGTAGATCTGGGCGCTATCATCGCCTCGAAGGGAAGTGAACGGATCAAGCACATCACCCTCGCGCTGGAGTATTTGCTGGGCCTCGAAGATGGAAAGCCTCGTTACTTGACCGCCGTCAGTGCGATGAGCAAAGCCTTCGCCCTCGCTGTTCCCCATTCCAAAGCAATCGCTCTCCGCGACGAGGTTGGTGTCTGTCAGGAGATCCGGGCCGCTCTTCTCAAAGCGAGTTCTGACGAAGGAGGCCGGAGTCCCTCCGAAATGGATGCAGCAATCAAGCAACTGGTGTCCAAGGCAGTTTCCTCCACCGAAGTAGTCGACATCTTCAAAGCTGCCGGACTCGATAAGCCGGATATTTCCATCCTTTCCGACGGCTTCTTGGAGGAAGTGCGACAACTGCCCCAGAGGAACCTGGCTCTGGAGCTTCTGAAGAAACTCATCAATGACGAGATCAAGGCTCGCTCAGGGAAGAATATCGTTCAATCCCGTGCCTTCTCTGAGATGCTTGAGCGATCAATCCGGAAATACCAGAACCGGGCCATCGCTGCAGCCGAAGTGATTCAGGAGCTGATAGAGTTGGCAAAGCAGATCAGGGAATCGCAGAACCGGGGGGCGAAGCTGAACCTCAACGACGATGAGGTGGCATTCTATGACGCACTCGCCGACAACGGAAGCGCGGTGCAGGTCATGGGCGATGACAAAATTAAATTCCTTGCCCAGGAACTTGTGCTGAGGGTTCGCCAAAGCGTCAGCATTGATTGGACCCTCCGCGAGAATGCCCGTGCCCAAATACGAGTCTTGGTCAAACGGATTCTACGCCAGTTTGGCTATCCTCCGGATATGGAAAAGAAGGCTACCGAGTTGGTTCTGGAACAGGCAGAGCACCTATGTAAGGGCTGGTCCCTCGTGTGATGTAAACTCGACCCCATTGACAGCGGATTTGATTTGAAAGGGCCGTTGAAGATCATTGCTCTCATACGAATCAGAGCACCCCATGCCCGCCGCACTTTTTGAAGCAGCCAGAACTGTTTGATCACTCATGGAACGGCGGGGAGTTTCCCCCCTTCCTGCTTTACCCTGTTAAAACAGATTTTTGCATGGTAAATTTAGATTCATAAAATGTTTCATGCCCAATTTTCCCCTTGGATCGGCCCCGACTGTCGGTGTTTTATATGTTTGGCTGCGTTGCATAAGGGGGCGCAAATACGCCATACTAAACGCAGCGTTTAATATGGGGCCGATTTTCTGTCTTATTAAAGGCAGCGTTTACTAAGGGGGCTGGGGCGTCTGGGTTCGGGGCCTGGATACCTTCCTCCTGATATCTCCTGTTCGATGGCAGATTCCGCGTTGCCATGAGGGTGGGGTGGGTTTCAATGGGAGGGCATGCGATGGCAACAATGGTTTTTGGCAGGGCTCGGGAGCAGATGGCTGGGTGCAGTCGGTATCGAAGGGGTTCGGCAGCATGGCGCTTTGCCGGAGGTCCATGAGAATGGCGTTCTGGATCGGCGACGAAGCTTTTGGCAGAGGGAAGAGGGGGTGGGGGCATGAGCGAGGCGGAACCTTCACCGGGAGGTGAAATCCTCCTCTACGAGACCGAGGACGGGCAGACCCGCGTGGATGTGCGCATGGAAAAGGAGACGGTGTGGCTCTCGCTCAACCAGCTCGCGACTCTCTTCCAGCGCGACAAATCGACCATCTCGCGCCATATCAAAAACATCTTCGAGGAAGGGGAGCTGGAGGAACCGGCAGCTGTTGCATTTTTTGCAACAGTTCAGATCGAGGGCGAGCGTGAGGTGCAGCGGGAGATCGAGTTCTACAACCTCGATGTCATCATCTCAGTCGGCTACCGGGTGAAGTCCCTGCGCGGCACACAGTTCCGCATCTGGGCGACGCGTCGCCTGCGGGAATATCTGCTCAAGGGCTTTACGATGGACGACCGCCGCCTGAAAGAGGAAGGCGGGGGGCGCTACTTTGAGGAGCTGCTGGCGCGGATCCGCGACATCCGCTCCTCGGAAAAGGTTTTTTGGCGCAAGGTCCTCGACATCTACGCCACGAGCATCGACTACGACCCACAGTCGGACGAGTCGCGTGTCTTCTTCCAGCAGGTCCAGAATAAGATGCACTGGGCGGCCCACGGGCACACCGCAGCGGAGCTGATCATGGCCCGGGCCGATGCCCGCAAACCCAACATGGGGGTGACCAACCACCCGGGCGCGCGCCTCCTCAAGCGCGACGTTGAGGTGGCAAAAAACTTTCTTGCCGAAGATGAGCTGAACATCCTCAACCGCATTGTTACGGCCTACCTGGAATTTGCCGAACTTCAGGCCCTGAGCCGCAAGGTGATGACCCAGAAGGACTGGCTGGTACGCCTCGACCAGTTTCTCAGCATGACGGGTCGCGAGCTGCTCGACCACGCCGGGAGCGTCAGCCATGAGGCCGCGGTGGAGAAGGCGCGGCGGGAATACGAGACCTTCAAACAGCATCGATTGGCAGATCCGACCCAGGCGGAAAAAGACTTTATCGAGGCGACCGAGCATGAGCTGAAGGCGCTGGAAAAGAAGCGGAAAGACAAAGACTGAGTTGTCCTTGGCGAAAGGGTTCTGTCGGGGCGGCGCAGGTGGCTGATGCAGCGCAGAGAGAAGGAGTCGTCTCATTATGCAACGGATCCGTCCAATGATTCCAATGCAGATTCCGCGTTGCCATGAGGGTGGGGTGGGTTTCAATTGGAGGGCATGCGATGGCAACAATGGTTTTTGGCAGGGCTCGGGGTGCTGGGCCTGAGTGTCTTCTTGGGGTGTGGCGGGTCCGGTGGGGACGAGGCTCCGGCGGCCTTTGTCTTTGCGCGGGGAGCAGACTCCCAGAAGCTGGATCCGGCGGATGTCGATGATGGGGAATCAGTCAATGCGATCATGCAGGTTTTTGAGGGCTTGCTGGCCTTTGCTCCGGGCAGCACCGAGGTGCTGCCGCATCTGGCCGAGCGCTATGTGGTGTCGGAGGATGGCCTGAGCTACACTTTTTATCTGCGGGAGGGGGTGCGCTTTCATGATGGAACTCCGCTCGATGCGGAGGCAGCGGCTTTCAGCTTTCGGCGGCAGATGGACCCCGCCCATCCGGCGCATTTTCCTTCGGCGGATTTTGCCTACTGGTCCTTGAAGTTCGGAGATGTGGTGGCGATCGAAACTCCCGAGCCGATGGTCCTGCTTTTCCGGCTTTCACGTCCGAATGCGGCTATTCTTTATGCGTTTGCCACGTTCCCCGCCTTTTTGGTCAGTCCGCAATCGGCAGAGGTCTATGGTGCGGGGATGGCCCGCAATCCGGTGGGGACGGGGCCGTATCGTTTTGTCAGTTGGCGTCCGAACGAGGCGATTCTTTTTGAGCGGAACGAGGATTACTGGGGTGAGCCGCCGGCGGGCTTTGAGCGGCTGGTGCTGCGGTCGATTCCGCTCAACAGCACGCGTCTGGCGGAGCTGCGTTCGGGTCGGGTGCAGGGGATCGATGGGCTGCAGCCCTCCGAATTAGGAGAGCTGCGGCGGGATCCGCGGTTTCAGGTCCTCCATGCGCCGGGGGCGAATGTCGGCTATCTGGCCTTTTCCGAGTTTTCCGAGGTTCTGCGCGATCCGGAGGTGCGGCGGGCGATTGCCTTGGCAATTGACCGCGAGGCGATTGTCCGTCTGGCCCTCGATGGTTATGGCAAGGTGGCGGACTGGCCTTTGCCGGCAGGTTTTCCCGGTCAACCGGAGGGAGCGGGACCGATCACTTATGATCCGGAGGCGGCCCGCGCCCTGCTGGCAGGGCATCCGGAGTTGTTGCAAACGACGATTCGCATCGCGGCGTTTTCCGAGCCCCGGATGTATTTTCCGGACCCGGCCCGGGTGGCGTCCTTGATCCGGAGCGACTTGGAGCGGGTAGGGCTGCGGGTGGAAGTGGTCAACCGCGAGTTTCAACGTCACCTCCACCTGACGCGGCGAGGGGAATTTGACATGGCTCTGCTGGGCTGGATCGCGGATACACCGGACCCGAGTAATTTTCTGGATACCTTTTTCCACAGCCGTGCGGCGGTGGTGGGGGCAGCGACCAATATTTCCTTTTACCAAAATGCGGAAATGGATGCCCTGCTCGAGCGCGGGTTGAAAACCCCGGATCCGGCGGCGCGGGCGGCGGTTTATGCGGAGGCGCTGGCGATCTGGGCGCGGGATCTGCCCCTGATTCCCCTTGTGCATGGGGAGCAAATCGTCGTGCTGCGGCGGGAACTGGAAGGCTATGACCTGCATCCGATGGGCAACCACCGATTTGGTCCGGTTCGTTGGATGCATGCCGCACCATGAGTGAGGATGCGGGACGATGGCGGCGGCGGTTGCGGACCTGGGCTTTGCTCGGGTTGCGCTTGCTGGCGGTGTTTGTGGTCGCCTCGGTCCTGGTCTTTGCCGCGGTCGAGTCGATGCCGGAGGATCCTGTCTCGCTGCGGGTGAAAAATCCGGACCCGGCCCGCATCGCGGAAATCCGCGCTTCGCTGGGCCTCGATGATCCCTGGCCAGTGCGACTGGGGCGCCACATGACCGATTTTCTCAGTGGCAACTGGGGCGAGAGCCTGATCAGCGGCCGTTCGGTGCGGGCTGAGATCGCCACTTATTTTCCGGCGACGCTTGAGCTGGGCGTGCTGGCGCTTTTGCTTGGAACCAGTGTCGGCATGCTTTTGGTGCTGGGGAGCGAGGCCACCGGTTGGCGCGGCTTGCAACACGGGGCTTCCGCTCTTGGGGCGCTCGGCCTGACTGTCCCCATTTATTGGATCGGCTTGGTGCTGGTGGTGGTGTTTGCGGTGTTCCTCGGCTGGTTGCCGGTCAGCGGGCGCTATGATTTTACCCTTGGGCAACCCCAGGGCACCGGCTTTTACCTGCTCGATACGGCGCTGCGCGGCGATGGCGCGGGCTTTGTCGCGGCGTGCCGTCACCTCGTGCTTCCGGTGGTGACGCTGGCCTGTTATCCGGCGGCGCTGGTGGCGGGGGTGCTGCGCGGGCGGCTGGCTGATCCCCGTCTGCAAAAGCTGGTCATTGCCCTGCGGGCCAAAGGACTCGGTCCGCTCCGGATCTGGGGCTGGCATGTGCCCCGTTTGCTGGCACCGGCCCTGATCACCGTGCTTGGCACCCATGTCGGGGGTTTGCTCGGTGGGGCGGTTCTGACCGAGACCGTGTTTTCCTGGCCGGGAATGGGCCGTTTCATTGTCGATGGGGTGCTCAACCGCGATCTCTTTGTCATTTCCCATGGCCTGCTGCTGATCATTTTACTGGCCTTTGTCGCGACCACCCTGGCGGATCGGCTGGCCGCGTTGGCCAATCCCCTGACCCGGTTGGATGCGGGGAAAGGAGCGCAGTCATGAAGCAACTGCATCACCTCTGGACTCTGCTACTGGTGCTGGCTCTGGTTTGGGCACTGACCGGCTTGATTTACACCCCGCATGATCCGGGAGCCCAGGATTTTCGTGAACGGGCTCTGACCGGACCCACCGCCCAGAACTGGCTGGGGGTCGATCCCCTCGGACGCGACTTTTTCAGCCGAATCTGGAAAGGAACCGGGCACACCGTGAGCATGGCGCTGGCGGCGATGGCCGGAACCCTTTGCCTCGCTGCCTTGCTCCTTACCCTCGAACAGAGCGGCGGCCACTGGATCCGGCGCTCCATCGGCTCGCTGATCAACCTCTGGGTGGCGGTGCCGGTGGTCTTCATCGGACTCCTCCTCCTGGTCGCGCTGAGCCCGTCGCCGGGAGCCCTCGTGCTGGCGGCCATCCTCGGGAATGTGCCCTTCGGGTTTCGTCAGTTGCGGGTCAGTTGGCAGGAGCAACGCACTGCGCTCTATGTCGAGGCCAGTGAAGTGCTGGGGGCCAATCGCTGGCAGATTTTTGCCAGGACGATCTGGCCCAATCTTGTTCCCGACCTCCTCGCGATCGGTCGCCTCCTCTTTGCGATTTCCGCCTTGGAGCTGAGCGGGCTGGCCTTTCTCGGACTGATCGGGGACCCCGACTTTCCCGAACTCGGGGCCATTCTCAAGCAACACCAGTCCGACCTTTACCGTGCTCCCGCCCTCGTTCTCTGGCCCGGATTCACCCTCGCTTGTCTGTTGCTCCTTGTACACCTCAGTGGAAGGATGAAGGAGGAAGTATAAAGGATGAGGGAGGAAGAGGAAATGAAAGCAGGCAGACCCCCAAAAAAAGGCAATTCAGGGTTAGGGAGTAAGCCTTGTTTTATCCATTAGAGTATCTAATCCTCGGGGTTTTTCGGCGTCCTGCTCTGTTAATACATGCCGTTAGGTGGGCAGTTTGAGCTTCCCTAAAACAGGCGAAGCCCCTTTTTCTTGGCACCGCTCTAACCTCGTTATCACTCTCACTCAATGCTTCGATCACCCGCACAGCGCTCACGGCATGCCGCATCCCTGGAGATGTTGGAGCCCCGCCTGCTGCTATCGGCCGAGCCTTTTGGGCTGGCTGCCGGGTTGGTCGGCGTGATCGATCAGGTGGAAGAGTATGCCTCTGAAGCCGGGCCTGTATCCGATTCGATGATCTCTGTGGACATCGGTTTGGAAGAGGAAAAAGGCAGTGAAGCAAGTCAGGACAACGAGCTTTTCGGCTGGTCTGATGAGGTCTTTGGCGAGTCCGAAAACGATGCTCTGGAGAGTGTGGAGCCGCAGGCCGAACCCCTTGCCCCCGAGTCGAATGCTGAGCTTACTGCCACCGGCAGTGAAACGGTGAACGCATCGGAGGGCCCTGCCGCCGTGAAGACCGTTGATGCGGTGTGGGCGTCACCAATGGTGATCGAAGCGAAAGCCGCCAGCCCTGAATTTTCCAATAAGGAAGCCGAACTCAGCCCGATCCAACCCGGCGCCCCGCCCAGCTTTTGGCAGGAACTGAATGGCCACGGCCATGAAGGGACGGTGCATGAATGGATCGCTGGAGACGGTGGCAGCTTTGCTGACCCTGCCTCTTGGAGCACGGGAGAGACCCCTGGGGAGGGGGATGTTGTCATCATTAACGGGCTGAGTGAAGAAGCCGTGGTGGTGTTTTCTATCGAGGGAGAACTGACGCTGTCGGTGCTGGAGATGGAATCCGGAACGTTTCGGATCGAGCAGGGAACGTTGATTGTTTCCGAGTATGCCGAGCTGGATCGACTGGAAGTGGATGGATCGACTTTTGTATTTTCAGGATATGACTTTTCCGCCACGGACTTGATCCTCCAAAATGAAGCGGAAGTGTTTTTGGGGAGTGGTGGCCAATCCAACTTTGTGGTCGGACCGGTGGGAGTGATTGAATTGAGTGGAGGCTCTTACCTGGAGGTTTCCGGGAACTACTCCATTCTGGGTGGACGCATCTCCCTTGTCGAATCCACCTTACATGTGGCAGGCGGTTACATTGATCTCGTCCTGGGAGATCGGATGATGGTGGATTCTTCTATCGTCTCAGTGGCACCCAACGCTGATCTTTTGATCCTTCCCAATGCTTTCTATTTCGGGGAATATGGAGACATGCCGCTGGAGCTCTTGGGAGACATTGAGCTGATCCACCATGGCGAAGTCGTCCTGATCGGCGAAAGCCAGCTCTTGGGAGAAGGCTACATCCTGCTCGATGATTTGGATCTATATCTCCTGGAAGGATCCAGTTTCTCCACAACTGGCCAAGGGGCGGTTGAGCTCTACAATGTCAGGCTGATTGCAGAAGAAGGGTTCCTCAACTTTGGAAATCGACTCAACTTTTTTAATGTCGAAGTCGTCGGTGACCTCACCCTCGGGCAAGGTGTGCAGCTGGAGATTAGCGGGCATCGGACGATCCATGTGAGCGGCGATCTTACCGTGCTGCCGGAAGCCATGGTCGGTGCAGTGGTGAATGGCTACAGTGATTTCAAACCCATGTTTGTGGTAGGCGGGGCTGTCATTTGGCTGGGTGACCTCTTCGTCAACGAGGATTATTACGGCGGCAGCCTGAAGCATCTGGAACAGTTTGCCATCGCCCTTTTTGAGGATACTGCCAACAGCATCTTCGCTGGCGAAATCATCGACGGATATGACGACCCTATCATTATTGATGGCGGTCAGCAGCCGCCACAACCATCCGGCAATGCCTTTTTTGATGGGGGCATCAATGACAATATCTTCTTTGTCGTAGCCATCATTCCAGAAGTGCATTACGAGACCAACTACTATGTCGGTCCGGCTGGAGGTGACTTCAATGATCCCAACAACTGGTCTCTGGAGCGCGCACCGGTGAACGGCGACCGGGTGGTGATTCCTTACCTCGGAGGAACCCCTTTGGTTTTGGAGCAAGGATCCCTCCACCTACATTCCCTCTCCTCGCTGACCCCTCTGATCTTTAACGATTTTGATTTGAACCTGTCCGAAGCATCCCGCTTCTCCGGAATGGAGTTCATTGATTCCAGCCCGACCTTCGACGGTGAATTCATCTATAACCTGGGTGATGTGGTCATCCATGGCGGCAGTCAGGTCTTGCTCGATACGATGTTCGGACTCTATGGCACAAGCGCCTTCCGCATTGTGGAAGGGGGGGCCATGGTCATTGCCTCCGGACAGTTTCAGTTGAATGACCGAGGCAGTGTGCTCTCGGTCGAGCCGGGTGGGGCCCTTCGCCTTATCGGTGGGCGTCTGGTGAATTTTGACGGATCGATCATCGTCGATGGCGGCCTGCTGCGAGTCGATGCCGGATCGGTGGATTTTTACAGCCAGGTGATTTTCCGCAATGAAGGGCAGTTGCTGGTGGGATCGGGCACGGTTTCTTTTTCCAGCTACGACCAGTCTTCTGCTTTTGAAAGCGGATCGACATTGCGCTTCGCCTCAGGCAGTGAGGGCCGCGTCAATGTCTACTCGGATTTGACGGTAAGCGAGGATTCGGACTGGCTGATCAGTAATGGGGGCTTGCTCGTCATCGACCGGGTCCTGGAAATTGGAACCCTCTTTGTGGATGACGGAAATATTCAGGTGAGCAATGCCTGGGATCCGACTGTTCTGAACGGCAACCTTCACTTTCTCCAGCCGGGAAATGTTCTGGTCGAGCAAAGCCGCTTCTCCAGTGAAGATACCCGGCTGCATGTCAATGGCGACATATTCGGTGCTTTTAATCTGGAAATGATTTTCAGCAGCTTTGGATCGCAGGTGGATCCCACCCGTCAGTATGTTCCCATTGAATGGACGGGACGTCTCCTTGGAACCATTGCGTTCATGCCCACCTGGGTGGACGACTTCTTCCTGCATCACCGGATTGAAAGCCAACGGCTGGTAGCCGGCTTTGATGTCTTCCCGGTCATTGCCGACACGAACATCTGGTGGCAGACGCAAGGGGGCAACTTTATGGATACGGCAGGCTGGAGTCTCGGTCGCCTTCCAACCGCTGAAGACAGTGTCGTGATTGCACCTCTCTCCTCCGGAGCACAAGTCTCCCTGCAGTTTGCCCAGCAGGCGGACTTTGCCGCATTGCGGGTGGAAGGGAATCTGCTGGTGATGGGAACGGGGCTGAACGTGACCACCGGCCTCCTTGAAGTGGCCCCTGGTGCATCCATGGTAGCGCAATTTTCAACCATCTTTGCTGAAGCTGGATCTCACATCGCCGGTAGCATATTGATTGATGGCACTCTTTACCTGACCTCCACCACCGAGACCAACACCATCACTTCGACGGGAAGCATCACCACCACCGGATTCGGATCGATTCAGTCCACCGGTGGGCGCATCGTGAATCATGGCACGATCGATCTCGAAACCGGTTTGATTTCATTCAACCAGGTTGAGTTCATCAACCACGGCACCTTTGTGGTTGATATGGAGCAGGGGCAGGTGAGTGATACGAGCTTACAGATCGTAGCAGGAAGCGTCACTTTCCTTGGTTTCACCAATCTCTTCGACAGCACGGTGGAGATCGGGGAGGGCGCGTCCCTGGTCAGTGGAGATGAAACGGGTGCGCTCTATCTGGTGAGCTCTGAAGTCATTCTCGACAACGGCACATTGGATTATGTCGGTGGCACCGTGACCTTCGATGCGGACAGCACCCTGCGCGGGAATGGAACGATCCTGGGCAACGTCCTGATGGGCGGTGTCTTCACTCCGGGCTTCAGTCCCGGCTCGATTCAGATCCAGGGGGACCTGACAGTTGATGAAGGCAGTTCGCTGACACTGGAGGCCTTCAGTGCCTCCAGTTTCGATCAAATTAACATCAGTGGCACGCTGGAAATCGCCGGGGGCACCTTGACCATTGTCTTTGATGGCTACACCCCGGGTCCGGCAGATACCTTTACGTTCCTCACTTACGGCAGCATCAGCGGCACGTTTGATTCGATAGTCATTCTCCCTATAGAACCGGAAGGCTTTGACCTGGCCTTTGGTCCGACTGGCCTGGTCTTCAGTATTTCCGCCGGAACCGGTGCGGTGGGTGAAGCACTGGAAGCAGGCTATGCTGCCTGGCTGGCACAACTCCCTTCCCTCGCCGGATTCTTTAATCTGGGGACGATCAACTTTGCCGCGCTTGGACTGGACGCACTCGAGCTGCCCATTTTGCCGGATGTTCTCAATGACATGTTCGGCTTGTCCGGTCTGTTGAGTGGGCTGGAAGCTCCCGACCTGTCTTCCTCCGGAACCCTCAGTTCACTGGTGGAAGCCCTGCTGGCGGCAGGCTTTGAAGTGCTGTCAGTAGAAGGTGGATACAGCAACGGAAGCACGGTCATTCCTGATGCCCCAGTCGGAACTATCATTGAAGTGCGCCGTGAAACGACCTTTGACGATCTGGATGTCCTCGCTGGATTTGCCGGTGACCTGCTCAACACCGGGAACGATACCCTGGCCGAAGGGCTGGCCGAGGATCTTGATCTGTCCCCGCTCTTTACCTGGCTGGCCGAATTGATCCTCGATTTTGTCTTTGGCCTGGATGAGGACGGGTTCTTTATTCTTGGTTCCAGTGCACTGCTGCTGGGAATCACCGGCAGTGGTGCCTACAACGGATCAGCCCGGGTCGGGTCGCGGGATGAAGTCAGCGTCAGTGGAAACATCGACTTTGACCAGACGGTCGCTCTGCGACTGCTCAGTGGGGAAGCCCGCTACCGGATCAGCGATTTTACGACAAGCCTGGACAGCATGGTCACGGCCACAGCAGATGGGTCTGCCAGTTTGACCCTGGCAGGAACTGCGGGACCAGTGGAGTTTGACTTTGGTCTCGATGTGTCGGCCTCGACGAATCTGACCACCCGCACCGTTGACCTGACCCTGACGACATCTCTTGAGGGTGCCCTTCATCTTGATGGGATTGTCGATGAGGAAGGGGACCCCGTTGCGCTCACTTTCACTGGTTCCTATAATAGTGTAGAGAATCATTGGGTCCTGACTGTGGTGCTTGGGGATACCCTGAAAATCGGCGGACAGGAAATCACCGGCTTTGAACTGGAGCTGATTCTCAGTGCAGGTGCTTTCACCGGATCCGGAACGGCCACCATTTTCTTTGATACCTTTAATCATCTCGGTGCTCCTCTTGAAGTGGGCGTTGCCTTCACTTTCACGGAGAGTGGTTTTACACTGAGCGGCAGCGTGGATCTGGCTACGATCGAGATTCAATCCAGCGAAGGTGAGACCCTGTTTAGCGGTAGCGAGCTGAGTGCCACACTTTTGGTGGGGGCTGACTTCAGTGGTGGCGGATTGACCGGAGGCTTCTCCCTCTCCATCGGCTCTGCCATCTTTGCACCTGATGCCGAAGGATTCAGTGTGGCGGTTAATGATTCCGACGATGATGGGATTGCCCTCAGCGGAAGTTTTGATTTTGCGACACAGGAGTTGAACCTGACTCTGGACGAGCTGGTGTTGTCCATCCCGGGAATCCTGCAATTGACTGCTGCCGGGGTAAGTTTCCGCTATGATCGGCGGGATGAGGCACCTGATCAGGAGTACTTCCGGATTGAAAGTCTGGAGATTGAATTGATCGCCCTGCGCAATCAAAGCAGCCTTGATCCACCCGTGGTGACAGGTGCCGAACTGGTCGTCCGCAAGGATGCCATCCTGATCGGGAGTGCCTCGGCCAATCTTGGAAATCTGGAAATCGAAGGGATTCTGGGTTTCAACAGCACGACGATCACCTTTGACGCTGTCCAACTCAACTACGCTTCCGCCCCGTCCGGAACCATCACCATTTCATCTGAATCCGGATACCTCTTTGAGGACACCGGTCTGGTCCACGCCCTGATTACGGACAGTAATGAAGACGGCGTGGCCATCGGGGGCAGTCTGTCGCTGGCAACCGGAGCCTTCAGCTTTGAGCTCGATCAGCTCTCCGTCTATATCGGAAGTGTCTTCCGGGTGGATGCTTCGAGTGTCCTGATCAGTTATGATCCCAATGGCGACGAAGACCAGACGCTGGCCAGTGTGGGCAGTGCATCGGTTATTGCAGTGGGCATGGACGGCCTCTCGGTAGCGACCATCAACTCTCTTGTTCTGCGTGGAGATGGCATCAGCCTGGGTTCAGCCACCATCGGTCTGCCCGGCGGTGAAACCGTTACGATCGGGGATGCCGTGGAACTGACCGGTGCGAGAGTCGAACTGGTTGACTTCGGATACAGTTTTACGACAGATGAAATTGAAGGAACCGCATCGCTGATAATTGATGGCGTTAGCATCTTCCCGGGATCGACGGTGGTCTCGTTAACAGCTACTGGCCTCAGTGCGGTCTATAATTTCACAACAGGGGAAGGTGATCTGGAAATCACCATCGACAGCTTCCGTTTGGAAGTGGGCGAGGCCCTGGTGATTACCGCCAACGACGTGGTGCTGACCCCAGGCGATGAAACGATTTTGACGATTGCCTCGGCTTCGATCAGCAGTCCGCTGCTGGAAGATCTTGATGCGGGTGTCATCACCAACTTTGAACTGACCCGCAGCGGCTTTACGATCGCGAACGCTGAGATCGGCACAGTGGGTGGCCAGACGGTGCGGATTGGTGACTTCATCGAGTTTGTCGATGCACGCATCGTGGTGGACAGCTTCAGCTTCAACTATGGCACCGGGGAGTTCAGCGGGTCGGTGACGCTGACGGTGGCGAACATCGCGCTGTTCCCTGAGACCGATGCGATCACTTTGGTGACCGAGGGTCTTGTGATTGGTTTTGACTTCACCGAAGGCAACGGCGAGCTGACAGTCGTTATCGACAGCTTCCGTTTGGAAGTGGGCGAGGCCCTGGTGATTACCGCCAACGACGTGGTGCTGACCCCAGGGGATGAAACGATCCTCACCATTGCCAGTGCCTCGATCAGCAGTCCGCTGCTGGAAGACCTGGATGCGGGTGTCATCACCAACTTTGAACTGACCCGCAGCGGCTTTACGATCGCCTCGGCTGAGATCGGAACGGTGGGCGGACAGACGGTGCGGATTGGCGACTTTATCGAGTTTGTGGATGCGCGCATCGTGGTGGACAGTTTCAGCTTCAACTACACCACGGGCGACTTCAGCGGTTCTGTGACGCTGACGGTGGCGAACATCGCGCTGTTCCCGGAGACCGATGCGATCACTTTGGTGACCGAGGGTCTTGTGATTGGTTTTGACTTCACCGAAGGCAACGGCGAGCTGACAGTCGTTATCGGCACCTTCCGTTTGGAGGTGGGCGAGGCGATTGCCATCAGTGCCAATAACGTTGTGCTGACCCCGGGCAATGAAACCATCCTGACCATTGCGAGCGCTTCGATCAGCAGTCCGTTGCTGGAAGACCTCGAAGCGGGGGTGATCACCGACTTTGAGCTGACCCGCAGCGGCTTTACGATCGCCTCGGCTGAGATCGGCACAGTGGGTGGCCAGACGGTGCGGATTGGTGACTTCATCGAGTTTGTCGATGCACGCATCGTGGTGGACAGTTTCAGCTTCAACTATGGCACCGGGGAGTTCAGCGGGTCGGTGACGCTGACGGTGGCGAACATCGCGCTGTTCCCTGAGACCGATGCGATCACCTTGGTGACCGAGGGTCTTGTGATTGGTTTTGACTTCACCGAAGGCAACGGCGAGCTGACAGTCGTTATCGACAGCTTCCGTTTGGAGGTGGGCGAGGCCCTGGTGATTACCGCCAACGACGTGGTGCTGACCCCAGGCGATGAAACGATTTTGACGATTGCCTCGGCAGCGATCAGCAGTCCGCTGCTGGAAGATCTTGATGCGGGTGTCATCACCAACTTTGAACTGACCCGCAGCGGCTTTACGATCGCCTCGGCTGAGATCGGAACGGTGGGCGGACAGACGGTGCGGATTGGCGACTTTATCGAGTTTGTGGATGCGCGCATCGTGGTGGACAGTTTCAGCTTCAACTACACCACGGGCGACTTCAGCGGTTCTGTGACGCTGACGGTGGCGAACATCGCGCTGTTCCCGGAGACCGATGCGATCACTTTGGTGACCGAGGGTCTTGTGATTGGTTTTGACTTCACCGAAGGCAACGGCGAGCTGACAGTCGTTATCGGCACCTTCCGTTTGGAGGTGGGCGAGGCGATTGCTATCAGTGCCAATAACGTGGTACTGACCCCAGGAGATGAGACGATCCTGACCATCGCTTCGGCAACGATCAGCAGTCCGCTGCTGGAAGACCTCGAAGCCGGAACCATCACCAACTTTGAACTGACCCGCAGTGGTTTCAGCATCGCTTCGGCCACGATTGGAACGGTGGGCGGCCAGACGGTGAGTTTTGGTGATTTCCTTGAATTCCAGGAAGCGACCATTGAAGTCAGCAACTTCACTTTCAATTACGAGACCGGAACCTTTACCGGATCTATTTCGCTCAATGTCACCAATATCGCACTCTTCCCCGGAAGTGACTTTATCGAAGTCGAGACCAGCGGGCTGAACATTGTCTTTGACTTTGGGGAAAACGGGGATGGAAGCCTGGAGATCAGTGTCACGACGTTTGTCTTGTCAATTGGCGAAGCGCTGCGCATTGAAGCAACGAATGTCAGCATCGCCCCTACCGGGGATATCATCACAACGATTGCTACGGCATCCGTTACTTCGCCAACGCTTGATGGACTGGTTTCGGCCAGTCTGGAAGACCTTGAGTTGACCAGTGAAGGCTTCTCCCTGGGAAGCTTTACCATCGGGCTGGCTGAAGGACAGGATATTTCTCTCTCTGATTTCGTCACGCTCTCTGGTGTCAGAATTGAAGTGAGCAACTTCAGTTACTCCTTCAACGATGATTCGGTAGCGGGAAGTATTTCTGTAGTGGTGACCAACGTGCTCTTCTTCCCAGGGTCGGATGTGATCCAGTCGGAGATGAGTGATATCTCTGCCAGCTTCGACTTCAGTAATGAAGGTGCCGGTAGCCTGACCATTACGGTTGGCAGCTTCAGCTTGTTGATCGGGAATGCACTTTCCATCAATGCGACTGAGGTGGTCATTTCTCCAGGATCCGAAGTGCTCGCATCGATTGCCACCGGATCGGTTTCGGCTCCGGAATTCCCGGCCTTGCCAACGGTGAGCCTTGAAGGGCTGGAAATTACCCGGACCGGGTTCTCCCTCGCCAATTTCACGATCACTGCCGGAGATCCTGAAACGGAATTCCACCTCGGCAGTGTCTTCACCCTGCGTGGAATTTCGATCAGTGCATCGAATGTGGTCTACGATGCTACCTCCGATCAGGTTCAAGGCATCATATCCTTTAACGCCGCATTTGCGGAGCTGCTGCCGGGTAACACCACGTTCACCACCACTGTCAGCGGGCTGGCCGGATCCTATGATTTCGACAGTGCTGAACAGCGGGGTGAGCTGGTGTTAACCGTGACCAGCCTGGTGATCGTGTTCGGGGACATGCTGCGGATTGAAGGGGAGGACATTTCGGTCACCCCGGATCGTGACGTAATGATTCAGGTGGGCACGCTTTCGGCAACCATTCCTGCACTCAGCGTGGGAGCAACAGTAAGTGGCCTGCGGATCACATCCGTGGGCGGATTCAGTGTGACCGGAGTCAGTGTCGACACCGGTGGAATGGCTGAGACGATCGGTATCGGGAATTTCCTGCCTTTTGACATCCAGTCGATCGAAGTCGTATTTGCAGACAGTGGCAGTGAAGGGCGTTTCTCTCTCGAAGGATTTGAGCTTGGGGTGACGGGCTCCTTCAACTTCGATAACTTCGGATCACTTCCCTTCACTCCGATTATCCAGATTGGGGAGGATAGCTTTGAGAATGGCAGCAACTCATTCAGTTTTGTTCTGACGGTACGTGACGGAATGATTGCGCCGAAGGATCTCGGACCAATCCGGATCGGGTTCAGTGACCTTGATATTGGCGGGACGGTGATCTTTGGTGGAACCATCATCCTGGGAGGCTATCAGGATGGCGAGTGGGTTCCGACCTTTGGGGGCACCATCAGCCTGCAGACCGGAGGTAAAATTTCCAATTTCTCTGGATCGGTCGAAGTGGGTATCCTTGGATCCTTTGACCCGGAAACTGGCGTGCTGGATATCAACGCCTCTCTAACGGTCAGCTTTGAGTTTCAGGATCTCATCACAGTGACTGACGCGCAGTTGGGCATGAACCTGACCATTGCCACCGGGGAAGGTTTTACTTTTGAAGTGGTCAATCTTGAGTTGCAGTCCGCCAGCATCGGACTCATTCGCTTCAGTATCGGTGGTGTCGTCACCCTTGAGGCGACTGATGCCCTCCTCAATTTCAATCCGGGAGAAGGGGAGAATATTGCCGAAATCGGATCCTTGAGTGTGACGCTTGACGGGCTTGGTGGCATTTCGGGATCAGCTCAAAACTTCGGGATCAATGCCGATGGTGAAATGATCGCCCTTCCAGGCTTTGGTGTCAGCCTGAGTGTCGGCAGTTCCGGTTCCCTGATGTGGCCGGACTGGTTGCCCATTCAGATCACTTACCTGGCTCTGGTCTGGAACGACTTCAATGCCGATCGCCTTGATTTCCAGATCATCCTCTCGGCCAATGTTAGCAGCCTGAATGCCCTGCCGGTGAATGTGGAGGGGGTTATTCAGGAAGTGGTGATTGATGTCGGCCTCCTTCGGGATGGGAAATTCCCCATAATCGATATAGGAGCCTTTGCCATCAGTATCTCCGGGAATCTCTTTGGAGGTGAGGTCAGCGGTGCATTGGTGCTCGGGATCGTGAAATTTGATGCGGAAGGAAACCGTATTACAGGAACAGATACGAGTGAAGTGGATGGGCGTGTGCTCTACGGAGCCATTCAGGCAGGCTTCAGTTTTGCTGGACTGGCTGGCTTCCAGATTCGGATTGGCATCAGCGAATTGGGTCCGCTGCAAGTCTATCTCAATGCGGACATTCCTATCCTGCTTGAGCCCTTTACCGGACTCTCCATCGGGAACTTCCGTGCAGGCGTCCTCTTTAACACCACTTTACCGGATGTCACCGACCCATTCGATCTGCGCAGCGGGGAATTCTCACCGATGGGTGAGATGTCCCTCGAAGACTGGGTCAACCTGCTGGAGCAGTCAGTGGTCAATCAGTACAACAGCGGTGCGGGTGGTGATTTCTGGGGCGTGTTTCTCCAGCCCATGCGCATTGAGGGTGGGGCAACCCTCTTCTCTGCCTACACTTCGCAACTGGTCTTCCGGGCCGACATTGACATCATTCTCTCCACCGACGGGAAGTTCCTGATCAATGCCCGCGGTGTGTTTGCGGATAACCTCACGCTGGATTTCAAACTTTACGCCAACCTCTCACGTCTGGCCGATGGTAGTGGAACCATTCTCTTCCTGGCTGATATGCCGGCGGAGCTGCCTTTCATGAGTATCTTCGGCGGACTGACTTTCGAGTTCTTCCGGAATGACGGGCTGGAGGTCAGTGAGGAAAATCAGGCTGATGGTTTCCGCATCGTCCTGACGGGAGGCGTCGTCTACAGTGCCGCCGGATTTGTCGACATGACCATTTCCGGGCGGGTGGAGATCGCTTTCACTCCGACGCTCTTCTCCATCGACATGGAAGGATCGGTGAACATTTCCATGCTGGGTGATGCCATTGGCATGGCGGGCAAGTTCCGGATCGATACCAGCGGGCCGGAAATAGAGGTTTGGGGTGTAATGGCCCTGCAGCCGAACTTTGGGTTCCTTGAAGAAATAGGCCTCTATGTGGATGGATTGGCGGTACTGCGCCTTAACCTCACCGGGGAGGACCGGGTGGAAACCTTGAACATCCCGGGCACGGGTGAACGGATCTTCAACCTCGGACGGGAAAGTCTCAGCCTTTTGGTTGAAGGATTTGTTTCCTTCCGGTTGAGCGGAGATGAATGGTTCCGGATGGAAGGGGTTTTTGCGATGGAGCTGACCCCGCAAGGCTTTGACGTCGTGCTCCAGGGCTCGCTGCTGATCGGCCAAACATCCGGAACAGATCCACCCTTCCTAACCATTGGGATCGACGGCTTCTTTGCGGTTCGCTCGAACGGGGTGGCCGGGAAGTTTGAGGTGGTTCTGGACACAGGCTTTGCTGCCCAGTTTGGCATCACTCTGCGTGGTTCGGCATTGATCATGTTCAACACCACCGGGCAGACCGTCTCCTATGAACTGCCGGAAGGACTGGATGAAGGTTTGGGAGATCGCAATGTCTCCATTCCAGGGGCGGCGCCCGGAAGTCCGGGGGCACTGGCCGAGCCCTTCTTCATGGTGGATGTGTCCGGTGACATTGGATTGCTGGACGTGCTCGAGATGAACGGTCGCTTCTACATGCTGATTTCGCCATCGGTTATCGATGTGCAGATATCGGCCAACTTTGCGCTCGCGGTGGCCGGACAGGAACTCTTCCGCTTCAGTGCCGAAGGTGGAATGCGGATTGACAGTCGCGGGGCTGCCGGGGTGCTCGATCTGCAGCTTGCTGCGGGCAACAACGCTTACGGCTTGAGCTTTGACGCAGCTTTCCGTCTGGAGTTCAACACGATGGCTCAGTCCATTACGCTGGCGGGTATTCAGCTGCGGGCCGGTAGCTATCTGGAAATTGTCGCTGAAGGCAATCTGGTCATCGCCGGACTGACCCTCAATGGAACCTTCTTCTTCCGGCAAACCCCGCAGGACATCACGCTGGTGATCACGGCTGCGATGAACTTGAACGTCGGGAACACCACCCTCTTTGGCTTTAGCGTGGGTGGAGGCTTGAACATCGGAACGGCGGGAACGGCAGGTTTCCTTGACCTGAGCATTTCGACCAACCCCGGCTTCATGTCGTTGAGCGGCAACTTCAGCCTGCAGATCAACACCCGCTCCACAGCGGTAACGCTCGGGTCGGTCACCATTCCGGCCGGACCGAATTACTTCCGCCTCCAGCTCTCCGGCTCGGTCACCATTCTGGGGGTAACGATGGAGGGATCGTTTGACTTTGAACTGACCGCCAGCTACCTGCGGATAGATGCGAGCGCTTCGATCGCACTGCGGGTGGGCAACACTGACCTCTTCCGCTTCGCGGTCAGCGGCAACCTCTTTATTGATGGTCAAGGAGTCGCGGCCCGCATCGCGCTGGGTGCTCCCACCACGAATGCTTCCGACAGTTTCGGGTTCAATGCACCCAGCAATGGATTTGTCCTGGAAATCAATACCCGTGCGTCTGAGACCAATCTTGGCGGGGTGGTGCTTCCGGGAGGCCCCTTCGTCCAGTTTGCGCTGAATGCAAGCATCTCGATTCTCGGAGTCGACTTCGCGGGATCCTTCCTCTTCCGGCAAGAGGGTACCCAGGTTACCGTGATGGCTTCTGCCAGCCTTCAACTGCGGGTGGGCAACACCACATTCTTCTCCTTCAATATTGATGGGGCACTGCAAATCAGCACCGCCGGGATCCGGGCAGTGGTGGATGCGAGCATAGGCACCGGTGCTCCCGGAACCTTCGGGATCAGCACCGGGAACAGTACTACCTTCCGCCTGGCAATCAATACGGGCAGCGCGGCCTTCTTTGGTGGAATGATTCTCCCGGCTAATTATTTTGCCATTCTCGGACAGGGCTCGATCAGCATCCTGGGCTTCTCCTTCGAAGGGTCCTTCAGCTTTATCAAAACAGGCAGTACTTATGATCTGAGCCTCAACGCGCAAATGCTGCTGGTCGTTGGCGGCACCAATCTCTTCCGCCTGAACGTCAATTCTGCCTTGCGTGTAGCGACCAACGGTGTGGCCGGACGCCTTTCCGCCAGCTTGGCTGGAAATAATGCTGCGGCATTCGGCTTCTCCATCAGCGCCAGCTTCCTGCTCGAAATCAACACGACCGGTTCCCAGCAGAACATCGGCGGCACCATTATCCAGGCCGGGAACTACACCCGCGTGCTTGCCAACGGAACCCTCACAGTTGGCGGATTCCGAATGGTCGGCGACTTTACCTTCACCGCGACCACCAGCTCTGTCAGCCTGTCGATATCTGCTGAGATGCGGATACAGATTGGGAATACCGTACTCTTCCGTTTCAGTATTAGCGGAGGTGCCTTTATTGACAACCGGGGCATCGCGGCCCGCCTCAATGCAACGCTGATTTCCGGAGCTTCCGGTTACTCCTTCAGTGGATCGTTTATCTTCCAGTTCAACACCCGCAACCTCAATACCTTCGTTGGTGGAGCGACCGTCCCGGCCAATTCCGCCATGCTGCGGGTGCAGGGCTCCTTGAACATCGCTGGCTTTACCCTCAACGGCACCTTCCAGATCACTGCCGGCCAAAACATGTTTGAGGTTTCCGCCAGTGCTTCGGTTTCCGTCTTCGGAGCGACGCTCAGTGTTTCCGGGAATCTTGGGATCTACAACAACGGTATCGCGGCCTCGCTCAATATCAGCTCCAGCCTGATCAATAACAATTTTGTCCGCATCCAGGGCAACTTCAGCTTCCAGATCAATACCACCAGTCAGACCCGCTTTGGGATCGCTGCCAATACCGTAAGGATCGCCATTACCAATGCCTCCGTGCGGATCCTAGGGGTCAACATGAGTGGCAGCATCTTCATCACTTTCTCCAGTGGCCAGTTCCGGATCACCATTCCCGCCAATAATGCGCTTACCGTTTCCCTCGGCAACTTCCTCACCGTAAGTGTATCTGGATTTATCAGCTCCAATGGGCAGTTCTCTCTCACTGGATCGGCTTCCCTCAATATTGGAACCGCCAACCGTATCCGCATCAGTGGAACAGCAAGTGTAACGATTTCCAATGCAAACGGTGCCTCCGGTCGCTTCAATGGATCGCTGAGCATCTTTAATCAGAATGTTGCCTCTGTTAATGCCAGCATCGGGCTCACCGCATCGCAGTTCTCTTTCAATGCCAACGTTCAGTTTAATATCCCCGGTGGTTTCGCCCGGGCCAACGGGACGGTCAGTGTAACCGCATACTCCAGCTACGTCCGCACCACCTTCAGCCTCAACGTCCGGCTCTTTAACAGCTTTAATGTCTCTGTCAGTGGCAATGTGGATTCGCGCGGCTCCTACAGCTTTACGGGCAGCGTACGTCTCAATGTGGGCAACAGTAATCTCGGGGCGAACTTCAACCTGTCCGTAACCATCAATAACAACGGCTTCACCCTCAGGGCTTCCGGTTCGGCCTGGGCCAAGTTCAAGGTCTTTGGCGTTTCTGTCGGACCCACCATTAGCTTCTCCGGAAACATCAATTCCAATGGCCGTCTCGATATCTGGGTTGGTGCCTGCGTGAATATTCCCATCGTCGGGCGGAAATGTGCCGGGGTCACTGTAAAGATCTCCCTCAAAAACGGCTTCAGCATCTGGTCCTCCGAAGTCATCGGTGGCATAGTCTTCTTTGACGTGAACAATAACGGAGTATTTGACGAAGGTGAGCCTTACGCCGTGATCGGAGAGGATGGATTTGTCAGCTTCTTCCGTCCGGAGGCTGATACCGATGTCGGCGAACGCACCCTGACTCTCTTTGAACAGCTCGATACCAATGGTGACGGCATGCTCTCCTTTGAGGAGGCTCCCCTCTATCTGGTTGGAGGCAACCGCATCAGTGACGGCTCCTTCAATGACGAAACCTTTGCCCTCACAGAAGGCGCTTTGAGTGGGGACACCGAGTTTGCCAATGCCTCTGTCTTCATCGATCGCAATGGCAACGGCATCCTCGATGACGGAGACATCGTGGTGACAACGGATGCGGAAGGCCACTATGATCTTCTGCCGATCCTCTTCCCTGAAGCCATTCAGCTCGATCCGGTTGCATACCTCGGTGCCCTTGCCGGGTTTGACCGCAACGGAGATGGCCACATCACTGATGATGAAGGCATCCTTCGCTACACCGGTGGCATCTCTCTCGAAACCGGTGAAGAGCTGAAGGAAAGCCGACGCCTTGAGCAAGTGGAAGGCATTGGAAACATCGACTATGCCGGAGCCATGGTCTTCCTCGATCTCAATGGTAACGGAATTCATGATGAGGGCGAGCCCTTCACCATCACCGATGCGCTTGGAGGATTCAGCTTTATTGAGGGTGCGGGTTTTGATCCGGAGCACACCCTTGGAGAACTGGCCCGCTTTGACCGGAACAACAACGGCATCCTGGACGCCGATGAAGGTCAGATCGTGGCGATCGGTGGCATGCTGCGGGACCCCGAGACCGGGGAGATGAATCCGGTGGACTATATGATCATTGAGAACGATCTCCTCGTCGGTTACACGCCGCAGGAAGGAGCTACCCTCGTCTTCTTTGATGCGAACTTCAATGGGGTCCTTGATGAAGGAGAAGTGATTGCGCTGCTGGATGCAGAAGGCTTCTACACCTTTATTGATCTGGAGGCGACATCTGTCCGCCCGACCGGAGGGCTGGCTGACTTCGCTAGTGGGGACAACGGCTTGCTGAGTCACGGAGACGGAGTATTCCGCTTCATTGGCGGGACCGACGCCACCACCGGCCAGGCACTTCCGGCGATGCTTTCGGTGACGGCCGAGGATTTCGGAGATGGACTCCATCGCTCCATCAATCCGCTGACTGACCTCAAGGCCAAGCTGATGGATCAGGGAATGGAGCGGGAAGAAGCAGAACTGATCGTCAGCCTGGCTCTGGGCCTGCGGGAAGCCACCGACATTGACAATGTCGATCCAAACACCCTCGCCGAGTTGGATCCCACCCAAGTGGATAATCTCTTTGGAGCTGCCCTCAAGCTCGACACCGTGGTCTTGATGGCGGAAGCCCTCTTCCGCGGGATGAACCCGGAGCTGGGTCATTTTGAAGTGCGCACTGCCATCCACGCCTCCATTGCGGAACTGCTCAAGCAGCTGAACACGGAGCTGGAGGATGATCAGCACATTCTGGATGAGAACTTGAATACCATCGAAGGTACCGCCCCGCTCTTTGACCTTGAGACCCCGGAAAACATCCGCCGTGTGCTTGAGCTGAGCGCAGCCCGCCTGGGGCTGACGCTGGACGATGCGGTGGTGGCTGCCTTCCTGCAGACGGTGACCGACATCGTTGGGGAGATCAAAGCACGCATTGCGGACAACATGGAAGATCCGATCCTTGGTTTTGCCTACATCAAGAGCCTGGTGATTGCCGATATTCTGCCGGCGGCCACTGCGGTGGGATCCGGACAAAGCCCGGTTGAGTTGCTGGAGAACTATCAGGGGGATCGACTCCGGGAGCACCTTGCGAGGATCGACCTGACGGTGCCCTCTGCAGGCCCCTCCATCGGTGTGATTGATCCTCAGCTGGCCCTTCCGGGCGTGCCCCTTGAAGTCCACTTTACGGTGACCGATCCGGATGACCTCGATCGGGATGTGCGCATCGTGATCGAATCGTCGCATCCCGAGCTGATTGCCCCTGATCAGGTGGCGGTTCTGGTCGATGGCAGCAAGCGCACTCTGGTCATTACGCCTTCCGGAACCATCAGTGGCGATGTGGTGATCACGGTGCATGCGATCGACCGGCACGGACTGAGCGATCGCACGACCTTCACGGTGACGGTTCTGCCCCGGGTCAGCCTGGGCGGATTTGAAATCATCCGGGACAGCCAGGGAGTGGCCCAGACCATCCGCTTCAGTGTGGTTCTGGAAACCCCCTCAGATCAGTTCATCCGGGTGGCTTTCTCCACCCGGGATCTGAGTGCACAGGGCGGCATCGCTTTCGTGCCGACGGCCGGGTTGCTGGAGTTTGCCCCTGGCGAAACGGTGCGCTACGTGGATGTGGCACTGATCCCGGGTCGTTTCACTCCAGAGGCGGAAGCCTTCCTCTTTGAACTGTTTGATCCCAACGGATCGATCGTCTCCCAGACCACCGCCGAGATCCCCAGCCGGATTCTGTTCACGGGGCCGGTAGAAATCCGTTTTGTCGGATTCTTCTTCATGTCGATGGATGCGGATAGCGATGAAGAGGGTGCGGTCCTCCCCAACATCGAAGTGAGCATGAGCGCTTTCGTGACCAGAGCGCGTACTGATACGGTGGATACAAGTCGCAGTTATGCCGCCGGGCCCCTCAGCGCCACGACCGGTGACTCCGCCCGCTTCATGGACCCGGCTTCATTGGAACATGCAGCCAAGCCCGCTGCGATGAAGGGTCTGTAATCCAGTGGAGTGTTAAGCAGGGAGATTGCGCATGGTTAACATGTCCTGCCGGAAATGGCAGATCCGGCTTATCCCGGCTTGGGCCAGTATCATGTTTGCTGATAGTTATGGATGTAGTTGTGTTAATAGACTGCTATAGGCTTGCTTATGGTTCTGGAGGGATAACGATCCTGCTATCATGTTAGGATCCTTGCTCTCTCATCTCTCCCTCCGCAAAAGCTCTGCTCTGGCGGCCTCATGTTTATCCATTCTCCTGTCGACGGCAGTCCATGCGCGAGTGCTGACTTTGGAAGAAGCCATTGCTGCCATGCTGCAGGAGAATTTTCAAATCCGTATCCAGGAACAGGATACACTGATCTCGAAAGATGCGATTGATTCTGCCAAAGGTGAATTTGATCCATACTTCTTTGCCGAGACCTGGTGGGAAGTGGTCAATAAGGATCAGAACGCACTGGATTTCGTTCAAACTGGGGCAATGCTGGAACAGCGTTATTGGGAAGAAGACAACATTCGGTTCCGTACTGGGATTGGAGGGAAAACGCCCTTCGGGACAAAAGTCGAGTTGTCGATGAATATGATGGAAGGCTCGAACACCATAACGCGAAACAACCCGACATCGATCTTTGACCCGGAATACGAAAGCTTCGCTGGGATTGCAGTGACTCAGCCGCTGCTGAGGGATTTCGGAACGGCTGTTAACCGTGCACCGATTCGGGTTGCTGAGCTGGAGTTAGGCGTAACCTACTATGAGCGTGAGATCCTTATTACCAATCAGCTGGTCGAGGTGATTAATGCTTTCCACGATATCATCTACGCCCAGGAGAATTTGCGGGTGAAGCAGGAAGCTGTCGAACTGGCCGAAACGCTCCTGGAAGAAAACCAGAAACGGGTGGAGCTGGGACGGATGAGTCAGCTGGATATCACTCAAGCTAAGGTGCAGGTTTCTCAGGCCGAAGAAGAGGTGATCCTCGCGGAAGATTTTCTGCGCGACCGTAAAGCGGCATTGGTCCGGTTGATCCATTCAAGGCGAAATCCGGATATTCTGAACTTCTCTGTGTTGGGTGAACTGGAGAGCGACCCCATTCCGACCCCGAATGCCGTGCAATTGGAGCGGCTGGCGTGGTTGCATCGTCCGGATTTCCTGCTGGCCCGTGCCTTGGTGGAACAGGAATCCGTTCGCCGTCATTATGCCCGTAACCAAATGCTTCCAGAGCTGAATCTTCAGTTCAATTACGGCTTCACCGGATTGAGCAATTCCGTGCGCAACAGTTTTCGACGGATGGAAGATATGGATACAACCCAGTGGTCTGCCGGTTTGGTATTGAGGGTTCCTTTGAGCAATACCCGAGCACGCTCAGAAGCCCGGGCTGCTGAACGTCGCCGATTGCAAGCAGACATTGAGGTGCAGCGGGTCGAACAACAGATATATATCGATATCCACAACGCGATTGAGCGTCTGGAAACGCTCCAGCGCAGGTTGAGAACCGCACAGCAGTCCATTCAACTGGCTGAAGAATCCCTTGAAGTGGAGAATCGGATGCTCGAAGAAGGACGCTCGACCAGTTTTCAAGTGCTGCAGGCGCAGGATGCGCTGTCCAACGCGCGGACCCGACATCTCGCCGCATTGGTGGACCTGAAGAAGGCCTCGGCCGAACTCGATGTGGTCTCGGGTCGCCTCCTCAATCAATATGGACTGGAACTGACTGAAATCGAGGATCCCTTTACCAGACGCAAAATGCGTTTATTGCGCTGGCGCTGGCAGGAAGCGGAAATCTAAAGAATGAACAAGTTACTTGAGAAGGTGAGTTACTGGCCCCGCATGATCTTCATCGGGGCCATGCTCTTCGGGCCGATTTTCGCTGCATCCGCTGTTGAACGCGACGGACTGGTCATTCCTTTTCGCAAAGTCAGTCTGAGCAGTCCGGTGCAGGGGCTGGTCGCTGAGCTGCAGGTGCAGGAAGGGGATACCGTCGAGGAAAATCAAATCGTGGCCCGTCTGCAGGACGACGAAGAGCGCTTTGATCTGCAACGGCTGGAGTTGATTCTGGAGAAGCGTCAGTTTGATGCCGATGCTTCGGACCGGCTTCTGGCCGATAATTTGATCAGCGCAGAGGAAGCTATGGAAAAGCGGATTGAGCTGGCGGTCGGCAAGGTGCAAGTTGCGGCCGCGCAATTTGCCTTGGAGCGTAAACAGATCCGCACCCCGCTGGGGGGCGTGATTGTGGCCCGTAACCGGGAAGCAGGGGAGTGGGTCAATCCCGGCGATATCCTTTTTGAAGTGGTCCTGATGGATCCAATCCATGTCGAGGTATTGCTCGATGGACGCGAGGGCATTCGGCTGAGGCGGGGTTCGGCGGTGACGGTGCGGGTGCCTGATCTGGAAGGGTTTGCACCGCGCAGCGCGGTGATTGATTTTGTCGACCCTCGGATCGATGCATCCAGTGGTTTGATGAAGGTGCGGGTGCTGCTGGAGAATCCCGACTTGCGTATTCTTCCCGGAATGCAGGCACGTGTGTCTTTTTCTGAGCAGCCATGAGTACGGAATCGACTCAGCATAAGGACCCCTTTCAGCCCCTGCGCCGTTTTGACGGGGAGCCGCGTGAATTTTGGAGTGCCCTCGCCGAGACGGTGGAAAGACTGGCCCGGGTAGCTGCCGTGATGATTGTTGTCCGGCAAAAAGGGGGAACTGAAGAAGCCCCCTGGCGGGTTCTGGCCCGGGCTCAGAGTGCGCGGCAGGGCGATTGTTTCCCCACTGCTTCGGTCCGCCCTTTGATGGATCAGGTGGCGGAGACCGGGACGGCGGCTCATCTCATTTCCGAGCGCGAGGGCCTCAGTGGGCAATGGCTGGCTGGCCCGCTCGAGAGCGGGGATCCGGCTCAGGACTGCCTTCTGGTGGTATTTGCCGACGATCCCGGAGCGCTGATGCGGTCTTTGGTTTTGCAGTGCCTGGGGCAGGCCCTCAGCGTGCCCGAGTCCTATCTCCTCTGGCGGCGGTTACAGGAGCGGGAAGGGGATCTCAAGGAAACGACCGAGACCCTTGACCTGCTCAACCGGCTGCGGGACATGCCGCGTTTTGAATCGTCCGGCTTGCTGGTTTGCAATGACCTCGCCAAGCGATTCGGCTGCACGCAGGTGTCACTCGCCTGGAAAAAAGGGGATGCCTTTCGGGTGGAAGCGGTCAGTCACACCCCGCGCTTTGAAAGGAAGATGGAACTGGTCCAGTTGATGGAGCAGTTGGCGGAGGAAGCCGCCGATCAAGGCGAGGATATTGCACTGCCAGCTCCTGAAGGCCAGCAATCTGTCACTCGTGCCCATCAGGTGTATGCCGATGCGATCGACTGTGGAGTGCTCACTTCGATCTGTCTTTGGCATGAGGATGAAGTGATCGGTGTATTGATTCTTCAGGATGCCCCGCAATCCTACAGTCTGCAGCAACTGCGCGCGTTGCGGGTGATTGCCGACCAGATTGTCGAACCCTTGCGCTATGCCCATCTCCGCACCGGGTGGCTGGGCAAACGCATTGCGCGGGCCGGGCGCGACTGGGCCAGGCGGCAGTGGAATTTGGAGCATCCCTGGATCAAGCTTTCGCTTGCCCTGCTGGTCATTGCTCTCGGCATTCTGATTTTCGGAGGCATGACCTATCGGGTGGAGGCCCCTTTTGTCCTGCGCACCACTGAGCAGATTTTAATCCCGGCCCCCTTTGAAGGGTATTTGGAAGGTTCCCTGGTTCGCACTGGGGATGTGGTTTACGCAGGGACTACCCTTGCCCTGCTTGATCGCTCGGAGCTGTATCTGCAGGAAGTCTCGCTGCTGGCGGATCGCAGCCGTCATGCCAGCGAGGCGGAGCGGGCCCGCGGGCGTGGGGAGCTGGCGGAAATGCGGGTGGCTTTGGCTCAACTGGAACAGACGGAAGCAGCCCTGGCCCTGGCCCGTGCCCAGTTGGCGGCCGCCGAGCTGCGGGCTCCCTTTGATGCGGTGGTGGCAGATGATTTCAATACGCCGACCCGAGCCGGTGCCCCGGTCCGCCGCGGAGATGTGTTGTTGCGCCTTGCCCGGCTGGACGCGCTCTTTCTGGAGATCGATTTGCCGGAGCGATCGGTGCATGAAGTGCGTCTGGCTGCTCCTGGGGAATTTGCCTTTGCCAGCCGCCCCGACATTATTTTCCCCTTCTCCGTCGAGCGGATTGAGCCGATGGGGCTGGCGATCGAAAGTGGCAATGTCTTTCGCATCCGGGGGACGATTGATGAGGAAACCATTGTTGACTGGTGGCGTCCGGGCATGACCGGAGTGGCCAAGATCGAAGTCGAGCGCCGGTCCTTTCTCTGGATCCTGACCCACCGCGTGGTCGACTGGCTGCGCCTCAAGCTTTGGTTGTGAGAAAGCAGTCATGAGCGAAACCGCGGTATTCAGTGACATGTGGCATCTGGTTGCGAACCAGAAGATCCGGCTGCGCCCCCATGTCTCGATGCGACGTCAGCATTTCCGGGGCGAACCCTGGTATGTGCTGAGTGATCCGCTGAACAACCGCTACTACCGTTTTCGTCCGGAGGCCTGGAGTTTTATTGCCCGGCTGGATGGCAAACGCAGCGTGGAGGAGATCTGGCAGCAGACGATTGACCGTCCGGGGGAGGCCGCGATCGGGCAGCATGAGGTGGTGCAGGTGCTCTCCCAGTTGTTCAACGCGGGCCTGCTTTTGACCGATGCCAGCCCCGATGCCGTGCAAATGTTTCTGGCGGCACGCAAGCAGCATGTCCGCTCCATCCGGGCGCAGGCTTTCAACTTTCTCTTTCTGCGCATTCCCCTGATCGACCCCGATCGCTGGCTCAATGCGATGCGCGGTCTGATCCGGCTCCTCATCAATCCAGTCACGGCAGTGCTCTGGGTGCTGGTTATGCTCTGGGCATTGAAAGGGGTGATCGAGGAATCCTCGGACCTGTTCGCGGCCTCAGCCGGGCTGCTCGCACCGGGGAATCTGCTTTTGCTTTACGCCTGTTGGGCGGGGATCAAGCTCTTCCACGAGTTCGGACACGCGGCCATGACCAAGCGATTCGGCGGCGAGGTCCATACCATGGGGATCATGCTGCTGGTCTTTACGCCGATTCCCTACATGGATGCGTCGGCCGCCTGGGATTTTCCGCAGCGCTATAAGCGTGTGCTGGTCGGCGCGGCCGGGATGATCTTTGAACTCTTTGTCGCAGCCATCGCCTTTTTCATCTGGCGGGCCAGCGGTCCCGGGGTGGTGGAGCAGATCGCCTACAACATCATGTTCCTCGCTTCGGTCTCGACCGTGCTGTTCAATGCCAATCCGCTGCTCCGTTTTGACGGATACTACATCCTTTCGGACCTGGTTGACGTTCCCAACCTGCATCAGGGAGCCACCCGTCAGGCCCGCTACACCCTTGAGCGTTATGCCTTCGGCCTGCGCCGCGCGCTGCCGGTCGCCCGCAACCGGATCGGGGCCACCGGGTATCTGGGTTTTCTTACGGCGAGCACCCTTTACCGGATTTTTGTGCTCACCCTTATTGTCCTCTTTATCGGGGGGCAGATTTTTGAAATCGGCCTGATCATCGCGGTTTACTGCATCATCCTCTGGGGAATCGTCCCGCTGGTGAAATTTATCCGCTACCTGATCAATGAGGCTCGTCTGGAGCCGGTGCGTGATCGGGTCTATGCGGTGACCGGAGGCTTTGCCCTCGCCCTCTTTATCCTCCTGGCAGTGGTCCCGTTTCCCGCCTGGTTTCGCTCTCCGGGAGTGATTGAGGCGCGGTATTCCATTGATGTGCTGTCCCTCTCCGATGGCTATTTGCGCGAGGTGCGGGTGCGCTCCGGAGATTGGGTTGAAGCCGGAGCTGTCATCGCGGTATTGGAATCGCCTTTCCATACGATGGAGCTGGAAACGCTCAAATCCCGCCTGCGGGAGAACGATGCCCGCCTGCGCTGGGCGCGGGAAGGGGAGCCCGCCTTTCTTGCGCCCCTCCAAAGCCAGCGCGAAACACTCCTCCGGCAGATCGCCCAGCTCAAACTTCAGGAGGAACGCCGGGTCGTGCGTGCGCCCCAGTCCGGTTTCTGGGTTTCCCAGGACCTTGAACCTTACTTTGGGGGATTTGTCGAGCGCGGCAGTCTGCTCGGGACGCTGGTCGACAATGGACCGCTTTTCTTCACCGCGATTGTCACTCAAAAAGAAGTCAGCCGGGTCTTTTCCGATGAACTCCGGCGTATCACCATTCGACTGCCCGGCCAAGCGGGACAGGTTTTGCGTAGTGATCGCTGGGAATGGATCTCCGCTGACCAGACCCGTTTGCCCAGTGCGGCGCTGGGCTGGTTGAGCGGTGGCGAAATCGCGGTGCGCGGTGACGATCAAACGGGATTGGAAACCGCCGAACCGTTTTTCGTGGTGCGGGTCTGGTTGCGGGATGAAGCCGGGCCGCCGCCCGAGTCCGCTGCCTGGGCCGCCGATGAGGATTCCCTCCGCATCGGTTCGGTGAGCACCCCCCACCTCCGCCGGGGAGTGGCTCGCTTTACCCTGCCTTCCCAACCCATCCTCCAGCAGGCTTGGCTCGGGCTGCGCCGCCTCCTTCAGGATCGTTATCAATTGTAAGCGGATGCCCGAAGCATGAGCGCCATTGCCAGTTCCCGTTCACCCATTGTCCTGCCCGCGGATGATATTCGCCGGACCGATGGCTTTCGTCAGCTGCGGGTGCGTGAAGGGTTGGAGAACTGGCTCGATGGCTTTCAAGGCGTGTGGCAGCGCCGTTCCTCCAAACTCAAGGGATGGCGGGCCTTGGCCATGGCCGCGCACCAGCGGATGGATGCCCTCGAAACCGAGACCGCCCTGCAACGGCGGGCCGCCCTCGAAACGGTGCGCCTTGCCCTGCGGCGCACTTCCGGACATAAAACATTTCCCGCAGTGGAGGCCGATACCCTGGCCCGACTGGGGTTGGTGGCGAGAGATAAGCTGGGCCTGCGGCCTTATCCGGAGCAGTTCATCGGCGTGCTCGGCTTGATCCACGGCAACCTCATGGAGATGGCAACAGGCGAGGGCAAAACCCTGACGCTGGCCCTGGCCGCGGTGTTGGCTGCCTGGAGGGGACGTCCCTGCCACATTGTGACAGCCAACGATTACCTCGCCCACCGCGATGCCCGCAACCTTCGCCGTTTTTATCAGGAACATCAGGTCAGCGTCGAAGCCGTCATCGGCAAAATGGAGACTGCTGAACGTCGTCAGCATTATCAGGCCGCTGTCGTCTACACCACCGCGAAGGAGCTGGTCGCCGACTTTCTCCGGGACCGACTCGCCCTTGGTGAACTCTACAACGGACGCCGCCGTAATCTGGTTTCCTGGGCCGCCGGAGCGCGGCAGGGGCATTCGCTTAGTGGGCGCATGGTCCAGCGAGGCTATGGCACGGTTTTTGTCGATGAGGCCGACCACATTCTGATCGATGAGGCTGCTACCCCGCTCATCATCAGTCGCCAGAAAGACAATCCGCTCCTCCGCGATGCCGTTATTCAGGCGGGGGAGTTGGCCGAGCGGATGACCGAAGATACCCATTTTTCCCGCTTGGATCAGTTCCGTGATGTCGAATTACTGCCTCCCGGCGAGGAACTGATTGAAGCCTGGGCGCGTGAAGAAAGCCCCAAGGGAATCCTCCGGCAATCGGTTTGGCGAAATGAATGGGTGCGGCAGGCCATCGTGGCCCGCCTCTTTTTCGAGCGCGACCGTCAATACGTGGTACGGGAGGGAAAGGTGCTCCTCATTGACGAAGGCACCGGACGCCAAATGCCTGAGCGGAGTTGGCGACAGGGCTTGCATCAGGCGGTGGAAGCCAAGGAAGGGCTGGAGCTGACGGCGTCTACAGAAGTCCTCGCCAGCATCAGTTTTCAGCGTTTTTTCCGGCGCATTCCCCATCTCGGAGGGGTGACCGGAACCGCATATGAAAACAGGACTGAACTCTGGCGGGTCTATCGTCTGCCGGTATTTCGGGTTCCCACCCATCGCCCGGTCCGGCGCCGCTACCATCCCTTGGCTGTTTCACTCGATGTCTCGGATAAATGGATACGTGTAGCCGACTGGGTGGAGGAACACCATGCCAGTGGCCAGCCGGTCCTGATCGGAACCCGCAGTGTGGCCGCCAGTCAGGCACTGGCCCGCGAACTCGAACAGCGCGGCCTGTCATTTTCACTCCTCAACGCCGTCCACCATGAGCACGAAGCCGAAGTGGTGGCTGCCGCCGGTGAGACCGGGCGCATCACGATTGCCACGAATATGGCCGGACGCGGCACTGACATCCGTCTGGAGCCAGGGGCTCATGAACTGGGAGGTCTCCTCGTCATCGCCACTGAACGCCATGAAGCCGGGCGGATCGACCGTCAGCTCTTTGGACGCTGTGCCCGGCAAGGTGAGGCGGGGGAAGTGCGCAGTATCGTCTCCCTCGAAGACGAACTCTACCGCCGCTATCTGCCACGTCCGCTGGCGGCGGGGCTGCGTCGTCTCCTCCCATCCCGCCTGCCCGGATCCACCCCATTGGCCAGGCTCTGCGGACGCCTTGTTCAGATTCGCGCCGAACGCCTGCTCACCCGTCAACGCCTCAAAGTCCTTCGCCAAGACCGTTGGCTCGAAGAATCGCTCAGCTTCGGAAGTCAGTCTTAAAAGGATGAAGGAGGAGGGATGAGGGCTGAAGGGGAACCGGCGGATATAGGACTCAGTCCTGCTGGCGAAAAGCTTTGATTATAAGAGGGTAGACCCAGATGGCCATCCAGATCCGCTGGAATCCATCGGCCCCCAATTACCAGCGAACTACCAATTTCTACCAAATTGGTAGTTGACAGACTGGCGTATTTTTCTACCAATTTTCAGATAATTGGTAGATACCAGCATCATCGATGAAATTTCCGCACAAACCGCCGGAATTACGCCGGCTGATCATCTCTGATCCGAACCTCTTAGAGAAGATTTCGGGGAAACTATCAGGTGAAGTGGAAGACCGCTATCTGCACTGGGACGAACTGCGTTTTCGTCAACCCCCTCCAGAGCTCACTCACGAAGAATGGTGGGTGGCGATTAAGCTAAGGCGCATTCTCAAGGCATTTCCGCTGAAGGATAAAGAGGGGCGGGAATTTAAATTCATGATCCCTGAATCCGTGGCGAAGCAGCTTCACTTAATCGATATGGGGGCGGGGGGTAAAATCGGGGTGGATTCACCGGTGTTGAATCGTGAAAGCCGGGATCGCTACGTGGTGAGTTCCTTGATCCGGGAGGCGATCACATCAAGCCAGTTGGAAGGAGCCGTCACAACTCGTGAGGTGGCCAAGGAGCTGTTGCGGAGCGGACGGAAGCCGCGAGATCGTAGTGAGCGGATGATTTTAAACAACTTCATGACGATGAAGGAGATCTTAAGCTTGCGGGAGAAAAAGCTGACACCGGAACTGGTATTTGACATTCACCGTCTGGTCACTGCGGAAACGTTGGACAAGCCGGATGCTGCTGGCCGTTTTCGGTACGCCAGCGAGGATGTGCGTATCGAGGATGAATATGGTGAGGTTTTCCATCATCCTCCAAAGGCAGAAGAACTTGAAATGCGAATGGAAGCGATGTGTGCCTTTGCCAATACGCATGAACCCTTCATTCATCCTGTCATACGGGCGATCCTCCTTCATTTCTGGCTTGGATTTGATCATCCCTTTGTCGATGGCAACGGACGGACTGCAAGAGCACTCTTTTACTGGGCCATGTTGCGGTCGGGCTACTGGCTGTTCGAATTTGTATCCATCTCAGACATCCTGCTGAAAGCACCAGTTCAATACTATCGGGCGTTTTTGTATTCTGAAACGGATGACAACGACGCCACTTACTTTATCATCCACCAGGCGAAAGTAATCCGGCAGGCCATTGATAGCTTGCATGATTACATCGATAAAAAAACCAGAGAGATCGAGGAAAGTCAGCCATTGCTACGTTCTCAGCCGAATTTGAACTATAGACAGGTCGCCTTGCTGTCGCATGCGATGCGGCACCCAGGTAAACTATATACTGTGGATAGCCATCGTATCAGTCATGATACCGCTTATGACACCGCACGGAAAGACTTGCTTGCCTTGGAAAAAGATGGGCTGTTGGTAAAAACCAAACGTGGCCGAGCCATGGTGTTTTCCGCATCCCCGGAATTACTTTCCATTTTGAGGAAACGAATCTGAGGCATGAAGCGGGAGGAGATCATCGGAAATCTATGTTTATGATGGGCTGCGTGTTAGACTATCGGTGAGGGGAGTGAATCGGTGGAACGGCACCAATTACCAGCAAACTACCAATTTCTACCAAACTGGTAGTTCGCTAATCAGCTTGGGTCTGCTTCATCGACAAGATGCAGATCTCAGTCCTGCTGGCGGAGGGCTTCGAGGATGAAGGGGTAGACCAGCTCGGCGATCAGGGCCTGGCCTTCGGCGGTGGGGTGGATGGCGTCGCTTTGGTTGAGGCGGGGGTTTCCGGCGACGCCGTCGAGAAGGAAGGGGATGAGAGGGAGCTGATTGCGCTCAGCCAGGCGGGGATAGAGGGCGGCAAAGGCTTCGGTGTATTCCGCTCCCATATTGGGGGGTGCCTGCATTCCGGCGAGGATGATGCCGATGTCCGGAGCGGTTTGACGGGCAGTGTCGATGATGCGCTGAAGGTTGACTTCGACTTGTGCGACTTCCAGCCCACGGAGGGCGTCATTGGCACCGAGAGCGACGATCAGCAGGTCGGCGGGTCGCCGCAGCATCCAGTTGACCCGGCGCACGCCTCCGGCCGAGGTGTCGCCGCTCAGACCGGCGTTGACCACGTCGACGGAATACCCGGCGGAACGCAGCTTTTCCTCAATCAGGGCGGGAAAGGCTTCATCCGGGGTCAATCCGTATCCAGCGGTCAGGCTGTCCCCGAGAAAGACGATGCGGACAGGATCGCTGGCTGCGGCGCGATACGGACTTGCCAGCAGGAACAGTCCGAAAAGACTGAAAAGAATGAAGGATGCCCGCAGGGAGCGGGGTAATGAACGGTAAGGAAATCGTCGCTGCATTTGCTGTTCTCGGGTTTTTGCAAAGGATGTGCTCCTTATACTTGTATCATGGAAGCCGTATCTGACAACGATCTGATTCTGAAAGTGGATGGCGTGACCCAGCGTTATGGGTCGGGCGGCCACCTGCTGACCGTGCTCGATGCGGTCTCCTTTGAAGTGCGCCGGGGAGAAGTGGTGGCGATCATCGGCCCCTCGGGCAGTGGCAAGACGACCCTGCTGGGGCTCTGTGCCGGACTCGACAAGGCGGCGGAAGGCTCGATCACGCTGGCCGGGCATCGTCTGGAAGCGCTCGATGAAGATGCGCGGGCCGCGGTGCGCAACGCGCATGTCGGATTTGTTTTCCAGAATTTCCAACTGCTGCCGACCTTGACCGCACTGGAGAATGTGATGGTTCCGCTGGAGCTGCGGGGAGAATCCCAAGGGGCGGCGGAGCGGGCGCATGCCCTGCTCAAGGCAGTGGGCCTTGGGGAGCGGGAATCTCACTATCCGGTGCAGTTGTCGGGCGGCGAACAGCAGAGGGTTGGACTGGCCCGGGCTTTTGCCAACCATCCGGACATTCTGTTTGCCGATGAACCGACGGGTAACCTCGACGGGGATACCAGTGACAAGGTTTCGGAAATGATTTTTGACCTCAACCGCGAGTATGGGACGACGCTGATCGTGGTGACGCATGACCCGGCACTGGCTGCGCGTTGCGACCGGGTTTTGCGGATTGAGCGCGGTCGCTTGCGGGAAGTGGAGGCGGCCCATGCCTGAGGGGGGCAGCGGTTCACAGCCCAAGCGTCCAGCGGCCGGTGCCGGTCTTGGCTGGGCTTGGAAAATGGCCTGGCGGGACAGCCGCGGGCAACGCGGGGTGCTGCTGCTCTTTGTCCTTTGCATCGTTTTTGGGATCGCCGCACTGGTGGCGATCAACTCACTCCGGGCCAACCTCGAAGCCACCGTGCAGAACGAATCACGAGCCCTGGTGGGAGCTGATCTCCGGATTGAGACGCGCTCTCCCTTTACGGAGGAGCTGGATGCCTGGCTGGAGGCGCTGGATGGTGACATCAGCCGGGAGTTGGTCTTTCGCTCAATGGCGCGTTTTCCGCGGATTGAGCAGAACCGCTTTGTCCAGGTCCGTGCGCTGCAGACGGGATTTCCCTTTTATGGAAGACTCGATACCATTCCCGAGGCGGTTGATTTCCGCGATCCGGCTGCACCGCGCCGAGCCTTGGTCGAAGCAGGGCTGTTGCATCAGTATGGGCTGGAACCGGGTGATATCTTGGTGCTGGGGGAGGCGGAATTTGTCATCGCTGCCGCCCTCGAGCGGGTGGCGGGGGAATCCGAACTGGGCGGGTTTTTCGCGCCCCGGGTCTTCATCGCTTTTGACGATGCCGCTGCCACCGGACTGATTCAGGAAGGCAGTGTCGGTGCCTATCGGGCGTATTTGCGTTTTGAGGGCGGGTTGACTGCGGAGAGGCGCGAGGCTCTGAATGAGGCCCGTAACGGACTGTTTGTCGATGCGGGGGTGCGCTATGAAACGGTGGAATACCGGCAGGCCTCGCTCGGACGGGTGATGGGTAACCTGTTTTCTTTTCTCAGCCTCGTCGGATTCATTGCACTCTTTCTTGGGGGCATTGGGGTTGGGGGAGCGGTTCAGGTCTATCTTCAGCCGAAGCTCGCTTCGGTCGCCACCCTCCGCTGCCTCGGGGCACCGGCGGCCTCGGCCTTTGCCATTTACCTCTGGCAGATTACGGTGGTCGGTTTAGGAGGAGCGCTTCTCGGAACCGGCATCGGCGTGGGCGCACAGATGCTGTTGCCGGTGCTGCTCGGTCCTTTTCTCCCCTTTGCGGTGGAACTGTCCGTGCACGGACCGAGTATTTTCTTCGGTTTGGTTTTCGGCTGGCTGGTGGCCATGCTCTTTGCCCTGCGCCCGCTGCTCGGGGTGCGCCGGATCAGTCCGCTGCGTGCTTTGCGGGCCGATTACGAATCCGTCGGTGTCCGCCGGGATCCCTGGCGGCGCTTTGTCACTTTCCTTCTCATGGCCCTCGGCTTGGGCTACAGCATCTGGCAGGCTCCGCAATGGTGGCAGGGGCTGGCCTTTGCTCTCGGACTGGGGGCCGCTTACGGGATTCTGCTTCTCAGTGCCCTCGCCCTGCGCGGACTTTTGCGCCGCCTGCGCTCATCCCGCTGGCCTTACGCCGTGCGTCTGGCGCTTTCCAACCTTTACCGTCCCAACAACCGCACGGTTTTTCTCGTGACCACCCTCGGGCTGGGGGCCTTCCTCATCAGCACCTTGCACCTTTCCCGTACTGCCTTGCTCGACCGGATCGATGGAGGCGGAGACAGTGAGGACCGCCCCAATATCATCCTGATCGATGTGCAGCCGGATCAGGTCGAGGCGATCAGCGGCCGCTTGAGTGAGATCGGCCACCCGCCGGTTGAAGTTTTGCCGGTCGTTACGATGCGCCCCCGCACCATTGCCGGTCGCACCCTCCGCGAGTGGCGCAATGACCCCGAGTCTCCCATTCGCAACTGGGTCTATACCTGGGAATTTCGCGCCACCTACCGTGATTACCTCT
The DNA here is from genome assembly GCA_050485245.1 of Verrucomicrobiota bacterium. Taxonomy (GTDB): domain Bacteria; phylum Verrucomicrobiota; class Verrucomicrobiia; order Opitutales; family Oceanipulchritudinaceae; genus JBJHBA01. Next base: position 271,101 of record JBJHBA010000001.1, on the reverse strand, counting down.
TGCCCAATGAATCGGTGGTGGCCGGGGAGTTTATTCCTTTCTTTGAGGGGGACGAGCCCATCCCGATTTCGCTTTCCGATGGCATTCTCGAAAGCTTCGGCCTCGAAGTCGGCGGTGAGATCGAGTGGGACGTGCAGGGCTTGCCCATTCGCACGGTGGTCGCGAGTTCACGGGCAATCGACTGGGAACTGGGGCGTCAGAACTTCGGTGTGCTTTGGCCAACCGGAGTGCTCGAAGCGGCCCCTGTGATGCACGCAATCGGCATCCGGGTGGAGAACCGTGGCGAGACCATCGCGGTGCAGCGGGCGATCGGAATGGATTTCCCGAACGTCAGCATCCTCGACCTCTCCCTCATTTTTGAGACGATCGACTCCGTTCTCCGACGGGTCTCGTTTGTGGTCCAGTTTATGGCCGGATTCACTGTCTTTACCGGGCTGATTGTGCTTTTCGGGGCGATGGTCACCAGCCGTTATCAGCGGGTGAGGGAAAGCGTCTTTCTCCGGACTCTTGGAGCGGGCAGTGGTTTTGTCCGTTCGCTCCTCTCATGGGAATACGCCCTCCTCGGCCTGCTCGCCGCGAGCATCGGCGTCGGCCTGTCCGTCGCCGCCACCGCTGCGGTCACCCGCTGGATTTTTCAGGTCCCCTTCAGCTTCGAGCTGCTGCCCCTCCTCCTGATCTTCGGAGCGGTGGTCCTGCTCACCCTCCTGACCGGTTGGATCAACAGCCGCGGCATCGCCTCCGCCCCTCCACTGCAAGTGCTGCGGGAGGAAGGGTGAGGGGAGGAGGCCTCGGAAACGCCGGCTTCCGGCCTCAGCGCAAAGCGCCCGCGTATCCATAAAAAAGCACAGGGCTGACCTGTGCTTGGCGGAATAACTAGGGCTGATCTTGAACGTTACGGATCGGTGGATCCCAGAGGTAGTAGTTGCCATCACTGCCGAGGAAAACGATGGAATACTCATAGGTGAACGGCCCTTTGACCCCCTTGGGAGCGATGTTCTGGTCGAGCACGGTGAGGGCGGGGCCACCGGGGACGTTGAGATCCTGTCCTTTCTTGAACTCTGCCTTGTTCATCTTGGCGGAGGAGAGGATAGCGACGGGGAACTCCTGATTGGCGGGAATCCCCTTCTTCGGTCCCTCGATATTGATCCCGGTGAACTCGACTAGGCGGGTGCCCTTGTTGATCGGAGTTTTCGGCAGGAACCAACTGATTTGCACCGGGGTGCTTTCCGGGGCCAGCACTTTGAGGGTGACACCGTCCAGATCAAAAGCTTCCTTGTTGTTGGTATCGGCAATTTCAAGGGCGGCTTCGATCAGCGGGAGCCCGCCTTTCGACTGACCTGTGAGCTGTGGCTTGACGATATTGAGCTGTATCCAACTAATGATACTCATGGTGGATGTTTGGATTTATGGTTGGTTTGAGGTACCGGTAGGCGCTGAAACAAGCTCCAGCGGAGACGCGGCAAGAGAATGGATGGGGGTATAGCCGATGGCCTGTAGTTGCTTCCAGTAAGGCAAGGCTTCCACTTCCCGGCCTAAGAGCGTAAGAGCCTGAGCAAGGGGATCATAAATGCGCCATTCGGGAATCCGTTCCACCTGCGGAAGCAGGGTATCCACGATGCGCTCCCAGTCCGACCGGGCGGAGGCAGTATCTCCCAGTTGATGATGGAGCCAGCCGGAGAGTAAGAGCGACTGCGCAAATTCATAGAGCGTCCGGTGATTGAGGCGCTCACCGGTGAGGATGGATGCATTCAACTCAGTCGCCCTTTTAACCGCATTGAGAGCGGTAATTGTATCTTGAGACGACTGTTTCAACGCCTCCAACCGCCAAGCATAGGCCAAATTGGCAATGTGATTTCTTGCGCTTGGTTCTTCTTTCATCAGGCGTTCGAGACTGTCTATGGACTCATGGATGGAAAATTGAAGAGGAGTAAGCGAGGGAGCCAGCAGGCTCAGCTGATGGTAGCGTAAAGTGTTGAGCAAATAGCCAACTTTCCACCCTTTGTTGTCCGAATCCATCTTTGAAAGCTCAGACTGGATGGAAATGGTCTGAGTGTAAAGATCGGCTGCTTTGTTCAACTGCCCACCCCAGAGAGATGCATCAGCTGCATGACCGAGGGTAGTGCCTATCCACCAGCGCCAGCCAGGATTTTGCGGGTTCTGCTCACTGAGCGAACGATAAGTTGCGACGCTCTTCATGTAATGCCCAACGGCTTCCTCAAACCGCCCCTGTCGTTCGGCGATAGAGCCCAACCAGGAATCATTGTCGGCAAGGTGGGAGAGCAGTTGGGTGTCTTCCGGCTCTTTGGCCAGCATGGCCTCGAGGGTGCGGCGGGAGTCGAGGAATTCCTCGCGGGCGGCGTCGAGGTGGCCGCGCTCAAGGTCAAAGACTGCGAGGTTGTGGTAGCCATAAACGACTTCGAGCTGGGCCCGGCGGGTGTTGCCTTCGGTGGCGACCAGCTCGATGGCGGAGTTGCGGTAGCGTTGCAGCCACTCGTAGAAACGGTCCATCTGCCCGCGTTGGCGGGCGACAAAACCAATCCAGAACTCGGCCTGGGCGCGCTCGTAGAGCATGTCGCCGTTGTCGGGATAGCGGGCGGAGAGGGCGGCGGCCCGATCGAGGGCGGCGGCAAAGGCTTCCTCTGCTTCGACAAAGCGGGCCTCGCTCATGCGCACTTCCCCGATCTGGGTGAGGGCGCGGGCCTGCTGGGCGAGGGAACTGTCGGTCAGATCGCGGGGGTCGAGACTGGCAAAGTATTCCATCACCTTTTCCCCCACCGCATCGAGCAGGCTGAGGCGGCCGATCTTTTCCAGCTCCTGACGGAAGTCGCCCAGCATAAAGGTGAGGAGGTCTTCGGCCTGTTCCTGACGGCGCTGGGCATCGGCCCGGGCGAGGGCTTCGTCGGCCCGGGCGGCTTCGGCGGCATCGCGTTCCATTAAGGCCACACGTTCGGCCTGAGTAGCACGGATGGCCTGGTTGACGCTGACAATGGTGCCAAGGATCAGCGCAAGGGCGATGCTCGCAGCACTGGCGCAGGCCAGCTTATTGCGGGCAATAAATTTCTGGGCAAGATAGATCCGACTGGGGGGGCGGGCCTCGACCGGTTCTTTGCGCAGGTAACGACGGAGGTCGTCGGCAAGATCCTGGGCGGAACTGTAGCGGCGGTTGCGTTCCTTCTCCAGACAGCGCATGACGATCCACTCGAGGTCACCTTTGAGGGTGGTGGCAATCTGGCTGGGACTGGCCCGCCGGTTTTTCGCTAGTTTCTCCTGTTCCTCAAGGGACTTTTTGGTGAAGCGCTGGGTCGGGCGGGGAGGCATGACCACGCAGATCAAACGGCGGATCTCGTCCGGGCCGCCTTCCGCAAGGGTCTTGGCATCGTATGGCTGGCCCCCGGTGAGCAGCTCGTAAAGGAGTACGCCGAGCGAATAAACATCGCTGCGGGTATCGATGTCGCCCTCGTTCCAGCCGGCCTGTTCCGGGCTCATGTAGGCGGGCGTCCCGATGAACTGATCCATCCGGGTGACGAGGGTTTGTTCGGTCAAACGTTCCTGGGTAGCCTTGGCGATGCCGAAATCAATCACCTTGGGGGCAGGTGCACCATCACGCCAGGTGACGAGGATATTGGATGGTTTGATGTCGCGGTGGATGATGCCCTTCTGGTGGGCGTGTTGCACGGCGACACAGACCCTGGCAAAGAGTTCGAGGCGTTCGGCCAGGCTGAGTTCATGTTTGTCGCAGAACTGAGTAATGGGAATGCCATCGACAAATTCCATCGCAAACCAAGGGCGCCCGGCATCGGTGGTGCCCGCATCAAAGACATGGGCAATGTCGGGATGGTCCATGATGGCGAGGGCCTGGCGTTCCCCTTCGAAGCGGCGAATGACCAGCTCGGTGTCCATGCCCGCCTTGATTACTTTCAAGGCAACATTACGGCGGACTGGCTTTTCCTGATTTGCGAGATAGACGACTCCGCAGCCCCCGTCACCCAGTTTGCGAATGAGGGTGAAGGGGCCGACAGTTTCCCCCGATTTCAGGTCAAAGGCGGGCTTGGGGCGGGCCACCGCCGATTGCTCCAGAAAAGAATCCGAGGCGTCGTAGGCTTCGAGCAAGGCATCGATGTCGGCCCGCAGTTTTGGATTACCGTCACAGGCCTGATCGAGAAAAGCCAGCCGTTCCTCGCCATCCAGTTCGAGGGCTTCGGCAAAGATCTCTTCGGCGCGTTGTTTCATGAGACAGCAGCCAATAGGGGCTCAGCTATTGCGCAGGCGCTGGACCTCCTGGTAGAGCCAAGCGCGGGCGTAAGCCCAGTCGCGCTTGGCGGTGCGATGGGAAATATTCAAGGCATCGGCGGCTTCTTCAAGGGTAAAACCGACAAAATAACGTTGCTTGACCAAGTCTGCCTTGCGCGGGTCGTGAGCGGCCAGGGCATCGATGGCTTCGTGCACCAGCAGCAACTCTTCGTCATCCTGAATCGGATCGGGAATATCGAAGCCGGTAACATCGGCACTCAGTTTGTCGAGTTGACCTCCATGGCGGGCGGCCCGCTTGCGGCGGGCGTTATCGACGAGGATACGCCGCATGCTCTCGGCGGCCGCAGCAAAAAAATGGGCCCGGTTCTTCCAGCGCGGTTGCTGGTCCGCCCCCAGCCGCAACCAGACATCATGCACCAGCGCGGTTGCCTGCAGAGTCTGCCCGGGTGACTCCTTGGCCAGCTTGGCAGCCGCCAGTTGACGCAGCTCATCGTAGAGCAGGTTCAGGAGAGCTTCCGGATTCTCGGAAGCAGTTTGTGGGTCTGCATCCGATGGTTGGCGATCCAAGGTCATTCAGTGTTGAGAAAGTGGACGGTAAAAAAGGTGTACGGCGATGAAAAGGACAAAGCACGCGTGTGGAAACAGTCTTTTACGAATATTTACAGAAAAATGATCAAAAGCTGTCCCTTTTTCGAGAGGAAATGCGCTTTGGTCATTGTCGGGACTCTCAGGACGACCATCTCACGAGCCCGGCAACGACCACCGCTCTTTCATTCTGCACTCACTCACACTCATTTGATAGGAACCGCCATGAACGCCTTATACACCGACCCGATTTTTTCGCAGGAGTCCCGGCCCGTCCGGGTGCCGGGGCGGGCGGCTTCGGGCCTTTCCTCCCACTCAGAACTGGGGGAATCCAGAAGCAAAAATTTTGCTGCTACTCCGCTGCTCGTTCCTGGAGCTGCTCTCTCGGGACGCTCCGCGTCTCATCTGCTGCAAGACACTGAACTCGGCCACGAGGATACCCGCATTCTTGTGGTCGAGTCTCATGTCGCTTCCCGACGGGAACTCAGTGATCTGCTCAATAGCCGGGGCTACGAGGTGATCGAAAGTGGAACCGGGGAAGAGGTTCTCTCTCTGGCGGATTCTCTCCGGCCCGATCTCATTCTCATCGCCGCGACACCCGGAGAGTCGGATTGCTTTGAAATCTGCCGCCAAATCAAGGCGATGGAATCCCTGACAGAGGTTCCGGTTATCTTCCTGGTGGATGACGCCGAGACCTGGAATGCCACCGCAGGCTTTCTGGCCGGAGCCAGTGACTTCATCGCCAAGCCGATTCGTGAACGGGAAGCGATCTCGCGGATCGAAAAGCATCTCAAGGTCTGCCGCCTGCTCCGCTCGCGAAGTGAGCAGATCGACGAGCTGGATTCGCTCAATCAGGCGAAGGACCGGGTGCTGCGGATGACTTCTCATGAGTTGCGCAACACCATGAGCAACATCACCGATCTGGCGGAAATGATCACGACCGAAGAGTTCGGTTCGCTCACGGACGAGCAGAAAAAAGCGCTCGGCTGGATCACATCTGCCGCCGAAGGGGTTCGGGAAATGGTCAACGACCTGCAGGCGATTGTCTCGATTGACAGCGAAAGAGATGAGGCCCGTTTCAGCTCCCAGAAAATTTCCGAGGTGGCGCAGACCACCGTGCGACTTGCCCAGGGAACGGCTGCTAAGAAGCAGCTAAGTTTGTCGCTCAACATAAAGACCGAGCCGCCGCCGAGCGCATTCGACCGGAATCAAATCCGTCGAGTCATTGAAAACTTTATCAGTAATGCGATAAAGTTCAGCTCTTCTGGCGGCTCGGTCCGAGTGTTGGTGGACAGCACGGAAGAGCAGGCTCGGATAGAGGTGCACGACGAGGGTCCAGGGGTACCCGAAAACGAACAAACGCGCCTCTTCAATGAGTTCTGCTTCACGTCTGCCCGCCCCACCGCAGGAGAAACCAGCACTGGACTCGGCCTCTACATCTGCCGACAAATCGTCGCCCAACATGGCGGAGAAATCGGCATGTATAACCGGCCCGAAGGGGGTGCCTGTTTCTTCTTTTCACTCCCGCTCAAGCAGTCTACCTGAGGCAACACATCAATTCACCCAGGCACGTTCTCCGAAGGAAACCAACAGGGAGGTTTCCAGGCGATACGGAGGTCGTCCGTTCTGAAGTAGAGATTATCAGGGATGTCCGGCGCCAGGTTTATGGTCGAACCAAGTCGGCAAGCTCACTTCAAATTACGGAGGACAGCCTGGGTGAATTCCTGTGTGGTGGCACTGCCTCCCAGGTCCCGCGTCCGTGTGGTGGGATCGGCCAAAGTGCTCCGCATGGCCTGGCGAATGCGTTCCGCCACCTCTTGTTGCCCGATGTGATCGAGCATCATCACCGCTGACAAAGTCAGCGAGCTGGGATTGGCTAAGCCTTTTCCAGCGATGTCCGGAGCCGAACCATGAACGGCCTCAAAGACCGCTTCATTGGCACCGATATTGGCGGCCGGGGCCAGACCAAGTCCACCCACCAGACCCGCCATGAGGTCTGAAAGGATATCCCCGAACATATTCTCCATCACGAGCACATCGAACTGATAGGGATTGGCCACCAGCAGCATGGCGGTGGCGTCAATAATGCGGTCTTCAAATTCGATTTCGCCTTCATACTCTTTGGCGATCTCACGGCCGATATCGAGGAAGAGGCCTTGAGTGCACTTGAGAATGTTGGCCTTGTGGGCGAGGGTCACCTTCTTGCGGCCATGTGCCTTGGCGTATTCAAAGGCATTGCGCACGATGCGTTCGGAACCGTGACGGGTGATGATCATGACCGATTCTGCCGCCGCCTTCGGGTCGTCTCCGAGTCCGATGAAGTGCTCCACCCCGACATAAAGGCCTTCGGTGTTCTCCCGGATCAATACCAGGTCGATGTCCTTGTAACGTCCATCCGGAATCAGCGTCTGGGCCGGACGCACATTGGAGAAGAGGTCAAATTCTTTCCGGATCGCCACATTGATCGAGCGAAACCCGACTCCCAACGGAGTGGTCAGCGGTCCTTTCAGGCAGACCCTGTTCTTGCGGATCGAGGCGATGGTTTCCGGGGGCAGGGGATTGCCGTGGCTTTCCAGCGCACTGGCCCCCGCCGCCTGTTCCTCGAAAGCAAGCTCAGCGCCAGCCTCCTGGAGAATTTTCAAAGTCGCGTGGGTTACCTCCGGCCCGATGCCGTCGCCCGGAATGACTGTGATCGTCTGTGTCATGTTTTGCAGTGGTGAGAGTGTCTGAAACGAGTATCGATGCGGTAGGCACCGAAAATACGCTCAGCTTTAGATCAACCGAAGCCGCCATTCTGTCAAATCAGCAAATAAACGAAGCACAAGGAATGCCGGTTATCCGCGGACGCTGGTCTGTAGGGCGGAGGCCGGAAAACCGATGATAGGGACGCCCGGCCCGGGCGTCCGCAGAGGTCCATGACCAGCCCAGGGCACCCATCAAGCAGGTTCGTAAAGCTTCGAAGAACCGGAAATCGGTCCATCGGAACTGTCCGATCAGACGGATCCCTCTGATGTCCAGCACAGCGGCCGCAGGCAGATAGACACAATCAACCAGGTTAATAATGGTTGACAGGGGCGGGGGCTTTCGCCGAGGGGCAGGGGGTTGGCGGGTTTTGCCAGATTGTGGCAAAAACTTACACGCTTGAAAGCTGTATGGTTTTTTATTCTGTTCATTATCAATATCTTGAAAATGTTGTATTTTCATTAGGCATGGGACCTGATTATGGAACGTATGATGCAAAACCCCATCGTCTCTTCTTCTCGTTCTCACGCCATGCCTTCCGTGCGCGGATGGTTACTCTGGCCGCTGGTTCTGGTGACGCTTGCCGTTTCCATGGGCTGCCAAAGCACCGCATCGACGGTGGTCGGAAAAGGGCAACAGCGGGAAGAGGCCTACCAGCCTGGTGCATTCTCCCGCATATCGATCGGAATTCCCGCTCAGGTGGAACTGGTCGAAGGCGAGCAGCATGAGATTCGTATCCACACCTATGGGAATCTCCTCGAGGTGATTGAGGTCAAGCGCAGTGGTGACCGCGTCACGATCAGTACCCGTCCGAATCTGCGCAGCAGCGACCCCATCCGTGTGACGGTGGTGGCACCCGCCCTCAGCCATGTCTCTGTTGCTGGCAACGCACGTGTCTGGGGCGCGCTTGCCCTTACCGGGGAAAAGACCGGGGTCTCGATTGCAGGGTCCGGAAAAATGGAACTGCCGGTTGCCGCGGAGGCCATCGATGTTTCGATTTCCGGTTCGGGCAACGTCACACTGACCGGGGAAGTCAAGAGCCTGAACCTGAGAATCTCCGGTTCCGGGACGATTGAGGCCGAAACCATTGCCGCGAAGGATGTGGATGTGCGGATCTCCGGCTCGGGAACCGTCCGGGTGCAGGCGGATGATTCGCTCAATGTCCGGATTGCTGGTTCCGGGCGGGTTTACTATTCCGGGAATGCCTTGACCGATACCTCGATCTCCGGCTCCGGCCGGGTCAATCGGGTGGAATTCTGAGTAGAACACGGCCGGAAGCGGCATTCTTTGACTTGAACGAACACATGAGCCGGTCCTGCCAAAGCGGCAGGACCGGCATGTTAACAACACATGTTTCGTTGAGCAGGGGGAACGCAATTAGTCCCCTAAATCGATCAGGCCATCGAGGCTGCCGTCGGGACTCCAGACCCAGCCGCGGCCCCAGATGAAGTAGTAGTGGTGGCCATTGAAATAGAAGGCATAGACCCATTGGGTTTCGTCTCCTTCGTAGAGATAGAGGGCTGGATAGTAGCCGCTGTAAATGTAGCCAAGCTCGGGAGTCCAGGCGATGTTGTGCCAGATCTCCCAGAAAGCCGCATACCGCTCTGAAAGGCTTTGCATCGTGGCGGTGTAGTTGGCGTCGTAATCGATCCGGTATTCCAGACCGACCGGGGCCATGGCCGCGTTGATCTGGTCGATGTATTGATCCCAGGTAGCGTAGAAGATGTCGTAATCCCCATACCAGAGGTCGTAGTTGAAATCGATCGAGTCGGCTGTCGTCGTGATGGTGAATCCCCAGAGGTCGTAGGCTTCCCAGATGTGGGCGTAGGCATCGAGCGCATCGACATAGCTGCTCTGGACCGCGCTCCAGGTGGTTGGATCCATCGTTGTGCGGACGAGGGAGAGGGTCAGTCGGGCGGCTTCGGCAGCGGGTGCGATCAGAGTGGCCAGCGCGAGCAGGCAGAGTGCGCGGCAGCGGCGCAGTCGAAGAAGCATGGAGTGGATGGTGTTCATGATGAGCGGGTGCTGATGGGTTTGAGCGAAACGTGCCCCCGGAAAGCCCCCGGGACACGCGGCAGTTATAGCGCATCCCCCGACATTCGGCCATACGTATCCTTGCGTAGATGGCGGGGAGAAGCTTGAACCGGGCAGTTTTCGGTTCAGGTTTTCTGCTTTTTGGCGGGAATCTGTATCCTGATCGCAAAGCGCAGAGCCGGAAATAGATCTGACGGATCCGAACGATCATCCGGAATGCGGGTCTCTGATTCTGTCAACAAATACGAACCCGGTTGATTTTGGTCCGGTTACGAACGTCACTTGAGAACCACATAGCCTGTCCTAAGAATCGGGCTGGGTTGCCCGGACCTGCATCCCTCCTTTGAGGATGGAGGGGTCTGCTGCAGGCTGGTCATTGATTTCCAGTTCAGAAAACCGAATGGGAAGGCCCATTGCGGTAAAGAAATCGGGGCCGTCCTGGAGGTGAAAATGGAGGTGGGGCTCGGAGGAGTGACCGGAATGGCCGCAGGCCCCCAGAACCTGCCCTCTGCTGACCTGATCTCCGACCTGAACCTGAAGACTCCCCGGGATTAAGTGCGCATAGAAACTGTATTCTTCCTCGGCATGCCGGATGGTGATGTGATTGCCGCGGAAATCCCGGGCGAGAAAGTCGATGATGCCATAACCGAGGAATGGAGCCTCGCGGACCCCATCGCGAACCGCGACGACTTCACCCTCCGCAACCGAACAGATCGGCAGGCGGTAGCAGAAATAATCCTCCAGCGCCGTTCCGCGATTGAGATGGCGCTTCAGTTGATCGTCCGTGACGACAAAATCATAGGCATAGCGTTGGGTGAGCACATCCCAGGAGTGGGAAGTCTCCCGGTCGGGTCCGCCCTTGTAGACATACCAGCGGTGCTCTGGTGAAAAAGGCAGGGTATAGTGATTTTTCTGTGGATACTGCTCGAAGTCAGGCAGGGGGTGCGCCTTGCCAAAACGCTTGGAAATGCTGAGCATTCCGGCGATTTGCCGGATTTGCTGCCAGAGCTGAAAGGGGTTGACCAGTGACAGAATGGCAGAGGTGTTGAGGCAGAGAACGAGCAATCCTTTGCTCCGTTGACCAAGGGGACCGGAAAAGGGGAGTTCCTGAAACCGTCGGGTCTCTCCGGTCGCGTTCTTCTTCAGACTCGGAAGGATGAAGTCGATCAGAGTGTAGAAGAGAAAATAACTGAGCAGGACCTGCCAGAAGGCGAGCGGGTAGGAAAAGAATGTGCGCAACAGATAGTCGAGCAGCAGGCAGAGCCCAAGAGCGATGAGTGCTGAGCGAAACATGGGGAACAGTTGAAACTAATTCCACTCATCCCCCAAGTGTTTATTTCTGTAAAGAAGGTGCGGTCTCTGCCCATTGCCAGCGAGCAGGGATTGACGTTCAGGGTGCGCCTTCATCCGGGAAGCGCCCGGGGTATGACTATGGGCCAAGGCCGGAATCAATCGGGAGCTGTCTTTTCGAGCTTGAGCAGCTGCTCTTTGCGTTCCACCCCCCAGCGGTAGCCGGCGAGGGTGCCGTCTCCGCGGATCACGCGGTGACAGGGGATGGCAATGGCGATCCGATTGCGGCCGCAGGCGGAGGCAATTACCCGGACGGCTTTCGGTTGCTGGAGGGCTTGAGCGACCTCGCTGTAGGTGCAGGTTTTCCCCGGGGGGATGGTTTGGAGGAATGTCCAGACTTTGACCTGAAAGGCGGTGCCGCGGATGTCGAGGGGGAGGGTGAGGTGCCTGCTTTCTGCTTTGAGGTAAGCATGGAGGGCTTGCATCCACTGCCGAAACAGAGCGCGGGCTGTTTCGGGCATCGGAACGATTCGGGCTTGGGGAAACTCCGACTGCAGTGCTTCGATCAGGGCTTGGGTCGACTCCCCGAATTGCAGGAAACAGACCCCGCGATCGGTGGCGGCAATCAGGACTTTCCCCAAGGTGCAGGTTTCCGTGGCGTAGGAGATCCCGAGTTCCCGGCCCCCGCTGCGGTATTGTCCGGGCGTCATGCCGAGGTGGCTGTCGTTGCGCTCGTAGATCCGGCTGGGGGAGCCGAACCCGGCGGCGTAAATGGCATCGCTGAGGGGGGCTTGGGCCCGCAGGGTTTCTTTCAGCTTTTTCAAGCGGCAGGCTTCCTGATATTGGCGGGGGCTGATGCCGATTTCCGCTTTGAAGCGGCGCTGCAGGTGTCCGGGGCTGAGCCCGGTGATTTTGGCCAGGGCTTTCAGGGTGAGGGATTCATCGCTGGATCGCTCGATGTAGCGGGCCAGTGCCTGCATCGTCGTTGGGAGTTTTTCGGGCGGAGGCGTGGGCATGAGGGAGAAAACCGTCGATGGATCGAGGGGACGGTAGCATATTTTTGCCGGGAAAGGATATCCGATTCTTGCGCAACTGCCCGGAGGGAGGGGAAGTTCATTCAAATTGGCGTTGCGGTCAGCGCTCAGGGGGAAGAAAACTAGTGTGCTTATGAAGGCGTTTACCATCATCTGCGGACCGGACGATTTTCTGGTGTCCCGTCGTGGGCGGGAAGCCTGGGAAAAAATGTCGGCGGACATCACGGATGATTTCGGACGGGAGATTGTGGATGCCCAGGCGGGCAACCTCAGCGAAGTGGACGACGCGGTCCATCGCTTCATTGGAGCCGTTCGCACCCTGCCGATGTTTGGCGACCGCAAGGTGGTCTGGTTGCGCAACATTTCCTTTATGGGGGACGCCCGTCCGGGCGGAACCGAAGGCGCCAAGGAGGCGATCGCGAAAATCCAGAGCGTGCTGGAAGAACTGAAGGATGGGAACGTCGACGTTCTGCTCACCGCCAGCCCGTTCAGCCGCCGAAGCAAGAAACAGGTTGAGTGGTGGAAAAAGCACGGGGACTATCAATTTCTGGAAGCGGACAATGATGGGGCGACGCTTTTCGGGGAAATGAGCCGTGAAGCGGAGAGCCTCGGGATGCGGCTTTCGCCTGATGCCGGGCGCCTCTTGCTGGCAAAAATCAACGGCAATACCCGCCTCGCGCTGGAGGAAGTGCGCAAACTGGCGACCTATGTCGGGGAGGCGGGGAGTGAGATCACCGATGCGCATGTTGCTGAGTTGGTCCCGACTTTCGGAGAGGGCGATTTCTTTGAGGCAGCCGAAGCCTTTTATGCCCTGGATCTCAACTGGACGCTCGACGCCATTCGACGGCATTTTTTTGCCGGCTACGATGGGCGGCCGATGATCACCTCCCTGCAGAACCGCAACCGCCTTTTGATTCAGTTGAAAGTGCTGCAGGATGCCCGTGTGCTGGGGGACCGGATCTCCAAACCGTCCCTGGAAAGTGCCGCCCGTCGCTACGCGGAGCATTTTGGTGAATCGTCAGAGAAAAGTGGATACAACGTATTCACCCAGAACCCCTGGTATCTCGGACGCTTGGCGGAGCCCTTGAAGCGGCTGACTTTAAAGCAGTTGATTACCTTTCAGGGTGAATTTCTCGGCGCTTTCCGAGGAATCCTTGACCGCCCGCAGGAACAGGAGATGGTGATGCGGGAAACAGCGGTCCGCTGCCTCGGATAAAGAACAGAAAACAGCAGCATGAGCGAAGGTGTCAGTTTTATTCAGGATTTGGCTATCATCCTCCTCGCCGCCACGGCGGGCGGTTGGGGGGCCCGGCGGTTGGGCCTGTCTCCGGTAGTGGGCTACCTTTTTGCCGGCTTGCTGGTTGGCACCCCGCAGATTACCTTCCTTGAAGTCACCGATCAGGTTCGGATCAAGGTGCTGTCTCAGATCGGGCTGGTTTTTCTGATGTTCTCGATTGGGCTGGGGATCCGCCTCAAGCATCTGCGGGAGTTGGGAATGGCACCGGTCGTCGCCACGGTGGTAACGGCTTTATTGATTTTAACGATGGGCCGCTTCTTCGGCGGGCTGATCGGGCTAAATAATATCGAGACGCTCTTTTTCGCCGCCATGCTGATGGTGAGCAGTTCGGCCATTATCGGAAAGTTGCTGACCGAGACAGGTCTCCTGCACCAACGACCGGGGCAACTGGCCTTGAGCCAGACGCTGCTGGAAGACTTTGTGGCGGTGGTTATGCTGACCCTGCTGGGGTCGATCGCAGTCTTTGGCCAAGGTGGTACAGGCGGTGGCTGGGTGGCGGTTTTTTCCAGCCTGGGACAGCTGGCGGCATTTGTTGTGCTCTTTGTCATCACCGGCCTGTTGCTCTTGCCCCGCATTGTCCGGAGGATTTCCAGTGAAGGCAGTGGAGAGCTGCAAGTGATACTGATCTGTGGCCTGCTTTTTGGGCTGGCCCTGCTCACTGTGCTGGCAGGGTACTCCCTGGCACTGGGTGCCTTTCTTTGCGGGGTGCTGATCTCCGAGCTGCCGCGCTCGGCCAGCATCGAACGCTCGTTTTCCGGAATGCGCGATGTCTTTACGGCGGTGTTTTTCGTCGCCGTTGGCATGAGCATCGATCTGAGCCAGACTTTTTCAGCCCTGCATCTGATTCTGATGGGGACGGTGCTGGCCCTTGTCGGCCGCTTTATAGCCGCGACGATTGCCTGGCTGCTGGTCTGTGAGGACGAAAACCGGGCACTGAAAGCGGCCCTCTTTCTGACCCCGATCGGGGAATTCTCTTTTATCATCGCAGGGCTGGGTGTGACCAGCGGGGCGATCCCGGAAAGCTTTCAGATTGCGGCAGTCGGTATAGCCTTCCTCACCAGTTTGATCGGTCCGCTGATGATGCGCTACTCCAATGGCATCACCGAGACCCTTTCGCCCCGCCGTTTCCCGCGGCTGAGGGACGCCTTTAATCTCTACCGCGAATTCTGGATCGGGATCGGACGGCGCGGGGGCTCGCATCTCCTCTGGAAGCTTCTGCGGGGTAGGGTCTGGCAGGTGGCCCGCGAGGTGGTCTGGATCACCGCGGTCCTGCTCTTTGCCCGACCGCTCTACACCTATCTGGAGCGGAGGGTTTCCGAAGGCATGGAGGGCTGGGACTGGCTGGTCCTTTTCCTGCCTTGGTATTGGCTGGCGATTCTCTTACTGACGATTGCTCCGTTCATTGCTCTCTTGAGAAATCTCGATGCTTTTTGCATGATCCTTGCGGATTACCTCGGACATCAATCCGTGATCTTCCGCAAGCTGGGCAGAGCGGCTTTTGGGCTGCTCCGGGTGCTGGTTTTTGGACTGGTTCTGATCTGGATCGCCAATCTCTTGCCCTGGGAGTTGATCGAGGCCTGGGTGCTGATCGCTTTGGCCGTGTTGACCGTCATCGTTATGGCTATCGGGTGGCGTCACTTCATCCGCTGGCACCGCAATCTGGAACTCGAATTGGGGACGGTGTTTGAAGAAGAAGCAGGCTCCAGGCTTTCCAATTTTGGACAAAAAGACTGGGAGGATGCCCGCCGCGAGTGGGGACTCCAACTGGGCGAAACACGCCTTCCCGACCAGTTTTCAGGCGCCGGTATGACCATCGCTGAACTCGCCCTGCGGGAGCGCACCGGGGCCACGATTGTGGGCGTCGAACGACAAGGCTGGGCTCTCGGCCAACCCGGACCCCACACGCACCTTTTCCCAGGGGACGAGGTTTTTCTCCTTGGTTCCAACGAGCAAATCACCGCCGCCCTCAATGTGCTGGGTCAGGAGCTGGAAACCCCCTCCGCCGACAATCAAATGCGGCGGGCTATCCTCGAACCCGTGCGGATCCCGGCCGACTGTCCGCTCATCGGGCGCAGCCTGATACAGCTCAACTGGCCACGGCTGCAGGCCGTCCAGGTGGCCGGAGCCCGCCGCAACGGCAAGGAAATCGCCAACCCTGGTCCCTCCTGGACGCTGGAGGAAGGCGATGAACTCCTTCTCCTTGGGGCAGAGTCCGGCTTGCGCACAGTCCGCGAAGCCCTCCAGCCGATTGAGCCGGAAGAAGGATGGGAAAAAGGATGAAGGATGAAGGATGAAGGATGAGGGATGAGGGGGTATCCAATTTAAGGTAGGGCGGAGCGTCCCTGCTCCGCCTAAAGGTTCGGCGTCCAATGCCCTCGAAAGCGATCCCGATAGCGATTTGAAGGATGCCCCCGCTACTTTGCGGCAATCATCATCGGCGCTATCCGCGGTTGAAATCGTTGGCAGATCAAATTTGAGACCGGAAGCCCAAACCCGATCGCAGCGCCGCAGGGACACAGCGCCCTCCCTTTGGGTTGGTCCCATCAGTGTCTATCGGCGTGCATCACAGTGGTTGGGAAGGGGGGCTTGGTTCTTTTGCGTTCTCTGTGTTCCTTTGCGGCAAGGGCATTGTTGGCCAAGCCGAAGAGGTCGTTCCAATTTTTGCTCCGCCATCTCCGCTTCACTCCGTCATGTTTTTGTAGTGAAATTGAGTCAGAATGGAATTTGGGGAGGAGATGGGATCCTCCATGGAAAGCCATCTGTCAGGCCTAGAGAGATGGGGGTATGCCAGATTTTTTTATCCCGTGAGGGATCGCTGGAATGATCGTTGGAGGTGCTCGAGTCAGGGGGTGGGCATGGAGCCTTTCTGAAGTCCCGGGAGGAGGCGAACGTTGCCGTGCGTTCGGCTGGTAGTTTCGTTCCGGAGGGGCTCTTCCCAGCTACAGTGGGTTATGCCACCGCAGGCCCGGAAAGCGGGAAAAATCGGCGTCACTGCTGTTCAGCTCGGCCTGATGCTCAATCGCCAGCGCGGCCAGCCAGGCCTCTGTTGTCAGATTCCCTGCAGACCCCAGTTGTTCGATCAGACCAAAGAAGAGGTGCGGAAATCGTTTACCCGGTTCCAGCGTGAGAACAACAGGTTGCTCCACCAGGTTCGGACATGAGCAAGCGCATGATCGCTCGGCATCGGGGTGACCAAATCCCGGGGGTGAGTGATCAGCCGAATAAAACCGGAAATAACGCCCCATGTCAGTCCGATCGGCTTGTCTCCATTTAGGCAGGTTTCCCACCAATCGCGAGCCTGCTGGTGTTGCGGGTCTTTGGCGTTGTAGGCGTAGATCAGCAGGTTCACATCGGGAACAAGCAAGACGACCTCCTGTCCTGCAGGTGACCGAAATGGTCAGCATCCAGCTCATCCAGCAGCTGATTCAATTTCCCCCGGTCTACCCCCGCTTGATAGGGGGATCGGTGTGCTTTCACCTTGAACACTTTTCGACTCGGTGGTGGGTGGGCACCCAGACCCCTGCGCAAGCCCTGATTGACAACCTCCTTGAGCGTGCGTTTGCCGGAAAGGGTTTCCTTGCGAACCAATTCCGCTACATCCGCGTCCAGGGTCAGGGTTGTTCTCATGGCAGACATCTTATGTCTGCTGTTTTGATGTCAACACATCAGCCTGTGCGGCGTGCTAACCGTATCATGGATCACCGGCCGACCAGATGCCCAAAACGTTTCGGGTCCATCCGGGCCAGAAAGGTGTGGTAAGCCGGGCGTTGTGCGATTTCTGCCTGGAAGCGGGGATCATCGAGAAGGGCGGCAAATTCGATGGGATTGCCCATGACGCCTTCAAAGCTCAGACCGGGGATTTCTTCTTCTTTCTCCGCCGCATAGATTTCATAAGCTCGATCGGGATGCGCTAGAATACGAGCCCGCAGGAGGTTTCCGCGCAGATTACCGTGGTCGATGAGGGAGACGCCATGATGTTCCGCATACTCCGTTTCGATTTTCTCAAGGATGCCTTGAGCCCGTTCATCGTCCTGATCGTGCAGGGCAACAGTCATCTGCAGGATCCGCACCCACATCCGGTACATGGGATAAGGGTGCTCATCGACGGACAGGGCCATCGCATACGAGCGCAGTTTTTCAATGTGATCAGCCGCTTCATCGGGGCGACTCCGATAGCGTGCATTGCGGTAGAGGGCGTAGGCGATGGCCGCCTGGTAAGCATCTCCGAAAGGGCTTTCAAAGCGGTCGGTAAAGCGCAGCATGGCCTCGGCTTTTGCGATCCGATCATCCAGCAGGAAGAGGGAGGCTACCATCATGTAGGGGTCGATCGGCTGATGGATTTCGGATCCCATCGACTCAAGCTGGGCTTCCTGTTCTTCCGCCCATGTCAGGATTCGGTCAAAATCGGGGCGCCGCAGCATTTCCATCCCGAACAGCTCTTGTTCGACCATGACATCATCTGGATAAAAAGCGTGGAGGCGGCGGAGGATGTCGCGGGCATCCTCAAAGCGGTTCATTGCTCTGACCTGAAACAGAGCCTGCTGGAGGAGCGCACTGTTGCGCGGGTCGAGGCGAATGGCTTCCTGCAGGCGTTCGAGGGAATCCTGAAAGCGGCCGACACGCCGCAGGACATATGCTTCGGCCGCCAGCAGGTCGGCCTGCCCGGGTTCCTTGCGGATGGCTTCAGCCAGAACCTGCAGCGCGGCGTCATAGTCTTTTCGCCCGTGATAGTGGACATAGGCCTCGGCCAGCAGGGTCTCCATCCGTTCTGGGGCCAGAGCCTTGGCCCGGGCCAGCGCGGATTCCGCTTCGGCGAGGTTTTCCTCTGGATCTCCGTGTTGGAAATGGACGCGGGATGCATAATACCAGGCCAGGCGACTCCAGGCATCGGCGAAGTCCGGATCGATGCCAACCGCTTCCCGCAGGAGGGCGATGCCTTCCAGCAGCAATTCCTCGCGGTTTTCCCTCATGCGGTTGATTTCCCGCGCCTTGAGGTAGAGGTCGTAGGCCCGCACACTCCGGGTGGGGGCGTCGAGCAGTTGCGCTCGCTCGGATGGAGATAGCTCAGTATGGAGCGCATGGGCTATCTCATCAGCGACCTGGCTTTGAATCGCAAAGATATCGTCGAGATCGCGGTCAAAGCGGTTGGCCCAGAGGTGCTCGTCGCTGCGGGCATCAATCAGTTGGGCGGTAATCCGGACGCGGCCTCCGATCCGGCGGACGGAGCCTTCCACGATGTGGGAAGCCCGCAGCTCTTCCGCGATCTGGCGGATGTTGTGGGTCTGTTGGGCGTAGCCCATGACCGAAGTCCGGGAAATGACCCGGATCTGGGAAAGCCGGGAAAGATTGGTCAGGAGGTCTTCATGGACGCCATCGGCAAAAAAGGCGTTTTCCGCATCGGGACTCATGTTGACAAAAGGCAGCACGGCGACGACCGGATAGGTTTCGCCTGTAAGTGCTTCTGCCGGGGCGGTGGCGGATGCATCCTGCGGGGCAGGAGCACTGTTGATGGGGCTTCGGCCCTGCAGATACCAGATGCCGACCGCGCCCAGTATGATGCCGAGGGCAAAAGCGGGCATGAGGGCTCCAGCGAGGATGGCCAGGCCGGTGCGCTTGCGTTGAATGGACGCCGAGGCTGGCTCCGGACCCTGTTCTGCCCGGGCGCGGCGCGTGGTCTTGACGCCCTCGGGGGTCAGCTCAAAGGCCCAGGCCAGAACCAGCGCAATGGGAAAACCAGCGGCCACCGCGAGGATGACAAAACGGCTGGCCCAGGCCGGGATGTCGAACTGGGGAAAGACTGCGACCGTAATCTGGATGACCAGCCAGCCCACCACCAGATACGTTCCGGCTACTTGAAAGACCTTGCGGTGTTTCAGTTCCTTGAGAAACGAATGTCCACCCTCGTCTTGGCTGGGTTCGGAGAGAGCCATGGTGCAGCAGCAATGAAACGCAGCAGGATTTCTGCCTACTTATGAAGCTGAGCAAAGGCACTAATGCTGGCAAGAGCAAAGACCCCGTTGGCCGTTGATGGCCTGTTGTTTGCGACGCTTCCCAGCCCTAGCCGGGAGATAGCGATAGGGTCAGTATCTCGGAACGTAGATCCAACCCCCATCGACAGGATCGAGGTCTTGGGCGGGGAGATAGATGTAGCCGTAGAAATCGAGGGAGTAGACCCAGGGGAGGTGACCTGTCCAAAGCCAGCCAAGCCAGGTGCCGGTATGGTGCCACAGATCTTCGTTTTCAACCGGCCATTCGTGCGGGACGTCCGTCTCCGTTTCGGTAGGCGTTTCGACACTGTCTTCCACCGGGGTTTCAGTCGGCGTTTCTATCGGCGTCCCGGCTTCGGGTTCTTCGGGCTCAACGGTTGGGGTAGGGCTTGGGCTGTCTGGCGGCGGAGTGGGGCTGGACGTGTATTGATAATAGCCCTCCACCGGTGGCTGGAGGAATCCGCTGCGGAAATAGTTGATTGCGGCATAGGCGGTCATTTCCCAGGGCAGGGTGCGCAGGGGGCGGTTCCGCTGCCACTGATAAAAGGCGTCAGCCGAAGCGGCTCCACCGATGGAAGCCATGTAATCACCCAATCCGGCATCGGGGTGGGGCCAGTCGGGATCGAAGGTGTCATGGGTGGCTTCCCAGTTATATACGATGTTGTTGATGAGGTTGAGGGAAGCCGGTTGTTCCGCCGTATGGAGGGCGCGGGCGGTACCGCTGTCGCGACGGTTGGCGATGATGTTGTCACGCACTTCAATCTCGCCGATGAAGGCACCGACAAAACCCCAGACGGCCGTGGTCCGAGGCCAGGAGCTATCGTCGGGGTCCATCCGGCGACCATCGAGAATGACATTTTCGACAAAGCGGTTGTCAAAGCTCATCACATCCGGGTCGGCCGGTGCGGCCATCCCGCCGAGATTGGCCGAGACCGCGTTGGCGGCGAAGAGGTTCCGTTCCATTACGCCGCCGGAGCGTCCATGCCAGCCATGAGCCGAAGCCCGGGTCGAGATATTGCCCCGGATGATGCCCCCCGCCACATTGGAATATTGGAGGTAAACATTGTGATTATACATGTTGGCTCCGGCTCCGGGGATGCGGGTGTTCCAGCCGTTGTGATCGAAGACATTTTCTTCGAAGAGGTAGGACCCTTCGACGCCGGACATGTAGATCCCGGAAGGCCGGGGATTGTTGTGGGTGGAGGTGTCGTGAGCCCAGACATCGAGCACGATATTCCGGCGAAAGCGGAAATCCCGGTAAACATGGCCCCCGTAGCTTTGCACGATGGTTTCGGCGAAACGGAAGACGCAGTCTTCGATCAGGATATCGCGCCCGCCTCCGACCATCCGGACGCTCTGATAGCTGCGTTCATTGTCGAACTCGGTCGAGTCCGGATCACTGCCGATCCGGTAGGCTTCGATTCCGATGATGGCCTGGTAATCGCGATTGCGGCCACCGTGGTCAAAGAGACTGCGGTTGATCAGAACCTGCGGGCGGGCTCCGCTTTCACCATAGTAGGAGAGCAGGATCGGCTCATCGGCGCTGCGACCACTTTTCCAGCCCCCGGGAAGGGCGCTCCGCTCACTGCGCTGATCAAAAACATCCCCTCGCTTGAGCAGCAGGTGATCCGGATAACCGTCGCGGATCAAGGCGTTCGCGGCAGAGAGGCTTTGTTTGGGCGTCTCGGGAGATAGACCATCGTTGGCGTCGTCCCCCTGAGAGCTGCTCACATAAACAATGCGCGAGTCCTCGCTGGGAAGCACCACGGTCCAGCCGTAGGCATCCAGATAGACGGTAGTGTTCGGCCCCGGATTTCCCCAAGTGTGTACGACCAGGGAGTTGAACGCCCATACGCAAAAAAGAAGAGATGTTGACTTCATGAAGAACAGCGGACGTTTGGTGCAAGCTGTTTTAAAAAATCCCGGCTCCTTTGCTCTCGGAAAGATATACGGTTCGGGAGTTGCATAGTGAGCCAGCATGCACCCTGGCTCGGTACTGTCTAACCATACAAGGCGACCCCCGCCTTTTGATTTCATTTTAACAGAATTACGCACATAGATGAGGGGCATTATACCCTTCAAGGAGGGCCTGAAAGGAACCACTGAGAACTTTCCGATCCCTCGCGTTCAGCCCTACCTGAGGTTTTGTCCCCTGCGGACTTTCGAGAATTCCCCTGTCTCCCGATTCGTATCTAAGGGCTATTGCTCAGAACGTTATTTTTTGCTTGAGATTCTGATTCTATCCCCTTGATATAAAACACAATAACGCAATTTAAATTTCCTGTAAAAAATTGCAGATTGTGTTTTCCCTGTCCATGAAATCCCCGCTTTCCCTTCAAGTCTCCGTGTTCATTGAGCATCCTGTTTTGCGTCGGCGCGTCGGCCAGATGCTTTCGGATATGGGATGTACCGTCCGTTTTTTCCGCTTTGCGGATGAGTGGCGTGAGCATGCCGGGAGCCATCCCTCTGATTTGTTTGTGCTCGGTTCCGGAGCCAAGTCGTGCCTGCAGTATGCCAATGAGCTGCGGCGTGCCCACATCAATACCCCTATCCTGATCGCTGCAGAAACCCTGGAGTATGCGGATATCGTAGCCGCCATGCGGCTGCGGGTGGCAGATCTCTTCGATGGGCAGGTGGATTCAGGGGCGTGGATCGAACGGTTCTCCGTTCTCTTCCCGGGAACACGCTTCCCCAATGCTTCGGAACTGGCGGTTCCTGAGCCGACTCCGGTCGAAGGGCCGGAGTCGGCAAAGGCCAGTGCTTCGCTCCGAGAGCTGGAGCGGCTGAAGAAGGAAATCATGGAACGGGATGCGCAGCTTCAGCATACCCGCACAATCCAGACTGCCCTGCTGGAAAAGGAAAACGCCTTGTCGGCGCGGGAGAGTGAGTGCGTCGAATTGGAAGAGTCTCTGGCCGAACAGGAAGCGTCCCTCCTCAATAAGGCGTCCACTTTGGAGGCGGAAAAGCGGCGGTTGAAGGTCGATGCGAAGGAATGGGAAGCTCGCAAAGCAGACTGGCTGGTTGAGCAGGTCCGCCTTGAAACACTCGCGAAGGAACTCAGCACCCAGCAGAAGACACTGCAAGGGCAAGCCCGTGCGCTCCAGTCGAGTAAAGTCCAGCTTGAGGCAGAAAAAGAGGCCTTTTACGAAGAGGTCCAGACGGAGCAGGCCCGCCTCGAATCCGACCGACGGAAACTGCAAGCACAACAGGAAGCTACGAGAGAGGCATTGGCCAGACTTCGGGCGGAACAGGAAGAAGCCGAAGAACTTGTGGTCACAGTCCGGGGAACGGAAAGCCGTCTGCAGGAACTGGAAAAGATGCGCCAGGCACTCACAGAGGAAACGCGTCAGCTTGTGAAAACCAAGGAAGGCTATGAAATGGAAGCCGCCTCAACCAGGGTTCAACTCGAACAAGAAATCGCCGCCCTCGAAGCCAGGCGAACCTCGGTCCAGTCAGAGCTGAAAATCCTTCAGGTGGAAAAGGATGAAGCCGAAAGCATTCTCCGCGAGGCAGAGAATGCAGTCCGAACCATCTCCAGTCGCAGTGCAAAAGCGGCTTCTGCCCACAAGGATGGTCAGTTGGCGGAATCGCAGGATGCCTCACCTCGTCGCAAGCCAACCAGCTCCCGCGAGCAAAAGGCAGGCACACTCCCGGTTGCCCGACCTGCGACCGCTTCGCTTTGACCGGACCATTGCCTGGTCGACTGCGGGAGCTGTTTTACAAAAGCTCAACCGGGCGGGATGAGTCACGGTTGTGCCCTAGTCCGGGCCGTATTCAGGATATATGCGGGTTCCCGCAGTACTCGAACCCTTCGCGCAACTGCGTTATTTTTTTCTTGAGGCTAAGCGAATTTTCGTATTTTTTTTAAACTAAGTTTTTACCCCCAGTCATTTGGCGAAGGTCGATTATCTATACGGACTGACCATCTGAATCGAATTATTCGCCGCTTAACTCCCTCTTGACCTAATACAATACATGCGCCGCCCCGTCGGGTGGTTGCTCGATCATCTCCGGAAAACAGACTATGGCCTCAACAGCGTCACGCTCCGCCTCCCTCCCGCAAGCATCCGTTTTCATTGAGAACCGTGCCCTGCGGCAAAGCTTCAGTCTCATCCTCTCGGATCTCGGTTTTACAGTCAGCTCCTTTCGAAAGTCAGACGAATGGAAGCAGAGCCTGAAGGATGTTCCCGCCGACTTTTTTATTGTCGGGACGGCTCCCAAAAACCGCCTCCAACACCTCGCTGAGCTGCGTCGCGTTCAGCCGACGACTCCCGTTATCCTTGTCTCAGATACGCTGGAATACGCCGATGTGGTGGGGGCCATGCAGCATCGGGCAGTGGACGTCTTTGATGAGCCTCTGGATATCAAGGCACTTGACCAGCGCTTGACGCAATTATTCCCCGGGCGGAAGTCTGTTGGCAGCGATCTGGAAGCTTTTTCCATGGTCTCGCGTCTGGCCTCTGCACCGGCAGAGGGTGCCGTTGAAGTGGATGCGGATGTGGAAGCACTCAACGCTGAGCTGCAGCGGTTGAAAGAAGAAATTGCCGCCCGCGAAGTGCTGGAGGAGTCTCTCAAAGCGCGTCAGGCGGATTTACTGGATCGGGAGAGTACCTTATTTAAGAAGGAACGGGATAATCAGGAAATCGACGAGACCCTCAGTCAGCGCGAGGAAACGCTGGCGACGAAAGAGGCCGACCTCAAGGCGAAGCGCCGTGAATACCTGGATCAAGTCCGTACCTTCCGTGAGCGCGAGGAGCAGATCACCGAGCAACTGGCGGGGCTGCGCAAGCGCGAGGAAACCCTCGAAGCGGAGCGGACCGAGCTGGAGGAATCCCGTGAATTGCTGAAAAAAGAACGCCTGCAATTGAAAGAGGCGGAAACGATGCTGGAGCGTCAATCCGAGGAAGCCCAAGCCCGCTTCCAGAAGGAGAGTGCCCGGATCGAAGAAGAGCAGGCGGCAGCCCGTGCCGCCTTGGAGGCTTTGGAAGCGGAGCGCAACGAAGCCAAACGTGAGGCCCAGGCTGCGGCTGATGAGCTGGCCAATCTGGAAAAGGAAATGGCCGAGCGGAAGAAGGCACTGGATGAGTTGATCCAGACGCACGAACGGGATTCCGTCGAACTGGAAGAGCTGGAAGGCACCTTGGAAACCCTCCGGGCGGAAGCGGCCGGGATCCAGAAGAAGATTGATGCCGCCTTTGAAGCCGAGCGGAAGCAGATCAAGGAAACAGAAGCCCGTTTGGATGTGCTCACTGACAAGATCGAAGAGCGCGAGCATGCCGTCTCCCGCCGTGAGAAGGAGCTGAAGGAGCTTGAAAAACGTGCGGCTGAGATTGAAGAGCAAGCCGAAGAGCTGATGATGCGTGAGAAAAGCCTCGAGGCTGCGGAAAAGCGTCAGCAGACTGCAGAAGAGAAGCTTGCCAGTGAACTGGACTCGCTGCGGGCCGAGCGCAAAGCCTTTGAAAAAGAGCGGGAGGGCCTCAAGGCTGAACGCGAAAACATGGAAGCGGAGCTGAAGGCTCGCGAAATCCGACTCAAATCCGACGAATCCAAGCAAGCTGCCGCCGCCGCCGAGCTGGCCGAGCAGCGGGAAGAGCTGGCTGCAGAGGAAGAGAGTATCGCGGCCCAACGCCTGCAGATTGACCAGGAGAAAAAGCAACTCGCACAAGAAGCCGAGCGGCTCTCCAAGTTGGAAGAGCAGGCCGCCGCCCTTGAAGCGGAAAAGAAGCAGCTCGAAACGGAAAGCCTGCGTCTGAAGAAAGCCGCCGAAGAGCAATCTGCACAGGACGCCAGGATCAAAGTGCGCTTGGAAGAGCTGGCTCAGGAAGAAGAATCCCTCAAACTCGCCGAGAAGAAGCTGGCGTCGGAACGCAAAAAGACGGAAGCCGCCGCGCTTGCCCTCGAAGAGGAAAGTGAAGTCCGCACCTCCGAGCTGCAGGCCCGCGAAGAGCAACTCAGCAAGCGTGAGAAGGAATTGGCTGAGCTGGAGGCGAAGGCCAAGGAAATCCAGCTTCAGGAACTCAAGGTTGAGGAATCGCTTCAAGCGCTTGAAGCTGAAGAGACAGCGCTTAAGGAGCGCCTTGCCGCTGTTGCCCAATCTGAGACCAAGCTCAAAAGTGATCTGGCCCGGCTGGAAACCGAAGCGGCGGAAATGGAAGAGCGGGAAGAGGCAATCGCCTCCGAGAGAGCCGCTTTCGATAAGATGCGCAAGGAAGAGTCAGCCCGCCGCGAGAAGGAAGAAGCCCGCCTCAAGGCTGTTGCTGAAGAGATTGAGGCTCAGCAGCTCGGGTTGAAGTCCGAACAGGATGCGATAAAGACCGAGGCTGATCGCCTGAAGAAACTTTCCGCTGAACTCGAATCGGCCAAGGCAAAACTCTCCAGCGAACAGCAGGAGCTGGCCGAAGCCACTGAGCAGCTTGAAATGGAACGCGCTCAAGAGCAGGCGGCCCTCCAAGCCCTCAAAAAACGCGAAGCTGAACTCAACAAGCGGGAAGCTGAAGCGGAAGCGAAGCTGGAAGAAGAGCGCAGCGAGATGCGCTCCAAGCTGGAAAAAGAGGTGAAGGAAGATCGCCGCAAGCTCGAGCAGCAAAAGGCTGAGCTGGAAGCTGACGCAGAAGTCCTCGAAGTGGCCAAGCACGAAGTCTCCAGTGCACAGTCTGAACTCGAAGTGCTCAAGGCTGAGTTGCAGGAACGCTTGGCCAAGGTGGAAGAAGATCGTGCCTCGCTTGAACGTTCCACCTGGAAAACGCGTGGTCAGCTCACCAAGGAACGCGAAGCGCTTGATGAGGAACGGGCCGCACTGGCTGAAGAGCGCACTTCCCTCAGCAATGAAAAATCCCAGCTCCAAAAAGAGCAGCAGTCCATTCAGGAAGCCCGCTCTCAGATCCGGGCTCAAAAGCTGGAAGCCCTCGATGAATCTGCCCGCCTCGCCGAGCAAAGTGAGCAGCTTACCCGCCGCGAGAGTGAGCTGGAAGACCGCCGGAAGGCCTTGAGTCGCCGTGAAGCGGAAATCGAAGCTGAGATTGAGGAGCGCCTCGAATCCGAGCGCCTCGAAATCAAGCAGTCCAGCCGTGCCCTCGAGCGTGAACGGGCTGCCTTGGCCGAGGAACAGGAAGCCTTCCAGACTCAGCAGGACGCTTTACGAGCGGAAAAAGCCAAGCTGGAAAAAGCCCGCCGCGAACTCCTCAGCGAACAGCAGCGCGTGCTGCGTTTGGAAAGTGAGCTGACAGAGCGTCACAGTCAAATGACCGGAGGGGATGAATCCGACGACAAACCTTCCCGCAAAACCGCCGGGGCTTCCTGAGCCTTGTCCATCGTATCGCCTGAGATAGAACAGAACCTTCTTTCCTTTGATCCACCTCATTTCCCGCCAAAATCATGGCCAATATTCTTATAGTTGATCAGGAGTCCCGCCTCCACGAGGCGCTTTCCTCAGTACTCAAACCCATGGGGCATGAGGTTAAATCGGTTTATGACGCGGCCTCTGCCACCAAGGAATATAAGAAAGCCAAGGCTGACATTGTCATCCTTGAAGCCGAGCTGAAAGGCATCGAATTGCTGCGCCAAATCCGGCAGATAGAAGCCAATGCCGCAGTCATCATGACGACTGGTTTGCCCCGCAAAGAAGTGGCCATTGATGCCCTGCGGGCCGGGGCCTTCGATCTCCTCTTGAAGCCGCTGAATGTGAAGGACTTTGTGGCCTCCATCAATCGTGCTTTGTCCGCCGGGGAAACCAAGATTGCCCCTGTTGCGCAGGCACAGGAGACCGAATCCTCACCGGATTTCCAACTTTCACTGGTGGGCAATTCGAACAAGGCGGATACCCTGCGCAAGCAATTGCGCTCTGCCCGTGATTCCAAAATCCGTGCCCCCATTCTCTTACAGGGGCCTTTGGGTTCCGGTAAACGGGAGCTGGCTCAGTACCTCCATGCGGTCAAAGGTGGAAAAGCTGCGGATTACTGTGAAATTGACTGCAAACGAACCGATCACGGCGAATTGCGCTCTCGTCTCTTTGATGCCGATGGTGGCCCCGGGCCGGTTTTCTCGGAATACTCCGGAGGCACCATTCTCTTCGAGCGTATCGAGTGTATGCCTGAGGCGCTGCAAGAAGATCTTGCCACTGTGGCCAAGGCAGCTTCCAAGGATGTCCTTTGGGTCTGCTGCAGCGACATCGATCTTGATGAAGCGCTTGCTGATGGAGAGTTCAGTATGAAACTTTACTTCCAGATTTCCGGCAAGGTGATCGATGTACCCGCCCTCAAGGAGCGCAAGGATGATATCGCTGACCTGATCTCGGCTATTCTCAAGAATTCCCCCTCCGTTCCCGAAGCCTGCCGCTCGGCTGAGTTTTCCGAAGAAGCCATCGAACTCCTTCAAAAGTATGACTGGCCGGAGAATGTCCTCGAGCTGGAACGCACCGTTGCCATGTTGGCGATGGAGTCCAAGGGGGAAAGGGTGGAGGCTTCCAACGTGCGCCGCAAATTCCCGGCCGCCAGTTGATTCTACAGGCGAGCTAGCTTAACATCACCGAGCACGCCGCTGGCTTGAATGGTCGGGGCGACAGGATTCGAACCTGCGACCCTCTGCTCCCAAAGCAGATGCGCTACCAGACTGCGCTACACCCCGCCAAAGCCTGTTTCCAAAATTGAAAACAGCATCTCACAAGAAGGGTGGGTAAACGGCAGGTCTGTCAAGACTAAGGCCCGAGATCTTGCAAATTGGTCCACATTTCCGTTGGGGGTTGTTGCAGGGGCAAGGACCAGAGATCAGGATGGATGGGGCAGGAGGGCTGTTGCATCAACAAGCAGGAGCGAAGAACGAAATTTGCCATTATCCGACTGCCGACCTCGGAACCCTGCTTCTCTGCGGATTCATACCCTTTGAGTAAACCTTGCGCAGGCTTCCCTATATCCTTGCCTGTCAGCCTTCTACTTATAGTGTATATAGCTCATGGACGATTTGGATACGCACCCAAACGGGTTTGGAGATGACTCTGCAGGCAGCGAAAGCAGCAGTAAGCTGCCGCTCCTTGGTCTGATTATTGGCTTGGTCGGGATAGTGCTCGGCCTTGGTGGTATCTTTATGGGGGCCCAGGCGGGCAATGCGCTTCGCGATTATCAGGAATCCCTCGCAGCCCGACCGGACACCACGGGCCAGCGCATCAGTAATATCGATATTCAAATCGAACAGCTTCGCGAACAGATGAACCGGATCCCCCGTCAGTTGGAAAGCATTGAGGAGCGCTTGGCCAGTATGGGTTCTGCCCAGGTCGCTTTGCAACGGGCGGATCGGGAAATCCGTGATCAAACCCAACGGGCACTCGACAATGTGACCAGAGAAGTCTCCTCTAATCGCTCCCAGCTCAACGCGACTACGGAAAGACTGGAAGAATTGATCGATCAATTCCAGGCCAGCCGCAGGCCTTCCGCTCCAGTTGCTTCGACGCCGACCACCACGACTTCCACCCCATCCTATTCCTATTACGACGATGACGATACGCCGCAGCGGGATACGACTCCGGAAGGTGTCCATGTCGTGGAATCCGGAGATACCCTCAGCTCGATCGCCAACCGCTATGGCGTTTCACTCTCCCAGTTGATGGCCGCCAACCCTGGAGTGGATCCACGCCGGATGCGAATCGGGCAGCACATTGTGATCCCCGCCCGCTGATCACCATGCCTGCTTCAGGCGATTCCCGGACTCCACAACACTGGATTGAAGAATCTGTCCAACCCCACGCAGACTGCCGGGTATTTTCGGTTGAGCGTCGGACCTTTCGGCATCCGTCTCGTCCCGATTCCTCGGATTTCTTTGTGGTCAAGCCTGCCGACTGGGCCGTGGCTTTGGCGATTACCTCTGAAGGCAACTGGGTGATGGCCCGTCAGTTCCGATTTGGGTCCCGTGATTTGACTTGGGAATTTCCTTCCGGCTGTATTCACCCAGGTGAGTCACCGGCAGAGGCGGCGGTCCGTGAACTGGAGGAGGAAAGTGGTTACAGAGGGGCCGAGCCTGTTTATCTCGGAAAAGTTCAGCCCAACCCCGCGATCATGGACAATACTTGTCATTATTTTCTCATTACAGATGCGACTCCCGACGGAAAGATGGACTGGGATGAACACGAGGAAATCGAAGTTGCCGAATTGAGCGATCACACAGTCCGTCAATGGGCGGCAGATGGCACGATTTCACATTCACTCATTCACGCCGGGCTCTTTCTTTTCGATGCATGGACCAGGCGGGTGCAGGGTGAAGGTTGAATATCGGGGGGTAGGAGCTTCGGGATGGGAGCGTGGTGCGCCCCGGCTCCAGCTTTCCGCTTCAGCGTAACAGCTGAGGAACCAGCATCCAGCGCAGGGACCAGTTTGCGGGATAGTCTTCGGCAAACGGGCGATGTCGCTCCAGACAAAGCATCCCGCATTTCTTGAACTCAATCGAGACGGAGAAGGTGGTATTCCCCAGCAGGCGACCGGCCAGCATGGCGAGGTGGGGATTGTGGCCCACGATGATAATGGATGTGTCCAGATGATGGCAGCGCTCTACCCAGAGATCGGGGTCATCAAAGGGGGTCAGCCCTTCCCGGACTTCGAGGGCTCCGTCGAAATTGAGTTCAGTGGCCAGCAACTGTGCGGTCTGGGCGGCTCGCGTAAAAGGACTGTGCCAGATTTCCTTAGGCTTGAAGCCATGTCTGTTTTTGAGGAGCTGACCCAGTTTCTCCACATCTCTCAAACCACGCCGGGTGAGGGCGCGCTTGGCATCAGGGATGCCCTCTTCAGCTTGGGCATGGCGGAGTAAGTATAGGCGCATGTCTTGCTTACAGAATTCAAGCGGCACCATTCAGCAAGTCTGGAAGGCGAATGTTGCACAATCTTTACGCAGTCAGGGAACGCCTCTCTCACTCGTAGCGAAGGGCTTCAACCGGGCGCAAGTTGGCTGCCCGCCAAGCAGGGTAGAGGCCGAATCCGATACCAATGGCACTGCACACCAAGACCGCAACGGACATCCAGAACCAGGGAATGATCATGGTTGCCCCAAGTTGTGCTGCCACCACATTGCCCACGGCAAAGCCAAGGAGAATCCCCACCACCGCTCCGGCTTCGGACAAAAAGACGGCTTCCAGAAGAAACTGCCAGAGGATGTTGTGCTTGCGGGCACCAAGGGACTTTCGCACCCCGATTTCCCGTGTTCGTTCGGTAACGCTGACCAGCATGATGGCCATGATTCCGACCCCAGAACAGATCAAGGCAATCGCGCTGATGGCGAGCCCACCGATCCCCACCACCAGAGCGATTTCCGCAAAGGCCGCCTGAAGGGCTTCATTGGATTCAACTTCAAAATTGTTGTTTTCTTCCGGCTGCAATCCGCGGACCAGACGCATATTACCGATCGCGATGTTCTCGACCGCATCTACGGCTTCAGGCGATGGAGCCTGCACTGCCAGATCCATCGAACGCCAGTGCCTCCAATTGTTGGCGACAAAGCGGTTGATGGGGATAAGGGCGATTCCGTCCATGGTCTGCCCAAAGATTTCTCCCCTGCGCTGGAGCACTCCGATCACCGTATAGCGCGATCCGCTCAGAACAATAACACGGTCGAGCGGATCTTCGTTGGGAAAGAGTTCATCGACGACATCCGCTCCAATGACCGTAACCGGACGGTTGAACTCGATGTCGGCGGCAGAGAGGTTACGGCCCAGTTCAATCTCATACTGATTGGTGAGGATATAATTCTCGTTGGTGCCAACGATCCGTTTATTGACGTTGGTCCGCCGATCCTCGTAGCGAAAGCGCTGGCCTGAGTCCGTAGCGGTGATCGCAGTGGGGATCCCCGCTTCATCCATCAGCTCCTTGAAGCGGGTGGCTTCCCTCGGAGTGATGGGGGGGCGGCGACGCGACCAGTTAGGACCGCCAAGTTGCACCGCAGGGTCGCGCTGTATCTGCAGGACATTGGCACCGAAAATATTCAGGCTGGTATCGATGCTCTGCCGAATGGCGGAAAGGGTAGTCATGACGCCGACGACGGAAAATACGCCGATCGCAACCCCCAGCACCGTCAGACTGGAGCGTAGCACATTGGCACCCAGTGACGACAAGGCGAGTTGGAGCAAGTCGCTTAAGCGGAGACCTTTGGCGGAGCGCGACTTCATTCGTGGCGAAGGGCGTTGGCCGGATCCAGGCGGGATGCCATCCAGGCAGGAATGAAACCGGCCAGCAGGCCGGTCCCGACGGAAACGGCAAAGGCCAGGACGATCAGGAATGGAGAGAGCGAGGCCGGGAAATCAGGCAGAAACTGATCCATCATCAGCTTGGAACCGAAAGCCCAGACTAAGCCGATCAATCCACCAAGCAGGCAGACGAAGACCGATTCAGTGAGGAATTGAATCAAGATACTGCCACGACGGGCACCGATGGCCCGGCGGGTTCCGATCTCCTTGGTCCGTTCCCGGACACTGACAAAAGTGATGTTCATGATGCCAATGGCACCGACAAAGAGGGCCAGCCCGGTAATCCCGAATCCCGCCAGCGCGACCCCGGCTTTGAGGGGCCCGATCTGGTCCTCGACCGTGTCGGCGGCATTGACCTCAAAGTCATTTTCCTCCCCCGGCATGAGACCGCGGACCCGCCGCATGGCGCCGATGATTTCGTCGCGGGCATCTTCAACAGAGACATCGGGCCGCTTCATTACGCGTGTGGAGACCGGAGACCACCAGGCGAAAGGGGATTGGAAGCGCTGCATCGCGGCTAAGGGCATGACCACATTATTATCAAAGCTTTGCATGCCCAGGAAGTTGCCCTGCCGTTCATAAACACCGATGACCCGATAAGGGATGTCGGAAATCCGGATGCTCTGTCCGATGGCGGATTGAGGGCCGGCCGGAAAAAGCGCTTCCGAAACACCGTATCCAATTACCGCTACATTTTGCCCGGAAATGGCTTCGGAATGAATGAAGAAGCGTCCCTCGGTTACGGAAGCGGTATTGATGTAGTTGAAGTCAGCGCTGGTCCCCGTGATGACGATGTTCTCCGCCACCCGATCCTCGGTTCGAACGACTCTGCGCGCGGAAAGAACAGGGACCGCGACAAGCAAGCCGGTGTTCGGAGTTTGCGCGATGATGTCGTTGAGCTCATCGGCGTAGCGCAAATGGAAGTTCGGGCGGTTGCGATAGCGTACCCAATCGTCCCCGACATCCCGCCATGGCCATTTTTCCAGATAGAAAAGGTCCCCGCCCAGCATGTTGAGGCTGTTGCGGAATCCGGTGTCGATTCCGTTGATGAAAATGCCGATCAGGATAACTGCCCAGACGCCAATGATCACGCCGAGGGCGGAGAGGGCGGAACGGAATTTGTGGGCGCGCAGTTGCTCCAAGGCAATCATCGTGCTCTCGGTCAGGTCGATACGGAGATTGCGAATGAAACGGCGCATCAATGCTCACGGGCAACAGGTTGATCGCTCTCGATCAGGCCATCCCGCAGATGGACCATTCGACGGGCATGTTTGGCAATGTCGTCTTCATGGGTGACGAGAATGATGGTGTGCCCCCGTTGATACAGGCGCTCAAACAGTTCCATGATTTCGACTCCGGTTTTGGAGTCGAGGTTGCCGGTCGGCTCATCGGCCAGAAGGATGGTGGGATCTGTAACCAGAGCACGGGCAATCGCCACGCGTTGGCGTTGGCCCCCTGATAACTCGTTGGGACGATGGCGGACGCGGTCTTTTAAGCCCACGTGTTCAAGCGCTTGCATCGCCCGTTCCTCACGCTCCTTTTTAGGAAGGCCGGCATAGACCAGTGGCAACTCAACATTGCGCAGGATACTGGAGCGGGGGAGAAGATTAAAACTTTGAAAAACAAAACCGATGCGGCGGTTACGGATGTCAGCCAACTCATTATCGGACATCCGGGCGACATCCTCTCCTGAAAAGTAATACTGCCCTGCGGTTGGGGTGTCGAGACAGCCGAGCATATTCATCAGAGTGGACTTGCCGCTGCCGGATGGCCCCATGATGGCTACGTAGTCATTGGGGAAAATTTTGAGGTCTACCCCGGCAAGGGCACGCACCTGAGTGCGCCCGAGATCATAGATCTTGGTCACACCGGTGATGTGGATGATCGGATCTTTCATAGGTGGCGGGTTTCCGGAGTCTCCTCAATCATGGGTCAGGGACGGCCGGGGCGCCCGGAGTTAAGTCCAGCTTCTTCGACCCGCACCGTGGCATTATGGGTCAGTTCACGTGAGAGCGCCCGATAACTTCCGGTGACTACCTCTTGTCCGGAGCGGAGACCCGATTTGATTTCAATATTTCGGTTGTCGGCAATCCCGGTTTCCACCGGGACGATCTTTGCCTTGCCGTCTTCCACCACAAAGACGAGGCGTTGGAAATTATCGCGACCGGATCGGCCCCGTCGGGTTGGACCATTGTCATTGTTTTCAGAAGCGGTGGAAGCACTTTGACCTAATTGCGTCCTAACTTCATCCCTGGAACGAACGGTGACGGATTGAAGGGGGACCATCACAACATCGTTGACAGTTTGGGTGCGGATGTCCGCGGTGGCTGTCATGCCGGGGCGAATGGCTGGGGTGGGCTCCAGAAGGCGGATTTTGACCAGGAAGGTAGTCAACTGATCTTGCGAACCTTGCTGGCTTTGGTTGACAGCGGTATTGGCGATTTCCGTGACCACTCCCTCAAAGCTGCTGTCCGGGATGGCATCCAGCTCGACAGTGGCTTCATCACCGATTTTGACTTGGATGATATCGGTTTCACTGACCTCCACCCGGACTTCCATTTTGTCGAGATTGGCGACGGACATGATGTGAGTGCCTTCAAACTGTCCTGTGCCCACCACGCGGTCACCCAGTTCAGAGTTGAGCACGGTAACGGTTCCGGAGATCGGGCTGTAAATGGTGGCTTTGGCGAGCAGGTTGCGGGCTTCCTTCAGCATCATTTCCTGTTGCTCAATTCTGGCTTCCATGGCGTGGGTGGTGGACCGCCGCACTTCTACCAGGGTTCGGGCGGAGTCCAGCTGTTCCAGGGTGGCAAAACCGCGTTCATGCAGGTTGGCAATTCTGCGCAAATCCACTTCAGCCTGTTCGTGCTGTGCTTTGGCTTCGGCCGCATTGGCCCGGGTGGCCCGCAGAGCGGCTTCCTGTTGTTGGGCCTGAGCTTCAAGGGTATCGGGATTGACGCGAACCAGGAGATCTCCCCTTTCGACCCTTTGACCGTCCCGCACCGGCAAAGCAATGATTTCTCCGGCGACCTCCGAGGAGATGCGGACCTCAGACTCCGGGAAGGTTTTACCGGTGGCGGTAACGATACTGGTAATATCACCGCGGGTAGCTTTCTCTACGGTGACGTTGAAGCTCGCTTCACCCTTGCTCCCAAAGGCGGCATAAAGTATGCCCCCAATGACGACCAGAAGCAGAACCAGAATGATGATTTTTTTCATGCCAGAATAGTGTAAACTCAGTGATTAAAGAGGACCCTCATGGGTCAGCGACGGCTGTTGGAGCGAGGAAGCGTTTCGGGTGCAATCAGACTCCATTCGAGGCCGTGTCTTTCCAGAAGCAGTCCCTGATGGCGATCGAGTTGAATTTCTGCAGCGAGTGCCGCGAAGCGGGCATCGATCATGGAGGTGCGGGCTGCATCCAAATCCCGCTGGGCTTCCAGCACTGCCCGGGTGGTGGAAAGACCTTCTTCATAGCGACTGCGTTCCTGCTCGTAACTGGCCTCCTGCAGGCGGACGGTGATCTCCGACGCATCCAGTTGGCGTCGGGCAACCTGCAAATCGCGCCAGGCACTGCGGGTGTCCTGCAGCAGTTGCTGCTTGATGCGGATCCTTTCCCATTCGGCTTGCTCACGGCGGTATTCCGCCTGACGCAGTCCGGCTCTCGAAGCCCGTCGCCCAAATGGATAGCTGAAACTCACTTGTGCGCCCCACTCGTGGCCATCCCGTTCAAGGGCGTTGCTGTAGGCATCCCGCCCGCTCTCATCCGAGAGGCCACGGTAGCCACCTGAGAGGGTGACATCGAGTTGAGGGCGCATGGCGTCGCGGGCAGAGAGCGTATCGAGATCCCGCCGGAGGATGAGTTCATCCTGAATGGCGGTTTCTGGATTGTAGACCAGCGCGGTGCGCCATACATCCGGGAAATCGGGCAGTCGGGGGGCCTGAGTAGGGAGTTCAGTCACTTCCAGTCTCTGGTTAATCTCAAAATGCTCTTCCAGAATGCCCATGAGTGAAATCAAGTGGTCAGAGCGATCGGAGAGCAGTTGCTCGGCCGCAATGATTTCCTGTTCGCGTGCGGCGAGGTTGGCTTCAGCCTGCAGGAGTTCCAGACGGGTGGCCAGGCCAAGCTCAGAGCGTTGCCGGGTTTCTTCCACCAACTGGAGGGCCAACTCGCGGCTGGACTCACGCAGTTCTCGACGGGAGCGCGCATCGGCTACTCCCCAGTAGGCCAGTTCAATGTCGCGCAGGGTGTCCATTATGACCCGCTGAAGATGCAGGCGGGTGGCTCGGTCAAGTGATTCCGCCCGCCGGAGTTCGGCCAAGGTCGCATTGACGCCGAAGCCACGCAGCAGCGGTTGCGTTATGGAAAGCGAGAAATCGGCATTCTGGGAAAGGTTCCCGCCAACCACCTGTCCGAGATCGGGACTAAAGGTCGTTCCGTCGTTGCGGGTCAGCGATGTCGAGGCGACGACTTCGGCTCCGGTCACAATACGCTTGCGGACGCCCGCACTGTAGGACCTCTGGTCGGAGGTGGTCCCGGTAAAGTCCTGCTCCGAAGAGCGGTAGCGGGCATTGCCAAAAATCAAGGGGTCGAAGACGGCCTCTTCCGCGGTCACCGCCTCCGCCTGGATCCATGGATTGATCCGCTCCACCCGAAGCCCGAGATTGGACTGCAGGGCATGGGCAATCGCCTCATCCAGGGCAAGCTCCGATGCGGTGGCAGAGGGTCCTGTAACGGACACAGCCGACATAATGCCTGCCAGAGCAATCGTGTGTGCAAGGGAGAAATTATTAAAAAATTGTTTCAACATGATGGGCACCGGACAGTTCGACTGCCAAACGGGGGATATGACAACCCGTTTCGCATTAATTTCTTGTTAGGAGTAAAGTGGAGAGCAAATGGAGAAAGCTTTCAAGCGATGGATGAGATTGCAGATAAGGGTGTGCGCCTGAGGTGCACACGCCCATGGCGTTTCCACTGCAACAGGCAGAATTCGGCATCAAGAAGCGCAAGGTAAGGATTTAGGAGAAAATGAGCGTTCATTTCAAAGAGATAAAACGGAGAGACCCAGATACCTTTTGGAGCATCTGAAAGGGCTTGTTATTTCCCTATAAGCGATTCCAAGCTGTGGTTTCGTCTAGAGAAAGTGATTTTTCTCGATTTTCTGTCCTGAGATCGGGATCTACGTTTTCGCATGTGGGCTTTGACCGGCTCCGGCCCGTGGGAATGAAGGGCAAGCAGTCTAAAGGAAAGGGTTGCCGCGTCTCGAAAGGGACTCCTTATTGGGTCTTTTGCCAAATCATGAGTGCCACAGAAAAACCGATTGTACTTACTTGCGCACAGCCTACGGGTCAGCTGACTCTGGGCAATTACTTTGGTGCCCTCAAGAATTGGGTCAGTTTTATTGAGAATCACGAATGCTTTTTTGGGATCGTCGACCAGCACTCTATCACCATGCCGTACAAGCCGGCTGAGCTGCGCCAGTCGACCTACAAGACGCTCGCCATGTACATCGCCTGCGGTCTTGATCCGGCCCGCAGTCACCTCTTTCTCCAAAGCCATATCATCGGGCACACCGAGCTGGCCTGGATTCTGGGGTGCATCTGTCCGCTGGGGCAGCTTGAGCGGATGACCCAGTTCAAGGATAAATCCGGTCGCCAGGAAAAGGGCTTCATTGGTTCCGGGCTGCTCTATTATCCTGTGCTGATGGCCGCTGACATTCTGATCTACAACGCTGACCGGGTGCCGGTGGGGGAAGACCAGAAACAGCACGTGGAGCTATGCCGGGACCTCGCGGAAAAATTTAACAGCACCTACAGCGACACCTTCAAGGTGCCGGATGTGGATATCCCCAAAGTGGCGGCGCGGGTCATGTCTCTGCAGGACCCTTCCCGAAAGATGTCGAAGAGCGACGATAATCAGCAGGCGTCCATTTTCCTCCTCGACCCCCCTGAAGTGATCCGCAAGAAAATCCGCAGTGCGGTCACTGACAGTGGCAGCGAGGTCAGGGCCGCCTCAGATAAACCGGGAATCAGCAACCTGCTTTCCATTATGAGCGCCTCCACCAGTCGCTCCGTGGAGGAACTGGAGACGGAATTTGCAGGCAGCTCCTACGGGGACTTCAAGGCGGCCGTGGCCGAGGCGGTGGTCGACCTGCTCACGCCCATCCAGGAGCGCTACCACGCCATTGCAGAGGATAAGGACTACCTCAACGGGGTCCTCAAGGAGGGGGCGGAAGCCGCCCAGAAACGCGCCTACAAGACTCTGGCCAAAGTTTACCGTAAAGTTGGCTTTGTGGAACGGGCCCGCTGAGGGACGGGGAAGCCACCAGCGGTTGCGCCAAATGGAAAAAAGGATAGGGTGGGTGATGCTGACACTCCGCTACCCCTTCTCCTTGATGCTTTTCGTCGGCCTCGCATTGCCCCTCCCGGCAGAGCCTGACTATGATGCGCTCCGGCTGGAGCGGGTCGCCACCGGCTTGAGCCGACCTCTCTATGTCACCCATGTCCCTGGGGACGAGCGCCATCTTTTCATCGTGGAACAGCGCATCGGCGGCACCGGGCGCATTCAGATACTCGATCTGGAGACGGGCGAATTGCGGGATGATCCTTTTCTGGAAATTTCCGGAGTGACCCAGGGCGGAGAGGAAGGGTTGCTCGGCTTGGCATTTCATCCGGAGTATGCCACGAATGGAGAGTTTTTTGTATATTACACCTTGTTTGATGCTTCAGTGAACCCGGACTCTCCACATGCGGTTTCCCGACTGTCACGGTTCACGGTTCCTGAACCGGAGACCCTGGAAGTGGACGCTGATTCCGAGCAAACTGTGCTGTCTTTTCCCCAGCCGTTCAGCAATCACAACGGAGGCTGGATCGGCTTCGGGCCGGATGGCTACCTCTACATTTCCTCGGGGGATGGGGGGAGTGGCAACGATCCGCTCAACGCCGCCCAGGCCTTGTCCAATAACCCGGCCACCACCAATGCGGACGAGGGCTTGCTCGGCAAAATGCTGCGCATCGATGTCGATGGCGATGATTTCCCCGACCATCCCGCCCGCAATTATGCCATCCCCGCGAGCAATCCTTTCGCGGGGGGTGGGGGTGCGCCGGAAATCTGGGCCTACGGACTGCGCAATGCCTGGCGCAACAGTTTTGACCGTGAGACGGGGAATCTGTGGATGGCAGACGTGGGGCAGAGCGCCCGCGAGGAGATCAACTTTCAACCGGCAAGCTCTGTCGGAGGTGAAAATTACGGCTGGCGACCGCGGGAAGGGCTGATTTCGACTCCCGGTGTCTCGGATCCGGATCCCACTCCCAGAGTGGATCCGATCCTCGACTACGACCACACCAACGGACGCTCCATCACGGGTGGTTATGTCTATCGCGGGGAGGCGATGCCCTGGCTCAACGGCACCTATTTCTATGGGGACTTCATCACTTCTTTTGTCCGCAGTTTGCGCTATGATGGAGCAACCATCTCGGATCAGCAGGACTGGACTTCAATGCTGCGTGAGAGTCTTCCCTCCAACCAGAGCCTGAATCAGATCGCTTCCTTCGGAGAGGATGCACGTGGTGAACTCTATATTGTCAGCTTGGCAGGGCATGTCTTTCGCCTGACCCAGAGTCCCTATAATCTTTGGCGGCACCGTCATTTCTCCGGGGAAGCGGCCCAGGACGCAGCCATATCCGGGCCGATGGCCGATCCGGACGGGGACGGAGTGGTCAATGCGCTTGAGTTTGTCACCGGAGGGGATCCCTTGATGGCAGGAAGAACTCCGGTGCCCGAAATGACTGTTGTGATGATCGATGGCACTCCCTATCTGGAAGTAGCCTGGCAGCTGGAACCTTCTGCTGCTGGCTATAGCCTCTCCGCAGAGAGCAGCATGCAGTTGGAGGGATTTGACGCAGAGGATTTCGAGGTGGTGGATGCAAGTGAATCTGAATTCAGGATTCGCTCAACCCGATCGATTGGGGGGGTGGGCAGCCCTCAATTCTTTCGCCTGGAAGTGGAAGTCGAGTAATTTTTACAGAATTCATTTCTATATTTAAACCCTTTACAGAATTCGTCTGAGGGGTTGAGCATGTCTGGAAGTATCATGACAAAGCTTCCGACTTTCACTCTCAACGTGGTTTTCCGTTCATTACCGCTGTGGGCATTGGCAGGGTTTACTGTGCCCGGGCAGGCGATGGACGGGCCGGAGCCGGTCTTCGAACTGGAGCCCTTTGTCCACAATGCCCGCGTCTCGGAAGATTCGATTTTGCCGACAGCCCTCGACTCTTCCGCCATCCTCGGGTTTCCGATGGGGGTGGTCGATACACCGCGGGCGGTATCGATTGTCACCCTCGGTCAGTTGCAGGACAAAAACATCCAGCGGGTGGAAGATTTGGATCAGTTTATCTCGGGGGCCTATTCCGCTCCGATTTTTGGCAATATCGGCGTTCCCATGATGCGCGGAGATCTTGGCGAGACCTACCAAAACGGCCAGCGCAAGGCCTTCAACCGCAACAATTTTCCGATCAGTTTCAACGGCGTCGAAGCGGTTGAGGCGGTTAAAGGGGCGGCTCCCGCCGTCTTCGGCTACGGCAACGCCACCGGCGGCTATCTCAATCTCGTGACCAAGCGACCCCACTGGGACCGCACCAGAGGCAGTGTGCGCTTTATCGCCGGAGCCTGGGATACCTACCGCTGGCAGGCGGATGTCGGTGGGCCGATGGATGAGAAATGGGCCTGGCGGGTCAGCTACGAGGGCTCCGACGCCGACAGTTTTTACCGGGGGGTTGAGAGTGACTCACAGAGTGTTTATGCCGCCCTCGATTTTCGGCCGAACGAACGCTTCGATCTGCAAATCAATGCGGAATACCTCGATGCCAATTTTACGGAAATTCCCGGGACGAACCGGCCGACCCAGGATCTGATCGATCAAGGGATCTACATCACCGGCGAATCGATCAGCGAGGGCGCACCGTTTTTCGGGAACACCTTTACCCCGACCGGCACCCAGCGCATCAATGGCTCGCAAATCCTTCTGGCACCGGGAGACGGCGCTTTTGCCGAGGTCTTCAACGCCCAGGCCGTTGCCACCTGGCGGGGAGAAGGGTGGACCGTAGCCAGCCGTTCCTACTTTGAGGATGTGACCGCGCAACGGCTCTCCGGCTACTACTTCTTCAGTCACTTGCCCAAGAGCCACACTTTCGAGCAGCGTTTTGAGTTTCTCACTGCTTTCAATACCGGGAATGTGCGCCATCGCCTGCTTTTTGGTACGGCCGTCCGCCGCGAAACCCGCCGCAACTACGCTGATATCTTCAACGAGTATTTCAACGCCTTCGATGTCCTCGGTGATCCCAACGATCTGCGTGTCCCCATCGACCAGCTCTTTGGGGTGCTCCCCGTGCCCGGCACTGACTGGTTCGCCATGCCCGGAGGCGCTTATCCACGCAATGATGGCAGTGGTAACCTCACGACATCCTTCAGTGCGACAGTGGATTCACGGATGTGGAACAATGGCTGGTTTATTCAGGACATGATCCAGCTCAACCCCCAGTGGTCGCTCATCCTCGGCGGACGTCTGGATTACCTCTGGATCCGGGGACGCGATCCCCTGCCGCATCCGGGCAATGAGCCCATCACCGACAAGAATACCAAGGGGATCTGGTCGGGAACCGCCAGCCTCATGTACAAGGCCACCCCTTGGATGAGTTACTACCTGACGCTCAATTCCTCGGCGGCAGTGGAAAGCTCCTCCTCCAGTGGCGGCTTCGGCTTCACCCGCAACCGGATTCCCGATGAAGTCCTGGAAAACAACAGTGAGCTGATTGAGGCCGGGACAAAGATTTCCCTGCTGGAAGACCAGCTTTTCTTTGGGATGGCCGCCTACTACCAACAACGGAACCGCACCAGCCCGCGTTCCGGTCTACCCGACGAGATTCAGATCTTTGGGTTTGAGTGGGATATCGTTTACCAACCCAATCCACGCTTCAATGCGGGACTCGTTGCATCGTATGGAGAGGGTCACTACAGAAACGGTCCTGTCGCCGGAACGCCCTCGACCCAGGCCCCTTTTGACCCTTCCCGCCCCAGCTCAACCTTTCCCCAGCCTCCCCTCGATGATTACAGGCTGCCGGGCCTTCCCCACTGGCTGTTCAATGGATTTGTCAGCTATACCTTTCCCTTTGGAGTCGGAGGATCGGCTCTGCTGCATTGGCAAAGTGAGCAAAACCTCGATCTCGAAGGCTTTGTCAAAATCCGCGATCAAATGCGTCTGGATCTGGCCTTGTTTTATAAAGCCGAACGCTTCGAGCTGCGTCTTGACCTGATCAATGCCACCAACGAGTTCAACTGGCGCCCTACCTCCACCCCATTTGCCGGAGCTGATCTGGTAACGCGGGAACTCCCGAGGCACCTGCAGGCCACCGCTGTCTGGCGGTTTTAGGAGGTGTGGGTGGACTTTGTGAACGGGGTGGACAGAGTAGGCAGGGATTGATCTTCATTTAAATACGATAAAACGATGCGTCTGATTTTTCTGAGTTTCTGTATGTTGATGGCTTCGATCGCTGCCCTGGGGGCAGAGAAGATTCCGGATCGCGCCACCGTCGAAGGCTTGATCAAGGATCAGCTCCGTTCCTGGGAAAGCGGGGACGAGGAAACCTTTCTTCAGACTTTGCATCCGGAGGTGGTGTTTGCTTATCCCGGGAAGAAACTCGACCTCGAAGGCGCCCTTGAAGTCTTTCGCGAATGGAGTCGTGATTTTGTGGAGACAAAAGTGTATTTTCACGAAATCATTATCGAAGACCGACGCTTCAGTGTGGAGTATCAGTTCGCCACCACCCGGAAAAGCGACGGGGTGCGGACTGCCACCGGGACGGTCACCGTCGGCCATGTCGAAGATGGCCGCCTGCGCGTCTGGAAAGAATACCTCGACGGCCGCGTCTCCCGTCTCCAGGCCACCGGTGAACTCCCCCTCGACGAAGGCCTGGAGCCCTATCCCTGGGTGTTTATGGACGAGACGGAATAGCCTCCCTGTTGCATTGACTTCCTCAGGGCTTTTCCAGAATAGGGAGTCATGTTGTTGTTGCTGTTGTCCTTGTCATGGGAAGGGGGAGTGTGTCCTCGTGTCTGAGCTGATTGCCAGGCATGGAGGCTATCGTAAGCTGAAAAGCTTTCAGGTGGCCCAGTTGGTGTATGACATTACCACTCGTTTCTGTAATACCTATATCAGTCGTCGAAGCCGGACCCACGATCAGATGGTGCAGGCGGCGAGGTCTGGGGTGCAGAACATTGCCGAGGGGAGTCAGGCCTCGGCGACTTCGAAGAAGATGGAGCTGAAGCTGACTCAGGTGGCCCGGGCCAGCCTGGAGGAGCTGAAACTCGACTATGAGGACTTTCTGCGCCAGCGCGGCCTGGCGCAGTGGGACCGGGAGAACCCGCTGCGCCAGGCACTGATTGACCGGCGTTGCCAGACGGCTGATGCTGTGGCCGCCTGGGTGGTCGAGGTGGCTCGGGCAGGGTATGGTGGCCGGGGTAGTGGACCTGGTGGACAAAGCCAGAACCCGTCCACCTCGTCCACTCAGTCCACAAGGTCCACCCTGTCCACCACAATCTACCCCGAAATCTCAGCCAATGCCGTGTTGATCCTTCTCGCCGTAGCCTGCGCGCTGCTCGACCGCCAGGTCGAGCGCCTGGCCAAAGATTTCGAGACCGAAGGCGGTTTTACCGAACGGCTCTACCGGGTGCGTTCCGCCAGGCGCAACAGAGGACGTTGAGCCGCTTTGGCGTGTCGGCTGAAGAGCCCGACCGACGGACTTGACGGCTTCAGGCAGATCTATATGTTTTTATGTATGAGAACAACCATAGATATGCCAGATCCGCTTTTCCGGAAATTGAAGCGGGCTGCGGTGGAGCGCAAGACGACGATGCGGGAATTGATCGTGGAGGCGGTGGATTCAGTTCTCAAGGAGCCGAAATCCTCTGACTTTCGCTTAAGGGATGCTTCGGTTGGATCAGGCGAGGCATCCTCTTTGGATGCAGATGCCGTGAATCGGGCCATCGATGCACTTCGTGAACCGGACTTTCGTTTGTGATCGCAGTCGACACAAATGTACTGGTGCACGCGCATCGGGTGGACGCCAGCTTGCATCAGCCAGCTTTTGAACGGATTCGTGAGCTGGCGGAATCGGGTCATCCCTGGGGGATTTGCTATCACAGTCTGGTCGAATTCTATGGAGTCGTGACGCATCCGCGCATCTGGCGGGTAGCATCGAACCCCGCGCAAGCGATGGATCAAATGGCTGCCTGGCGCGAATCTCCTGGCTTATGCCTGCTGATGGAGAGCGAGGAAAGTCTGGATTTGCTGCTGGATCTAACGGTCAGGGGAAAGGTGCAAGGGGCACTGATCCATGATGCGCGGATTGCGGCCTGCTGTCTGACGCATCCTGTCTCCGAATTGTGGACGATCGACCGCGACTTCAGCCGTTTTCCCGCCCTGAAAACCCGCAATCCACTAAACTGAAAGGTGCGGATGCTTCCATTGTGTTTATTTAAGCCCTTGGCTTCAGGCCGAGGGAAATCATGGCGAGGGAGAAGAGCGAACTGCTGGGCATGAGAATGGCCGCGAGAAGGGGATTCATCAGTGCCATCAGACAGAGACCAATAGCTGCGATGTTATAGACAATGGTAAATCCAAAGGCACGCTGAACCGCGGCATTGCGTTTCTGCGAGAGCGAGAGGAGTTCCCCGAGGCCATCGAGCCCGCGGCTCAAGACATAAAAGTCGGCTTTGGCTGCGAGCACCGCCTGGTCAATGACGGGTGTTCCGCGCACGGCGGCCGCATCAAAGGCCAAGCTGTCATTGGCTCCATCGCCAAAGAAGAGAGTGGTCCCCTTGGGCAGGGAGTGAACCCATTCAGCTTTCTGCTCGGGGGTGAGTCCACCCATCCCGGCACTTTCCGGAAGTCCGAGGCGCGTGCACATTGCGGTTACTTTCTCCGGGCGGTCGCCGCTGAGGATATGGACCGTGTGCTGGCGGGAGAGTTTTTGCAGAGTGCTGCGGGCGTTGTCGCGAAGGTCATCGGTAAAATGAAAATGAGCGAGTCGTTGATCACCGCAGGAGAACTCAACATCTGCCGCCAGAGCCCCTCCTACCGGAGGTGTCTCCATGGGTTCCCCACGCCACCCCGAGCGTCCGAGGACCCAGCTAC
The DNA here is from genome assembly GCA_050485245.1 of Verrucomicrobiota bacterium. GTDB lineage: Bacteria > Verrucomicrobiota > Verrucomicrobiia > Opitutales > Oceanipulchritudinaceae > JBJHBA01. The sequence goes on along the minus strand of JBJHBA010000001.1, from coordinate 226,474 downwards.
GCTCATCTTCCGAGCGGGCGATGATGCCCCATCCGGGAACTTCCCGGATCTCAGTCATCCGAATGGATTCCCGGGGAAGGCCTTCGCGCAGAAGGTTTTCGCGAATGGAGCGACTGAGGGGATGCTGGCTGCCCTCGACGATCTGGCTGAGGACACAGCGGGCGACCGGATCGAGGCCATGGAGCAACTCAATCGACTTTCCGGTCAGCGCCGGGGTTTCAAAGGTAAGTGTGCCGGTCTTGTCGAAGAGCAGGGAGCGGATGCCTGCCGTGCGGCGATAGAGGTCAGGCGATTTGACAAAGATTCCCCTGCGTTGCAGGCGGGCCGCCGTCAGCTCATCGGCGAGGGGAAGGGCCAGACCGATGGCACAGGGGCAGGATATCACCAGAACGCTGAGGGCAACTTGCCAGCCGGTGACCGGTTGACCCCCGAGAAAGGCCCAGCCCAGGCCGCCCAGTAAGGCGATCAGCAGAATGACCGGCATGTAGATGCGCAGAACATGTTGAACCATGCCGCCACCGGGACGATGGTCGGGAGGAGCGAGGAGTTTCGAAAGGAGGGAGTCCTCCCAGTTTTCACCTGCGATCACCTTGGCCGGTGAGCGTCCGACCAGCCGGGCACCGGCGGGAATGCGACGGTGAGCGGGAAAGGTATGCGGCTCGGGCTCGCCATTGATCCACTCAAGGGTAAAGTCTGCGGCGGACTCCACCAGCTCTGAAGCCACCGGCAGGAGGCCTCCCGGAGACAACTCCAGTTTGTCCCCCTTGTGTATTTGTGTAGCGGATACGGTTTCGGGACCAGTCGGTGTCAGTCGATCAATGGTGCCGGGCCCGACTTGCTGGTCTCCGAGTCGGCGACGATTGGATTCGACAACCCGCTCCTGAATCCAGCGGCCACAGAGCATCAGGAAAGTGAAGATCGCGACAAAATCAAAGTAGAGGAAGGATTCCTCCTGGATGATCCATCCTCCGACGGACCCGATGTAGGCAAGAATCAGACCAAGTCCAATCGGCAGGTCGATATGCATGACCCCCATGCGCAAACCACGCCAGGCGCGGGAGATGAAGTAGCTGCCACCCACTACCATGCTCAGTGTGGCAAAGAGCAGAGTCAGCAGTTCAAAGAGTCCGGCCAGTTCGAAATCCCGTTCCATCCCCATATATCGGGGCAAGGTGAAGAGCATGGTATTGAGGGCAAAGGCACCGCTCAAGCCAAGTCGTCCAGTCAGTGCACGGCCTTGCTTGCCCCTGTCCTCACTGCCTGGTGCGATGATGTATCCAAATTGGCGTAGCCGTTCGGCAAAATCCATCAGATCAAAGGCATCGACGACCCACTCCAGATACAGGCCGCCATCAGTGGGGCTGGCAACGGCGCGGATTCCACCTTCGGTTTCGGAAATCAATTTTTCGATGATCCAGGTGCAGCCGATACAGGATATTCCCCGGAGATGGAAGCGATGGGCCACCACTCGCTGTTTGGACGCGTGGGCTGCGGTCTCCAGGCGTTCCTGCTCTTCGCTCAACCAGGAAAAATCATGGGGGGCGAGTGGGGCCGAGCCGACCGGACTGATGACGGATGGACGCAGGTCGTAATACTGCGTCAATCCGGCGTCATGAATCAGTTGATACACATAAGCACAACCATTGCAGCAAAAGCCCGCCGGACGGGAAGGTCCGGGTTCAAAAGGGCTGCCGCAGTGCTTGCAGCAAGCGTGTTGTTCCGGCACGGACATGTCAGATCAATGGCTGCAGAAGAGGCCGCCGGTTTCAGGTGAGAAAAAGGCGAGACGCAGGCCGATGACGAGGGCGGCGATCAAAGCTCCCGCCTGTTGAATACGGGAAACGGTGACGGGTGAAAAACGGGTCTGGAGAACGGCAAAACGGTTTTGCGCCAACCAGAGCAAGGGCAGGGTGCCGAGCCCGAAGGCGAGCAGGAATTCGGCCCCACGCAGCGGGGATTGGCCCATCAAGGCGAGTCCGAACACCAGATAAAGGGGACCACAGGGAAGAAAAGGCGTGGCGGCGCCTGCCACCACCCCGGCCACCGGCCGAGGCAGTTGAAAGAGTTTGCGGGTGATCTTGGACCAGAGCCCTCCGATCAGGCCGTGTCCGGTGATGAAGCGATCCAGACGGAGGCCGAGGAGAAGGAAGAAGACGACCAGGGTCCATGGCAAATATACCGCCCAGGACTGTGAATACACATCGACCCAGGAGAGGGCAATCATCCCGAGCCCACCTGCGAGGGCACCACCCAGGGTATACGCCAACAGACGGGTGCCATGATATACCGTGGTAACAGTAAGAAAGCTGGATTCATCTCCCTTACGCGGAGCCAGCAGTAAGGCAATCGGGCCGCACATGAAAACACAGTGCAGGCTGGTGACCAGTCCTGCGATGAAGGCGGTGAGGGCACCATCGATCGCTGTAATGCTGTTGATCACGGCACCTGCTTTGCCTGATGAGGAGGATGAGGGTGCTTCAGGCGATATTTATGGGCAAGTCCAAGTCCGGTAGCGATTCCCAGCAGGATGAGACCGATCCAGACGGCAGGAATTGCGGCTACATCCGGAGTGACGGCTGCTTCAGGCTTCTCGGTGGGTTGCGCCAGCATAAACAGCGTAAAATAGAGGATGGGAAAAACGATGCCAGCGATCGCGACACCATTTCGCACCTTAGCAAGGGTATGAAGTGGGATTTCCGCAAAAAGGAACCTGGCAAAGAAATATGCGGCACCGGCCGCCATCGCGGCGGTGAACAGAAAAACGGGCATTAGAATCCACAACATGTCAGATCAATATTGTCCCTACTCCAGAGGGATCAGCATGGGTTGATTGGCTCTGGCCAGGAGAATGATGGTCGTCCAGGCGCAGATCAGCAGGATGAATCCGCCAGCGACCCAAAACCACAATTTGTAGTCCTGTGATTTGCCGGGGGGAGGATCTTTTTCAGCATGCATTGCAAAAAATGAAGAGGAAATCTGTCCAACTTAGCCCGCATGCCTGGCAGTGCGAGCAGGATTCGAAAAATGAACTGACTTAACGTGAGCGCAGAAGGCCGGGGTCCGGGCCGAGAAACTCAACGGTTCGGACGATTTCGACTCTGGGGCTGTCATTGGTGACGACTAGTTTGAGGGGAAAGCGACCGTCAAAGTGATCCCTTGGGATCTGAACCACAAGGGCAGTGACGACTTCTTCCATCGGGGCCACTTCGATCACGCGATCGCCCCCTACTTCAATCGGGAACGGTGCGTCTGTCGTCGTCCGTAAAGTGAAGGACATGGTCTCGCTGGATTTGTTGACCAGCCGAACGGTAAACTGATTGCGGACGGAAGTTTCGGTAACGAAGAATGGCATCCCGGTGCTGCGCACGATCGACACTTCCGCCGGTTGAACGGATGCGACGGAGAAAGCGGCGACAATCATGCCGACGAGGAGGAATGCCGTGTAGACGAGGGTGCGGGGGCGGATCAAGCGGGATTGGCGACCTTCGAGTTCTTCATTGGAGGCATAGCGAATGAGTCCACGGGGCCGCTTGAGCTTATCCATGATGTCATCGCAGGCATCGATACAGGCCGTGCAGCCGACGCACTCCAGTTGCAGCCCCTGCCGGATGTCGATTCCGGTTGGACAGACCTGTACGCAGCGGTGACAGTCGACACAGTCTCCGGCATTTGGATCGCTGGCCTTGCCTCTGGGTTCTCCACGGGTGGCATCATAGGCAACATTCAGGGAATGGTCATCAATCAAGGCCCCCTGCAGGCGGCCGTAGGGGCAGATGACGATGCATAGCTGTTCCCGGAACCAGGCGAAGTTGAAATAAAGGATCGCAGTTGCTATGAGCACGAAGAGAAAGGCAGCCCAATTCTGCAAGGGAGAACTCAGCATCATCGACCAGAGCCCTGGCAGTGAGACGATGTAGCTGAGAAAAATATGCACGATGAGGGCCGAACAGAGAAGAAATAGGAGGTGTTTGCTGATTCGCTTGATGGCCTTTTCCGGAGTCCAAGGTGAGGCATCAAGACGTCGGCGGGCGGTGGCATCTCCCTCAATCAAGCGTTCAATTCGACGGTAGACCAGATCAAGATAAACCGTTTGGGGGCAGGCCCAGCCGCACCAGACTCGTCCGAACAATGCAGTGACGAAAAAAATCGAGAAGGCCAACCCCGTGACGACGAAAAACAGCAACCAGGTGTCCTGAAACGCAAGGGTGGCGCCAAAGAGATGAAACCGTTGGTTGACAAAGTCGAGAAAGACAGCCGGGTAACCGTTGATGGGAATCCATGGGAGGGCGACAAAGAGCGCGATCAAGATCCATCCGAGTATGGTGCGCCATTGGCGGAAGCGCCCTTTAACGTCGGCCGGGTGTATGACGTAGCGGGTTCCATCGGCATTGACACTGGTCAGGCTGTCGAGGTTAGGCGTCTTGGGATGCAGCGCGGACATGGCGGATGGCCGAAGGATTCCGGGCCTTTGTCAGTCGACGCGAATCGGAGGATTCTGACTGGAGGCAGCGGCCATACTTTCCGGAGTATGAAAGCTGAGGATATAAGCGGTAAGCTGCTTCACTTTTTCCGGGCCAAGGTGGCGGTAGGCAACCATCCCGGAGGCACGGTTCGGGGAGCCTTCGGAAATGATCTCATACACACTCAGTGGATTATTGCCCCAGACCCAGTTGTCGTCGTTCAGGGCGACTCCGATTCCTCCCCCGAGATTGGCGCCATGGCAGGAAGCACAGGCCCCTTCTCCGACAAAAATGCGGCGGCCAGCTTCAACAAACCCGGAATTACGGCTCATCTCCCAGAGAATATCATCGCTTAGCTCACCCACTTGGGCGAGTCGGGCTGCTTCGATCCGGGAAATGGCGTCTTCAACCCGCTCGCCATCGGTTTTGAGCGAGGGGGTTTCGAAGAAGAGAAACCAATAGAGGAAAGAGAAGATGATCGTGATGTAGAGCGTCCACAACCACCAGTTTGGGAGCCGGTTGTCATATTCCTGAATACCATCGTATTCATGCTCGCGTACCGTATCCGGTGGTGGGGGGGCTTTCGGGTCTTTAGGATCTGAACTCATCGGGATTCGGATGGAGAATCTTTTTCGGTGTCCTTGCGGGCTGGGATGGTTTCTTCTTCTTCAAGTGGGAGATTGGACATGTGTTCCCGCTTTCTTTTGCTCATGCGGATGGCCCGCCAACTGAAGTAGAGAAATGCGGCAAAGATGAGGAGGAACGCGATGATCGGAATCACCGAGGTCCACTCTTCCATAATGAGGCGTTTGAACACGGCAGGTCAATTAGGGGTTGACGGCTTCGAGCCGGGCTTGGGCTTTAGATACGGATTCGGTCTGGCCCAGCTTTTGCAGGTAGGCGATCAGCGCGACCATTTCCGAGCGGGGATCCGCGTCCAGATTTTCCGCCGCCAGATTGGCTACGATCTCGTTGGCCTGAACCTCCAGCAGTCTCTGGATTTCCTCGTCACTCTTGTCTGTGTAAGGAACACCCAGACGGCGCAAGACCGCGATCTTGCGTGGGATTGAATCCCAATCCGCTGTACGGGTGAGCATCCAGGGGTAAGCTGGCATAATCGAGTCGGGCGAAAGCGCTTCGGGATCGATCATGTGGACATAGTGCCAACTGTTGGAGCGGGTGCCGACGCGCATCAGTTCGTGCCCGTCGACAATCGGACCACCGATCCGGGCGAGATCCGGTCCGGTGCGCTTGGAGCCCCACTGGAAGGGATGGTCATATATCGAGTCACCCAGTCGGCTGTATTCCCCATAGCGGAGGACATCGGGGACAATCGTCCGGATCATCTGGCTGTGGCAGTTGTAGCATCCTTCCGCGATGTAGATATCACGACCGACAATTTCCAGCGGAGTGTAAGGAATCTGCAGACGGTCTTCAACGTTGTCGGCGGTGTGGAGCACAAGGGTGGGAATGATCTGGATGGCCCCGCCTACGGCAGCGGCAATCAGGGTGAGGGCTGAAAACGGAGCCCAGTTCCCAATCAGTTTGCCATACCATTGCGCGAAGGTGGCCTCACTGGCCTGAAAATGGACAATCGCCACCAGACACGTCGCAATCGTCAAGAGCAGGCCGAAGAGGCTGAAGAGTTCGGGTGTCAACATCCAGAGGCACACCCCGATGACAACGAGCGCCGAGTAGAGGAAGGGAGCATTGAAGATCGTCCCAAAGGCTCCCAGGGTCCCCTCCATCTCAAGCGTGGCGCGGCGATCTTTTTCGTGGACTGTCACCGTTCCATTGACCGGTTCAGCACCCTTGATCGTCATGAAAATGTTATAGACCATCAGGAACCAACCCGCCAGGTAGAGGGCTCCGCCGATCGCCCGCAGCAGCATGAGCGGGCGAATGGTCTGAACGGTTTCCAGGAAATTGGGATAGAGCAGGGTGGTGCCGTCGGCATTGGTCTTGTTCAGCATCAAGCCTTGCGTGATGCCGCTGGCCCACATTGCCGCGACGTAGAACAGGATGCCGATGATCCCGATCCAGAAGTGAAGATTGGCAAGCGATTCAGAGTAGAGTTTCCGCTTCCAGAGTCGCGGAGCGAGGAAGTAGAACATGCCTGCTGCCATGAAACCGTTCCAGCCAAGGGTGGCTCCATGGACGTGGGCAATCGTCCAGTCGGTATAGTGGCTGAGGTAGTTGACGATCCGGATCGAGAGGAGTGGCCCTTCGAAAGTGGCCATCCCGTAAAAGGCGATTCCGGCGGCAAAGAACTTCAGCACTGGTTCCTTCCGCACCCGATCCCAGGCACCGCGCAAAGTCAGCAGTCCGTTGAGCATCCCTCCCCAGCTGGGTGCCCAGAGCATGAGGGAGAAAAGCATCCCCATGGCTTGCAGCCAGAAAGGCAATGAGGTGTAGAGCAAGTGGTGGGGGCCGGCCCAGATATAGATGAAAACCAGACTCCAGAAGTGCACCACACTCAGCCGATAACTGTAGACCGGACGCTGGGCGGCTTTCGGCACATAATAATACATGATGCCGAGAATCGGAGTGGTGAGGAAGAAGGCCACCGCGTTGTGCCCATACCACCACTGGACCAGGGCATCCTGGACCCCTCCGAAAATCGGATAACTGTGAAAGAGCCCGGTCGGAATCTGGATATTATTGACCACGTAAAGCATCGCCACAGTGAGGATCGTTGCGATGTAGAACCAGATCGCCACATAGAGGGTCGGCTCGTTCCGTTTGGCCAGCGTCCAGAAGAAATTGATCGCGAAAATGACCCAGACCACTGTCACCAGAATATCTATCGGCCAAATTAGCTCAGCATACTCTTTGCCTTGGGTAAATCCGAAGGGTAGCGTGAGGGCCGCCCCGACAATCGCCAGTTGCCAGCCCCAGAAGTGGATCTGTCCCAGCGTATCGGAAGCCATCCGCACTTTGCAGAGTCGCTGCGTACTGTGATACATCCCGGCAAACATCATGTTGCCGACAAAGGCAAATATCACCGCGTTGGTATGCAGTGGCCGCAATCTCCCGAAACCAAACCAGGGCAGGTTCGTATTGAGCTTTGGAAAGTTCATCTGCAAGGCGATGAATACTCCCACGGCCATCCCGACCACCGCCCACAGAATCGAAGCCAGCATGAACTGGCGAACGATCCGGTCGTCATATTCAATGGTCGTTTTCAGGGCAGGGGCGCCTGGGTTCGATGAAGAGTGGGTTGCCTGAGAGGGGGACGGCGTTTCGGACATCACTTGCTGGGCTTCTTGGGGCTTTTAATCGGTGGACCGTCCTCTTCCAGTGGAAGCAGGGCCTCCCGCTCCGCACTGTTATACCGTGAGGTCTGCCGGTGATGGGCATACAGGCACATAAAGCCCGCCGCCAGCACCAGGCTGAGGAACACGGTTAAGACGAGAACGTCCATAACACCGATAAGGAAAATTAATGAGATTCACTCAATATCTAAAACCCGGAAACACCCCATCTATAGGATTTCTAAATCAATATTTAGTATCACTAATAAGCGGTTTCCGACCTTGATCACCGCATTATAATCGAAATTTAAGTCGCTTGAGTTGGGCCGGGACTTGTTACGGCACAGCCTTGCGAAATTCTCAGGATGACTGCACTGTGTCAGGTATGATTACGGTTATCTCAGGTACCAACCGCGAAGGTTCAAACTCGCTCAAGCTGGCTCGTTTGCTGGTGGAGATGTATCAGCAAGCCGGGGAGCAAGTGCAGCTCCTCGACCTGTCCCTCTTGCCAGCCGATGTGTTCAGCCCTACAGTGTATAAGGAAAAACCGGAAGCCTTTATCAAGGGCTTCGTCGAACCGGTACTGGCCGCCGATGGCCTCCATGTGGTGGTGCCGGAATACAACGGCAGCTTTCCCGGAGTGCTCAAGTATTTCATCGATCAGTTGCCATTCCCCGATGCCTTTGAGGGGCGCCCTACTGCTTTTGTCGGGCTTTCCGCCGGGATGTTCGGCGACATGCGGGGGGTGGAGCAATTGCAGTTGATATTTGGGTACCGCAATGCACACAATTATCCGCGTCGGGTCTTCCTTCCCGGCATTCACCAATATTTTGATCAAAACGGAGTCTTCACTGACGAGGAATTGAAACAGCGCCTGCAGGAACAGGTCAGTGGCTTTCTCGCCTTCATCGGCAAGCTCAAATCCTGAGAGTTCAAGCCTTCCCGCTGCTCCGGGCACCTTTTCCATTTCCCCACAACCTTCCCCCAGTCATGAAAACCATAGTCCTTTCCAGCCTGACGCTTTTTGGAGTCCTGCTCCTGGCAGGATGTGCCCAGACGTTTCATTTCAGGGTCGATGCACTGGCTGACCCTGGGCATTCTGCGGACGGAGAGCGATTTGTCCTTGAGGATGCCAATCCCGGTGCTCCGGGCGCGAGCCTGCGTTTTCGCGAAGCCTCGGATTTCGTCGGCCGGGCTTTGATGGCCAGAGGGTATGAACTGGCACCAACAGCCGAGAATGCCGACCTCATCATTAGTTTGTCGGCCCGCGTCTCCGATCCCCTCAGCGATACCGAGCGGCGGATGGAGCCGGTATACTATCGGACCTGGGGGCGAAGTGAAGTGATCCGGACCCCCGTTGTGGATTCGCAAGGAAGGGTCCGCTATATCTCGACCCATGTCTACATTCCTCCGGAAACCCACTTCGCCGGGTACACTTCCCGCGACCGCTCGGTGGTGGTGTATGAAAAGTCTCTCGAATTGACCGCCCGGACGCAGGAGGGAGCGGAAGTCTGGACAGTGCGCGTGACCACTCTGGACCGAAACTCAGATCTGAGAGCCTCGATCCCTTATCTGGCGGCGGCCGCCACCCCCTATCTGGGACAATCGACGGAGGGTTCGGTTGCCGTGCGGTTGAAGGAAGATGATGACATGGTTCGCACCTTGCGGGGCATGCCCTCCGCGACTCGTTGATGGAGGAAATCTTTGACGTGGTGGATGGGGAGGACCGGGTGATTGGCCGCGCCTCCCGAAGTGAAGTCCATCGCCTTGGGTTAAGGCACCGGGCGGTTCACTTGTTGGTCTATAACCGGCAAGGCGCACTCTTTCTGCAGAAGCGTTCTCTCCTCAAAGATACCGCCCCCGGCAAATGGTCGACTTCCTGTGCGGGGCACGTGGATGCCGGTGAAAGCTATGATGCAGCGGTGGTCCGCGAGGCGAAGGAGGAGTTGGGGCTGATTCTGGATCACCCGCCGGAGCGCCTAACCACTCTCCATGCCACCCCCGAAACCGGGAATGAATTTGTCTGGATCTACCGGACCACCGCAGAGGGGCCCTTTTACTGTCCGGAGGAAGAAATCAGCGAAGGGCGATGGTGGTCCAGGTGCGAACTCGAAAGCGCACTCTCCTCTGAGCCAGAGCTGTTTGCTGGCTCCTTCCGCTACCTCTGGGCGCTTTTGCAGGCATAGAGTCGTCCCTGATTCCAATGCCACCCCCAGAAACTCCGGCCTCCGCCCTCCGGGGTCCGCCCCTAGGCCCAGACGCGGATTTTTTCGGCAGCACTCAGGCTGAGAGGAATGGCCGGATCTCTCTCCGAGGTCTGGATTACCATGGCATCGGTCTCGGGAGTGCGCTCCAGCACGGTGAGCTGTGCGCCAGGACGCAAGCCTCGCTGATCGGCAAAGCGGAGAAAGGCACTTTCCTGATCGAGGATGCGGGCGATCGCTGTTTGCGTTCCCACCGGACAGCCACTCAAGGTGCGGGTGGCTCGCTTTTTCAACTCACCTTGTGCCGAGGGAATCGGATCTCCATGAGGATCGCTGGCCGGATGCCCGAGAAATCCGTCGAGGGCATCCAGCACGTCATCGGAAATGGCATGTTCCAACCGCTCGGCCTCATCATGGATTTCGTCCCAGGGCAGCCCCAGGGTTTCCACCAGAAAATATTCAATTAAGCGGTGCCGCCGGAGCATTCCTAGGGCAATAGAGCGGCCCGTGGCAGTCAGTTTGACTCCCACCCGGGGGGTGTATTCGAGATACCCCTGCTGGGCCAGATGCTTGACCATGGTGGTGGCCGTTCCGGGGACCACCTTCAGTGCCCGTGCCACCTCGCCCATCGGTACGCATTCAACCGATTCCTGCTCGGATACAAGAAAGATCTCCTTGAGGTAGTTCTCGACGGTGCTGGTGGGCATGGGGAGAAGGGAGCGTCAGGATTACAGGCTAATGGGTTAATGGGTGGAGGAGTGAAAATCCAGATGATCTCTACTCATTTCGAGTGACAATCGAAACGAGTCTTCTGCCCGCTTTATTCCGGAATAACATGGGTTCTTTCCCTAAACCTATATTTTGACTTGTCAAAATAAAAAGATTGTGTAATCAAAATTGCATGATGCGTTGGATTTTAGTCAGTGTATGGATGCTTGTTTTCGGGTGGGCGTCGGGATTGGAAGCCCGTTCGGTCCGTGCCGTCGCCACCACCACGATGGTGGCGGAAATGGTTCGGTCGGTCGGTGGAGATGCCGTTGAAGTGACCGGACTGATGGGACCGGGGGTCGATCCGCACCTCTACCGTCCGAACCGCCGGGATGTCACCGCCCTGCAGCGGGCCGATATTATCTTTTATAATGGACTGTATCTGGAAGGGCGGATGACCGAAGTCCTGGAAGCGATGCAGCGTCGTGGGAGAGTGGTCCACGCTGTGGCCGAGGCAGTGGATACTGAGCGGTTATTGCGTCCGGCGGAATACGAGGGGGCACCGGATCCCCACATCTGGTTTGATCCGACTCTGTGGTCCGAAGCGGTGCCAGGGGTGGTGGAGGCTCTTTCAAGGATCGATCCGGAGCGGGCTCAGGAGTTTGCCCGGCGCGGAAAGCTGCTGCAGGAAGCCTTACTCGAACTGGATGGCTGGGCGCGTCAGCGAATTGCCCAACTGCCGGTGGAAAAGCGGGTGTTGATCACCAGCCATGATGCCTACAACTATTTTGGGCGGGCCTATGATTTCCAGGTGATCGGTGTGCAGGGTCTGTCCACAGTATCCGAAGCCGGACTGGCGGACATGGTGCGCATCGTGGAATACATCCGGAAGCATGAGGTTCGGGCGGTATTCATCGAGACATCGGTCTCCCCCCGGCTGATCCAGCGTATCAGTGAAGACAGTGGTGCGGTGATCGGAGGAGAATTGTTTTCCGACGCAATGGGTGTGCCCGGCCAAATCGAGACATTCAGGGGGGATTCCTATGATGTGGGAACCTATGCGGGAATGGTGAAGCATAACGTCAATCACATCGTGGCTGGACTTTTGGGGGAGAAGGCTGAATGAAGACGGGGGTGAGGAATTGATCGATGAATGAGGCAACTTCCACCAAAGCATCCTCGCGACTGCACCCTGCGCCGCCGCTGGAAATCCATGATCTGACCGTTGCCTACCGCAAGACCCCGGTCCTCTACGGGATCGATTTGACCATTCCCACCGGGCAGATGATCGGGATCGTCGGGCCCAATGGCGGTGGAAAATCGACCCTCATTAAAACCTGTATGGGACTGATCCCTCCGAGCAGCGGCTGGGTGCGGATCTTTGGGCAGCCCTTTCGCAAGGCGGCACGACGCGTCGGGTATGTGCCCCAGCGGGAGTCGGTTGACTGGGATTTCCCCGTGACCGCGATCGATGTGGTCTTGATGGGGCGCTACGGGCGGCTTGGCCTGATGCGCCGCCCTGGCAAGGAAGATCGGGACATGGCGATGGCCTGTCTGGAAAAGGTCAAGATGCAGCCCTTTGCCGATCGGCAGATTGCCAATCTGTCCGGTGGTCAGCAACAGCGGGTGTTCCTCGCCCGTGCTCTTGCTCAGGAGAGTGACCTCTACTTCATGGACGAACCCTTTGTCGGAGTGGATGCGGCCACCGAGTCAGCCATTGTCACGATTATGCGTGAACTGCGTGACCAGGGGAAAACCATTCTTGTGGTCCACCATGACCTGCCTACCGCCCGCAGTTATTTTGATTCGCTTCTTCTGCTCAACATGCGGTTGATCGCCTTTGGACCGACCGAGGAAGTGTATACGGTCGACAATCTGCAACGCGCCTACGGCGGACGACTCACCATTCTCAGCGATGTTGCCTCGGAACGTGCCCGCATATAGCCGGATACGTCCGGCAGGATGGATGCTGTGCTTACTGCTTCTGCCGGCAGTGGCAGAAGGGGCTCGGATTGGAGATTTGGTGGATGTTTCCTGGAGAGAGCAGGCCCGCTCCTTTTTGACCTTGTCGGATCCAGTGGTGCGCAATGCTCTCTTCGGGTCGCTCGGTCTCGGGCTCGCCTGCGGGGTCATGGGCTGCTTCATCCTTGTGCGGCGGCTGGCTTTGATGGGGGACACTCTCTCCCATGCGGTGCTCCCGGGAGTCGTTCTCGGTTTTCTCTGGCACATGGCCAAGGATCCATTGGCTCTCTTTGTCGGTGCGGTTCTGGTCGGCCTGCTTGGCACGATGTTGACCCATGCCATCCGGCAAACAACCATTCTGAAGGAAGATGCCTGTCTGGGGATCGTGCTGGGGGGCTTTTATGGAGTGGGCATTGTTTTACTGCAGATGGTCATGCAGCTGGGGACCGGCAATCAATCCGGACTCGATTCTGTGCTTTTTGGCCAAGTGGCGGCCCTCTCGGCCGGAGATGTGCGGGTAATCCTGATCATCGCTGGCCTTGTCGTGGTCGGAGTCTTCCTTTTTTTCAAAGAACTGCAGGTGACCAGTTTTGACCTCAACTTCGCCCGTTCCATCGGACTACCCGCGCAGGTCTTTCATTTTCTGGTCATGCTTCTGCTGGCTTTTGCCGTCGTCGTTTCCCTGCAGGCAGTTGGAGTCGTGCTGGTCTCCGCGATGCTTATCACCCCGGCGGCAACCGCCTATCTTTTGACCGACAGGCTGTCCCGAATGCTGATCTATGCCGCATTTTTTGGAATGATGGCAGGGGCGGGCGGGGCCTTTATCTCTTATCTTGGACCGGCCCTGCCCACCGGCCCTTTCATGGTGCTGGCGGCGACCCTGGTCTTTCTTGGTGCCTACATCTGGGCTCCCCGCCATGGAGTGCTGGCCAAAGTCCTCTTTACGCTGCGCCGCCAGCGCCGTATCCAGTACGAGAATACACTCAAAGCCATCTTTCAGGTTAGGGAAGCCAAGGATTTTGCCACGGACGGGGTGTCACTCAGTGATCTCGCGACCCGGCGCAATATTGATTGGCCCCAGGCCGAAAGAGAGATGCGCGGGCTACTCCGGGAAGGTTTGGCCACTTGGGAAAAAAGCAAAGACGAGCTTTCTTCCACTGCCCGGCGCGAGATCTTTCTCACTCCAACCGGATGGGAGCGTGCGTGCCGCGTCGTTCGCAATCACCGCCTGTGGGAACTCTACCTGACCAATGCGGCCAAAATCCGTTCCGACCATGTCCATGATGATGCCGAAGTGATTGAGCACATGCTGGGTGAGGAAGCTGTCCGCCAGTTGGAGAAGCGCCTCGATTACCCGACCCGGGACCCCCATGGTAAACTGATTCCGGGCCAGCGTGATATGGAGCGCGGCTACATGGAGATCGATCCCGAAAGCCATCCGGAGGAATCGTCATAAGCAACGCATTCTCAGCCATGATCCCGGAGTTTGATTTTCAACATGTGGTGTTGGAAAGCTGGCAATACGACCTGCATGGCTCACTTTTGATGGTCATAATGGGCTTTTTTGTCAGCGCTGCCTGCGGGCTGGTGGGTACCTTCCTTCTGCTACGGCGCATGGCCCTGATGGGGGATGCGATCAGTCACAGTCTGTTGCCGGGGATCGCGGTGGCTTTTTTCATCACCGCCTCCCGCAACACGTTTCCCATGATGATCGGGGCGATCGTAGTCGGGCTGCTCACCGTCCTCGTGGTGGAGACAATCCAGCGCACGACCAGAGTGAAGGCCGATGCCGCCATGGGCATCACCTTCTCCAGTTTCTTTGCCGTAGGGGTCATTCTGGTAACGGCATTCTCCGATCAGGTGGATCTGGATGCGGATTGTGTCCTTTACGGAGAACTGGTCTTTGTGCCCTTCTTTGATCCGGTGACGATTGCCGGGGTCTACCTTGGCACGGTTCCCGTTTTCCGGATGGGAGTGGTGCTGCTCGTGCTGCTCGCCCTGCTCATACTCTTCTACAAGGAAATCGTCGTAACGACCTTTGATGCCGGGTTGGCCCGGGCCTTGGGGATTTCCCCAGCTGTCTTTCACTATGGCCTGATGATCGCGCTCTCTCTGGTTATCGTCAGCGCCTTTGAAGCAGTGGGGGCGATTTTGGTTATTGCCATGCTGATCATTCCCCCGGCCACTGCCATGCTGCTCTCCAGCCGGTTGCCCATGGTTCTCCTCTGGGTCGCCTTGCTCAGCGTGGTGTACTCGCTGGTTGGTTACCACCTTGATATTTGGTTCAATGCCACTATGGCAGGCACCATGGTGGTGGTCGCGTTGGCCGCCTTCCTCCTCGTCTGGGCTCTCAAGCTCGCCCTCCGCCCGATCCAGCGTAAGCTGGCGTTGAGGGATGAAGAATTGGTGAGGGAAGTGACCGGTCCGTAGAATCTGGCAGACTGCCGATTGGGCTCGGGCGTCAGTCTTCCTTTTTCTCGCGGTAGCCGATGCGGTGGAAGGGGTTGACGACACTGGTCACGATATTGCGGGAGTGTCCGCCAATCCGCTTCAAGTATCGGGCGTAGAGAGCCACTGCAGCCGCAGTGCCGGAGTCTATGTCATCGACCGAACCTTTAACCACATTCTCAACGATGTATTCGCACTCGGCAGAGAGGGAGGCTTTGTAGTCTTCCATCACCTGGCGGGCCAGCTCGACATCGTTCTTTCGGAAGGCTTCGACGGATCGGCGGAAAAGACTAAGTGTTTTCGCTTCGACCTCAGCCAACCGGGGTTCAAGGGCACCGCCGTGCAGCTTGGCCGGGTGGAATCTAGCCAGGTCGTAAATGTTTTTGGCATAATCCCCGATACGCTCGATATCGATGATGATACTGACCAGAATCAATCCACTGGAGAGGTCGCTCGGACCGCTTACCGCCAAGTGCGTCAGCACCTTTTGGCGCACATCCCGCTCAAAGCGGTTGATCTGCTTGTCCAGCTTGAGGATGTCGATGTCGATCGAGCCATCATCTGACTGACGGAGGCTCTTGACCGAGGCCTCGATCATGGTCAGGTCAAGATCGAGCATCTCATGCGATTCCTTGAGGGCACGCGTATAGAGGTTGTCGGGAGCCGAACTGAAAAGATTTTTTAGGTTACGCCACATGATATTAGAAGAAGCGAAGAATGAGAATGATAAGGGCTGGGACGAAGAAGTAAACCAAACTGATAAAGGCCACGGGGAAAACCCGATAGCGTCCGGCGAGGGCTCCCATTCGCTGGGCGACTTTCATCGGAATGCGACGGATAAAGGGAATGGGCCAGATGATGAGAATGCCGAGAACATTAAACAGCAGGTGGGCAAAGGCGGCTTTGACGGCCACTTCGCTGCCGGTCGAGAGGGCGGCGAGCATGGCGGTCATGGTCGTCCCCATATTGGAGCCGAGGCAGTAGGGATAGACCTGGATCAGGCGGAGGATGCCGGCTCCGGCCAGCGGCACGACGAGAGCAGTCGGCACCGAGCTGGTCTGCACGGCAAAGGTCAGCACCAGACCGAAGAACATCGCCCGGCCACTGTTCTTGAACAGATGGGTGTCAAAAAAGCGCTCCAGCTTTTCCAAGACCATGCTGCGGAGGAGTTTCACAATCGCCACCAGCATTCCGAAAGTCAGGCTGATGGTTGCCACCAGCATGATCCAGCCGTTCTGGAAGCAGAGGAACGCGATGAAATCAATCAAGGGCTGGGTGGCGGCTTTCATCGGATTGCTCAGCCGCATGCCCCCCATTCCGGAAAAGGCTTCCGCACTGTAGGCAGCTGCACCGCTCAACCAACCCGTACTCCACTCAAGGGGCAGCAGAATGGCGACCGTACAAATGTTGAAAAAGCAGTGTAAGGAAGACACCGCAAAGGCCCGCTCCAGCTCCACTTTCCGGTGCATGTGCCCGAGTGAAACCAGCATACTGGTAATGGAGGTGCCGATGTTGGCACCCATGATCATGAAGACTGCTGCCTGCCCGGATAGAGCGCCGCCGGCCACCATCCCGACAATGATCGAGGTCGAGGTGGAGGAACTCTGCACCATCGAGGTGGCGAGGATCCCGATGCAAATCGCGGTGATCGGGTTGGAGGTGGCGGTTAACAGGCGCTCGGCAAATTCCTTCCCGAAAAGCTTGAAGGCTTCCCCCATTCCGCCGACGCCGACGATAAAGAGGTAGAGGGCGAGCACGACACCCACGATCTTGATCGCGACCCACAGACCATGCGGGATCGGAAGCTTTGCGCCCCCGGACGGGAAATGATTGGACGTCTCGGAATCCGTCATTGCCCGGGGACAGTTGAAATTCGGCTCTCAGAAATGGGAGTCATCATGTGCTTGGGATCCTCTGAAGAAACCGGAAAGATTCCTCCATCGGACGCGCATCGTCGAATGCTCTCCCTCCAGGTTCAAGAACTTTTCGTCACAATTCTGTCACCCCGCTGTGGCATGGTTTTGTCACAGAGCAGGTGCTGACTGTTTCCGTTCTCCAGACCGGGTGAACGTTCTTCAGAGCATCAGCCTTACGGCTGAACAGTGGTGATGAGGCGCAAGGGACGGTGCCTGGGTGAGCCACCGTGGGAAAATCTACCGCAGCATGGTTTCTGAGCATGTTTTATGGAGTCATGACACGGCAATTGTCATTTAGCCGGGAAACGGATTTTATTGATAGAACTCGAGTTGTAGGGAGCGCAATCCGATCCCCAGCATCCGGGTGTCACCCGAGAGACCAAGCTGAGCGGGGGATTGCGGATGCTCGATTTCAAAACGGATCCGGATCACTCCATCAGCGGGGATGTACTTTTCAGACAGAACAATCGGAGCTTGTTCATGAACTTGATCCAGCTGATAGGTCCAATCGGCCACGTGACGGTCGTTCACCCAGACCGATACGGCCTGTTCGGGATGTTTCTCATGCAGGAAAGCAATCGTATCGGCCTGGATGATGACCGTTTGCAGATTGGGTCCGAGAGAAAGCGACAACTCAGCTGTTTTACGGTCTGTCCAGCGTCCCCAGCCCTCCGGACCAGAGAAACCGCTGGTCCAATCCAGATAGTCGGGGACGTCTCTGTCCCCCGGTTCAATCAGGAGTTGAGAGGAATCGCCGACCCAGGTTTCAGGAACGATCTTCAGCGATTTGAATCCAAATCCATGCGGTCCGAATACCCGTTCTTTCGATATCCGGCGGAGGGACTCCGGTTGGTCGAAACAGAATTCCAGATCCAGCCAGCCGTCGGACAGAAGCGCTTCGGCAGGGATACGGATCTTGCGGGTTTTTTCATCAGCGTCGGGGCGCTCAAGTTCCCATTGAGTCAACAGGCTCCCATTCAACCAGACTTTAACTTCTTGTGTTTTCCGGGACTCAGGAAAATGGCTGATCGCATCGAAGCTCAAGATGAAGAAGGTCTCTCCCTCCATCGGAGTGACATACCCGAGGATGCCAGCACTGGCGGCATGTGTCCAGAGATAGTCCCCCGTAGCCTCCAGTTTGCCGTGAAGAAAGCTGGGGAAATGGTTTCCCAGATAGCGTTTTCCGACTTGAATGGTCGGAGCTTTGACGGCTTCAAATGAGATAGTCCCGGACTCCGGATGCTCAGCAATGGGCAGGTGAGAGGCAAAGAGAAGATTCCGGTAAGCGTGGATCTCGGGGAGATCCCAACCTGCCCGCAGTAAATCCGCTTCGCCAAAGATGGGAGGAATGAGGATGACGAGGGCAGAAGTTTCCTTTTCCTTGTAAAGTGCCTGCCAACCACTGCTGGGTGCGGAAAGCATGGTGAATCGGCGACTGAGGTAGGCATGACTGATCGGAATCCCCTGCTTCGATGCAGCGTATTGGAGATGTGCGGCATGAACATGCTGGCTGGGATGCAAATGACCGTATCCAGGCAATAGATAGACACTGGAATGAGCCTTCAAGACGGATTCCAGAGCCACCAGCTCGGACTGAGAATAGGTGCGACCCGCATTCTCCCACATGGGGGTGCGGAAATGAGGCAGGCTGTCCAGAAGCTGTAGGGCAGTGATGACTGGCAGAACCCAGATCCAGCCCCTCCGGGTGCTTCCCAGATCCACGATTATCAGAATCATCAGGAGATAGGCCACCGGCCAGAACATGCGTCCGCCGCTCCGAAACTGAGAGAACAACCCATCAGCGGGAAGGGGTAGCTTGATCAGCCTGAAATGGCCCGCGTAAATGATATGGGAAACGGCGAAGAGACAGAGAAAAAGGGCATAGGCGAAGAGCCAGGGATGGCGCTGGATCCGTCCCCGTAGTTTGTCCCGATGGAACACCAGCAGAAGCACAAGCCCGGTGATCAAGCCCAACCCGAGATAGTTCCAGCCTTCATATTGGCCCCCGGTGGCATCGGGAGACGAAGGAAATCCCGCGAAAAACCAGCTCCCATGCGGCCAGAAGGGAGACAGCAGGTTCATCGAAAAGTTACCATATCCACTGGCTGGCCAGGACTCCCGGCCTGGAACCCAGAAGCCCAGGGTCAAAAGCAGAAACAAGACCAACCCAAGGCCGCTTGCCAGTGCGAGGGAAACCCTTTTCAGGGTGAGAGCTTTCTTCCTCAGAGATTGAATGAGGTGCACCGCAAAGAAGCCGAAAACCATGGCAAAGAGGTAGGCCGTGACGAGGAGCGAACTCAGCGAGAGCGTGATGAGGAAAATGGTGCCCCGCACTGGCCGCTCTCTTCCATCAAGGTATGCGGCGATACTGAAGAGGAGCAGAAAATGGCTGCAGAGGGTGATATGAGGCCAGCGCATGAGAAAGGCGGGCAGGCTCACCGCCAGCAGACTGCCGACTGTTACCGTCAGCAGGTTGAATCTGCGCAGCTTATAGAGAACGGCGCAGAGGGCGATCGGCTGCAGGAGAAAACAGAGGAAGAGCCAGAACCCATAATAATCGGGGAGGGTATCGCCCCCAAAGGTTTTGAACCAGATCTTGGCCGGGATGGCGAGCAGCGGCAGGCTGTCGGTGTAGATGATGTTGCCTCCGCCTTCCGCGAAAGAGAGATGCGGCACATCCAGTAGAGGAAACCGCCACTCGTCCTGCACGAAATAATTCAGACCGGTGATGTGCTGGAGCGCATCACCCTCGTACTTGTCTCCGGATACATTGTGGTTCCCAAAGAAAAGATGGACATCCCCCCGGATAAAGGCGAAGGCCAAACCGATGATCAATGGAATCAGCCAAAGCAGCGGTTTGGCTTGAGAGGTGTGCATATGTTTGAGGGGGGGGGTGACATGACAGATGTATTCGTTTTTCTGTTACGGAACAGACTTATTCCCAGTCGTTCTGACGGTTGTCAATTGGGCTTTAGCTGGTTGCAGGAGCTTTGCGAAAAACAACGGTTTGGGCGCTGCGAAAGGACGGAGGGAGATAATTCGAGAGGCTATCGCAAAAACGATCCATCCGGTTGCCGTCGACAAAGAGGTTGTTGGCATGGATCTGATCCACGTGGAATCCCGATTCATGCCCGAGGTGACAGAGTTCCTCAATGGTGTATTCACGGAAATGACCGGGATTCATCCGGTTTTCCCGAATCAGTTCATACGGGTTCTTCCCTCCCAGCAGGCGGATGCGCTTTTTCAATGCGGAGGCGATGGGGGTGCCAATGACCAGAAAACCATGGTCTTTGAGGAATGATTTAAGAAAGCGAAGCACGATAGTTGGTGCGGTGTAGAGGTGCTCGATCACTTCAAGAAATACGATGACGTCGTAACCCCCCCCCTCGGGCAATGGCCATTGGGTTTCATCGTATGCATTGTTCAAATCAAAAGGGTAGTGGGTGAACTCCCGCTGGGGTGCGTAGCGCTCACAAAGAAACCCCATGGTATCCACCCGGATGTCGGGGAAAATCTGATCCAGCAATAGGGTTTGATAAGAGTTCCCGATATCGAGGATGCGTTCAACGTCCGCTCCATGATGGCGTAGGGCTGCAACCAGTTGTTCGATCAACTCGGCGGACCAGGCGAACCTGTGGCGATGATACTCCCAGTACGTCGTAGACTCCGGATCAAGGGTCTTCGCATACGCATCCAGCTCATGCAATTGATCAATATGCCTGTGGATAGACTTCTTCATTTGGTCAGCAACATTTCTTGTATAGCGATTCACGACGGAGCAGGGAAGCGTAGAGCAATCATGCTGGGTGTCCCCAAACAGGAATTTCCGCCTCAAGGAAATGAACCGTGGAAAAGCAGTCTATGTTTCACTATCAAACGCATTGAAAATAAAAAAAGACCGCCGCCCCCTTTGGGAACCAACCTGAGGGGCGACGGTCACTACATTATCCTTCGAAGAGTCTTAACTGAACCTGCTGTATCTTAAAGTTCGGAGGATAGTGAAGCGTGTGGGCGGACGAGATAGCGTTCGCGGGAGGGTTCCGCAGGGGAATCTTCCCGAAAACTAGGGGCACAGCCCGATTGAAGTAACACCGAGGCCAAACGCTGGTGCGGGACCGGCTTGACCAGAAACCATTCGATATTTTCCATTCTGGCGCTGTCCCGCGCATCCGTGTCGGTGGTATGGATCGCGAAGGTGGGCGGTTGATACTGATACCGTTTGGCGGCAGCACGCATCTCCCGCACCAGTTCCACCCCGTTCATCCGTGGGAGGTGGAAGTCAATGAGCGCCAGGCAATAGGGATTTTGACTCAATCGTGTCATCACTTCGGTGGGGGAGGCGAAGATATCGTAGCTCACTTCCCACCGATCAAACCAGCGGGCCAGAATCAGTCTGGCGACAGCATCGTCCTCCACCACCAGTACCTTGGGGGAACGGGGGAAAACGCGTGATTTCACTGGCTGCGCATTTGTCATGATGGAATGCTCGACACTATATCAGAAAAAAAAGGGAAAATCTTCAGTTTCGTTTACCCGAAAACGGGTAATGCCTCCCTCGGGACCGTAGGTACCACTTATTCCCCATGAGGGATTTTCCGCTCGGAAGTCATGCTCAGCCAGACAAGTCGTAGCCCTCTGGCCCTCTCTCCCAGCTTCCTTCCACGATGAACCAGACTAGTAGTGGCCGCGTCCTTTCACTATCTACCAGACTAGTAGTGCCTCGGCGGCCTGGCCACTGGGCCACTCCCCTAAGCGCTTGAGGGGGATTCACATCGACTATCTACCAGACTAGTAGTGGCCGACCCGGACGGTGGGCGGATTTCGGAGCACGGAGGATGGGGAATGAACGGGTTCTCAATCTCGATATCGGAATTTCGCGTTCACGTGGCCTCCCCACCAGAGCAGGCGGGCCCAGGGATTCCATACGACCTGGTTCTCATTCAAATGGGCTTCGTCCAGATAGAGGACACCGTCTTCGAATCCCCAGTAATACCCTTCGGCAGTATCATCGAGGAAAACGCTCACAAACGCCCTGTCATTATTCTCCTCCATTGGATCAAATGCAATTTCGCTGGGTTGAGGAGGGCAGGGATACTCATTTCCCTCATTGTCAACGCAGGCATCGGAAATCGGGAAAAAATGAAACGAGACAAACCATTTCCCGTCGACGATCTCAGGGTCTGTAATGGGTTTGTAGAGGGATGGATCCAGTCGGATCAGATCAAGGGATGCCCATATTTCCTCGGAATAAAGCCAAGTCCAGGGGTAATCCCGGTGTGAGAAATAATACCATCCTCCCTCCGGGGAGTAGGCGTATGCTTCACTCTCAAAGTCCCCCACCCAGTAGAGCCAGCCGTGATCGACATGAAAGATCCACTCTTGCTCCATCTCCCAGGCGTAAAAGATCCCGAAGGTGTGATGCTACCACCAGTTGTCCGCGACGGGCTCGGCATCCTCCCAAAGTGCGCTAACCGGACTGATCGCGAGAATGGAGAGGATAAAGAACCCACTGCAGATTTTATTTTAATGCGTATCTTCATGTTCGTGAGCTATTTATAATGATAGGCCTCAATCGTTTATTGCCCTCCTCGCTGACATCAACCCAACGGAGTTTGCATTGGGGAAATGAATCCCATCTGGAATGGGCATGCTGTCTTCTCTTCACTATAGGAACGGGAGTTCTTAAATAAAGGATTTATAATACCTGAATTCGGGTAGTGTAGTCACAAGTATGGATGCCTTACATGCTGGGAAATCCTGTAGAGAATTAGGTGGATATCCCGATTAAAAAGTTTAATGTGTTGTCGTATGGAGGTTTTGGTCATTGAGGATCATGCCATGTTCCGCGATCTGATCGAGGGGATCTTGGTGGATCGCCTGAAGTGTCATGAGGTCATCGGGGTGGATTCCTGTCAGGCCGCCCGCGAGTTGTTCACCACCCGGCATTTTGATTTTGTGGTCTGTGATATCGATCTACCTGACGGCGATGGCTTGGAGCTGGCAGAGGAATTTGCCCAGCATGATCCGCGTCTGAGAATGCTGGCCGTGAGCAGTCAGGTCGATGAGTTTACCCTCTCACGGGTGCTGGACAGTCCGGTGATCGGGTTTGTCGACAAGACCCGCGAAAATGTAAACAGTCTGGAGCATGCCTTGCGGGAGGTCTCGCAGTGGCGGACCTACTATGCAGCCTCGGTCCATCAATATAAGATGGCGGAACGGGCAAACCCCAATGCGTTTTCCAAACTTTTGAGTGAGAAAGAAATGGAAATGATGCGTTACTTTGGGGTGGGCCTGCGCAATGAGGAAATCGCCCACCGGACCGGGCTTTCCATTCACACCATTCACAGCCATCGCCGCAACATCATCAGCAAATTGGGGCTGTCAGGATCCCATGAGCTGATTCGACAGGCGTTCCGGATGGGGTTCATCCGTGCGAGCGATATGATTCGACAATCCTCCGAAGGTTAAAAGCCAGCTCCCGGTTGGCTTCCTCAATCCCTTCAAGGCAATCGTTCCAGCCATCCTGGTTTGAATCGGCGAGCGAGGCTTGGAAATGATCGATGGCCTGCATCAGCTTTTGCACCTTGAGAATCCCCCCGTGTGAGAGCAGACGGTGGACGCGTTTGCGCACCTTGATCAAGTCAGGAGGTTCAGACTCAAGCAGCATCCGCAGAGCGGCAATCTCCTGCTCAAGGGTGTTCAAGTAATCCTCAGCTTTGGCCAGCAAGCGGTCATTATCCCCGCGGGCCAGAATGATAAGCGGTTCCAGATCGTATTCTGTATCATTGCCGCTGCCCATCTGCCGGTGGGTGCCTTTGATCAAGCTGCTTTCATCGATGCCGCAGGCCAGGATGGCTTCACGGACCTTGGCCCGGCTGATCGGTTTGCTGATATAACCCTGCATCCCGGCGGCTTCACAGGCTTTGCGCTTGGAGTCGCTGACATATGCGGTAACGGCAAAGAAGCGGGTGCGGATGCCCGGGCGTTCCTGACGAAATTCGCGAACGATTTCCGGGCCGTCCATGTCCGGAAGATCAAAATCGATAAAGGCAAAATCATACTCGGCGGTTAGCAGGCAAGCGAGTGCCTCTTTGCCGGAGGAGACAGAGGTAACACTGAAGCCAAGAGATTCGAGGATGCCTGCCCCGACCAGCCGGTTATAGTCCATGTCATCGACCATCAGGACCGAACCGATGTAATCCTGATCAAAATCCGGGGTATGCAGGTGCGCATCCGAACCTTCAGGCAGAGAGAGCCCTAACTGAAGATAAAAGGTGGAACCGCCCCGCTGATTGCGTTCGACCCCAATCGACCCACCGAGGAACTCCGCCATTTCCTTGCAGACGGCCAGACCCAAGCCGGAACCCCGCACCGGACTGCTGGTCGCCCTTGGGGAGCGGTAGAAGCGTTCGAAAACATGCTTGTGCTCCTCCTCGGTCAGGCCGGGTCCTCCATCTTCAACTTCAAATCGAATCTGCAGACGGTTGCGCATCAATGCTTCGGTTCTCAGGCGGAGGACGATGTCATTCTCGTCGGCGTATTTGCAGGCATTGGAGAGCAGATTGACGAGAATCTGAGTGATCTTGCGCTCGTCCGAGAGGACCAACTGGGGAATGCTGCCCTCGATGGAGAGGCGGATCCGGCGTTCGCGTTGAGTGGCTTCCCAGGAGATGATTTCAATGACCCGCTCTGCCATCGCCTTCAAGCCAAAGGGGCGCTTATCGAGCCGCATCCGGCCAGCTTCGATTTTCGCGAAGTCCAGGACGTCACCGATCATTTGGCCCAATTGCTCGGCACAGGCCCGAAGGGTTTTGATGTAGGTATCCTGTTCGGGGGAGAGCTTGGAGCGGGCCAGCAGCTCGCTCAGACCGATCACCCCGTTCATCGGATTGCGCAGCTCATGGCTCATGTTGGCGACAAACTCGCTCTTGGCGGCGTTGGCGGCTTCCAGTTCATGGGTGCGCTGGCGAACCAGCACTTCGAGGTGTTCCCGGCGAACCCGTTCACGGAAGGTATAGAAGCGGAATCCGCCCCAGATCGCGAACAAGGCCATCAGGGCATAGACACTGTAGGCCAGCGGAGAGCGATACCAGGGAGGCAGGATCCGGAAAACCTGAGTCGGTCCCGGATGGATGCGGCCCAGCGCATCGATTAAGCGGGTCTCAAAGGTATAAGTGCCCTCCCGCAACCCGGCGAACTGCATCTGTTGGTCCCGCAGGGATTCCCATCGGGATTGACGTCCCGCCAGACGCACCTCGACACGGAATGGAGGCACTTCTGCCCAGTTGCGAAAAAACCAGTTGAACTGCAGCGAGGGTGAATCGAAGGGGATGCGGATTTGCTCGGGATGCGGCTTTCTCAACTGCTTGAGGTTGGAAACAATCTCCAGGGTGGGAATCTCGTCTATCGAGCGCAGAACGGATTCGTGAATGGAGAAGAGTTTGCCATCGCCCCCCAGCCACCAGGTTTCGCGTGCGGCATCATAGTGAAAGATTCTTGGGATTTTCAACGGAAGGTCAGCCCCTATCCAGTGGACTGAGGGTTGGGCGTGAATGGACGGTCGTTTGCCCATGTTGAGGATCAGGGGCTGTTCGATTTGCCCTGAATGTCCTCTTGCTAGGGCTCCGAGCAGCAGGGTTCCGTCGGCGAGGGTGGTGAAGGAACGCACTTCAAAAGGGGAAAGCTCTTCATATGGAAGCCAACGGTCATTCAAGGGATCGTAGAGGAAGACCCCTTCGTCATTACAGGTAAAAGGAATGTCTCCCCAGTGGTGGATGAATCCAAAATGGTACTCAGTTTGCGGGAGGTGCCATGTCTTGCTTGGGACAATCTGCCATTCCCCTTCCGTTGACTGTTCCAGAGCCGCTCGAACGATGGATCCTCTTCGGGTCAGATACCAGATTGAATCCTTGAAACTGGTGAAAGTGATGATGGGCTCTTCGATCGGGGCGATCGGATAGGTGTGGATGTGCCCTTCTTCCCTCTCGGCAATGTGAAAATGGCGTGTTCCAACCAGCAATGCGGTCGAACTGGAATGATCGAGGGGGAGGACCCACACAAGTTCATCCTCCACCCGGGATGGCTCAAGAATCGTTTCAAAATCAGCCGACTGCCAGCTTACCCAGTCGCGAAAAATAAACCAGTGCCCATTTTCTCCATAGCTGTAATTCGTGAAAAAACGACCGTCGAACAGATCCAGGCGCTCCAGTTTACCGGTCGTCTCTAATTTGAGGGTGTGGTCAAAAAAATTAAACAAGACCGTGTTTTCGTCAGGGCGGAATGAATATCCACCTTCAGATCCGTATTGTGACCAATCCCAGATTTTACCGGGTTTTTGCCAGCGGAATGAATGATTCGCAGTGGTGATGAAGAGGTCTTGAAATGAAGTGCCCTGGGTCCGGAAAATGCGTTTCTGCCCTTGCAAGCCCCGATCATTCTCGGCGTTTAGCGAGGACTCCCAGAGAAGGTCGCCCTTTACATTGAGGACTTTCAACCCTTCTTCAAACGTTCCCAGGACATAGCTCATCCGGTCCAAGGGGACCGCATCCACATAATAAGCCCGGTCCAGAATCTCTTTAAATTCGGGAGGCATAGTTCGGAGAATGGGGCGATGGCGTTGATCCGGGATGTGCCAGAGACCGGACGTATTGATCAGGTCAATCCCGGACGGCCCCATCCGATCTATGAAGTCCTCGCAGGCAAGCTCTTGAATCGGGCGGGTCCTAAGTTCACCTTGAGAAAACTCAGCCGCCAGATTCTCTCCCCGGTACCAGTAAAAAGCACTTTTTGCTCCATCAAGGGTGATCCAAGCCCGCGTCTGCTCGTCCAGCTTGATCCATGAGCCCTGCTTGAAATGCCAGATGGCTTGTTCGGAAGAGATCAATACGCTATCGTGACTGGAAACTAGGCGATAGGCGCCTCTTCTATGGATCAATTCAGAGGTTTCAACAGACGGGGTAATAAAATGGCCTGTGTCGAGGCTGGCACTATCCGGAAAATAGCCAAAAGCGCGATGACCGAAAAACCATATTTTGCCGGATTCGGGATCGAGGGTCGCATGCGTACTGACCTGCGTTTGCTCAAGAACGGTGGTATTCCAGCGAAAGCCATCGAAATTCCAGACAGTTCCCCCACCGGCCAGAAGCAATCGTCCAAAGGCGTCTTCTTCCACACTCCAGACGGTGCCGGAAAAACCGCTTGGAGGGATGATCTCGCTTGCCAACGGGCGCGGGGAACCCTCAACCGTTTCCGGCCACCAGGTAGAGGCTATGGACGGGATGGCCAACAGGGCACAGCTTACCCTAAACAGGGTAGCAGGCAGGTGTCTGCCCATGGGGATCATTGTAAATAATTGGCTAAACGAGACGGTTTTCAAGCGGGGCAGTAAGGTGGTATCCTATGGATGTTATGACACGCAATGTAAAAAAAATCATCCTCTCTTCGATTATCACCCTCCTCGTCTCGGCCGGTTTGACCACTGCCGCGGACTTGCTTTCCCATCAGGTTGACCTGCTTCCCGGCGGGCAGACTTCAGAAATGCATCCGGAAAACCATCCTCTGCCACCCCCATTGCCCTGCGCAGACAGCAATGTGCGCTAGTTTAGCAGTCGTCTTCTAAGAGCATACCCCTATGGCCTTCGTCCTTTCCCATTCGATCGAACAGAGATCTCCTGTCTTGCAGCAGAAGCATCCTTCCGAGCCGTTCAAGTCTTCCTGGTGGGAGCGATGCAGCACCCCCCTCGACCTGAACCTTGCTCCGATTCGATATCAGCACGTGCTGAAGGAGGACGGTGGCCCGATTGAGCATCTGGAACAAGTGCGGTACCTTTCCCCTCAGGGACCGCTCTTCAGCGTAAACGCTTATCTGGTGGAGCATCTGCGGCCGAGTCGCTATGTGCCGCATTCCTACTACGGTGATGCCGACGGTGGGGGAACCCACATGACAGCCCTCATCGCCCGCTTCAAGGCGGTTTCGGAGGCGATTGAACGATGGGCTTTCTGGGACCGGGTCGATTCAGCCATGCGCAGCTTGTATGGCTTTGATCTCGACCCGACAACCACCGGCATGGCGGCCTTCCCCGGCTTGCTCCACTTCCGCTCGCGCCGAAAGGCACGTTTGGAAGCCTTGGAACGTTTCGGCCTTCTCCATTGGTGGGAGGGTCGACTCGAACACCGACTGATCCGCCCCCAGGGCGCCGGGTACGGGATTGTGGAAATCCTCGTCCCCGGTGCCCGGGATGCGGTGGTGGTGACTTTTGCCGATGATCCGGTGCTCGGCTCACGCAGCTATGGCTACGGGGCCGGCCACAATCTGGATGCGGCGGTGAATGCGGCTCACTCCGAAATGATGATCCACCAAGGCACGGTCCGGCGCTTCCTCGAGGAGAATCCGGACCCGAGGCTGGGTCTCCTGGCCGTCAAACGAAATCATGAGCGGAGGGCTCTCTACTTTGCCCTTCCCGAAGGCAGGGAGCTGTTTGATGAAAGGCTCAAATGCGGCCCCTGGTGTCGGCTTTCTACCCCGAAAACCGTTTTTGACGACCTCATCCCGGGAGACTGGGATCGCTATGCTGCAGTCTGGCGCTCGCTTTATGAGCCGCCCTCGGACGAGCATGTTTCAATCCGCAATGACTACTTCTTCTGGTAATCGGACTTTAACCCCCAACTTTCTCTCCGGGCTTCCCCTCAAGTGAAGAAGGGCAGCCCGAGACCTTATGGCCGGAGACGCTCCCTCCGGCCTTTTTGATGCCCAACTCCCGACCTCTCGGTTCTGGATCAGCTGTCACTACTAGTCTGGCTGATAGTCGATGCAGTTGCTTAAGTATTGGATAATCAAAACCCTATGCCGAATAACTGGGCTCGGGCCAGAGTGTCCACTACTAGTCTGGATGATTATGAGAGTTCGGAGCCGGGAGCTATTGGAGAAGAAAGTCTATTTGCTCTTGACTCAGTGAGAGTGAATCTCATTTTCGCAACCTTGTTATTTGCGATTGAGTCGCAGATGCAGGTAAAAAGGAGCTTACAAGATGCATTCACTCTACAAATCAAAAAAAGCTGTTTCGGCGGCATTATTAACTTCCCTTGTCTGGGGCCTTACCGGACTTCAGGGACAGGATACGGATGGGGTTCGCGGGTTTGCGCACGAATTGGATCCATTTGCGGTGATCGGGGATACCTCGAATGTCTATTTTACCCCCGGTGCGGGCTATGTGGTCGATGGGACAGAGATAAGCGGTCATAATTATGACAACATCGAGCAGGTCATGCGCCGTGTCCCGGGGGTTTACTTCCGGACCGAGGACGGGTTTGGGATTTTTCCCAACATCAGTTTCCGCGGAGTGGGCTCGATGCGCACGACCAAGTTAACGGTGATGGAGGACGGGATTCTCTCGGCTCCGGCTCCTTATGCCAATCCGGCGGCTTATTACACGCCGACGACGGGGCGAATGAGCGGGATAGAAATTCTCAAGGGTTCCAGTCAGGTGCGGTTTGGCCCCCATAACACCGGAGGGGTGCTCAATTATCGCTCCACTCCCATTCCCTTTGAGGGTTCCGGGCGGATTCGTCTCAGCTATGGGGAGAATGGGGATATGCGATTTCATGGCTACTATGGAGAGGTGTTCCAGACCGGTATGGGTGAACTGGGGGTCCTCTTTGAACACTATTTTCGCCAAAACGATGGCTTTAAGCGGATGGATACCTCCCCGACATATGGAGGGGGTGACACGGGCTTCACCAAAAACGAGCCGATGCTGAAATTATCCTGGGTGCCTAACACCGACCTGCGTCAGCGGTTTGAAGTGAAAGTGGGGTACACCGATATGGATGCAGATGAAACGTATCTGGGACTGACTACGGAAGATTTCCGGGCAAATCCGTTCCGCCGCTATGTATCCACTCAATTTGATGAAATCACGACAGAACAATGGCGGAGCTATCTGCGGCATGAGTTGGAGTTTTCTGAAACCAGCCGCCTGGCTTCGACTGTTTACTATAATTCATTTTCCCGCTCCTGGTATAAGCTGCATGATGTTCGGCGGGCTGGGGGGCTGAGTTCCAGCCTTTCCAATGCCTTGGCTGGCGGTGGCTTCTATGACAGCAATGGACTGGTGGAAGGGACCGAGGGGGAACCGCTGGCCGTTCTCAAGGGAGAGGCTGCCGGAATCTGGCGGGTTCGGGACAACAACCGTGCTTACAAGTCCTACGGAGCACAGAGTATTTTCCAGCACGGAATAGAGGCTGGCGGTGCTTTTCATGCCATTGAAATCGGAGTTCGCCTGCACGAAGACTATGAAGACCGTTTTCAAAAGCAGGACGATTTTGAAGTGGATGATTCAGGGAATGTGATCGGCAGCACCTTTCGTGCTCCGGGGACCCAGGACAACCGTCGCGGAACAGCCCGGGCATTGGCTATCCACGCTCAGGACCGGATCGAATGGGATCGTTGGGCGGTGACGCCGGGAATCCGCTATGAGCGGGTGCGCTATACCGACGAACGTCGCGGAATGAATCCAGTTGCCGCGGACTTCAATCAGGTCATTCTCAAGCGGCAAAGCACCCTTGATGTCTTTGCGCCTGGGATTGCAGCCCATTACGAAGCTACGGATCAGGTGGCGTTTTTTGGTGGCGTCCATCGCGGATTTTCACTGCCAAGTCCGAGTGCAGCGGCTGCCCCTTCCAATCCTATTGGTGAAGAGCGTTCGCTCGGTTATGAACTGGGAACGCGGTATCGCAATCAAGGGGGCATTCAAGGTGAAGTAGTGCTCTTTTTGACGCACTTCGATGATCTTATCGTTCCGGACAATATCGGTGGTGCCGGGACCGGAGTGACGGAAAACGCCGGTGAAGTGCGCACTTACGGCTTGGAAACGGCGCTATCCTATGATCCGGGGCGTCAACTCGGGTGGGGCTATTCGACCCCGCTCCAGCTTGCCTTTACCTGGACCGACGCAACTATTCGCAGTGACGTCAGTGCAAGTGGAGATTCAGGTGGAGCAGTGGAATCCATCTTTGCCGGTGGAAGCCGGGGCAACCGTTTACCTTACATCCCGCGCTGCCAGATTTCCTTTGGGGCGGGCGTTGATTTTGAGCGGTTTGGGATCTTCCTTGATGCGTTTTATGTAGCGTCGACCTATGCCTCCGCCAACAACTCGGCGGAAGAAGTGAATCCCTTTGGCGGTCCCGGCAACACGCCGGCACCCGATGCCCGCTTTGGGAAAAATGATGCCTACTTCCTCCTCGATTTGACGGCACAATACCGGGTCAACGATCGGTTCTCGGTGCAACTCAGCGTGCAAAACCTGCTCGACCGGGAATACATCGCATCCCGTGTGCCCCATGGACCGCGACCCGGTCACCCGCGCTTTGTCAGCTTGGGAATTTCCTACGACTTGTAAGCTTTCATTTGTGAACTCAGGGGCTTGCCCCTCGTATAGGCGCTATTGGAGCGCGGGTGACATTCACCCGCGCTCCTTTTGTGAGTGCATCCTGTTCTCTAAATTATGCTTCCGCGGCACCGTACATTGGCAGCGGACGGGGGCAACGGGTCGTCAGGGCGACTGACTGGCGTCGGCGGGCTGCTTCATCGATGGCACACATTGTCTCCAGAACGTGCAGCGCCATACGTGCATCTATGCGTGCAGGGATGCGGCCATCATTGCGAATGGAGGCCGCCATGTCGGCGACGCCGAGTCCGCGGCCGAAGCCGACCGGACCATGTGGCTGGACCGTTTCCAGTTCTTGGTGGCGTGGACGCCGCAGCAAAACCTGTTGGTCAAAATGATTCGGATCCGGCACCAGCAAGGTCCCTTCCGTTCCGTGGATCTGGATGCTGGGTAGTTCTGCCCCTTGCCAAGTGTCAAAGCTCAGAACCAGGGTGACGATTGGGCCGCTCGAAAATTCAAGTGTCGTGGAGTAGTGGGTGGGGACTTCGACAGGAAAGCTTTTTCCCTGATTGGGGCCGCTTCCCACGGTGCGGGTTTCGTATGCGCTTCCGGTGACGGCAGATACCTGTGCGACAGGACCGAGCAGATGGATCAGAGCGGTCAGATAGTAGGGGCCCATGTCGAAGAGAGGGCCACCGCCTGGCTGGTAATAAAACTCCGGGTTTGGATGCCAGGATTCATGTCCCGATAAAAGAATGAAAGCGAGGCCGGCGACCGGTCGGCCGATGAGGCCTGCATCCAGGGCGAAACGAGCGGTTTGCTGACCGGAACCCAAGAAAGTATCGGGGGCGCAGCCCAGTAACAGCCCTTTGGTCTCTGCCAATTGGACCAGAGAATGGCCTTGATCAAATTCGAGGGCCAGCGGCTTTTCCAGGTAGACATGCTTGCCAGCGAGGAGTGCTGACTCTGTCACCGGGGCATGCGCTGAAGGAATTGTAAGGTTCAGGATCAGCTCAACATCGGCATCTGCCAGGAGCGTTTCCACCGTGCCGTGCCGCGGAATCCCGTAGGCTTGGGCGCAGGCCTTGGCTTTATCCGGGTTGAGGTCTGCGCAAGCGATCATTTCGAGCCCCGGATGCTGCCTGCACCCATTGAAATATTGCTCTGAAATTTTCCCACAGCCAATCACTCCAATCCGCACCGGTTCGGTGTGGGCCGCGTAGGGAGAATGATAGGGCGCATTCATGGATATCAAGCTGGGTGCAATGGGGGTGACTCCCGCCATTCACACACCATGACTCTTTTGTGTGTCGTCAACTGTCTTCAAGATCGAAATACACCATCGCCCGCTTCCCGTTGCCAGACTTGGCGGTTTTAGCTATATTTGATTCATGTTTCGAAAGACTTATTTATTTATGGTGCTCTGCCTCGGGGCGTGGGCACCACTTTCCGCCCAACCAATCAGTGAATCTCAACGCGAAGGTTGGCTCGACTACTTTCGGTCTCAGGCAGTCGATCTCAAGCAGAAGGCTGACCTCGCTCCGGTTCTTGCTCAGGCGGAGAATCGTCAACTGGTGTTGTTGGGAGAATCCACCCACGGCACTCATGAGTATTATGCCTGGAGGGCAAAAATCAGCCGCTGGTTGATTCAGGAGGCGGGTTACCGGTTTCTCGCGGTTGAAGGGGACTGGGAGGCGATCGATGCGCTGAATCGCTATGTGAAGCATTTCCCCTCAGCCGGAGAGAATGCCAGAACGATCCTTCTCGATTTCGAACGCTGGCCACAATGGATGTGGGCTAACGAGGAGTTTGCTGAACTGGCAGAATGGATACGGGAATGGAATGCGGATCTGGAACCGGAAAAGAGAGTGGGGATCCATGGCATTGATGTATATGGATGGGGTGATTCAGTCGAGCAGTTACCCGTCTATCTGGAATCGCTGAGAGAGAATTGGGGAGCAGAAGCGCGGGAGGCACTGGAAGCCCTCAATGCGATGGAGGGAGACATGTTTCAATTTCAACGGCGCGCCATTCTCGGGAGGGTTTCGACCGAAGATGAGGTGGAAGCCATTCTACATGCTTTGCGAGAAGGAGAGGATACCTTTCGAAAGGATAACCCGAAGTCATTTCTATTGGCCAAACAATCCACTGGCCTGATTCGCCAGGCGAAAAGGCACATGCGGGGATCGGTTCACGGAGGAGCGGCCTCGTGGAATCCTCGGGCGGAAAACTTCATGGATACGGTGGAGCGATTGTTGGCTCATTATGGAGACGATGCCCGTGGAGTTGTCTGGGCGCACAACACCCACATCGGAGACGGCAGACATACGCCAATGGCCGAGCAAGGAATGGTCAACATCGGGCAACTCGCCCGGGAACGGCTGGGGGCGGAGACCTGTCTGATCATCGGATTTACGTCCTACCGTGGTGAAGTGATGGCGGGGCGCGAGTGGGGGGCTCGGCGGGAAGTAATGACCAAGCCGACCGCCAGAGATGGCAGTTTTGATGCTTGGCTGCGGGAAGCTTTGGCCCAGCGGGAATCCGCCGTATTCATCCCCTTGGAGCAATCCAGGGCAGATCCCGTCTTACGCAGATTTGGAATGCAAAGAGCGATTGGAGTCACCTATAATCCGGAGCAGGATTTCCGGGCCAACTATGTGCCGACCGTCCTTCCCCTCAGGTATGATGCGTTGATCTTCTTTTATGAGACCAGAGCCCTGAAGCCCTTGCATCCTTGACCTCGAGAATCGGGTTAGGGTTCTGCACGGAGACGAACCCGATAGAAGATCGGAGTGGAGGGGTGATCGGAATCGAACTGCATCGCATGGGATTCGCTTCGTTCCACCTCACCCAGTGGAAGCCAGTTGGTAAGATCGGTGCTGTATTCAGTTTGGTAATACAGACCACGTTCGGCTTCCCACTCAAGGAGCACACTCCCTGATGACAGCTCAGCAATTCTCAGGGGAGGAGCGCCCTGCAAAATGCTTCCATCGAAGTAGCGCAGCGCCAGTTCATATGCGGCTACGCCACAAAGGTGCCCTATTTTCCGGCCGGGGAAATCATCCACTGGAGGATGAATGCCGCCGTAGATGCGCGAAACGCCTGCTTCGTCGGCGGCATCATAATAGGTGGCCCACTGCAACTGCACATCGACACTGGGCCCATGCTCAAATTCCAGATATTCGAAAGCCTTGGCCGTAAACGTTCCCATCCCACCAGGGAAAAAGGGTGTCCCGGTGAAGCGGGCCAACACTTCGGCCGCCGCATGACTGAAAGTGCTGTGACCGGATACATAGCCGGGGAAGGCAGGCGTGACAAAGGTGTCCCGTTGGTATGGCAGCCACTCATCTGCTTGAATCCATTTAATCCCGGTAGCTTCGCTTTCCGGGTCCAAAGGCTCTCCGCCCCAGACAAAGACGGCAATGGTGTCTTCAATCAGTCCGGCATGGCGTCCTCCCGGAGCTGCGGTTTCTGCAGTGACGATTTCCACCAGATCAGAAATAAGGGGGAGGCCATGTTCATGGTAAAGGGGCAGGTCAGGTCGGGAGGACTGGCCCTGCATCGCCATGTAGCGGATTGCAGAGATGGGGCGGACGTAATCAAACTTCCGTTTGCAGTCCCAGGCGGCAATGGCGGCATCGTGGGTGGCTGCATTCAGGGCAAAATACAGCTTCACGTCCCACTCCAGCCGATCGAGCATGGGCTCATTGACGCCACCCATGCGGTGTTCCAGCAGGGGGTGATCGGAAACTTCGTTGGCCAACTTGTTCCAGTGACCGGGAGGCGTTTCGGAATCCGGGCCATCGGCCCAATATTCTGCAATGACCCGCCCGTAGTCCCCTTCGGGGACCACATTGGGCTCATAGGGCATACCCGTGAAAGGATTGATCGGGTGGCCTTGGCCAGTGCCTTCTCCAATCGGATTGTTGCCATAGGCTCCAGGTGAAATATCCACGATCCGGCTTTTCCCGGCATCCAGGGTTTGGCTAGCCCGCAGCACTTCGAGCATGGTTTCCTTGAAGTCCGCATCCGTCTCTGTTCCCAGCAGTGGGGGTGGAGGCGGGTTCAAGACCGGATCATCCTCCCCTCGGGGGCGAATCGCAAAGGGGCGCACCGCCCCCCAGTGCGAACCGACGTAAATTTGCACGGTGTCCGTTTCCAGACCATTTTGGGCGAGCGCGATTTCAAACTCCAGCGGCTGCCAGCGATTGGGGTCCTTGATCCAGAAGTTTCCAAAGCTCTCAATCGGCAATGGCACATCATTGAAGGGTGTGTAGCCGGGGTCCCGATAGAAAATCTCTTCGTTGGACCCGTCGTTGGCGTAATAAGCCAGAACCGTCGTTGCCACCCGATTGCCCAGCGCCGCGGGTGCATCGCCGGTGGTTCCCGTGAAATCCGGATCATACCCAAGCTCCAGCATTTGCTGACGAAGGGCTGCCAGGCTAATCTCGGCATTTACCGAAATCGCATATCTGTGCGAAAGCACCCGATAGGCCGCAAAGCTGATCGCTTCTTTTCGGGCAGCGGCGCTGTCAGCCGAAGCCGCTTCCCGGTGCAGATAGCCCACGGCGACGGGATCAAATGCCGCCCAGGCATCATACATCGCGATCGCATTGTGAAACAAATTCCTTGCGTGGACGGGCGGGTTGGGAAAGTCCAGGCGAATCGCCGCCAGATTCTGCTCATTCCAGATCCGGGCAATAGAAGGTTTCGGCTCCTGAGCGCAGAGAGCGGTAGGGAGGATGACCAACAAACACCAGAAGCCTTTTCGCAGACGGGGCAGGGGCATATATGTATGAGTTGTGAGCCTGTGATCAAAGATGCTCAGCGGGGGAAAGTCGAGATTTCAAAGCATCCCGACCCTTGCCGAAACCTAATAGAGCCGGTGATAGGGGTGAGAACACTTCGGTAACAGTTCAGAGTCGGAAGGATTGAGGGTTGATTCAGGAGGGCAGGATGAAAAGACTTTGGAGATGAAGACTTCCAGACGGCATTTTCTTAAGGCAGGGGTGGCGGCCTCTGTCGGCTTGGCCGCGGCACCCGCGATGGTCGCCTCCCCCAAAACGGTTAATGCAGCCACCGGCCGGGCCCCCAAAAATGTGATTTTTCTTGTCTCAGACGGCATGAGCATGGGGGCACTGACCATGGCCTCGGACATTCGTCGGATGCAGGGAAAGCCGGCTCACTGGCAAGCCCTCATGGGGGATTCAGCTGCCGCCAACGGACTCATGGCCACGCACTCGCTGGACTCTCTGGTGACCGATTCCTCAGCGGCTTCCTCGGCCTGGGGATGCGGATATAAGGTGGCCAATGGCATGGTCTGCATGGCCCCCGACGGCACGGAATACCCCACCATCCTTCGCTTGGCCAAGGCCGCGGGCAAACGCACCGGCCTCGTCACCACGGCCACCGTCACCCACGCCACCCCGGCCGGGTTTATTGTCAACCATCCGGATCGCGGCGATGAACCGGCCATTGCCAAAAAATATCTCGAAGAGCGCCCCGATGTCGTTCTGGGAGGGGGTCGCCGACATTTTACCGCAGAGGATAGAGAAGATGGGCTCGCCCTCGACAAGCTTTGGCAGGATGCGGGCTATACCATCATCCGGGATTCAAAGGGTTTGAATCAGGCGAAATCAGGCCAGCCGCTGCTCGGCCTCTTTTCGTCCGGCCATATTCCTTTTGCTGTTGATCGTGAACACGGACACGCCCGAGCGGGAATTCCGGGACTGGTTGAAATGACCCAAAAAGCACTCGAACTCCTGTCTGCAGAAAATGAAGGCTTTATCCTTCAGGTAGAGGCAGCACGGGTGGATCACGGTGCGCATGATAACGATGTCGGCGGGACGATTTTTGATCAACTGGAGTTCGATGATGTCATCGGCGTGGCCAAAGCCTTCGTTCAGAAGCACCCCGACACGCTATTGATCATAACCAGCGATCATGCCACTGGAGTGCCTTGTCTACAGGGCACCGGCCCTTGGTACCGGGGGAGTACGGAAGCCCTCAAGCGCGTGTCCGAACTGCAGATGAGCAACGGCCATTTCTTTAATCTGCTCAATGCGGAAATGAGCGCTGAGGAACTGCGGACCAAAGTGAGAGAGCACCTCAAGCTGCGTTTCACCGAAGAGGAAGGCGAACTCCTTCGTCTCGCTTTCCAGGATGCCTCCACCGAGGCCTACCGGGTTCGGCGTCCGGCCAAAATCCTGCTCGGCCAACTCATTTCCAACCACCTTGCCGTCGGCTGGAGCGGCACCGCTCACACCAGTGACTGGATGCCCGTGACCGCTATAGGTCCCGGCTGTGAGCAGGTGGCCGGTCACATCGACAACACCGATTTGTTTGCCCTGATGCAATCCACGCTGTGAGGGAGGATCCGGGGAACGGGAGAAGGGGGACGGGGGACGGTAATCATCTACCAGACTCGTAATCGCTCTGCATAGATTACCCCAAAGGGGTTACAGAACAAAGCGAAGGGATGGCCGCAGGCCTTCCCTGGACCCAGCGCAGACCCAAGCCATCAACCCTGAAGGGGTTGCGCCCTGAACCCGCAAAACAGCCACCAGCCATTATCAACCAGACTAGTAATGGTTGACGGATTTCGGGAACGGGAGACAGGAAACGGGAATCATCAACCAGACTCGTAATCGCTCTGTATAGATTACCCCAAAGGGGTTACAGAACAAAGCGAAGGGATGGCCGCAGGCCTTCCCTGGACCCAACGCAGACTCATGTCATCAACCCTGAAGGGGTTGTGCCCCGAACCCGCAAACCAGCCACCAGCCATTATCAACCAGACTAGTAATGGTTGACGGATTTCGGGAACGGGAGACAGGAAACGGGAATCATCAACCAGACTCGTAATCGCTCTGCATAGATTACCCCAAAGGGGTTGCAGAACAAAGCGAAGGGATGGCCGCAGGCCTTCCCTGGTCCCAACGCAGACCCCAGCCATCAACCCTGAAGGGGTTGCGCCCAGAACCCGCAAAACAGCCACCAGCCATTATCAACCAGACTAGTAATGGTTGGCGGATTTCGGGGAACGGGAGATGGGAATTGGGAATCATCAACCAGACTCGTAATCGCTCTGAATGGATTACCCCGAAGGGGTTACAGAACCAAGCGAAGGGATGGCCGCAGGCCTTCCCTGGTCCCCGCGCAGACCCATGTTATCAACCCTGAAGGGGTTGCGCCCCGAATCCGCAAAACAGCCACCAGCCATTATCCCCTCCCCGACCTCACTGAATCTTCTGATTGCGCGGTTTATCGCACATGTTCGGATCGAGTCGTGTAATGGTCTATGAAATAAAACCGCTCCCCCGTCGAAGGGAGAGCGGTCGTTGAAAAGAAATACGGACTCCTGAAGTCGCGATCAGAATACCTCGGAGTGTTCCTTGAGGTAGGCGATCAATTCGTTGCGCTGGCAGAAGGCCAGTCCGGTGAAGGTGTCGGCCGCACCGTAGTAAATGCAGATTTTGCCGCTGTCTTCCTCGTAGAGCGCAGCGCAGGGAAAGATGACGTTGGGGACGAAGCCGACCGTCTCGTAACTTTCCTCCGGGGTGAGGATGTGCTCCTTGCTCCGATAGAGGACTTTGCTCGGATCGTCGAGGTCGAGGAGGGCTGCGCCCATGCTGTAAACAAAACCGTTACAGGTGCCGCTGACCCCGTGGTAGAAAAGGAGCCAGCCTTCGGGGGTCTCGATCGGATTGGGTCCGGCCCCGATTTTGACACTCTGCCACCAGCCGCTGCCGCCGTTTTTCATGACGTGGCGATGTTTGCCCCAGTAGGTCATGTCCTTGCTGTGGCTGAGAATGATTTCCCCGAATGGCGTGTGGCCGCTGTCGCTGGGACGGCTGAGGAGCAGATATTCCCCATTGACCTTGCGGGGGAAGAGCACGCCGTTGCGGTTAAAGGGCATCAGCGGGTTGTTCATTTTCACAAAGGTCTTGAAGTCCTTTGTTTTGCCGAGCCCGATGGAGGCACCGGGAAAATCATCACACCAGGTGATGTAGTAAGTGTCCTCGATCTTGCAGAGACGGGGGTCGTAAGCGTAGCCGTTTTTGATCGGCTGGCCGTCCTCATCGACCCAATCAATCATCTCGTGCTCAATCTCCCATTGGATGCCGTCGTCGCTGCGGGCGAGGTGGAGTTGAGGCTTTCCGTCTTTATAGTCGATTCGAAGCACGGCAATGAAACCGTCTTCATAGGGCATCGCGGCGCTGTTGAAGACGCGGGCCCCGCGCGGAATCGGGTTGCGATCGATAATCGGGTTTTCGCTGTAGCGCCAGACAACGTCTTGGCAGCCAGCCGGGCGATCTTGCCAGGGAATGGAGGGCATATTTTGAGTCCTGTTGGAATGAACTGTTGAAGGGGTTTCACGAAGGCGAACAGCCTTCTGGATGGAAAGTCATGCCTTTTCTGGGCATTTGGCCAGAATAATTCTTTTTAGCTGGGTTGAAGAAGGAGTGCTTTAAGGAGCGAAAAGGGAGCAGGAAAAGTGGTTTTGGGCTACTGGAGATACGGACTATCCACGAACAAGCCTCTCCGCACGCAAATTTGACTGTTCTCTTTTGCTATTCTTGCTTCTTGGCCGGACAGCACCTACCGTCATCCCTTTCTCGCAATGCACCTGTTTGGTTCATCTAAGCTGCACTCCCGGGTTGGAAGAAATTCCCATCCCGGTTTGGCAATGATTGCCCGTTGCTTGACATTGGCGTTAGCCCTGCTGTCTGGCTTTGGATGCGCCACTGCGGTGGAAGAGCCTCATATTCAAGCTGATTTGCCCATCCCGCATTCCTTTAGTCAGCCGGAGACTGCTTCAATGGATCGCTCCTCCGCATACTGGTTGGATGCGATTGGCGGGGATGCGCTGGTGCAACTGGTTGAAGAAGCCTTGGAGTATAATCGGGATCTGGCGGTAGCCGCGGCCAGGGTCCGCCAATCGGCAGCCGAAGCCCGTTTGGCCTCGGCCGGAAGGTGGCCGGAACTGGTTGGGGGATTGAGCGGTAGCCGCTCAAAAACCGTCATCGCCAATCCGCTCCCCCCGGAAGCAGGCCTTCCGGATCTGCTCGAAGCCCAGAGTACCCGCTATGATCTTTTCGGCGAGCTGAGTTGGGAACTGGATCTCTGGGGCCGTCTGGCCGACACGACCCGCGCTGCCCAGGCGGGTTTCGGGGTGGCCGAAGCAGACTTTGCCGCGGCCCGCTTATCCTTGATCGGGGAAGTTGTGCGGCGCTGGCTGGAATATGCCGAGGCCGTCCAGCAGCGCCAATGGGCTGAAGCCACCGAAGCATCCTATCGGCAGCAGGAGGACTGGATGACCCGCCGCTACGAGAGCGGGCTGGTCCATGCAGGCGCCTTGCGTCTGGCGAGGAGCGCCACCCGGGCAGCATCTGCCGAAGTCGTGGCCCGCCGCCAGCAGGAAGACGGCTTGGCCCGTGCGCTGGAAGCTTTGCTTGGGAGGTACCCCGATCGCTCCCTCCCTCTGGAAAGTGAATGGCCTGAAATGCCACGGCTTCCGCTGGAAGGCATCCCGGCGGAGCAGGTCTCTTCCCGTCCGGATTTGAGATCTGCGGAATGGGCCTATCTGGCGGCAGCGCATGAACACGGTGCCACCCGCAAGCTGCGCTATCCCCGACTGACTCTGACCGCATCAGCCGGAACGGCTTCGACAGAGTTGGGGGATCTGCTCAACTCGGACTTTGGGGTCTGGTCTTTGGTCGGAGGCTTGACGGCCCCGATTTTTACCGCCGGTAGAATTTCCTCCCGCATCGAAGCAACTTTGGCGGCTGAAGAAGCGGCCTTGGAGCATTTTGCATCCACCTTACTCAATGCCTATCGGGAAGTGGAGACTGCCCTGGCTGCGGAAAAGTTGCTGGAGGAACAGGCCGGGAGAGTGGATGAACTGGTCGTGGAAGCGCGAACAGCCGAGGAGCAAATCTGGCAAGAGTATGAACGCGGTCTGGTAGAAATCTCCCTGCTCTTTGAAGCCCGTCGAAGCGCTTACAGTAGCTATAGTCAGCAGATCGCTGTGCAAACTTTACGACGGCTCAACCGGGTCCAGCTGCATCTGGCTCTCGGTCACGAGCCCTTTCACCGAAACGACCCCCGGAAAGCAGTGGCTGAGCGATGAAATGGTATCATGTCTTTGGAATCTGTCTTGGTATTAGTGTGCTCTCCCTGCTGCTGGCGTGGGGACTGTATTTCTTTGGCCCACAGCCTGAGCAGAAGCCGACGCCTCCGTTGATCCCGCCGGTTGAGTATTATCTTGCGGAGAAGGGCAGCCATGCCCTTGAGGTGCGATCCCAGGGCTTGGTCTCAGCCGGGCGCGAGACCACCTTGATCCCTGAAGTGTCCGGACCCGTTGTTTGGGTGGACTCCCGTTTTCGCGCTGGCGGATATTTTGAAGAAGGTGAGGTTTTCGCCCGCGTGGATGCAGTGCCTTATCAGTCTGCCCTCGCCGAAGCGGATTTGCGACTGGCGGCCGCCCGACTGGTGCTGGCGCAGGAAAAGGCTGCGGCCGAGCAGGCGGCTGCAGACTGGGCTGAACTTGGCCGTGCGGCTCCTGGTGAACTGGCCCTTCGCATCCCGCAGTTGCAACGGGCTGAAGCGGAAATCGTCGCGGCGGAAAAAGCCGTCTCCCTCGCCCGCAGAAATCTCGAGCGCACCGAGTTGAAGGTACCCTTCGACGGCAGAGTGCGGGAGCGAATGGTCGATCTGGGGTCTGTGGTGATGGCAAATACCACCCCGGTGGCTTCCTACTTCGGAGTGGAGACAGCAGAAGTCCGGCTGCCCTTGAATTTGCGGGATACAGGGTTGATTGCATTGCCGGAGCCATTCTCCGGGGTGGATTCTACAGAGGGCCTGCCCAAGGTTACCCTCAGCGCGGAAACCGGTGGAACCCGTCAGGAGTGGACCGGACACATCCGTCGAGTTGAAGGAACCATTGATCCGCGCACACGCCTGCTCTACGCGGTGGCGGAAGTGGATGACCCGTATGGAAGGAATGGATACAGCAGGGAAAACCCGCCTCTCAAAGTAGGGCTTTTTGTGGAGGCCTTGATCGAAGGGAGGTTACTGGAAGATGTGTTTGTGCTTCCCCGTGAGGTTATGCTGGACCGCGAAACACTCTATGTGATCGATGCGGACAACCGAATGCATCGCCGACAGGTCACTGTCGTCCACGCTGATGCGCGGCGAGTTATCATTTCTCAAGGGCTTCAACCGGGGGATCGGGTAAACCGCACTCCCATAGAGTTCTTTATTGAAGCCATGCGGGTTGCGCCGCAAACCGTGCAGGCAGAATAAAGGAGGCATCATGATCCGCTGGTTTGCCAAGAACGGGGTTGCCGCCAACTTGATTGCCTTTGTCCTCATCGTCGGGGGACTGCTCTCCATCCCGATGGTACGGTTCGAATTGTTTCCAAATGTGCGGATGGATGAGATTGCCATTACCACTGTTTTTCCAGGGGCTACACCTGAAGAAGTGGAGCAGGGCATCGTCATCCGGATAGAAGAGGCCGTGGAAGGTGTGGAGGGCATAGATAAAATCCGCTCCGTTTCCTCCGAGGGTGTTGGGATTGTGCAGATTGAAGTGCGTGGTGGGTACAACACTCAAGTGGTTAAAGAGAATATCAAGACGCGGGTCGATGCATTGACCACCTTGCCTGTGGAAGCGGAACGACCGGTGGTGGAAGAGGTGCTCATCCCCCGCGAGGTGCTCTGGGTGGCGATCGCCGGTGATACCGATGAACATACTCTGCGGAAACTCACGAATCGCGTCCGGGATGAGTTGCTCATGCTGCCGGGCGTGTCTCAAGCAGATCTCATCGGAGTGCGCCCTTATGAACTTGCGGTGGAGGTCAGCGAGGAAGCACTTCGAGCCCTCAACCTGAGTTTTGATGAAGTCGTAGCTGCAGTGCGAAACGCCTCACTCGATGTGCCCGGAGGGGCCCTGCGGGCACGGGGTGGAGAGATTTTACTCCGCACCGTGGGGCAGGCTTATGTCGGAGATCAATTTGCTTCAATCATCCTGCGCAGCAGTCCAGACGGGGCAACACTGAGGCTGGGAGATGTCGCCAACATTCAGGACGGCTTTGCCGATGTGGATATTATCTCCCGTTTTGACGGACAACCCGCAACATACCTCCGTATTTCCCAGAGTGGGGATGAAGGACCTTTGGAAATTTCGTCGCGGGTTTATGAATACATCGAATCGGTAAACGGGACTTTCCCTGAGGGTGTCCGCATCGCTCCATTCGGCGACGGGTCATTTTACCTCAAGGATCGGCTCAACACTTTGGTGAAGAATGGCTTGATCGGATTGTTTCTGGTTCTGGTAGTCTTGACCGCATTTCTCCGTCCGATGCTGGCATTTTTTGTGATGCTGGGCATTCCCATCAGCTTTCTCGGGACCATGCTGCTCGCGCCGGGCATCGATCTTTCAGTCAACCTGATCTCACTTTTTGCATTTATTCTGGTCCTCGGGATTGTCGTCGATGATGCGATTATTGTGGGGGAGAGTATCTTCAGCGAGTATCAGAGGAGTGGACCCGGAGTGGAGTCCGCGGTTCGGGCAACGCATGCGGTTTCGGTCCCGGTCTTTTTTGCGGTTTTAACGACGTGCGTTGCCTTCATGCCGCTCTTTTTTCTCCCCGGGGTCTTTGGGAAAATTTTTGTTCCCGTTCCCCAGGTGGTCATCGCCACGCTACTGTGGTCACTGGTTCAGTCCAAGTTGATCCTCCCTTACCACCTTACTCTGATCAAATCAGCAGGCACCCATCGAACGGATGCACAGCTGAATTTTTACCAACGCACCCAGCGCCGCATTGCCGATGGACTGGAGCAGTTTATCGAGGAAAAATACACACCTTTCCTCACCTGGGCGATGAAGCATCGTTACATTACGATGACGACGTTTTTTGCGGCGATCTGCATCAGCGTGGGAGCTGTATTGGGAGGATGGGTACGATGGGTGCCTTTCCCCGTGGTTCCTTCCGACTTTATTCTGATCGAGATGGAATACCCTGCGGGTACTCCCATTGATGAAGTCCTTAAAGGCGTAGACCGTATCGAAAGCGGGCTTCAACAGATCAATCGTGCGTTTGAAGAGAATGAAGGACACGCTCCTGTT
Organism: Verrucomicrobiota bacterium; assembly: GCA_050485245.1. Taxonomy (GTDB): domain Bacteria; phylum Verrucomicrobiota; class Verrucomicrobiia; order Opitutales; family Oceanipulchritudinaceae; genus JBJHBA01. The sequence continues at coordinate 182,006 of JBJHBA010000001.1, read as the reverse complement.
CAGTATTTTGGAGTATTCTCTGGAGGCATTTCCGGGGATTTCGGGGAGTTGGAGGAAGCGACATCGGCCAATAATCACCGGGCGACGATGATCGCTGAATTGACCAAAGGAGAGTCCCGCCAGATATCCGCCTTGGATGTAACGGCGGCTTGGCGAGAGGCGGTGGGGACTATTCCGGGAGTCAAGAGTCTCGTCTTTACGGCTGAAACCGTCACGACCACGGCCAAACCGATCGATATCCAACTGGAAGGGCGGAACTTTGATGAGATGGAAGAGGCGGCCCGCCAGATCAAGCTGCGGCTGGCTGATTATCCCGGTGTGTTTGATGTCAGCGATAATTTTTCCAGTGGGAAAAGAGAAATCCAAGTCAGCCTCAGAGAGGGGGCTGAACTGCTGGGAGTCAGTGCGGCGGATGTCGGACGACAGGTGCGGGCGGCATTCTACGGTTTGGAAGCCCAGCGTATTCAACGGGGCCGCGACGATGTGCGGGTTATGGTCCGTTATCCAAGGGAGTCACGCCAATCCATCTACGATCTGGAAAACCTGCGCATACGCCTTCCGGATGGAACGGAGGTGCCATTTGAAGAAGTGGCCACGATGCAGATGGGGCAGGGCTTTTCCACCATTCAAAGAGAGAACCGCCGAAGGGTTTTAAATGTCACCGCCAATATCGATAGTGAGACGGTTGATGTGGCTCGACTGACTAGAGAAGTGAAAAGTTCGGTGGATGCTATTCTGGAAGCTTTTCCCGATGTGCGCAGTGCGCTTGAGGGACAGGCAGCCGAGAACGAGAGAACCTTGAAGGTCATGTTCATGGGACTTCTCTTTGTGCTGGCAGCGATCTATGCCCTGATCGCGATCCCCTTCAAAAGCTATTTCCAACCCATCATTGTGATGGTGGCCGTTCCTTTTGCTTTTGTTGGTGCGGTATTCGGACACTTTGTCACCGGCCAGTCTCTTTCCATTCTTTCTGCCATGGGTGTCCTCGCGGCCATCGGAGTGGTGGTCAATGACAGCCTCGTAATGGTCCATTTTGTAAATGATCAAAAACGCAACAATGGGATGTCTGCGATTGAAGCTGCCTTGCTTGGCGGACGCAGACGATTTCGCCCGATCACGCTGACTTCTTTGACTACCTTTGTCGGCCTGATGCCGATGCTTTTGGAGCGCAGCCTGCAGGCTAAGTTTCTCATCCCGATGGCGACTTCACTGGCTTTTGGAGTCGTCTTTGCCACCCTTGTCACACTCTTGCTGGTGCCTGCCTTATACCTCATGTTACACGATATTCATCTCCTCTTGAAGCGATTCTGGAAATGGCTCCAGCAGCCGGTGAGCAAGAATCGCGGGGGAGCGCCCTCACCACATTCAGGAAGTGGCAGCTGAGAAGGCCGCTTGGATTTGCATGTTCCGCAGACTGAATGGGTCGGCTCCCTTTTCCCGGAGAGAACGCAGGCTCATGCTGGCATGTCGTTTGGCCAATCGTTTGCCGTTGGCATCGCAGAGCAAGGGAACATGACACCAGGCGGGTGGGTTCCAGCCGAGAGCTTCATAGAGCAATAGCTGGCGGGCAGTGGAAAGGAGAAGGTCGGCTCCTCGCACCACCTCTGTAATGCCCATCGCATGATCATCGGCGACCACCGCCATTTCGTAAGCGGGCACACCGTCCCGGCGCCAAACCAGGAAGTCGCCAAAATCGCTGCCGGCAGTAAAAGACTGTGAGCCTTGGAGCGCGTCGGAGAATCTGAGGGTCCGCCCGTCGGGAACCCGAAACCGCCAGTTGGTATCCCCAGGGATGTCGGCATGGATTCCGGTGCCCATTGCTGGACGCAAGCCTGGCGGAAAAATCGGCTCCTCATCCTCCGCATGTGGAGCGTGAGCGGCATTGGCCACGTCCTTGCGGGAATGTGTCGAGGGATAAATGGCTCCAGCATCGCGGAGCTTCCCCCAAACTTTGAGAAACCAATCCTGTCGCTGACTCTGGACGTATGGCCCGCATGGCCCGCCCAGATCAGGGCCTTCATCCCAATTCAGGCCCAGCCAGCGTAGGTCTTCCATCGCCGCGTGGGCATAATCCGGGCGGCAGCGGTTGGGATCGAGATCCTCCGTCCGGTAGATCAATTGACCCCCTGATTGACGTGCCCTGGCCCAGGCTGCCCCGAACGCCCGGGCATGACCGAGGTGCAGCATTCCGGTCGGAGTGGGGGCGATTCGTCCCCGATAAAGGGGTCCAGAGAGAGATGGATCTGGGCTTGCACCGGACATATTTATGGAAAACAGTAAGGGGAATTGTGGGAACAGGAGCAATTGTTCCCTCAATGCGTCGGTCACGAATTGACACGATTGCGCAGGGTAACTTCAAGCCTGATGCGCAGCCTTGTAGGTTCGTGGCTGGCGATTCACCCCTCCTCTGCCCTCATTACTCGCAGAGGGGCAACAGAATCCGCATATGACAGACATGATTGAGACCGCTGAAATACCTGCGGCCCTCCCCTTATTCCGCGATTTGAATCTCGCACCGGAAGTGCTCCGGGCAGTTGAAGAAAAAGGTTACACGCGGCCGACGCCGATCCAGGCAGAAGCCATTCCCCTCCTGCTCCAGGGCAGGGATATCATTGGAGGGTCTCAGACCGGAACCGGTAAAACCGCCGCATTTTCCCTCCCCATGTTGACTCTGCTGCAAAAGCATGAGCATGGGAACTGGCCCCGTGCGCTTATCCTTGAACCCACTCGGGAACTGGCTGCCCAGGTGCATGAGCAGTTGGAAATTTACAGCAAATACCTCGATCTGCGCCTCGCCCTGATCTACGGCGGAGTCAAATACGGGCGTCAGCGCGAGGATCTGGCGGCACATGCTGACATTGTCATCGCCACCCCGGGGCGGCTGCTCGATCACCTGCAGCAGCGTAACCTTTCCCTGAGAAATCTCCAGATGCTCGTCCTCGACGAAGCCGACCGGATGCTCGATATGGGATTCTTGCCGGATGTCACCCGCATCCTCGATCAAATCAAGGGCAAGCGGCAGAGCCTGCTTTTCTCTGCCACCATTCCTCCGGAAATTGAAAAGCTTTCCCGCCGCATGCTTCGGGAACCGGTCGAAATCAAGATCGGTGGCGGACGTCAACCGGCCGCAACCATCAGCCACGCTATCTATCCGGTCGATGAGCGCCAGAAGTTCGACCTCCTGGTGGCCATGCTGGCAAAATTCGATTACCACAGCGTCCTGATTTTCACCCGTACCAAGGCCGGGGCCGATACCATTTCCCGTTGGCTGGACAATTCAGGGCATGGTCCGGTCGGCGTGCTCCATTCGGACCGTTCACAGCGCGAACGGGATGAAGCACTCAAAGCCTTCAAATCGGGCAAAAGTGAGATTCTCGTCGCGACGGATATCGTAGCCCGCGGGATTGATATCAGTGATGTCAGTCACGTCATCAATTATGACATCCCGCAGCATCCCGAAGATTACGTGCACCGCATCGGACGGACGGGTCGGGCAGAGCGCGAAGGCGAGGCTGTGACCATTTACACTGCCGGGGAAATCGATTTTCTCCGGGCGATCGAACGCTTCATTGGGCGCGAAATCGAGCGAAAGAGAGTCGATGACTTCGAGTACAAGTGGTCTCCTGTCCTCGATGAAGGCCAGCCCAAAAAGAAAAAGCGCAATCGCGGCTTCAATAAATCCCACACCCCCAACTGGGGTCGCTGATTCGGATCCCCCATCAACGTCCCCCTTCCACCCCACCGCAGCAACTACTAGTCTGGTAGATAGTGGAAGTAGTTGATGTATTGAGTCTTGAGCTGGAGGAGGGTTTGGCTGCGATTCGATCCATTACCAGTCTGGTGGAATATGGAAGGGTGCTTTGGTTCCTGCGGTTAGCCAGCCTACTACTAGTCTGGCAAATAGTGGAAATAGCTGGGATGCATTTGGTTAGGGATGTGCGTAAGGCTGCGGCGCCAAGGGGACGTTACTCGTCTGGTTGAATATGGTGGATGGCGCTTTCAACCGTGGCGGAGGGGCTTGCGAGTGCGGCGGGCCAGATGTGACTACTAGTCTGGTAAATAATGGAAGTAGCTGCTCAGTCGGGGGTTGGGCTTGTAAGGCAGATTCTGGAAGCACGATCTATTACTAGTCTGGTTGATAGATGAGGCTGATCCCGACCCCCGCAAATATTCTCAAATCCAGAGTCTGATCGATGCCATCCACTACTAGTCTGGTAAATAGTGGAAGTGGTTGGTATGGGTGTAGTTAGGGGCGAGAGAAAGGCTGCGGTGCGAGGGGGCGCTACCAGTCTGGTTGATAATGGCGTAGGGCGGTTTTCAACCGGGATGGGGGGGGGCGTGTGCAGGGGGGCAGGTGCCACTACTAGTCTGGCAAGTAATGTTCCGCTTGGAGGAAGAGCTGGGTACGGAAGGCTAGCTTTCGTCGAACTTGCGTTCGAAGAGGGCTTCAAGGTCTGCCAGCATTTCATCGGCTCCATCGCCTTGGGCGGTGAACTTGAGTTTGGAGCCTTGACCGGCGGCCAGCATCATGAGGCCCATGATGCTTTTGCCATTCACTTGCTCGTCATCCTTTTCCACATAAACGTCGGCCGGATAGCGGTTGGCGATGCGGACAATCATGGCCGCTGGGCGGGCGTGGATACCGGTTTTGTTGGGGACGACGAGTTCGATGGACTTTTCCATGATGCTGCGGGAATGTTCCTGGCATGAGCCGGAATCCTGCGCAAGTTCTCAAAGCCCCCGCCCGGTAGCAAGTAAAATTACCGGGGTTGATCCTTCAGCTGATTTTCTTCTCTCAGGATAAGCTGAGGTTTTCTGGGATAGCATCCTGCTGGATGGACCAGAGTCGGGCATAATGTCCTCCCAGTTCGCATAGTTCTTCATGCGAGCCTTTTTCGATGATGGTCCCCCGTTCGAGGACGACGATGGAGTCTGCTTTGCGCACGGTGGAAAGGCGGTGGGCAATGACGAGGACCGTTCGGGCACTCATCAGGTTGTCGAGGGCGGTTTGAATTTCCTTTTCCGTTATGGTGTCCACACTGGCGGTGGCTTCATCAAGAATGACAAATGGCGGATTTTTCAGCAGAACCCGGGCGATGGTCAGCCGTTGCTTCTCTCCCTGGGAGAGGCGGATGCCTTTTTCGCCGATATTTGTGTCCAGTCCGTCGGGCAAGCGCTGGACGAAATCCCAGGAACAGGCGCCTTGAAGGGCGGCGATGATCTCCCGTTCGCTTGCTTCGGGTTGAGCCAGCAAGAGGTTGTCTCGAACGGTGCCTTCGAAGAGGAAGGGATCCTGAGCCACGTGTCCGATGCGCAGGTGGATGTCATCCAGCGAGAGGGTGCGGATATCCTGACCGTTCAGGCGGATGACGCCACCGGTGACGTCGTAGGCCCGCATGGCGAGGTTGGCGACGGTGCTTTTCCCTGCTCCGGTATGGCCGACCAGTGCGGTTACTTTACCTGCCTCAATGTTCAAATTGAAATCCTGCAGCACCTCCGGGCGTCCGGGGTATTGGAAGCTGACTTGGTCGAAAGACACCTCGAGGATGCCTTCGGGAAAAGGCTGGGGATTCACCGGAGACTCGATTTCCACCTGCGCATCCAGAATTTCAAAAACGCGGTCTCCTGAAGCTTTACCGGCAGCGAGCATATGATTGATTCCGTGAAGCTGGCCGATTGGTGCGTAGAGCATATAGGCATAGAGCAGGAAAGCGATCAGCTCAGGGAAATCGAAATCGCTGCCCCCTTGCAGGATCATATAGCCACCCCCGGCCACGATGCTGACAATTCCCATGTTGGTGACAAAGGTGGTGGCGGGGTTGTAAAAGGACCAGCGGTACATCGCTGAGAGGGTTCGCTTGCGGAGCAGTTCCGCCAGTCCCTCGAATCGCTTTCCCTCGCGGTTCTGAAGCCCAAAGGTCTGAATCAGGCGGTTGCCTTGAATGTCCTCGACCAGCAGGCTGTTGAGGTCCCCTGCTGCTTCCCGCACTTCTTTCCAGACTTTGCGCGAGCCTTTTGCGTAGAGAACTCCCCAGAGCAGCAGGATGGGCACAGGCAGAAAGACGAGCCAGGCGAGCATGGGATTATTGAGAAACAGCATCACTGTTACTCCGACGATGGTGACAATGGCCCGGCTGCCCATCTCGGTTCCGTCGAGGAGCGCGCGCTCCACGGTGGCAACGTCCTCAATCACCCGGGAGGAAATATCGCCGCTTTTGCGCTGGTCATAAAAGGAGACAGGAAGGTTCAAGAGCTTCTGGTGAATATCGCGGCGCATATCAAGCAGCACTTGCTGCTCCAGCGTGTTGTTGGTGACAATGCGCAGCCCGTTGAAAACGGCACTTCCCAGGAACAAGGCAATGATGATGCCCACTCCAATCCAAAGCGCATCGAGTGATTGAGTATCGCGCACTCCGGTCAGGATGCCCTGCACGACGCGCGGCACGGCGATTTCCATTCCCACCATGCCTACGGCAAAAAGAAGAGTCAGGCTGAACAGACCCTTATATCGAAACAAATACTGCGAAACGCGCCAAATTGTATTCATGAGACCTGAACGGCAGGCGGGAGAGGGCGTCGGCCGTATTTCCACTCAAGCCTTTGTCCGCCGATTGTCAAAGGATGCTCTCGAAAATACCCTCAGCAGAGGGAATGGCCGATCATCAACCAGACTGGTATTAGTTGACGAATCGGCCTCTGCAATCAGTGCTGCATGGAAAAGGCTGGATTGCGGGTTTTGCTCATGATCCGCTTGACCGCACTCTTCCGGTCGGGACCCTGCGTCCGGGGGTTGCTTTTTCCTCAGATGGGTCAAGAGTGGCGAATATGTCCGAAGACAGTCCTATTCATGGTTCCACCGGAGAAATCTGTTACACCCTGCCTTCCCCATACGAAGCCCATCTGGGGACTGGGTTGCTCCACTTGCCCCGCTTTCTGGCCAAAATCAGGCTGCATCTCAAAGGTGAGCTTCCGAAGAGTTATCAGAAGAATTTTTGCCGAGGCTTTGATCGATTTCTCTGCATGCATCTGGGGATTGACCCGCAGGATGTCGTCAAACTGGTGCGAGAGCATGGTGAGGATGAAGCTGCTCTCAATCACGCGCTGGTGGCACTTTTCCCTCAGGATGTGCAAGGGGCAAAATGGAATCGTGAGTTGACCCACAAGGGCATGACCGACGCTGGGCGTGAATTTCTCTCCGATGCACTCACCGCGATGGGCTGTCCCGGGCGGGTTAAGGATATAGTCTGTGTGGCCGACTTGATTGATTTCGATGAAGGCCGGATTCCTGGCTTTACTGAGCGCCCGCACTAACGGGGGGCTTTTTGCCCTCCGGATTGCTGTTCACTGCGATCTTGAAATTGCCATGGTGGTTCATCCGGAAGCTTGAAGCGGCATTGCCAAGTGACGAGGTTTCCCTCTTGCTGGGGATGTGAAAGCCTTTCGACTGACTACTCTCGTTCTGCTCATTGCCTGGCTCATTTCTCTTGGAATCGTTTATACACTGGGCTTGCTGACCGCTTTTGCTTTTCATCGCGCACCCGGCGAAGGGGGCATGGAGGGCTTAAACACGGCCGACCGGGCCTATGCGGTTCTGGTCGAGCGGGAGCTGGATACCTATGTGGAATGGGCAGAGCTAAAATCAGGTGATCCGGAAACCGCTCTCCCCGGTCAGGTCCGCCAGCTTTTACTCAGGCTTAATCGCGAACCGGATGCTGCCCGTCGGGCGATCGCGGCGGAGACCATTGCGGCAGCCTATCCTTCGCGCAAAGTGGTTCCGGCGATTCAGGTGCTGTTGGAGGAGCCACCCCAAGCTTCCCGTCTGGCCCTGCTCGAAGCGCTTTTTGAACGCTGGGGAGAAATTGACGGGAGATCTGCCCTTGAGTTTACACGCACCGCAGTGCATCCATCCCGACCTGAGTTGTCCGGGTCACTGGCTCAAGCCGCGCTGGGAGGCTGGGCCAGACAACGGGCGGAGAGTGCCTGGAATTGGATTCTTCAAAATCCGGTAGCGGGGCTACGCCAGGCGGAACGCTTGGCAACGGTCCTTGCCCGGGCGAAGGGCTTGGATGACGACACGTTGATTTCATGGATTTCCGGTCTGGAGGACCGCATGATTGCGGAGGAAGTCGCTTCGCGGGAAGCGGTTCGCCGTTTGGCCATGGAAGGTCCCCGAGGGGCGTTTGTCTTTGCCGAGTCCGTGACCCAGGATTACGAGGGCCGAATCAATGTGCTGTCTGCCGTACTTACCTCCTGGGCTCGTCAGGATGTGGCCACAGTGGTGCGTTGGGTTGAGAGTTTGCCGGAGGCGGACAGAGCATGGACGCTGGCTCCCCTGGCGGATTCCTGGAGCCGGGAAGCTCCGGCCGCGACGCTCGAATGGCTGGCGCGGCAACCTCCGTCGCCGACGCGTGATTTAGCGCAGAAGGAAGCAGCCCGGCAGTGGTTACGCGTTCTCGGGCCTGTTCCTTTGGGAGAATTTCTCAATGCGGCCGATGATCTGGAGCCTTATGGGGGCGCGATTGAGATGCTTTCCCTGGAGACCATGTCGATGGACCCTGAGACCGCCTATTCCTGGGCTGAGCTGATCTCGGACCGTCAACGTCGCCAATATACCATGAGTCTGGTGGCCGCGTACTGGGCGAGTTTTGATCCCGAAACCGCAATGGGCAGCATTGCTGCAGCAGATCTGGATGCACCACCGGTTTCGCCGGAGGAGCTGGAGGTGCTTCCCGACCTCAGCCCACCGGATCCCGAATCCGTCGAAGCCGTAACTGCTGACCCTGCCGGGACAGATGGCTCAGGGGATACGGAATAACATACCGGCCGGACCCATGTGGATGAGTTCGGCCTCAGTGAACCAAGTATAAAGACTATCGGGGAACCGCTTTTCTTCCTTGGGGCCAAAGAACATATACTCCACTCCGAGCGCTTCGGCCGCTTCTTTCCAATCGCTACCGCCATGATAGAGGCGCTCCAGCAGATGCATCCGGTGCAGGTAATCGATCCCGTGGCTCCAAAGATGCCCCTCAAAGCCGAGGACGACAGGCTGACCGGAAAGCAACAGGACATGATTATAATCCGGGGCAATGGCGACAGGGGCATCCGGGGGTAATAGACTCCGGAGGTGTCTGGCATGATCGAGTTCGCTGCGGGAGGCCAAATAATACCCGCCTTTGGCGGCATGCCATCCACCCGGCAGGGAGATGAAACCGCTGAAGAAGAGAAGCGTGAGGAGAGGGAGCTGGATCCACCGGCGCTGGGATTTCAGAAATCCTTCCCAGAGAACCGGGGCTGCGATCAGCCATCCCCAAAGCATCAACTTGGTATTGTCCCACGACCAGGGTTGAAAGACAACCAGCAGGCAGAGCAGAAACAGAAGCAGGCCGGGTACTAGAAAAGCCAGTTGCTCGCGGTAGGAAGCAGCGGACTGGGGTGTATCCATTTTTTCAGGACGTAATAAATTCCAGATCAGCCACCCCGCCAGCCCTGGAAGGAGCAAGGTCCATAGCCCGAAATTGTGCATCAACGCCATGGGCCAGGATTGGTTTTCCTGGAGGAACCAGTCTGCTGCCCAGCGGATCCCACCTCCCACGGAAAAACCGCCACTGGCCAGCCAGGCAGAGAGGACTGCCAGCGGAAAGGCCGCGAGGACGAAGATGAGCAGTCGCCTACGTTCGATTCCGGCCAGGAACCACATTCCCAGCAACAGGGAGAGTGCCAGAAAGGCATGGGGCGAGAAGAGGGGTAAGGTGGCGTAGATCCATCCATCCAGCCAGTTTGCCTTGCATTCATTCCGGATGAAGCAGTGGCGCCAACGGGTCAGCAGCCAAAGCCCCGCAGGCAAGGCATAGAGCAAACCGCGCTGGGTGGTCAGCATGGAGAGGGGGATGCTTTTCCATATCGCTTCCATTTGGTAATCCCGCCAGGCCCACTCCCCAAAGAAAGCGAAACCAGCGAGGCCTCCGTTGAAGAGCAATACGGCGAGGGCAAAAGGGCCGCCCCAACGCCAGCAGGCTGCCACCCCCAGGCTGAGCCCCAGCAGGCTTCCTCCGATCAAAACCCCGAAATCACTCAAGCCCAGCACGCTCAACATCAGGCTCCATAGAACGATTCCCGGCGGGTAGGCGAAAGGATCGCCTGCCGCGATAGGGTTCTCCGGCCAAAAAGGGACTTCTCCCGAGAGATAGCGAAAATGGGCCAAATGTAAGGCCAGATCTCCCAGATTGAAGGGGGAGCCCACCCGGAGTTCCTGCCGGGTTTGCCAGACCAGCCAGAAGGAGGTGTGCACGATGAATAGGATTGCAATGGCGAGTACTGCGGCACTCACCCAGCCAAGGCGGTGGGTCGTCGTCCCGGAGGCAGGAGCTGGCTGGCCTTGCCAGGCCCGCACAGCGAGGAGCAGGCCGCCCAGCCATCCGACCCAGATCATACTTTGCGAGGTGGTACCGGAGATAGAGAAGCCCAGTATGAGAGTCGCGACCCCCCCGGAGATTAAAGCCAGCAGTGTCCCGATCGTTCTCATGGCTGGAGGGGCTCCTTTCGAGGAAATCGCACCGGAGACTGAGCGGCAAAGGCATCGGCATACCAGTTTGCATCAAAGAATGCCATGTATCGCTCTTGGCTATCCCGTAGTGGAAATTCCACGACAAACCAATCCCCTTTTAATCTGGGTTCGACTTCGCTGATGCGGGAAAGGGGGCTCAGATAAAAAGTGTGATCGAATGGGCTCAGTGCGGTATCGGGGGCGTAGTATCCGACCATGGGAAAGTCGCCCAGCAGCCAGGGGAGTGGAAAGGGGGATTGCTCCAGAATAGCGCCTGCCTGGTGATAGAGAAGTGGATTGCGTTCCGCAGACTCGAGCAGTGGATCGAGAAAACGATGAATCTCACGATGGGTTTGCACATAAACATAAGGCTCCCGGGGGTTGTCGAAGTGGAAAAAATTCAGCCAGACACTCATCCCGATGGCATGCAGTCCCGTCACGCTGAAAAGGATGATGGTTGGAAGCGCCCATCGCGCCTGCTTGCAGCCTTCATCCAGCACCCAGGCCAGGGCGAGGGGGAAGGTCCACATTACCATGATGACGCACCAGGGGGTTTTATAGGGAATGATGGCGTAGGCGACGGCGGCTCCGGCACCTGAGATGACCAGCCAGCGGAGAGGGCCTGGGCTGGGAAGGATAAAGCGTGCTGAAGCCAGGATTCCGAGTAATGCCGCCCATTCATAGCGCAGAAAGAGTTGGAACCAGTAATAGAAAGGCTTTTCGTGTCCGCTTGCTTCCATTCCTGTCTCCGACCAGGCGAAAAAGGTCGTCCACAAGCCGCTGAGTCCTCTGAAATAATGAAAGTTTCCGGAGTAAAAATAGAGCACCAGCAGCAAGCCCAATGTGAATGCGGGGAGGGAAGCCCGGCAAAAGGAAACGAGATCAAGCTTATCGTGCTGCCCTGTGTTTAACGGCTGAGGACTATCGGGAAAAATATAGCGCTGGGTTAACAGCAGCGTGGGGTAGGCGAGAAGGAATGCGAGCAGATGGATAACATAGGTTTCCTTAGTCAAAACCATGCCGAATACCCCTGTCCAAAGCAGCCAGACTCCGGATTGCAGCCGTCGGGTGGATAGATCGAGAACCCCGAGGGCAGTCAGCATGCAAAAAAACAGCAACCAGATTTCGTGAATGGCATAACGGCTGACAAAGACCATTGCGGGAGAAATTGCCAGAAATGTGCCGAAAAACAGCGCGGCACGCTCTCCGAGGTGGCGGCGGTATCCGAAGAGGGCCACCCAGACACAGCCCAGACCGACGAGTGCCACGGGAAAGCGCAGAGCTTCGATCGACCGGCCAAAGAGACTCTGTGCGGCGAAGACCACATAAAAATGAAGCGGCCCATGGTAATTGGTCGGATCGTAGCGGAAGTGACCCTCTTCCGCGATGCGCTCGGCAAACCAGCCGTTGATGCCCTCATCAAAATGCGGCGGCTTCAGGCCGATGTCCCAGAAGCGGAGAATCGCAGCCACTACGAGGATGGAGAAGGCAGTAATGCGGAATCGGGAGCTGTCCATTCAGTGGGCTAAACAACAAAGGGCTTTCAGGGCTTTGGCAAACATTGTGCGAAATCGGGGGAGCTTCTTGTGGAAAGTCTTCATTGAGAATCGCTAATATCAAAATGGGATTGTTCTGCTAGAAGGGGTGGCACCGTTTATTCCGTTGACGGGGAAGGTCGGATTTTTTTACAAATGAGCTGTGCGCTTCATTCATGCCTATTCTCAGGCAGCACTACTAACCTTAGATCCTACTCTCTCATGAAAGACACGTTCTTGTTCTACCTTGGACTCTTCCCCGTCGCTTTACGCAAGTTTTCGGAAAATGCCTTTAACCTGCTGCTGGCATTTTTTGTCTTTGGCGTGGTCGCGATGATCCCCAATATCATCCCGATACTTGGAGCCATCGTCAGTCTGGTGTTGACCGCTATCATGTTGATTGGGATGTGGGGTTTTCTCTTGAAAATCGTTGATGGGGGGAAACCTGAACTGAACATGCTCTTTGCCCACACCAATCTTTGGTTGCATGCTTCTCTGGCGCATCTGGTGGCCGCTCTGGCTACTGGTCTGGTCGTGGCCATAGTCATGGGAATCGGCATCGCGATCGGAGCCTCGATGGGCGAGGCCGGGGTCTTGATCGGCATTCTGTTCATGCCAATTGTCGTAATTGTGGCGATGCTCTTCATGTTTTGGCCTGCCTTCGTCAGCGACCAGAAACGCAATCCCTTTGATGCCCTCGGAGACTCCTGCAAATTTGTCATTGGTAATATCCCCGCCATGCTCGCCTTGCTGGTGGTTTTATTTGGTGCCGGTGTCGTCAGCACGCTGATCATCGCGCTTCTCAGTCAAGTCAGTTTGGTGGTAGCCATGATTCTGAACTTCATCTGGTTCCTCATTGCCGGCCCGACGATTGCCCTGATGGTGGCAATGGTTTTCCGCAAGCTGGCCCCGGCCGCCCCGGTTCCAGCTCCGGCCCCGATCTCCGAGCAGATGCCTCCTCCGCCGACTGTTTAAGGTCCATTCTCCTGCCTAAAGGCAAGGATGGCTCTTTCACTGGCTGAATGGCTGCCGCGCAGTTGGTTTGTTTTATCCTTCGCAGCAGACAGGTGCTTTGCCTGAATGCAGGCGGGTTGTAGTGTAATGCTCCATCCAGTAGAGCATTTCATGTATGTGATGGTGCATCAGGGCAACGGACTGCAGGAAGTGACGCCAGTGGGGATCTCCGTCATCCGGGAACTGGGCAATCCAGCTTAACCAGGTGGCTTGATCCATGCGACCGGTGAAAACGGGCGGGCGGGCTGTCTCAGGCAGGCGCTCATTGGCGGCATAGGCCCACTCGGTCATCAGGGTGGAGAGCATCTCGGTGAAAACCGCTGTCTGCTGATAGGCGGCATGCCAGTCAGGGGTTTCCGGTGGAGCTGTCCAGACCGTGTGCAGAAAGGCGCTTGTCGTTGTCAGCGCGACTTCCGGCAGCAGGGGCTCAGGAAAAACTGTCGCTTCCGGCAAGGGATCCGAGCGGAGATAGTCGCGAACCACCGCACTTCGCCCGTTCATCGTCTTGTCCAGCACCGTGGCATGATACATCGCCTGATGAAAGCGATCATGCATGACTTCGGTTGCCTGGATCAGTTGCGCCCATGCGCTGGTATCGCTTTCCGCTTCGAGGGCTTCCCGGTATCGTGTCCACTGTCCACCGGATATCCGGGTGGCAAAGTCCGGCACCCGCTCAGGATTTCCCCGCGCACTTGCATCGTGCCGGGCAAGGTCACTCATCAGCTCGTGCATCAGATTGTGAGCCGTGCCAAAGGCACGCATGCTGGCCGCCCAAAGGTCGTCACCGACAACATGGTCCATGATATACTGACGGAATTCACCCCCGCCGATGAAGTTCATCTCAAAGTCTGCCCGATGACTCGGCTGGGGGTCGCCTGCGGTCAGGGTTATCGGGAACGCCGCCAGTCCGAAGATCAGACCTGCTTTTATCCAGTCAGGGGGTCTCATGAAAAAAACATACCATCGTTCTTGTGATATTCAACAAAACCGATTAACGAAATTCGTAAATGATATGAAAGCTGGGCTTCACCGTATCCTTTCGGGCTTCATTCGCATGCACATTCTGCATCATGCGGCCGAACATCCGGTTCACGGGAACTGGATGCTGGGGGAGTTGCGCGAACACGGCTACAAGCTGAGCCCCGGCACCCTTTACCCGATGTTGCATGGAATGGTTCGCGATGGGTTATTGGAGGAGGCAGGAGCGGGCGACAGCGGACGCAAGCGGCCTTACCGCATCACACCCGAGGGGTTAACGGCGCTGGCGGAAGCCCGCACACGACTGCGAGAGCTGTTCCGGGAAGTGGAAGATCCCAAGGGAAAGGCTGAAGGATGAACGCAGGAACGAATGATTGGGTTCGAATCATGGGGGTCCGCTGCCTGTAATTGATTTTTGCTTATGGACTCTGCTCAAACCGACTCCTCTCCAGACGCACCCCGGTCGGCGGTGCTCGAGTGCTTTCTGGTTTTCCTGCGACTGGGGTTGACCTCCTTTGGTGGTCCGGTGGCCCATCTCGGGTTTTTCCGTGAAGAACTGGTGGCCCGCCGAAAATGGCTGGGCGAACAGGCTTATGCCGACCTTGTTGCGCTCTGCCAGTTTTTGCCGGGCCCCGCCAGCAGTCAGGTCGGCTTTGCCCTCGGTTATCAGCGGGCAGGTTTGGCCGGAGCCTTCGCCTCCTGGCTCGCTTTTACCCTGCCGTCTGCTCTCCTGATGTTTGCGGCAGCCTATGGGATTGCGTATGTCGAAACAGACTCCGCCTGGCTGCATGGCTTGAAAATCGCAGCGGTTGCGGTGGTGGCCCATGCGATTTGGGGAATGGCGACAAAACTCTGTCCGGATCGCGTGCGGGCGAGTCTGGCCTTGTTGGCCGCCTCACTGGTGCTGGCTGTAGGAACAGCATGGGTACAGGTCGTGGCGATTGGAGGTGGACTTTTACTCGGGTGGCTGTTGTTTCGTAGCAAGGCAGTGGATACAACAGAATTCGCTTCACCGGACAGCGCCCGCATTCACACAGGACTCCTTCCCAAACTGGCACTTGTGGCCGTCTTTGCCGGCTTGGTGGGCTTGCCGTTGGCTGCCTGGTTGAGCGGGGATCGCTGGCTGGCCCTCTTCGATGGCTTTTACCGGTCCGGCCTCCTGGTGTTTGGGGGTGGCCACGTGATCCTGCCCTTGCTCGAGGTGGAAACCGTCGGGCGGGGCTGGATGGATCGGGACAGCTTTCTAGCGGGCTACGGCCTCGCCCAAGCCTTACCCGGACCGCTTTTTACCCTCGCCGCCTATCTGGGAACCGTCATTGCACCAGGCGGCCCTCCCTGGGTGGGGGGTATGGTGGCCCTGGTCGCCATTCTCCTGCCCTCCATGTTTCTGGTCATCGGAACCCTGCCTTATTGGAACCGCCTGCGGGCGATGCCCGGAGCCCAGGCTGCCCTGATG
This sequence comes from Verrucomicrobiota bacterium, assembly GCA_050485245.1. Classification (GTDB taxonomy): domain Bacteria; phylum Verrucomicrobiota; class Verrucomicrobiia; order Opitutales; family Oceanipulchritudinaceae; genus JBJHBA01. The sequence goes on along the minus strand of JBJHBA010000001.1, from coordinate 166,480 downwards.
GGGGCCAATGCCGCCGTGGTGGGCATCTTGCTGGCTGCTTTTTACAACCCCGTCTTTCTCTCCGGCGTCACCTCCATCCCTGCCATGATCCTCACCCTCCTCGCCTTTGGTGCCCTCCATTTCTGGAAGTTCCCACCCTGGGCACTGGTGCTGGGCTGCGCGGTAGCGGGAGGGCTGGTGCTGTGAGTTTGGCTGGCGTAAGTCGTTGAACAAAAGCCATATGTTGGAACTTTTCTGTCTGATAATAGGAAAAACTTGCGTATAAAATAAGACGATTGTTTTATATTTGTATGAAAGTGACTGTGGAAATTTCCGATTCTGAATTGCGTCGAGTTTGCGAAATGACCGGGGAAAGGAAAAAAGGTCCGGCCATTCGTAAGGTTTTGAATTCGGCCATTCAGTTGCACCGGCGCAAAGAAATTGCCGGAAAATTTCTCACAGGAGAATGGTCTGTTGAACTGAAAGGCTTTGAAGAAGCGAGTAGCGACGAAGCCAACGAAGCCAAAACCTTGAATGCCCTGTGGCGCGATTGATTGAGACGAGCCTATGGGTTGATTTCTTCCGGCAGAAGTCGCCTCGTGCCTTAAAGGAGATGATTCATCCTTGGATCATTGACCCGAAAGCTTGTCTGTGTGAACCGGTGGCATTTGAAATACTACGCCACGCAACAGCTGCTGAGCGACCCTTGATCCGAGAGCAGTTTGATACCCTTCCCCTCCTTCCGACACCGACTCAACTTTGGCGAGATGCCGCCATCCTTGGGCAGACCTGCCGCTCCGGAGGGCAGACGATTGGGTCTCTCGACCTGATCATCGCTGCCATCGCCCTTCACTATAAAGCAGAGTTGATCACATTTGACGCCGACTACAGCGCAATTGCTGAGCTTACTTCGCTTCAGGTTCAACGATTGGAAAGGGACATTGCATCCTGATGTGGGGACAGAAAATTGTGATAACCGTTCCACTCTTTGATGGCCTGCCATGAGCAAGCGTAGCGCGTCGAATGGCGGAGCGGTCGGGATTCGACTACGAGTCGTTTTGGAACGATTTGGAGTTTATGCTTTTCGCGATCTGCTCAGCGATTTCAGTGTTTCGAAATCACCCCGAATGAGCGCTATCTTCTTTGCGCGCGACCACTTTTTAATCTGACGTTCACGTTTTACAGCCGTGATGGATTCCATGGGGCCTTCGACAAAAACAAGAATAAACGCTTTCAGCTGCCTGGCCTGTCGGGAACCGCTTCCCTCAGCATGTTTCCTGATCCGGCTCGCAACGTCCTGCGTTTGCCCAACGTATAACATTCCATTGCACATCAACAACATGTAAACCCAAGAAAGCCCTTCGGCAGGCTCAGGGCATTCGACGCTCTGCAATTCAACCTTCATAGAGATCATCAGAGACATTCCAGTAAAACAGAATGGCCTGCCATGAGCAAGCGCAGCGCGTCGAATGGCGGAGAGGGAGGGATTGGCTCGCAGTGCGAGGTCCTTCGGACTCACGCCTGCGGCGTGCCCCATCTCCAGTCACCCGCTGCGCGGGTTCCTTCCGTCAAACCCTCTCCTCGGGTTCGAACCGCTCCCGCTCCTTATCGCCGCTGCGCGGCGCTACATTTTTAGCTGTTCGAAGAAAGCCCTTCGGCAGGCTCAGGGCATTCGACGCTCTGCAATTCAACCTTCATAGAGATCATCAGAGACATTCCAGTAAAACAGAATGGCCTGCCATGAGCAAGCGCAGCGCGTCGAATGGCGGAGAGGGAGGGATTCGAACCCTCGGTGGAGTTTCCCCCACACATCCTTTCCAGGGATGCACAATCGGCCACTCTGTCACCTCTCCGGGATACTTCTCTCAATTGAGAAAGAGCAGAAGGAAAAGGGTTTCCTCCTGCTGCGCAATGGAAAAGTGATTCCTTATGCGCTGCGCCGGAGGCTGCCGCGGTTGCGCTTGGCGGGCTTGGCGGAAACGGTCGCCGTTGCCTGCCGACGTCCCATGGTGCGTCCGGACTTGGGATAACTGCTGCCACGGGAGCGGGGCGGGCCGCTGCGTCCACGGGGTGGGCCACTGCGCCCACGCGGATTGGGGCGAACATAGGCGGGGGCCTGACGGCGGCGGTCGTGGGCGGCTTCCAAGCCGACGGCGTGGAAGGCTTGCTCGGACATGACCGGAATGGCCTGACGGATTTTCCGTTCGATGGCATTGAGCAGGCCGAACTCGTCGTCGCTGACAAAAGAGATGGCCAGGCCGGATTCACCGGCCCGGGCGGTGCGCCCGATGCGGTGGACGTAGGCTTCGGCTTCTTCCGGGAGGTCATAGTTGATGACCAGGCTGATATTTTTGACATCGATCCCGCGAGCTGCCACGTCGGTGGCAACGAGCACCTGGATGTTGCCGTTGCGGAAGCCTTCGAGGGCCCGCTGGCGGGCGGTCTGGGACTTGTTGCCGTGAATGGCATCGGCGCGGATGCCGAACTTGGAAAGCTGGGTGGCCAGTTTATTGGCGCCATGCTTGGTGCGGCTGAAAACCAAGGTGAGGTTGTCGCGGTTGCGGACCAACTCGTCGCGGATCAGATCGGCAAGCAGCGGCAGCTTGTCTTTGCCATCCACCAGACAAAGCCGTTGCTCCACTTTTTCAGCAGTGGTGGCTTCGGGCGTGATGCTGACACCGACCGGGTTGTGGAGGATACTCTCAGCCAGTTGCCGCACAGCCGGAGCCATGGTGGCGGAGAAAAAGAGGGTCTGGCGGATGTTGGGAATCTCCCGGATAATCCGGCGCATGTCATGGATGAAGCCCATGTCGAGCATGCGGTCGGCTTCATCGAGGACAAAGAACTCCACTGCGCTGAAATCGACATAGCCCTGCTCAAACAAGTCGAGCAGGCGACCGGGAGTGGCGACAAGAACGTCGGAACCGCGGGCGAGTGACTTGACCTGCGGGTGCTGGCCGACGCCTCCATAGACGATGGATTGGAAAAAGCGGACGTGTTTGCCGTATTTGCTGAAGCTGTCGCTGACTTGTATGGCCAGCTCCCGGGTGGGCGTCAGGACCAGTGCCCGCATCTGACCGCGTTTCATCCGCTTGGGATTTGTCGCAAACTGATGGAGAATGGGCAGCGAAAAGGCGGCGGTTTTGCCGGTTCCGGTCTGGGCAGCGCCGAGCAGGTCGCGACCTTCAAGCACGGGCGGGATGGCCTGGGCCTGAATCGGAGAGGGCGTGGTGTAGTTGTTTTCGTGCAAAGCACGTTGAAGGGGCGCGGCCAATGGCAACGCCTCGAATGAATCGATGGTCATAATACTGTGATCCTGTCAGCCGCAATCTACGGGTGTCAGGTGAGTCGATGAGATTTATTGTGAATTCTGCCCGAAACAATCTCTCATCGATCAAGACCAATCAGGGGGCTGCCGCAAACGTCTGTTACCCCGTTGCAACTGCGAAACCTTTCGCAAGCCTGCTCCTTCGCTAGAGCACTGAAGGAGAATAGCAAGGGTTTATTTCACGGCAAAAAAAGACGGCCACCCGAAATCCGGGCGGCCGTTCTTTGGTAAAGTCCCTTGTTGAATGGGCGGAGCACTCCTGTTTCAAGGCCTATCGCCCCTCAGTGCCTCATCGACGGACATCGCCGATTTCGGTGATGACCATTTCGAGTAGTCGCCGCGACTGATACTCATCCCCTGTCATACGATAGCGGATACGGATGTTGGTGTAATACTCGAAGTCCTTGAGCTTAACCGTGACAGGCAAATCGCCGCTGCCGCGAAAGACCAGCTCGGCTTCCGCCCGTTTGCGGTCCATCCGGGTGCGGGTGAAGCCCTCTGCCTCCATCACAGAATTGACGGCATCGATAACCGTATCCATTTCCGCATACGTGCGCGAATCGATGAAGTTGAAACGGTAAACAGCGGAATTGAGAGGATCGTCAGGGGTGGGCCGATCGATCAGATTGGTGCCGCATCCGACAAAAACGGCCATCAGGGAAAGGAGACCCGTCACAAGGATTGCATGTTTCATCATGCGGAAAATGAAGGAGAACGAAGGCATTTTCGCAATGGGAAGCGGGAAAAACGTGCAAAATTGAGGGATTCCCCTCGTCGCTGGACTGAGAGAGAGTCTTGAGATATTCATCGGGATACATTCACTGAGAGACATGTGTGGGCGATATACCCTGAAATCTCCGGCTTCCTCGATTGAGCGGCAATTCAAGGTGGAAATCAGCCAGGCGATCCGGCCCGGAATGGTGGCCCGCTACAACATCCCTCCGGGGAGCGGGGTATTGACTGTGTTTGATGACCGCGATGCGGGCTGGCGAAAAGCGGACTTTTTTCACTGGGGACTTGTTCCGAAATGGGCTCAAGATGTTTCCATCGCCCATAAGTTGAGCAATGCCCGCTCGGGAACGGTGCGTGAAAAACCTTCCTTTCGGGATGCCTATCGTTACCGGCGCTGCTTGATTCCGGCCGATGGGTTTTACGAGTGGAAGCGGCAGGGGAGCCAGCCCCGGCCTTACTATTTCGAAGTCGATGAAGGGGCGCTCTTTGCCATGGCCGGACTCTGGGAGCACTGGCAAAGTCCGGACGGTTCGGAAATCCTCAGTTGCACCGTTTTGACCACTGGCCCGAATGAAACGATGCGACCGATTCACCATCGGCTGCCGGTCATTCTCGATCCCAGAGATTATGACCGTTGGCTCGATCCCGGGGATTACCACGGAAGTCAGTTGACAGATCTCTTTGAGCCCCTGGCCGCCGACCGGATGCGCTGCCGGGAAGTATCCCCTTTGGTCAACAACGCCCGCAACGAAGGACCGGAGTTGATCGCGGCCGTCGAACCCAGCCCCTTGCCCCCGGATCCGCTGGAGTTCGACTTCGGGACTCCCTTGCAAGAATAAGTGGGAAAAGGGGGGTGGCGCTTGGTCTGCGGGGATTAAATTCGACCCTCGCCTCGCCGGTGGAACGCCTCGGTTCTGTTGAGGCGATCTGCACATTTCTGAACGGAGTGCCTGCGGTTGAGTCTGAAGAATCAAGATAGGTAAGGGCCATTGCCGGTATTGCCATCCGTTGAATCGCTATCAATCCTTTTGAAAATGCCCATTTACGAATACCATTGTGAAGGCTGTGCCGCAGACTTTGAGCTGCTGGTGCAATCGTCGACCAAGGTGGCTTGCCCGCACTGTCAGGGGGAGCAGCTGGTGAAGAAGTGGTCCTCCTTTGCGGCTCCGGCCGAGGGAGCCTCCCGCGGCCAGGGGGGTGGAGGGCATGCCCATGGAAGTGGGTGCGGCTGCTGCGCGGGCGGCGGGCAGATGGGGAGCTGCGGCTTGAATTAAAGTGGGTTTCCAGCTTCCTTCCTTTCTTCCCTCCAGCCTGCTCCGATTGAGTCTGGTGGCACTTGGTATGCTCACTTTGTCGGCCTGCAGGACGGCTTCGGATTCTGTCTCTGCGCCTGAACGGGGGCGGGGCGGATTGACCTTTCATGAAGAGCGTCTGCTCAATGTGATCGAGCGTAAGCAGGCTCTCCAAACTTACGCTGAGCAGGCTTCAGACCGGGACTGGCCGGAAGTTGAGCGCCGTTTCCGGGAGATTGCCGGGACCTTTCAGTCGATTGTCGCGGACAGTCCGGATGCGATTGAGGCGCGCTTGATCTACGGAAAGTTTCTGGATTTCTTTGGCGACCATGAAGGCGCCCGTGACCAGTTTGTGGAAGTGTTGCATCGCGATCCGACGGTGGCGGTGGCGCATCAACAGCTTGGCACTTATTTCGCCGAGACCGGAGATTTCGGACGGGCTTTTGCCTACTATCTTGCGGCAGTGGAGCATGAGCCGGAGGAGCCGGTCTACCATTTTGGGCTGGGAGAGTTGATGCTGACCCACCGGGTGGAAATGGTGGAGGAGGTCGGCTTGACTCCCGAGGTTCTCGAAAGGGAGATGCTGCGCGCCTTTCGGACTGCCCATGAGCTTGACCCGCAGGATCCGGTCTTTGCTTTTCGCTATGGGGAAGTGCTGGTGGGGGTGACGCATCCCGACTGGGAGGCAGCCCGGTCCCACTGGCAGGCGTTTGCCGCTCAACCGGGATTAAGTGGATCCCAGTTGGGGATCATCCGTCTGCATGAAGCCCGTAGTCTGGGTGAGTTGGGACGGTATGATGAGGCCAGGGCATTAGTGGAAAGCGTGGATGATCCTGAATGGAGCAGCCTGCGCGAAGCCCTGCTGGAAGCGATTGATGAGGCAGAGTCCGGGAGTTGACCGAAGTTCTGCAGCGCGTAGAAATCAATCCGTCTCAAACTGGCGCATGATCTGGGCCACGCCTGGGCTGTAGTAGTATTCGTCCCGCTGAACGGCCTCGATGCCCTTTTTCAATTCGGTCAAGCCCTGTGATTTTTCGACGAAGGCATGGGCACCATGGCGTTTGGCCAGCCGAAGGGTCTCTTCCTTCAGGGTACCGGTGAAGATGACGATTTTGGTGTCCGGCAGCTTGCGACGCAACAGGGTCAGCACTTCGATGCCGTTGACCTCGGGAAGCCGGATATCGAGCACGATGATGTCGGGCTTGAGTTCCAGGGACTTCTTGATCCCGGCGGCACCGTCTTTCTCATAGCCGATAAATTCCAGGTCTTGAAGAGCCCCTACGTATTCAGAAAAGAGGTCGCAGAGCAGCGCCTCATCTTCGATCATGAAAATCTTCTTCGCTTGCATCTATAGGGTAGAATGGGGTTCGCAATTAGGAGTGGCCAGTCAATACGTCTGAAATCGGCATTATCCCGAGAAACCTGACAAGCTCAACGGAATTTTTTTCGATTCTGAACCCCATGGATCTCCCTGAAACGGGGTGGAATCGAATGCTCAGGGTTCGTTAATGGGCGGAAATTTTCTTTGTCCGGGACATTTTTCGAGCCCCTTTCGTCTTCAACAGAAAGGGAGCTGTCGGGGATTGGGGACAGAGGGCGAGAGCCTCTACCGTGCCTTGAAAGACGATTTTTCCCCCGGCGTCGCCGCCTTCCGGGCCGATTTCCACCACATAATCAGCTTCCGCGATGAGGTCGAGGTGGTGTTCGATGACGATTACGGTGTGCCCCTGGTCGACCAGCCGGTGGAGCAGCTCGATCAGCCGTTCGCAGTCGGCGAGATGCAGGCCGATGGTGGGCTCTTCCAGAATGTAAAGGTTGCGGGCGACGGTTCCGCGCTTGCGGTCCTGCAAGGTGGGCAGGCCTTTGGTCAGTTCGCTGACCAGCTTCAGGCGCTGGGCCTCGCCTCCGGAGAGGGTGGGACTGCTTTGACCCAGCGTGAGGTAGCCGAGTCCGGTCTCGACCATGAGCGAGAGCATGGCGTGGAGGCGGCTGTGAAAGCTGAAAAAGGCGGCGGCTTCCTCAAAACTCATGGCGAGGATGTCGGCGATGTTTTTCCCGTTCCAGCGGATTTCCAGCAGATCCGGGCCGTATCGGCGGCCGCCGCAGTCGTCGCACTCGACATAGGTATCAGCCATGAAATTCATTTCCAGCTTGATCCGGCCGGCACCTTTGCAGGTTTCGCAGCGACCGCCCTTGGTGTTGAAGGAAAAGGTGCTGGCGGAGTGCCCGTGCATGCGGGCCTCGGGGAGTTGCCCGAAATACTGCCGGATAATGTCGAAGGCGTCGATGTAGGTGGCGGGTGTAGAGCGCGGGGTTTTTCCGATCGGACTTTGATCGACTTCGATCACCTGACGGAAGCCCTCGGCGTGGCGCAGTTCCTTGAAGGCAAATTCAGTCCCGCCGCTCAGCTTGGCGGACTTGTCGGCAATGGCTTTTTCCACAGCCGGAGCAAGCAGTCCGCGGACGAGGGTGGATTTGCCCGCCCCGGAAATGCCGCAGAAGAGAATGAGGCGCTCCTTGGGCAGGGTGAGGCGTCCGCCCTTGAGGTTGCGCAAGGCCGGTTCATCCAGCACCAGCCAGGCGTCGGCGGTTTTGCGGCGCGGGTTGTAGGCAGGCGGGAGGGGGCGACGGCTGCCCCGCAAAGGATGGACAATGCCTTCCCGGAGGTAGCGTCCGGTGAGGGAGTGCGGATGTTTTTCCAGCTCCCGCAGCGTGCCGTGGGCGAGGACCGTGCCCCCATGGATCCCGGCACCCGGTCCGAGGTCGAGGACCCCGTCGGCCCGGCGCATGGTCTCGGCGGCATGTTCCACCACCAGCAGGGTGTTGCCCTTGTCCCGAAGCTGGGAAAGGCTGTCGAGCAGGCGGGCATTGTCGCGGGCATGCAGGCCGATCGACGGCTCATCAAGCACGTAGAGGACACCGGAAAGGTTGGAGCCGAGCTGGGCGGCCAGCCGGATGCGTTGGGCCTCGCCGCCGGACAGCGTATCGGTGGCGCGGTCGAGGGTGAGGTAACCCAGTCCGACTTCATCCATGAAACGCAGCCGCTCGCGGATTTCCGGGAGCAGGTCGCGCATGACGGCTTTGCCCCGCGCATCCAGCCGCAGGGCGTCAAGGGTTTTGAGCAGGCGGGAAGGGGGCAGGGCGAGGAGTTGAGGCAGATTGAAGCGTGCGCTCTGTCGGGTGAAAAGATAGACCGCACGCGACAGGGGGTTGAGACGCTCGCCACTACAAGCCGGGCAGTTTTCTCCGTCCTGGAAGCGGGTGGGGAGCTGGTCGAATTTTTCATCTTCCCGCATCCAGTCATGGAGACTGCCCTGTCCCCGGCAGACCGCACACCAGCCGCGGGCGGAGTTCCAGGAAAAATGCTTTGGATCGAGTTCGGGAAAGGATTCGCCGGTGGTTGGATCGGTGCGGGAAGTGGAGAGCCAGGCGATCAGGTGGGCGTTGGCATCAGCCAGAAAGCAGGCCCCTTTACCGGTCTTGAGCGCCAAGTCGAGTGCGGCATCGAGCGGGGTTACGGAGTCTTTGACCTCGGCCTGCGCCCTTTTGCCGGATAGCGAGAAATGGGCAACGGCCACTTCCACGTCGTGCTCGCGGTAGCGGTCCAGTTTTTGGAAATCCTTCAGCGGCGTTAGGGTGCCATCGCAGCGCAGTACCCGGTAGCCCTGGCGCCTGGCCCAGGTGGCGAGGGGTTCATGGTGTCCCTTGCGTCCGCGGACCAGCGGGGCGAAGAGGTAGGCGACGTCATGCCCGTTGGCCTTCAGCTCCTTGAGGCTATCCAGCAGGCGCTTGTGCAGGGCAGCGGGCGAGAGGGCGACGAGGGCCTCGCCAGTCTGCGGACTGTGCTGCTCCCCGAGGCGGGCATAGAGCAGGCGCAGGTATTGGGCTACTTCGGTAATGGTGGCGACGGTCGACTTGCGCGATCCTCGGGTGCCCCGTTGCTCAATCGCCACAGTTGGCGGAATCCCACTGAGCTGATCGATGTCCGGGCGCGGCAGTTGCTCGACATATTGTCGGGCCCAGGGGGACATCGACTCCATGAAGCGGCGTTGGCCCTCGGCAAAGACGATGTCAAAGGCGAGGGTCGATTTTCCAGAGCCGCTGACCCCGGTCACCACGGTGATTTCGCGGTGGGGAATGGATACGGTAATATCTTTCAGGTTGTGTTCCCGGGCGCCGGTCACGGTGAGCGCACGCCTGGGCTCCGGGGCGTGGCGCAGCGCGTAGGCGACCTGCTGCTCTGCAACCTTGAGGGAGCGGGAAGTGTCGGCAACCTTGCGTGTCTTTTCCGCCATCTCTGCCTGCAGAAAAAGGCGGGTGGGAGTGGCTTCCTTGAGCAGGGCCTCCGGCGTGCCCGCAAAAATGATCCGGCCTCCGTCGTCGCCTGCTTCCGGGCCCAGCTCAATGACCCAGTCCGCGGATTTGATCACGTCGAGCTGGTGCTCGATCACGACCACCCCATGCCCGGAGTCGACCAGTTTCTGCAGGACTGAGAGCAAGCGGAGAATGTCGTGGCGGTGGAGTCCGGTGGTGGGCTCATCGAGCAGAATAAGGGCTTGCCCGGCGGAGGGATTGAAGGCGCTGAGGTATTTGACCAGCTTGAGGCGCTGGGATTCGCCGCCGGAGAGGGTGTTGAGCGGTTGACCGAGGGGCAGGTAGTCGAGGCCGACTGCGCTGAGCGCATCCAGCCGCTTGCGCACTTTCGGGGTTTTCGCGAAAAAGAGAAGGGCTTCGGCCACCGTCAGGGCGAGGATTTCCGAGAGATTCTTGCCATTCCAGGTGATTTCCAGCACTTCCGGACGAAAGCGTTTCCCTTCGCAGACCGGACAGACCACAAAGACATCGGCCATGAACTGCATTTCAATCCGTTCATAGCCCAGCCCTTCGCAATGGTCACAGCGTCCGTGTCCGCTGTTAAAGGAAAAGTGGGAATGGGTCAGGCCTGCAGCGAGGGCTTCGTCGGTCTGGGCAAACAACTGCCGGATGGGATCCCAGGCATCGACGAAGAGCGCCGGATTCGAGCGGGGCGTGCGGCTGGCGGGGGACTGATCGACAAAGACCACCTCGCCGACACCGGGTGTATCGATTTCACGGATACGCGCCGGATCGTCCGCAACTTTTCCGGATCGCGCCAGCAGGCCCTGGTAAATGACATTATCGAGCAGGGTGGATTTGCCGGAGCCACTGACCCCGCTGAGCACAACCAGACGATCGAGCGGGATGTCCACGTCCAGCCCACGCAGATTGTGCTTGGATACCCCGCGGAAACGCAGCCAGCGGTGGGAGGGATCTACCGGGCGGCGCTGCTTCGGGAGGGCAATCGTTTTGTGCCCGGACAAATAGGCTCCGGTTATGGAGTCGGGTGCTGACAACATTCCTTCGAGCGGACCCTGATAAGTGATCCTGCCCCCATCTTTGCCCGGCGTCGGTCCAATCTCCAACACAACATCAGCTGCCCGCATGACCGATTCATCATGCTCCACCACTACGACGGTATTTCCCTGATCGGTCAGTTGCCGCAGGATGCGGATGAGCCGGTCAATGTCTCGGGGGTGCAGGCCGATGGACGGTTCATCGAGGACAAACAGCGTATCGACGAGAGAGGTGCCGAGGCAGGAAGTGAGGTTGACCCGCTGGGTTTCGCCCCCTGAAAGCGAACGGGAGGAACGGTTGAGGGTGAGGTAGCCCAAGCCCACTTCCACCAAATAGCGCAGCCGGGTGAGGACGGCCTCGATCGCAATCTGAATCCGTTTGTCCTCGCTCGCCTCAACCCCGGATTCCAGTCGGCTCAACAGCTCCGCCACCGGGAGGTCGTAGAGCTCCGGAAGGGTCGCGTTGTGCCACTTCCAGCAGAGGGATTCCGGCTGCAGGCGGCTGCCCTGACAGGATGGGCAGGTGGTATAAGCACGGTATTTGGAGAGAAAGACGCGCACATGCATCTTGTAGGTGTTGCTCTCCAGCCATTCGAAAAACCGGCGCACGCCATACCAGGCATGCGGCCATTCGCGGCCCTGCGTTCCATAGGCCGACTCCCCTTCCCAGACAAAAGTGCGCTGAGCGGGGGACAATTCCGACCAGGCAAGGTGGGTTGGGATCTTGTGCTGCTTGCAGGCCCGGATTAGGTCGCGCTGGCTCTCGGAATAGATCGCCCCCTGAAAGGCCCGGATCACCCCGTCCGCAATGGAGAGCGATTCATCCGGAATCACCAGCCGTGGGTCCACCTCGATCACGCGGCCAAAGCCCCGACAGGTGGAACACGCGCCCAGCGGGGAGTTGAAGGAAAAAAGGTTGGGGGTGGCCGGACGAAAAACGCGTCCGGTCTTGGGGGAACGCAGCCCCTCCGAATAGTGCGCGATCTCCTGCCCGTATTCATCGAGCAAATACAAATTACCGCCTCCAAAATGCAGGGCTGTGCGTGTACTCTCAAGAAAGCGTGACCTTTGGGCTGCGGAGAGCTTGATCCGGTCCTGTATGACAAACAAGCGTGCATCCTCTGGCAGTCGGGTGGGGTCAAGGGCTTCCACTTTGATCAGGCCCTCAGGTGCTTTCACCCGGGTATAGCCTTGCCCGGACAGGGATTTGAGCACCTCGGTCCACTTCAGTTTACCGGCGCGGTGTACTTCAAAAGCCAGCAGGACGGTTTCCCCCTTGAAGGCGGCCAGCGCCTTTTTCCACATGGAATCCGGATGGTCGTCGGTCACTTCCTTGCCGGTTTCCGGATCAAAGACACGGGCCACATGACTGAACCATACTTTCATGTAATCGGTCAGCTCGGTCATTGTTCCGACCGTGGAACGCGAAGTGCGGACGGTGTTGCTCTGCTCAATGGCAATACTCGGCCGGATATTTTCAATCGAGTCCACCGTGGGCCGGTCCATCATCTCCATGAACTGGCGGGTGTAGGGGCTAAACGTTTCCACATAGCGCCGCTGGCCCTCGGCATGCAGGGTCTCGAAGACCAGAGACGATTTTCCTGCCCCGCTCAGGCCAGTGACCACGATCAACTTTCCCAGCGGTAAGTCGAGATCGAGGTTTTTCAGATTGTTCTGACGCACGCCCCGCAGGCGAATAAACTGTTCAGCCGAAGATGACATCGAACCGGCAATCAAATGCCGGAATCCTCTTTGGGCAAGCAGAGAGTGAACAAATGATCAAAGCTTGTGATTCGACGATGGTTCCTGCCGCTATCAGATCCTGTTGCAAAAGGCAAAAGGATCTGCAGGTTCCCTCACAGCAGCGGCTCGATTTCGCGGATGAGCTGGCGTTTGGAGACGTAGCCGGTGTGCCGTGCGACGATCATGCCCTGGCGGTTGATGAGAAAGGAAGTGGGGATGACATCGATCCCGCCGAAAGCCTCCACCACACCGGCGTCCCCCATCAGGCTGAGGTATTGCACGCCGTACTGCTGGTTGAAGTCACGTACCACTGGCATGCCTGCGCGATCGAGGGATATCCCGACCACGGCAAAGCCTTGCGGGCCGTAGGTTTCTTCCAAATCGACCAACCCGGGAATCATCCGGCGGCAGGGCGGGCACCAGGTCGCCCAGAAATCGACCAGCAGCACCTTTCCTTCCAGACTGGCACTGGAAACAATGTTCCCCTCCAGGTCGCGCAGTTGCCAGGCGGGAGCCGACATGGATTCAAAGGCTGATCTCCCGCTGCCATGCTCTGTCAGTCCCACCGTGTCCGTGATGACAACACAGATCCGGCAGGTTCCGTTGACACCGCTGAAGATGATAAATGCGATCAGTCCCATCAACATGAGAGCTGGGGCCAGGTATCGACGGATTCTCGATGGCTTCGGTGCTTCCATGAGGTAACGATACTCCCGACTGTGCTTTATTCCACATGGAAGGCGATTTTTAAGATATTTCGAAAAAGTCTCTAAAGAACGCGCCGGATGCGTCGTTATAAGGGGCAAGTCGCAACTGACCATGCGACCCGGAGCGATCAGACTCCAGGATCTGATACGTCGCACTACGGAAAGTGCATCATAGATCAAGGAAGATATACCATGTCAGTTGTTATCAACAGCAACGCCGCTGCCACCCAGGCAGCCAACAACCTCGCCGCATCGAATTCGATGCTGCAAAAGAGCCTCAACCGCCTTTCCAGCGGTTCCAAGATTGTCAATCCATCTGACGATGCTGGCGGTCTCGCCGTGTCGATGAAGCTCTCGGCCGCTGCCCGCCGTTCGGGCGCAGCCCATACCAACATCCAGAACGCCGTTTCTTTCCTGCAAACCCAGGAGGGTGTCATGAAGACGGCGGCCAAGGTTCTGGAGCGCATGAGTGAACTGCGCACCCTCGCCACCGACCCAACGAAAAACCCGACCGACATCGCCAATTACGATCTCGAGTTCGATTCCCTCGTTGGTCAGTTGACCTCCCTCGGACAGGAATCCTTCAATGGCATCGATTTGTTCGGAGGTGCTGATCTCGATGTCTCCGTCTCTGAAGATGGTTCACAAACTGTGGCTATCACACGTGGAGCCATGATCAACGTCGCGTCGGGGGCATCGATTGCCGACATCAATACGGCCATCCAGAGCCTCGCGGACATGCGGGCCAATAACGGTGCGCAACAAAGCCGTCTCGACTTCTCCGCTGAAGTCCTGACCGTCAACAAGGCCAACCTCGAGGCTGCCAACAGCCGGATTGTCGACGTCGATGTCGCCTCTGAATCCACTCAGTTGGCCCGTTACAACACCCTGGTTCAAGCTGGCACCTCCATGCTGGCCCAAGCCAATCAAAGTGCGCAAACCGTGCTTCAGCTCCTCCAGTAATTCTGGCAGTGACTTTTTCCGCCGCGGTTCCCTCCAAGCTCCGGGGCGTGTTTTTCCAAGTAAGCGTTCTTTTGACAATTAAATGGTAATCGCCTGGTGGCCGGGAGGAGCAAAGCGTGCTTCCCGTTCTCCAAAACACGATGGAGCACCGCTCCCCCGCGCCTGCCTGCGACGATTATTTTTCCACCGGGTCAGTCTACAACTACCTGATGGAATGCCGGGAATACCCTCCCGACGATGAGTCCCATCATGAGCAACCAGCGTTCTTATCGTAAAAGGGTGACGAATTTTCGGAGCAACATGGCTCCGGCAAAAGCGTCCAGTGTCCCCTGACCGTCCCTCCAAGGCGGCAGGGGGCCTCGCTTTTTCCTCCCATGAAACTCCCTAATTGGATTTCGCCCCAGGCGAATCAGGCCGATAGACCCTGAGCTGTCTATCCGTGTCGACGACGGACGGTCGAACTCATCAAGGAAGAATATCCCATGTCAGTAGTCATCAACAGCAATGCGGCGGCCACCATGGCCTCCAATAACCTGGCATCGTCCAACGCGATGCTGCAAAAGAGCCTCAACCGCCTCTCCAGCGGATCAAAGATTGTCAGCCCGGCCGATGATGCCGGTGGTTTGGCCGTTTCGATGAAGCTCTCGGCTGCTGCCCGTCGTTCGGGTGCGGCCAACACCAACATCGGGAACTCGATGTCCTACCTGCAAACGCAGGACGGCGCCCTCCAGGTCGCTGGAAAAGTGCTGGATCGTATCAGCGAACTGAAGACCCTTTCGCTCGACCCGACCAAAAACAGTACGGACATCGACAACTACAACGCCGAGTTCACCCAGCTCAAGGCGCAGTTGGGATCCCTCGCCCAGGAGAAGTTCAACGGAATTAACGTCTTCAATCAGGCGTTGACCACCGCAGTCTCCGAAGATGGCAGCCAGACCGTTGCCCTCTCGGCAAAGGATCTTGCTGGCAACGCGGCCATAACCGCGATCAACGCCGCCGCCAACCTCGGTGCGGTCACCCAGACTAACGTCGATGACGCCATCAATGGTGTGGCCACCATGCGTGCCAACAACGGTGCCGAGCAAAGCCGCCTCGACTTCGCCTCCGAAGTGCTGACGGTCAACAAGGCGAATCTCGAAGCTGCCAACAGCCGCATCGTCGATGTGGACGTGGCCGCCGAGTCGACCCAACTGGCCCGCTTCAACACCCTGGTCCAAGCTGGCACTTCCATGCTGGCCCAAGCCAATCAGAGTTCTCAGATCGCCCTGCGTCTCCTGCAGTAGTGCCTTCTCTGTGCGGGTGCTTCGTGTCATACCCACGAAGCACCCCATCTCTCTGATTCAATCCTGGGTTTCTGAACCAGGTCGGCTGTTGCACACCGTATAAGTGCATCCGTGGCGACGACGGACGGTCGCAACGATCAAGGAAGTAAACAATGTCAGTAGTCATCAACAGCAATGCGGCGGCCACCATGGCCTCCAACAACCTCGCTTCGTCCAATGCGATGCTGCAGAAAAGCCTCAACCGCCTCTCCAGCGGTTCCAAGATTGTCAGCCCGGCTGATGACGCCGGGGGATTGGCCGTTTCGATGAAGCTCTCGGCTGCCGCCCGTCGTTCCGGTGCAGCTAATACCAATATCGGTAATTCAATGTCCTACCTGCAAACGCAGGACGGCGCCCTCCAGGTCGCTGGAAAAGTCATGGAACGGATCGGTGAGCTGAGAACGCTCTCACTTGACCCCACCAAGAACGCTTCGGATATCGAGAATTATGATGCGGAATTTACTCAACTAAAATCACAGTTGACCTCCCTCGCTTCCGAAGAATTCAACGGAATTGCTTTGTTTGGAATCAGCCTGACCACATATGTGTCGGAAGATGGAAGTCAGGATGTAACGCTCTCATCCAAAGGGCTACAGGCAGGTGTCCTCCCGGTTACCAGTGCCGTAGACCTTGACGATTTGTCCCAATCCGATGTGGACGCAGCGGTTCAGGCAATCGCCACCATGCGTGCCAACAACGGTGCCGAGCAAAGCCGCCTCGATTTCGCCTCCGAAGTGCTGACGGTCAACAAGGCGAATCTCGAAGCCGCCAACAGCCGCATCGTCGATGTGGACGTGGCTGCCGAGTCGACCCAACTGGCCCGCTTCAATACCCTCGTGCAAGCCGGTACTTCCATGCTGGCTCAAGCCAATCAAAGTTCACAGGTGGCCCTGCGTCTCCTGCAATAAAATGTCTCAATTCTCTTTTCGATAGTATCCAAATCCTGATTCAGGTCGGTTGATGCACCCCGCACCCGTGCATCCGTGGCGACGACGGACCGTCGCACTCATCAAGGAAAGATCCCATCATGTCAGTAGTCATTAACAGCAATGCGGCGGCCACCATGGCCTCCAATAACCTGGCATCGTCCAACGCGATGCTGCAAAAGAGCCTCAACCGCCTCTCCAGCGGATCAAAGATTGTCAGCCCGGCCGATGATGCCGGTGGTTTGGCCGTCTCGATGAAGCTCTCTGCCGCAGCCCGCCGTTCGGGTGCCGCCAACACCAACATCGGCAATTCGATGTCGTATCTGCAAACCCAGGACGGAGCCCTCCAGGTTGCGGGTAAAGTCATGGAGCGTATCAGTGAACTGAAGACTCTCTCACTGGATCCGACCAAGAACACCACCGACGTTGCCAACTACAACGCTGAGTTCACTCAGCTCAAATCACAGTTGACCTCCCTCGCAGCGGAGAAGTTCAACGGAATTGACCTGTTCGCGCAAGCGTTGACGGTGTCCGTCTCTGAAGACGGTAGTCAGACGGTTGCCCTCTCGGCTAAAGCCCTGGCAACTACGGTTGCAGATGTTACCGGTGCAGCGAATCTTGGAGCGTTGACTCAGACGCACGTCGACGGTGCCATCAATGGTATCGCGACCGCTCGTGCCAACAACGGTGCCGAGCAAAGCCGTCTCGACTTCGCCTCTGAAGTGCTGACGGTGAACAAGGCCAATCTCGAAGCCGCCAACAGCCGCATCGTCGATGTGGACGTGGCCGCCGAGTCGACCCAACTGGCCCGCTTCAACACCCTGGTGCAAGCTGGCACTTCCATGCTGGCCCAAGCCAACCAAAGCTCTCAGATCGCCTTGCGGCTTCTGCAGTAGTCTTTTCTCCAGGGTGCTCCGTGCGGAGTACGGGGCACCCTCTTCTTTTTAGTATCCAAATCCTGATTCAGGTCGGCTGATGTACGCCGCACCCGTACATCCGTGACGACGACGGACTGTCGTAACCATCAAGGAAGAAATCCCATGTCAGTCGTGATTAATAGTAACGCGGCGGCCACCATGGCCTCCAATAACCTGGCATCGTCCAATGCGATGCTGCAAAGAAGCCTCAATCGCCTTTCCAGTGGCTCGAAGATTGTCAGCCCGGCTGATGATGCCGGTGGATTGGCCGTTTCCATGAAGTTGTCGGCAGCTGCCCGCCGTTCGGGTGCAGCCAGCACCAACATCGGAAATACGATGTCCTACCTGCAAACGCAGGATGGAGCCCTCCAAGTCGCAGGAAAAGTCCTCGATCGGATGAGTGAACTCAGAACACTGTTCGACGACCCGACCAAAAATGCCACCGACAAAGCCAACTACGATGCAGAATTTCGTCAGTTGGGTGCCCAGTTGGAGTCGCTCGCCGCCGAGCAGTTCAACGGAATCAATTTGTTCGGAACGACCGGTAATGTCACTTCTGTGGCCGTATCTGAAGATGGCAGTCAAACTGTGGCCATCTCCTCCAAGGAACTGAATTCCGGGAGTATCGCTGCGGTGATCGCGGAAGCCACTTCAGTGGACGGGTCGGATGATCCTGATGGCACGCTCGGGGACATCACCTTGGCTGCGATCAATGGGGCCATCCAGCAAGTTGCCACTATGCGTGCCAACAACGGTGCTGAGCAGAGCCGCCTCGACTTCGCTTCTGAAGTCCTGACGGTGAACAAGGCAAATCTCGAGGCCGCCAACAGTCGCATCGTCGATGTGGACGTGGCCGCCGAGTCGACCCAACTGGCCCGCTTCAACACTCTGGTCCAAGCTGGAACCTCGATGTTGGCTCAAGCCAACCAAAGTTCTCAGATCGCCCTGCGTCTGCTGCAATAGGCAGATTAGGTTCTTCTCAATCGCGATGAATCTGCAATTGATCCACTGCCTTTGAGATAGAACCCATTTCTTTTATTCATCAGTAGTTTCTTTTGGTCTGATACACGCCAGGTTAATGGTGTATCCGTGGCGACGACGGACTGTCGCACTCTTCAAGGAAGGATAATTACATGTCAGTTGTAATCAACTCAAACGCAGCGGCAACCATGGCCTCCAACAACCTGGCTGCCTCCAATTCCATGCTGCAGAAGAGCCTCAATCGGCTCTCCAGTGGCTCCAAAATTGTCAGCCCGGCCGATGATGCCGGTGGCTTGGCCGTTTCCATGAAACTGTCAGCTGCCGCCCGTCGTTCGGGTGCTGCCAACACCAACATTGGTAACTCGATGTCGTTTCTGCAGACGCAGGACGGTGCCCTCCAGGTAGCGGGCAAGGTCCTTGATCGTGTGAGTGAGCTGAAGACACTCTACCTCGATCCCACCAAGAATGCAACGGACCGTGCCAACTACGATGCTGAGTTCACCCAACTCAAGTCGCAGCTCACCTCACTGGCGGCCGAGACCTTCAACGGTGTCGCCCTCTTTGGTGCCGGATCCGCGCTTAGCGTGTCCGTCTCGGAAGATGGTACGCAATCCGTTGCGCTGTCGGCCAAGGGATTGGCCGGAACGGCCGCAGGTGAAGGTGTCTACGATGTCACCGATGCAGCCGATCTCGGTGCGGTTTCGGTCGCAGAGATCAGCACGGCAATTGCCAATGTTGCCACCATGCGAGCAAACAACGGTGCCGAACAGAGCCGCCTCGACTTCGCTTCTGAAGTGCTGACGGTGAACAAGGCGAACCTCGAAGCTGCCAACAGCCGCATCGTCGATGTGGACGTGGCCGCCGAATCGACCCAACTGGCCCGCTTCAATACCCTCGTGCAAGCCGGCACTTCCATGCTGGCCCAAGCCAACCAGAGCTCACAAATCGCTCTGCGGTTACTCCAGTAGTAACCCCCATCGTTCCTGACATGGGTCGGGGCCGGTTCTTCTGAGCCGGTTCCGGCCCGTCGGGACTCTTTCCTCCGGTGCCAATGACTCATCATCCGCACCTTGCTGGCTCACGGCTTTGGGGCGCATGCCCTGGACGGCCTGATATGCCCCGATTCGCATATCCGTGGCGACGACGGACGTCGTAATTATCAAGGAAAGATCCCATCATGTCAGTCGTAATCAACACCAATGCCGCGGCGATCAGTGCGTCGAACAATCTCGCGGCATCCAATTCGAAGCTACAGAGGAGTCTTAACCGACTCTCCAGTGGTTCGAAGATCGTCAGTCCGTCGGATGATGCCGGCGGATTGGCAGTATCCATGAAACTGTCAGCAGCAGCAAAACGTTCCGGTGCGGCCAACTCCAACATTGGCAACACTACCTCGTATTTGCAGACTCAGGACGGTGCCCTTCAGGTCGCAGCCAAGGTCCTCGATCGCATCAGCGAACTGAAGACGCTCTTCGCAGACCCCACCAAGAATGCCAGCGATAAAACCAACTATGATGTCGAGTTCCGTCAATTGGGACTGCAGCTCGAATCATTGGCCGCTGAGGAATTCAACGGGGTAAGACTCTTCGGAGCCGCTGCTTCGGGAGTGGTCGAATCAGTTGCCGTTTCGGAAGACGGGGGTCAGACCGTCACCATCTCGGCCAAGGACCTCGCAGGTCAGGCGAACATTGCTGCGATCATCGCAGAAGCTAAATCAGAAGACGGGGGTAACCCCGATGGAACCCTCGGGGATGTCGCGCTCAGTGCCATCACCGGAGCCATTGATGGAATTGCCACCATGCGTGCCAACAATGGTGCGGAGCAAAGCCGTCTCGATTTCGCCTCTGAGATCCTAACCGTGAACAAGGCCAATCTTGAGGCTGCCAACAGCCGAATCGTGGATGTGGATGTGGCGAGTGAGTCCACTCAACTCGCCCGTTGGTCCACCCTGGTGCAAGCAGGCACTGCAATGCTTGCCCAAGCAAATGCCTCATCGCAGTCAGCCCTTCGGCTTCTGCAATAAGGCGATTCTGATGACAATT
Source organism: Verrucomicrobiota bacterium (assembly GCA_050485245.1). Lineage (GTDB taxonomy): Bacteria > Verrucomicrobiota > Verrucomicrobiia > Opitutales > Oceanipulchritudinaceae > JBJHBA01. Next base: position 146,176 of record JBJHBA010000001.1, on the reverse strand, counting down.
CATTGGTATTAATCCGAAGCCCCCTTGTAACTGGTCACTGCAAGGGGGCTTTTCTTTTAAAAGGATAAAGGTAGAGGGATGAAGGAAAGCTGAGGTCCGATCAAGGGTAGGGCGGTGTGTCCCTGCGCCGCCTTTGATTCACCGTGAAACAGCCCAAAGAACACAAACCTCGGCCCCGTCCGATCTGACTGACCCCGTCCGATCCGACGGATCTGCCCAGGCTGACTAACCCGCAGCCCGGAAAAAACCCGTGGGACCGGAAGGTCGCCACGGGCGGGAAAAGGGAAAAGAGGGGGTGGCTCTTTCTTAGTTGCGGCTGGCGACGAAGAAATAGAGCAACCAGGAGAGGGAGCTGACGAAGGCGGCCACATAAGTGAGGGCGGCGGCATCAAGCGTCGCTTTGACTCCGGTGATTTCGTCCCCCTGCAGGATTCCGGTGCCGACCAGTTCAGCCTTGGCGCGGCGCGATGCATCAAACTCCACCGGCAGGGTGATCAGGTTGAAAGCGGTGATCGCGAGGTAGGCAAAGAAGCCGAGCTTGGCCAGCCCCATCAGCCCGAAAAAGAAGCCGCCGAACATCACGATCATTAGCATGTTGTTGGCAAAACCGACCATCGGGACCATGGCCATGCGTGCCTTGAGCATGGCGTAGCCGGTGGCGTGCTGAATGGCGTGACCGGCTTCGTGTGCGGCGACGCCCAGTGCAGCCAGACTTTGTCCGTAGTAGTTTTCCTCACTGAGTACGAGCCGCTTGTTGATCGGATCATAGTGGTCGGTGAGGTGCCCCTTGGTCGAAGTGATCTCCACGTCCGTGATGCCAGCTGTATCAAGGACATACTGAGCGGCTTGCCGCCCGGTGATACCACTCCGGGCACGGTATTGAGCCCACTTTTTGTAGGTGGACTGAACGCGGCTCTGAGCGATCAGACCGAAGATCATTGTAATGACAATGAAGATGAGTGCGATGCCGATGGTCATAGTTGTTGAAATGGTTGGTTCGTGTTACCGCCGTGAACATCCGATTTTCGGTGGTTCGTAGCATTGAGTGAGAAAAGGAATCAGATGTTCAATCATGAGCAAAACTGATACCGGATTGCGGGCAAGTGTAACCGGACGATTTTTCGCGGGGTGAAAATTTGGTTAGCGTTTCAAGATTTTGACAATGAGTAAGATGTAGATGACATCCGCGTCAAATGGCATATCTCAGGCGGAGTCTGGAACCGGACCACGGGCGGCGGGTGAGTCATGCTGTCGCGAACAGTTGCTCCATTTTGACCCGATTCTGCCCTCAGGAGTCGGCCAGTCCCAGTCGGCGGATGAGGGCGTTGGGATCTGGATCGCGGCCCATGAAATCACGGAACATGGTCTCGGCAGGAACGGAATTGCCTCTGGCCAGAATGGTGCGCCGGAAATCTGCACCGGTCTGCGGGTTGGTGATGCCCTCTTTCTGGAATCGGGAAAAGGCATCTGCTTCCAGTACCTCAGCCCACTTGTAGCTGTAGTATCCGGAGGCGTAGCCGACCGGGTTGGAAAACAGGTGGCTGAAGTTCCGCAGGTTGGAGTGGGCCTCAGTGGTGGAGGGAATGACGAGTTCGGCATTGATCCGTCGCCACCAGGTTTCCAGTTCTTCCCGCTCCACTTGCAGTGCGTACTCGAGATGGAGGGAGAGATCGGTCAGCGCAAAGGAGAGCTGACGCATTTGCGCCATCCCGGCCTGAAAAGTGCGTGTTTTGAGCAACTGTTGATAGAGTTCCTCGGGCAGGGGTTCACCGGTCTGATAATGGCGGGCAAAGAGGTCGAGGCCTTCACGGTCCCAGCACCAGTTTTCGAGGATTTGGGAGGGCAGCTCCACAAAATCCCAAGGCACGCTGATTCCGGCCAGGCCTGGCACGGGAACCTCGCTGAGCAGGTGGTGCAGGCAGTGCCCGAACTCGTGGAAGACCGTTTCCACTTCATCATGCGAAAGCAGGGCGGGTTTGCTTTTGGTGGGGCGCGACATGTTGCCGCACATCACCCCGAGGTTGGGTTCGAGGGAACCGTCCGGCCGGGGGCGCCCGGTTCGCAGGGGCATCAGCCAGGCCCCGCTGCGTTTGGTGTCGCGGGGGTGCCAGTCGGTGTAGAAGGAACCCAGATGCCGCCCGCTTGATGCGTCGTGGACATCGTAATAGCCGACTTCAGGATGCCAGGTTTCCGGTTTCTGATCGGCAGGACGCTCCGTGACCCTGATGTCAAAGAGCCGCTCGCTCAGTTGGAAGAGTCCCTTGAGGACGGCTTCCATCGAAAAGTAGGGGCGGAGGCTTTCTGGATCGAGTCCGGAGACCTCACGGCTCATTTTTTCGCTCCAATAGGCAATATCCCAGGGATCGAGGGGGGCGGGGGACTCACCGGTTGCCCGAGCCTTATAGGCTTCGAGTTCCGCGCATTCCCGTTTGAAGGCCGCCTGCGTTTTCTTTTCCAGATCGCGGACAAAGCCGAGGGCGGATCCTCCGTCACGTGCCATCCGGCGGGCCAGCACCACTTCGGCAAAGTTGGATTTGCCCAGCAGCTCAGCCTTTTCCTGACGCAGACTGAGGATTTCCTGAATGAAGGGTTCGTTGTCGTGCGGCGCTTTGCTGGCGACCTGGATAAAGGCTTCCCGCATTTCCCGGCGCAACGGGACATTCTCGGCGTAGCGCATCACCGGCACGAAAAACGGGGCTTGCAGGGTGAAGCGCCAGACCGGGATTTCCTCGCTGCCATGGCCTTTGGCCAAAGCATCTTCGCGGGCCGCGTCGAGAGCACTGTCCGGGAGTCCCTTGAGGGCTGCCTGGTCTTCAATCAACCACTCGAAGCTGTTCAGGGAATCGAGAGCATTGTTTTGATACTCACTGGTAATCCGTCCCAAATGCTCGTCGATGGTCAGCAGCCGCTCCTTTTTTTCTTTGGCCAGATCGGCTCCGGCCTCCCGGAAGTCTTCCATCACCTCAGCCACATGCCGCTTTTGCAGGGGATCGAGGGTGGACGTGCCCGGACTTTCCCCGAATGCCCTGAGGGTGTGCCAGAGGGGCTCGTTGAAGGTAAGGCCGGAAAGAAAGCGGGTGACGAGCGGTTGGGCTTCAAAATGCGCTGTGCGAAATTCCGGGGTGTTGAGTGTGCTTTCCAAATGGCTGACTTTACCCCAGGGCTCGCTGACTCCGTTGACTGCATCCTCAAAGGCGGCGAAGGTGTTTTCGTAGCTCAGCTTCGATCGGTCCGCTCCAGCAATCTTCTGGATGGCAATTTCAGCCCGACGAATCGCTTCCTGCATGTCCGGGACGATGTGATCGGGGGTCAATCGGCTCCAGGGAATCTCGAAAGAAGTATCCAGAAATGGGTATTGTTGGCTCATTTGAGGGTATTTTGAAGGCCGAATGGGATGTATTACTAACAGTTTGTGGGAAATTTTCCCGGAATGTGCGGGGAATTTTGCAGATTGGCAAGTCTGGTCGGGTTTTCCGGTTTGCGCTCGTCAAAAGACCAAATCCGTACAGTAGTATCTGCATTGTGGAAAAGTCCCGTGCAGTCTCCTTCTCGGAATTTGGTAAACCAGACGAAGTGCTCTCTCTGATCGAGCGCCCTTTGAATACGCCCGGTGCAGATGAAGTTGTGGTAGCGGTCCGTGCCGCAACCATCAACCCTTCCGATTTCGGCATGATTCTTGGCAATTATGGCCGCTTGCCGGACTTGCCAGCAGTGGCCGGCCGTGAGGGGGTGGGAGAAGTCATTGAAGTCGGCATGGGGGTCGGCGCGCTGCGGGTGGGGGATCGAGTCTCTATACCCGAAGGGACCGGGGCCTGGCAGTCGCATTTTGTGGCCTCTGCGGATCAACTTGTGGTCATCCCAGAGGGGATTCCTGATGAATATGCCGCAATGGCCCGGATCAACCCACCGACCGCCTGGCGGTTGCTGCGGGATTCCTATCTCCAGCCCGGGCAGTGGGTGGTGCAAAACGGAGCCAACTCCAGTGTCGGTCTCTTTGTCATCCAGATGGCCAAGCACCTCGGTTTGAAAACCCTCAATATTGTCCGTCGGGAAGAGTTGATCGAGCCGTTACAGAAACTGGGGGCAGATGTCGTCGTCACTGAAGACAGCGGTTATGAGAAAAAGGTCGCGGAGTTGACCAACAAGGGAGAAGTGCAGCTCGCCCTCAATTCGATTGGGGGAGAGAGTGCGATTCGTCTGGTGAGATGTCTTTCCAAAGGAGGCACCCACGTCACTTTCGGGGCGATGGCCTTTGAGCCGGTTCGCTTTCCCACCCGCGACTTGATTTTCAACGGGATTTCCCTCACCGGATTCTGGATGGATCGCTGGTATCGGGAGAATTCGAGGGAGCGCAACCAGGTGATGTTTGATAACCTCTACAACATGGTGCGGGAAGGCATCATCCATGCCCCGGTGGCTGCCAAGTACCCCCTGGCCCAGTTCAAGGAAGCCCTCGCCGCCTCCCGTGAGCCCCGCTTAGGCAAGATTTTGCTGGTTCCCTGACGCTGACCAAAACCCTCCGCTCAAGGCAGGAAAGAGCAGATGTATTGGGCTTGCCCTTCGTCGACTGCGATGTCGAAGCGGCTGTTGGCGGGGATGTTAAAGGCCCCTCCTGCTTCAACCGCATTCCATTCGGTCTCTCCACTCATGCGCCAGCGGCAGTGACCGTCGAGGATTGCCATGTGCTCAGCGGCTTCCGTCCCGAAACTGTAGCTGCCCGCCCGGATGATACCGAGGGTCTTGCGTGAGCCGTCGCTAAATCGCACTGAGTGCGAAATGACACCGCCGTCGAAATAGATGTTGGCCTTGGTATCAACCGTGACCTCGGAGAATTGAGTGGGATGTGACATTCCGCTGAGTTCTCCCAAATTCCAACTGCAGGCAAGCCCTGAATGTGGAAATGGATGAAGCTTGCAGGAGAAAGAACTTCGCGTGTTCCTCGCCATCGCTGTTGAATCGCAGATCCGTCCACTTCGCCCGCCGTCCGTCCTTACCGCTTTGGGCTTGAAGGAAGACATGATTCCTGCGGTTGTCCCGGTATGTCTCTTTGGGAAGCGATTCTTTTTGGAATAGTGCAAGGACTGACCGAGTTCCTGCCGATTTCCAGCACGGCTCACATTGTCATCACTCAGCATCTCCTGGGTATCCAGTTTCCGGGGCTGGCCTTTGAGGTCTTCCTGCACCTCGCTTCGGTCCTGGCTGTGATCTATTACTTTCGTCGGGAGCTGATAGAGTTGATTGCTGGATTTCTGCGCTACATGGTGAAACGAAATCCTGAGGACAAGCCGCTCTTTCTGTTTGGCTGCTACATTGTGGTCGCCACCCTGATTACGGGGGTCCTGGGTTATGCTCTCCAAAAAGGAATGGGGGACTCTCTCAAGGCTCCGCTCGTCATCTCCATCTCACTGGCTTTAACCGGGACGTTTCTCATTCTGATCGAGCGGGTCAAAGTACTGGGGAACAGGAAGGTAGAGGACATGACCTGGCTGGATTCCATCATTGTGGGATTAGGGCAGACCATTGCGGTGTTGCCGGGGATTTCGCGTTCCGGAGCAACCTTGATTACTGCGCTGTGGTGCGGACTGGAGCGGGAAACCGCAGTACGCTTTTCCTTCCTTTTGGCCATCCCGGTGATCCTGGGATCCTCTGTGTTGATGCTCGATGCGGTCAATGTGGAGACGGTAAAAGATATCGGCATCCTGCCGCTCATCCTCGCCTTTCTCAGTTCTCTGGTCTTCTCCGTGGTGGGTATTATCTGGCTGATCGCCTTCCTGAAACGCAGCCGGCTGATCTATTTCGCTCTTTACTGCTTTGGCATGGCACTGTTCGTCTTTTTCTACTTCGATCGCGACGTGGTCTTCGACACCGATCCCGCACCCGCCCAAGCTATCATGCTGACCGAGTAGCTTTTTTAATCAAAGGGTTTGGCATGAGCGTTCGCCGATGGCGTCAGGGAGCATCGGAATGAAGCTGAGGAGCCGCTCTTTGAGCCAGATCCCGGAGTAACGCGATCGTGCTTTCGTCGCTATCGTATACGGCGTACCAGCCTTGAGGCTCGGAAGGATTATCGCCCATGATGGGATTTCCGGGCATCCAGAGATCGCCGGAATCATCGACCGGGCGGCCTTCGCCACTCCAAGTCCAGATATTGAGGCCTTGCAGGGGCTTCCCCTGCTCTCCGGAGCGGTGCCAGGCTTCCCCGACGAGAGCAAAGAACTGATCGCGGTAATGGGTGGAAGCAGTGACTCTGAAATCGGATTGGTCCCGAGAGAGGCCAAACTCCTCAAACACCAGCGGTTTGCCCAGATCTTCCGCGATTTGGATGTGTGCTTCGATGTAGGCCCGGGCATTCTCTTCGGTGCGTATATAGCTGGTCTCTGCCTCGAAGGGATCAAACCAGCTCCAGTTCTGCGGCCAGAGGTGGGCGGTGAGGTAATCGATTTCAGGGATTTCGTGCATGGCCCGGTAGAGGGCTTCATCGCCATTGCAGCCGAAGACACCTTCGTTTCCGGTGGAGATCATCTGTTGAGCCCCGAGGGTTTTAAGGTAACGCGCACTGCTTTCAATCCAGTCGCGCAGGGGGCCCGCCAGCTCAGCCGTTAAGGGATGGTTGCCGGGTCTGGGTTCATTGGCGATCTGCCAGGAGAAAATGGCCGGGTCTTCGCGGTAGGCCACCCCGTTTACCGTGTTGATCCGGCGAACCAGATGCGCGGCACTTTCGCGATACAGTTCCTGTGCTTCCTCATTGGTATAAAATGAGCCCGCATGCCGATTGAAATCTGCCCAAGAGGTGTTGTCCGGGACTGGTTCCCGGCCGGTGGTCCAAGTCACATACTGGGGCATCCCGCCAGACCAGTTCCAATAATTGCTCAGGACGATAACGGCATGCATCCCGCGTTTGGAGATTTCGGCCATCGCGTAGTCGAGCCCCTCAAACCAGGCCTCGTTGAAGTCACCGGGAGCGGGCTGCGCCACCGGAGTCAGGCGCGTCACCTCCGAGGCCTCGGCCGAGCCAAGAATGCGCAGATTGGTCAACCCGAGCTGCTGGAGGGTGTCCAGCTCACGTTTGAGACGATCGCGGTCACCCTCCTCACCCGGCATGCCCAGCCAGGCGGCATACCAGTAGTTGACCCCGACAAAGCGGTGGAGTTCACCCTTGAGGAGAAAAACTGTGCCATCGGTCCGGACAAACGGATCGGATTCAGGTAGAGGAATATCACTGGGGGTTCCTGTCATGGTGATATAGGTAAGAATGAGCCCTGCTCCGAGGAATGCGACCCGGGCAGGCGAGGGAAGGGGGAATCGACTGCGCATCTTGGACCGAAAAAAATACCTCTCCGTCAAGAGGACAAGCCTTCGATCAACCTAACGTAACTTAATAGGATTTTTACGGGTTCTCCGCTTGCAGATTTCCACTGAGATGTGCATGGTAAATGTTCAATCTACCCTCATGTCGATTCGCGGAAAAGTACCTCTTCCTGCGAAGCCTTCCTATCCGGTTTTGGCGCTTGCTACCTTTGTTTTCGTTTTCACCCTATCACATTCAATCCAAGCCGAAGAGGGAGAAGACTGGCGAGAATCGATCAATCGCTTCATCAATGATTACGTGCCCGCCACACCGCGGGCTGAGCAAAGTGCAGACGACATCGCTTTTGAAGTGGAGATGACGCCATTTGCAGTAGAGATCCCTGAACACGATACCCAGGCCGCCCGTGAATTGGCGGGAGACAGTTGGGCTTTTCTTTCCGAACAGGCCAGAGTCCGGCGGGCGATGGAGCATTATCTCAGCCGCCTGGATTCGAGCCTGCTTAATCGCTGGACCCTGCCCGGCGGTATGTCCCGTGAGGCCCGGGCCCTGCAGGCGGCCCTGCAGGAGCGGGATGAGCGCCTTCGTCAGCAATCGGCTGCGGTAACGGATGCTCTGGAGCACCTCCGCCCGTCGGTGGCCAGGGAAATGCGCCGTGAGTTAAGGGATCACTCCACCGAGAAATCTTTCGGTGGGGGAGGCTGGCTCATGCCACGGGATTGATCGCGCGCTGCACGCTTGCAGTCGACCGTAGAATCAATTGTCTGGTGCCATGGAGCCGCTTGAAGCCACCATCGAAGCCATCTTTCTTTCCAAAGGGCACGATTTTCGCGGACGATTTGGAGAAGGGAGACTGAATCATGAAACGCGTGCGGTGGATTCCGTCCAGTGTCATGCCGGACGCGGACTGTTAGGAGATCGCTACTACGATTTTAAGCCGGATTATAAAGGGCAAATGACACTGTTTGCGGCTGAAGTGGCGGAAGCGCTTGGTGCTCACCTTGGCCTTGAGCAACTCCATTACGCATCCTTTCGCCGCAACGTGATCACGCGGGGAATCGACCTCAATGCCCTGATTGGCAAACGCTTTCGCCTCGGACCAGTCATTTTGGAGGGCAGTGAGGAATGTGCCCCTTGCTTCTGGATGGATGAGGCGATCGGCTCCGGAGCGGAAGCCTGGTTGCGGGGTAGAGGTGGCTTGCGCTGCCGGATTCACAGCGACGGCTTGTTGGAACCAGGACCGATCAAGCTGGAGGTATTGTGACTATTGCCGAGCCACCGCTCATGGCGCTGATTCTCGCGGGAGGCCACAGTCGTCGCTTTGGCCGGGATAAGGCTTCCTTTCGCCCGTCCTCTGGGGAACCCACGCTGGCCGGGCGCATCCACCGCGTCCTCGCACCCTTTTGCGGCGAGTGCTTTCTCTCGGTTCGGGCAAATCAGTCATTTCCCGAGCCACCGGCTCCCGGATTGCCCACGATCACAGATCAGTTCGGGGATGCCGGCCCCATGGGGGCTTTGCTCTCCGCCTGGGAAGTGAAGCCGACCGCCGCCTGGTTTGTGATCGCCTGTGACCTGATCCGGTTGGATTCCACCCACCTCCGGATGTTGGTCGAGGCCAGAGATGGGAAGGAATTAGCCACGGCATTTCTGCACCCCGGCGATGGCAAACCCGAGCCCTTGTGTGCAATCTACGAGCCCGGCGCGAAAGCACCGATCCGCCATCACTTTGACCAGGGACGACTCAGTTTGCGGGATTTTCTGCGCGGGCATGTGTCCCCGTCCGGATTCATTCGCCCGCTGAACGCGGCGGCCTTGAGCAATGCCAATCGCTTGGACGTGGACTTTTCGGCTGATGGTGGGAGTTGACTTGCGCATCCCGCTGCCGCAGCCTGCGGAGTAAATGAGCTTGGACAACCCAACCGAAGAACAGTTCGACGGCTCCCCCCTCTCGGTGGGAATCGTTGCGGCCCGCTTCAACCCGCGCATGGTCGATGGCCTGATCATCAACTGTACGAAAGCACTGCTCGAAAACGGGGTGGATGAAGACTTCATCGAAATTGTCCGGGTCCCGGGATCGAACGAGATTCCCTACGCCGCCACCTTGATGGCTAAAAGTGCGGAATACGATGTCGTCATCTGCCTCGGACTGGTCTTCGCCGGAGAAACGCCGCACCACGAAGTGATCGCCCAGTCAACCGGCTTTGCCCTCCAGCAAATCGCCATGACCTTTGAGGTTCCCATCATCAATGGCATCGTCGTGGTGCAAACCGAAGAACAGGCCGAAGCCCGATGCCACGGATCGATTAACCGTGGGCGAGAGTTTGGTCTGGCCGGCCTCGAAATGGGGCTGGTGGGACGGGATATGACTGAAGATCTGCATCTCTTTGACGATCCTGAGATGAACCAAGCTTTCCTCGAAGAAGCGGAAGCCTTCCTCAAGGGCACCGATAATCTCGATGCCCTCTATGAGGATGAGGACATGGATGACGAAGACCTTGAAGATGACAGCCCATGGGGTGGCAAGCCTGACAAGGACAACCCCTGGAAACTGTAGCCTGCGATTTAGAAATGAGCCAAAGACGAGAAAATCGCGTCGCCGCGATGCAGTACCTGTATCAGTGGTCGATGAATCAGCCCGACGATCTGGATCGGGATTTACACCTTTTCTTCAAGCAGAAGGACAAACCCCGCGACCATTTCGCATTTGCGGATGACCTCATCTGGGGGACGATTCAGCACGTCGAGGAAATCGACGGACACATCAAGCAATATGCCAAGAACTGGGACTTTGCCCGCGTCGCCCGGATCGATCTGGCGATTCTCCGGCTGGCCATCTACGAGATGCTCTACCGCAAGGATATCCCCCCGATTGTCTCCATTAATGAAGCCATTGACCTCTCCAAGGAGTATTCCATCCCTGATGCCAAACGCTTCATCAATGGAATTCTGGATCAATTTAAAGTGACTTTGGGACGCCCCCTGCGTTCCGCTGAAAACTGAGACCATCCGCCCCGGCGGACACGGAAGAGCGATGCGTTCCTTTTTCTCCAAATTCAAGGAGGGTCTGAAAAAGACGACCCCGACCTTCTACAAAGCCTTCGGCTCCGTCGGCGGGCTCTTCGGTGGCAAGAAAATCGACGCCGCCAGCCTTGATGAGCTGGAAGAGGCCCTCTACACTGCCGACTTCGGGGTGGAAACCTCGGAGGAGATTCTCGAGGAAATCAAGTCCGCTTACCGCAAGGACAAGGAACTGCGCGGGCAGGAGGCCGCCCGGATCGGAGCCAATGTGCTGCGGCGGGTTTTGACTGGCTCCGAGGGCAAGGTGGATCCGACCGAACACAACCCGACGGTCATTGCCCTGATCGGAGTTAATGGTAGTGGAAAAACCACTACGACTGCCAAGCTCGGGAAAATGTTCACCGATGATGGCCACCGCACCCTCGTGGCGGCCTGCGACACCTTCCGGGCGGCGGCCAATGAGCAGCTCAAATCCTGGTGTGACCGGCTCGGACTCGACCTGATTTCCAGCCAACACGGAGCGGACGCCGCCGCGGTGGCCTACGATGCTTACGAGTCAGCCCGCAAGCGTGGAGCCCAGGTGCTTCTCCTCGATACCGCCGGACGCCTCCACAACAAAAGCAACTTGATGAAAGAGTTGCAGAAGATCCGCCGCGTTCTTCAGAAACACCATCCGGATGCCCCGCACCATGCCTGGCTGGTGGTCGATGGGAGCCTCGGCAGCAATTCGATCGAGCAGGCCCGCGTCTTTCACCGGGAATTCGGGCTCACCGGCCTGATCGTCACCAAGTTGGACGGCACCAGTCGGGGTGGAGCTGTCGTCGGTATTTTCCGCGAACTGGGCCTGCCGATTTATTTTGTCGGCCTCGGCGAAAAGCCTGAAGATCTCCAGCCCTTCAGTATTGATAACTACGCCAATGCCATCTTTGGCGTCGAAACCGCGCCCAGCCCATGAGCTCGATCTGTCTCGAAGTCGTCACCAGTCAGAGAACCTACCCCATCCACATCGGGAAGGGGCTGGCCCCGCTCATCGCGGAAACCTGCCGTGAACTACAGGCCAATGGCCGCAAGGCCGCAGTGCTGGTCGATGCCGAGGTCGAGCGCCATCAGGACGGATTTTTGCAGGCCGCCTTCGGAGCACTTCCTCGCTACACCATCCCGTCCGGGGAAGGTTCGAAGTGTTTTCAGGAACTGGAACGCTGCTGCGACTTTCTGGCCGAACACCGCATTGACCGGGGAGGCGCCCTCTTCGCCGTTGGCGGTGGCGTGACCGGTGACCTTGCAGGGTTTGCCGCTGCTTCCTTCCTCCGTGGAATCGATTTTTATCAGGTCCCTACGACACTTCTTTCCATGGTCGATAGCTCCGTCGGTGGAAAGACGGGAATCAATCTTAAGGCCGGCAAAAATCTGGTCGGTGCCTTTCATCAGCCGGTAGCGGTTTTTGTCGATGTCGCCCTGCTGGGAAGCCTGCCATCGCGCGAGTTTTCCGCCGGCATGGCTGAGGTGATCAAGCATGGCTTGCTGGCGGATACTGCACTTTTTGATCGTATCGAAAATTTGGATACACCTCTTTCGCCGGAACATCCGGAGCTGGCCGATGTTGTGCGCGCCAACTGTGCCATCAAAGCCTCTGTTGTCGCCGCCGACGAAAAGGAGAATGCCGCCAGCGGTGGGCGGGCCCTCCTCAATCTGGGGCATACCTTCGGGCACGCCATCGAAGCAGTGGCCGGATACGGACACTACCTCCACGGCGAAGCCATCGGCGTCGGACTCGTCCTTGCCGCCCGCCTGTCTGAAAAACTTGGATACATCGGGGCGACAGAAGTTGAACGCGTCCGCACCCTTGTCGCCCGCTATCAGCTTCCCGTTCGCCTGCGCGAACCGCTTCCCCTCGATGCCCTCCTCGCTGCCATGAGCCGCGACAAAAAAGTCCGCCAGGGCCAACTCAAATTCGTCGCCCTCCAATCCCTCGGCCAAGCCATCACCGTCCCCGACATCCCCACCGACCTCATCCGCACACTCTGGGCCGAAGTAGGTGGAGCGTAAATGAGGTGATTTTACCTCCGCCAGGCTGGTGCCACTCTCCAGCATGCGCGTGGGGGACCGAAGACGAGTGTCAACGGATCCTGACCGAGTCACTTACCGGTGCGGACTCTATGACCCGCAGCAATACCGTTTGGGTTTCAGTCCCCCATTTCTTGACAGCAATGACAGCAATGCTAGCATTGCTGTCATGAGTCGAACTTTAACCATTCGCAATCTCGATGAGACCGTTAAGCAGAAACTCCGGCTGCGGGCAGCTCGGCACCAGACCTCGATGGAGGCGGAGGCACGGGCTATTCTCACCCGTGCGGTCGATGAGCCGGAGGCTTCGGGAATACCCGTCGGCCGTGAGGCCCTGTTGGCGGAGCGGCGCAAGCGGATCGAAGCGGTAGTGGGTATCTGGAAAAATCGGGCCGATGGGCGGACGACTGACGAGATCATGCAGGAGCTGAGGAGCGACGACTGAGATGAGCTTCGTCCTGATTGATAGCAATGTCATCATCGACATTTCGCGAAGTGATCCGGAATGGAAGGACTGGTCGGTGTCTGCGCTGGCTGATTGTGATAACCCAGTGGTCAACCCGCTGATTTTTGCGGAGTTGTCTTATGTGCATGCTTCTGTTGCTGGCGTTGAAAAGCTATTACATCGACTTGAAATCGGCTTTGAGGAAATTCCCCGTGAAGGCCTTTTCCTTGCCGCCCAGGCATACAAAAACTACCGCCAGCGCGGGGGAACCAAGACCGCTCCACTAGCCGATTTTTTCATCGGGGCTCACGCGGCAATTCTGGACATACCGCTCCTCACGCGGGATGTAGCTAGATACCGAACCTATTTCCCGAAAGTGATACTGATCGCCCCATGAACTCCCACCGCCCCACCGGCCTTGTCCGCGCCCTCAACGCTTTGCGTTGATTCAGATTCAGAAGTCAGCAGACTCGCTAACCCTCTACCTTTAGCCCCAACCCGCTTTGCGTTAATTCAGATTCAGAAAGTCAGCAGACTGTAAGAAGACCAGCCATGCAAGTCGTGACGGCTTTGCGTTGATTCAGATTCAGAAGTCAGCAGACTGCAGAGGAGTAGTTCACGCCGGACATATCGGCTTTGCGTTGATTCAGATTCAGAAGTCAGCAGACTTGCAGGCGGCGAAAATCGCTCCAGCTTATCGCTTTGCGTTGATTCAGATTCAGAAGTCAGCAGACTTGATTTGCTCGCTGTAGGGCGCGAGGTAAGCTTTGCGTTGATTCAGATTCAGAAGTCAGCAGACTCCCTCCGGGCACGATAGGCCAAATAAACCGCTTTGCGTTGATTCAGATTCAGAAGTCAGCAGACTGCGATAAAGGAGCAAAGACCAATCATCGAAGCTTTGCGTTGATTCAGATTCAGAAGTCAGCAGACTAGCTCATCAATGCTCACGCCAACCGCGCCAGCTTTGCGTTGATTCAGATTCAGAAGTCAGCAGACTCCGGTGCGAAAGGTCACCAAATCAAAATCGGCTTTGCGTTGATTCAGATTCAGAAGTCAGCAGACTGTGATATACTGGATACGTTTGCCGCCTTCGCTTTGCGTTGATTCAGATTCAGAAGTCAGCAGACTCGCATCATCGCCAACACCAACGCCGCCATCGCTTTGCGTTGATTCAGATTCAGAAGTCAGCAGACTGCGAACTTAACGATAGGGGTTATCTGCTCGGCTTTGCGTTGATTCAGATTCAGAAGTCAGCAGACTTTCATCTCTCAGAATGTGAGAGGCCGCACAGCTTTGCGTTGATTCAGATTCAGAAGTCAGCAGACTGCCTGCGGCTTTCTTGCCGACGCGAGAAACTGCTTTGCGTTGATTCAGATTCAGAAGTCAGCAGACTGCCGTAGCCGAAATGAAGGAACCCAGGCCCGCTTTGCGTTGATTCAGATTCAGAAGTCAGCAGACTCTTTTCCTTCTCATCCTGCGCTACCCAGCAGCTTTGCGTTGATTCAGATTCAGAAGTCAGCAGACTGTCTTGCCTGAACAGTTCGGAGGGTGTCTGGCTTTGCGTTGATTCAGATTCAGAAGTCAGCAGACTACCCAGAAGTATGGATAGGCAACTCACGCGGCTTTGCGTTGATTCAGATTCAGAAGTCAGCAGACTACCAAGGCCGGGCGGTCGAAGACGAGTCCGCTTTGCGTTGATTCAGATTCAGAAGTCAGCAGACTGGATCTCCGCTTCGAGCATGAGCAAGTGGATGCTTTGCGTTGATTCAGATTCAGAAGTCAGCAGACTGGTGATCACATAGTTCAGCCCGACATCATCGCTTTGCGTTGATTCAGATTCAGAAGTCAGCAGACTGTAGGCGGCGAGCGCGGAGGCCCCACGGTAGCTTTGCGTTGATTCAGATTCAGAAGTCAGCAGACTGTGATGCCCCATGGGACAGCTTTGTCTGCCGCTTTGCGTTGATTCAGATTCAGAAGTCAGCAGACTGAGATGATGATCGCTTCTCCGCCCGATTCGGCTTTGCGTTGATTCAGATTCAGAAGTCAGCAGACTCAGCGCGAAGCGCTTAACTGCCACCGGCGCGCTTTGCGTTGATTCAGATTCAGAAGTCAGCAGACTCTGCCAACTGGATGGGAACCGGGCAGCTCAGCTTTGCGTTGATTCAGATTCAGAAGTCAGCAGACTTTTCGCCGGGGAGTGTGATGGATTGGATCGGCTTTGCGTTGATTCAGATTCAGAAGTCAGCAGACTCGCTATTTCGGATAAGCCCCCCTTGCACTGGCTTTGCGTTGATTCAGATTCAGAAGTCAGCAGACTAACGCGCACGTTCACTGCGTCAACGTTTGGGGCTTTGCGTTGATTCAGATTCAGAAGTCAGCAGACTGCACGATGGCGGCGATTGAGCATCACTCCAGCTTTGCGTTGATTCAGATTCAGAAGTCAGCAGACTATGGGGATGGCGAGGTCCGCGTGGTGACAGCTTTGCGTTGATTCAGATTCAGAAGTCAGCAGACTCGCATCGGTGCAAGTGATCATCCATGACAAGCTTTGCGTTGATTCAGATTCAGAAGTCAGCAGACTATGGTTCTGGGAACCCCTGATTTTCAGGGGTTTACCAGAATTGTAGTTGGGCGGGCATGCTCTCAGGTGAGACTTCTTTGGCTGGTTTGCCATGGATAACAAGGCTTCTTTGCCATTGGGCTTCAGTGATGTAGATGCAACGAACGCTGCCTTCATCGGGGATTTCTCCCCGAAGTCTCCGAAGATGGGTTTGCATCCTGGCGTAGGTAACCGTGCTTCGCGCATAGACGCTAAATTGAAGCATCATGTAACCGTCATCGATCAAAAATTTACGAAAATCTGAAGCTGCTTTTCGTTGTTTTTTGGTGCCTACAGGCAAGTCAAAGGCAACGATCATCCAGCCCATTTTAAAGAGGCGGGTATCCATGGTTTGTACTTGCGGACCTGTTGGTGAAGGACGGCTTTCCGGAAGCTCTGAACCACGCTTTCGATGCAGGCGCGGATTTCGAGTTCGAGTCCAAAATAACCGACTCGATCAATAACAAAACCGGTGACCCACTTTCGGAATTCAGGGGTGATTTCGTAGTCCTTCATAACAGGACCAAACCGTTGAAGCCATTGAATGACACGCCAGTCGACGCAAGGACGAAAGGGCTCCATTAGATCATAGGCAAGCGGGGCGCTGCGTTCGCGGACTTCGTGGCCAATGCCAAAGGTAGGATCGAGACCAAAAGCAAATAGTTTTTGGAGGATTGTGGAAAGGAGAATAGCATAACCAAAATTCAGCAAATTGTTGAGGCCCCCGGTTTTTGGATTTCGTTTGAATTCAGCATCATTGAGGAAATCGGCGATGATCGACCAGTAGTAGCGGCCGCATGTGCTTTCTTTGTGATCACTCTTGCCAAGAGCTGTTGCTTGAAGCCGGGGCAATTTGGGGTGATCCGGGGATAAGTGTGCAGCGAGGGAAAACTGATTTTGGCATTTTGCGTCGATGGTCTTTCGCCAGAGTGATTTGGTTTTTTTCTTATCCAGTCGCAGTGTTGCTTTGGTCAGGAGTGTATCGCTGCTGCGGTTGGCCGGAAGGAGCAAGCTTGTCGGTTGAAAGTTTTCGCAAAAAACAAGAGCAACGCCCTGTTTGGAGGCTTCAATCAGCAATTTACTGTGAATCCTCGCATTGAAGCTGGTAATCACGATCGCTGCGACATCCTCCAGTGGAATTGACTTCTGGTCATTCCCACTCTTGCAAGTCAGCTGCCCGGATCGACAGCTAAGCGAAGCTTCGGGAGTATCAATATTGATGATATGATAACCCAATTTGGTCAGTTTGTGGGTTAAATGCCGCAGTAGCGTTGGGGGACGATTGACAACCCATTGTCGAGCAGGGTTTTCAGTGAAGCCTTATCGACATAGTATTGATTGTATTTCACAATCTGTGACCATTTGCCAGATGGTTTCACCATTTCTGGTCTTAGAATACTGAGTTTAATACCTGCTTTGGTGTCTTTAATCCCCGCAACTTTCCAGATGCCTGCGTATTTGCTCTTACTATTAACATCAATGAGTATACCTTTTTTCAAAACGACAGGGGGGATTCCTTTATTTCTTGATTTCAATTCTTTGAGCCATTTCCAAACATTGATGAATGGAATGACCTCCGCGCTTCCGTTATTGAGTAAGGCAACACCATAGTTCTCGTTTACCATTATTAGACTGCTGTTTTTTGAAAGCTTCCCAGCTTGATCGTCAAATGGGTTTATACAATTATTTGCAAATCCGAGGGCGTTTTTTGAAGTGAAAGGTCTATCTAAATGACGCTTTTTCCGACGTTTCTGCGGGTCGTTCAGATCGCGCGAATACCCCTGCACAGTCAATTTCCGATCCTGCTCGTACAGCAGTCCAAATGCATTTTCGTCGATCCGCAATCCATGCATGGAGGACGGCACATGCTGAACAACGCGCCGTTCATCAAGCGCCGCGCAAGCACGCTTCTTCAGGTCATCCGGGAGTGGAGCGAGGTCAAAGTAGCGGGAACCTTTCCAGCGAAAGACATCTCGCCCGCCTTCAAGTAATATTTCACGGTCATGCTCTCCAGGAATGCTCGCCCGGGCAATCCACTCACGGACGTCGCGGCGTTTGATGTTGGGAACAGCGAAGGGAATCAGCCCCATGGTCAGTGCGTCAACCGCATGGTGAAGGTGGGTCACCTCACGGAGTTGTCCTTTGTCCAATGCTCTGCCCGTTTCCGGATCCCGGAAAACGGGATCGATCTCGGCAAGCAACTGCCCCAGGTTCCACGAGCGGCGGAAGAAGCTGGTGACAGAACCTTCCAGATGAATCGGGTCGATGACGGCACCCTGTTTACGCAAAGTGCGCGAAACTTGGATGGCGGCAAGTTTGTTGATATAGCTTGTCTGGGTAAGATCACGGTTGAGGAAGCCATCTTTTCCAGGGTCGTATTCCTTAGTCAGCAGCCAGTTGCAGCGCTTGAGCGCGTTACGCTCAACAGCATTTTTAAGCCTGCCTTTGGGGCGCATCTTTTCAACGGCCTTACGGAACTGTTCCGGCGTACGATATTTCCAGCCATCTCCTTTTTCTCGAACATCCTTCCCCGCCATCGACTCGATAAACTGCATGGCTGTGAGGTTTCCTTTTCGCCGATTCACCTCATCAAACGTAAGTACCATCGCATCCAATGCATCCGACGGGCGAACGGAACGCGGTATTATATGTTCACGGTCGACGCGCCCTTCCAGAATATCCCGAAGGGAGATTTTCCTGCCTGTATAGGGACACTCTTTGCCTTGCTCTTCCCAAATCCGAACTTTGCGGATCAGGCTATAGGTGATCTTCGATTGAATTCCGGCTTCTTCGATGTCTTTTTCCAGCTTTTGTGCGGCAGTTCTAAAAGGACGCTGTTTATCGAGGAAGGCCCTGACTTTTTCCTGCGCGGACATGCCGGAGTATTCTCGAAGATCTCGGGCGGCCTCGACGATGACGGTGGTAACATTCCTTGCATCTCCATCGGCGTATTCACGAATGATATCGACAACAAGGCGTTCGAGGATTTTCAGCCGATGGCGAACCAGGTGATTGTTTGATAAGCAATCAAGTGGGAGGTCCCGTTCCAGATTAATGCTTTCAGCAGATCGGTAGAGAGGTCCGCCCTCGGGTGCATCCGGGCAGGGACTCTCGGCGGGGTGTCTTCCGCTCAATACCCAACTAACAGCTTCTTTCATCTTTGCTCGGCAAAATGGTGCCCTGCCAGAAATCTTTTTTAGGGCAACATTCTCAGCCAGCGCAGAGGCGATGCTTTCCTCGGTCGCCTTTTTATTCAGCTTGGCAAGGCTCGTAACTAATTCGTGTAGATGCTCACCACCCATTTCAATGATTTTGAGCCAAGTGGTTGGCTTTCCTCTGAACACTTCCTCGAGAATGGATTGAGGGACAGCACTCCAAAGCTGATCAAGTTTTTCACCAGGGAGTTTATATCGGCCGAGTTGGAGCGGTTTAAGCAAAACGCGTTTTTCCGGGTGAAGGTCCAAGCCTTCAGAGTCTTCTGTAGAAACAATGCTTGATTCTGCCGCGTACAGATTCAGTCCTGTGCATTCTTGTATCAAGTCTGCAAACTGTGATTTGCTGGCAAAACCTCTTAGCTGCATCCGCTTCCAGATGGCTTTTCTTTCAGCGGCGTTAATGGGCCTGTTTCCATCTTCCGAGGTCTTCAGCTTCAGGTTGGCAAGTAGCATTGCAAAACGAAACTCAAGGAATTCACGACTATGCTTTTTCGGAACTTTGATCCCTTGAATTCCTTTATCTTCCGTTCGCGTCAGAGAGAGGGGACAAAGTGGGATGATCCGATTGTCGAATCGTGGTTTGCGCTGCCCGAAGAGCATGCCTCCCTCGAAATGCCCCGGAAGTTTTACCCCTGGAAGTTCCAATTGTTCCCAATCGTGACACAAGCCTTCGACCCAGTTTTCCAGGCGCGCCCCCAATAGCTCAGATTGTGCAGCAAGGATGGCTTCAACTTCGGCAACGACCGTTTCGCGCGGGAATGCCAAATTTTCACCTTTGATGTAGCGTTTGAGGTCCGGTCCCGCTGTGTAAAGATCATCGATCCCGTGCATGGCGCAGTGAGTCTCCGCCATGGTGGAGACTCCGTATTGTTCCATCGCATTTTTGGCATTCTCTACTTTTTCCGTGTCTTCTTGGTTGATTTCTTCAGGTCTTTCGGCGCTCCACGAAGGCTGCAGGTACCCCCGGTTCTGTGCGTACCAACGGAGCACGTCAAACAGCTCTTCCGCCGACAGTTTTACCCCGTCGCGCAGCACACGCGCAGCTAACAGCCAAGGAAATGAATGTCCCGCTCCTGCCGCCATCCTTGATGAGAATTGATCTTCGGTGAGGAGCTTATCGTATATAAACAGGGTTCCCAGCCGTTTTATGCGATTGCGGGTAGCTGCGATGTTTCTTCGTGTTCGGCGATGTCTGGCACGCGTATGATTTTGGTTGTCCTCAGGGGGAAATATGACCGTTCCACATTTTAGTAGTTCTGTCCCGACAACAGACCAGCCAATCGACGCGTGACCAATATCAAACGACAACGTTAGAGATTTCATAGCGTAGCTATTACAAATTGAACAAACAACCTGCAAACTTTTTTACAAAAAATTCGCTCCTATGAGGCGGGGTGGTTGATGTATATGCAACAAAGGCTCCGAAGTCGGAGCCTTTGAAAAACCCTATCTTAACTGGCGTGCATAGCAGAAAGCCAAGTTCGGGCTATTAACTTTGTGTTGATTCAGGCCTATATAAATAAATTGGGGTGTTCAGTACGCAAGAAAAAAGCTTACCCCCGGATTCTTCCATTGCCGCGCCGGTTGAACTCGGGGCGGTTGGCGAAGGCTGCGGCGAGTTCTTCAGCATCGAGGGAGCCATTGCCGTTGAGGTCGAGGCGTTCGATCCAGAGGGCGGCGCGTTCTTCGGGGCTGAGCGCTTGGCCGGGACGTTCTCCTCGGCGGGGGCGTTCGGCGCGGCCACTGCCGTCCTGTGGGCAGTCGATGGTGGCGCGTTGGGCATATTGTGCACGGTTACCGTTACCGTCGGCCGGACCGCGGCCTTGGCCGCGTTCGGCTTGAGCCTGGAGGGGCAGGGTAAGGAGGGCTCCAGCCGAGAGGCCGAGCAGGGTGAGGAGGGTGTGTCTTTTCATGATGGATAATCCTTGTTTAGGTTGAAGGGCTGCAGTGTGGCAGGATTAAATGAACGTGGCGGCGGCATCCAGATGAAGACATTGTCATTTTAAACGCCTTGAGCCGGGGCATCCTCTGCGGCTATGCTCTGCGTCATGAAAGTGCTTTTGGTGGAAGACGAAGCGAAGATCGCGGCCTTTACCCGCAAGGGTTTGGAGGCGGAGGGTTTTGTCTGTGACCATTTTGACAATGGGGAGGATGGTTTTGTCGCGGCAACGACCCAGTCCTATGATGTCATTGTACTCGACATCATGTTGCCGGGGCGGGATGGGCTGGATGTGCTCAAGGGGCTGCGTCGTGAGGGAATCAATACACCTGTTCTGCTCCTGACAGCGCGCGGCGATGTGGAGGACCGGGTGGAGGGTTTGAACCGGGGGGCGGATGACTATCTGACCAAGCCGTTTTTTGTCGACGAGCTGATCGCCCGCCTGCAGGCGCTCTACCGGCGGACGACCGGGGCGCAGTTGAACCTGATTCAATCAGGCAATCTGACGGCCAACCTGGCTACCCGTTTGGTCAAGGTATCAGGGGTGGCAGTGGAGTTGACCACGCGGGAGTTCAATCTGCTGGAATTCCTGCTACGACATCCGGGTCGGGTTTATTCCCGTACTCAGATTTTGGAACATGTCTGGAACTATGACTTTGATCCGCAGACCAATGTGGTGGATGTCTATATCCAGCGGATACGCAAAAAGCTGCGGGAGGCTTCGGGAGCTAGTGAGGATTATATCGAAACGGTACGGGGGGTAGGCTATCGAATCCGGGAGGCGGTGAAGTGAAGGCTTTTCCATGGTGGCGTTCGTTTCGGGTCCGACTGGCACTGGGAGCCATGCTGGGGGTGTTGGCTGTAATGTTCGTCTATGCCGGAGTTACCTATTTGCGGTGGGAAAAGGAAATGCGGGATCGTCTGGAAGATCGACTGAAGGTCATTGCTCTGCAAATGCCTGAGGTGGTTTTCACGTCCGGGAGGAGTTGGTATGATTCGCCCCGCTGGCAGCGTTTCCGGGAGGCTTATCGGGGTCCGATCCTCAGCGCCCGCCGCATGGATGGGGGCGACTGGCTGGTGGTGGCCGGAGAATGGCCGGAAGCTCTGTCCACATATCTGCACAGCGATACTGTAGTAGAAAAAACCTTACAGTGGCCAAAGTCCACGGATGACAGCGACATCAGGTTGGGTTCAACGAGAGGTCCTGGGCCGCGGGAACGGGGCTGGGGGGAGCGTGAGCGGTTTTCTGCCGGGCGGGCGGTTGGATTTGAGGGAATGCGATTTGAACAGGTCCAGATCGGGCAATCCTCCTGGCTGGTTGGGGGCTTGCGTCTGGAAGACGGTGTTTTCTGGATCGCGGAGAATATCGATGCAGAACGCGCGGTCTTGAGGGATCTGGTCCGGGCTCAGGCCCGGGTGAGCCCAGTGCTGTTGTTGCTGACCTTGCTGTTCGGCTGGTTGCTGGCAGGCAGGGCATTGCGCCCCGTTGGAGAATTGTCGCGGACGATGGCACGGGTATCAGAACGGAACCTGACGGAGCGGGTGGCGGCTCCGGGAGCCGCCACGGAGTTTGCCGAGTTGGTGGATGTTTTCAACCGGATGATCGAGCGCTTGGAAAAGAGCTTCAGTCAGGCTTCCCGATTCAGTGCGGATGCTTCCCATGAATTGCGCACTCCCTTGACGGTTTTGCATGGGGAGCTGGAATCTGCGGTCATGCAGGCTCCGGCAGGCTCACCTGAGCAGCAGCAGTTTTCTTCCTTGTTGGAGGAAGTGCGGCGTTTGCGGGTATTGACCGACCGCCTGCTGCTCCTCTCCCGTGCGGATGCCGGGACTTTGTTGCGGCGGAAAGATCCGGTGGACTTGAAGGCGATGCTGGAGGAGGCGCTGGATGGCTTTGCCGACTGGGCCGGTCCGCTGCAGGTCCGTACCCATTTGGAGCCTGCCGAAGTCGAAGGGGATCCGGACCTGTTGCGACAAACCGTGATGAACCTGCTGTCCAATGCCCGGAAATACAATGCGGCGGAAGCGGGCTGGCTGGATGTGGAACTGGAGAGCAGAGGAGGACAGGTGACGTTGCGCATTCGCAATGGAGGTGAGCCCATCCCAGCGGAGGCGCAGCCGCATATTTTTGAGCGCTTCTATCGGGGAGACCGATCGCGGGCGCGAGTGATCGACGGCCTCGGACTGGGCCTCAGCCTCGCCCGGGAGATTGCTGAGGCGCATGG
Organism: Verrucomicrobiota bacterium; assembly: GCA_050485245.1. GTDB lineage: Bacteria > Verrucomicrobiota > Verrucomicrobiia > Opitutales > Oceanipulchritudinaceae > JBJHBA01. The sequence goes on along the minus strand of JBJHBA010000001.1, from coordinate 123,365 downwards.
CGGATCGCTCATCCTGGTTGGAAGTGATCCTGAAGGGACCTGTTTTGAACTACACCTGCCACTGGTGCGAAATGACAAGGGCTGAACCATGGTATGCGCCGTTCCTTCAAAACGGATAATTGCATTGTCCCCTATTTCCCAGGGCGTTGCCCTGGGCTGGTATACCTTGCCCCTTCAGGGCAAATGGACGGTTGCACGGGGATTTGGTATGGGGGGGCTTTGTCGGGGGCATGACTCGGCTTGAGTCGGCCTTTTCCTTTACTTGCCAGTTGGTGACAGAATCCTCATAAGCTTCTGATCAATGGCTGGTTTTGACGAACAGATTGTGCGTGAGTATTTTGAGATCCACGGTTTTCTCGTCCGGCAAATGCGCAAGTATCAGGTGCATTCGCGCAAAAAGCTGGATGAGGAGGAAATCGACTTGCTGGTGTATAACCCGTCCTTCGTCAGTTCCGACCGTCAGGCGAATTTTCTGCTCTTTGCCTCGGAGCTGCCGCACATTCACCGTGCGCTGGTGGTGGTCAAGGCCTGGCACACCACGCAGCGGTTCACCCCGACCATGCTGCGCAGTAGTTCGGAGATTTTTAAGTTCCTCGAAAAGGATGTCCTCAAAACAGTAGAGAAACTGTTTTCCGATGCAGAAGAGGAAATGAAGGATAAGGGCTTGTTGAAAATTCTTGTTCTGCCGGGTTTACCGACTCAGGAGCCGCATAGGAGTGAGAGCATTCAGTTGCTGCGCGAGCGCGGGGTGGATGGTATTATTTCCTTTCGTACCATGTTGCTCGATATCATCCAGAAGGTCGAAGTGAACCGGAATTACTCCAAGAGTGATCTTTTGCAGATTTTACGTGTCTTGAAAAATTACGACTTGGTCAAAGACCCACAGATGGCACTGTTTAAGGAATGACAGATATTCATCACCCCACAGCCGTTATTCATCCGGCTTCCCGAATCGGAAGCGGTGTGACCGTTGGCCCCTATGCCATCATCGAGGATGGAGTCGAATTGGGCGACGGTGTCATCATCGGTTCGCATGCGATCGTGCGGGCTGGATCGGTCCTTGGCGAAGGCTGCGTGATCGACAGCCAAGCGGTGATTGGCGGCTTGCCGCAGGATTTGCGCTTTGATCCACGCACCCCCAGTGGGGTTCGACTTGGCAAAAGGGTTCGGGTGCGGGAAGGTGTCACCATCAACCGCGCCACCCAGGAGGGTGTTTTTACCGAGGTGGGGGATGAGGTTTTTCTCATGGCCTATGCCCACGTTGCTCATGACTGCGTAGTGGGAGACCATGCCATTCTCGCCAATAATGTGATGCTGGCGGGCTTCGTGACGATTGGAGCCCATGCCTTTCTCGGAGGTGGGGCGGCTTTTCATCAGCATGTGCGGATCGGTGAAAGCGTCATGGTCAGCGGGATGTCCCGTTGTGCCAACGATGTTGGCCCTTTCTGCATGGTCGCGGAGCGGGATGATCTGATTGGACTGAACCTTGTAGGTCTGAAGCGCCGTGGGCTGTCGAGGGAGTCGATCAAGGCCATCAAGCTGGCGTTCAGTAAACTGTTCCGCGAACCGGGCAACCTCCGCAAGCGGGCCACGGAACTGATGCAAACCCCATTATCTGAAGTGGAGGAAGCCAGACGCTTCCTCGCTTTCTTTGAAACAGGAAAGCGTGGGTTTGCCCGTCCTTCCCGCTATGAATCGATTTCTCCGGAAGAGGGCGATGAATCCGGTGCCTAAACCCATCGCGGTCACCTGCGGCGATCCTGCTGGGATCGGTCCGGAAATACTGGAGCGGATTCTGCAGGAGGGGGTCGATTTGCCGGTGCGGGTCTTTGGCCCGAAAGCGTGGCTGCAAACCTTACCAGTGGAGGGCGTTGCAGTGGGAGATCCGGATTTTCATGCTAATCCTAGTCAGCCTACGGAGGCCGGGGCCCGTATCGCGCTCCTGGCGATGGAAGCTGCCGCTGCGGCTTGCGCGGACGGTAGTTGCCGCGCTGCTGTCACGGGACCGGTCAGCAAGAAAGCCTTGGCCGACATTGGGTTTCCCTTTCCCGGACAGACTGAATTTTTTGCCGAACGTTGGGGCGGGGATCCGGTGATGGGATTTGTCGGTCCCAGCCTGCGGGTAGTGTTGGCCACCTGGCATTGTCCTTTGCGGCAGGTGCCCGAGTTACTGGAGCGGCAGCCAGCCTTGCTGGTCAGAGCAGTGGAGGCGGCTGATCGGTTGGCGCGGGCTGGCGGATCCAATGCTCCGCGCATCGCTGTATGCGGGCTTAATCCCCATGCGGGGGAGGATGGGTTGCTGGGTGAGGAAGAGATTCGCTTCCTCAGCATCCAGCTCGCTTCCTTACGGCCCCGTTTTCCCGGAATGGTTGGACCCTTGCCCGGTGACACCGTTTTTTGGCGCCTTCGTCAGGGGGAATTTGATGCGGCCGTGGCGCTCTATCACGATCAGGGGCTGGCTCCGCTCAAAACCCTTGAGTTTGATCAAGCGGTCAATGTTACGCTGGGACTGCCCTGGATCCGGACCAGCCCGGATCATGGCACCGCCTTTGATCGGGCAGGGAAGGGCACCGCCGATCCTGCCAGCTTTCGGAGGGCATTGGATCTGGCGGCAACGCTTTCATCCGGCTTGTCGCTTGAATCCTGAAAAGGGGCGTGTAGGATAGGGGTATGTCAGTGATCAGCCAGTGCCCGCTCCCCGAAGGTGTTCGTGAAGGTGATGAACGCCTCGTCCTGCTGACCCCAGCGGCGGGGCAGAAGGCCAGTCAGTTGCTGGAACGTGAAACTCCGGGGGCCTTCCTTCGTATAAAGATCACCGGTGGCGGATGCAATGGATTGTCCTACAAGATGAAGTTTGTCGATGCACCGAAACGCGGGGATATCCTCGTGCGCTCGCAGGGGATCCCGGTGTTGATCGATTCGAAAAGCGCCCTGTATGTGCGGGGCATGCACCTCGACTACTCCGATCGTCTGGTTGCGGGCGGATTCAAATTTTCCAATCCCAATGCCAAGGCCAGTTGCTCCTGTGGAGAGAGCTTTTCGGTCTAATACCATCTCCCAAACGTTCCAGTGCGAAATTGAGTTGTCACGCCGCATGCGGATTCTATCGTGAACTTTGAAATTGAAGGTGATTTCCCCAAATAACGAAACGAAATCCCTTCCACGCCGACCCAGACTAGCAAACATACATGTCAAATCCACCGAGAGGACGCCGTCGTTTTGACCGCGGACCACGCAAAAATGATCGTATACGCGCCCGCGAGGTGCGTCTCCTCAGTCCAGAGGGGAAACAAATTGGAGTTGTCTCCCGAGACGAAGCACTGGCTCTGGCCAAGGAAGTTGGCTTGGATCTGGTTGAGATATCAGCGACTGCCAGACCCCCCGTTTGCCGAATCCTCGATTTCGGTAAATACCAGTACGAGCAGTCGAAACGACAAAAAGAAAACAAAGCCAAGCTTTCTTCAGCATCCAAACTGAAGGAAGTGAAGTTCAGGGTGCGGATCGAAGAACATGACTACATGACGAAGCTTCGCCACGCCGAAGAATTTCTCTTCAAGGGCAACAAAGTGAAGATTTCCCTGATGTTCAGAGGCCGGGAAAATGAGCATAAAGAACTGGGTGTCGAAATGGTCCAACGGGCCTCCGACGATCTTGCCCATATCGCCACACCCGACTCTGAGCCCCGCCTGGCCGGTCGCTTTGTCAATCTAGTGGTGTCTCCCTTGCCTGCCGCTAAACGAAAGCTGAAATACAACTCCAACGAAGAAAGCTTCCAGGCTCCTGCTAACGAAGAGGAAGAGGATTGACCTGCTTGCTGCCTGAAAGCTGACTTTCAGCCATGAAGGCTTCCATCCGCCAGCTGCTGCAAGGGTTTTGCCTGACGGCAGCATCCCTTGTCCTCACTGCGGAGGGACAGCAACCTTCAAGCCAGGAAAGTCATCCCCTGGCAGCGGCTACCTTGGTGCTGGCCAATGAGAAGGACGGTGGCTCAATAGAGATTGCCCGTGCCTATCAGACCGTCAGGGGAATTCCCGAGCAGAATCTCATTTTTCTTCCACTCAGCCAGGGAGACACCATCTCCCGACAGGAATTTGTGGATACGATCTGGAATCCGCTCCGGGAGACGCTGATCGAACGCGGGATCTTGCTCGGGGAAATCACTGGAAAAGATCCTTTGGGACGCAACCTTTTGAGCCTGAGTGGAAGCCGGGTGGGCTACCTGATGATTTGCCGTGGGGTTCCTTTTCGGGTGGCGGAAGAAGCGGATCTCGATGATCGGGTGCTCTTCTCAGATTTGAAGGAGAATCCCGAACCCTTTGAGCGCTTTCCTGAGCCAATGCGCATCAACCGAGCGTCTGTCGACAGTGAGCTGAGTCTCCTTTTTCATAACGCTGTCCCGCTGACCGCACTGGTCCCCAACCCATTGTTCGGAAGATTGCCCCCACCGCAGGATGTGCCACTGCTCAAGGTGACCCGCATGGATGGGCCAACAGTGGAGGCGGTTCTTAATATGATCCGTAACACTCTGGAAGGCGAAAGAATCGGGTTGCGGGGTCGGGCTTACGTTGACCTCGCCTTGCGAACTGGCGCATATGCACTTGGGGAAGAGTGGATCGAAGCGGCTGCTGCCTTGCTCGAAGAGGCCCATTTCGATGTCGAGATCGAGCGAACCCGCCAGCTCTTTCAAGTTACAGATCGCTTCGATGCCCCGGCCTTTTATTTAGGATGGTACGCCGGGAATGCCAGCGGTGTGTTTTCGCTCCCGGAGTTCCGCTTCCCACCAGGTGCCATCGCGGTCCACCTTCACAGCTTTTCAGCGGGTCAGCTCAGAAATAGCCAAAGGGGATGGGTCGGACCCTTTGTGGAGGCAGGGGTCTCTGCGACCGTCGGAAACATCAATGAACCTTATCTGGAGCAAACCCACAACCTTGAGATCCTGACCAAAGCGCTGCTGGCTGGACACACCTTCGCGGATGCCGCCTATGCCGCTGTCCCTACCTTGAGCTGGCAAACCGTGGCGATTGGCGATCCGCTCTATACACCTTTTTCCCTGGATTTGGACTCTCAGATCAGCCTCCTGACCGAAAAGGGCTCACTCCATCCAAGCACAGATCCCTACGTTATCATCCGCCAGATGAATCGCTCCCTGCAGGATGGGGAAGATCCCGGCGTGGTCACGACCCAGGGAATTCGCGGCTTCCACCGCCACGCCAGTCCGGCCCTTGCCTTGAAAATCGCCGAGATGGAAGCGGAGGCAGGGAACGCCATCAGGGCACGCAGACGACTGGAGTTCGCGGCGATGGTGTCCCGCATAGATCCAATGGAATGGGTCCTTTTTCTGGATATCGCCCAGCACCTCGCTTTTTGGGAAGGAGCCGAGGCCGCCACCACTATCATCGCCAACCTTCTGGCTGACGAGCGGCTACCGAAGGCAGTTCGCTTGGATGTTCTCGAAAAAGGGGCACCTATCGCCCGCGAGGCCGGCCGCTATGAAACAGCCGCAAACTGGCGCAGACTCTGGCATGAGTTGTCCGCGGAAAACTGAGCTCAGGCGAAATAAGCAAATGCCTTAGCTGACGTCCTCAACGATCGCATCCGCCAGCCCGTAATCGATCGCTTCCTGAGCACTGAGGTAAAAATCGCGATCGGTATCAATGCGGATCTTTTCGATATCCTGCCCGGAAGCATCGGCGAGAATGCGGTTCAGCTCCTCGCGGTGTTTTTCCATCTCCTGGGCTTGAATATGAATGTCCACCGCGGCACCCCGCATGGTTCCCATGATCAAAGGCTGGTGAATCAGCACCCGGGCATGGGGGTAGAGAAAGCGCCGACCTTTGGTTCCACCGCAGAGGAAAATAGATCCCATACTGGCGGCCAACCCAACTACGATCACCCGGATCGGGCTGGTGATCAGCTTCATGGTGTCGTAGACTGCCATCCCCGCAGTGATTGAGCCCCCCGGACTGTTCAGGTAGACAGTGATCTCTTTGCCGGGGTCATTCGCTTCGAGGTAGAGCAGTTCCTCCGTCGCCAGACGGCAGCGCTTGTCATCCACCTCGCCCCAGAAGAATATTTTCCGTTCATCGAGAAACTTCCGGCGCAGCACTTCCTGCAGCGGCGGACGCTTGTCTTGGGCAATGTCGTTTTCAGGTTTGTCTTCCATTTGGCTGAGCTTTGGCCACATGCCCCTATACGGTGGAGCTTTCCGCGTAACTGGCAAGCGCGGAGAACATTTCTCCTCATCCCCCATTCATATTTACCCCGACTATAATTCATTGACAACGTCGCTTCCCTTCCCCGCACAGAGGACTTGCCGTCTGCATACATCGATGTGCCGCCAGCCCCCTTTGGCGTCAGAAATGTGCTCCGACTATATTTTGTTGACAGGAAAACGGGATATTATCTTTACATCAAGTGAAATTTGACTAATCAAGAATAGATGGCAATACGAGAGAACAGTGGGGCGCATGTCTTTATTGTATTATGGAAAGCGTTCAAGGCAATGGAGATGCATGATCACCGCAGCATTGCATCTCTTGGATTCAAGGGATTATCGGATTTTGCCTTGCTGGAGGTGTTGCTGCACAAGGGGCCCCAGCCGGTTAATGAGATTGGGCGCCGGGTCTTTTTGACCAGTGGCTCGATCACCACGGCAGTCGACCGAGCGGTGGCGCGGGGCTGGGTGGAGCGCAAGCCCAGAGAGTCCGACCGCCGGGTGGTGGAAGTTCACCTGACTGCTGAAGGGCGTTCAGTCATCGAGGCGGCCTTTCCGCAACATGCCTCCGCCCTGGAGGGTGCAGTGGAATCCCTTTCTTTGGATGAGCGGGCTAAACTGATCGGGCTACTGAAAAAGCTGGGGCATGCCGCCGAGCAATCCTTTGAGGAAGTCCCGGGCTGATCGTGGTTACCGGACTGGGCGATGCGCCTCCAGCAGCCAGAGGGATTTGTCGAGGCTGCGGGAAATCCCGGTGAGAAGGTCCGCGGTATTTTCATCCCCGATGTCACCGGCCTTCCGGACGGCCTCGGAGAAGGAACGGGCGACAATCGCATAGCGGTCGATCAAGAGATCCAGATAGGCAAAATCGCCTTCTGGTTGCTCGGGGAGTTCCGGGAGGGAGGAAGCAGCGGCCAGGCGCTTGATTCCGCCCGCGGCAAAGCCGCCCAGGGTGGTGATCCGTTCGGCGAGATCATCCAGGTCGGCTTCGAGGGAGTCATACAGCTCTTCAAATAGCTTGTGAAGCGGGTGGAAATGACTTCCCCGGACGTTCCAATGGGCTTCCAGGGTCATGGAGAGCAGGTTGACGTAGTCGGCCAGCCTCGCATTGAGCAGGTCAACGAGTTCCGCCCGGCTGTCTGGAGAGAGGGAGAGTCGGGTATCAAAGAGTTTGCGGGTATCAGTCATATCAATAAGCTACTCTGAGAAATGCAAAAATTCCAGCAGGGGAACACAGAATCCTGACAGGTATGAGCAGGGTTGATGAGGCTGATGAGGGAAGAAACCCCTTGTCTGGAAGGCAAAAGCGGAGAAACTGCACTTTCAATGGATGTACGGGAAATCGCGGTTGGGCAGAGGTGGATGAGTGATGCTGAGCCTGAACTTGGCTTGGGCAGGATTACGGAGCTTGGAGGTGGGCGGGTAACGATTGAGTTTCCGGCATCGGATGAGCGCCGAATATTTGCGTTAGGCAATGCGCCTTTACGGCGTGTACGCTTTGTATCTGGCGACATGATTGAGCATTCCGATCAGCGTAGGTTGAAAGTCGATGCGGTGGAAAACAGTGAGAAAGGTTTGTTGAGCTATGTCTGTCGAGGGGAGCGAATCTGCGAGACGGAACTGGCAGCGAACATCCGATTCAGCCGCCCCGAGGATCGCTTGCTGGCAGGGATTGCCGATTCGAATTTCACTTGGGAGTTGCGGGCGGAGGCGCTGCGCTGGCGGGCTCGACTGGCGGCATCTCCTGCCCGCGGGCTCAAAGGGGGACGCATTGACTTGCTGCCGCATCAGATGGCGACGGCGGGTGAAGTGGCGGATCGTCCTCTTCCGCGGGTGTTGCTGGCTGATGAAGTCGGGCTGGGAAAGACGATCGAAGCCTCACTCATTGCGCACCGTTTGCTGTGGACGGGGCGGATTGCCCGGATTCTGGTGATTGTACCTGAGTCACTTGTCCATCAGTGGTTCGTGGAGTTGTATCGACGGTTCAACCTGCTGTTTACCATCATCGATGCGTCGGCTTGGGAAGCGTCGGCGGCCGGGGAGAACCCTTTTCTGGATGCGCAGTGGGTGATTATCAGTGAAGACTTTCTGGTCTCGCAGGACAAAGTGGTGGGTAAAGCACTGGCGGCAAACTGGGATTTGCTGATCGTTGATGAGGCGCACCACCTTGAATGGCGACCCGAAGAAGCGAGTATGGCGTATAAAGTGGTGGAAAAGCTGGCGGCGGCGATTCCCCGCCTCCTGCTTTTGACTGCGACGCCTGAGCAGTTGGGACAGGCGGGGCACTTTGCCCGTTTGCGCTTGCTCGACCCGCAGCGATTCGGGGATCTGACTGCCTTCCGGGCGGAGGCGGCGGGATACAAGGAGGTGGCCGATTTGGTGGAAAAGTTGGAAACCCGCAACGGCCCGAACATCACCCGGACCGCTTTTTCCAAGGAAGCCGGGCATCTCGCTGCTGCCAAACGGATTCTGGACCGTTGGCCGACCCGCAAAGGCGGAAGTCGCCAACTTGCTGAAGTGATTGACGATCTTATCGATCTGGGAGGCCCGGGCCGAGTGTGGTTTCGAACCACCCGCGCTCAGCTGACGGGCTTTCCCGAGCGCCGTGCGGTGCTGCATCCTTTGTCGACCAAGGACCCGGATGCAGCCTGGACGGAGCGCGTGCGCTGGCTGGCGGACTTACTCTCGGATCTGGAAGGAGAGAAGGTTCTCTTGATCACTCATTCAATGGAAGATGTGGAGCGACTGGCCGAGGATCTCGTCAAAATCATTAATGTCCAACAGGCAGTGTTTCACCAGGGCTTGAATCTGACCCAGCGTGACCGCAATGCCGCCTATTTTGCAGGGAAGGAGGGAGCCCGGCTGCTGATTTGTTCGGAGATTGGAAGCGAAGGGCGCAATTTTCAATTTGCCCATCATCTGGTGTTGTTTGACCTCCCGGCAGAACCCGAGTTGCTGGAGCAACGGATTGGACGGCTGGACCGTATCGGGCAGAAGGAAGCGATCGCCATTCACATTCCCTATCAGCAGGCATCTTCCGAGGAAGTCCTGCTGCGCTGGTATCATGAAGGACTGGATGCAATCGAGCATTCCCTGCCGACCGGACACGGCTTTGCGCAGAGTTTTCGTTTGCAGTTGAAGCAGCTCATGCAGGCTCCGTATGACGCTAAAGCGGTGGATGCTCTGGTTGGTCAAACGCGGGAAGCCATGGAGAAATTCCGGGTTCAGCTGGAAGATGGACGGGACCGGCTGCTGGGCCTGCGAGCGGAGTCCAAGGCACGAGGGGAGCATCTCATCGAGGTGATCCGAAAAGAAGAAAAGTCGGAGGCTTTCCGGGCCTTTGCACTGGACCTGTTGGATCATTTGGGCGTAACGGTCGACCGCCATTCTGCGGATCGTGTTCGCTTGACGCCCGGGCCGATGCAAAAGGAAGTGATGCCCGGTTTGCCGGAGGATGGCTTGATGGCGACGTTTATCCGCAAGGAAGCCCTCGCCCGTGAGGACATGGTTTTTATCAGTTCCGACCATCCCTTTGTCGATACGGCGCTGGAGCGGCTGCTGGGATCCGAGGAAGGAAATGCGGGGTTTGCGATCTGGGAAGAAGCCGGCTTTGATGGCTTGCTATTGGAAGCACATTACACTTTCGGTACGGTAGCTCCCCGCAATCTGCAGGTGGAGCGCTTCCTTGACCCGACTCCATTACGTGTAGTGGTGGATCACTACGGGAAAGCATTTGAAGCAGACTATTCCCTCGAAGATTTAAAGGACGGGGACATTCGCCCACTGGTGGAACGGGGTCCAACCCGCAACAAGCTGATTCCCCGGATGCTTTCGGAAGGTGAAAAAGTTGCCGAAGGGGAAGTGGAGCAGCGCAGAAAAGCGGCCTTGGAGACGATGGAGCAGTCGTTTGCGCATGAGATTGACCGCATGCGAATCCTTCAGCAGGTCAACGGGCTGATCCGGATCGAGGAAATCGAGCGACTGGAAAATCAGCGTAATTCCCTGCGTGAAGTGCTGACCAGGGTACATCCTACGCTGGACGCTGTGCGGGTGATCTGGTGTCGCTCCTGAAAGCGTCCGCGAAGAAATCAGATTTGGCTGAGCAATTGATCCACCATCGATTCAGCCTGGCTGCCATAGCCTCCTCCAAAGAGGTTGAAATGGTTGAGCACGTGATAGAGATTGTAGAGGTCTCTGCGGAGGCGGTATCCCGAATCGAGGGGCCAGGTCTCGACATATCCCTCGTAAAAAGCACGACTGAAACCACCAAAGAGTTCGGTTAAAGCAAGGTCGGCCTCACGATCGCCATAGTAGGAGGCGGGGTCAAAGAGGAGGGGATTGCCTTCTTCATCAAAAGCAGCGTTGCCTCCCCAGAGATCCCCGTGAAGAAGTGAGGATTGTGGAGTGTATCCACTGAAAAAAGACGGCAGCGATTCCAATAAAGTATCCATTTTTCGGATACTTATCCCATTCTTCCGGGCGAGTTGAGTTTGAGGGATCAGCCGGTTGTCGCGGTAGAAGTCTACCCAGTTCTGCGTCCAGGCGTTCTGCTGGGGCGTCGGGCCGATGAAGTTGTCGGCCTCCCAGCCGAATGCCGGAGCGGATTGACGGTGGAGTGCGGCGAGTTGTTCTCCCCTCCGGCGATCATCTCCCCTCGATCGCATGGAAATGTATTCCATGACGAGGAAAGCACTTGCTTCATCCTGTCCATGGCAGAGAGGGCGCGGTACCCGGATGCAGGCGGCTGCATTCAAGACGCGGAGGGAATGTGCTTCTGCCTGAAAAACCGGTAGGCGTGGGAGTGTATCCGCCTTGAGAAAAAAGACCCGGCCATCGTGGGCGATGATCTTTCCGGTTTGATGAATACAGCCACCGGAGACAGCCTCGAAACGGATCAGCTCGATGGATTCCCCGAGGGCTGCCGAGAGGGATTGACCGATGGCTTCGAGGTTCATCCGGTCCGCCTGTCACTTTCTTCAAGGGCATGCTGCTTGATCTGGCGGCACCCGTCTTCGAGTAAATCCATGACATGTTCGAAGCCTGCTTCACCGCCATAGTAGGGGTCGGGCACTTCGCGGTCATCAAACTCCTGACAGAAATCGCAGAAGCGCTTCACCTTGCTGAGGAACTGATCCTGAGGATCGAGGCGCCGCACGTTGGTGTAGTTGTCCTCGTCCATGGTGAGAATGAGGTCAAAGGCTTCGAAGTCTGAGCGGGTAAACTGGCGGGCGGCTCCTTCGAGGCGAATCCCCCTTCGGGCGGCGGCTCGGGTCATACGGGCATCAGGAGGGGAACCGGAGTGAAATCCGAGTGTTCCCGCAGAGTCGAGGAGGATCCGGTCTTCCAGCCCTTCGGCGCGAACCATATGGCGGAGCACGCCTTCAGCAGCGGGGGAGCGGCAGATATTGCCCATGCAGACAAAAAGGATGCGGTAAGGGGTCGTCGTCATGAAAACTGAATGGAGTAACGTTGTCAGTGGGGTTAAGGAGGCGCGTAGGGGGCACCATTGCGAGAAGGGGAGGTATGACAAGCTTCTTTCCCGATTAGCAGCGGAGAGCGTGCAGGGCCTGAAATTTGCGCCCCATGTTTTCCGGATGGAGGAGGGTTTTCAGCGTTTGCCGATCCTGACTGAGTCCCCCTGCTTCTGTTTCAATGCACCCGGCGATTACTGGCAGGGCATAGCGCATGAAAAAAGTTTCCTGCCAGTCGAGTGAGATCGGGCCAAACCGATGGGCGGTCAGCACCTCGGAAAGAAGGTCCCAGCAAATGTGATGGGTGATGTCGCAGAGTCCGGGCGTTTCCAGCAGATCTGATCCCAGACGATGACTGCGGTAAGTGCGGGCTGTGCCCTCTGGGCGTTCCGAGGTGAGGGTTGACCAGGGCAAGCCATAGTCAAAGGCAAGAAAAAGGCCTTTCCAGGGCTGGGCGACGATCTGCTCGGCCAGGACGCGGGCACCGGAAGGGAAATCGAGCTGATACCCTGAGGGCGCTGAGGCGGGAAGCTCTTCCGGCAACGGGTGTGAGTCTGGTTCAGAGGCAGGCTGGAGGCGGAGTGTTCTGAGGTTCAGGCCTATTTCGCACCATTGATCCGGCATCCTCACAAAGCGTCGAAAAGGCTGGGCATCAAAGAGCTCGTTCGAGAAAACGACACAGTCTCCTTCGATTTGCACGGGTTCCCCGACGCGAATAACCCTGCTCTGTGCAAAGGGGTGGGAAGGCAGGGAATCGAGGAGGGAGCGCTCCGGTTCGGCCCCGAGTTCCACAAAGGTATATGCCCTCGGGACCTCTCCCAGTAAGCGGGTGGAGGCTTCCACCACCAGCCGGGCAAAGAGGGGGCCGAGGGAACTGGCGGTGTAAAAATCGCGATCAGGCGCATGCCCGACACGGGTTCTGCACTGGTGGTAGTAGCCGATCCCGGGTGCGTAGAGGGCCGCTTCGACAAAGGTGTCGAGGGGCACCCAGCTATCTGCGCCCCAAGCCTGACGGAGCAGGGCGATAATGGGATTTTCGCCTGTCTCGGGATGTGGGCTTGGCCGTTGCATATCTGAAGAATTTCCGTTTGATTGCGGCCATGATCAAGCGCGCATTTTTCCCCATGGTGCTCTTTGCCTTTGGAGCGGGATTCTTCATCTGGACGATGCAGAGCCCGTTTTGGCAGTCGCTGCGCCAAATCAGCGGGATCATGCGCCTGGTGCATGCCGAGTATGTGGATGCGGATGCCGTTGGCTATGAGACATTGGCGGAGTCGGCTATTCGCGGGATGGTCAACTCGCTCGATGCTTACTCACGCTACATGCCTGCCCGGGACTTTGCTCATTTTGAAGAGACCTCCCGGCAGCGCTATGTTGGGATCGGGGTCGAAATCGAGCGCTTTGATAATCGGGTAACGATTGTGCGTACCTTCCCTGGAGGCCCCGCTGCTGAAGCGGGGATCGAGGCTGGAGACCAGATTGTTTCCGTCGATGGAGAAGACATGCGGGAGGCCAGCATCACGGATGTCTCGACCTTGCTGCGTGGCTTTGAGGGAGTGCCTGCCTTGGTGGGAATCCATCGACCGGGCACTGGAGAGGAACTGGAATATGAATTGATCCGGCGACCGGTAGATGTCGCCAGTGTCAGTGAAGTTCGCATCGATCCGGAAGGGTTTGGCTATATTCGAATCAGTCAGTTTGGCGAACGGACCCACCGTGAATTTCGGGAAGCCCTCGACATGTTGGAAGCGCGTAATCTGCGAGGGCTGGTAATCGATTTGCGGGATAATCCCGGCGGCCTGCTGCGCACCTCCAAGGATGTAGCCAGTGAGTTTTTCCGCGAAGGAGAATTGATCGCTTACACCCAAGGGCGCGACCCGAGAGATCGGCAGGAGTATTTTTCGGATACCCCGGCGCGGCCATTTGACTATCCCTTGGTGGTGTTGATCAACCGCCGCAGTGCCAGTGGCTCTGAGATTGTCGCAGGCGCCCTTCAGGACACCGGGCGGGCTTGGGTCATCGGGGAAAAATCCTACGGAAAAGGAAGCGTCCAGAGTGTTTATGCCTTCCGTGATGGGGGTGGACTTCGGCAGACCACCGCTCTCTACTATTTGCCGAGTGGACATTCGATCAATAATTCGGGAGTGATCCCCGATGAGGAAGTCAAGTTGTCCGAAGATGAAGAGCGGCGTCTGCGCATGCAGAGTCGGCATCGCGATTACCTGAGTCCAGAGGAGTATGAGCGAATCTTCGAACATGCCCCGGATCTGGAAGACCGCCAGTTGGAAGCTGCCCTTCACTATCTGAGGAAGGCAGCGGAAGGAAGGCAGCGAGAGCGGGTCTGACTTCAGGAAGGCCCTTGGGCGCTTTGCAGATATTTGTGCAGGGTGTGCTCCATACACCGGGAAGGATTGTCGGGCGCACTACCAACCACGCGGGCGGGGACACCAACCACCGTGGTGTTCGGCGGGACATCTTCCAAAACGACGCTGCCCGCTCCGATTTTTGCACACCGCCCGATTTCAATGGGGCCCAGCAGTTTGGCACCTGCTCCAATGAGCACCCCTTGACGAACCTTGGGGTGGCGATCACCCCGTTCCTTGCCGGTTCCCCCCAGGGTGACCTCATGCAGCATGGACACATTATCTTCGACCACCGCCGTTTCACCGATCACGATACTGGTAGCATGGTCAAAAAGAATCCCTGAGCCGATCTTCGCCGCCGGATGGATGTCTACCCCGAAGACCTGGGAAATGGCACTCTGCAGGTAGAGGGCAATCTCCCGACGCTCATGATTCCAGAGATAATGCGCGACCCGGTATGCCGTCAGGGCCTGAAATCCCTTGTAATACAAAACCGGAGAAAGGTAACCCCGGCTGGCTGGATCCCGCTGGTCGATGGCCAGAATGTCCTTTCGGGCAGTCTGACCAATGTTGGGATCGGCGTGAAAGACCTCGTCGAAGAGGTCGTGCAGATAGGGCTCACTGAGGGCGTCGTGACCCAGTTTGCGCGAAATCCGGTAGGCGAGGGATTCTTCCAAAGTGTGACAATGCAGGATGCTTTCGTGAATGAGCCCCGAGAGAACGGGCTCACGTTCAGCGGTCCTGCGCGCTTCTTCAAGCAGCTGTTGCCATACTGGATCTTCAACCATAATTCCCCATATAATAGAGCTTTAGCGATGAAGTGCAACGCGGAAGCCGGTTTTGGCTATTGTGGATTTTTTGGGGAATAGTTGCACCTGCCAATGCTCCAACGTAGGTTACTCTCTAGCTTCATATAACAACCCACCTAAATCATGAAAAAATATCTTTTGCTTGGAATCTTTGCCCTGATGGGGGCAGCAACCTCCCTTATGGCGGCCGTCAACAACGGGGAGCAAGCTCCGGGCTTCACCCTCAACACGCCAGATGGAAAGGAAGTCTCCCTTTCTGAATATGCCGGTCACTGGGTTATCCTGGAATGGGTCAATCCCGGCTGCCCGTTTGTCGTGAAATTCTACGACCCCGGTGTCATGCAGAAATGGCAAAAGAAAGCACAGTCGAAGAGCAGCGGTGACTCCAAGGTCGTCTGGCTTTCGATCAACTCGACCACCCCGAGTAACGGGGATTATTTGTCAAATGAACAGACCCTTCAGTACATCAAGGACAAAAAGGTGAAGTCGACTTGGTTGATGGATGAGTCCGGCGATGTGGGCCGCGCCTATGGTGCCACCAACACCCCCCAGATGTTCCTCATCAACCCAGAAGGGGTCGTCGTTTACCAAGGAGCCATTGACAGCATCCGTTCGGCTAGCTCCGCCGACATTGAGCGGGCTGAGAATTACATCATGGCGGCCCTTAAATCCGCCCTTAAGGGAGAAGAAATCGCCACCCCGCGCACCCGTCCCTACGGCTGCACAGTCAAATACTAAGTTTCGCTTTTTCTTTTTTGAGCGATTGGTTACTCCCAACCCGCCTGGTTTTCAGGCGGGTTTTTTACACTCCGGAATTGAATCCTGTCACTGGGAGTTGCCAGGGAGGGCGTGCAGGCAATACTGTAAAGGATGCCTTTTTCAACCTGTTTGCGATTCATCCTCTTCTTATTTTCATTCTGCTTTGCCATGGACTTGATTGCCACCGCCCAAGAGCAACCGCGCGTGCTTTACTTCACCCGCTCAGCTGGATGGGAGCATCCTGTTGTGCGTTGGAGCGATGGCGAACAGAGTTTCTCCGACCGCATTCTGCAGAAACTGGGGCATAAACACGGCTTCGAGGTAACTTTCAGTAAAGACGGCAGCCGTTTTACCCCGGAATACCTGGAGGGATTTGATGTCATTGTCTTTTATACCAGTGGCGACCTCACCAGCGAAGGGGGCGACGGGCATCCACCGATGAGCGAAGCGGGCAAGCAAGCCCTGCTCAGTGCGATTCGTGGCGGCACGGGATTCATCGGACTGCACAGCGCATCGGACACCTTTCACACCCACGAGAGTGGTGCGGGGAATCCGCCCGATGAACTGCGCTTTTCCCGCTATCAAAATTACGGGGAGGCTTCCGACCCCTTTATCCGCATGCTCGGGGGAGAATTCATCAATCACGGACCCGAGCAAACCGCCCGGGCGAGGGTGGTGAATCCGGACTTTCCCGGCTTCGCGGGCTTGGGCGATACCATTGAGCTCTACGAAGAATGGTATTCGCTGAAAGAGTTTCGCGACGATCTCCACGTCCTACTGGTGATGGAAACCGCAGGCATGGACGGCGTCGACTACGAGCGACCCCCGTTTCCGCTCGCCTGGGCCCGAATGGAAGGTCTGGGACGCGTCTATTACAACGCACTGGGACACCGTGAGGACGTCTGGAGCAATCCCGACTTCCAATCCATGCTTGTGGGCGCCATTGAATGGACCAGTGGGCAGGCGGAAGCAGAAATCCCCACCAACATCCGCACCGTTACTCCGGAAGCCGATGTCTTCCCCCCGAAACGCTGAGCCGGGAGCGTAAGCTGCTTGCGCTCCATCGCGCAAAGTAGCGGGAGCTTCCAGCTCCCTTGTCCCCCGAAGTCTTGGCCGGGAGCAGGATGCTCCCGCTCCTTTGTCTTCCGGATCGTCACCAGGTTCATTGCGCGACCAGCGCTTTTTGCAGGGCTTGGGCCAAATCGGCGGGGCGGACGGGTTTGGAGAGGTAGTCGTTCATCCCGACGGCGAGGCATTTTTCGCGATCACCGTCCATGGCGTGGGCGGTCATGGCGATGATCTGAACGTCCGCAAACCGTTCCTGCTCGCGAATGCGGAGGGTGGCTTCGTAGCCGTCCATCTCTGGCATCTGACAATCCATTAAAATGAGGTCGTATGCTTTCCGATCCATCGCTTCGAGCACTTCACGCCCATGGGCCGCGAGGTCGCAGTGAAAGCCGAGCTTTTTCAATTGGAGTTGGATCAGACGTTGATTCACCGGAAGATCCTCTGCCACCAGAATACGCGACTGCAGGACCGTATCGGGGAAGCGGAAGATCTCTTTTGTCTCCGCCCGGCCGGTGGATTCAGTCGCCTGAGCACTGGGTGCACCGAGACGGACAGTAAACCAGAAGGTGGAGCCTTCGCCCGGTTTGCTTTCGAGTCCGATCTCACCCCCCATCAGTTCGACGATTTGCTTGCTAATGACCAGACCCAGTCCGGTTCCACCAAAGCGGCGCGTGGTGGAACTGTCGCCCTGGGCAAAGGGTTGGAATAGCGCAGCCTGTATTTCCGGGCTAATCCCGATCCCCGTGTCCTCCACTTCGAAGCGCAGCGGGATGCTTTCGGGGGAAGCGTCAGGATCCGGATGCGTTTTGACCCGGATGGTGATGCGCCCGTTTTCGGTAAACTTGACGGCGTTTCCGGTCAGGTTGAGGAGGACTTGTCCGAGGCGGACCGGATCCCCTCGGACCCGAGCCGGACAGGAATCCTCCATTTCAATTTCCAGGGCCACGCCCTTGGAGGCTGCTTTGGGTCCGAGCAGATCAACCGTTTCCCGCACGGTATTGCGGAGATTGAAGTCGATCAGTTCAAACTGCAGTTTACCTGCTTCAATTTTGGAGAAATCGAGAATATCGTTGAGCACCGTGAGCAGGGATTCGGCGCTGTTGCGAATCGTCTCAGCAAACTCCCGTTGTTGTTTGTCCAGAGAGGAATCCAGAAGCAGGTCGCTCATTCCGATCACCCCGTTCATCGGGGTGCGGATTTCGTGGGACATGTTGGCGAGGAACTGACTTTTGGCCTGATTGGCTTTCTCGGCTTCAGCGACTGATTCACGCAGTTGCTCATTACGTTCGTCCAGTTCGCGGGTGCGGTCCTGGACCAGTTGCTCCAGGAGCAGGTTTTGCTGGCGGGCTCTGCGGAGAATCCATGTGGCGGAAAGATAACTGAGCAGCACAAAGAGGATCCCATACAGGCTGTAGGCATACCAGGTCCGGTAAAGCGGAGGGGCGATGGTGAAGTGCACTGAGGTCGGGCGGCCGATTGGGCCTGAGCTGTCTCTCAAGCGGATATGCAGGGTGTAGCGCCCTTCCCGCAAACTGCTCAGATTCAGGGTGGAGTCGGCTTGGGGAATCGACCACTGGCTGGAATAGCCCTCCAGAAAATACTGATACTGCGGGGTGCGCAGCAGCGAATGGGTTCCGACAAAGAGCTGGAAGGCCAAGCTGTTATTACGATAGGGGAAATGCAGTTGATCGGACTGATGCTCTACTTCGCCTTGCACCAGCTCACGATTGGTGCGGGCATCCACGATCGAAGTGATTCTGGGGCGAATGGTCGGGCGTTCCAGGATCGGGGCGTCCTGAGGCAGGTGTAACAGCGTTCGCTCGGTGCGAACCCAGACATCTTTCTCCCCCAGCAGCGTAATGGTCGGGAAATTGGCCCGCACCAGGTCGAAGGTGTTCAAGTCCGGCTCATAGCCGCCATACCGGTCGGGGAACATCCGGATGATGCCGCGGTCATGGGGAACCCAGACCACACCGCGACCATCTCTTTGGGGGCGAAATACGGGGAATGGTGCCCGCTGAAATAGAGTGGCGATCTCCGGGGCATCCGTGAATTCTCCGATCGATTCATCAAAAAAGAAGCGGTGTGCATCGGACTGAGTCAGAACAACGACATCGCCAATCGTCCCGATATTGACCCAGGTGCGTTCTTCCGGACCGAACTCGGTAAACACGTTCGCTTCGATCATGCCGTTGTGAATGGAAACTCTGCCGACCCGATTAATCCCCAGCTCAAGCCAGACTGCTTTGCCCGGGATGGAAACGGTGTTGGAAGGAAAACCCAGCCCTGGGACCCGCTCCGCAACCTCCATCCACCTTCCGTTTTCCCAGCGTAGCGCAGAAATGTTCTCCTCGCCAATCAGCAGATAGAGGTTCTCTTCGAAGTATTCGATCCGGTTTGGATGGAGGCCACGAAGCACTTGGATCAACCCTCCCTCCGGGGTGTGGAAAAACAGGCCATCGTTGCTTCCCAAGAGTATGCCATGGGGTGTGATCGTTCCGGCCGTGATGCCAGCACCAGCTGGCAGTTGGATCGGTATTCTTTCAAACCGGGTGGGTTCTCCGGGGCCAGCGGTCTGGGATCGGTAGAGACTGCCCCCACTGATGATCACGGTCTGATCCTCGTAATTACTGACCACCGGCCAACTCGGCGCAATGCCCAGGCGGTGATCAAAGATGCTGACCGGGGTGTCGTAGAGCAGCTTGTGGAGGCCCTCTGAAGTAGCGATCCAAAGCACACCAGGCTCTGCTGAGAACATTTCCGTGATCCCTGCGTAGAGGGGGCCTTCCAATATGCGTTCCAGCCCACCGTCTTTGGTCAGAATATAGAGTCCCGAGCCGGGCAGGGCCACGGCGATGCGCTGACCGGAAAGGGCGGCCAGGACCGGGATGTTCTGGGGAGCCGAATCTCCCAGCTCAAAGGAAATTGGCATTAGCGTCTGTCCGTCAAAAAGGGCAAATTCCGTATCCGCAAGTTCGGCCAGGACATGTGCTTCATCCCAGGGAATCGTCCGGCGAATCGGAGCGAAATCGCCTTCGGTCCGGACCGGATCCAAGGTTTGGTTTTCCAGATTCAGCCTGTTGATTCCTTGGGAAAAGGAGGATACAAAGATATCTTCTCCAATCGGAAAAACCGTGAGGATGTCTCTCAGTGGAAATAGCAGCGGGCTTCCGGAAACCATGTCGTCGAAGACAATGCCCTCACCCCCGGTACTGGCGAAGACGACACCTTGGGGCATCGGGATGATGGTCTCGAACTTGGCATTGGACACCCAGCGTGGCAAATTTGACGGCTCGTAAGGAACGGGTACTGCTGTGCCCCGGTCCGTATACTCCATCACCCCCCAGGAGCCGATTGCTCCGAAGTAAGTGGTGCCATTGGGCCCGACTTTGATCCTTGCCGGGCTGCGCGGGGAGTCCGCTTCCAGAATGTTCCGCCACTGCAGGTCATCAAACACCACATAGACCCCCTCTTGCACCACGGTGAGGCGTCCGAAGCGATCATAGTCGAGAAACACCCCAGCTGTTGCGTCGCTGATTTCCTCGTAGGTATAGGAACGGGTGGGTGGGAGGCCGCGGATATCCGCCGAAAGCTGTGGCAGTACGCAGAAAACGCCCAGCAGCAAAAGAGCCAACCGGGGCACGGTAAATCTCAATCGCCTCCCGGAGCCAAAGCAGGCAGGAGCGATTCGGGATGGTGATGAGCCGGGATTCACTAGGGGTTCTTCTTTAGTTGAACACAGAACCGATCCATGTTCAAGCTCAACTCTTTGCGCTTGGGGAACCTCATTCGTGTATGCCTTGTCCTCCACCCGATGGGGCAAAATGGCCGTCGTGCGTGCTTGGGTGTGCGGTTGCCTGCCTATCACCGCCCCAACGGGGCGTCTGCATACCAGCCCAGGGTGCAACCCTGGGAACAGGATACCGGATAAAAATAGCGTTCTGAAGGAACGCCGCACTTCCAACCTACAAAAAAGCCCCACCATCGGGTGGGGCCTTGAAAAGGATGTTTTGTGTAACGATGTGTGTGATGGACAGACCACCTAGTAGTCGTTGATTGCTTCTTCCGCTTCGCGGTAGGCTTCTTCGGCGGCATCGCCCAGACTTTCGGCCGCATCTTGCATGTCCTCACCGGCATCTTCCAGATGGTCACCGGCGTCCTTGTCGCGGCAGCCACCGATGAAGAGCACCAGAGGTAGAATGAGCAATGGAGTGAGGAATCGGAGCAGTTTTTTGTTTTTCATCAATAAGCAGTTAATATCGCAAACTATTACTTGGCAAGTATATCCGCTTATTTGAGGCAATCCGGTTCCCGATATTAAGGACGATCCCTTACCAAAGATTCAGGGTGGATCCTGCCCAATTTGGCTGGGACGGAGCGTGATGACGACCGACTTGCTGGTGGGGGTTTGGCTTCCTTCTGCGGTGCTGTCAAGGGGCACGAGGCCGTTGGTTTCGGGGAAATAAGCGGCGGCACAGCCTCGGGGAATGTCATAGGGTATGGCCAGGAAGAGTGGCGCCTCACGGGTTTCCCCGCGAAAATGGCTGGTAATGTCCACCGGTTGCTCGGGATGAATGTTCCGTTCCTGCATGTCTTCGGGATGGAGGAAAATCACCCGGCGTTCGTTGCGGATGCCACGGTAGCGGTCGTCCATTCCGTAGATAGTGGTGTTGAACTGATCGTGGCTGCGCACAGTCATGAGGAGTAACTGCCCGGACTCCAGTTTCCTTTCGGAAAAGGGATGCACTGTCAGTTTGGCGCGTCCACCGATTTTTTCAAAGTTGAGGGCCCGGGCGGAGTTATAAAGGTGAAAGCCTCCGGGGTGCCGCACCCGTTGATTGTATTCTTCACATCCTGGGACTACGCGGGCAATGGCATCACGGATGCGATCATAGTCAGCGGCCAGTTCCAGCCAGGGAACCGGATGCGCTGAACCAAGGTTGGCATGGGCAATACCAGCAATGATATCCGGTTCACTGCGTAGAGTGGAAGAAGCTGGGGTCAGGCGGCCGTGCGAGGGATGAACCATCCCCATTGAGTTTTCCACCGTGACAAAGCGTTCGCCGGATGGCCCGGTGTCGCGCTCTGTGCGACCCAGGCAGGGAAGGATCAGGGCAGCCTTTCCGGTGATCAGGTGCGAGCGGTTGAGTTTGGTCGAAACCTGTACGGTCAGCTGACACTTGCGGATGGCTTGAGCGGTTTGGTCGGTGTCGGGGGTGGCCGCAACAAAGTTTCCGCCCATGGCAAAGAAGACCTTCGCTTTGCCATCACGCATGGCCCGGATGGCGTCGACTGTATCCACTCCATGGTGACGGGGAGAATGAATACCGAATTCTCTGTCCAGTGCATTGAGAAACGCCTCTGGAGGTTTTTCCCAGATACCCATGGTGCGGTCGCCCTGCACATTGCTGTGGCCGCGCACCGGGCAGACGCCTGCCCCCGGTTTTCCAAGATTCCCCCGCAAGAGGAGAAAATTGACGATCTCCTCTATGATCGCGACTGAATTGGGGTGCTGGGTCAGCCCCATCGCCCAGCAGCAGATGGTCCGCTTGGACCGGATGGCGAGTTCAGCGGCTTTCTCAATTTCGGTGCGGGACAAGCCGCTGGCAGACTCGATGGCATCCCACCGGATGGAGGCGATGTGCGCACGCAGGGCTTCCAGCCCAGTGGTGTGCTGGTTGAGAAAGGTGTGGTCCAATACTTCGCCGGGTCGGGCTGCCTCCGCTTCAAAAAGGGCTTTGTTGAGGCCTTGCAGGAGCGCCAGGTCCCCATTGATTTTTACCTGGAGGTATTGGGAAGCAAGCGGTGTACTCTTCCCCAGCAGACCGGAAACTTCCTGCGGGTGGGAAAATCCGAGCAGGCCAGCTTCGCGTAGTGGATTAATCGCGACAATTTCACAACCGTTGCGCACTGCTTTCTGCAGAGCGGTGAGCATCCGGGGGTGATTGGTGCCGGGGTTTTGGCCGATGATGAAGATGGCCTCAGCTTGATGAATATCCTCCAGACTGACCGTTCCTTTCCCCACCCCAAGTGTGCGGTTCAAAGCGAAGCCACTCGACTCATGGCACATGTTGGAACAGTCCGGAAGGTTGTTGGTACCAAATGAACGAACGAAGAGCTGATAGAGAAAGGCGGCTTCGTTACTGGTCCGGCCGGAAGTATAGAAGATGGCTTCATCCGGAGAATCCAGCCCTTGCAAGTGTTCCGCTACGAGGCTGAAGGCTCCTTCCCAGGAAATCGGCTGATACTGCCTTGACCCAGGGCGCAAGACCATCGGTTCGGTCAGGCGGCCCTGTGATTCCAGCCAGTGATCGCTTTGCTGCAGCAGGGAATCGACGGAATGGGTGGCAAAAAACGAAGCCGTGACCTGTTTGCGAGTGCTTTCCCATGCCACCGCTTTGGCCCCGTTCTCGCAGAATTCAAAGCGTGAGCGTTTCCCATCCGGATCCGGCCAGGCGCAGCTTGGGCAGTCCACTCCATGCTTTTGGTTCAGCCCCAGCAAGAGCCGATTCCCCCGGAGCAATCCGCTTTCCTGCGAGAGGTAACGCATGGAATTGATGACGGCCTGAGTGCCAGCGGCAGTTTTCGCCGGTGGAGATAGTTTGAGCGCGGATTTCAGTTCGGCGGGAGCGGGGTAGGGAGGCGGGAAGGATTCGGACATGGCTCAATCGGAAAGAATGCGTTGAGGGTGACTATAGAGGTTATGCCGATCGCGGCGGAGAAAGCCGACCAGAGTTTGGCGGCTGGTATTGCTCATTTCCACTGCCAGACTGGAAGGGGCCCCGATGGCCGCAACAATGGGAAAGCCGGCGGCGAGGGACTTCTGGGAAAGCTCGTAGCCAACCCGCCCGCTCAGCAGCAAAACCTCTTCACTGGCAGGTAGGGCTCCGCGCAGTAGGGCGTCTCCGATCAGCTTGTCGAGGGCATTGTGGCGGCCGATGTCCTCAAAGCAGGTCAGCAGCTCACCCTCCACCGTGTAGCGGGCCGCGCCATGCATGCCCCCGGTTTGAGAAAACCCCGATTGTCGGTTGAACAGGCACTGCGGCATTTGCCGCAGGACGGCAGCGGATACCGAAGGGCGGGTGGGGTGAAAGATCGGGGTGGGCACCGAGGCAAGCGCATCCAGGCCTTCTTTGCCGCATACCCCACAGCTCCCGGTGCTGGCGAAGTGGCGTTTTCGCATTCCCGGTAAGATGCTTGGAGTGCGCCGCAACCGAACGCTTATCCGGCTCTCCTCCGAATGGATGGAGTGGATCTCCCGGGGATCACTGAGGAAGCCCTCGCAAAACAAAAATCCCACCGCGAGGGCTTCATCGTTCCCCGGCGTCCGCATGGTGAGGGAAATCGAAGTCTCTAACAGGGTTCCCGTGCGTTCCTGAGGATACGCCAGCAAGATTTCCAGCGGGGCCTCGACTGCCACCAGATCCATTTCCTCGCATGCGTCTACGCCGCCGTCATCGTGCACGCGGAGGATGCGGGCGTTCTTGAGTGAACCGCCAGAGGGCGGAGGCTGAGGATCTTTGCCCCTTGAGCGAGGTGAAGGCATCGATTCGGCGTAAAAAAGGAGTGAAACGAAAGCGGCGGGTTGCGGCTAATTGGGGTGATTAGGTCCCGCAATAGAAACGATCCTGCCGGTGTGCGCAATGATGAATCCGGTTGGCGTGAAAGGAAGACGGCATAAGGGTTCAGTGCGAAATCGCGTCCTCTGGTTTATGGAGCTTGGGCGGGCCGCTTTCATTTGACGTCGGCGTGACAACTTAACCAAAATGTTACCCCTTCGCCAAGTGATTTGGCTGGCGAATTTTTCGCGCCTCTCTCTTATCTCACTTCTATGACGGAACAACCCCAAGTGAATTCCGGAAGCCCTTGCCTGATTGATCCACTCTCCTCCTTGGACAGTGCTTGGAAGCGAGGACTTTGGCGGGCCTTTGGCCCGGTGGTCAGTCGTTTGCTCCGGTTTGATGCCATCAATCAGCGCTATCGGGAAAGCCTGGCCCTGCAGCGTGGGGGTGGAAACTACTTTGAAAACTGCCTCAGCGTATTGGGGGTGCGCTTCGAAATATCCAATGAGGATCTGGAGCGTATTCCGCGGACCGGGCCATTGGTTACGGTTTCAAACCATCCCTACGGAGGGCTCGATGGGGTTGTGCTGGGCGCGATGCTTTCACAGCGACGGGATGATTACAAGCTCCTCGTAAACCACCTTCTTTACCGGATTGAGCCCATGCAACCGTATCTCATCCCCGTGGACGTGTTCGGAGGAAAGGACGCGGCCAAAAGCAATTTGGGTCCCATGCGGGCATGCCTCAGTCTGCTCAAGTCCGGCGGGGCCCTCGGGCTGTTCCCGTCCGGAACTGTATCCCATTTTCATCTGCGCAACCGGCAAGTGACCGATCCGATCTGGGTTCCGCATTTGGCCTCCATTATTCGCAAGGGCAAAGCGCAAGTGGTCCCGATTTACTTTGAAGGGTGCAACAGCACTTTTTTCCAGCTGGCAGGGCTCTTGCATCCCTTGCTGCGCACCGCCTTTTTGGGCAGGGTACTGGTGGAGCCCAGGCATACCACCATTCGGGTGCGGGTGGGCAATCCGATTTCGGCTGCTCGCCTCGAGCGTTTTGACAACAACGAGTCGATGATGGGATTTCTCCGCCTCAAGACCTATATTCTGCAGAACAGGGAGGTCGCTGAGAAAACCAGCTTCTTTTCCGGATTAAGACGCAAGCGCTCCGCCACCACCAACGCGCATTCTCCCATCGCAGCGCAGATTGAGCCCGCGTTGCTGCAGCGGGAGGTCGATAGCCTCGATTCCAAACAGGTTCTGATCGAACACGGAGAATATCGGGTCTGCTATGCGCGGGCGGTTCAGATTCCCAACCTCTTGCAGGAAATCGGTCGACAACGGGAAATCACCTTCCGGGCGGTCGGTGAGGGCACCGGCCAGCCGTTCGATATCGATCGCTTTGACCAGACCTATGTCCACCTCTTCATGTGGAATCAGGTCAAAAGCGAACTGGTCGGCGCCTATCGTCTGGGATTGACTGATGAGATCATGTCGGCGGAGGGACGGCAGGGCCTCTATACGACCACGCTCTTTCACTATAAACCCGGCGTCCTTTCCCGGCTCAGTCCGGCGATTGAACTGGGACGTTCTTTCATCGTTGCCGAGTATCAACGTAAACACGCCTCGCTCGGCCTTATCTGGCGCGGCATCGGTCAATTCGTCAGTCGATTTCCCAAATACCGCATTTTGTTTGGCCCGGTCAGTATTTCCAACGATTACCAGAGCCTTTCGAAGAATCTCATTGTGATGTATCTGCGGGAGCACACCCTCGACCCCGATTTGTCAGATCAGGTTAAGGGCCGCAAACCTCCCCGCTCCCGCTACTTCGGGCGGCTCGACCGCACATCATTCTTCAGCAGTGTCCGGGATATCGAGGATGTGTCTGCCTTGATTTCTGAAATCGAAAGAGAGGAAAAGGGTGTCCCGGTTCTGCTCAAGCAGTACCTCAAGCTCAATGCCACCATGCTGAGCTTTAACGTCGATCCGGAGTTCAGCGACTGCATCGACGGTCTGGTCCTGGTGGACCTGGTCAAAACCAATGAAAAGACTCTTCGCCGCTATATGGGTGATGAAGGAGCGGAGCGATTTTACGCCTACCACGAGTCCAGAAAAACGGAACGGCTGGAAACCGCGAAATCGGATGACTGATCAGTCTGCCCCGGAAGGACGCTGCTCTTGTCTTGCAGATGCTTCATCGGGAGGATAGCTTGGTCCTGCTTTTTATCTCCAATGGAATCTTTGCTTGGACCTTATCGCATTACCGATGACGCCTCGTCCTTGAATGTGGATACAGTTTGCGACTTGCTCGCAGCCACATACTGGGCGGGTCATCGGCCCCGCGAAAAAATCGAAAAATCCATTCAGCATTCAATCTGTATTTCTGTTTTGCTGGAAGACAAACAAGTGGGGTTTGCCCGGGTGGTCACCGACCGCGCGGTTTTTGCCTGGATAGCCGATGTCGTAGTCGCACCCGAGCATCGTGGCAAGGGGCTGGGCAAAGCCATCGTCCAGTTCATCCAGGATCATCCGGAGATTCCTTCCTCGCGGCAGTTGCTGGGAACCAGGGATGCCCACGGTCTCTACGAGAAGTTCGGTTTTCGCCCATATGATGCTATGAGCAAGTGAGGGGGATCGAGCCTGGCATCACTTCGATTTTGCGGCCCGTTAACTTTCTTGAGAGATTGCCTTTTTGTCATTTTTAGGGATTGATGAGCTTCTCGTTGATTTCTCACTCCCTTTCCCGCAATGCTATGTCAGTGTCCGAACCCATGTTTGCCCGTTTTATCGGGATCGATTATTCCGGGGCGGAGAACGCTCATAGTCGACTGAAGGGCCTAAGTGTGTATCAGGCTTCATGGAGCGAGTTGCCCACCGAAGTCCCGCCTGTTGACGGCAAAGCGACCTGGAGTCGTGCGCTGTTGGCGGACTGGCTGCTGGAAACACTTTCTGACGGACCGCCCACCTTGGTTGGCATTGACCACGCCTTTTCTTTTCCCATCCGTTACTTTGAGGTGCATCACATCCCACCCGACTGGGACGTCTTTCTCGATGATTTTTGCAAGCACTGGCCGACAGATGAGCCCAATGTCAACGTGGAGTTTGTCCGCGAAGGGGTAGTTGGAATGGGCCCGGCCCGGGGAGGATCTTCCCGCTGGCAACGGTACACCGAACAGGCCACCAAAGGTGCCAAATCTGTTTTTCATTTCTCCGTTCCCGGCAGTGTCGCAAAATCGACCCATGCCGGGCTGCCATGGTTGCGCCTGCTTCGTCATGAGCTTCGGGACCGGCTTCATTTCTGGCCTTTTGACGGATGGTCTCCCCCCAAAGGGAAGAGCGTTGTTGCCGAAGTCTACCCCCGCCTGTGGAAACACCTTTGGCCAAAAGAACTGCGCGATGATCATCAGCACGATGCCTATGTCACTGCCCGCTGGATGCGTGAAGCCGATGCCTGCGGTGAACTCAAGGAATGGTTTACCCCTGCCAATGCCATGCCCCGCAAGGGCTTTGCGGAAGTGGAAGGCTGGATCCTCGGCGTAGAATAGGAATGTTCCAGAAGCTTTTCTGGGGGGCTTATCCAGCGCGTTTCTTCCAGCGTGGCTCCGGTGTTTCCGGAGGAGGGATGGAAAAGAGACAGTCTTCTACGGATGGATGGTGACGGAGCTTGGCAAAGACTTCCTTGCGAAATGTCCAGGTAAGCGACTGAGCAACTTCCGCGACCACACACTCGTCTTCTTCCAGTCGAATGGCGACCTTGACCCTGGTGGAACCCATGTCGTCTTCAATCTCACTGAGTAATCGTTCGAGAAATGAAGCGGCCTCGGGACTGTTTTTCAGAACAAAAGTCACATCTTTGACCATGGTGGGCAAAACGCCGTCGAGGTGCTGAATCTTGTGTGCCGCGAGTTGGATTTCGTCGTCCTGGCGGCGCATGACCTGTCCCTCCACCAGAATGCAACGACCTTCCTCCAGGCTGGGGGAAAACTGCTCGTAAGCCTCCGCATACACATTCACAGAATAGGTGTGCTTTCGTCCGGACAGGCTGACGATCGCCCATGGGCGGTTGTCCCGTTTGGAAATTTTCTTGGCCAGACCTGTAATGACACCACAGAGACGAAAAACTTCACGGTTTTCCATTCGGGTATAATTTTCACCCGCAAAGGAATCGATCTGTTCGGTGATGCCACGATAGACATTCATGGGATGGCCGCTGACATAAAAGCCGAGCAGTTCTTTTTCTGACTGGAGTTGCTCGGCCAGCGGCATGGGGTGGGGTGGCCGCTGGGTCTGGCCTTTGGCATCCTTCGACCCGCCCCCCATGTCGAACATGTCGAACATGTTGACCTGTCCCGCTTCGCGGTCTTTCTGCAGATCCTGAATCTCCCGGAGAATCGCCTCGAGGTGATACAAGAGGGTGCCCCGGTCTTCTCCAAGAGAGTCAAAAGCCCCAGATCGTATCAGATTTTCCAGTACACGACGGTTGGCCAGCTTGCTGTCCACCCTTGTGGCGAAGTCCTCAAAATCCTTGAAGGGGCCGTTCTTTTCGCGCTCTTCGATGATCGCATGGGAGGGAGCTTCCCCGACTCCGCGCACTGCCGCCAGTCCGAAGCGAACAGCCGTGGAGCCGTTGGCTTCTTTTACCGGCGTGAAATTCTCACGGGAGGCATTGATATCCGGACCCAGCACCGGAACATCCATCGCCTGGCACTCATCCAGCATGTGAGCCAGTTTGTCGGCATTTCCCACTTCACAGCCGAGCACTGCAGCCATGAACTCCACCGGGTAGTTGGCTTTTAAATACGCTGTGCGGTAACTGAGCATGGCGTAGGCAGCGGAGTGCGACTTGTTGAAGCCGTATTGAGCGAACTTCTCAAGGATGGCAAAGATCTCTTCAGCCTTGCGCCGGGGAATCCCATTGGTCCGCTCGGCACCTTCCACAAAGACCGCCTTCTGCTGGTCCATCATCTCCTTGATCTTCTTGCCCATCGCCCGCCGGAGAATGTCCGCTCCACCGAGGGTGTAGCCGGCAATAATCTGCGCCACCTGCATGACTTGCTCCTGGTAAACGAGAACGCCGTAGGTTTCCTCCACCAGCTCTTTTAACAGGGGGTGCGGAATCTGGATCTTGGAGCGGTCCTTTTTCCCTTCAATGTATTGCGGGATGAACTGCATCGGCCCCGGACGATATAGAGCAATCAAGGCGATGATCTCCTCAAAGCTGCTCAGGCCCAACTGACGACAGAGCGCCTGCATGCCCCCGGATTCCAATTGGAAGACTCCGGTGGTCCGGCCGGAGTTGAGGAGGTCGTAGGTCTTGGGGTCATCCAGTGTGACCTTCTCCACATCAAAGTCCTTCTGTCCGGTGGTGCGGCGGATATGATCCTGCGCATCGCTGATCACGGTCAGCGTTTTCAAGCCAAGGAAGTCACACTTGAGCATGCCAAGGTCTTCCACCGGCCCTTTGGCATACTGGGTGGTGAGATCGCCTTCCTGCAGGGTGACGGGAACCAGATTGGTCAACGGTTGGTCGCCGACAATGATCCCGCAGGCATGCTTACCGGTGTTGCGGACCATGCCCTCGATGACCTTTCCCTGGCGGATGATTTCGCGCACGGTTTCGTTGCGCTTCATTTCTTCCTGCAACTCCATCGACTTGGCCACCGCATCGTCCAGGCTGATGTTGAGATCGTCCGGGA
Source organism: Verrucomicrobiota bacterium (assembly GCA_050485245.1). Classification (GTDB taxonomy): domain Bacteria; phylum Verrucomicrobiota; class Verrucomicrobiia; order Opitutales; family Oceanipulchritudinaceae; genus JBJHBA01. The sequence goes on along the minus strand of JBJHBA010000001.1, from coordinate 93,427 downwards.
CCATCTTGGCGATGCGATTGGCATCGGCATAAGGCACGTCCAATACCCGCGCGAGGTCGCGCACCACCATCTTCGCTCCAAACTTACCGTATGTGATGATGTTCGCCACCCGGTCGGCCCCATACTTGTCCCGCACGTAATTCACCACATCGTCCCGACGACGCATACAGAAGTCGACGTCGAAGTCCGGTGGGCTGACCCGTTCCAGGCTGAGCATCCGCTCAAAGAGCAGACCAAAGCGCAGTGGATCGATGTCGGTGATTTTCATCACATAGGCGATGAGCGAACCCGCACCAGAGCCCCGACCGGGCCCGACGGGGATCCCTTGGAGCCGCGCCCAGTGAATAAAGTCCCAGGTGATGAGGAAGTAATCGACGAAGCCCGCCCCTACGATGATGGCCAACTCATAGTCTAGTTTGTCGCAGATTTCGCGGGCAAAAATTTCACTCTTTGGGTCAAAGTGACCGTTGCCGGGAGCGTCGGGATGGAGGTAGTCAGGGAATTCCTCGCGGACCGCATCATAGTCCACTCCGTACCTTTCTTTCAGGCCTTCCTTGCAGAGGTCGAACAGATAGAGACCGTTCTTTTTGAAGGCTTTCCGCTGCTCAGGCGAAAGGGAAACGGGCTCCTTATCATCGCGCACCAGCACCTTGTTCTTTTCCCGCTCATAGAGGTCCAGAATCCGGTCGAATGGCTCGGAGGCAGATTGCACGACAATTTCCGCCGGGCGTTCATAAATCGGATAATGGTCCTCACCAAAAGCAATCTGCAGATCGACCATTTCGGCCACCTTCAGCGTGTTCTCCAGTGACTCCGGCACTTCGCTGAAGATGCGCGCCATTTCCGAATGACTTTTCAGGTAGAACTCCTGATTGGGATAGCGCATCCGGTTCTCGTCCTTGATCAGCTTTCCGGTTTGGATGCAGAGCAGGGCATCGTGCGGCTGCCAGTCTTCCTTGTAAACGTAGTGGACGTCATTGGCGGCGACCAGCGGCAGATCAAATTCACGGGCCAATTTGATCAAGCCGGGGAGTATCCGTTGCTGCACGGGCATGCCGTGATTCTGAATCTCGATGAAATAGTTTTCCCTGCCGAAGATATCGATCATGGTGGCGGTGGCCTCGCGGGCACCGGCATAATCATTGTAGATCAGCTTTTGGGAAGCCACCCCGTTCATACAACCACTCAGCCCGATCAGCCCTTCGGCGTGGGTGGCCAGAGTCTCCATATCGCAGCGAGGGCGATAATACATGCCGTTGACGTGGGCATCGGATACCAGTTTCACCAGATTTTGATATCCCTTGAAGTCCTTCGCGATGATCGTCTTGTGGTGGATCTGGTTCTTCGGGTAATCCTCCGGGCCAAGGGCATCTTCCGGGATATCGTTGATGTCGTCCGAACGCTTGCGATCACGCTGGGGGCGATCCGCCTGTTGGTGGTCGTAAACCAGGTAAATTTCACAGCCGACCAGTGGTTTGATCCCCGCTTTTTTACAGGCGCGGTAAAAGTTGATCGCCCCGAAGAGATTGCCGTGATCGGTCATGGCCAAAGCAGGCATGTTCAACTCCGCACAGCGCTGCATATACCGGTTCACTTTGGCGCAACCATCCAGAAGTGAGTAATCGGTGTGGCAGTGGAGGTGAACAAAGGGCTTTTCCCCGGAATCAGACATGGCGTCGACTATCGGCAGAGCCTTTTCCTTCGGCAAGAGCGAAGAGAAATCCGCTCTTTATAATGACGTTGGGATCGGAGCTTTCCGACTGGATGGCATGAGTTTAGGCAAAGCCGCTTTTTCCGGAAAAGCTCCCGGGCCTCCGGGGGAGGACCAATTTCCATTGCGGCACGATTCGAGCCCTCTCTAGGCTGGATCTCATGTTTAAAGCGATTCTACCCCTGATTCTTTTTGCCATGCTGGCGGGCCTCGTTCGGGCCGAAACCGTTCACATCCGCCATGATCCATCCGTCCCTCAGGCGGTCTATGCTGCCGGGATGCTGGGCAAGGCAGTGGAGGAGCGGGGTTATACGCTTTCCGGGCAGCCGACCGAATACGACTTTCTCATCAGCCTCGCGGTCAACCGCCACCGCTATGCCCCGGAGGCTTTTTCGGTCATTCCCGAAGGCGACATCATCACCATTTACGGGGGCGATGAACGGGGGATGATCTACGGGGCTTTGGCCATGGCGGAAGCCCTCCGCAACGGCTTGCGCCTCAATGCGGTCGAAGCCTGGCAGGAAAAACCGCATCTCGAATTCCGCGGCATCAAGTTTAATCTGCCTTGGGAACCATACCGGCAAAGCAGCGCTCTGGAACAGCATTTCGACACCGTGCGGGATCTCGCCTTCTGGGAGGCCTTTCTTGATATGATGGTGGAGAACCGCTTCAACGTCATCAGCCTCTGGAACCTCCACCCGTATACCTACATGGTCCAGCCGACCAATTTCCCCGAGGCCAGCCCCTGGAGTGAGGAGGAGTTCGCCGAGTGGCAGCACCTTTATCGAGAGATCTTCCGCATGTCCAAAGAACGCGGGCTCGATACCTATGTGGTCAGCTGGAGTATTTTTGTCAGCCGTGAACTGTCCGAGGCACACGGAGTGGGGCTGCAGAATTTCTACCCTTACTACTATGTGGATGGTGATCCCTCCGAGTTGATTCGGCGTTACACCCGCGAAAGTGTCACACAGGTGCTGGAAGAATATCCGGATCTCGATGGCTTCGGCCTTTCCCATGGTGAAGGCATGGCCGGGATGACCCCGTTTGAGCGTCAAATCTGGATGGATGACGTCATCGTCGCGGGCATGCTAGACGCCAATCGCCGGAGCAAGCTGATTCACCGCGTGCCCTTTTCCTCCGGGACCTCCTCCGATCCCGGCGTCAGCAGACATGTGGAAGAGGTCACCCGGGAGGCGATGGAGCGGCTGGAGGACAGCTTTGATGGCCCGATCTGGACCGAAATGAAGTTCAACTGGTCCCACGCTCATTCCACTCCCAAGCTGGTCAAGGTCCATGGCGGGGAACTGGGCGACACCTATTTCTCTCCTCTGCCCAGTAACTACAAGGTAACATGGATGGCACGAAACGAAGATTTCTTCGCCCTGCGTTGGGGCGTACCTTCCTTTATTCGCGACCACATCGCCCTCAATGCCGCTCCTGAGTATGTAGGCGGCTACTTTGTTGGGTCGGATACCTACATCCCTGCCATGGATTATTTCACGGCCCTCGAGGATGCCGTGGATTGGAAATACGCCTTCGAGCGCCAATGGCTTTTCTACAAACTGTGGGGACGTCTGCTCTATGATCCGAAAACGCCGGATGCGGTCTTTCAGGCGGCATTTGACCGACGTTTCGGAGAGGCCGGCAAGAACCTGCTCAATGCTTATTCCTTGGCTTCCTCCAGCCAATTACGCCTCGCCTCCCTCTATGAATCCAGTTGGGACTTTACGCTGTATAGTGAAGGCTTTCTCGCCCTGCAGGGCGACTATACGCAGTATATTGGAGTCGATCGGCTGATCGATCAACCCACCATGGACCCGGATTATGTCTCGGTCGGTGATTACGTGCAGACCCGCCTTGATGGCGGTTCATACCCCGCTGGTCGCATCACCCCACCGATCCTCGCCTCCATGCTGGAGCGAGATACGCGGGAGGCTCTGGCTCTGGTGGAGAACATTGATACCTCCGCAAATGCATCTCTTCTCTACGAAGTGTCTGATATCAAAGCCTGGTCTTTCTTTGGCTTGCACCTGGCGGAAAAGCTCCTGGGGGCCGTTGCCCTCCAACGTTTCCGGATGACCGGAGAACCGGAGGAGCAGCAGACCGCCATTCGCCATCTGGAAAAGGCTCTGGAGCATTGGGACTCGCTGATCGCAGTGACCCGCCCCCTCTACCGGGACATGCCCCTCACGCATTACAATCACAACTTCTTCGATGCCAATGAGGACAATCTGTTTCACTGGGCTCTGATCCGTGACGAGGTGGCCAGGGATGTTGAAGTCGCCCGCTCGGCCCGGCCGATTCAGGAATAAAAAAGGCCCGCACTTTCTGCGGGCCGGTAAATCTTTGGCAAGAAGCGAAGTGATTTAGTTTGAGTGACTCATGTCGCGCTTGTTCATGCGGGAGGCATAAAACTCCTGAAGCACTTCCATGCGCTGCTGTTCGATCCGTTCTTCATGCACTTCTTCTTCCGTGCGCTGACGCTCCTTCTCGATCAGGGCTTTGCGCATCCGCATCAAAGCCATGTTCTGCAACTGGCGCACCCGTTCGCGGGTCACCCCAAAAAGTTCGCCTACTTCTTCGAGGGTTTTCGGCTTTTCCCCGTCGAGGCCAAAACGCTGGCGGATGATCTCTGCTTCGCGCTCGTCGAGCTTGTCCACCATCGCACGAAGTTCCTCTACCAGAGTTTTGCTCTGTAGATCTTCCAGCGGGTCGGAGGCGCTTTCATCACCGATCAGTTCACCCAGCTCAGTGCTGTCATCTTCGCCCACCGGGGCATCGAGGCTGGTTGGGCGAACACTGACCGACTTCAAGTGGGCAATCTTGTTCACCGGCATTTCCAGAACAATCGACAGCTCATCGTCCGTCGGGACACGTCCCAACTCTTCTTCGAGCTGCATGGCCGTACGGCGCATCTTGGAAATCTTGTCTACCAGGTGCACCGGCAGGCGGATTGTTTTGCTCTGGTTGGCCAGTGCACGCTTGATCGACTGCTTGATCCACCAGGCTGCATAGGTGGATAGCTTGCCACCCTTGGCCGGGTCGAATCGCTCAACTGCTTTGACCAAGCCAATGTTGCCTTCGCTGATCAGGTCGAGGAGGGGAAGTCCGAAATTACTGTAATCATGAGCAATTTTCACGACCAGCCGGAGGTTGGCCTTGATCATCTTTTCCCGGGCCTTCTCATCTCCCTTTTGAATAAGGGCGGCCAGCTCAATCTCTTCAGAAGGCTTCAGCAGGGGTGTCTTTCCGATCTCCTGCAAATACATCCGAATCGAACTGCGCTCCGATGACGGAAGGTCTCGCACTTCCTCCGGGTGATTGAAGGATTCCTCACGTGCGCGAGTCACGTTAATGTCGAGGTCAGTGTGATGTGTCGAAACCATATGTTCAATGGGTTGGATGTTGTTTTCCTGAAGTGGTTCGGAATTTCCAAAAAATATTTCCGATGCTGCCTATCCTGCCCCTGACGTTATTCTGAAGCGATGACGGACGTGAGAGAGGCGGTTCGGAAAATGTAAGCGGCAAAAAACGAAGTTGAGCGGTCTGCGCTCCTCAATGGCTCTCTGCCGACAGAAATTTTAATGAAAATGAACAAGTTAGACTGATGACTCCAGCAGGCTTCAGGCCGTTTGAATTCCATTTCTACGAATATGAGTGGTCAGACCTCCTTTCATTCCCAAGAAATCTTCAGTAACCGACCCCAGCGACAAAAGTTCACCCCACAACCCTCGCGGATCAGAGCTGCCCAATGAATCACAAGGTGTTTCAAATTAATGATTTATGGATAAATTGCGAAAAATTCTTATCATCGCCCCTCCCTTTGGCAACACTCCCTGATCCTCCCCCCACCAATCTACTCCGACTATAATTTATTGACAGATTCCGAGGTGGGCAACGTGTCTGTAGTCACTGCTTGTGACAAATTGGCACTCGTTGGCCTCCCGACTGACCCTACTGTGCACCAGCCCGTAGTTCATTACTCCGACTAAAATTAGTTGACAGGGCAGCGATGGGGGCCTGCCTGGTGTCCTAAACTGGTCCGACTATATTTAGTTGACGGATGGGGTGCGCTGGGGAGCGGATGGATCAGGAAAGGGCTTCGGCCAGGGCGACGGCTTTCAGCATGCCTTTTGCCTTGTTGACGGTTTCCTGATACTCAGAAGCGGGGTCTGAGTAAGCAACCAGTCCGGCACCGCTTTGAATGTAGAGCATCTTCTCCTTCAGGAGTGCAGTGCGTATAGCGATGCAGCTGTCGAGATTTCCGTCGAAACTGAAATAACAAACGGCACCAGCATAGGGGCCGCGCTGCTCAGCTTCCTGCTCCGCGATGATCTGCATGGCTCTGATTTTCGGGGCCCCACTGACCGTTCCAGCAGGGAAGGTCGCCCGCATCAAATCATATGCGTTGTCGCCTTTGCGCAGGGTTCCTTCAACTTGCGAGACGATGTGCATGACGTGAGAGTAGCGCTCAATCACCATGTAGTCAGGGACCGAGACCGTGCCATACTCACAAACCCGGCCAAGGTCATTTCGGGCTAGGTCGACCAGCATGAGGTGTTCAGCGCGTTCTTTTTCGTCTGCCAGCAAATCCTCTTCCATAGCAAGGTCTTCTGCCGGTACTTTCCCTCTTGGCCGGGTTCCTGCAATGGGACGCACTTCCGCCAGGTTTCCGGTCAGCCTGACATGAACTTCGGGAGAAGCTCCAATCAGGCTGAAGGGGCCTGGATCGTAAAGGACCATGTAGGGTGAGGGATTAACGACACGCAGGGCGCGGTAAAGGGTGAGGGGGTCTTTCTGGAAAGGTTTTTCAAAACGTTGGGAGGTAACTACTTGAAAGATATCACCCGCCCGAATGTATTCTTTGCAGTCTTCGACCATGCGAACAAAGCGTTCTTCGGTAAAGTTCCCATCGGGGACTTGAATATCGGCAGTCGGCTCAACCGGGACGGTGGGAATGGCTCGCCCGCTGGCGAGGTCATCAGCCAAGCGTTCCAGTTCCTCCACTGCCTGATCATAGACTGCTTTGGGGTCTGTTCCGGCTGGCAGATAAGCGTTGGCGAGGAGCCGGATGGTTTGGCGCGCGCGGTCAAACACCACCAGGGTGGGGGTGATCATGAAGTGGATGACCGGCATTTTGAGGATATCATTTTGCGCCAGTGGCACGGTAGGTTCCACGCAGTGAATGTATTCGTAGCCGAGATAGCCGACCGCGCCCCCGACAAACGGAGGCAGGTCTGGAAGGGAAACAGGGCGGTAGTGGGCCATCTCCTCCTCAATGACATTAAGGGGATCGTCCGGGGTTGGAAAACGGCGGGTTTCTGCTCCCTGCCCATCGCGAATGACGGTATCTCCTCCCAGATGTGCTTCAATGATCGTTTCCGGGCGGCATCCGATAAAGGAATACCGGTTGACGTGGGCACCTCCTTCGATCGACTCCAATAAATAGGCGGGACCCAGTGCACGGAGCTTGCTGTAGACGGAGACGGGCGTCTCGAAGTCGGCCATGAGATCGGTGTATACCGGAATGAGGTTGCCCTCGCGGGCGAGGCTCTTGAAGGCATCCAGACTGGGTGTGACCTGCATGAGCGTGAGCGTGTGATTGCAGACCTGCCCTGCAACGGAAAAAATGAGGGAAAATGCTGCGATGGGCACCTTCAGGCGGCCACATTCTCCGCTTAAGGGACGGATTTCACCGCTTCCTGCCTTTGTGCTGCAAAGGAGTGCCCGCAGAGTGACTCTATTGGGGTGACAATGGAATATCAGTCAGTTCATCTTCTTGTGCAACGTAAGCCAGCTCGTGAGGCAGGTTTACGCCTGCTCGACTATTTGCGCAAGTCGCCGGACCGGGAGGGGGTTGAATCGTTGAAACCATACATTGCGCATGGCTTGTTGCTGGAGCAGGAAGTGTTGCTCAGCAGTCAAGTCTCCCATCCCGCATTTCAGGAGATGAGAAAATGGATTGCCTGGAGAACGTACAGTGCCGGATGGCTTGAAATGAATCCGGAGCGGCGGGACTGGTTTTTTCAGAGCGGGTTTCAAACGGGTGACTCCCTCCCTGCCAGTTCTGGAAACAGGCTGGTCGCCCTTTGCGATCCCGGTCAATCCAGGTATCCTGATCTATCCGAATCACCTGCCGGTTTGCTGATCACTCCCGAGTATTTGGTTCCAGAGTGGGGTCTGCTTTCGGATGCGCCTTTTCAGACCGTAGGCATGTTTTATCCGCGGACTCCTCCCGGCAACAGCCTCAAAAACCAACAGCAATATGCCTTTTTGGAGGGGGCCTGCCGCGATGCGGCCCTTCGTGCCGCCGTTCATTGGGGGGGCTCTGTTTTTCCGGTCAGTGAAATGGGATCCCTTTCTCAGCGGGCAGGCTTGCTCAGCACCCCAACTCCGATGCGGGTTTATTCATCGGCAGTGGAGGATTGGCACAACACGGTACTGGACTGGGCGAGGAAGGAGCATTTACGGGCGGTCCGCGTATTTGATCCGCCGACCGGCCCATGGCGGGACAAAGTGGTTCAACTGGAGGGATCTTTGCGGCGCTCGGGAATCAGCCTCAAACGCTACCGCCGGTGCTGGGATAGCTTGCATTGGCCCCACTGCACGGGGACTTTCGAGGCTTTTCTGAATGGCTTTGACCAGCGGGTGGCAGCCATCCCTCATTCCCGGACCTAATTCCCATGGGGCGATGCCCCCTTGGGAAACATTTCATCCTGTTTCAGTCCGGAGGGTTTGGGCTTGGCGTCTCTTGGTAAATGACGGGGTGGGGCACCCACCCGTCGATTGAGCGCAAGCTGGCATTCCTCAACTATGCGGTCGCAAATTTTACGTACCTGCGTGGTCAGCCACATGTGCGTATCGCTTTTCTCGCGATAGTCTGCCCGTCCGAAGTGATGGACCCTGCCACTTTCCCGAAGTTCATCATTCTGGGCGAACTCCTTCTCGTTTTTCGGCTCATAAACCGCATAAGTCCGGCCGCCGTTCTTGCGAACCACGCTGAACACAGGGACGTCGCTGGGGCCATCTGCCACGTAAATCATGTTGCGAATCGGAACCCTTCGATCTTCCTCGGCCACTTTGGAATTCACATCGATCGATTTCAGCTTGTTGGTGCCTTTGTTGATTTCGAAAATGTAGCGGGTTTTGATGGTGTTATCGACCATCACGCCGATCTGCGAAATGACACCGCCGTGCTCCAGCTCGAATTCTTTCTGGCTTTGAAAATCAGGAGGGAACGGATCCTCGATAAACTCGCAGCCGTAGACAGCGTCGAGGTATGGTGCGATTTTGCTGCCCCTGACCATTTCCGCCAATCCGGTTGAAATGACATAATGCTCCAGCCGGATTTCAAAACGGGCGTAATTGGGATCCTCTGTCACCATTCGTTTCAGCGTGGGGAAAAACTCCGGAAGGCCCTGATAAAAGTGCAGCCGTTTTCCCAGCTCGCGCAGCTTACGGTTGTCGAGGCCAGGCATGCGGCCTGCGCGGACATAGGTCAGCAGATGATTGAGGTAAGCGATGTCTGGCGACACCCGTTGTCCACGTTGCTCGTATAGGGCGGGAAGCGCGTTTACTTCCTCCCAGAACAGTTTCTCCTCGATCCCGTATTCTTCGAAAATCGGGGTCTGCATGTAGCCGGAGATAAGGGTCTTATCAAAATCCCAAATGCAGGCGACGATGTTGGGGCGATGGAGGTTGTTTTCTGGCATGCTGCTTGGAGACGCTTTGAAATCCGCTTGCATTCCCGGCAAGCCCGACGTCGAATGACCACATACCTTCATAGCCGAAACCGCTCCGCGTAAAAGCAAAATTCACGCTTTTGTATGCCGAAACTTCCCGATCTCACCTCTTTTGAAGAACGTTTGCGCGACTTGGATGCCCGCATGGCCGACCCGGGATTCTTTTCCGATAGCCGAAGGGCGGCCGATATCTCGCGGGAGCATCAGAAGCTTTCTGCGATGCTCGAACAGGCGAGGGATTTTCGCCAAACCGAGCAGGCCATCCATGACAACCGGGGCATTCTTCAGGATCGTGGCAGTGAACCGGAGTTGCGGGAGATGGCCGAAGAAGAAATCCCCGAACTGGAAGAAAAGCTGGAGCAGATTTACCGGGAGATCCTTCTCGGAATGGTCCCCCCCGATCCCAGCGACTCGCGCAACACCATCATGGAGATCCGGGCTGGAACCGGCGGGGATGAGGCTGCGCTCTTTGCCGGTGATCTTTACCGACTCTATGCGCGATTTGCCGAGGCTTCCGGCTGGAAAGTCGAAGTCCTGGGCTCCAGCCATTCGGAAGTCGGTGGCTATAAGGAGATCAGTTTCCTGATCACCGGGGAAGAAGTCTATAAGCGGCTGAAATTTGAAAGCGGAGTTCACCGTGTTCAGCGCATTCCAGTGACAGAAGCTGGCGGCAGAATCCACACTTCTGCAGCGACCGTGGCGGTGTTGCCGGAGGCTGAAGAAGTCGATGTGCACATTGATCCCGCTGATCTGGAGATCTCTGTGGCCCGGGCCAGTGGCCCCGGCGGACAGGGGGTCAATACAACCGACTCGGCCGTTCAGATTCTGCACAAACCAACCGGCATGATCGTGAAATGCGCCGATGAACGCTCCCAATTGAAAAACAAAGCCAAGGCGCTCAAGGTCCTCAGATCCCGCTTGCTGGAGGAAAAGATCCGTGAGGAAGAAGCAAAGTATGCGGCCAATCGCAAAAGCCAGGTCGGCAGCGGTGACCGTTCGGAGCGCATCCGCACCTATAACTTCCCCCAAGGTCGGATCACGGATCATCGAATCAATCTGACGCTTTATAATCTCGATGAAGTCATGGAAGGGCACCTTGACCCGGTCATCGAGGCCCTTCAGGAAGCCGATCGCAAAGAGAGGATCGAGGCGGTCTTGGCCGGAAGCATGAAGAAAGTGTAAACCGGCCAAAATCAAAAAACCGGAGGTCGCTCGAACTCCGGTCTTTTAGGGTAATCAAGGAGCTGCTGTATCTCCCAGAGAACTGAGATCAATTTCTTGAGTGAATCATTTATCGAAATCAATCCAAATCAGACCTGATATGGTCCAATGTTTCACATGCCTCCCAGTTTGATTGAAATTTTAAGAAAAACGGAGGCGTATTTTCGGAATGCCGGAGTCGAGCCTGCCCGACAGGAAGCCGAATGGCTCATCGCACATGTTTTGGGATGTCGTCGGCTGGATCTCTATCTGCGGTTTGATCAACCCATGGACGATGCCATCCTCGCCCAGCTGCGTCCTCTGGTGCGGAGAAGGGCACAGCGGGAACCCTTGCAGCACATCCTCGGACAGACGCCCTTTGCCAACCTCCAGCTGAAAACTGATCGGCGGGCCTTGATCCCCCGCCCCGAGACAGAATACCTGATCGAATTGCTGCTCGAGCGTCATGTAGGTGAGAATATGCCGCGGCAAATCCTTGACCTCGGAACCGGGAGCGGAGCGATTGCCCTCGCCTTGGCGGCTGCGCTTCCGAGTGTGCGCGTTTGGGGAGTGGATTGCAGTCCGGAGGCCCTTTCCCTGGCCCGGGAGAATGCCCAGACCAACGGCCTGTCCGAGCGGGTTCAATGGGTGCAGTCGAATTGGTTTTCTGCCTTGGACCCCGATCAGTGCTTTGACTGGATTGTCAGCAACCCTCCCTACCTCACCGAGGAAGAATGGCGCGTGGCGGAACCGGAAGTAAGGGTTTTCGACCCGAAAGATGCCCTGGTCGCCGCGGAGGAAGGCATCGCAGATCTAGTGCAAATCATTGAAAATGCCTTTTCTCACCTGCATCCTGGCGGCTTGCTGGCCTGTGAAACAGGAATTTCCCAACATGAGTGTCTCTTCGCGAAAGCCGAAGCTAGGGGATACTGCAATTTGGATTCTCTCAAAGACCATACCGGGAGACCACGATTTTTCCTGGCCCGCCGACCTGCCTAACGTCTTTTGGGTGCGTTGATCCTTGCCAATCAAGGGGAATCACCTTTTTACATTCTCCGTCATTTGTTATGTATCAGGAGTTTTACGGCCTGCGGGAGATGCCGTTCAATATCACCCCCGACCCTAAGTTTCTCTACTTGGCGCCCACCCACCAGGAGGCCTTGCAGCACCTGCGTTACGGGATTGCGGAGAAGAAGGGCTTCATCGTCCTCACCGGGGAAGTAGGTTGTGGCAAAACCACCATTTGCAGAAAGCTGTTGGAAGAACTGGAGGGGCAAAATGTCGAAACGGCCTTGATCCTCAATCCCAGACTCTCCGAGACAGAACTGGTGCAAGCGATTCTGCGGGAACTCGGGCTGGTCCCCGTCCGGGGTTCACATCAGGATCTTCTGGACCAGCTCAATCATCATCTCCTGTCTCTGGTGGCTGAGGACAAGGAGATCCTGCTGATTATCGATGAGTCCCAGAATATGTCCATTGATGGCCTGGAGCATTTGCGGATGTTGTCCAATCTGGAAACCAATACCCAGAAACTCCTCCAAATTGTCCTGATTGGTCAACCGGAGCTAAGCGAAAAGCTCAATCGAAAAGACCTTCGGCAACTGCGGCAGCGTGTGCTGGTCCATTATTCCCTCAAGCAATTGACTGAAAAGGAAATCGCCAACTATGTCGTCCACCGCATCACCCTCGCTGGGGGCCACGGGCGTCCTTTTTTCACCCCTAGAGCAATCAGGCTCATCCATCGCAAAAGCAAAGGCATCCCGCGAATCGTCAACAATTTGTGTGACAAATCGATTCTCTCTGCTTTCATCAAATCCAGCGATCGTGTCACGTGGTGGGACGTGCGCCGCGCTGTTAAAGAAATGAAACTCCGATGAGCCTGATCAACGAAGCCCTCAAAAAGGCGCAAGCCCAGCGCCAAGGCGGTACCCCTTCGCAACCGCCTCCCCCGGGGATGCCGCCTCCAGGCAACGCTCCGCCTTCTGCAGGGCCTTCACATCTCTGGCCGATCGTTCTGGCCTTCTTTGGAGTTGCCGTTCTTTTCGCCGGTGGTGCTGCGCTCATCGTCTGGGGATTGATGCGTTCTTCCGGTGAGCAGCGGGATCAAACCGTAGTCACTGCCCCCGCCGACACCGTTCCTCAACCTTCAGCACCGGAAGCAGTGCCCACTCCCGCTCCCACGCCTGACGAAAGCATTGAATCGCCTGCCTCAGCCCTTCCTAGCGAGGAAGTCTCCTCCCCCGGTCTGGCTACTCCCACCCCTGCACCTACGGCTATCCCCTCCCAACCTGAGCCAACCCCGCGTCATGTCGCCCCTGCAGCCAGTCCCAGCCCGTCCCCTACCGCAACTCCGGCCCGGGATGTTCCTGCTCCTGCCAGAGCCAATCCTGCAGTGGAATCCTTTTTGGCACGCCTTGAAGTTCGTGGAGTGATGGCGGGCGGCCAGCGTGCACTCCTCTACAATCACGACACCCAGCGTACGCAGGCATACGAGGCCGGCGCGACCATCAGCAACGAACTGCAACTTAGGGTTGGAGAAATCACCATGCGCAGTATAACTTTTGTCGATCATGACGGATTCGTCTATACCAAGCGATTCTGAGGACCGTCCGCGGCCCAAACTTTCACTGCGAAAGCCAAAATCCCGTCCAGAAGAATCGAAGGATTCTCCCCGCGCATCTACCCCCGAAAGTAAGCCTGCCAAGAAGCTTTCGTTGAAAAATCCACACGCAGGTCGCCCAAAGGAGGATTCAAATCCTCAGGCCGCTGGAAAGACGGAGCCAAATTCCTACCACCCAGAACATCGGGACTCTGCCAAGCTGCCTCCCTCCTCTCCAGAGCAGGAGCCCCCCCGGCAGGATCATGACCTCCCCCCGCCATCTCCAGACAGCAACATAGAGAAGAAGGATCTGGAAGAGGGAGCGCCTCCAGCCCCTAAGATGGCATTGAAACTTAAGGGAATGGATTCGGGGCCTCCAAAACCAGAGGCTGGTTCAGAAAGCCCTCCAATAAAGTCAGGTTTTTCACCACAGGAACCAGAGCCATCGGCATCTCCCGATCAAAAAGATGGAGTAATTCGGAAAAGGTCAGCAGCACCGAATCCTGAATCCATCTTTGACCTCCCTTTTAACCTTCCGGAATCCGTTGCAGATGATCCCCCGCCACTTCCACAGATTAAGCGTCCGGTTAAACCCAAGACGGTCACTTTTGATGATCTCGAACCGGTAACGACCTCCAAGGCTCCCCCTCCTCGGGATGCTCCGGTCATAAAAAAGAAAAGAATCTCCTCCACTGTGGGCAAAGTCTTTACAGTGATTCTGGCGGTCGTTTTTGTCGGCTTGCTGCTTGCCTATGTGGCTTTGATTTTTCGCGGAGACGATGAAGGGGCTTACATTTCAGAAGACATGGTTCCTGCTGAGATGCCAGAGAATCTCATCGCACCCTCAGCCGATCCCAGAGCCCCACGAAGCTCAGATCCCGCGACCAGCAGCGAACCCACCACACCTGCGGCTGAACCTTCAGGAGCACCTCCTGCCGCGACGACTCGGCCTGAGCCAGATCCTGATCTGGCATTTATCGTCGATAACCTGAATATCTCCATTGCCCGGCCGAGTACTTCGAACCCCGTAGTCATTATTGACGGAGTTAGCTATACTACAGGCGACGTCATTGATTCCCGTTCCGGACTGAGATTTATCGGATTTTCCAGCAATCTGCGTGAGGCTATCTTTGAGGATGAAAGAGGCGCCCGTTATTTTCGTTATTATTGATTGGAAATAGCAGGCCGCATCACCTGCTCATAATTGAACTCGATGGGACCGCCACCACGGCAGTCTGCCCTAAGGCTGACGAAACCGCATTTATGCTCAAAATAGAGTGGCCAAAGCGCCTGGCGATCGGTTTCCGGGATCGGCAGCTGGCAGATAGACTCCGGTTGGAAAAAAGCGAAACTGCCTTCTGATATCGCGGGAGGCAGATCACGGATCGCTGGGTGCGCCGCAAATAGAAACATCAACCAGTGTCCACTGTTCTCGTAATGCTTCTCCGAAATCATAGCGAACAGATGCAAATCCTGATCGCTTAATACCAGGCCAATTTCCTCCTCAACCTCGCGCCGTGCCGCCTCAAAAGGAGACTCCCCGGAAGCCATTTCCAGCTTGCCCCCAATCGGACTCCACAAGCCTTCGTTGGGTGATTTTTTACGCTGCATTAACAAAACCTCTCCCTCTTCGTTTTCAACATAGATCAGAGTGGAAATCCGAAACGGCAAGGAGGCATGGGGAAACGGTGAATGCATCCCACCCAACCAAGCCATCCCCCCATCACCGCGCAAGCCCTGATCCACCCAGAAATATGCCCCGACTATTATTTGTTGACGAAATGAGCTTCCTGAATGATCAGCCGGTAAATATGGCGTAAAAGTGATTCCATGCAGATAAAATAGAATTGCCTGCTCCGTATGGGCAGACAGTTTAGCCGCCATGTCGCACCGTGTCTTTGGGAGATTCACGCTGTTTTATAGGGTGGGCTTCACCGCACTGCTGAATGCAGCGTTGATGCTTCCGGCATTCGCTTTGGTCAGCGTGCGCAGTGTTGAATTTAACGAAGCATTCCTTCCCGGCCAAAGGGACCCGTATCAGGAAATTGCCATCCATCTTCGGGGTGAACGTAGCACAGGTGGGAGTGAAGCAAGAGGGTTTCATCGCGATGTGACTGTGAAGCTCGAGTTGGCTTACGCTGTGCAGAGTGTGCAATCGGATCGGATTGAATGCTATCAGGCACAAGCGCATCTGGTTGGATTGGCACCAAGAGCTGAAAAAACCGTTTACTTTTTCCTGCCTCCGGAAGTGGTTCAGCGCGACCGATTGAATCGTCCACCAGCTGGGTGGCGGGTGTCACTATCCGTCGCAGGAGTGGCTTTACCCAACAGGCCGGGAAGCTACAGCACAAATCTCTCAGACCCTGCTACAGCGCATGCATTTTTGGACCGGTTCCAAAGTGAGGCATCAGGCAATGAAGGCATTTTGCTCCCGATTTACCTAACTCCATTCTTCGCGGATTACCACCGCAGGGGGGAGAAATCTCCTGCTTTTAAGCGTGTGGATGGAGTCTCACGGGAGTCACAGGGGAGTGTCCATCGATAAGGCAAATTTGTTAATATCAGTGAGAAAATCCTATCTCTACTGTCGCTCAGGTAGCATCACCTACGCCCTCGCAAGAGGGCGTAGGCTCGATGCCTTTCGAATCGCAAACAATTCACGACAGACCTACTCCTCGGGAGAGTCTTTAAATCACAGCCTCAAGGGATTGGGTCTAAGCCGGATGCAGAAAGCTCTTCCCGTTACCGCTGTATTGGATGATATTCCGGTAATGGCCAAGCTTTTGGCTATTCCCCGGGTCGATGAAGTCAGTCGTGACTTGGTCCTGAAAACCGAATTCGCAGAAGTGTGTCCGATTCCCCTGGAGAATGTGAGCTGGTCAACATTGACGCTCACCAAGGATGAAATCGAAGAACAGGTGCTGATTGCATTCACCAATCGGGAAATTGTGGATCGGTTTGTCGAGGGCATGAAAGGGCATGGGCTGCGCATCAAAGCAATCCATCCGGCTGCGTTTTGCCTGATGCGGCTTTTCAAAGATTCAGGGCATGTGAATTTTTGCCTGATTCACTGCCAGTCAGGAGGAGCCCATATGATAGCAGCCGAAGGAGCTTCCATCTGTATTCGCACTCCGCGAATGAGTGAAGATAAAGAAGGAGCCCCCTATCTCACTGAGTTGAGGAATGAAATTATCCGATTCATACGGTTGGCGAAAATCCGGATAGAAGGTTTCGAACCCGAAGCTATTTGGGTATCCGGATTAAATCCGATTCTTCTGGATGATGATAAGCTGCTGGGAGTCGGTATCACCCTGCGGAGTATCAATGACTTCGAACCTTTCACAACGATTTTGACTGAAATAGACAGCAAAGCGACTTGCTGTAATGAAGAGCTTTCGCCCCTGATCGCAGCTATTGACGGGAATATCAAAAATGAGAGCAAAAGCTGCATCGATTTTCTACCCAGGGAATATCACCAGGCTCATATCGACAGGATAGCTGTGCGAAAGTACCTTTTGGCTGGGTTTTGCATTCTTTGTGCGAGTGTGATATTTGCTATCAGTGAATGGAGTGCAGCAGGGAAGCTTGAGGGCGTAGTGGCCCAGTGGATTAAAGCGGTTGAGCGCCATGAATTGATCCATGAAAAAATCGTAATTGAAACCGCACGCGAGCAGGAGTTAATGCGACAAATTGAACTGCTTCAGACGGTTGAATCGCAGAAAAATGTTTGGGTGAAAATACTAACTGAGCTTCAGCAGAGTTTGTCTGAAGTCGAAGATGTCTGGCTTGATTCATGGCAGCGTATTTCTGAGGCAGGGAACCCGTCTGAGTCCAGTATCTTTAAGGTAGGCGGAAGAATGGTTGATCGCGAAAATCCTTTGGCACACGCAAGCGATAGAGTCAGAATGCGCGTTCAAACTTTATTCGAAAAACTTTCATCAAGCCCATCCGTTCTAACGATCAGCGATAAGAGATTTGATACCCGGGAGCAGGGGATTTTGAGATTCTCCTTTCTGATGGAACTGGATGTTATCTCGCCGCCATGAATGCTCCCAAGTATTCAGAGATAAAATATTGGATCGCTGGCCAGCTGATCCTGTCAGTGATTATCCTGCTGATCGGAACCATTCAGTACCACAAGAGAGTTTTACACCATAATCAGCTGGAGGAGCTGCAACGAAAATTCCATGTGGATGGTGGTTTGCTCTCAACCGCATCGCCCCGGATTTTTGAAGCATTACGCCAGAGGAATGCGGCACTGGAAGCTTCGAAGAATGCACTGCTTAAGCGATCTAATGGCAGATCGGATACATTTCTAGGTTCTGGGCAAGTACAACTGGAGGATTGGTATTTTGATTTGCTGGCAATGCTGGAAAGACTGAAAAAATCGGCCGATCAACATGGTGTAATATACGGGCAAAACTTTTCCTTTGGCTTGGAACCGCATGTTCAGGGGTATCGTATAGTCCTTGCGAATCAAAAGGATGAGGCACTGGCCCCTTATGCCAAAAAGTTGACTAAACTTCAGCATGATGAGCTGGAAACGATCTTGAAGTTGTTGTTCTCTGCCCGGCCGGAGCATCTGGAAAATGTAGTGTTGGAAGATTTACGGCGGGCAAGTGGCAGCGATTCATATACGGGCAAGGATATGATTGGGAATACTGCCAGTCTGGTATCACTGGAATATTCAATTACATTCGTGAGTAAAACGGAATCATTGCGAGGCTTTCTGAATGCAGTTTCGATCCTCCGGGACCTGTGGGTGATTAGAAATATCCAAGTGGGTCCCGCTGACAGCATGGATATGGGTAAAGGATCTGGATTTGCATTTACCGCTCCGACCCGATCACTCGCTGATGTGTCCGAAGTGGTTCCAGTTGTTGGTGAAAACACTTCTCGTTTTGTTGTTTCACTTTGCCGATATGTGTGGGTTGAAGGAATGGAACCGCATTGGAGCCACTGATGAATAAGCCTTGGGCCTCAAACATCAGTTTAGCCCTCGCTCTTTGCAGTTTGCTTTGGGTGGCAACAGACCTTTCCCACTTTGATTCAAGTCAGCTCGGTCCTGCCGGTAAAGGTCAGGGATGGATGATAGATTCTCAATTTTGGGTACCAGCTGAACCAGACGTAAACGTTTGGCAGCCTCCGATCAGTCAATCCGCCGGGAGTGAATGGATTTTTGAAGTGTTCACTCCCCCATTGATCTACTTCAATCGAATTGAAGAGTCTTTTGTCATTACCCCTCCTTTTGATCGTGAGCTTCCTGACGAGCAGAAGATTTCAATCGGATTGACCCGTTTTGTCCGCCCTCCCTACCGACTACAGTTTGCGGGTTATATTGGGGAAAGCAGCCGTTACCGGATTCAATTGCATGATCTGGAAAAGAACCAATTTTACAGAGGCCAAGTAGGAGAAGTCATTGAGGAATCCGAATTTCAAATCCTCGATTTTCAAGTGAATCGGATTCTGAAGGTGCCCTCTGATGGAGAGGATACGCCTTTTGTGGAGGAGATCGTGCAATTATCCATTTTGGACCTTAGAGATAATCGTATGGTTGCTCTTGAAAAGGGCACGACCCTTGAAGCCAAATACGGTGCCCTGATTGTGCTTCCGGGTGAAGCCAGCCAACTCATCTACGAGGGCGATGTAATAGCTTTTGGAGGTAGTATTTGGACGTGTCGAAAGGTCAACGCGGGTGAGGGATTCATAATGGTTGAGCAAGTGCCTTCCGAAAGCACTTCAGAACCTGCCTTACTGACGCTCTATCCACGGGAGGCTACAGAACGTTAGAAATGCATAAGTAATGAAAATACAGATACGTATATTAGCAACGGCTTTGTTCATGTTCTTGATGTCGCCAAAGGAGGCTATTTCCGCTGATGAATTGACGTTACCTTCCTCAGACAAAATGAGAATTATGGGTGATGTGCTAAAAGCACGCTCAGCTGGTGACTTGGAGGAAACGGAACGGCTTTTGATGGTACTCCATCAATATTCGCCGGAGGATAGTCATATTCGTAGATTGCTGGCAGAAGTCCGTTCCGCGATGGAATTGAATCTCCCGGCGGACCCAAGTAATCAACAGCAAGCAGGAGTAGTAGACTCGTCACCATTACAGCACTCTGCAGACCCGCGGTGGCAGATGGGTGAGCAGGCAGGTATAGCCTTGGAGTCAGATTCGATCAGCCTTGTCGAGGAGTATCTAGAGCAGCAGAAGGGGAATGAAGCATTGCTGCTGCGGGGTAGGGCTCAAATGAACTCTGGAGATTACGAAGGGGCCCAAAATACATTTTCAACTCTTCGATCCCGGGAACCGGGAAACATTGAAGCCCTGCGTTATTTGGCTGAAATTTCCCGCAAAATGCGTGAAAACGAAGAATGGAACCGAATAGCAACCAAAGAGCAAATGCTCCATGAAGTCGTTCAAGGTTGGCAGCGGCCTCAGATTTTTGATCGGGACTTCACTGTCCGAACAGAAAATCGACACGATGCAATTCGGGACAAAATGAATGTTATAATGGTTCCGCGCGTATCCTTCTCCGGCGTTCCTTTGAGTCGTGTGGTGGATACGCTTTCTGAATTGTCGATGGACTATGATCCAGACGGTGATGGGATTAATATGGTTCTAATCGATCCAGCCGGAACGGATCCTTCTGTTCACATCACGCTAAGAGGGTTAACTTTGGGGCGTGTGCTTGATTTCATCGTTGAAGCCGTGGGCTATGAATATGATATCCAGCCTGATGCAGTGGTTGTACGCCAAGGGCAAGGCACTGGAACCCGCCTGGAAACTGAGTTTTTCCCGATTTCCCGTTCTACGATTATCCGATTGACTGGAATCGGTGCATCCCGTCCAACTGCAGGGTCGGTACCCTTTGACCCATTTGCTCCCTCGGCATTTGTTGGAGATCGGTCAGGCAGTGGTTTGAGTGACGAGGAAGAGTCTTTGAGGAATTTTCTTCAACGCGCCGGGGTTCCCTTTGAAACAGTGGATGGCGCTAATCTCGCATTGGCCGATGGGCAGTTGATCGTTACGCAGACTCCCCGGAACATGGAAAAAGTGCGGAACATTCTTCGGCGATATACCGAAGTCAAACAAGTGGAAATTGAGGCAAGGTTTCTGGAAGTTCGCCAGGGCGACTTGGAGGAATTGGGGGTGGAATGGACCGTTCGTCGTGGTAGTCGCGAGACCTATTCCAATACCCCATCCAGACACCTCTCCGGTGCGTTTGGAGTTTCTTCCACTGAAAGTGTTTTGGGGATTACCAGTCCACTTTCCACGGATTCAGAGGGAAACATCAGTGGCACCAACCTCACCAGACCTGTGCTTGCGCCGAAAATTCCCAACACTATTGATCTCGCAGCAGACGCTGGGTACGTTGCCAATATTTCAGGTGTAATTGGCCGGGCGGATGTTGAAATGTTGATTCGAGCGCTTGAGCGAAAGTCCGGGAATGATCTCATGAGTGCCCCAAAAGTGACTGTCCTTTCGGGTAAAACCGCAGAGATTACCGTAGCACAGGAACTTCGCTATCCTCAAAGCTACGGAGATATTTCTGCTCAAGTGGGAAGAGGAGACTCCTCTGGCAGCGGCAGTGCAGGTGTTGCCATTACCGCCGGGACACCAATGGATTTTGTAGTGCGCAATGTTGGAGTAGAAATGGAAGTTACCCCTGTCGTAGAAGATGACTATTCGATTAGTTTACTATTGGAGCCAAGAGTGACGGAGTTTGAGGGCTTTGTTGAATATGGAGGGACTTCTGTGGCGATCGCCTCTAACACCACGGTAACGGTTCCCAGCGGATTCTTTCAACCTATCTTCAGTGTTCGCAGGGTGCGGACTGAAGTAACCATTTGGGATGGAGCAACCGTGGTGATGGGCGGGCTGACCCGTGAACAAGCAATCTCGGTGCAGGATAAAGTGCCGCTCCTCGGGGATATTCCACTGCTTGGACGTCTTTTTCGAAGCGAAGGAAAAAGCTCTGAGAAACGAAATCTCCTGATTTTTGTCACAGCCAATCTCATCAGCCCCGGAGGTTCACCGCAGCGACAGGGCTTTCAGTCAGTCGAGGCAGGGTCTTTGTTTCAAAACCCGACTTTGGTGACTCCAGGTGGGGCCAATCATCGAGGAAGTGATGACTAAAATGAGAAAAGGCTCCGCACCTTGAGGGATAGATGCGGAGCCTTGGTGAGAGCACCTGATTTTGAAATGAGAATAGTATACCGCTCAGACAGATGCCAAAGGAGGTCGGGTGCGGATCATGTCCCGGTTGGCCGCACCGGGTGCGACCATCGGTAACACCTGTTCTTCTACATCAATCGGAGCATGAATCAATACAGGTCCGGGAATGGAAAAGGCTCGTTCAATCGCTTCATTCCAGTCTGCTTCGTCGGCGAGATCAATTCCAGCAACCCCCATGGACTCCGCCATCATGACAAAGTTTGGTCCTCGCTTGAATTTTGATGCCATCAGGCGTCGGCCATAAAACAATGTTTGCTGCTGATGTACCAAACCAAGGGATTGATTGTTGAAGAGAAAGATCTTCACATCCACACCTTCTTCGGCTGCTGTCATCAACTCCTGATTGTTCATGAAGAAGCTGCCGTCTCCACTGATGCAGACGACTGGTTTGTTCGGTTCGGAAAGCGCGGCTCCAATTGCAGCAGGGATCCCAAACCCCATCGTCCCGAGTCCTCCACTGGTCAGCCATTGACGTGGGCGAACAAAGGGCCAGGCCTGTGCGGTCCACATCTGGTGTTGTCCCACATCAGTGGACACAATGGCATCCGATCCAGCATACTTCGCAATGGTGTTCAACAGCCCGTAAGGCATGGTGGGATCTTCAGCGCCAGGCATCTCCATTGGGTGCTTTTCTCGAAGTTCGGTGATACGCTCATTCCACTCCGAACGCACCTGCTTCCGCAGTCGGTTCAGCAGCATTCCCAGCGTAACGCCAACATCTGCCCGTATTGAAAGGGTCGGCATGCGGATTTTCCCCAACTCACTCCCGTCGATGTCGACATGAATGACTTTTGCCCTAGGGCAGAAGTCGGCTACTTTCCCGGTTGCCCGATCATCAAAACGTGCCCCTAAAGCGATCAGTAAATCACACTCTTCCAGCGCCAGATTTGTATAGGGGGCGGCATGCATCCCAAGCATTCCCAATGCCAGTGGATGATTGTGTGGGATCGCCCCCAAAGCCATCAATGTCATCACGCTTGGCAACTGAGACCGCTCTACCAGCTTCCGAACCAACTCGGTGGCTTCACTGTGAATGATCCCGCCACCCAGATAGAGAATGGGCCGCTTGGCGCTTTCTATCATATCTGCCATGGCTTGAATCTCCGCCTCCTCCGGGCTCATTTTTGCAATCGCAGCTCCCGGTTCAGGCCAGTCTTTGTCCTCGATTTCGATGACGGCGTTTTGCACGTCCTTTGGAATATCTATCCAGATCGGTCCGGGACGTCCACTAGCCGCAATTCTAAAGGCCTCGGGAATGATGCGCAGCAGTTCTTCCACACTCTTGACCAAGTAATTATGCTTGCAGATAGGGAGGCTGATACCAAAGACATCAACTTCCTGAAAAGCGTCTGTTCCGATAAGGTGCTGCGGGACCTGGCCGGATATGCAGACCAAAGGTATCGAGTCCAGCTTGGCATCTGCGATTGCCGTCAATACGTTGGTGGCTCCAGGGCCACTGGTTGCAAAACAGACTGCAGTCTGGCCGGTCACACGGGCAAGCCCTTGGGCCATAAATCCACCCCCTTGCTCATGTCTGGCAAGGATGTGGCGTATGACTGGACGTCGGGCAAGTGCATCATATATAGGGAGATTCGCTCCCCCGGGGATCCCGGCAATGAGGCGAATTCCCTGACGCTCCAG
This sequence comes from Verrucomicrobiota bacterium, assembly GCA_050485245.1. Lineage (GTDB taxonomy): Bacteria > Verrucomicrobiota > Verrucomicrobiia > Opitutales > Oceanipulchritudinaceae > JBJHBA01. Next base: position 70,292 of record JBJHBA010000001.1, on the reverse strand, counting down.
TAATCGAATAACGAGGTCTGCTCCGGTGAGTTTCATGATCTATTTCTATTCAGTCGTTTTGTATGAAGGAATCCCATGGTCCAATTGGCGGAAAATAAAAACCCCCGCCGGTTGGGACCGACGGGGGCGAAAAAATTAAAGTAATTTTGCTTTATGCCCGCGCAGTTCCCTTCGGCGTCACGACGACGACGACATTTACAAGGACTACTACGAGGGATTGAATCATGGTTGAAGCAAAAGTATGCTAAACCTTGAAAGGTTCCGCCTCCCACTTGTCAAAAGATTTTTTCGATTTCTATGCCTCCTTGCCGCCGCCCGAATATTGCTCCGACTACATTTAGTTGACGGATGCGCTCTGCATTCACTCAGAAAATACAGGGAGTGGAATAACGCTTTTATGCTTTACCAAATCCTTGTGAGTTGTATACGTGAAAGTATGAGTCGCTGTCGTCAATATATCCCTGTCCCTGGTACCACAACCGCTTATCACCTCGTCATGAGAGCAAATGGCGGGCAGATGCTTTTCGGCCCCGCGGACAAAGAATGCTTTGTCCACATGCTTCATAAAGTCGCAGCTTTCAGTGGCGTGGAAGTTTTGAACTACTGTATGATGTCCAATCACTATCATCTGCTCGTCAGAGTCTATACCAGGAAATCGGAAGAGCATGTTGCAGTTGGTACGCTGCTGAAAAGGTATGAGACGCTATACGGCAATAAACCCGGTCGAGGTGGAGGATACCCAACGTTAAATCGAATGAAGGAACTTCTGGAATCCGGGGAGGGGCAGGATGAAGGGTGGAGGGATCGATTGGAGGCACGAATGGATGATGTTTCCGAGTTTCTCAAAACACTCAATCAACGCTATGTTCACTGGTATAACAACCGGCATGTGCGCTATGGGACACTCTGGGCTGAACGCCCAACTATTGTTGTGGTGGAAAATATTCCATCAACTTTAAGTATCGTCAGTGCCTATCTGGATCTCAACCCAGTGCGTGCGGGAATCGTTGAAGACCCAGGTGAGTATCGCTGGTGTGGTTATGCCGCCGCACTTGGAGGAGTAACTAGTGCCCAAGAAGGGATTGCTCAAGTAATGGGTGAGGCCAGTTGGAAAGAAGGGATCGCACCCTATCGAATGATCTTGTTTGGGCGTGGACAACACGGGCGAGAGGGAGAACACGGGAAACTTTCTGCTGACAAACTGGAAATCATTAAAACGAATGAAGGTGTCCTGGGCATAGCTGAGCAGTTACGCTGCCGGTTAAGCTACCTCTGCCGTGGTGCATTTTTGGGGAGTAAAGACTTTGTGGAGCATTGGGCCCGTGTTCGAAGAGAGCTCACAGGCCAAACCAAGCGTCCTAGACACCCCGGATCGGTCTCCTTGCTTTTACCAAAGAAGATTTTTGCCCTCCGCCATTGGAGGCATTCAGGTTGATAGCTTGGCATGCTTTAATGACCCATGGCTCCCTGTTGATTCCGACAAATCGGATGATTTGGCGTGTACCATTGCGGGATAGTCGAGTGTTCCCTGAATGACTTTGGCTTTCTCGAACTGCTTCTGCGCAGGATGAGGACTGGAGAAGGCGCGACGATAAGAAAGAATTAGAACACCTTAATTTGAATTTGGGCAGACCATAATCAATTGACAAAATTAAATCCCAGATTGGCAGATACATTATCGGACCATTATTTGTTGACCAAGGGATTTATGGTTGGGGAAATCGTGGGATGAAGAACTTTAATGGTTTGGTTGAGGGGATGCCGGTTTCGACTTATTCAATGATTGGAGTGGATAGGGAGGCGGGCTTGATTGGGGTTGGCATCCAATCACATTATTTTGCGGTGGGGTCGATGGCAGTTTGGGCAGAGCCTGGGGTAGGTGCTGTCATTATTCAGTCGATTCCGAAAATGGCTTATGACTACGGGGTGGCTGGACTGAACTTAATGCGAGGAGGGAAATCGGCAAAGTCGGCGTTGAAATGCTTACTGGAACAAGATGATAAGCGTGCGTTTCGCCAAGTGGCTATGGTGGATGTGAAGCATCCTCCGGTTGTTTTTACGGGAAGTTCGTGTGTCGCAGAAGCAGGAGATTGCGCTGGAGAAGCGTATTGCTGCCAAGCAAATATGATGAAACGAGAAGGTGTTCCTCAGGCAATGGGAGAGGCTTTTTCAAGGGGGGATGGATCATTGGAGGAACGATTGCTTCTTGGATTGAATGCAGCTGAGGCACAGGGAGGAGATATTCGGGGAAAGCAGTCGGCGGCATTAGTGATTGTTCGGATGAAGCCTGAGGGGCATCATGTGCTGGATCGTCCATTCGATCTGAGGGTGGAGGATCATCCTGAGCCATTGAAAGAGCTGGACCGGCTGGTTCGGATGAAGAGCGCATATCTCCATAGCATTCGGGGTGATGCCGCTTTGGTTCGTGAGGAGTTTGACTTTGCTTTGGAAGCTTATCGAAAAGCGGAAGAAGCTTATCCGGGGCAAATGGAACTGCATTTCTGGAGGGCATTGGCCTTGTTGAATAAAGGCAGGGATGCAGAGGCTATTCCTTTGATGAGGGAATTAATTAAGTCCGACTATAAATGGTTGACATTGTTTGAGCGGGTTTCGGAGACGGACATGGTGGAAAAGGACTGTGGCGTGATGGAAAAGGTGCGGGCGATCGCGGAAGAGATTGGGGAGGAGAGAAGTTTGGAGTAAAGTATTCTTGCAGGGGTGGGTGGCGGATTCTGAAGATGGATTGATGAGCACTCCACAGGAGAAGAATTTTGAAGATTACAAGAAGGCTGAGTCCAAGGCATTGGAGATTCTAAATGAGATGCGAAAGGCATCTGCCAAGAAGGTGGACATTGAGCTGGCCTTGCTGGTGGCGGTTATAGAGCTTCACAAGGGAACGCTGCCCGTCCGGACAGTGGCTAAGATCATTGAGGGGCACTTAGCGACATTGATCCCATTTTATGAAGGCTCAATGAACGAAGAGAAGGCCTAGACTCCAGCCTGTTTCAGACGACGATTCTGCTGACCAGATCAAGGGGGAAAAAGGTTTGGCCTGAGGCAACGGCGCGGAGTGCCTGAAGGAATGTGTCCGTGCTGGCTGATTTATCAATGAAACCGCCTGCGCCTGCCTCGACCGCCCGTTTGATATTTTCGGGTGAACCTGAAGCGGTGAAGACCAGTCCTCTGGGGCCGGAAGCGATGTGGCGTAGGCGTTCGAGGAAGGTAAAGCCTGATTGTTTTCCCAGGTCGAGGTCGACAATGACTACATCTGGAGCGCGGCGGCAGCATGCACTCCAGGCTTCTTCAGGATCATTGGTACTGAAAGTGACTTCGAATCCGGTTACTTCGCTGAGAAATGACGCAAGCATTTCCCTGATCACGGTGTGATCTTCGAGGATACCGACTTGTATGGTTGCAGGAAAAGGAGAGGCCATCTCTCCTTTGGAAATCGGTCAATCCTGGGATGACTTAAGGAGGAAGATTGCGGAAAAGTGTGAGCCTCAGTTTTCTTCAAGCCCGAGGGCTTTTTCTACCGTAGAGATCAACTCCACCCCGGTGAAAGGTTTAAGGATATAGCCCTTTATAAGCTGATGGATCGAATCGGGTAGAGATTGCCGGGGGCCGGATGTTCCGGTAGCGATAACGGGGACTCCGGGGAAGCACTGGCAAAGGGAGAGAACATTTTTTTCTCCATCCGCATCCGGGAGCATAATATCTATAATAATCAAATCAACGTTCTCCGGGTTGGAGACTGCGCTATAGGCGGCTTCGATTCCTGGTTGTGCCTGATAGACTTCAAAGCCTCTTTTTTCCAAGATACGGGAGGCCACTCTGCGTGTCGTCTCATCATGATCGGCATAGAGGATGGACTTGCTCTGAGACGATTGCTTTTTGCGAATGACTTTGGCTTTAGGAGGAAGCGGTGCGGCTGGTTGATCGGAGGCTGGGATATAGACCTTGAAAGTGGTTCCTTGAGAGGAGCTTGAGACTTGGATCCCGCCGCCATGCGCGTTGACAATTGCACTGGCGGTGGAAAGGCCGAGACCCGTACCTTTGCCTTCTGGTTTGGTGGTAAAGAAAGGGTCCCAGATTTTGTCGAGAATTTGGGGTGGGATACCCGAACCGTTGTCCGCGACAGAAATGATAACAAAGCGACCTGGCTGGAGGCCGAGGATTTCGGTGTTGGGGGCATCCATGGCATCCTCTTCCACCGCAATTTCCAAAACACCTTTGCCATCCATAGCGTCTCTGGCATTCATCACAAGGTTGAGGAGGACTTGACGCAGCTGGGTGGAGTTGCCGAGGATATTGGAAAGATTCGGCTGATAGGTTTCTTTCAGCCGAATAGAAGTGGGGAATGTTTCTTTGGCGATTTGGAGGACGTCCCGGCAGACCAGCTTCGGGTCGAGGACAGATTTTTCTGTTTCGGCGCTTCGGCCGAACATGAGGAGAATTTTGAGGAGGCTGGCCCCATGGGAAATACTTTCCTGCAGTGACTCCATGACTTTGCGCTCATGACTGTCGTTGACGTCAAGAGAGAGCAAATCCAGCGCCATCGAGATGGGGGTCAGGATGTTATTGAGATCGTGGGCGATTCCCCCTGCAACCCGGCCGATACTTTCCAGGCGCTGGGCTCGGCGAAGTTGCGATTCGAGTTGTTTTTGCTCGGAAATATCGCGGATGCACCCGATGGCCCGAACAGGGCGCCCCCGATGATCCCGAAGGATGAGGACACGTTCCAACAGGTGGGCGATGGACCCATCGCGTTTGAGCATATCATATTCAAGAACGCCTCTGGATTCGTTTCCTTCGAGCAATAAATTCAGCTCCGCCCGGACACGCTCGCGGTCATTTTCGGTGATTGCCAAAAACCATGCTTCAGAGCTATCCGGGCTGTTCAGTTGTTCTGCTTCAATATAATCAACGGACCCCTCACTTCGCCACAGTCGCTGGTCGAGGAGGTTCCAGTCCCAGATGACGTCTGTGGTGGTCTGCGAGATCAGCTCAAATCTTTCAAGGTGCTCGGCAACAATCTGGTCTGCGCTGCGGCGGAAGGAGCGTTGCAGGATATAGACGAAGATTTCTTTTTCGTGCTTACGAAAAGAAAGGTCGAGCCAAGTGCGGGCGGGGGGGAAAAAGGCTTCCAGCTCTATAGTTTGACCGGTGGAGTATGCGGTATGAAAGGCATTCCCGAGGGTCTCTTGATCGAGTTGTGTGTCGTCGCTCCAGAAGGGCTTACCGAGGATCTGTCCGTTGGAGAGGCCAAAGATGCGTTCTGCAGCGGGGTTGAGGTAACGGATGATGGCATTATGGTCGAGAATGGCCAAACCTTCCCGCATCCCTGCGGCAATTGCTTCAGAACGCAATGGCCAGTCTGTCGGAAGAATTAAAGGGTCGCGAGGGTCGTTACCCTCTGTCATGGAACTGAACTGATGGATCGAGGTGGACACTTTCGGGCAGGGAGCTGGGGCGCCAGGTGGTGGGAATTGCGCCGCGAATGAACTCAGAATCGTTGGACCAGGAAAAAACGTTAGTAAAACATAAACTACCTGCAAGAACTTAGCCTTGGGAGGGGGTAGTCCTAATTGACCCTGAGACAATAGGGGTTTTTTCCTAGTTTTGTCCAGAATTGATTCATCTATTCCTAGCGAACCAAGGCATTTCCTTTCTCATTTCGTTTGGATTCCTGGGAATCTGTTGAATCGAAAAAGCTTTTCGTAAATTCTTCCGGCTCATGTCCGTTGATGCCTATTTTGGGAGATTTTACGGGGGCGAAATGATTTTTTGGTTTCAGGCCGCTTTCAGCCTGGAGGGCTTGGGCGGTGTGGTGACGCTCTTCGATCATTTCCCAAAGTTGATCGACTGACTGGCGCAACTCGGCGGACTGGCTACTGAGTTCTTCGGCCGCACTGGCGGTTTCGGCGGCTCCAGAGGCATTGCTTTGGGTGACTTTGTCCATCTGGGAAACCCCGGAATTTACTTGGCGGATGCCTGCACTTTGCTCTGAGGACGCAGTGGCGATTTCAGCGACAAGCGTATCTACTTGGCTTGCCCGTTCGAGGATGCGAGTAAGGCTCTGGGAGACCTCTTGTGAAATTTGCATTCCCTGTTCGCTGCGGCTGGAGGAATCGGCGATGCGTTCAGCGGTATCCTTGGCTGCGACAGCACTGCGCTGGGCGAGATTGCGGACTTCCTCGGCGACCACTGCGAACCCCGCTCCAGCTTCTCCTGCTCTGGCCGCTTCCACTGCTGCGTTGAGAGCGAGAATGTTGGTCTGAAAAGCGATCTCATCGATGGTCTTGATTATTTTGGAGATTTCCTGTGATGAGTTGAGGATAGCCTGCATCGCCTGATTCATTTTTTCCATTTGGCGGGTACCCTGTTCGGCGGCTTCCCGAGTCTGATTGGCGACATTTGTCGCTGCGCGGGCGTTCTCCGCATTGCGATCGGTCATACTGGAGATTTCTTCGAGGGTAGAGCTGGTTTCCTCCAAAGTAGCAGCCTGTTCACTGGCACCTTCTGCCATGGTCTGGCTGGTCCCTGATACTTGGCTGGCCGCGGAGGCGACTTGGGCAGCACCCTCGTAGATGGTTTCAGTGATTTGCTTGAGGCGGGAGTAGATCCGGCGCGAAGCGATCAAAGTCCAGATGCCTCCAAAAACCAATGCGAGGCCGGTGGCGACACTCACGCGAACAACCTTCTGTTGGAGATCATCCTGTTGGGCGAGAGAGGTCGTGAGCATGAGTTGATTGGCATGCTCAATGATCTCTCTGGCTTGAGATCTTTGTTGCACGGTCTGTGACTGAACCAGAGGTGCCAGTGCGTTCGGACTTTGAATGTCCTCCATCTGAATTCTAAACTTGGTGAAGCTCTCTTCCAGATGCTGCAGTTGGGGGACAAAGTGCTGTAAAGACGGGTGTTGACGGGCAAAAGTCTGGCAGTTTCTCAATTGGGTACGGTATTGATCAGCTTCCGCGTTCAATTGCCGAAAGTCGTCCGGCTGGCGGGAACTCAGGTATCTTTGAATTGCGGCGAAGGTATCGTCCTGGTGCTGCAGGATATTTTCGGCTAAAATGAGAAAAGGGATGCCTTCCTGGCTAAGGATTCGGGTGGATTGCAGGTTATCGGTGGCCTGCCTGACGGAATAAGCTCCAATCAGGAGTAAAGCTGCTGTCAGTGTCAGCATTCCGCCGATGATTTGTCGGCGTATCTTAAAAGGGCGTTTTTGGGGGTGTGGCTGCATGGAACGATTCATTCGGGGGTTTGAATCATTGAGAACTCCAAGTGCAGGTTCTGGCAGCACAGTCAGAAGGCAGGACGCGATCAGGTACGGTAGAGGCCCTTTATTTGCTGGAGGGAAGGAGCAGGAACCTTGGTCGCCCGAGGACGATGGCCTGACATGCTGTAGCGGAGGAGCAGCTGCTCATTTTCCCGGTCAAGATGGAGGATTTGCAGAATCCTTGAGCGCAGGCGCTCGACAGTATGGGAGTCGGGAGGGTTCTGCTTGTCGGGATCCCAGAGGCGGAGAATCGAAAGTCCCTCATCGAGTTCAGCCAGCAGGACGCGTTTGCGTTCAAGTAGGCGAGGCCCTGGTATTTGCTGCTCGACTTTCAGAAGCCGATTTTCCTCGGCTATGATTCGAAACACGTCGTCGCAAGTCTCCAGATGTTTTTCTAGGATCGATTCCGTTTGGACCATGGCAGAGTATCAGGGAGGATGAATAAGGGTTGATGGTGATGGTGCGAGGGAGGCACCGTTTCCTTATTCTAATCGGTCCCTATAGTAAAAACTTTAGCGCGACTGAGGGGATTTCCCACTTCAGGATCCCTTGGTGGCATCCGGCGAACGATCGTCTCCATACTGGCTGAAATTGCCCGATGTGGCAGGGGATCCCATCATCCGGCGATGTTGAGCTTCGAAGCGTTCATTCCACTCGAGGTGATTGTTCCGCCATTCGGCCATTCTGGAGATATCGTTGAGGGCCTCATTTTCTTGACCGAGCTCAATCACCAGGTTGTAGGCGTCCCGGGCTTTTGGGATATTCCCGAGGTGCTCGGCACTGAGAGCCACCTGATAGAGTGCTGGGGCCCGCCACCGGGCATCTTCGGAAAGGGAAGCCAGCTGCTCGTAGAGGGCAAGGGCGTGCCGCATCCTGTTATGTTGGAAAAAAGCATTGGCCAGCTGGTTTCCGGTCCGGCGCTGCCAATATCGCCAGGAGGACTCGGGGTTGGCATTGATTCGCTCGGGGTCAAAAAGAGTGAGGGCAACAGAAAGTGCGTTTTCGTAATCACCGATTTTTTCCAGGCTAATGGCGAGCAGGTGGCGGGCTTCGGCTTCTTCCGGGAAGACTTTGGCATCCATGAGTAAAGGCTCGAGGAGTTCAGCAGCACCGGCGAATTGGCCGGATAAAACCATTGCATAGGCGTGCTTGAATTGTGCCCGCTGTCGGTCTTCGGGGGCGAGGTCGAGCAAGCTGAGGCGTTTAAAGTATCTGCCGGCATCCTTGTAACGGCCAGAATTGAGATGGGTCTCAGCGATCTCGTATTGGGCGGTTCGAGCGATCAGCTGGTATTCAGACAAGCGATTGGCAGGTATTTTCAGGGTGGCATTGAGAACGGAGTAGAATCGTGCCATGGCCAGACGATCTGCTCCCAATTCCCGGTAGATACGTCCCAGTTCCAACAAGGTCCAGGGGATTTCAGTGCTCCCCGGATAGGTTTCCATGAGCTTCTCATGGATGGCGGCCGCACGAGTGGGATTTCCGCTTTTACGGTAGGATTGAGCGAGGAGTGACAATGCGGTTGCTTCAAGCTCCTCTCCAGGTCGGGAATCCAATATCAGGTAGAGTGCGTCCTTGGCATCCGCCTGTTGTCCGGCCTCGATTTTGCTCTTGGCGATGCGCAGCATGCTGGCGGCTAGCTCTCTTGGTTCAAGATTTTCAAATACCTCCTGGGTATCCATTGTCTTGGCAAGATCATCGATGGTGGACTCTCCTTCGACTGCAAGAAGCAGCAAGGGTGAGGTCAAAATCAGCAAGGCAGGGACAATCTTAAGAATTGTAAGATTCATTTAATCGACACGTCGAAAGGTTGCAGAACTACCGGGAGTGGGAGGAGAGGTAATCCCTGTCGAAGGGATAAGGGGTAAATGAAGGCGTCCGTCCCGCGAAGGGCGGGCGGGGAGTTCAAAGACGGGGAACTGTTCGGAAGGGTCTGTCTGGAAGTGAGGCATCTCCAGAAGGAGTCTTGAAGGAGGGCTGGACAAATTAACCTGCTCGGAGGCGGGTTCTGGAACTTCTGCCGTCTGGGGTGTTGAACGGGTTTCGCTTGGATCGGAGTGTGACTCCCTTCGCGACATTCGTTCGATGAGGGACAAAGGAAGGTCCCATTCCTGACCCAGGCTCGAGATGGAAGCATCCGGTTCATCTATTTCATCGCTATGCTGTTCCAGTGGATCCGGTGGAGATGGGCCTCTTTGCGGGAGAGTGGCGAAGCGAACCGGTAGCGGAGGAGCTTCAGACAGGTAATCGTGCGAGGATCCCCCGTGTGGGGAAGGAGAAAAAGGGCGGGACAGTTGTTGGGCGGAGCGTGCAGGGTGAAGCTGGGCCGAATTGAGGGCAGGCGCGAGGAGTATGGTCGCCCCGAGGACCCATATGCCCAGCCTAGAGCCCGTCCGTTGGCGGCAGACGGGAAATCTTGCATGCTCGTGGTTCACGTTCTTTTGGAGACGGCCGATAAGGTTGGAGGTCACGACCGTGCCTCTATAATCGGATTTATTCCGGAAAACTGTAGCGAATTTTTTGGTTCATACCGGGAGTGAAAAAGCCGACCCCACTCGATGGAGAAGGTCGGCTGAAGAAAATTTACTCGGATGGTCCTTTGCTCAGGCAGTAACTGCCTCTGCCTTGGGGACCAGTTTGAAAAGAGCTTCTTTGGCAGACCCGACATCCGAGTGGAAGACCCAACCTTGAGTGTCTTCAAAGTCCTTCGATTCCTTCACCAGAATATCATTTCCCACTAGCTGATACTTGATCGAGACATCGTGGCAGATTTGGATGGAGTGGAAGAGAAGTTTGATGACGACCACATCCAGATGTTCGACGGAGGAAAGGTCAAAAATAGCCCGGTTATACCCGGCGTCGACAGCCTCGGAGATTTTCGGTTTGAGGTACATCATGACTTCGTTGGCAACGTGCTGATTGACGACGGGAGGCAGTTGCATCTTGAAGATGTCTTCATCTGTCGAGAAATAGCGGGCCGAGGTATCGAGGTTCATGGCTTTGGCCATCTTACTTTCCAACTCATACATGTCGATCGGTTTGGTCACAATGGCATTGAATCCGATCTGTTGTGCTTCCTGTTGGACGACGGTATCGGTTTTTACGGCCAGACCAAAAACCGGCATACTTTTGGTTTTCACCTGGGTGCGCATCAGGCGGAAGAGGGTGGAGGCGGAGTCATCAGCCAAGGAAAGGGAAATCATGGTGAGATCAGGGGTTTCCTTGGAGCAGAAATCGATCGCTTCACCAGGAGTCTTAACACCGCAGACTTTCCATGGGGTGTGTTTGAGCCCATCTTCGATTTGCTGAATGATGGCTGGTTTGTCGTCGACGACCAGAATAGTGGCGGGATCAAAGATGGATTTGCTGCGACCCTTGGCTTCGTCGAGTGTTTTCAATTCGATTACCCTGCCGACCTTTTCGACCAGCACATCTTCTTTGAAGGGTTTGACGATGTAGTCCCGGATTCCGATCTTGGCGATACGCAAGACAGCATCGCGCCCACCTTCTGCGGTCAACATAATCACGGGGATCGAGCGGGTGGCTGGGTCCGCCTTGAGTTTGGTCAGCATCTCAATGCCATCCATCACCGGCATAGTGACGTCGAGCAGGATGATGTCTGGGTCTTCCTTGGCCGCTGCGGCCAAGCCTTCAACGCCATTGGCCGCCTCGATGATCTCACAATCAAAGGATTTAAATGCCTTCTTGATGATGATCCTGACGGTTTTGGAGTCGTCTACACTGAGAATACGGTTTCGCATGGGTGGTTCCGGGAATTAATCTTCTTCTTTGAAGAGGAGATCCGCAGCGAATGATCGCCCGTTTACCTTAAAACGGTAAGTGCGGCGCGAGCTGCAATCAAAAGGTTCAATATGGAAATTGCTTCCCATGAGGATGGAGGGAATGGTGAGTCGGCAGGGGAAGCCTTGATCGCAAAGGCTGTTCTTGAAGGCTCCGACCGTCATATTGGTCATTTCGCCGATAGCATCATTAACCGCTTCGTCTCCCAGTTCTATGACTTCACCTACGCTCATTCCGAGCAGTTGGCTGGCAATGAGTTCGGCAAGGGATTTGGGAAAGGTGATGTAGATGAGGCCATTGATATCACCGACAAAGCCGACTGTTCCGATCACTTGCGGGCCGGAGTCAATTTCCGGGGGGTTGATATCCGGGGTGGGCTCCCCCTCTTCGATAAAGGAGGCGTCATACTCTAGCATGGTCTTGAAGACCCGCTTGACGGCTGAAGTGATCGTTTCCTTGAAGAGGGAACTGCTGAGATCTTCGACGGCAGGCATGTTGGCTGATACTTGGGTGAATGGAGTTCCGCGGGTCCGTCAGTGGATACCACTTCAATCCCGGAAAGGATTGAACGGTGCGATACGGCCAAAAGCCGGGAGTAGAAGTGGATGATGCTGCGGGAACATTCTGTTTCGTTCCTAGCAATCGGTCTACTTACGGCTTACTTTAGAAATTAAACCGTAAAAACTGTCTCCTTGGCATAGCTGCATTGATCCGCGCAACTGAGGGCATGAACCTCCATAAAGCGCGACAAGGGACAGAATGGGGGGCTGTGGCCCATTCAGCATCGCTCAATTGTCGCAGGGCCTATTCAGGCTTGTCGATGTCGGCTGGGAGCGTGCCGGCTTCACGGTACTGGGACAGCTTGTTGCGGAGGGTCCGTGCAGTCACTCCGAGCAGTTCGGCGGCTTTGGTGCGGTTGCCGTCGGTAGCGCGAAGGGCTTCGAAAATGGCCTCACGTTCCAGATCGCCCAGTGGCCGAATACTATCTGGGGAGGGCGGCCCAAAGCTTTTCTCCTCGCTTCCCGGCTGGGACAGCGCGGCAGGTTTTTCCAATTCATAGGGGGGAGCGACTTCCGTTTCCTGCAGGTCATCGATAATTGGAGGGGGATCCTCTTCAGCCAATGCATTGGAGCCGGGAGGGCCTGAATCCTCAGAGGGGAGAGCGGAGGGGGGATCGTCTGCCTTGGTTCTGAAGACGGAAGGTGCGGGATTGGAAAGGCGTGGAAGCATGAGGAGGGAGGCTGAGATCGGCCGCCCCTCTTCGGCCAGAATGACTGCCCGTTCGACGGTATTTTGCAACTCGCGCACATTTCCCGGCCAGGGGTAACTGTTGAGTTCCTGCAGTGCTCCGGTGGAAAAACCCCCTAATTGACGTCGGTGCTTGCGGGCAAATCGCTGTAAAAAAGCCTCGGCCAGCATGGTGATGTCACCTTCTCGGTCGCGGAGGGCCGGGACTTCGATGGGGAAGACATTCAAGCGGTAATACAAGTCCTCACGAAAATTCCCCTTTTTAACGTAGTCGAGCAGATCCCGGTTTGAGGTGGCGATCACCCGGACGTTGATTTTAATCGTTTTGGTGCCGCCGACCCGCTCAAGTTCACGCTCCTGTAAAACCCGTAATAATTTGGCCTGCAGGCCCATTGGGATTTCGCTGATTTCGTCGAGCAGCAGGGTTCCGCGATTGGCCAGCTCGAAGCGGCCGGTGCGGCGCTCGGCAGCTCCGGTAAAGGCGCCCCGTTCATGGCCGAATAGTTCGCTCTCGATCAAAGTCTCAGAGAGGGCTGCACAGTTGACGGTAATGTAGGGATGGTCCCTACGGGTCGAGCGGCGAAAGAGGTCACGGGCGACGAGTTCTTTTCCGGTCCCGTTTTCTCCGGTGATCAAGACGGTGGCGTCAGTAGGGGCGACCCGGGCGACGAGCTGGCGAAGGCGTTGTACTGCCTGGCTGCGGCCGAGGATTTCTGAATCGCTGGTTTCCGGATCGTTGAGATAGCGGTTGACGTTGATCAGCTGGCTGTAGCTTTCCGCCTTCTGCAGAAGCACATCAATCTGGCTGAGAGAGAAAGGCTTGAGAATGTAGTCAAATGCCCCGATCCGCATACAGTTGACCGCACTTTCGATCGAGCCGTGTCCGGTGATCATGACGGCGATGGTTCGCTGGCCACTGCCGAGGACGGCTTCGAGGAATTGATGCCCATCTCCATCGGGTAGACGGACGTCGAGAAAGACCAGGTCGAATGCCTCCTTCTGTAAATGGGAGGCTGCTTCAGCCAAGGTTCCGGCGCTGGTAACCTGATAGCGGCGACGACGCAAAAATTCCCCGAGAGAATTTTGCACGAGGGGTTCGTCGTCGACGATCAGGACGCGTTCGAGGGACATGGTTGTGGGAAATGGGGGCGTAACACCGGCAGGCACCAAGGCTTTGCTGATTTTTGCTAAAGTCAAACCGTCAATGGGCCGAATAAGTGAGAAGACCTTGAAATGGTCGGATCATCCGTAGTCAGATTACCATGCGATTGCTCTCCTATTTAACTGCCATCGAAGCTGGTCTTCGCAGTGCGGGCACCCTCGATAAATCAAGTGCCTGTAGTCGACGTGTGGATTACAATGGCGGTGTAGCGCGACTGCATGTGGCTAAAACCGGGACGGTTGCGATCAAACTCTTCCGGATGTCTTCCGGGCGGACCTGTATGCGGGTCTATCTTGAGGCGAATGACGCTACCGATTTGGTTCAGACGCACTATCCGGATGTGGATGATTTTTCCTGGGAAGCTGCGGTTGATGAAACCGTGGAGGCTCTCGGCCCTATCCTCTTGACCGCCCGCCTGGCGGGAAGTGCTGCAAAGAGCGAAGAAGAGCCCAGTGTGGTGAACGCCTGAGCTTTGGACGCAGAAGTTGACCTCTGATTGGATTTTCTGCGATGACTCCAGCAGGAGCTTTGGACGCAGTCGATTTAGTTGAGGATTGGGGGATTAATCCTGTAATGAAGAAGATACTACACTATCCTTCTGGTGATTCTCAGTGAGGATGTTGTGAGGAGTTTCACGATAGCCGCAAGGTTCAACCCGGAGATTAAAGGGAGTAGGAACAGTGCAGATGGTGCCCGGATCTCTCAGGCCGAGACGTTGAGTCGGGGGCCGGGCTCGTCACCAACGGGGACGGAAAACTCGCGGGCGGCACGGAGTTTGCGGCGGCTTTCCTGGATCTGGGCGGATTCTGCCCGAAGGCGTCCCTGCACCGTGTTAAAATCTTCCCGCAAGGCGGGCATTTCCTGTCGGACGAATTCGGCCACGAGAGCGCTCATCAATGGGCTCTGACGCTGCCAGGCGATGAGGGTGGATTCGAGGCGGCCGATCGCGGCCAGCATGTCTTCCCATTGCTCATGCCGGGCATGTTGCCGGATGTGCTCCAACTGCCGGTGGAGACCCGCCAGAATGGTGGCGCGCCGTCCGCTGGGCGACTGAGTGCTGGGTGTGGACATGGATGAAAGCCTGTGCTCCGAGCGGTTTTCCCGCTACCGGGTCAGAAGCGGAGATGGGGGAGTTGCTCGCGGATATGGGCCATCACCTTTTGCCGTTTGCTCAGGGGGTGGAATCGTTCCCTCATTGCAGTGACCCATGGATTGCAGTGGCGACTGCCGCGACTGTAGCTGGAATGTTGCAGCCTTGTGGTCAACAGAGCCTCAACGGGTTCTGTATGGCGCAGTTTGTCATCGCGGGCGGGCATCGTCAGGGTCTCCTTAGTAATTGGCCGCTTTGGCGGCCTCGCGGGCGTTCTGGGATTCCCCGCCTTGGGCGAGCATTTCTGCCCAGCCATCGCGGAGTTCCTGAACCAGCCCCATGATCTCTGCCACCGGCTCCGGCTGCTTCTTCATGTTGGCTTCGTGCAGTCGACGTTGATAGTAGTCGTAGAGGCGCCAAAGGTTTTCGGCATATTCTCCACCGACATCCATATTGAGATTGCTCTGCATTTCCGCGAGGATGTTGACGGCCCGGGTAATGTTGTGGTGGACATTTTCAATCCCGCGGGGGCTGTCAATTTCAGCAAAGCTTTCCTGTGCCTGATGGAGAAAGCGGATAACGCCATCATAGAGCATGAGGACGAGCTGACCGGGACTTGCGGTGAGAATGGCTTGTCGCTTGTAGGCCTGGGCCTGGCGGGCATATGCGGAAAGACTCATGACGGCAATCAGGCTTGTTCGGAGGGGTCGGGAGAAGACATCAGGGTTTCTGCAATCCGCAGGATAATTTCGAGGGGCGGATAGTTGGGACCTGCAATTTTCTCGCGGGCGGCTGTCACCACTTCCGGGCGCACAACCGGCACGCTTTCGAGCTTTTCACGCACCTGCGCAGCGCCTGCCAGAGAAATGCTGTCAGAAGCACTTGCCGGGGTGGAGCCTTTCGCAGAGGCCGGGCGATTTTGAATGTTCGGAGCCTCTATGTTCGGGAGGCGTCCGATGGGCGAATTGTTGTCGCTTGGATGAATCATGATATGACGCGTTTGTAACGGTCAGCCCTGATTGCTGAAGAGAGGGAACGCCGTTTTGTTCACTCTCTGCAATCGGTCCAGATACCGGAAAGTTTAGCAGGAAATGGGAAAGAAAGAGAGGATTTGTGAAAATGAGATATATCCCTTAGCTTATGCTGGGCAATAAACCTTATAGGGAAGTGTTGATGTTCGGGTGGCTTCAGTAAATGAAGCTGCCATGCGCGATTGCTGTCGGTATCAGTGAGTGCAAAGAGACGCTTACAGCTCCCTCCAGGGGATACGGTATCATCAATGAAGCATCTGTTATGCAGAATCCGCCTGTTCAACGTCGCCGTTGGGGCGAGAGTGAGTCTGCCATCACTGTAGTGACAAACTCGGCGAAGAGCGAAGGGCTCAGTTGAATGGAGCCGCGGTTGGGGTCTCCGGGTTCATTAAAGCGCTTGGCGGCGAGGGCGACCGAAGGGTCGTTGGCATTGAAAAACTGGTCAAAGGCCCAGAGGGTGGTCTGCTCCCGCTGGAGGGATTCGATCCGCGCCTTGAGGCCCAGGGCGAGGGGCGGATAAGAGGAAATCGAAGTGATCTCGACGAAAAGAATGGCATCTGCTGCGGTATGCTCCCGGATGAAATCAAAAAGATCTGGGGGGAGCGGGTTGGCCGGAGAAAAAGCGGTTACGCCGTAGCGCCGCCGGATTTCATCCGGGGAAATGGCAACCACTTCAAAGAGATTGGCGCTTTGGAAGGAGCGCTGAAGGGCATTGCGGACGACTTCCTTTTCCCGGTCGGTGACTCTGGGGTCGGCGAAGACCGGGAGGATGGTCAGACGCCGAACCTGGGTCAGTTCTGCGCTGCGAAAAGCCGGGGCTACTTGCATGCTGCCGGTGCCATGTGGGATCCAGTCATCCGGTGGACGGCTCTGGCAAGCGGTCAGCAGGAGGGTGGCGAGGGCGAATAGTGGGAGTGAAACGCGCATCAGGCGTTATTATTTTTTCTGTTGGCTCTGGTCAGGGAAGGCCTGCGAAAGCTGCTGCTGCATGGTATTGATGCGTTGCTGTGCCTGTTCCATGGCGATAAACCCGGACTCAAGCAGGGCGCGGCGTGACTCTAGCTGGCGTTCCATGCGTTCGATTTGCTGATCGAGGCTGGTATTGGCACTCTGCAGGCGCGAGGTTTGCCGACTGAGCGCACCTCCTGTATTGGTAAATCCGACCAATTGGTCGAGGTAATTATCCATCCGCCGGGCAAAACCCTGCTGTGAGGCGGAGAAGAAACTGCGGACATCATCCAGTTGATTGTCAATCGCGTTGCTCAAGCGGGTGCTGTCGCGGATTTCCAGTTTACTGGTGCCGCTGCGGAAATCGATCCCGAGCGATTCGAGGCGCGTGATCTGGCTGACGCCCTGGCCCAGGGCGCTGAAGGCGAGTGAACGCAACTCACGCGACCAAGCCTCCACCTCGCGATTGCCGCTCAAGGTGCTGGTCTCTACGTTGCCGTTGCTGGCCTTGATCCGGGTCTGTTCCTCGATGAAGTCCTGGACGTCATTGTAGGAAGCAATAAATTTTTCGATTGCCCCTTGGATAGCCGAAGTATCGGTTTCTACATCGACTTGGGAGGCCCCTAGCTCTCTCACTGTAACGGTGAGTCCCTTGATGCCGTGGGCGGCTTCATCCAGAGCATTGGTCGCGCTGGTCATGGAGGGCCCGCCGTTGAGGGAGAACTCGGCATTGGTTCCGCGCTGGAGGTTGGCCCCGGTCCCGCTGGTCAGGCCCATGGCGGAGAGGAAGCCTCCGGCGGCTTCACTGACGTGCAGACCGCTGTCTCCGGTCCGCGTATTGGTCAGCACCATCCGGTCTGACCCCGCCTCGAAGGAAGCACGCACGCCTGCTCCGGATGCATTGATCCGGGCCATGATGTCATTGATGGAATCGCTGGCGGTGTTGTAGCTGATCTCAACCCCGTTAATGGTAAAGCTGCCATTGCCCTCGGCATCGACCGCGGTGATGGGATCCCGCAGGCGGGCATTGTCCAGTTTGGCAAAGATATCGGTAATGCCCAGACCTGCCTGCCCGTTGATCTGGTTGGACCCGTTATTGTAGAGGCCGAGGGCGTGGGTGAAATTGGAAGTGTCGTTGGCGGCACCGAGTATGATTTCATTGCTGCTTTGCAGGGAAATGGAATCGGTAGTCGGATCATAAGAGGCCGTAACCTCACCGTTGGTCGCCGCGGAGATTTTATCAAAAACGTCCTGAAGGGAATCAGTGAAGCTGACTTCGACCTGAGCCCCGTTGACGCTGAAGGTGCCTTCCGTGATCCGCAGGCGAGTGGGCAAATCGGAGACCATCAGGTCGGACACATCACTGGTCTCGGAGAGTCCCGCCCCGCGATTATCGGCCCCTTTGAGGACAGAGGCGGTGGCCAGCTGGGTCACGGCGAACTGGAAGCTTCCGGTGGTGGCTCCGATTTCCGCCCGGGTACTGAAACTGGCGTTGCTGGAGCTGGCAGTGCGGGTCTGAAAAAGTGCAGGCTCCTGCAAGGCCTGAACGGACGAACGGAAGGATCCGATCTTTCCGTTCAGGGTATTGAGCGCATTGATCTGCCGGGTGTTTCTGCGCTGCTCATTTTCCATTCGGTTAATAGGCGTGCGCTCAAGTTCCATCACTTGGTCGACAAAGGATACCCAATCAAAGCCGGAGGCCAGACCACTGAGTTGAAAACTAGACATAGGCTATTAAAAATTTCGAAGCGTCATTCCAGTATCGGACCAGGCGAACAGGACTTGAGAAAGAATCCTATTCTGCAAAGGCGCTTGCACCAGCGAGGGAGTCGAGGATCATGCCAGACTATGGATTTGATCGACAGCCATTGTCATCTTCCCCGAATGGAGGCCAAAGGTCTGTTGCCCGACCTGCTGGCGCGGGCGGCCGCGGCCGGGGTGGGAGAAATGATCACGATTGGAACCGGGATGAAGGATTGGGCCTCCAGCCAGCGGCTGGCCTCCACCCACCCGGGTAAAATCCATTGGACGGCGGGAATCCATCCCTGCGATGTCGGGGAAGAGTGGGAGGACCAGATCAAGACCTTGCCGACCTATTTTGCCACGGATCCCTTGCCGGTGGCCTTGGGTGAAATCGGCTTGGACTATTTTCACCTCCCGAAATTTCCCGATGAAGCGGCTGAGGCCAAAGCCCTTCAGGCGAGGGCATTCCGGGCGCAATTGGAGTTAGCGTATCAATTTGACTGTCCGGTGGTTATCCACTCCAGAGGGGCATTTCACGAATGTGTGGAAATGATTGACCAGAGTGGGGTCGACTGGAGAAAAGTCGTGTTTCACTGTTTTGTCGAAGGAGCGGCGGAGATGCGGATTTTGAACGAAAAAGGGGGCCGGGGCTCTTTTACCGGTATCCTTACATACAAGAACAGGTCTGCTGATCCGCTACGGGCGGCACTGCTGGCCCAACCACTGGAAATGCTCATGCTGGAAACGGACAGTCCATTTTTGACCCCGGAACCCCATCGCGGGGAGCCCAACCAGCCCGCCTTCGTGCGACATGTGGCGGAATGTGCCGCCAGCCTGCTGGAGATGGACCTGGAGACGCTGGCGGCCCGCACCAGTGACAATGTCCGCGCATTTTTCCAACTGAATGGCTAAGCAATTGCAACGCTGGCTCTATCTGCCCGCCGGGTGGATTTTTCTGCTCTATGCCATTCTGGCGGGGGCCTCGGCTTGGTGGTTGCAGGTCTATCCGGCGGTTGACTGGGCCAATCAGGCAACCCTCCTGATCCCTCTGCTGGTAGCGGGAGCCCTGCTGGCCTGGGTGATCACGCAGATCCTCTGGCTCTTTTCCGATCGCGGAGTGGGCATCTTTCATGGGATATATCTCGGGCTGCTGTCCTGTGTATTGCTCACTGTTCTGATCATTGCCCGGGAAGCGCAGTATACCCATGACCTGAAGGTAGCGGAGGAAATCCGGGCCGCGCGTGAAGTGCTGCGCCGCCAGTCCTTCGAGCAGGCGCGCGAGGCTCTTGATGCGATTGCCAGCCGCCGCGAGCAGATGGAGCAGGACCGTTTTCTCCAGTATGAAGGGCGGGTTCCGGAGGACATTCTCGATCAGATGCGGGCGATTGATCAGGAGATCCTGCATGGTTTGCGGGATGCTGCGGAGGCTTTTGAAGCGGTGGTGGCCCGGAGTCAGCCCAAGGGCCCGGAAAGCTGGCTGCGTTTTGGATCGCGGGAAGAGTTGGAAACCGAGCGGGCCAACCATGTGGCGCTATACGAAGCCGGTCGGGTTTATCTGGATTATCTCCTGGGCTTGGAGGCTCGATATGAGCGCCTGCTGGAGGCCGCGGAGCTTCCCCCTCCGGCGGATCGTTATGCGGTGGCCGAAAAGACCCGCCTGCTCCAGCTTTGGACCCATTCGGGAGCCCTCCGGGTGCGTGAGCTGGATGTGGAAATCTCTGCGGCGGCAATCCGGGCGATCGACCTGCTCCTGCGTCATTGGGAAGGATGGCGGTTTGATCGTGCTGTTTCCCGGGTCGTATTTGACGATGGGAATGTCGAAATGAGCTTCATGCGCCTCTTGGCCGAGGCCTCTGAACTGGCCAACGAACAGGCGCAGCTCCGGCGGCGCCTCGAAGAGCTTTTCCAGCGTCAGGCAGTAGAGCGGGCAGCAGATGGAGGTCAGGACGATAATGGTGCTTAGGAAAACTGATACTCCATCAAGCGGGCAAAAAACGGCTTTGCGCCGGAATGCCAGACAGGGCAGGGTAGTGGGATGGACTTGAAAACCCGCTTGAACACTTTTCTTTCCCGCGAGCCCCAGATTGATCCCAGTGCTTACGTGGCACCTTCTGCTGTCGTCATTGGCGATGTGCGGCTTGGACCGAAGTCGTCGGTCTGGCCAACCTGTGTATTGCGGGGAGACATCGAAACGATTGAAGTCGGGGAGGGCAGCAACATCCAGGATGGGACCATCGTTCACCTTGCCGATGATCTCGGGGTGAAGATCGGCAAGTATGTTACCATCGGGCACAAGGCGATGATTCATGCCTGCACGATTGAGGACGAATGCCTGATCGGGATGAGCGCCACGGTTCTGGATGGCGCGGTGATTGGGGCCCGCTCGGTGGTGGGTGCCGGTGCGGTGGTCACCAAAGGGATGATCGTCCCGCCCGGTTCGATGGTGCTGGGGATGCCGGCCAAGGTGGTCAAAACCCTTGATGAGGCGGCTCGGGCCGACCTGCGCCACTGGGCGGATAAGTATGTGGTGGCGGCTGCCGCACACAAGGCCCGCGAAGCCAGTCCAGCTTAACTTCTCGCAGGTTCAGCGGTTCCCGCTGCTGCCTTCGACTCCCTCCCTTCCCGGGGGCAGAAGGGGCAGTTCGGCTGCCTGCTTCCGTTGGATTTCTTCAATCGCTTCCAACAGGAGGAGGTGACGATAGGCCGGTTCCGGGTGGGTCCAGTCCCGTGCCCGGCTGCGCTGGCGCTCGGGGGCTGAGCGGGTGAGGCGCGGCCAGAAGTCATCGAGTGCATTCAGGTCGTGACCGGTTCGAGCCAGCAGATAGAGGGCAACATAGTCCGCCTCAGCCTCAAAACCGATTGCCGGCCGTTGCAACTCCCCCAGCCCCACCAAGTTGGGGGAGGGGACTTTCAAGGCCAGTAATGCAAGGTCCACCGCCGTTCCCGCAAGGTAGTTGAGAATGAACTCGCGGTGGTGCTGGAGGGCATGATGGGCTATTTCGTGGGCGATGACAAAAGCCAGTTCAGTGTCATTGTGGCAGAACTCCATCATCCCGAGGTGCATTTCAATCCGCCCACCAATGGCGCGGGCATTGATGGAACGGCTGTAAACCAAATCCAGTTGAAAGGGAGCCAGCGGGACCGGGATCACTTCCACGGAAAGCAGCTCCTCCCCGCGCAGTATTTCCAGCACCAGCGGGGTGTTTGCCTGTAGCTGTCTGCGGAGGATCTCCAGGGGTGACCGTCGACCTGCTTGGAGCGAGTACCCTCCCGCTTTGAGCAGGATATCCCCCGCTTCCAGTCCGGCGGCTTCGGCCGGTGATCCGGGAGCCACCGCGCGGACCTGTGGGGAATTTCCCAATTGAAAGATCCTCCGGGCGGTCTCTCTGTAAGGAGGACGGATATCCCCCTCGCTCAGCGTCACAATGCCAATGGTGGGACGTGCGCCTTCCGGGTAGAGTTCTGCCGAAGTCTGCAACAAGGGGAAGGCGAGGGCGTGCAATCGGGCGCGTCGCTCTTCATCCTCCCGGAGAAAGCCCTCGCGGTGCCTTTCTCGTTCGGACTCAATCCGGGCAGGATCCACTTCCGGCAGCACCGCTTGCGGGCTGCGACAAGCTGCCACTCCGAGGGCTAAAACCAATAGCCCAGCCAATGGCAGTGGTTTAAGCAGGGAGGGCAAAGGCATAAGTCCAGAGCTTGGCGTCAATTCCATCTCCAGCCGCAGCGGCGGATTCCAGCTTTTCCCGCAATCTGTGCAGGGGCCACAAAAGGATCTCGATGGATTCTTCTTCATCCGGATGCGAGTCTCCCTGCTGCGTCAGTTGAACGGTCACGGTATGGATGATTTCATCGGTCAGGCCCGCGGAGGAATAGGTGGCGGGCCCGCAGTGCTGGATGGTGCCTTCCCAGCCGGTTTCTTCTTTCAGCTCACGCAGGGCGGTTTGCGCCGGGGTCTCTCCTGCATCCATCAAGCCTGCCGGGAACTCGATCACGTGCCTCCCGGCGGGCGGACGATATTGACGCACCAGCAGGATTTCCGGCGGCGACCCGGCGCGGATGGCGATTACACATACTCCGCCGCTGCATCCCGGACGCGTGGCATAGGTCCAGGGCTTGCCACCTTCGCGGGAGGAAGGGAAGACATTTTTCAAGGCCAGCCAGGGGGTGGCACAGAGGATTTCCGAATCAGACGGCATGGGCGGAACTTGGCGTACTCACCGAACTGGCGCAACTCATTCATCCACCATCCTCAAAGAGGGCACTCGCAGCACCGTTCAACGGGCAGCGAAGAATATGGATGGTGATCTCACCAGGGCAATTATAACGCACCGGCACGTGGCAGGCACCGGTTCCCCGGCTGGTATAACCGTGCATCGAGCCGTGTTTCCAATGTCCTGCAATCAGAGGGGAGGGGACCCGTCCCAGCGGAATCAAGGGACCGTTCTTCCTCCAGCAGATCTGACCACCGTGGGTGTGTCCACTGATCATGTAGTCCACTCCGGCCCGGGCTGCCTCACGATAGTTGGTGGGGGCGTGGGAGAGGAGGATGCGGCACTGATCCGCTTCGATGCCGCGAAAGGCCCTTTCAATATCATCCGTTTCAAAGTAATAACTGTCGTCCACTCCACCCAGGGCCAGAGTGGCACCATCGCGGTGCAGGTTAACGCTTTCGTTGAGGAGGAAGCGCACACCTCCCGCTTCCAGCGGCTCGACGATGTCGAGCGTGTCGTGGTTTCCGAGCGTTGCGTAAAAGGGTGGGCGAAGGCTGGTGAGCAGCGAGAGCGTCAACTTCACGGCCGCATCGGATGCAGGCTCCTGCAGGTTTTTAAAATCACCGGTCAGCACAACCAGATCATAGCCGATCCCGCTAAGGCGTTTACGGATGGTTGGAACGATGTCCGGTGCCAGATCGATGTGCAGATCCGTTAGCTGCAGGATCCGATATCCATCAAAAGCCGGGGGAAGTCGCGGAATGTGGACGGGGACTTCAACAATGCGGATATCGTGAAAGTTGCGGTACCCTCTGGACCAGAGAAAGGAAGACTTGAGCAACACTCTGAGCAAGCCATAGGGCTGAAACCGCTGCAGCAAATATTCCCTCCAATAGGCTGGCCCATGCAGGCGGAGGGGACGCATCCTTTTGCGCTCTCGATCCAAGCGGCGATGGAAATGCTTTTCACCCAACCGCTTTCCTGCATCAGGCAGGGCGGATTTGGCAGGCGACTGAAAAGATTCAAGCATGAGGCTAAGATAAAACCGTTTGGAAGTTAAGGGTTTGGAATAGTACTGTCACGCCGTTAACTTCGGTTTTTTTTACATTTCTCCGTTCCGGGGCTTGTGTAATCCATTGTTTTACAATTATGCCGCAGATTTGTGTGAAAAAGAGCTTGTGAAGGGCTTTCCTTAAACCCTGCTTGGGTAATCTGCCTTGCCAAAAAAAGGTTTTTCCTCATCGCTGGTCCCTTCCACGTGGACCACAGAAGGCCGCGATGGGAATCATTCATTCAACTTACTAGTCAAAACACGAGGACTTGATCGATGAGACAGGTACCACACAATTCGGGCGCTTTGGCGTCCATGGCAAATGTCAGGAGGGCGCGATGAAGAGCGTCTCCGATTTTGCACGTTTCAAGCAGGAAGGTCACCCGATTTCAATGGTGACCGCCTATGACACTTGGTCCGCCCGCCTGATCGCGGACAGTGCGATCGATGCGGTCCTGGTGGGGGACAGCGGATCGATGGTGATGCACGGATATCCCTCCACCGTGCACGCGCATCTGGAAATGATGGTCGCCCACACTGCGGCAGTGGCGCGTGGGCTGGGCGATAAATTTCTCATTGCCGATCTCCCCTTCCCGCTCCACCGAATGGGGCTGGAGCCGGTCATGCGGGCGGTTGATGCCCTGATGAAGGCCGGTGCCCAGGCCGTCAAGATAGAGGGCTTCCGTGGCCATGCGGACTTGATCGCGCATGTGGCAGAAAGTGGCGTTCCTGTGATGGGACACCTCGGATTGACGCCACAGAGCGTCCATCAAATGGGAGGTTATCGGGTTCAGGCACGTGATGAGGAAGAGGCGGCCCGCCTGCGCGTTGATGCCAGAGGCTTGGAAGAGGCCGGGGCATTTTCCGTTGTATTGGAGTGCATTCCGGCGGAACTCGCCCGGGTGGTGACTACCGAGCTAAGGATTCCGACCATCGGGATTGGCAGCGGGGTCCACTGCAGCGGCCAAGTACTCGTCCTTCAGGATATGCTCGGAATGAATGTCGGTTTCAAACCGAAGTTCCTCCGCACCTATCTGGACGGAGCTACCCTCATCAAGGATGCCCTCAATCGATATGACGCCGAGGTGAAATCCGCGGCATATCCGTCGACCAAGGAAAGTTTTCACGCATGATCTCCCTTCAGGACATCCCGTCCCTCAGGAAATGGCAATCTGAGCGGGAAGGACTGCACCCCCTCGGCTTTGTCCCCACCATGGGTGCCTTGCATGAAGGCCATATGGCACTGGTTCGTCGCGCCCGCGAGGAATGCCGGACCGTAGTCGTCAGTATCTTCATCAACCCCACGCAGTTCAACGATCCCGATGACTGCGCCAAGTATCCGCGCACCCTCGAAGCGGATCTCCAACGGTGTCGGGACAGCGGGGTGGATGCGGTCTTTCTCCCGACCAAAGACATCCTCTACCCCGATGGCTATCGCTATCGAGTGACGGAGAACGAAGAGTCGCTTCCCTTCGAAGGCGCCTCCCGGCCCGGACACTTTGATGGGGTCCTGACGGTGGTGTTGAAGCTGTTTCAGGCTGTTCGGGCGGACCGCGCCTACTTTGGAGAAAAGGACTGGCAGCAACTGGCTCTGGTCAGTGGCATGAGTCAGGCCTTTTTCCTCGATACCAAAGTGATTCCCTGCCCGACCGTGCGGGAAGCAGACGGACTGGCCATGAGTTCCCGCAATATACGCCTGAGTCCGACTGGGCGGGCATTTGCGGCCGGATTTCCCCGAATCCTGCTGAGTCATCAGGACCCCCTGGAGGCACGCGGCGCCCTTGAGGCCGAGGGATTTCAGGTCGACTATGTTGAGGATACATCGGACCGTCGCCTCGGTGCTGTATTCGTCGAGGGTGTTCGCCTGATCGACAACTTTCCGCTCCCCCTGCCTGGTATGGAATATCTGAAGGGGGGAGCCCAGACATGAGTGCCGGTCCGCTGACCCTCTGTTTTGATATCGGCAATACCGATATTCACGGTGGTGTATTCTCCGGAGAGCACTGCGAACTGGAGTTCCGCATGTCCAATCGGCAGCGACCCACGGTGGATGAGTTTGGCGTATTTCTGCTCCAGCTCTTACAGGCCCGTTCGATTGCCTCCGAATCGATCCAGCGGGTGGCGATTGCCTCGGTTGTACCGGAATCTCTACCGGCAGTGGCGGAGGCCTGTGAGAAGTATCTCGGCCATGCGCCCCTCATCCTGCAGGCCGGGGTCAAAACGGGTCTGAAAATTAGGGTTAAGGATCCCCGTGAGGTAGGCTCCGATCGCATCGCCAACGCCATTGCCGCTGTCCACCTCCATCCCGGTCATAATTTGCTGGTGATCGACATGGGGACAGCGACGACATTTTGCGCCATCAACCGCAACCGCGAATACCTCGGGGGGGCGATTGTCGCCGGCGTCGGCCTGTGCATGCGGGCGCTTGGTACGCAGACGGCCAAGTTGCCTATGGTGGACATAGTCCGACCAAAGGCTGCCCTCGGCAAAACCACCGTCGAGAACATCCAGAGTGGCCTCTTTTACAGTCATCTGGGCACACTTCGTGAATTAATCGATCACCTCCGATCGGAAGCCTTCGCTGGAGAGGACTGCCTGGTCATCGGGACCGGAGGATTCTCCCGGCTTTTTGCACATTCCGGCATTTTTGATTATGTTGTACCTGCCCTTGTTTTGCAGGGACTCCGTTACGCACTCGAACTCAACCCAAATTCCTGATTTGTCATGCGCCGCACGCTTCTCAAATCCAAGATCCACCGCGCTACGGTGACAGACGCTGACCTCAACTACGAGGGCTCGATCTCCATCGATCCCGAGCTGTGCGAACTGGCGGACCTCCTGCCTTTTGAGCAGGTTGATATCTACAATTGCAACAACGGCAATCGGTTCACCACCTATGTCATTCATGGCAAACCAGGGGAAATCTGCCTGAATGGTGCCGCCGCCCGTCTCGTCCATCGAGGGGACCTCGTCATCATCGCCAATTACGCCGAGTATGAGGAAGCGGAGGCCCGCCACCACCGACCCAACCTTGTCTTTGTGGACGAACACAATCAGGCCAAGCCGCACCCGGCCGGTATTTATGTCTGAGCCCGTTCGGGGTCCGCTTCTTCCGCAGGCTCCGGGTTCTGAATCCGGGCCAGGCGAATCCAGAAGCAGGCGCCTCCGATGATCGCGGGGTCCATCCCCACCATGCCGTCGTGGGCATCGACCACTTGTTTGACAATGGACAGTCCCAGCCCGGTGGAAAGTTCTCCGCCAGTTGGCTTGGCCGAAAGTGTGGTCAGAGGCTGGAAAAGGTGTTTCGCCTCATCGGGGTGAATCCCCGGGCCGCGGTCAAAGACCCGGAAGACTGCTTCGCTCCCTTCCCTGGAGGATTCCAGCACGATCCGGATGCTTTTGCCGTGGGGAGAAAACTTGATTGCGTTGCTGATCAGATTGTCGAGAGCCTCCCGCAGATGGAGTAAGTTGCCCCGAACATAGATCCCTGAAGAAACCTCAGATTCAATGTCGATATCCTTGCGCAAGGCGGAGGGGCGGTTGAAACGAATGAGATCTTCCACCAGTTCCGAAAGGTCGATCGAATTGCCCCGGACGTGTGTTCCCGGCCGGATTTGCCGCTCCAGAAGATCATCGACCAGTCGGGCCATTTGATGGGCGGAATCGTGGATGACTCCTACCCATTCGTGGTCCTGTTCTTTCCAGACTCTTTTGGCCCCGAACACCTTGGTATCCTGTTGCAGGAGTTGCCCGATAGTGTGGATCGCGTTGAGCGGATTTTTAAGTTCGTGGGCAGCAATTCCTAGCAGTTCGGTTTTTTCGTGGGCAGCAGATTCCGCCGCATTCCGCGCCTTCAGAAGGGCGGTGTTGATATGTTCCAATTCGCGGATATTTTCCAAATTATCCACTTGGGCCTGTCTCAGAATTGCGGCAACGATTCCGGCCAGAATGGCTGCCACAAGAAGGGCAAACCAGGCGGCATTCCGGACTTCAGCCAGTTGGGCATGATAGGCCGACAGGCGATAATCCACCCCGGCATAGCCCACGTACCGGCCCTGATGATCGAAAAGCGGACTTTGCGCGGCAATAAAAGATCCATAACGGTCTTCATAAACTTCCGGGTAGACAAAAGTTTCTCCCCGTAGCATGGCCGCATGTACCTCCGGCGTGGAGACTTCGTTGCGGTAAGGCTGCATGATTTTTGACAGAATCATGTCCTCACGTGCTCGCAGATCTGGGTCAAAAGCCGTATCCAGCACAAAGAATTCATTCCCCTCCTCATCGACCCGCATGGTGTAAATATAGTGGATGGAGGGCACTCCACGATGAAACTCGACCAAGGGTAGCAGTGCCTTCAGGTGCAGGTCGCCTCCCATTTGATCCTCGGAATGCAACTGCTCGTGCAACTCCATGTTGACCAGGGCGTGGACTGCCTCGGAGAGGTGACGCACATGTCGCAGCGCCGTTTCCTTCTGGTGTTCCCGTGCCTGCCAGTAGAAAGCCCCTACCGCCAGCCCGCCGACCAGAAACAGAAACAGCCACATGAAGCAAAACAGTCCCGATGGAGAGAGCCGGAAAATTGACGAAATGAGGAAGCGCATGAGAACCGACAGGCGGTGAAGAATGAGCAGGAGTGACGTTTTGTCACTTTTTCAAATTAAGCACTCCATTTTCAAAAACGGCAATCGCCAATATTTCTCGATCCGGCACATTCCCATTCCCGCCAGTGCACTGGTCAGCTAAAGGATTGTCTTTCCTTCTCTTTTCCCTCACAGAATAATGGAAATTCTATTCCCTTCAGTGTCCTCCATATCGATTTAAGGAACAGACAACATGGCGATCATTTCATCCGCGACCACCTCGGCGCGCTCTTCTCAAGCGAAAAAGAACGTTTCATTCTGGGAAGGTCAGCGATTGGCGAAAATCAAGGCTTACGAGAAGCAAGCACCCAAGAAAAGGATCAAGCTTGAGCAGGTTACGGTCTTTACCCAGCAGCTCGCCTCCATGCTGGATGCGGGCTTGCCATTGGTCGCCTCGCTTGAAGCCTTGCAGGAGCAAACGGAGCATCCGGTTTTCCAAATCATTATCCGCAACGTCAAACAGGACGTGTCCAGCGGTACTTCCTTCTCCGATGCCGTGCGGAAATATCCCCGTGCTTTTCCTAATCTTTTCGTTTCCATGGTGGAAGCCGGTGAGGCTTCCGGGGGGCTTGCTGAAATTCTCGGAAAAGTGGCCATCTACTTTGAGGATTCCGTCAAGCTGACTCGGAAAGTGAAAGGTGCGATGACTTATCCCACCGCAGTCATTGCGCTCTCGATCGGCCTGGTTCAAGTCCTTCTGATGTTCGTCATTCCGGTTTTCGCCGAGATGTTTGAGAGCTTCGGAGAAGATTTGCCCAAACCGACCCAGATGCTGATTGATGTTTCTGCCTTCATGAAATCCTGGGCGGGTCTGGCTACATTCGCCGGTTTGGTCATGGTGCTCGTTATTCTGTTTAAGGCATCGAAAACACCGCGAGGCCGTGAAATCAAAGATGCCATGTTATTTCGACTTCCGGTGATCGGTGGACTGGTTCAGAAAGTGGCCCTTTCCCGCTTCTGCCGGACCTATGCCATCCTCTTGCGTTCGGGGGTTCCCATCCTTCGTGCTTTGGAAATCGTGTCTTCTGCCAGCGATAATACATACATCGAAGATGCCTGCGATGACATCAGTAAGCACATCAGCCAAGGAGGACAGCTTTCTGAAGTGGTCGCGACCAAGCGTTATTTTCCGCCAACCGTGAAGCATATGGCCAGAGCTGGTGAGCAAACCGGCAATGTGGATGGGATGATGAATAAAATCGCCGATTTCTATGATGCTGAAATCGAAACCACCGTGGAATCACTGACTTCACTCATGGAGCCACTGCTCATCTGTGTGCTTGGTGTCGTCATCGGTTCCATCGTGATGGCGATGTTCCTCCCGATCTTCAACATGGCGGGTGTGGCCGGAGGGGTCTGATCACGGTCTCGCTTATCCCTTCACCCCTCAAGGTGTATCATCATCTGCTCCCCATGCACGAGCCGTTCTACGTGTAGCAATGCCTGAACTACATCCCTTTGCGGATCCGTTCGACGATTTTGTAGTCGGTATGGGTGACTTTGCCTCGGGCCAAATGGCGGTCCATCGTTTCGAAAAGTTTATCCCAGTCTTCCTCAGATGGTTGATGCGGGCGACGGCTCTCAAAGCGCCCGTCCTGGATTTTCCATTCAGCCTTTTTGCGAACCAGGCTGAATTCGATCTCCTGCCGGTTCCCTTCCTCGTCCCGTCGTTGCCATCCTAGAGAAAACGTCATGCTGCAACGGTTAGCACTTTCATGCCGAAGGGCAACGCAGCATTTCTTTGATCGCATCCCTCTGAACGATTTCTCTGGTGAAAAGAAAGGCCGGTGTGTCTTGAAACACACCGGCCTTGGAGAGAATGAGGTAGTTTGGTTTTCCTGACTACTCTTCGATCTTCGTCAGACGAAGAAGGATGAGGTCGTGTGCTTCCACTTTGCGGGAGAAGCGGGGGAAATCATTAGTTGTGCCGATATCTTCCCGTGCCCAAAGGTCACGGATTGTGAAATTATCACGCCAGACCGGAAAATGGTGCTGGAAGAAGCTCCAGTCAATAAAGGTTTCACGGGCTTCATCGGCGGCATTGAGAATGCCGACCACCAGGTCGCCGTTCTCCATTTCGCGCAGCCAGATCTCTCGCCTCGGATCCTTGTAGATACGGGTTCCCTGCTTGCCCATCGCGTCCTGATTGACGGCAATCACTTCCTTGTTGGTCAGCACATCGGCAATTTCCGGAGTCATGTCGCGGACATCGTTCCCCGCGATGAGAGGAGCAGCCAGAATCGCCCAGAGCCCGAAGTGTGCACGGGATTCATAGAAGGTCAGGCCGGGTTTGCCGACTTCCATCATGTCCGGATCATTCCAGTGGTCAGGGCCCGCAAATTGCTCCAGTCCGTTGATCCCAGGGTTGAGATCCATCTGCATGTCGAGAATGACTTTCCAGCCCATCGACCACTCCGTCGTGCAATCATAACAGTCGATGATGTCACCGGTAGTGCGCCAGAGATGGCCCACCTCCTGTGCCCAGGTCCAGGGCTCCGAAGTGCCCCATTCGCAGATGCTGAAGACGACTGGACGTCCGGCGGCATAGAGCGCATCCCGCATTGTCGTCATGGCTTCGCGGGCGTCCCTCGTGCCGGTGAAACACCAGTCATATTTCAGATAGTCGACTCCCCAGGAGGCATAGGATCGGGCATCCTGATACTCGTGTCCCATGCTGCCGGGATAGCCGGCACAGGTATGTGTGCCTGCACAATTATAGAGCCCGAACTTGAAACCTCGCTCATGCAACCAGTTGGAGAGGTATTTCAGTCCATTGGGGAACTTCTCGGGATCGGGGACCAGATTGCCGTCGGCATCCCGCTCGCGCAGCATCCAACCGTCATCCAGATTAATATAGACATAGCCTGCGTCCCGCATGCCACTGTCAATCATGGCCTGAGCCACTTCTTTAACCAGCTCTTCGCTGATATTCGTCTGGAAGGTATTCCATGAGTTCCAACCCATGGGTGGGGTGAGGGCGAGTCCCTCGAACTTTTGAGCGGAAAGAGATGCCGTCAGGCTCAATCCCGCTACACATGCCGCCAGAAGGGTAGGGCGGAGTACACGCGATAAGATTTTCATCGAATCAATCTTTCTGGTAAGGGGTTCAATTGGGTTCGCTATAGGGAACGAACAGTTGCGCATCCTAGGCGCTTGCCCGGGGTGGGCAAGCTCATCCGCAGAAATCCTCCACCGCTTAGCTTTCAAAAAGGCGACTCTGCTGGCGTCGTCGAAACTCACGGGGGCTTTCTCCGGTCAAGCGCTTGAACATGACACTGAGATATTCCGGATGCTCAAACCCTGTTAGCTCAGCGATTTCCGAGAGGGTCTTATCCGTTTCAGCCAGGTATTTTCGTGTCCGATTGATTTTAACATGACGAATCTCCTCCTGGGGTGAACGGCGCAGGCATTTGCGAAAGCGACGCTCCAGCAAACTGCGGCTGACATTTACCCGATGGGCCAGATCGTCCACCCGCAATCCACGGCAGGCCTCCTCAGCTATTATTCTCAGCGCTTTCACTATGGTGGGATCGTCAATCGCCAGCGCATCTGTTGAGCGCCGAACCACCACGGACATGGGTTCCACGAACGAATCCATCAACTCAGGCTGCTTGCCTTCCATCATCCCGTGCAGCATCCGGGCCGCTTGCATGCCCCACTCATGCGCATGCAGGGGAACACTCGAAAGAGGCGGATTGGAAAGCTCAGCCCGAACCGATTCATTGTTGGCCCCCAGAATCGCCACCTCATCCGGAATCCGCAGCCCGAGCTCATGAGCGGCCGCGATCACTTGCAGCGCCCGCATGTCATTGCAGGCCATAATTCCTACCGGACGGGGAAGCTGGTGTATCCATTCCATAATACGCAACTGTTCCGAGTGATCCCAGTCGGGAGTCAACTCATGCGTGTAGGTGGTTTCCAATACCGAACACTGCAGCCCCACCGTCTCAATCGCTTCGGCAAAGCCTGCTAAACGCTCGTGCGACCAGTCCTCACTACTGAATCCACAGAAGGCCAGATTTCGGAATCCACGGTCCAGAAAATGCTCTGCCCCGACATGTCCCACCCCACGATTATCCGGCCGGATCTTGGGTGCTCCTTTAATTTGACGGCTGGAATCATCCAGATCGACACAGGGAACCCCTCTGCGCCGACATTCCTCCAATACCAGGGTGATCCGGTGCCGACAGATCACCCCGTCCCAGTGCTGGTGAAAAAGCCAGGCAGGATTGGTGACCGATTTCGCCTGATCATCGAGGAAAAAATGCCAGTTCCCGTGGACCCGCTCATATGCGGCAATGCCCTTCAATATGGCAGTGTTTTCCTCCATTCGGGTCTGTAGAATCAACGCGACATGTTTGCTTGCTGGACGGGGTACCCGGATCCTTCTCGGGGAGACTTCAATTTTCGGGCGTGACATAGTCAGAAAAAACCGTTCAATAGTATGGATAAATTTTTAGAAATTTGAACCCCTTTCTGCTCAAGAGTCTTAGTTTCTTTGCAAAAAAACTCATATTCATCTGTGAATTGCTGTTTTCTTGTAAAATTATGCAACGAATTATAATACTTTGACTCGTTTTCACATTTTACAGGTGGACTTCCCCTGTTACCATCTCCATGGATTTATTCTCTCAATTAATCCAACTTAACCACCAAACAAGTACCCCATGAATCACACCCTTGGTAAACTAGGCCGAGTGTCGTTACTCGGTTCTATCGTGCTGTTGCCTGCGCACCTTTTTGCGCAAGACAGTGACGAACCTGCCTTCGAGCTGTCGCCTTTTGAAGTGACCAGCGCTGGCTCGATTGGTTATCAGGCTCGGGATACCCTAGCCGGTACCCGCCTTCGCACAGACCTCCGTGACGTCGCCAACGCCGTCCAGGTTATCAACCAGCAGTTCCTGCAAGATACCGGTGCCACCGACTCGCAGTCCCTGCTCCAATACACCACCAATACGGAAGTTGGCGGCCTCGCCGGTAACTTTTCCGGGGTCGGTGATGCCGCTTCTCCGGACGACAACTCCGCCCGGACCAATCCACAAAGTAATACCCGGGTGCGCGGACTCGACTCCGCCGACAACACCCGCAACTTCTTCCTCACGGAAATTCCCTGGAACGGCTACAATGTCGAGCGGGTCGATATCCAGCGTGGGGCCAACGCCGTCCTCTTCGGGATCGGCAGCCCCGCAGGGATTATCAATGCCGATCTGATCCGTGCCCAATACTACAACCGCGGGAAAATTGAATTCCGCTATGGTAGCCATGGAAGCGTCCGCGCGAACTTTGATGTCAACCAGCAGATCATCGAAGATGAATTGGCCATTCGCGTCGCCGGGGTCCACGACCATACCAAATACAAGCAGGATCCCGCCTATCAGAAAGATCGTCGCCTTTACCTCACTGCCCGTTGGGATCCCTCCTTCCTCAGTAATGACTGGGTCAGCACGACGATCAACGTGACCGGTGAGACCGGCAGCATCCGGGCCAACCGTCCGCGCATCCTGCCTCCGGAAGACCGCATCACCCCCTGGTTCAATGAGCTGGGGCAAATGACGGTCGATCCCCGTATCGTCAATGGCAGCTCCTTTCTGGAGTATGAGCGCCTGGGCTTCCCCTCCAGCTACGGTGTGACCGAGCGGATTTTCACCAATTCCGCTAATGTCGGCCAGGCCAACCCTAACTACAGCCCATGGATCAATCGTTTTGCCCCGATCTTCGGACCGGTTGCGATCTTTAATGATCCCAATTCTGCTCAGCATGATCCGATGATTTCTCAGGTCCAAGGGGTTGAGTTTGCGACCCCCCGCCCGGCACCGGCTCCTCCTCCGGCACCGTCTTTGCCCTTTACCCAGTGGGTAGGTGTGACCAGTTATTCCGATTATGGAGTGCGGGCTGACTTGCCCGGCTCCAGCATCGGGGCGATCAAGAACCGCTCCCTCACGGATCGGAATATCTTTGATTTCTACAACAACTTGCTGGATGGTTCTACCAAGTACGAGAACGACGATTTCAACGCCTACAACATCGCAATCTCGCAGAGTTTCCTGCAAAACATGTTTGGTTTGGAGTTCGTGTATGACTCCCAAAGTGTGAAGCGCGAAAACATCCAGACGTTAGCAGAAGATGGTTATGCCATCTATGTGGATATGCAGGAGTACCTCTATTACAGCGATCATGGACGTGACGCCCTGCTCAGCCCGGGTATTGCCAACCCCAATGTGGGGCGTCCTTTCGTCGCCGCCCGTGGACGTAACGGAAACCGTCAGGAAATCGACTCCGAATCCTTCCGCGTGACTGCTTTCACCAACCTCGATTTCAAGGAAATTCTTGATCGTGATGATGCCCTGACTCGTCTGATTGGGCGGCATGTCATTACCGGCCTCTACACCCAGAATCAGCGCCGTCAGGATAACTTCAGCTGGTATCACTCCGAAGTCGGAGATGACTATCTTGAGCGCCGCCTGGTGGGTGGTGCTTCTTTCGGGAGTGGTGAACGTCAGGTCGCTACCCTCAGCTACCTCGGTGGAGACATGCGCGGGCTGACACCCGACCAGGTAAGCCTCTCCCGCATCAATGCGCCACGTGTTGTGCAGAGTGGCACGACTCAGCTCTTCGACTGGACAATTGCCGATCAGGATGTGCCTCGTAATCCGGTCGACCTTTCCCGTTATGTTGGCTATCGCGAAGCTGAACTTCCGGTGCTCCATTCCCAGTCTGGAGATCGTCTTCGTCTGATGAATCCGAGCGGAACCAATATGGAAAAGGTCGTGACCAGTTCCAAAGTCCTGGTTTGGCAAGGGTTCCTTCTGAATGGTATCGTGGTTCCCACTGTTTCCTGGCGCGAAGACACTCAGACCAGTGCTCGCAGCGGGGCCTCCCCGATTGCTTCCCGTGCCGCCAATAATGATGGAGCACTCATCTTCACCGACCCAGATTGGTACGTCCCAAGTGGTCCTGGTGATGTCGGTGCCAACCGGACATGGAACCGCGTCAAAGATGACAATGTCAGCTGGGGTGTTGTCGTTCACGCTCCCGAGTTCGTCACCCGCCATCTGCCGTACGGCCTCAATCTGAGCGTCTTCTACAACGATTCTTCCAACTTCCGTCCGGATGCCTCCCGCGTCGACCTCTTTGGACGACCGGTTCCCTCACCGATAGGATCGACCAAGGACTATGGGTTTACCCTCTCCGCCCTGAACGACCGCTATGTCCTCAAGGTCAATTGGTATGAATCCGAAGTGCAAAATGCCAACCTCGCCGGTGCCATTGAAAACAACTACATCGTAGGTTTTGGTGAAGCCTGGGGCTATCAGTTTGCCCGTATGGCGCAGGAGTCCATCCGTCAGGGTGAAGCTGGTCAGGATGTTTCCATCGCTGCGTGGAATACCAATTACGCCTTGGTCGAAGAAGAAAATCCCGCCGATCCGGATGGTCCTCCGATCTTGGTCGACTATCTGCCCGGCCGCTATCTGGCCTATGAGCCGATGCCCGGCCAGACCTTTGAAGAAGCCTATGCGGAACAGCAACTCGCTATTGATACCTTGCTGGCCAACCCGCCACCGCAAGAATTCAAGGATGCCTGGGGCTTTGACTTCGAATCATGGGAAGCAGGTCCTCGGGACTCTTTCGTGTCACCGACCGGTCTCACTGGTAATCTGGCAGTGCTTTCCACCAACCGTTCGGAGGGGGTTGAAGTCGAATTCTCCGCTCAGATCACCCCGAACTGGAATCTGACCTTCAACGTGGCCAGAACCAAGGCGATCCGTGACGACATTGCGGACAATTATGCCGTCTGGGTTGAAGATCGCTTCCAGCTCTATCAAGGCCCCGCCGGAGATGTCCGGATGTGGAACGGCAGTGCTTCCAATGCAGTAGGTGAAACCGTTCGCGCCAAGTTCACCCGCGAGTTCTACGGCAACTACATGCAACAGCGCCAGCTTCAGGGCTCCGTTATTCCGGAGAACCGCAAGTATCGCTTCAACGTTGTCACCAACTACTCCTTCAACGAAGGAGCTTTGCGGGGCTTCAACGTCGGGGGTGCTTACCGCTGGCAGGACCGTCAGGTCATCGCTTACCCGGTTCTTCCGGATCCGATCACCGAGTGGTCTTATGATATCAACAACCCGATCATGAGCCCGACTGAAAGCGACTTCGACTTCTGGGTCGGCTATACCCGGCCGATTAATGAAAAAATCGACTGGCGCATTCAGCTCAATGTCCGCAATGCCTTTTCGAGCAACAAGCTCATCCCGGTCAGTGCCCAGCCCGATGGCTCCCCCGGGATCTTCCGGATCAAGGAAGGCATGACCTGGTTTGTGACCAACACCTTCTCCTTCTAATCCAAGAGAGAACATCTGGTTTCCATTTCAGCGCCCCGGTTCACCCCGGGGCGCTTTTTTTGCGGGAAAACAGGCCCGCAACTTTACTGTCACCTTTGATGGACGTTGTTTCTCCCCGGCGATGGTTTCATGAATCTTCCCGAGTGTGTTGTGCGGAAACACATCCTCCTTGTCCATTTCAGCCACAGGATAGAAGACCATGAAAAATAACTTTTTCTCACTTGTTCTCTTCATAACCTCAATTTGGGTGCTCTCGGGGGATAGAGCTTTGGCGGATTATCCGATCGTATCCCACCGATTCCTCGCCGATCCGGCAGTACTTGTCCACGACGGGCGGGTATATTTTTACTGCTCGAACGATGACGAAAATCCACTTGAAGGTGGGTATTCCATGCAGACCATTGTCTGTGTCTCCAGCGCTGACTTGAAGAATTGGACGGATCACGGCGTGGTCTTAAGGGTTCCGAATAATGCCCCTTGGGCGAACCTTTCCTGGGCTCCATCTGCAGTCGAACGCGATGGGACATTCTATCTGTATTTCTCTAACGGTGCCAGTGGAATTGGTGTGGCGACCGCCACCAGTCCGACCGGCCCTTTCCTCGATCCGATCGGGCGGGCACTGGTGGATGCCTCCACCCCTGGAGCCTCTGGTCCGAATATGTGGTTGTTTGATCCTTACGTATTCATCGACGATGACGGCCAGGCATATATGTACTTTGGCGGAAATGGAGAATCGAATGTTCGTATTATCCGCCTGAATGAAGACTTGGTCAGCACGGATGGTGCTGCCATCGCGATGACTGCTCCGGGATTTTTCGAGGCAGCCTGGATGCATAAACATAACGATATTTATTACTTTTCCTATTCCACAGACACCCAGAACGGATTGCGCATTGATTATATGACCAGTGACAATCCCACTACTGGTTTCACTTATGGAGGCGTGGTTGCGGGGCAACCTCCCAGTAATAACAACAACAATCATCACGGGATCTTCGAATTTCAGGGTGAGTGGTATCACGTCTACCACAACCGCTTCGTCGCAAATCAAGCAGGTATTCCTGCGACCTATAAAAGAAACCTGGGGCTGGAGCGTTTAACCCACAATCCCGATGGGTCCATTCAGCAGATCGTCTACACACGGGACAGCCTCGAACAACTCGTCTCCTTCGACCCCTTCCAACGGGTGCCGGCAGCCACCATCGGGCGGCAGGAAGGTATTCGAACCGAACGAAGCGTCGAAGGCGGTATGGCGATTCGAGGGATGTCCAACGGAAGTTATGTCGCGGTTCGTGGAGTTGAGTTTTCGAAGCAGGCTGCAGCATTCAGGGCCAGAGTCGCTGGGCAACCGGGTGGCCATATTGAAGTCCGGCTCGACAGCCCAACCGGGACGCTCTTGACCACCTGCGTGGTCCCGGATACCGGAGATCTGCAGGGGTGGACGACTGTGACGGCCGAGGTTTCGGATCTACCCGTTGGTCATGTCCATGACCTTTACTTTGTATTTTCGGAAGGCGAAGGAGAAGATTTTCTCGCTTTCAACTGGTGGCAGTTTCATGAGGAAATGCCCAGTCCGGCTGGGATACCTGCCCGTCCTGCCAGTCTCAACGCCACGCGCAGCGAATCCGGTGTTCATCTTAGCTGGGCAGGCGATGTGGACGCCACGGGCTATCGTATTGTCCGTTCAACTGGCAGTGGTGTCCATGGAGGCTCAGTGATTGCTGAAGTGCCGGGAACGGCGTTTAGCGATACCGCAATCGAGGCAGGAGAATCCTACTACTATAAAGTTTCCGCGTTCAATACATTTGGGGAAAGTGGGTATTCTCATTCGGTTGTTCTGGATATGATTGGGCTCGCTCCCGTTGTGCTGGAGGCGGAAGATGCTGAACTTGGGGCATGGTGGATCATTGGAACGGATGGAGATACGACTTATGTCGAAGCGGAACAGAATTTCATCGGCTCCAGCCCTGACTCGGCAGATGGAGTGGGCACCCTTGAAGCAATTTTTCCTGAACCGGGTCATTGGGAACTCTATGCACGCCTTAGGGTTGGGCCGGATGCCTTTGACGATGACAGCCTGTTTTTCGCTAATACCTTCGGGGAAGCTCCACTTGGGGCAGCAGGCAGTTGGGTCATGATCAATGGCTTGGCGGCTCCTGTCGGTTACAGCGACAGTGAAGCGCTGGTGATCGAAGGCGGGACGGTTGGTTCCGAGGAATGGAAGTGGGTCAATTTGAGCCGGTTTGGATCCGGTAATCCTGTGCTTTTGGATGTTCCTGTCGCAGGTGTACCATTGGTGTTCCAATTCGCTTCACGTGAGGACGGCTTGCGCATCGATAAGTTTGCCTTCGGACGCGAGGGGGTCGCTTTCAGGGTGGGTGATTTGGATAGTGGCACGGCTGGAGCCGGCATTACGATGGGGCGTCCGCTTTGGCTGGGTCTTTATTCGCTTTCTGACGAATGGGCCATGACCGGAGATTGGCTGGGTGCATACGTCTATACAGGGGATCATCCTTGGATATGGACGGCAGCTGGCTGGATGTGGCTGGTAGAACAGTCGGTCAGTGAATCAGGCGGCTGGTTTTACGTCCCAAAGTAAGAAGCTGGCTCCCGACCCAATCGTTGATGGGCAAGCATGAAGTTGCGCACTTTCATTGGTGCCGACACGTCATTCGTCCTCAGGCTACTTGTAGGTGAGCCGGAAAAGCCACAGACAGGAATGTCTGTGTCACGGTTGGTGGCGGGGTGGTGGAGACTCTTACAGTAGCGCCACTTTTCTGTTGCCCGTCGAAGGGAAGCTGCTTCTGTTCACTACGTGGCTTTTTCAAGCCCCATTTTTTCACCATAACCCCCTCATTCTTCCCCCTTCCCGACAGTCCTTCCGGCCAAACCCTTTAAGGGCGGCTTCCGGGATGTCCTTCATATCATGAGTCACCAAATGGATTCTGCTGGCAGCGTTCCCTCCCAGCCACCTGTGCCCGAAAAGATCGTCGGGCTGCGCGAAAAAATCGGATATGCGGCAGGCGACTTCGCCTCCGTTCTCTACTTCAAGGTCTTCTCCTCCTTCCTGATGTTCTTCTACACGGATATCATCGGGATATCGGCCGCCATCATTGGCACTATGCTGATCCTGACCCGGGTATTCGATGCGGTTAATGACCCCGTCATGGGCATGATCTGCGACCGGACCAAGTCGAAACACGGCAAATTTCGTCCCTGGCTGCGCTGGATGATCATTCCGTATGCGGTCAGTGGCGTGGCGATTTTTCTCGTTCCCGACTGGGGCAGCACTGCACAGATCATCTACGTCTACATCACGTATACGCTCGCGATGGTCTTCTACACCGCGATCAACATTCCGTACGGGGCCTTGATGGGGGTGATGACACCGCACTCCAATGAGCGGACGGTATTGGCCTCTTTTCGCTTTTATGGTGCCTTTGGGGCGAACTTGCTGGTGCAGTCGACCATCCTGATTCTGGTGGTCAAGCTGGGGGGGAGTGAAGATGGGGAAACTGCCACCCAGATGGGTTACATCAACACCATGATGCTTTATGCCGCTGGTGCAGCGATCCTCTTCCTGTTTACTTTCTACACGACCAAGGAACGGGTAAAAATGCCCAAAGACCAGCAGATGGATCTGAAAAAGGACCTCTCGCAATTGGTCAAAAACAAGCCCTGGCTGGCTATCATTGTGGTGGGTGTGACCACCATCATCTGGATCGCGATGCGTGATGCGGCCATTCTGTATTACTTCCGTTACTACGTGGTTGAAGCCGTTGAGGAAGGTGCCCGTTTCGCTAAGCTCGCAACCTGGTTCAATGTGGTGGGCACGATAGGGACTATTGTCGGTGTAGCCTGCACCAAGTGGTTTACCGACATCTTCCGGGGTAAGCGTAACGCATACATGTACCTCACCGTGATTGTTGCTTTCGTTGCCACCTCCTATTACTTCGCCAGTCCTGGCGACATCTATTTCATCTTTTTCATCCAGCTCCTGACCTCCTTCCTGATGGGACCTTTGATGCCGCTCTTCTGGTCGATGATCGCGGATACGGCGGATTATTCAGAGTGGAAGTTCGGTCGCCGCTTTACCGGTCTGACCTTCTCCGCCGGCACTTTCTCACAGAAAGTTGGCTGGGCACTCGGCCCTGGCATCGCCGGATTCCTTCTCGCATATTATGGGTTTGAAGCTAACGTCGCCCAGACAGAAGACACCATTCACGGTCTGCGCATGATGATGTCCTTCATTCCCTCTGCGATTGGTCTCGGTGCGGCCGGTCTGGTCATGCTCTACGGGATTAACCTCAAGATGGAGCGTCAGATGGAAGCCGAGCTTTCGGCCCGCAAGGCAGCGGAAGGCAGTCTGGATATTCCCGAAGACGAGGAATAGCCAAACCTCTTTCATATTGGTGTTACCCCGGCGTGCGTTCTGTCCATGAGGCAGAGCGCACGCTTTTTTATGGCGAAAGCGGAGGGTTGGATACCGGAGGCTGTTGCCGGTAAGCTGCCGGAGACAGGCCGTTCCTTTCCTTGAAACAGCGGGAAAAGTGGTAGGGATTGGCAAAACCCAGCATGTAGCTGATCTCCTTGATCGGGCGCGTGCTGTTGCGAAGGAGAGAGGCCGCATACTTGAGCTTGAAGGCACGGAAGAGACGGGCAGGGGAGTCTCCCAGAATCTCCTGACACTGATGCGTCAGGGTGCGCACCGGCAGTCCCACTGCCCGAGCCATCTCGGGGAGGGCAAGCGATTCGTAAAGATGACGGGTGAAAACCCGTTCCAGACGCATCTGAAAATCCTGCTGGCCAAAGGCGGTCCGAAAGAGGGGAGACAGCGCCTCGAGGGGAATTTGCGGAACCAGCCTCCAGAAGAATTCCCCGAGAATGGCATCCTGAACATGCGCGGCCCAGGGTGCCTGGAGGGATTCCGCATCGGTCATCTTGCGGGCAAAGGTTTCGCAGTGTTCTACCGGAACAGAGATGACCTGCTGGCCCACCTCTGCGCGGGAGTCAAAGAGAGGCAGACTGGTGTCTTCCTGGATTGGATCTTCAATCCGGAAATTGATGCCAAAGTAGTCCACACCCGCTTCGCAATGGTCGGCATGGCGATCCCCAGGTTTGATCAGGAGGAGGCGGCCACTGGTCAGCTCCACTGGGACTTCGTTCAGACTGCAGCGATACGTGCCCACTCTGGGGACGATGATTTCAAAATCCAGATGCTCGTGCTCTGGCCAGGTGAATGCTTCGGGGAACTTCCAACTGGAGTAACCGGTGAACCGGATTCTCAGCCTTAAAGCCTCTCCCACGCCGTCCTGGCGATGGAGGAAGATTTGGCGTGCAGGCCGGACAGACTCGCGCATGCCGCTGTCTGCTGCTTCCTGCGGAGAGGGTAAGCTTTTCTCCATTCTTGCCAAAATAGATATGTAGATGTGCCGGAGGCGACATCTTTTCCCATTTGCGGAATTCTGCCTCATGCCCGAGGGTGATGGCATGCAAACCCTCGAACTTTCCGGAGACTGGACGCTGACCCAGGTGGATGATCAAAGCAGTTGCCCTGCGCAGGTGCCTGGTTGTGTGCACCTCGATTTAAAGCGCTCTGAGCGCATCCCTGACCCTTATTACGGTGACAATGAAGATCACCTGCAGTGGATCGGCGAAAAGGACTGGAGCTACCGCCGGGACTTTTCAGTGGAAGCTTCACTGCTCGAAAACGACCGTATTCTCCTTCAGTGCGAAGGTCTGGATACCTTTGCCCGTATTCGTATCAACGGGGATGAGATTGGGCGCACGGACAATATGTTCCGGACCTGGGAGTTTGAAGTGAAAAACCTGCTTCGCGTCGGAGAGAACAGCATCGAGGTGCTTTTTGAATCGACGATTCCCTACATTACGCAGTGTCAGGAGAACCATTTTCTCTGGCATACCGGGATCGGTCACCACCGGATCAACGGCAGCAACTGGGTCCGCAAGGAACAGTGCAACTATGGCTGGGACTGGGGGCCCATGCTGGTCACCGCCGGCATCTGGCGACCGATTCGGTTGCTGGGCATTTCCGCAGGACGCCTGTCAGACCTCCATGTCCGGCAAACCCACCTAGACAAGGGCGCGGTTCGCCTCGATCTCATCGCCGAAGCAGAGTTTGTCAACCCGGCGGCGGACTCCAGAGTGGACCTGACCCTCTCTTTTGAAGGCGAACCCCTCCAGACCCTGGAGCTTGCCCTTACCGAGGAGGGCCGGGTGGAAGGATCGCTGACGATCGAGCAGCCGAATCTCTGGTGGCCCAACGGAATGGGTGGGCAGGCCCTTTACGATGTTGATGCAGCCTTGGTCGTGGCCGGAAAAGAAGTGGACTGCACCTCCCGGCGCATTGGTCTGCGCACCCTCGAGTTGGTGAGGGAGCGGGATTCCTGGGGCGAGTCCTTCAAGTTCCGCTGCAATGGACGCGACTTCTTCGCCAAAGGAGCCAACTGGATTCCTGCGGATACCTTTGATGCCGCCGTCACCGATGAGATTCTCCGTGATCTCCTGCAGTGTGCCGCCGACGGATACATGAACATGATCCGGGTCTGGGGCGGAGGTCTCTACGAGCGCGACGAGTTTTATCAACTTTGCGATGAACTCGGCCTCTGTGTCTGGCAGGACTTCATGTTTGCCTGTTCGGCCTATCCTGCGCACGAGGATGCCTTCCTCGACAATGTGGTGATCGAAGCCGAACAGAATGTGCGGCGAATCCGTCATCACGCCTGCCTCGCCCTCTGGTGCGGCAACAATGAGCTGG
Source organism: Verrucomicrobiota bacterium (assembly GCA_050485245.1). Classification (GTDB taxonomy): domain Bacteria; phylum Verrucomicrobiota; class Verrucomicrobiia; order Opitutales; family Oceanipulchritudinaceae; genus JBJHBA01. The sequence goes on along the minus strand of JBJHBA010000001.1, from coordinate 26,971 downwards.
AGCAGATATCCGGGATCATTGGAGACAAGCCGGGCGAAATGAAGTGGCATGACTATGCCGAACTCTTTGACAAGCGCCTTGCGGAGGTGGTGGCCCGTCTCGATCCGGGCCGCGCTTACTGGCCGTCGAGCGAGCACAGCCCGATTGGCAACCGGGTGGGCGATGGTGCCTCCACTGACCCCCGCTGGGGCGATGCCCACCTCTGGAAGGTCTGGCACGGACGCGAGCCCTTCGAGTGGTACCGCACCTCTTTTCACCGCTTCTGCAGCGAATTCGGATTCCAGAGCTTTCCCCATCCGGTGACAGTGGAAAGTTATACCAGCCCGGAGGAGCGCAACATCACCAGCTATGTGATGGAGCGACACCAGCGCAGCCCGATCGGCAACAGTGTCATCATTGATTATATGCTGAGCTGGTTTCGTCTGCCGGTCGGTTGGGATAACACCGTCTGGCTGTCCCAGATCCTCCAGGGGCTGGCGATCAAATATGCGGTCGAACACTGGCGTCGCAACATGCCGCGCTGCATGGGTGCGCTCTACTGGCAGCTCAATGACTGCTGGCCGGTGGCCAGCTGGGCCTCACTCGACTATGAGCGCCGCTGGAAGGCGCTCCACTACGATGCCCGCCGCTTCTTTGCCCCGATGATGGTTTCAGGTGTCGAACACCCGGAAACCAACACCGTGGATGTCTGGGTGACCAGTGATGCCGTCGAGGCCCGGTCCGTTCGGATCGTGGCAGACCTCTATACGGTTGACGGGGAAAAACTGCGCACCGTCGAAGAAACCATCCAGACTCCGGTCAACGGATCGGCCATCGCCTTCACCCTCGATGCCAGTGAGGAGATCGCCGGACAGACCGCCCGCGACCTACTCGTCAAGCTGCGCCTCTTTGCGGAAGACAAGGTGGTTTCGGAAAACCTCGTCACCTTTGCCCGCCCCAAGCACTTGGAGCTGCGCCGACCGGAGCTGAGCATTGAAGTCGAAACCGATGCCACCGGCGAACCCGTGGTTTATGTTTCCACCGATAAACCCGCCCTCTGGGTTTGGCTGGAGGTCGAAGGCAATCCCGACGTCCGCTGGACCGATAATTTCTTTCACGTCCTCCCCGGAGAGCGCAAGGAAGTCCATCCGCAGGAGGGTTTTGCCGATGGCATCGAAGGCCAGCGAATCACCGCCCGGAGCCTCTACGGCACCTACAGCGAATAGCATCCCTTTACCAACCCCTTCCCTCCAAACTGAAGTTCTTTCCTCAGCTTGGTTGATCGGTACAGCCAGCTTCCCCCCGGAAGCTGGCTGCTTTTTCTACCCCCCCCGAAAATGTGCTCCGACTATAATTCGTTGACAGTGCCTCGCGGAAGAGGCGCTGGGGAAATAGGGTCCGACTATAATTGGTTGACGGAAGATCTGACTCATTGCGGAGAGAAGTGCCGCTTGTTTGAAACATTCTCCGACTATAATTCATTGACAGGGCCTCGTGTGGAGAGGTGGCTGGGAAATGTGCTCCGACTATAATTGGTTGACGCGGGGGAGGTGGGATTTGGGCACAAAAAAACAGGTTCCGGGGGCGAAACCTGTGGTGCACCCAAAAGTGAGTTTGGTTCATTCCGTTGGGGTGCGGATGCCTGAAAAATGGCATCCCGTAGGGGATTTGAACCCCTGTCGCCAGGATGAAAACCTGGTGTCCTAGGCCGGGCTAGACGAACGGGACCCTTTCGGAAAGCGCTTGAACCTAGAACCCGCCGAACGGTCCGCAAGTCTTTTTTGGAAAAAAATTGCGGAAAGGTGACATTCTCTCCAATTTCCCCAGTTTTTCCGAATCACCACCTGATCATCATGCTCACACCCGATACCATCCGAACCGCCATTCCTGCCGAAGCGCTGCGCACCGTTGAAGGCCTGCCCTACAAACGCATCGCCTCTGGTAAGGTTCGGGAAATCTTTGAGGTGGGTGAGGAATTGCTTCTGGTGGCCAGTGATCGGCTCTCGGCTTTTGATGTGGTGCTGCCGGATGGAATTCCCGGCAAGGGAATCGTGTTGACCCAAATGAGTCTGTTTTGGTTTCGGGAGACGGCCACTCTGATTGCCAATCACCTGGTGGAGGATCACGATGCACGTCTTGCGGAAGTGCTCAGGGGGCATGAAGCACTCATTCCGCGCTGTATGCTGGTCAAAAAGTTGCAGACGCTGCCGATTGAGGCGGTGGTGCGCGGTTACTTATCCGGAAGCGGCTGGCGAAATTACCTGCTGACTGGATCGCTCTTCGGGCAGCCGGTGCCTCCCGGACTGCTGGAGAGTTCGAAGCTGCCGGTTCCCTTGTTTACGCCGACGACCAAGGCTGCGGTGGGGGATCACGATGAGCCGATGACGCATGAACAAGGAGAGGGATTGCTTGGAGCTCAGCGTTTTGCCGAGGTCCGGGATGTCAGTCTTGAGCTGTATGCGCTGGGAGTGGTGGCCGCCCGTCGGGCTGGTCTGATTCTGGCCGATACCAAATTTGAGTTTGGAACGGACGCCTCCGGTCGTCTGTTTCTTGCGGACGAAGTGCTGACTCCGGACAGCTCCCGTTTCTGGCCGATTGATGCCTATGAACCGGGGCGGGCACAGGATTCCTTCGACAAGCAACCGGTGCGGGACTTTCTCGACACTATGGTCTGGGATAAAACACCTCCGGGACCCCGGTTGCCGGAGGAGATCATCCGGGCCACTCAGGAACGCTATATAACGGCTTTCAGCAAGATTGCCGGAGCGTCCCTTTAAGCGCGTTCCAGCCGCCTAGGGATGGGGTGCCTGACGGTGAAAGGTGTCTGTTCCGTCCTTGAACTCAATGTTCACTGCGGTGTTGGGGGGAATACCGGCCAGCCGGTCGAGGACATGGCCCTTGGTATCCCGGACGATAGCGTAGCCTCGGCTGAGGGCGGAGGACGGGCTGGCGCTGATGAGTCTCTTTTCCAGCTGACTCAGACGTTGGTGTGCGGCTTCCAGAGGGATGACGGGATCCCGGCGGTGGAAGCGGGCGGAAAGTTGTTCAAGGGTCCGGTGGGTCCGGTGGAGGCGATCCGTCAGCCCCATTCGGAGACGGTGGCGAAGCTCGTCCTGACGTTGCCATTCCTGTTCCAGGCGGGTCGTGGGAGCATACGCCCGGAGATCTCCCTGGAGTATGCGCAGGTGGTGTCCGGCCTCGCGGAGACGTCCTTCGAGGGTGCGTCTGAGATCCATTTGGGCGCGCTTAACTCGCTCGAGGTAGGCGACGAAGGGGCTGCTGATGAGTTCTGCTGCGGCCGAAGGGGTTTCTGCCCTGCGATCGGCGGCGAAATCGGAGAGGGTAAAATCGATTTCGTGCCCTACTGCTGAAATCACGGGCAAACTGGAGGCTGCAACTGCGCGGGCGAGGGATTCCTCGTTGAAGGGCCAAAGGTCTTCCAGACTGCCGCCACCGCGCGCGAGGACGATCAACTCGCCGAGATGTTCGCGGTTGGCCCGTTCGAGGGCGGCGACGATTTCTCCGGCGGCTTGATCCCCTTGCACGCGCACCGGAAGGATTCGCACCACTCCCTGCCAGGAGCGCCGCTGCAGGATGCTGATAAAATCGCGCAGGGCGGCCCCGGTCGGAGAAGTGATCACGACCACTGTGCCGGGCATTTCCGGGAGCGGTTTCTTGCGTTCCGGAGCAAAGAGCCCTTCGGCCCCGAGTTTCTTTTTCAGTGTTTCGAATTGGCGTTGGAGGCGTCCGAGCCCCTCTTCCAGCACTATCCGCACGATCAACTGATAGTTTCCGCGCGGGGCGTAAACACTGACTCCGCCGAAAGCGATCACTTCCATTCCGTCCCGCAGGGTCAGTTCTTGTCGTTGGGCGTCTCCCCGGAAGAGGACGGCACTAATCTGGGCGTCGGCATCCTTGAGGGTAAAGTAGGTATGCCCACTGGACTGGAGGCGAAGGTTGGAGACTTCGCCCTGGACCCAGATGTGGGCAAAGCGCTCTTCCAGGCTTTCCTTGATTCCGGCCGTGAGTTCTCGGACCGTGACCGGACGGATGTCAGCGGGCAGCATCGGAGGCATGGCGTTTGGTGCGTTCAGCCCGGCGGCGGAGAATGGAAAAGCCGCAGGACGCCAGGATGATGACAAAGATACCGATGAAGGCAAAACGCGCCCGCCCGGCAAAGAGAGACTCTCCCACCATAATCATGCCGGACCCGACTGTTCCCTGGATCAGAAAAGACATCCAGAGGTAGGGCCAGAGTCGGACACCGCCGAGGGAAAGCAGGTAGTTTTGAAACACCCAGGGCACCGGCGAGGCACGCATCCCGACGATCCATTTCCATTCATTGGTTTGGGATATTTGCGGAACGGAGAAGCCTTTGTGGCGAATCAGGCGTTCGATGACCGGATGGAGGAAGCTGCGGGTGACCCCGTAGGAAATCAGCATATTGGCATTAATGCAGATCCAGGCGAGGAGTAAGGCGAGCGGGAGATTGCCCACGGTTGCTCCCACCGTGAGGTAGAAGATGGTTAAAGGCATGCCCACCACTGGCCCCAGAGCGAAGACCAGCAAATAGACGGGCAAAGGAACCGTTTGCAGCCAGTAGACCACTTCCACCCGCAGCATGTCTGCATATTCGAGGAGGACGAAGCGCTCCGACCACCCCAGGGCGAGGGCGATGGCCCCGGCAACCATCAGAAGCAACCCTGCGGCTACCCATTGCCAGCGCAGAAACCAACGCTTCTCGATATCGTTGCCATTCATCTTCAGCGCAGCATGCAAGCCCTTGCGGATGGAGCAAGGGCGGAGTTTGGGAGTCGCAAAGTGCATGTACCCTTCTACAGGAAAAAGGCTGGCTACTGTTTTCCTCTTTGAAATAACTTGATTTTATTCACCCGTAATCGCTGGCGCAGGGACTCCCCTTACTCCACGGGTCGCCAGCCGACGGGTTCCCCGGTGATCTGGAAAACCCAGCGAGTGAAGGGTTCCACTGCAAAATACCAGTTTTCGTCGGCGTAACTATAGAAATAAAAGCCGGGCAGGCGGGCACCGGTGGGATACAGGTATAGCCATCCTCCGAAGCTGTAGCTGAAGTAGTAGGGATGGGCCTCGTCGTAAATCCAGCCGATGGCGTTGGATTGACGCCAGCCGTCCTCCTCTGGATAGGCGTGCCAGAGCGTCTGGAAGGCATCGAGGGAATGCACGGTGAGAATGTCGGGGTCGTGATAGATGTCGATGAGGTAGGCGAGATCCTGACCGCGGATGAAGTCGCCGTTCCAGATCGAAAACCATGACCACCAGGTCCCAAAAGTGCGGACCTGGTCCGGTTCGGGAAGGGTCCCTGATTCGGAAAGGGCGATCAGCTTGTTATTGCCAAACAGTTCAGCCATTTCAGCCCATTGGCCGGACATGCTGGCGCCGACTTCTGTGTAGATGTCCACGCCGACAATATCCACGTATCCATCTCCTGGATACCAATCGGCATGCCCAATCTCGTGGGTGTAGACCCAGATCAGGTGATGCAGTTCATGATGTTCGGTATAGCGGTCGTACATGATCTGCCAAAGTTCGATGAAGGCATCGGCTCCGGATGCACCCCACCAGAACCATCCGCCGGCGGCCTCATGGAGGGGGCGCCACAATACGGGGATGCCGGCATCCTGAAACTTTTTCAGCTCCTCGGCGATGGCATCGAGGTCACGAATGAGAAATTCAAAATCTTCACTTTCTTTATCGGCTAGGGTCGCAGCGAGGTCGAAGGTGGTAGCTTCGGTATAGAATCCCCGCCACCAGATGCGGGGCGGGGAGGTGTCAGGGTAGAGGTGGTTGGGCGCATTCCAGTGCCACATCAGGGCGACGATACCGTTCCACTCCTGTTGCCAGTCGATCCAGTTCTCGACATTCTCCAAACCATTGGAAGGATTCGTTCCATTGACCTGAGAGCCTCCATGGTCTGCCGGTCGGCGGCGGGAAGGCGAATAGTCCATCAGGTCATAGGAGCCGATTGCGGGCATCAGGCCGACATTCTGGTGTACCCAGCGCATCTCGCGAAGATCTTGCTGGGAAGAGAGGATTTTCTTGCCGTAGAGATCCAGCAGGTAGCCGTGTAAGGCAATGGCTTCCCGCGCCGCTTGCGGATTGCTCAATCCATGTTGGGGTTGAGGTGGTGGTGGTGCTTCGGCAGATGTCAGACGGATAAAATCAATGAAATACCAGCCCCATTCGGCGGCGATCTCAATGGTGTTTTCGCCCTCCGCCAGCAAGACATTGCCCGCTGGATGGAGGTAGAACTCCTGCTCGGTCAGGGGGAAATGTCCATGGTTGGCGACATCATTCAGCCATAGGCCATATCCTTTTTCACCGAGATGGGCCGAAAAGCTGATTTCCATACTGTAGAGGCCTCCGGGCGCATCGAATGTGAAAAAGGCGGCATCCGTCCGATTGTTGGTGAAGCCACCCAGATAGCCCTCCCCGCTGAACCCGGGGATACTGGTTTGTAAGGTGACGCTTCCGTTGAGACTGGCGTCTTCCGCCTCAAGGGTGATGACGGTCTGTGCGGTCAATGGAAAGGACGCCCAGAGGGATGCCAGCAGCATCCTCGTGAGAAGGAGATTTCGTTTCATGGTGTTGGGGACCGTTCGTTTTCCAGAATGGATCAAAGAAAACTGCGGGGTGAGAAGGGGTGAAAAATCCGGAGCCGTAAACTCTTCCTCCGGCCATGAAATTAGAAGGTACAGTCAGGAGCGGGGTCAAGCCGGATGCGGTGGAGTCGCCGAGAGATGCGTTTCAGGTCACTATTGAGGAAATGGCAAATGCGCGTCGGGATTAGAATAACCTCATCCTGATTCCCACCCTGCCCAGAGCTTGCCGAAGGCGATCCGGGATACCTTCATCCTTGATTGAAGGAGGAAGGGGCGGCAGTTTGATTGGACTTATGGCACCTCAGATCGAAAACGTATCTGGATCAATGGACTTGGAAATGACCGTAAGGCAACTGGCGCGGGAAGCGCTGGCGGCTTCGCGGGAACTTGCCACGACCCCGACCGAGACAAAAAATGCGGTTCTGCGCACCTTAGCGGGCTTAATCGAGGAACGGGCGGAGAGCTTGCGGGCAGAGAATGCCCGCGACCTGGAGGCAGGGCGGGCAGCGGGGCTCTCCGTGCCGCTGCTGGATCGCCTGGAACTGACGCCTGCCCGTATCGCTGCGATGGCCGAGGGGGTGCGTCAGGTGGCCACTTTGCCGGATCCGGTGGGGGAATTGCTCAAAAGCCACAGTCATCCCAAGGGCTTTGTTATCCGCAAGCGGAGGGTGCCGATCGGGGTGATCGGGATCATTTATGAGTCGCGTCCGAATGTGACGATCGACTGTGCGGCGCTGTGCCTGAAGAGTGGCAATGCCACGGTTTTGCGCGGGGGAAAGGAAGCTTTTCATAGTAATACGGCGCTGGCTGCGTTGGTTGCGGAGGCGCTTCGCACTCACGGAGTGACGGAGCATGCGGTCCGCTTCATCCCGACCACAGACCGGGCGGCGCTATCGATTCTGCTCAAGCTGGATGCCTACATCCATTGCCTGATCCCGCGGGGTGGGGAGGGGCTGGTCCGTTTTGTGGCGGAGCACGCCCGGATGCCGGTGTTGAAGCATTACGACGGGGTATGCTCTGTTTATGTGGACTCATCTGCCTCTGTGGAGATGGCGGTTTCGGTGGTGGTCAATGCCAAGTGTCAGCGCCCGAGCGTCTGTAATGCGGCGGAAAACCTGGTGGTGGATGCGAAGGCGCTGGAGAGTCATCTTCTGCCTGTGGCCCGTGCCCTTGCTGAGGGGAAGGTCGAGCTGCGGGCCGACGAGCGGGCGCTGGTGGCCTTGAACGCTGCAGGGATCCCGGCCCTGGCTGCCACGGAGGAAGATTTTCGCACGGAATACCTCGATTACATCATTGCGATCAAAACGGTGGACTCAGTCGATGATGCGATCCATTTTATCAATACACATGGTTCCGGCCACAGTGATGCGATCCTTGCGGAGGATGAGGCCGTGGCGCGTCGTTTTCTCGATGGGGTGGATTCGGCCACAGTTTACTGGAACGTGTCGACCCGCTTCACCGATGGGTTTGAATTCGGACTGGGGGCGGAAATCGGCATCTCGACCGATCGACTGCATGCCCGCGGTCCGGTCGGCCTGGAAGAGCTGACTTCCTATAAATACGTCATTACGGGACGTGGAGAAATCAAGTAATGAGCACCCTGCCGCACTGGCAACCTGCCGAATGGGAAGCGCACAAAGCCGTCTGGTCTGCCTGGCCCAGTGCCGCCGACTTGTGGGAAGATAATCTGGAGCCTGCGCGGAAGGAATTTGCTGCGCTCTGTGAGGCCATCGCCGACATCGATCCGGAGACTGGCAAAGCGCGGGGCGAAGCCCTTCATATTCTTGTGCGGGAGGGAGAGAGCGAGGCGTCGGCCCGCGCCGCCTTGGGCAGGCTGGGAGCGACCCTGCATGTGGCCCGCTTCGGCGATATCTGGCTGCGTGACACCGCGCCGGTCTTTCTCAAGACGGCCAGCGGGGGAGAATTGGCGGCATGTTTTCGCTTCAACGGATGGGGCGAAAAATATCAGCTCGACGGCGATACCGAAGTGGCCGCGCAGATCAGTCAGCTAACCGGTGTTTCTCCGCAGGTACACGATTTGGTTTTTGAAGGCGGGGCGATTGATGTCGATGGGCAGGGTACAGCCATCACCACCCGGGAATGTTTACTCAATCCCAATCGCAATCCCCGGTTGAATGCGGATCAGATTGAGGAAGTGCTGAAAGGGGCGCTTGGTTTTCGCAAATTGATCTGGATCGATCGCGGGCTCCTGAACGACCATACCGACGGCCATCTCGACAACATTGCCCGTTTTATCGGGCCGGGCAAAGTGGTCTGCATGTCCCCACAAGGTCCGGAAGATCCCAATGCGGATACTTACCGGATGATTCGACAAGCCCTCGCACACGCTACCACCGCCGGGGGCGAACCTTTGCAAATCGTGGAACTGCCCTCACCGGGAGCGGTCCTTGATGAGGAGGGCGAGATCATTCCGGCCAGCCATCTCAATTTCTATATATCCAATACCCGGGTGATCGTTCCGCACTACGGCACGGTTGACCCGGTGGATCTGATCGAGCGGCTTGCACCCCATTTTCCAGGAAGAACGGTGGTGGTATTGCCTTCCAAAGCCATCCTCAGTGGTGGCGGATCCTTCCACTGTATTACCCAGCAGCAGCCTGTCTGAGTCTGTCTCCGGCGGTATCAGAGTTGGATTAAGTAAGAATCCTTTGTGTCAACGCGGGTCGAGCGGGAGATGGCAGGATGCCTTGGAGTGTTTGTGCCAACATCCCGGAGCCAGGCAACAGCAGCCAGCTATTGTGCTGTTTCGGAGTGGGTTTTCATCGGGCGCACTGAAAGTCGGGAAAAAAAAGAGCCACCCGTGGGAGTCGGGTGGCTCTCGGGCAATCATCTGTCAATTCATGCCCTATCTCTGTCGCTGTCTTAACTGTCAGACCTATTGGTCTATTTGGCCTATCGCTTGCCAAAGTGAAGAAAGGTTGTCGCTCAATTCTTCTGATATCAATAAGTAGCACATTCCTGTATCCTGTCACGAAAAATCATGTTTTTTTTTAGATTTTTCACATAAATTCAGAGTTCACCTGAAAAAGGCCCATGGCTGGCGGAGTATCAGCGAGTAGAGAAGGGGAATGATGAAAATCAGTGAGCCAAAGAACGGTGCGTTAGGTCATTCCCCTGAGGGATTTTGAAGAAATGGGGGTGGAGGTGGAGTAAAACTGGGGGGATCATCGCCGGACCCAAGGATACTTTGGCGGAGAGCTTGCTGAGCTTGTTCAAAGGCTTCGATTTGCTGACGGATAAAGGAATTGCGCTCATGCTCGGAGAGATCGCGGATTTTGGCCCTCGCTTTCTCCCGTTCTTCATCGCGCAGGCTGAGCCAATAGCGGACGGCCATCCTTCGTTCCTGAGGAGACAGCCCAGTTGTTTGAGCCTCAATTTCGGCTTGGAGTTCGGGGGCGTTTTCGTGCAGCTGAACGAGGCGCAGTCGAATGAACTCGCGATTCTCCGGGGTCATGCCTTCCACCATTTCAATGAGACGGCGCATGCGGGCCAGTTTCTCGGGGGAGGCACTGAGAAATTCGTAGAGGAGGCTGAGTTCTTCTCGCAATTCGGCCACATTTGGGAGGCCGGGGGGAGGGGCTGTTGGCTGTTGGGCAAGTATCTCCGGGGGAAGCGGGGGCGGGGGTCCTCCGGGAGGTGGGCCGGCGGGGGGACTCGAAGCCAGTGCCACCAGTGGTACGCAGCAGCCCAATACCATGGACAGGTAAAACAGTGGGGCACGCCCGAAGAAGCGGGGTGCCCAGAGGCTTGATTCCACACGGGCCATTGTCACTTTATTGCACAAACGCCAGAAGGGCGGTGTTCTCTTTGCCATGGAGAAGCCAACGGGCGTCTTTGTCGAGCCCTTCGGCCAGCATAAGCAGTGCCGCCAGCTCAAGATCCGCCGGATGTTGCTCTGCCACAGTCACCATGTGGCTCTGCGGAACCGCCTCGGCATACGGGGTGGGTTCAGGGGGGTGCGACGTAGGGCCGGGTTGACCGAGCATGAAGAGCAGGGCAATAGCGGCGGCCATGCCAGCGGCCACCCGGGCAACCAGGGTAAAGGGGAAGCGGATGACTTTCTCGCTCTGATCCTCTTGAATCCGGCGCAAGGTCTTCTCGGTGAAGGCGCGGGAGGGCTCGACTTTGGATGCGCTGAGGGCGGCATCAAGCCAGCCTTCCAGCTGTTCATCGGAGGAAAGGTCGGAGGAGTTGCGGATACGATCCATGGTCCGTTCCGTGAAATCGGAGCGGATGGCGATCTGCTTTCGCCAGAGGTGGTCGAGTGCAGGGCCAAATGGATCGTTGGGCGGGTGTTTCGGCATGGTTGTGCAATGGGTTAAACCAGATCTTTCAATGCTTGTTTCAAAAATTGTCGGGCACGGAATATCCACGTTTTGACCGCACTCTCAGAGGCGTCCATGATATCGGCGATTTCCTGATAGCTCAGTTGCTGCTGTTTGAGCAGGACAATGGCAGTGCGCTGGTTTTCGGGGAGTCCGGCAAGGGCGGCTTCAAAGGCTTCTTCGATTTCCCGGGTATCCCGATGAGAATCGGGAGAATAGACCGCGACCAGTTCGGTCGGGTCGGTGGCTTCCAGCGGTTTGCGCTGCTGGCGGCGGTATTCATTGATCAGCAGGCGCCGGGCAATATGAAAGAGGTAAGTGCTGAACTTGGCGGTTGGCTGGTAGTTCGGCGCGGCCCGGTAAATCCGGACAAAGACGATTTGGGCGAGGTCTTCCGCAGTCTCATAGGAGTTGAGGGAGCGGTGAAAGAAATTGATCAGGGGGGTCTTCCAGCGGTCGATCAACTGACGCAAGGCTGCTTCATCCCCCTTGGCCAGTTGCTGCATCAGTTCGATATCCGCCTGATCTTCGCTGCCGAGGTCTGAAATCACCGGTGGTGGATTGGGCTGATCAGTAGAGTCGGGCATAAATTATTAGAAGCAGAAATGACACACGTTCAGAGTGTGTGGGCTGCTTTACAAGTCGATAAGAGCGCTTTAGGCTACGTTTCTCCATTCAACACCGATGAAGACCAAGCGTTTCCACTCTTTCGTAATTCTTTCCACTGCCTGCCTTGCCGCAGCTTCTTCCCTGTCGGCCCAGGAGGGGTCGCCCGGTTGGTCGGTGCTGGTGGATACCTCGGCTGAAGTGGTCTTCGAAACAGACCTCAAGGAGCTGGCCCTGGAGCGCTCGGTGAGCCGGGGTGCGGTCGAAATGCAGACTGCCGGGCCCTTGGCAAATGGCTGGGGGGGTGTGTCCCTGGCCTACATCCACCGGAGTTATTCCTGGGATACCACTGGACCGGTTGGGCCGCCCGTCGCTCCGTTCAGTGCCTTGGCCGTCGCTCCTTATGATACCGTGCGCAGTTGGGTGGGCACTGTGCATTACCGGCAGGATCTTCCCGCGGAAAATTGGGGGATTTTCGCTCGCGGGGGCTATGAATGGTCACTGGGGCGCCCCGAAGGAGCCGGGATTCCCCGCGCTTCCTGGGGAGATGCGGGCCGTGCTTTTGGCACTGCTGGCCTCAGTTACACCTTTTCACCGGATCTGCGGGTCTCCTTCGGGGCATTGTATCTGGGACGACTGGAACGCTCAGATCTCATTGTCCCGATTCTTTTCGTCGACTGGAGGATTAACGAGCACTGGCGCCTGCTTACGACCAATGGTGTCCGGCTGCACTATGACCTGAACGCGAATCGTGAACATGTTTTCTCGGCCGGGGTGGAGTGGGATTCCTTTAATTTCGCCTACCGTGGCGTGCGGGAAGATGGCTCCATCTGGCGCGGGGCGGGGAGCGAGCAGTCGATCCGGGCGACCGTTTCCTGGCAGTGGCAGTTCCACCGCCAGTTCTCCATCCGCCCTGAGGTGGGCTACCTCTTTGCCCAAAAGATCCGCCTGCGGGAAAGTGGCAGTACCCTCGACAAGCAGGATATCAAGGGCAGTTTCCTCGCCGGCATTTCCCTCCAGGGGCGCTTCTAGGGCGGCCTGCGCATTCCCGACAGGCAAATAACGGTTTTGCGAGGGCTGTGAACAATTCACGGCACCCCGAAGAAGTGCTTGTCCGAAGGCAACTTGGAGGATCTTTCCCCGGTGAATATCCGGGTGAGCATCTTCCAATATCTCCCCCTTGATCCGCCCCGGATTTTATGTCCTGCTGGAGGCTTCGTCACCACTGGAAAAAAGTTGTGGCTATTCATCAGAAACCCGTTGACACTATATCTAGTGATGATCTTAAGTTTTTACCCCAAGATCTAGTAATAGCGATTTTTGGTTGCCTGCGACTTCCCATCATTCGCCTGGATTCCTTTCTCAGACTGCGATTGCACTCAAATCCCACTCATTTTCTTTTAATGGACACGACAACTTTCACCATCGGAAACAAGAATTTCACCCTCGACCGGGCCAAGGCGGAAGAAGCCTTTGCGGCCAAAAAAATCATCAACGGGCGGGAGACGATGTTCTTCAACATCCTCCCGTTAAAGTACAATTGGGCCTACGAACTCTACAAGACGATGAAGGCCAACCACTGGGAGCCGGAAGACATCGCGATGCAAAAGGATGTCGAGCAGTGGCGGGACACCTCCGGGCAAATCACGGAAATCGACCGCTGGATCATCCGGATGGCGATTGGCTATTTCAGTGCGGCAGAGGGGATTGTCGGGGACAACATTCTCCACGTCACCCGCGAACTGGTGACGGCACCGGAACTCAAGCTGGTTTTGGGCCGCCATGCCCACGAGGAGAATATCCATGCCGACAGCCTCGTCTACATGCTGGCCAGTCTCGGGATCAACCCTCACGAGTGCGAGGCGATGTTTGAAGACGTTGAGACGATCAAGAAAAAGGCCGACTTCGTGGTGAGCAATTCCCGTGCTCTGCGCCGGGATCTCGATTTGACCCAGACCGCCAACAAGCAGGCTTTGGCCAAGAACATGTTTGTTTTTGGGCAGGTGATGGAAGGAACCCAGTTTTACGGTCTCTTCGGGATGGTGCTGAGCCTCTACCGGCAGAACAAATTCCCCGGCATTGGCCAAATGTTCCGCTACACCCTGCGCGACGAGTCCAACCACATCAGTGTCTTCAAACACCTCTTCCTCGATCTGGTGGAAGAAAATCCGGATGTCTGGACCGAGGACTTCCGGCAGGATCTCACCCGCACGATGAAAGAAGGGGTGGAGCTGGAAAAAGCCTTTATTTCCGACTGTCTCCCGACCAACAGCCTCGGTCTGAGCAAGGAAGAATTTTGCCAATACATCGACTATATCGCGGACCGACGCCTTGAAAGCGTGGGGCTGGCTCCCCTCAATCCCGGGATCCAAAACCCGCTCCCCTGGCTAGCCGAGATGATGGATATCAAAAAAGAGCAGAACTTTTTTGAAGGCCGCGTCACCGAATATCAAAAGTCCAGCTCACTCGGTTCGGTGGACGACGACGAACTTTAGTCAACACCTCCTCGTAGTGCGGGGCTGGAAGGTTCCGGCTGGAAGGCCCCGCACTTCACTCTCTCTCACAACCCCACATTTCCGCTGCTGATGCCTTACAGGCCTCATTGGCATTTGCACTGTTCTCCGTTCTTCACCCTCCACTGACCGGATTTTCCGGTCTTTGTGCCCCTTGTAATCCCTCACGCTCACTCAAATCCGCAACCTCCAGAAATACTATGTCCGCCGCATACCGACCGATCACTTTGACCCACGCACCCTACGACGAAGATCTCGCCCTCAAGCGCTTTGCCAGCGCCCCGGAAGAGGCCAAACCCCGCTTTAACTGGCGGGGGCTGGTCGAAGAGGAACAACTCCTCGGCTCTGAAAAAATCCCCGAACTGATCAAGGTCTCCGTCGATGGCCAAGTGGTGGATTTTGACCTCGCCGAAGTCGCCGATGTGGTCGGTGCCGCCCTCACTAATTTACTCCTCTCCCGCGACGAAGACGAAGAGGCGATTTACTCGGCGAAAAACCGCGAGTTCGTCGCGCTGGTGGCTAATGCCGTGGCGGAAAACCTCACTTCCCGGGCCAAAGAAGGCAAGGCGCTCACCCTCAGTGAGCGGGAAATCCATCTCCTCATCGAAAAGACCCTGATCGAGAACAACGCCCATGACGTGGCCAAGAGCCTCCTGCTCTTGCGCAATGCCGGCCGTGAACCGGCTCAGCTTCCCCTCAACGTTCGCATCATTCGCCGCAACAACCAGGAAGCCCTCTGGGATGCCAACAAGGTGGAAGTGGCCGTTCGCAAGGCTTTCCTCACCCTGGGGTATGATTCCGAGCCTGCTGTTTCCGTCGCCCAGGGGGTTACCGAGCGGGTGCGTGCGCTCAACTGCGTGCGCATCCATATCGAAGATGTGCAGGACATTGTGCAGGAAGAGTTGATGCGTCAGGGCCACTTCAAGGTGGCAGAATCCTATATTCTCTACCGTGCCCACCGCCGTTACCTTCGTGAGCAAAACGCCGTCCAGTCGGATACCGAAGATGATCGTCAGGAAAGCATGATCCTCGTCACCCTCCCGGATGGCTCGACCGAGTTCTGGGATGGTGTGGATCTGAAAAAGCGGATCGAGTTCGCGGTCATCGGCCTCGACCTCTCCCTCAGCAATGAGCAGATCGAAACGGAACTGCGCCGCTCGATCTACAGCGAGATGAAACAGGCGGATCTGGAGCGGACGATCGTCCTCAACGCCAAAAGCCTGATTGAGCGGGACGCCGATTTTGCCAAATTTGCCGGCCGTATCCTCCTTTCCTTCATTTACGAGGAAGTCCTCGGATGGAACATCGTCCGCGACGGCATCGGCAAGCTGAAGGAACTGCACCAGCGCGAATTTAAAAAGTATCTCCAACGCGGAGTGAGGATTGAGCGCCTCAATCCCGCGATCCTCGAGCGCTATGACCTCGAATCGCTGGCTGAAGCCCTCGATCCCGGTGCCGACCTCGACTTCGATTACCTCGGCATCCAAACCCTTTACGACCGCTACCTCATTGTCGACAAGGTGGCCAAACCGCAGCGCCGCCTGGAAGTGCCTCAGTTCTTCTGGATGCGCGTCGCCATGGGCCTCTTCATCGGCGAACAGGAAAAGCCCGAAGAGTGGGTCATCAAACTCTACAATCTCTACAAGGGTCGCCGCTTCTGTTCCAGCACACCGACGCTCTTCAACAGCGGCACCCCGCACAGCCAGCTCTCCAGCTGCTATCTCTACAAGATAGATGACAGCATCGAGAGTATCATGATTCGCGGGGTCGCGGAAAATGCCTTCCTCAGCAAGTGGGCCGGCGGCCTGGGCGGCTCCTGGACCGCAGTCCGGGGGACCGGCAGTTACATCCAGGGCACCAACGGTGAGAGCCAGGGCGTCATCCCCTTCCTCAAGCTGCACAACGACCAGCTGGTGGCGGTGAATCAGGGAGGCAAGCGCCGCGGTTCCGGCTGCGCCTATCTCGAAACCTGGCACAACGACATCCTCGACTTCCTCGAATTGCGCCGCAACACCGGGGACGACCGCCGCCGCACTCACGACATGAACACCGCCAACTGGATCCCCGATCTGTTCATGAAGCGGATGGAAGGCCGACAGGAGTGGACCCTCTTCCGGGCCAACGAAGTTCCTGACCTCCACGACCTCTACGGCGCAGCCTTTGAAGAGCGCTACGTGGCCTATGAGAAAATGGCGGATGAAGGGAAAATCTGGGGACAGCGCATGCCCGCCATCGACCTCTGGAAGCAAATGCTCAAGATGCTCTTTGAGACCGGGCACCCCTGGATCACCTTCAAGGATCCCTGCAACGTGCGCAGTCCGCAGGACCATGCCGGGGTCATTCACAGCTCCAATCTCTGCACGGAGATTACCCTCAACACCGGGCCCGAGGAAACCGCGGTTTGCAATCTCGGGTCCGTGGTCCTCGAAAGCCACCTCAAGGATGATGGCTCCCTCGATCTCGAAAAACTGCGGGAGACCGTCCACATCGCCGTCCGGGCTCTCGATAATGTCATCGACATCAATTTCTATCCCACCGAAGCCGCTCGCACCGCCAACAGCCGCCACCGTCCGATCGGTCTCGGTGTGATGGGGCTGCAGAATGCCCTCTACAAGAAAGGCATCCCCTTTGCCAGTGACGCAGCCGTTGAATTCAACGATGAATTCATGGAAGCCATTTCCTACTATGCCTATGAAGCCTCCAGCGACCTCGCCAAGGAAAAAGGGAAGTATTCCACTTACGAGGGCTCCAAGTGGTCTCGCGGACTCCTCCCGCAGGACACCCTTGACCTGCTCGAAAACGAGCGCGGAGTCGAAGTCGATGTCCCCCGAGGCGGAAAACTGGACTGGCAGGTGGTGCGCGACAAGATCAGCCGTCAGGGCATGCGCAACAGCAACGTTCTCGCCATTGCCCCCACCGCGACCATCTCCAATATCATGGGTAGCACGCCCTGTATTGAGCCGACCTACAAAAACCTCTTTGTGAAGAGCAACCTCAGCGGGGAGTTCATCGTTCTCAACGGACCCCTCGTCAAGGAACTCAAACAGCGCGGCCTCTGGGACGACGCGATGCGGGATCAGCTCAAATACTACGATGGGGATCTCAATAAGATTGAGCGCCTGCCCCAGGATATCCGCGACCGCTATCAGACGGCCTTTGATGTTCCTTATCAATGGATCATTGCCGCCGCCTCCCGCCGCCAAAAGTGGATCGATCAATCTCAGTCGGTCAACCTCTGGCTGGCCACGCCGGACATGAAGACGCTCAGTCACATGTACCGAGCCGCCTGGCGTCAGGGGCTCAAAACCACTTACTACCTGCGCAGCCTCGGCGCCTCCAACATTGAAAAAGCCACGGTCTCGATCAAACAGGAGCGCGCTCCGGCCAAGAAGGAATACACCGAAGCCGAAGTTCAAGCCTGCTCTCTCGAAGCCATGATGCGCGGTGAAGAATGTGAGGCCTGCCAGTAAACCCTTTTTCCTGACTTTTTAGGTCAATATTAGGTCGAGTCCGCGTTACGCGGGAAGGTCCCCGGTCGGTCAAACCGGGGATCTTTGTTTCTTGGTTCCTCGTTCTTCGTTGCTTGTCTCTTGCTCGCAGTGAAGCTGGTCCGAATGAACTTTTCAGCGTTTCCTCCCCGCCTCCTGATCCTTTCCCGTTCAGGGAAAAACGGAACCGCTGAGGGTGTGGAAATGCTTGGCAGCGTTTGATTTTTTGCAAAACTTGGGGGTTAGGCCTAATATGAAAATCGCTTCCATGAAATATACGTCTGTCATTCTGGCACTGTTTGGATTGCCCTTGATCGGTTGGGCTGAGGTGAGATCGCCTCAGCCGCTGCGGGCGCAGGAGATTGGCCTCGTGCCCTACCGATGGAACGGGATGGTGGTGGCCCAAACCGAAGGCGAACGCTTGTTTACCGGCAGTGGGGTTGTCGTGCAGCCCAATGTCTATGCGACCGCAGCCCACGTCATTTATGATGATTCGCTGCACGAGTGGATGGCCCCCAACCGGGTGCGTTTTGCTTCAGGGCACCATAGCAACGACTATTCCGAACGGACAGGGCGCCCTACCGCGTCATTCGTGATCTGGGACAGTTATGCCACCCGAAAAAAAGCCGATACCTCCCCTTCGGGCACCTCCAGCACGGATACGTTTAACGCGGATTTTGCGGTTGGCTACATGTTGGATCCGGTGATGAGTGATGCTTCATTCGCCCCGGCATTTGTCGATGAGCCGGAAACGATCACTTTCTTGCGGCAGAAACGCACCATCATGGTGACTGGTTATCCGACCGAGCCCGCCTATGTGGCTGGAGCGAATCGGGGAAGAATGCATGCTACGGAGATCTATCCATTTGATGTCTTCTGGGAGGTGTCGCAAACCGACACCGAGGAGCATTGGGATTCTGCGGGGTTTTGGTTTGCCTCCTATTTTATCGCCTCCCTCCGCGTTGGGGGCGGCAACAGTGGCGGCCCGGTCTGGGCACAGGACGACACCAATCGATGGCTGGTCAATGGTGTTCTGGTGGGGGGCGGGGATCAGCATTCTCTGATCCGTGGTTTGGATCGGGCAGCCTGGATGCTGGTGGAACAGGCCCAGCAAATGGCGGATCCGGGCAGAATGATGCCGCGTCTGGAAAGGCCGACGGTATCTGCCGGGAACCGTAGTGTGACGCTGCACTGGACTCATCCGGAAGGCAGCGTGGCTGAACGCTACGAAATACAACGGCGGGGAGCGGATGGATTCGAACAGGTCATGACTTTGCGGGTCTCCGACCTCGGTGAGGGGCCTGAGTTTACCTTTGTCGATCAATCTGTCCTGAGTGGAACCGCATATACCTACCAGATCCTCCCGATCAACGGGAGCGGGGGGCGCGGTCCAGCCAGTCCGCCGGTCCATATCAAGTCCCGGGGGAGTAACCCGGAAATTGGGCGCGGGTTTACCTCGCCTGGCTTGAGCTTTACCACCGGAGGGGATGCGCCTGCATTTCAGGAGTGGGGATTGGCGACCACAACCGGGAAGATTTACTCCATGGAACGCAGCTATATTGAGTTGTCGCTCATTGGCCCGGGCATGGTGCGATTTGAGTGGGCGGTATCTTCGGAGGAAAATGAGCGTTATGGGGATCCCTTATATGCTTACGGTGACTACGTGTATGATGCATTTTACTTCTACCTGAACGATGAGGAGCAAGAATGGATTTCCGGTGAGGTTGGCCCAAAGGTTCAGGTAGTTCCCCTCGGAATCGGCAACCATGTGCTTCGCTGGGAATACCGAAAGGATCCCTATACCGACGAAGGGCAGGATGCCGGTTTTCTCCTCGATGTGCAATGGACCCCGAACAACCGCAACCTCTATTTCTTTGGAGCCACCCCAGTGGACGAGATCTATCAGTATGCGCATTGGTTTGGATATTACACCTTCAACGATTTCCCCTGGACTTACTCCTATCATCACGGCTGGCTGTTCCTGACCAAAGTCGGAAACCATGATGTCTGGGCCTTTGATCCGGATCCGGAAATCGGATGGATGTATCTGTCTCCTTTCTATTTCCCCTATGTGTTCACCTCTGAGAAGGGCTGGCTCTATTACTATCCGGACAGCGGAGTGGGCGGGCAGCAGCGTTGGTTCCATGTCCTCAGCGAAAACCGCGATTTTCAGACCGGCCCCTGATAATCCCGCGGGGCACTGAAATCATTCCGCATCATTGCATTTGTTCCCATTTCACCCAAGGTTGGATGGTTTATGGGCAACCGACTTGCAGAGGAACCTTCCCTTTATCTCAGACAACATGCGGACAATCCGGTGGATTGGTATCCTTGGGGATCTGAGGCTTTTGATCGTGCACAGGCTGAAAACAAGCCAGTGCTGATCTCCATCGGCTACAGCGCTTGCCACTGGTGTCACGTCATGGCGCATGAGTCCTTTGAAGATGAATTCATCGCCGGGCTGATGAACGAGCACTTCGTCTGCATCAAAGTGGATCGCGAAGAACGTCCGGATGTCGACCATCTCTACATGGAGGCCGTCCAGATGATGAATCAGGGGCATGGTGGCTGGCCGTTGAATATCTTTTGTCTGCCGGATGGAAGACCCTTTGCCGGGGGGACCTACTTTCCCCCCGATGACCGGCGCGGTGACAGCATTGTGCCCTGGCCGCAGTTGCTCATGCGGATCAGCGATTACTACCGGCGAAACAAGCAGGACCTGGAGGAGAATGCGGAGGCAGTGGTGAACAATCTGGCGGCGGGGAATCTGCCCTTCGGGGCCACCGGTGATCCCGTGGGCGGTGAACACTTTTTTTCCGCCCTGGATGCCGTTCTCAACAATCACGACGATGAATACGGCGGATTTGGGACAGCGCCCAAGTTTCCCCCTTCCATGAGCCTTGATTTTCTGCTCGCCATGCGTGCTACGGCCACGGTTGAGCTGATGAATCCGGATCGGGCGGCACGCATCGATGGCGTCATCAACACCACGCTGACCGCGATGGCACACGGAGGGATTTTTGATCAGATGGGGGGAGGGTTCGCCCGCTACAGTGTCGATCAACACTGGATCATTCCACATTTTGAGAAGATGCTTTATGACAACGCCCTCTTGCTGGGAATTTACAGCAAGGCCTTCCGGCGCTATCCCAAACCCCTTTATGCGGCGGTGGTGGAAGAGACCGTGGGCTGGCTGGAACGCGAAATGACGGCTCCCGGCGGTGGGTGGTACAGTGCCCTCGATGCGGACAGCGAAGGGGAAGAAGGGAAATTCTACGTTTGGCGACCGGAAGAGGTCATCGGTGTACTGGGGGAAGAAGCCGCCACCCCGTTCTGCGAAGCGTATGGAATTACCCCGGAAGGCAATTTCGAGCACGGCACGAGCAATCCGATCCTGCTGGAAGCGGATTTCGAAGCCCGTCAAAAACTGGCCCCTGAGCGGGCCAAACTGCTGGCTGCACGCGAACAGCGGGTGCGGCCCGGTCGGGACAGCAAGCGCCTGGTTTCGTGGAACAGTCTGATGATCTCCGGACTGAGTGAAGCCGCCTTCACATTTGGAAAACCGGATTGGCTTCAGCGTGCCCGGGAGACGGCTGACTGGATATGGGACACACTGGTCGAGGTGCATGCGGATGGTTTGCCTCGACTGACCAGCGTGGCTTATGAGGAGGGTGGTCGTTTTAATGCCTATCTGGACGATTATGCCTTTTTGGCGGAAGCGAATCTTGCGTTGGGAGCGGTGATCGACTGGCTGGAACCGGGAGCCTCTGCCAGCTATCTGCAGAGAGCAGAGCAGCTCCTGCGGGCAGTCCGCCAACGCTTCAAAGATGCCCAGGCGGTGGGCTATTACTTTACCAGTGATGACCATGAAAGTTTGGTTCACCGCAAGAAGGAGTGGTTTGATAATGCCATTCCTGCGGGGAACAGCAGCCTGGTTCACGGCTTCAGAGATCTGTTTCAACTTTCCGGTGATGGCGAATGGGCTGAAGCCCTGGAGCACCTCAAGGCGGCACACCCCGGTATCGCCGGGAGGGCCCCGCAAGCCCTCGGTCATGCCCTCTCCGGGTATGTGCAGGCGGCCATGGGAGTGGGGGTGATCACCGTTAAAGGAATTGACGACCTTGAACCCTTGCGCAGAGCCCTGGTCAGGAAACCCTGGCGTCGCCTGTTTATCCGCTGGACGGCTGACCCCAGCCAGCCTGAAGGCTACCAGCTTTGTGTCGGCACCCAATGCCTGCCGCCGGCTGCCGATCCCGAATCCCTGGTCGAGACCTTGTAACGCTGGGAGGCCGGTTATGGGTTAAGGGTTATGGGTTCTTCGTTCTTTGTTGCTTGCTCCTGAGGCGGCAGATGGAAGATGTGCGTCCTGCGGGGCGCGAAGAGGGGAGATGGAGGCTGTGGTCATCTCTGTTTCACGAAGATGGGACTGGAGTTATTGCTGTAATTTGAAGACCGGATCACAGGCAGGAATGCCTGTGTCACGGGGGTGGATTGGAGTGACACAGACATTGCTGCGCCATCTCCGCTTCGCATCCGTCCTGTCTGTGAGGGAGGTCCACCTATTTTTGAACCTGTCCCCTCCAACCACTCTCAATCGGTATCGCTATCGAACGAGGTCGAAAGGAGGCAGGGGGCGGTGGCCGGTTTTTGGTTAAGGGTTATTGGTTATTGGTTGCGAATCCATTGCGAAAGTTCCATGGCAGGTAGCGCTGAGCGTCCCCGCTCAGCAGGTCCTTCGGTGCCAGCCCCCCGATGTTGAGGGATGAGCTCCGTCTTGTCCGCGATCCCCCTCGATGTTGTGATCGCTGAGAAGGCCGCGCAGGGGCACGCTGCCGCCCCGCGTCTTTATGTTTCCGCCTGCTGGTAACTCCCGAAATGGGCATGAAAGGAACGGTAGGCACGGACGTCGTGAAGCATGGCTTCAAGGGTGGCCTGGAGGGGGGCCTTTTGAACAAGTCCGGAGAAGACGGCCCGGTCCCCGATCTCACTGGTCAGGACGAAACCCGGCCGCTGGTTGATCTGGAACTGATCAAATTCCCGGCTGCTCTCGGTGATGCGGGTGAGCACTTCCGGAGAGCGGGCGGCAGCCAGAAGGGTGTCCGGTTGCAAGCGCAAATCGACGGCACAAGCGGCTTCCACCGCAACCTCCCAGTGCCCGATGGGTTTGCCATAGACCAGACCGGCCCTGGTGATGGCGTGGCGAACCTTGGCGGAGTGGATTCCGAAGTCTTTGGCGGCTTCAGCCACTGCGTTGGGGGCATGATAATTTTCCAGCTCCGGTTCCCACCAGTCCGCTGAGAGCATCTCCTGCCAGCGGGTCACCATTCCACTGCGACGGTAATAAAATGCTTCCTCCTCCCGTGAGTGGGGAAATCCTTCGGGGGGAATCAAAGCGATTTTCCATTCGAAGCGGACTTCTTCAGGATAGGCTTCCTGGAGCGAAGTCCACATGTCTTCTGCATACCAGCACCAGGATGAAACCAGGTCGAGATAGTAGGTGGCGGTGATCATAGGGGAGTGGGAAAGAGGTTTGCGGTGAGGAGGAAAAGAGAGGGTCAGGGCGGAAGAAGCTGGCGGATCCGGCTCTCATGGGCTGGCCATTGATTCACCAGTGAATCAGGGTCTCCCATTTCAAAATCATTCCAGTCAAACCCGGGAGTAACCAGCGCACTGCACAAGGTATATCCGTGAAAAGGAGGCAAAGGGCGGCAGCCTTGCCAGGTTCCGGGAGGAATCAATTGCTGAACAACCTGGCCGACGAGCAGATCTGGACCGAGAACAGGGCTCTCAGCACTGCCATCGGGGTGGAGCAGCAACATTTCCAAAGGATCTCCCAAATGGTAGAACCAGATCTCCTCTGTGCCGGCCAGACGGTGGAGCGCAGAGACATCGCTCGATGTCACTAAATAGTAAATTACCGTGGATAGTGGGCGGGAATCGATCTCATTCGCGCTCTGTAGCATCCGGGCATGGGTAAAGCTCCGCCGGAAAAACCCGCCTTCGGGTTGGAGTGGTTGCAGGTTGAGGTGCCGGATTATGGCCGCCGCAGACTCATTCATGGAGGGCAGCATAGCGTGATTTCAGGAGGTGTCCCGAAGAAAGTTTGCGTTAGTGGGCTTGATCTTACCCCTCAAGCAGCGCAAAAGTAATGCATGTCCCTTGAGATGAAACCGATTGAGGTACGGGTGCTGGGCGCATTGATGGAAAAGGCGGTGACCACGCCCGAATACTACCCCCTGACCCTGAACAGCCTAACGCTGGCCTGTAATCAGAAGACCAACCGTGACCCGGTCAGTGAATACAGCGAGGAAGAGGTGCTGCAGGCCCTCGATAACCTGCGTGATATGGGGCTGGCCATGCGGGTAGATGTTGCGGGAGGTCGGGTCCCGAAATACCGGCACCAGATTGCCACCCGCTGGGAACTGGATGAGCCGACATTTGCTGTTCTCACCATCCTTTTTCTGCGCGGTGCCCAGACGCCTGGGCAGATTCGCTCCCGCACTGAGCGGCTTTACCCGTTTCGCGATTTGCCAGCGATTCAGGAAACACTGGAAGGGATGCAGCAGCGGCCTTTCGAGCCGACAGTATTGATTCAACCGCTTCCCCTGCGACCGGGAAGCAAGGAAGTCCGTTATCATCATGTTTTCTGTGAGCCCGAAGACTTGCTGCAGGAAAGTCTGGATGGAGCCGCAGCCAGCGTTTCCCCAAGGGCAACGATCCGGATGGGGCACGATGATGACCTGGAAGAGCTTCGCTCCGAATTATCCGTCTTGCGGGATCGAGTAGCGGCATTGGAAGAAGAATTGAACGCCTTTAAATCACAATTTTAGATGGATACTGATCAAACGACGGCTTCCCTTGAAGAACGTTTTGAAAAGGCGCATAGCCTTCATCCTGCAAAACCTGGGGAAGCGCTGACGGCGATAGCTGAGCTGGAGTCCGAGCTAGAGACGTGTGGTGATGCTACCCTTACGGCTCGCTACATCATGTTGAAAGGGAATGCCCTGACACAGTCGGGAAAGCTCGATGATGCCGAGGCGTGGTTAGCTCAAAATGAACAGAGATTGAGCGCATTGGGTCACATCCGATCGATCATCAGTTCTCACAATCTGAAGGGAGTGATCTGCAGTCGAAGATCCGATTTTGTTAAAAGCATCAAGCATTTTCAAAAAGCCCTGAGTCTGACGGATCCCGATACTGATCCAGACGTTTTGGCCAATATATTTGGTAATCTCGGCATCAATTTTTCCTATTTGGGAGAACACTCTGCTGCAATTTCCGCCCTGGAGGACAGTATGGAGCAGTGGAAGAAGTTGGAAGGGCACCCGGGGATTATTCCGACCCTTATCAATCTCGGTTTTTCCAGTGAGGAAGCAGGCATGAAAGATGTCGCTCCTCCCTATTACGAGCGTGCTTATCAACTGGCAACTGAACAGGAGGACGCGATTCGACAAGTCATTGCCCTGAGCAACTGGTCGACCAATCTGGTGCGCAACGGGAACCTTACGCTGGCCAGGGAAAAAGGTAAACTGGCTGTGGACATCGGCCGCACACTTACCTCTAGGCAGCCTTTTGCTCATGCCCTGCAGGCTTGGGCAGAGTGCTGTATCCGTTCCAACCAGCTCCCGGAGGCTGAAATGTCCCTCAAGGAGGCTCTCTCCATCTATGAGGCAGCCGGCAACCGACGGGGGATCGCCACGGTCGAAGCCGCATTGGCACGTCTTGAGGGGAAGGCGATTCCCGCCCAAAAAGCACATTGGGAGCGGAGCCTGCAAACAGCTCGGGAGGCGGGCCTCAAACATGAAGCTTCTAAAGCTTTGGCAGCATTGGCGGACTTGGCATATGCAGAAGGTGATTTCGCCGGAGCCTGCGAAATGTTACAATCCGTCCGCAAACTGGAATCGGAAATCTTTGACGATAAAGCGCAAAAGCGATTCGCGGTCCTTGGGGTGCAGAGAGACATTGATAAGCTTCAACTCGATTTGCATGCTGAGCGGATTCGTAATGACAAAATCGCTACTCTCCTGAAAGAAGTTCAATCACAGCGCGAGCGGATCGAAGAAGAAAGCCGACAGAAAAGTGCCATTCTTGAAATCGCGGCCCATGATCTGAGAAATCTAGTCTCCGGTGTTATCGGTTGCCTCGATATTGCAGAACAGCATTTGCGGGAACTTCCCGGGGAAGCCTTCCTCAAGGAAATTATCGGTGATGCCAATGAGGCCTCTCACGATCTGCTCTCCTTGCTGGTCCGTTTGATGGACGTTGCCGCCATTCAACGTGGTGAGTTATCGATCGAAATGGACAATGTCGATGTCATCAGCCTCCTCCAGTCCGTTTGCAAGCAATTGACCAACACCGCCTCAAAAAAGAACCAAACGATCCGCTTTGATTCCCATACCCAGCAAAGAGTACGGGCTGATGCCGAGCGTTTGCGTCAGATGGCTGTTAATTTGTTGGGCAATGCCCTCAAGTATTCTCCTTCCAACAGCGAGGTCGTTCTTTCAGTCAAGTCTGCTGAGAATGGATCCTTGCGGATTGAGTTTGCTGATCGTGGCCCAGGCCTATCTCCGGAGGATCAAGGAAAAATGTGTCGACCGTTTCAACGTCTATCTGCGACTCCAACCGGAGGAGAAAGCTCGACTGGTCTCGGATTGCATATCGTGAAGTCGATGGTTGAGAAGCAAAACGGTCGGTTTGGATACGCCGATAACCCTGGTGGGGGAAGTATCTTTTTCATCGAATTACCGAAAGCCTGAGCGCATTAGGGAAGTTGCGTCCTGTTGCTTCAACTCGCTCAGTCAGTCCTCTGAGCTTATCGCAAAGTGGACGCTGTCAATGCGGGCCAGGCTGATGGCATCCATGACTTTGACAATCATCTGGTGGGGTGTTCCATCCGATGGGGCAATCGTCACCATGCTCTCGACCTTGTTCGCATCGCTGGCTTGTTTGAAGCGGGTGAGCATGGCGGCAAGTTGCGAGAAGCGGCGGTCGCCGGGTTTATCATACGCATACTCGTTGACGATAACCTGGCCGTCCGGGCCGATTTCGATAATTTGCTCATCCGGCAGCTCCATCGGTTCGCTTTGTTCGACAACGCCCGGCAATTGAAAGGCGATGTCCGCTTCCTGGCGTTCGAGTGAACTGGTCACCATGAAGTAGATCAGCATCAGAAAGACACAGTCAATCATCGGGGCGATTGGCATGACTGGCTTTGGTTCTGGTTTTCTCGGAATGGCAGGCATGAGCGTATGATTAAGACTGATACGTCGCGTAGCACTGCTGTCCAAAACAGATCTGACTGATTGTTTGGGTCGTGTTCCTATGAGGGTTTGGTGCTGTTGAATGGTGTTTTTCGAAACGAGGTTGGGTAGTTTTTGGTCATGTTGCGAGTATGCTGTCCA